>CAVSKV010000001.1:0-25107 GCA_963728785.1 uncultured Gemmatimonadaceae bacterium
TTCCAGTCCAGCCCGGACGGATAGGCGGCCGGAACACCTGCATGTGGGGCCGGTCCGTGATGCGCGGTACCTCGATGTTGAACGGATAGGCCGAGACGGAATCGACGAGTTTGGCGCCGACCTGCGCCGCGACGTCCACGCAGCGCTTGAACAGATCGATCGAGTGCTTCTTTTCCGTGGCATCGTCGCTCGACACGCCCTTGGGGTTGTGGACGAACTGCGAGATCTCAAGTCCTTCGGACGCCACCAGGTCGCGAAGCTCCCGGATCTTCTGGGGAGTGTAGTACTCGAGAAACTCCTCGTTCCAGACGATCAGTTCGACGGCCTTGAAGCCGAGCCGCGCGATTCTGCGCACTTCATCATCGTACGGCGGATCCCAGCGAAACGGCCACACCGATGCCCCGAACTTCATTACCCTCCTCCTCTCGAGTCCCTGACTGGTGGTGCCGACCTACGCTCTTCGAGGGCTAGATTCGCAGAGCCGCTCCCGTCGAGGGGCGCGGCTCCGTTGCCCGCGGTTCTCTGCTTCGAGCGTTCCACGGCCGGCGCGCAAACCCCTGCGTTGCACGGGTTCCGTCCCGGTCAGGGGCGGTGGAAGACGATCGCGTACCCGTACGGCCCGAATGGGACGGCGGGGTCCGCGGCCAGCCCGGCCGTCCGCAGCCACTCGATCGCAACGTCGGCGGGTACCCGGACGTCCAGCGGCGGTCCGGTGGGGCTCTCGACCGGGGCCCAGTCGATGGCGAGGCCGCGGCCTCCCGGCCGGAGCACCCGCCGGATCTCGCTCAGGGAGGCGGCGGGATCCGCGAGTTCGTGCAGAAGGAAGGCGGCGATCACGCGGTCGCAGCCCTCGTCGCCGAGCGGTAGCACCGATTCCTGTGAGAGCAGCGGGCGGACGTGGGTGATCCCTTCGGCGTCCAGGCGGCCCCGCAGCAGCTCGAGCATCTCCGGCCTGATGTCGACCGCGATCACCTCGCCGCCGGGCTGCACGCGGCGGGCGATGGGTATCGTCAGGAACCCCGGGCCGCACCCCACGTCGGCGACGACCTGTCCGGGACGGAGACGCAACAGCGCGAGCGCCTCGGCCGGCGGGAGGATCTGGGCCCGCTCTTCGGAGAGCAGGCCTGCGGCGTTTGCCGGATCGAACTTGTGAAACTTGTGGGGCCCCATCACGTTGCCTCCTTGATCCGGTCGGGCGTCGATGCCGCCGCGGTCCAGGCCGCGTCCGGAGGATTCGACGCGCGACACCCCGGATCTTCGCTGGGCAAGGCGCAGGAACGTCGGCTCCGGCGCCGTCAGATCCGTCGTGCGCGACATGATCGGATCGCCCCTCCCTCCGCACGGGGCGTGCCGGATCTCGACCAGTGCCGCGTGCTGATCCTCCGGATTCAGCCCGAGTCCTCGACGCGCCGGAAGTACGCGCCGGCCCGAGACTGGGGGTACGCGTGCTCCGGGAGGCTGATATGGCTCCGGGGAACGGTCTGAACGGCTGCGACCCGGCGGTGGCGAGGACCTTGGTGAGAAGGCGGGGGCCGCGGGTCAGCGGGTCATACGTATCTGGACACGCCGATCCAACCCCGGGATACACATTGCGCGGCTCGACTCGGGGGCGATCCGCGCGGCCCAGCGCGGCTCTCGGCTAGAACGTGTGCTCCCAGACGCGGATCGCGGCGAGGATGCCTTGTGTGGTGCCGTCGACGCGTTCAGCTAAGGGCCGTTCCATCGCCGCTTCGGTCCCGTATCCAATTCCAAAGAGGCCACCGTAGTCGACCAAGTTGTAGCCTTCGTTGCGCATCCGGCTGTCGGTCCAGATCATTCCCGGGAGGCGGGGTTCTGGCGCCCTCCAATCCGAGGTGTAGTTTGTCCCGACGTTGGGGTCGGTCGCGAGCACATTCTCATAGGTGGCGATCGGATAGCCTCGGTGCTTGATCTGTTCAAAGAACGCTCTGGTCATTTCGAAGACGCGCTCCGGATTTGTCGCCGGCCTTGCGACCGGCATCCAGAAGCCACTCCCGTTGCCCTCGTGAAGATCGCAGGTCAGACCGGGCCGCACCGCGTGCATCAATCGGTTCAAGGCCGCCACTTCCGGAGGGGCGTCATCGCGGCCGAAGAACCGGTTCAGATGCATCATTTCTCCGCGCGCGCCGATGACAAGATGAAAGCAGCGCTGCATCTCCCCGGCACCTTCGACGTCGGTCAAATCGCACACCACCATGAGGCGAGTCCCCCATAGTGGCTCGAGCGCGGCAGAGTGTTCGCGCAGCAGCGACCTGAGGCGGCTGTTCATACGCATCACGTTGTCGACGCCGGGTTGCGGCAGGTCCCACATGAACGCGAGCCTGCCGAGCGTGAAGATTCGGGCATCCCCTTCACGCCAGATGATGCGACCGTTGGCCAAGAGGTAGTCGAGTGCCGCGCGGTGGCCGGCTACGGTCACGGGGCGCTCGGCGGCGAAGCCGAGACACCTGCTGACGCCGTCGAAACCAAGCGGGTCGCGCAGGGGAAGGATATGCGTTTCGTGTTCAGTCTCAAGCAGATCGAGCAGGCGCAGCGCTGCTTGAACTCCGGCGACCTCTGGAGCGTGCGCCCCCGCTGTGAGGAAGATCGCCGGCCGCTTATCGCCCCCGGTCCGAGCAGCCAGCAGCGGCGTGCCGTCGATGGCGCGACCCCATTCGTGCAGGGGCTTTCCGCTGTCACGCAGCGCCCTGATGACGTCGTCGGTTGTGAGGTGCCCGTCGAAGGCAGGAGTGCTCATCGCAATGACACCGCCGACCCCATCCTCAGCGTCTCCGGTGCGAGCACGTCAGTGCACGGGATTGCGTCCCGCGGCGTACACATGAAGACCCGAAACGGGAGGTAGACCGGTCCACCTACGACAACGCGCCGTCGACCGCCCATGAGGCGCGTGTGGCGGTCGACCATTACGATGTACCTTCTAGTGCCCGTCGTTGCCCAGGGAGGATTCCGAGTTCTGACAGCGTCTGGTGTAGGTCGCTACGATCCTCGGGGCACAGCGAGACCAACGGAAGCCGCGTCGCCCCTCCGGGCATGCCGAGCAGGTTCATCGCTTCCTTCACGACGGTGACCGCGTAGCCGCGTTGCCGCTCGCGCAGCCGTGCGAGCGGACGAATCTTGCGGGCGACGAGCGCGTGCAGCTCGTTCCACCGACCCCCGATTGCGGCATTCCAGACCGCCAGCGTGAGACCGGGAACGAAGTTGACCAGCCCCGACGTGAACGCCTGGGCGCCGGCGGCGGAATACGGTGCAACGAGGACCTCGGCCATGCCGTTGATCCAGATCATGCGTCGGCCGAGGTCCTGCACGATCTCGGAGAACACCTTGAGATCTCCGCACTCGTCCTTCAGCGCGATCACCGTGTCAACCTCCGCCAACCTCCGCATGAGAGGGAGGGTGACGGGGGCCGCTTTTGTACTGTAGACGACCATTCCCAGACCGCACGCCCGAGCCAGCGCTTGATAGTGTCTGGCAAGTCCCTCGTCGGACGGTTCCACAAAGTACTGGGGGTGGATCAGCAGACCATCAGCGCCGACAGACGCCGCATACTCGGCGAGTTGCGTCGCCACACGAGTGCCGTGGCCGATGCCGGCCAGCACCGGGACCCGACCGCGGGCGGCCTCGACCACCGTGCGGATCGTCGCCCGATACTCGTCGAGTTCGAGGGAAAAGAACTCGCCCATCCCGCCGCACGCGACCACCGCGTGCACGCCGGCGTTCACCAAGTAATCGACGTGCTGGGCCAGTCCGTCGACGTCCAGCGAATCACGGGCGGTGAACGGCGTTGGGGTGAACGCCAGGACACCTCTCAACCGAGCCGTCAGCGCGTCAGGCTTCACAGGCTCCCTCCTCTCAGGCCCCGTGGCTCAGTGCTGCGCCGGCACGATCGTGACGTGCGCGACGCCTCAACGTCGGTGCCGCGGGCGTCAGGACGCCAGTCGTCGCGCGCCCTTCGCCTTCAGGCCGCGGAGTCCGGTGACGGCGGCGCCCTCCTCGGCGATGTGCATGAGCTGCCCGATGACTTTGTCCATCGCGTGCTGCGTCCACCGGGCCGCTGGCCCCGTGATCGATATGGCCCCCACGGGCTGTCCGCTGCGCTCGACCAACGCGAGGCCGACGCATCGGACGCCAAGCCGGCCTTCTTCGTGGTCGACGGCGTAGCCCCGTGCCCGGATTCGTTTCAGTTCGGCGAGCAGCGCGGTGCGATCCGTAATCGTATTCGGTGTCCGGCGTTCGAGGGTGATGCTCTGGAGCACGCGTGAGAGATCGGGTTCGGGGAGGCCGGCCAGAAATGCCTTTCCGAGCCCGGTGCTGTGCATGCGGTCCCGCGTTCCGGGAGGACACACGACCCGAACGACATGATCGCTTTCGACGCGCCGGATGTGCAGCATCTCGTTGTTCTCGAACACCGCGAGATGCACCGTCTCTCCCGAGACGTCCCGGAGCGCATGCATCATCGGAATAAGCTGGTCGGAGAGCGTGAATTGGTTGATGGCCGCCTGTCCGACCGGAATGAGTCCGGGCCCGATCCGATAGTTCACCCCGTCGCATCTCGGGCGATCCATCCGACTTGCTCGAGGGATTTCAGGAGGCGCGACGCGTTTGACTTGTGAATGCGCAGGTGGCTGGCGATGTCGTTGAGGCGCGTCCCGGAGTGCTCCTGCAGGTACGCGAGCAGCGCGACCACGCGAGTGACGGACTTCATCGAGGCTCCCCTTGTTGCATATTGCGCAACGCAGTTGCGCCGACTAGGTAGCACTGTAATTTCAAGGGGGTGCGTCTGTCAACGGCCGCGGCCGGGCAACGGGTCGTCGCCTGCAGCCGATGCCCCCACCCGTTGCATATTTCGCAACGCGATTGCGGATACGATTGACAAACTACCTACCCACCTCTATGTTGTCAATCAGGCATAATCGCAGATGCGCGGCCACACCACTGTCTCTGACGGGCTCTCGCTCTAGTAGGAGGAGGGGCCTTGAGTGTCACGAGGGCACAAGGAGGCGCGGCCATGAGGGGAAAGTTGCTCGGAGTCTGGCTGGCGGTCGCAACGGCGTTGGTGCTCGCTACCGGTGGCCCCGGCAACACCGCTCCAGCACCCACGGGACAGCTCGTGGTCGCGCTGGAGACCACTCCTCCGAGCCTCGATTCGCCCTCCTATTCTACGCTCGAGGTCATCGAACCGGCCGGCAACATCTACGAACAGCTGTACAATTGGAGTCAGGATTTCAAGCCGGGCCCCGATCTGGCCGCGGGGTCCACGGTGTCATCGGACGGCCGCGTGTGGACCATCCAATTGCGCAAGGGTGTGAAATTTCAGAACGGCAAGGAAATGACGGCCGACGACGTGCTGGCGAGCCTTGAACGCTGGCGCCGCGTCAGCCCCACCGCCCAGGACGGCTGGAAGGATATCACGGCCGAGAGGGTGGACGCGTACACGATTCGACTGACGGGACAACGAACCTCACGGCACCCTCCTCGAAGACATGTGCTCGGACTCGAATCCCCTGGCGATCATGCCGAAGGAGATCGTCCAGGGGGTCCCCGCTGGCCAGTTGAAGCAGTACATTGGGACCGGTCCCTTCATGTTCGACAGCATGGTGCCCGACCAGTACATTCGGCTCAGGCCCTTCCCCGGATACGTCAGCCGTACCGACCCACCGGACGGCCTGCGCGGTGCCAAGCGCCCGGGAGTTGCACAGTTGGAATTCAGAATCGTCAAGGACCCGGCGGCGCGCATTGCGGCGCTGCGCGCGGGTGAGATCGACATCGTCGACAGCGTGCCCGGCCAGGCGAAGAGCACCCTCGCCGCCGATCCCAACATCCGCCTGATCGTGGTCAAGCCGTTCCAAATGCGGAGCTATCTGTTCAACTTCACCCGTCCCTTCGGCGGCAACCTCAAGTTCCGGCAGGCAGTGCAGGCCGGCATCGATCTCCAGCAGATTGGGCTCGCAGCCATGGGCGACCCCACCCTGTTCCGGCTCGATCCGGGGCTCGCGGCCGTCGAATCCTTTTACCATAGTGACGCCGGAAAAGAGCTGTACAATCAGCACAACGCCGCAAAGGCCAAGCAGCTCCTGGCCGAGTCCGGGTACAAGGGTGAGCCCATCGTGATCATCTCGACGCACGACAACGTCCCGATCGATCGGATGGCCACGGTCCTGAGCCAAGAACTGAATGCTCTGGGCGTCAACACCCAGCTGAATTTCTACGATTTCGCCACCCTGCGTCAAGTGCGGACGCAGAAGGATCAGTGGGACATCTTACCTGTTGGATGGACCGGCGTCACCGATCCCAGCGTCTATCGATCGTCCTGGTACTCCACGTCCGGGGCGTACGGCTGGACCAACATCCCCCAGCTCGATCCGCTCATGGATGCGGCCGCCCAAGCGACCAATCTTAACTTTCGCAAGCAGATCTATACCCAGATGCAGCAGGCCGAGTACGAATACATCGCCGAGATCAAGGCGTTCGACGCGTTCGGCCTGCGGGCGGTCCGGATGCGGGTGAAGAATCTGTCGCCCTATATCCGGATCACCGTATGGAACGCGAGCGTGACCAACTGAACGTGGCGTCGCCGTTCATCTGCGGAGATGGCACAGTACCTTGCGATTCGCCTGCTGTCCATGGTCCCGATTCTGCTCGTGGTCGCGGTGGTCGGGTTTCTTCTCCTGCGGCTCGCGCCGGGCGATCCGGCCACCGCGCTGCTTCCGATCAATGCAACCGCGGCGGAGGTCAACGCCCTGCGCGCCCAGCTCGGCCTGGATCGACCGGTGAGCGTGCAGTTTATTCGTTATTTTGAGCGCCTGCTCCGAGGAGATTTGGGAGATTCGCTGTTCTTTCGCAGCCCGGTGGCCGCGGTGATCGCCACACGGCTGGAGTCCACCGTCCTGCTGACGCTGCTCTCCGGCGCCCTGGCCGTGATCGTGGCCGTTCCCGTGGGCGTCTGGGCGGCTGCCCGACGCGGCAGTTGGGTGGATGAGCTCCTGCAGGTCCTCTCGCTGACCACCGTGTCCGTGCCGGGATTCTGGCTGGGCCTGGTGCTCATCCTCTTCTTCGCCGTCCAGCACCGGTGGTTTCCGGTCACGGGCTACGTGAGGTTCACGGAAGCGCCGTTCCAGACGCTCAGGTTCCTGACCCTGCCCGTTCTGACGCTGGGGTTGTCCAACGCGGCGGCGATCGCGCGCATGGCGCGGTCGTCGATGCTCGAGGTGTTGTCGCAGGACTTCGTTCGGACGGCGCTGGCCAAGGGCGTGGCGCGGCGTGTGATGCTGCTCAAACACGCGCTGCGCAACGCTATGGTGCCGATGCTGGCGGCGATCGGCCTGATGTTCTCCTCGCTGCTTGGCGGCGCCGCCGTCACCGAGATCGTCTTTACCATTCCCGGGGTGGGATCGATGATGGTTGATTCCGTCGGGCGGCGGGACTATCCCATGATCCAGGCGCTCCTCCTGATGTTTGCGGCCGCAACCGTGTTCGTGCACCTGCTGATTGACGTGGCGTATGCGCTGGCAGACCCGCGCATCCGCTACGCGTAGCCGGCGGGCATGTCGATGAGACGCGTCTTGCGGCGGCTCCTGGGCAGGCCGCTGCCGGCGCTCAGCGCCGCGGTGGTGCTCATCGTCGTCGTCGGCGCTCTGGCGGCGCCCGTGCTGGCGACGCACAACCCGACGACGATCGACATGGCCAACGCCTTGAAGGGTCCGGCGCGGGCGCACCTTCTCGGGACGGACGACCTCGGTCGTGATCTGTTCACCCGGATGCTCTACGGCGGACGCGTGTCGCTGTCCATCGCGATGAGCACCGGCGTCGCGGCCGGGGTGGCCGGCGCGGCGCTCGGCCTGACGGCGGGGTATTTTCGGGGGATCGACATCCCGCTGATGCTCTTGATGGATGGGCTCATGGCGTTCCCCGCGATTCTGCTGGCGCTGGCGATCGTCGCCGCGCTGGGCCCGGGCTACCTCAATGTGAGCATCGCCCTCGCGCTAGTGTACACGCCGCGAATCGCCAGGGTCGCGCGCGGCGCCGTGCTGGTAGTGCGGGAGATGGACTACGTCGAAACCGCCCGCGCGATCGGGGCGCGGTCGGGCCGTATCCTCTGGCGCTACCTCCTGCCAAACATCCTGGCGCCGGTGCTGGTGCAGACAACGCTGCTCCTCGCTTTCGCCCTGCTGGCCGAGGCGAGCCTGAGCTTTCTTGGTGTCGGAGGACCCGGCGAAGCGATCAGTTGGGGCGGCATCATCGCGGAAGGCCGCCTGGATCTCGATGTGGCCCCGTGGCTCATGCTCTATCCGGGGATCGCCATCGCGGCGACCGTGCTGGCGGTGAATATCCTGGGGGACGCCCTGCGAGACACGTTGGATCCCCGGCTGCGGGGGATGTGAGGATGCGAGGGGCTGCATGGCCGTCCACGTGACGCGGGGCATGGTCACCACTCCGCACCCAGCCGCCGCGCAGGCGGGGGTGGACATCCTGCAGGCCGGAGGCACGGCCGTCGACGCGGCGGTCGCGGCCGCCTTCACGCTGGCGGTCGTGACCCCCGCGAGCGCGGGGATCGCGGGATACGGCGGGTGTCTCGTCATGTACCTGGTCGATCAGGCAAGGCCCGTGACCGTGGGGTTTGCGTGCCGAACCCCGGCCGCGGCGCGGGAGGACATGTTCACCGTTCGGGAAGACGAGCGCGGCCGGTTCACGGTGGAGAACGAAGCCAACGCGGTGGGGGCGCTTGCCGTCGACGTTCCCGGCACGGTGGCCGGTCTGACCCTGACGCAGGAACGCTTCGGCACGCTGCCTCTCGCGGACGTCCTGCAGCCCGCGATCGCGGCGGCGAGGAATGGGTTTGCGGTCGACGCGTGGACGGTCCTCAAGATTGAGGAGACGCTTGTGCCGAGGGCGGCGCGGTTTCCTGAGACGCTGCGGTGGTTCAGTCGCGACGGCCGCCCCCCTCGTCCCGGCGAGATGCTTGCCAATCCCGACCTTGCCGCGGTCCTGGAGGCGATCGCACGCGGGGGCGCCGACGCGTTCTATCGCGGCGAAATCGCGCGCGCCATCGTCGAGACCGTCCGGCGCGCGGGCGGCATCCTCACCGTCGACGATCTCGCCGCGTACACGGCTCAAGAAGTCGCGCCGGCCCGCGCGTCGTATCGCGGCATGGCGGCGTTCACGCCGCCGCTGCCGGCCGGCGGCGTGACGGTGCTGCAGATGTTCCGCGTGCTCGAGGGCTTCGAGATCCCGCGCTCGGGCGACGCCGATCGGGTGCACCTGCTCGTCGAGGTGGCCAAAGCCTGCTGGCGCGAGCGCCTGACGCGGTACGGTGATCCCGAGCGCGTATCCGTTGACCAGCATGCGGCGCTGTCCGATCCGCTGGTGGGGAGGCTGCGCGGGGAGGTCGAGGCGGGGTTGCGGTCCCCTGGCGGCGGAGCCGTCATCGCGCCGGACCCGCTGCTGGCGGGAACGGTGCATCTCTGTACGGCCGACCGTCGCGGCAACGCCGTCTCCCTCACGCTCACCCACGGTGGAAGTTTCGGCAGCCTGGTGACGGTGCCCGGAACCGGTCTGGTGCTGAGCCACGGCCTCTCTCGATTCGATCCGCGGCCGGGGCGGCCGAATTCCATCGGGCCGCGGAAGCGGCCGCTCCACAACATGTCCCCAACACTGGTGCTCCGCGGCGGACGGCCGCTCTTGGTGATCGGCGCGGCGGGGGGGCGGACGGTTGAGAGCAACATATTTCACAGTCTCGTGCGCCTCATCGATCTGGACGAGGCGCCCGAGGCGGCGATCGCCGCGGTCCGCTTCCATGTCGAGACTGCCGAGCCGGTCCTGATCGAAGAGGGTGGAGAGGCGCTGGCCGAAGGCCTCGCGCAGCGCGGCCATCAGGTGCAGTTGCGGCCTCGATTCGGTGCGGTGCAGGCGATCCACATCGGCCCCGACCTCGATCGGCTGACCGGAGTCGCCGACCCTCGCCGTGCGGGCACGGTGCTCTCGGCATGAAAGTGGTGGACGGTGAACTCCGGGCTGCATGGGCGCGAACAACCGGACCCGACTGGACGCGCGTCTCAACCCGCCGGGCGGCGGTTGACCGAGGCGGAACTGAGGGACGTCGACGGGGTGCGCGGGATGCTGTCGGGCCGCGTCTTCGCGCCGCGATGACACGTCCGAACGGGAGAGACGACGCGTGAGACAACGCGAGGCCCCCCCGCCGGCCCGCACCCTCGACGCGCTCTCGCCCGAGCGCGCGGAGCAGGTGCGCCGGCTGCACCGGATGACGTCCGTCATCGATGCGCACGGTGACAGCTTCCGCTTCGTCGTCTGGGGCGAGCGCCGCCTCTACGAGCGCTCGGACAAGGGCCAGGTGGACTTTCCCCGAGCCCTGGAGGCGGGGCTGGGGGCGCAGATCCACAACATCCTCCTGCCGCGGCCGAAGGGCCGGCTCATGGTCCACACGATCCTCAAGACCTACCGGTACGTCGCCGAAGACCTGCGCGCCGGAGCGCACCTGGCGACTCTGGCCACCTCGGTCGACGACATCGAGGCGGCGCGGCGCGACGGGAAGTTCGCGGTCATCCTGGGGCTCGAAGGCGGCGAGGCGCTCGAGGGCGACGTGGAGCTGCTGCCCGCCTTCTACCGGTTGGGCGTCCGGGTGATGGGCCTGACGTGGATGTGGCGAAATGAGCTCGCCGACGGCACGTGGGAAGATTCCGGCGCGGGGCTTTCGGCGTTCGGGCGCGTCGTGATCAAAGAGATGAACCGGCTTGGTCTCGTGGTCGACACGGCCCACATGACGCCGCGCGGGATCCTCCACACGGTCGAGCTGTCCCAGCATCCCGTCATCTGCTCGCACACGTTGTGCCGGACGCTGGCCAACACGGGCGACTACGCCACCCGCAACATCGGGGACGATCAGATCAAGGCGATCGCCCGCGGGGGCGGCGTCGTCGGCCTGGCGCCGTGCCGGACGCTGATGAACAACCCCGGGGCCGAGATTGAAGATCTCATGTGCCACTTCGTCCATGTGGCCGATCTGGTGGGACCGGACCACGTCGGCCTGGGCAGCGACTATGACGGCGGCACGCCGACGCCGACCGGCCTCGAGGACATCACCGGCCTGCCGCTCCTGACCAGCGCGCTGCTGGACCAGGGATTTTCCGAACCCGAAGTGCTGGGCATCCTCGGCGGGAACTACCTCCGCGTGTTTCGGACGGTCTGGGGTCGATGATGCCGCCCCTCTTGTCCGATCTCCCCGGTTCCACCCCCGAGCGCCGCGCCGCCGTGCAGCGCCTCCATCGCAGCGCGCCGGTGATCGACGGCCGCTGTGACGCGGTCCAGGACGGCTGCGCGAGAGCGTGCCGGACGGAGGCGCCGGCGGCCCGCCGCGTCGACGTGTCCCGTGTGCTGCGGCAAGGCACCGGCGGTCTCGTCTTCGCGTTGGGCGTCCGGCCGTCGCAGTACGGCGGTCCGGCGCACGCGATCCTGCGGCAGTACGAGACACTCATGCGTGAACTCGAAGCCTCGCCGGGGCAGGCGGCGATGTGTACGTCGTCCGCGGCGATCGAGCAGGCGCACGCAGCGGGGAAGCTGGCCGCGATCCTCAGCCTCGAGGGCGGGGAAGCGCTGGAAGGGGACCTCGATCTGCTCCACACGTACTACCATCTGGGCGTGCGAATCATCGGACCGGTGCGGTGCCGAAGCAACGAGCTCGGCGGCGGCGCGTGCGACGACCCCGAGCCTTCGGGGCTGACGCCCTTTGGACGGCAGGTGGTGCGTGAGATGGCCGGCCTTGGGATCATCGCCGACACGGCGCATCTGCCTGAGCACGGATTCCGGGACGCACTGGAGTGCGCGGACGGCCGTCCCGTCATCTGCAGCTGCGCGGGCGTCCGCGGCGCGCTCGACACCGGACAGGACTCCCCCCGCACCCTCGCCGACGACCAGATCAGAGCGCTGGCGGCGACCGGAGGGGTCCTGGGCATCGACATGTCCCAGCGAGGCCCGACAGACGCGGGCGCGATCCTACCAGAGACGGTGCGGTCGTTCCGACACGCCGCCGATCTGGTCGGGGCCGAGCACGTAGGCTTCGCAGGCTGCTGCGGCGGGGCGCGTCCTGGGGCCGGGGCAGGCGATGCCGGCACAGTTCCGCGGCTCACCAGCGCGCTGCTCGACGCGGGATTCGCCGAGCGTGAGCTGCTCGGCATTCTGGGGGGGAACTTCCTGCGCGTCTTTCGCGAGGTGTGGAAATCGTGATCGCAGGACAGAACGGCCGCGGGACGCACCGGCGCAGTTTCCCGACGAGGTGATCGCATCGATGAACAGGCTGCGTGTCAATCCACACCTGAGCACCGCGGACGTGCTGGGGGAACTGCGCGCCAGCGGGAAGCCGCTGCACGAGTGGGGCCGTGCGATCGACGGCACGCCGCTCGTCGCGGCGAGAACCGGGGGCGAGAAGCGTCCCGCGATCTTCATCACCGCGGGCTCCCACGCTCCGGAAACCGCCGGCGTCCATGCCGCGCTCACGCTGCTGCGAACCCTGAAGACCGATCACGAAACCCATGTCCTGCCGCTCCGCGATCCCCTGGGGTTTGACGGGGTCAACAGATGCCTCAGCTGGGCGGCCGGCGAGACGGTCGAGGTGCCGACGCACGACGCGGCCCTCGACTACCTGACTGCCCGCGGCCAGCTGCTCTGGGAAGACGGCGAGTCGCGCGTCTACAAGCTCGGCGCGTTGGGGTTCCTCTGGCGTCCCGCGACGGACGGGATCGACAGCATGATGCGCATGACGTCGGGCATGGTCGAGCTCATGCGCACCGATCCCGCCGCCGTGCGGCCCCTCTGGGGCGCGCGCGTGATGCTCCTCTGCGCCATGCGGGACATCGAGGGCAGCGGTGAGATGCAGCGCTGCCTGCACGGCGTGATCAGCGCAACGGGCGAGTGGATGCACCTGAACCGCTTCTTCGGGCGGGACGATGCGCCGTCCGAGGTGGCGGCGGTGGACGGCTTGGTGCGCAGCATCCGGCCCGGACTCACCTGCGATCTCCACGAAGGGAACGGCGTGGGGTTCTGGATGCCCATGCGCCGGCCCCGCGAGAATCCGGAGCGCGTCTTCGACATGACGAAGGCCTTCTTCGACGAGATCACACGCCGGGGGTATCCGGTCGCGACCTACGAGAACGTGGTCGCCACCGATTACAACTACGGCAAAAACTATCCCTCGCAGTGGTGGGTCCAGGAGCCCCGGCTGCCGGGAATGATCTGGGCCGACGGACTGCTGCGCAATCAGGGCTACAACCTGATCGACTACGCCGGGCTGTTCGGCATCGGGTACGGGACCGAGGCCCCGATGGAGCAGCCGCTTGCCGTCCGGACCGACGGCATCGTGCACGGCATCGGCGCGGCCATCCGGGTGTGGGAACGCACCCAATGATCGGACCGCACCGCGACGCTTCCTGGGGGGATGCCGATGAAGATCGGGACGATCGACGTGTTTCCAATCCGCGCCCCGCGGAAGGAGCCGGTGCGTTCCGGCTCCAGCCTTGGGCGGACCCGTCACGGCCTCGGAGTTCGGCATCGTCCGAATCGAGGCGGACGACGGGACCGAGGGCCTCGGCGAGATCTCCATTACCTACCCTCGGATCGGCTTCTCGCTGTGCCACGCGGCGCGTCGACTGCTCGTGCCGCGTCTGATCGGGCTCGATCCGCTGTCACGGCCCACGATCCTTGAGCTCATCGAGAACGAGCTGCTGGGCGAACTCAGTGCCCCGTACCTGCGGGCGGCATTTGAGATGGCGCTGCTCGATCTCGCCGGGCGCCACTATGGCGTGCCGTTGTATGAAATGCTGGGCGGGCGCGCGCGCGAAGGCGTCCCGCTGACCTGGGGAATCTATCACAAGCCTCCCGAGGAGATGGCCGAGGACGCCGCGGCCGGCGTGGCCGCGGGATACCGCGCCATTAAGTTGAAGGTGGGGCGCGCGCTGAAGGACGACCTGGCCGCCGTGCGAGCGGTCACCCGGGCCGTCGGCCCGGAGATCCCGCTCCGGCTCGACGCGAACATGGCGTGGCGCACCGTGCCGGACGCCGCCCGCGCCATCCGGGCCCTCGCCGTCGAAGCGCCGATCGCGTGGATTGAGCAGCCGCTCGCACGGGCCAACCTCGACGGCATGCGGCTGCTCCGCCAGCAGACCGGCGTCCCCATCATGGCCGACGAGAGCGTGCAGACGCTGCGCGATGCGTTCGAGGTTGCCCGGGCCGAGGCCGCCGATGTCTTCAACGTGTACGTCGTCGAAGCCGGCGGCGTGACCGAGGCGGCTGCGATCTTCGCGATGGCGCGCGCGCTGGACATCCCCTGCGTCACCGGCAGCCAGGCGGAGTTGGGCATAGGGACGGCCGCGGCGGCGCACCTCGGGGTCGCCGTCGCGCACCTGCCGTACCCGTGCGAGACGTCCGGGCCCCGGCGGTATGCGAAAGATATCGTCTCGCCCGGACCCCGCATCGAGGACGGGATGCTGTATCCGCCGGACGGGCCAGGTCTGGGCGTCCGCCTGGACTGGGATACGCTGCGGGAATGGCAGGCGGAGGGATAGCGGTGGAGGACGCCGCGGCCGCGGAGGGCCGGATCTGATGCAACGCATCACGCGCGACAAACTCGCCGTGGTCTTCGACCGGCGCATCCCGCCTGTGGCGACCGTCACACCGGGCGAACGCTTTGTCGTTGAGACCGAGGATGCCCGGGGAGGCCTGACGCGCACGCCCGAGACGACGACCCCTGAGTATCTGCTGGCCCTGCGCCGGCGCGGCTTCTACGGCAACCCGGTGACGGGCCCGATCTACGTCGAAGGCGCGCAGCCCGGTGACACGCTCGCGGTGCACATCCACGAGCAGGAATGCGACACGCTCGGATGGAGCGGCGCGTGGCCGTGGCTGTTTCACCTCGAGGATTTCATCGACAAGCCGAGCACGGTGCTGCACGAGATCCGCGACGGGCACGTGATCTTCAACGAGACGATCCGCATCCCCGTCAGGCCGATGATCGGGACGATCGGCACGGCGCCGGCGGTCGAAGCCATTCTGTCCGGCGGGATGGGCCGTCACGGCGGCAACCTGGATGTCCAGGAGGTCTGCGCCGGCAGCACGATCTACTTGCCGGTGAACGTGCCGGGGGCCCTGCTGGCGTTGGGCGACTGCCACGCGATTCAGAGCGACGGCGAGATGAACGAAGTGGAGATGCGCAGCGTGGTCACGCTGAGCTGCGACGTGCTGCCGGGGCGCAGCCCGGCGATGTCCTGGCCGCGCATCGTCACGCCGGAGCTGCTGGTGACCGTTGCGGTCGCGGCCCCGTTGGAGCAGGCGCTGCGTCTCGCCATGCGCGAGATGATCCTGTGGATCGAGGAGCGCACCGGGATGAGCAAGCACGACGCCTACCTGCTCCTCGGCATCGCCGGCCATGCGCGGCCCGGCCAGGTGCAGACACCTCTGTACTCGATGCGCTGTCTGATGCCCACGTCGTATCTGTCCGCTCGCGTACAGTCCTGACCACATCATCTCGAGGAGGCGTGTATGGCTTCGAGTCTGCTGCTGCATGAACTCACCCGCGAGGAGGCCCGCGCCTCCAACGACGCACTGCTGGTGGTGCCGACGGGTGCGCTCGAACAACACGGACCCCACCTCTCCATCGGGCTCGACAGCGCGGTGGTGGAGGACATCGCCCGTCGGGCCGCCGCGGAGGCGGCCGGGCGCATCCCGGTGCTCGTGGCGCCGACGGTGCCGTTTGGGTCGTCGGACCACCACCTGCCGTTCGGCGGGACGATGACGCTGAAGACCGAGACGTACTATCGCGTGCTCTCTGAACTGATCGGATCGCTGATCACCGGCGGGTTCCGGCGGTTCTTCATCCTCAACGGCCACGGCGGCAATCATGAGATCGTCCAGTTGGTCGCCAGGGATCTGGCGCTGGCGCACCCGGTGAACGCGGCGGCCGGATCCTACTGGGTCATCGCCTGGGACGCCCTGATCGAGGCCCGGGCGCATACGGTCGAGCGGTTTCCCATGCACGCCGGGGCCTTCGGGACGTCGATCGCCTTGGCGGCGCATCCTCAATATGTCCGCGCGCCGCTGCCGCATCGCGACAACGTCCCGAAGGGCGACCCGCGCAGCTTCTACCGCCCGTACCGCGCCGAGGTGCACGGGTTTTGGGAAAGCATCGACGGATTCGGCGGCAGTCCCGACCAGGCGAGCGCGGAACACGGTCGGCAGTACCTCAGCGCCATCATCAAGGCGGTCGCCGATGCGTTTGTCGAGTTCTACCGCACTCCGTTGGCGTAGCGGACCGGCACCGCTTCGATGACGACACGCTCGCAGTCCGGCTGTTCGGCCGATTCCCCCGACCGCTGGCTCGGCACGGTGCGCATGGACCCCGCCGGGCCGATCGTGGCCGGGTCACTCGGGACGTACACGTTCACATTTCGCGTCGGGCTCCTGGGCATCGACAACGGGGGCACGTTGAAGATCGCCGTGCGGCTCGCGTCCGACTGGGGCCGGCCGCAGCTCGATGATCCTGGGGGCGAGGGCTACACCACCGTCCGGACGACCGGGCCGGCCCGGCTGCGCGCCTTCTATGATTCGCGGGGACACGTGCGGCCGTTCAACCACGCGCTTGTGATCGAGGTCTCGGACGAAGCGTTGGGCGAAGGCGACGAGATCAGCGTCGTGTGGGGCGACGTTTCGCGCGGGGGACCCGGGTGCCGGGCCCAGACGTTTGTCGATCCCGCCTTCGAGTTCAGGACGTTGGTGGACTGTTTAGGGACGCAGCAGTTTCGACGGCTGCCCAGCAGCCCGGTCGTCGAGGTGGTCGCCGCCCCGCCGGAGCGCCTGGTGTTGGTGGCGCCGTCGACCTCGAAGGCCGGGGACGAGGTCAGTGGGATCCTGCGGGCCGAGGACCGGTTTGGCAACGCGGTCTCGGAGGGTCCGGCGCCGTCGGAACTCGTCGTGCGCCCGTTCTCGATTGAAGTCGACGGGCCGCAGGCGGTTGCGCCCGCACACGCCCGTCTGGTGCGAGGACCAGGTGGGATCGTCCGGTGGTCGGGAGTGCGGTTCGCCGCGGCGGGGACGTACTGCGTCGCGGCCGTGGCGTCCGACGGGCGTGAGATGGCGGCGAGCAACCCGATCCAGGTAACCGAGCAATCACCGCCGTGGCAGCTGTACTGGGGCGATACCCAGGGGCAGTCGGGCGCGACGGTGGGGACCGGCGATGTCGATTCGTTCTTCCGACACGCGCGGGACACGGCGGCGCTTGATTTTGTCGTTCACAGCGGGAACGATTTTCAGATCACGGCGGCGCACTATGAAGCCACCCGCGCGGCCGTGAAGCAGTACCATCAGCCGGGCCGGTTCGTCACGTTTCTCTCCTACGAGTGGTCCGGGAACACGCCGGCCGGTGGGGACTACAATATCATCTACCTCGACGACGATGACGCGCCGCTCCACCGCTCAAGCCGGTGGCAGATCCCGGACGGGCAGGATGACGGCACCGACCGGTATCCTGTTTCTGCCCTCGGGACACCCTGCGCGGGCGCGCGGTGCTGGCGATCCCGCACGTGGGCGGCCGCTACGCGCGCGCGGACTTCTACGATACGGAGTTGTGCCCGGTGCTGGAGATCGCCTCGGTCCACGGGCGGTTCGATTGGTTTGCCGAGGAGGCGATCGCACGCGGCCTGCGCGTCGGTTTCATCGGGGCCACGGACGACCACAGCGGACGGCCGGGCACGAGCCCCCCGACGGCCCAGCCGGACTTCGGCCACCATGGGGGGCTCGCCGCCGTGTACGCGAGCGCCAAGACGCGCGAGGCGCTCTTTGACGCGCTCCGGGCAAGGCGCTGCTACGGGACAACGGGGCCGCGCATCCTGCTGTGGACCGAGATGGATGGCCGGCCGATGGGGGCTGTGTGCGAGATCGCAGGAGCGCCGCGCCTGCGGGTCCACGCCGTGGGCACGGCGCCGCTGGAGTGGATCGAGGTCCTCCGCGGCACCTCGGTGCTGTACCGGCGGGTTCTGCGGCCGCCGGCCGCGCCGGCCGCGCGGCGACTCCGGGTCGCATGGAGCGGGGCGCGCGTCAAAGGCCGCGGCCGCCCGACGGATTGGGACGGAGGGCTCAGGCTCCACGGCGCGCACATCCGATCGGCTGATCCGTGGGGGTTCGAGACGCCGGGCCAGGGCATCACGTTCCGCGGGCCACAGGATGTCCGCTGGCGCAGTACGACCGCGGGCGATCCGGACGGCGTGGTGCTCGACGTGGATGCCGGGCCGGGCGCCGTGCTCTTCTTCGAGTCCGCGCCGGCGACGTTCTCGGTGGCGCTCGACCAACTGGGAGCCGGGCCCTACGTGGTCTCGGCGGGCGGGATCGGGCAGCAGGTCGACGTCGCCTGGATTCATCCGGATCCGGGACCGCTCGCCGCGTCCTTCGAATGGGAAGACGCCACCGCGCCTCCCGGTGAGCACGCGTACTGGGTGCGGCTGATGCAGAGCGACACGCACGCCGCGTGGTCGAGCCCGATCTACGCGACGTCACGCCGTGCACCGGCCGGTTCCGGCACGCCGGTTCCATGATCGCCTCCGGCCTGGGCGGGGCGCTGCCGGGGCGGCGGACCACCGCCGTTGCTCGGACTACCCGGGTTGGAATGCGACCGCGGGACCAACCGAACCCGGCGTCCTCATCCGAAGACAGGAGCGGAGAAGACGCGAATCGCAGCGGTCAGTACCGAGAAAGGACGTGACGCATGGTCTCTGCCCGACGCCTCATTCGCCTGACGTTCGTCAAAGGCGGTGAATCCATTACGGCCGAGATGCTCGATGACGAGGCTCCCGCCACGTGCCAGCTCGTCTGGGACATGCTGCCGATGGAGCACGACCTGCTGCACGGGCAGTACTCCGGTCGAGAACTCTTCATGCTTCTTGAACAGGCCAAGCCGGCGCCCAACGAGAACCGGACGCAATTGCCGCTGCCGGGGGAGATCCTGTACTGGTCCGAGGCCGACACGAGCGTCACCGGCGGGGGCAAACCGGTCGCGGAGATCTGTCTCATCTACGGCCGCGGGGTCACCTTGAGAGGACCCGAGGGAATGCCCTCCCACGGCAGCCTGTTCGCGCGAATTCCAGGCGACTGGAAGTATGACTGGGGCGCCTTCGTCGCCGCCTGCCGCCGCGTGCGCGGACAGGGGCCTCAACGGCTGCGCATCGAGCGCGTGGAGGCGTAGGCGTGCAACGGCGCGGCCCAACGACCACTGGGAGTGGATCGCCGAGCCGCGAATCCGTCGAGGACAGGACCGCCGCGGACGCGACACGCACGGCGCCCGCCGCAGATCCCGGACGGCACGCACTCCAGCGCGAGGTGGTCATCGATGCGCATCATTGACGCGGACGTGCATGAGTCCTTCGCATCGGTGAAGGATCTCGTCGGATATCTCGGGGAGCCCTGGAAGGACATCGTCGCGCGGGGCGGCTGGCGCGGGTTCACGCAGCCGTTCGCGTACACGACGCCGGGCGCCGGAAACCGCGCGGACGTGAAGACCGCCGACGACACGCCGTCGGTCGCCGACTACGATCAGATGCGCCGGCAGTTGCTCGATCTGTACCCGATCTCCCACGCCGTGCTGACCGGCTACTTCTACCCGGCGATGATGAAGATGCAGTTCGAGTTTGCGTCGGCGCTCGCCGCCGCCTACAACGACTATGTGGTCGACCATTGGCTGGCGAAGGACGACCGGTTTCTCGGCAGCGTGCACGTCGCGCCGCAGAGCCCCGAGGCGGCCGCGCGCGAGATCGATCGGATCGGGGCGCACCGCGCATGGTCCAGGTGCTCCTGCCCATCGCGACGCTGGCGTACGGCGACCCGTTCTACCATCCCATCTTTGAGGCGGCCGAGCGGCGCGGGCTGGTGGTCGCCCTCCACCACACGACGCTGGCCGAGGGCGCGCTCGGCATGGGGCGCTACTACATCGAGCGGCACATGCTGCTGCCGCAGGCGATGATGGCCGAGGTGATCAGCCTCATGTGCAACGGCGTCTTCGATCGCTATCCGTCGCTGCGGTTCGTCCTGCTGGAAGGCGGGTGGACCTGGCTGCCCCACCTGATGTGGCGGATGGATCGCGAGTACAAGTCCCTCAGGCAAGAAGTGCCGTGGCTGAAGCAGATGCCGAGTCGTCACGTCGTGGAGCGGATCCGGGTGAGCACCCAGCCCACCGAGGACATCGACGCGCGGCAGTGGGAAAAGGTCGCCGATCTGATCGGGACCGACGGCTGTTCGGTTCTCGACAGACTATCCGCACCTCGATCTGAACCCTCCGGAGAGGCGGTCCCGCCGGGCTCTCCGAGGGCGCAAAGCGCAAGATCCTGTGGGACAACGCGGCGCGTCTCTACGGGCTGTCGTGAGCCGGGTGCGTCGTGCGGCGTAGGGTGTGCGCGGTCGAAGAATGCCCCCCAGGCTCGATGGCGGGGTTCATGGTCGGGACGATCCCCGTCGTGGTCGTGCGAACGGCGAGCGGCGCGTTCCGGGGTGTCGTTGGCCGGTGTCCGCACCAGGGCGGGCCCCTGCACCTCGGCGTCCTCGGCGGCACCACGTTGCCCAGCGGGCCCGGAGAATACCGGTACGGCCGCGAGAGCGAGATCATTCGCTGTCCGTGGCACGGGTTTGAATACGACTCGGTCACCGGCCGGTGTCTCGGCGATCCCGAGCGCATGCGCGTCCGCACCCTCGACGTGTCGCGAGTGACGGGGACGTCCTCGTCGATCTGTAGCCGGGCGACTCGCGGCGCGGGAGGCTCCTGGAATGCAGGTGATGCTCGACGACGGCTCGCCGAACTCCAGCGGTTCCGGCTGGGGTCCCCCTGACCCTGCCCTATGATCTCGCCGACGGCGATGTTGAAGCGTTCGATACGGCTCTCGTCTGTTTTCGAACCGCGGGGGGGGCCGAGGGATGGGGTGAAACGACGCTCCTCGACGGCCATTCGACGCACGGCGCCGAGAACGCGTGGAGGCTGACGGGCGAGTGGGGCCGCATCCTGCGAGGCCAGCGCGCGAGGGACGCGCTCGCGTTTCTCGACGCCCGGGCGGGCACGCGCCCTTCGCCTGCGCGGGACTCGCCACGGCGCCGGAGACCGCGGGCCGGGGCGAGGGTGAAACCGGCGGGGACGGCGCCGTGCGGATCCCACTGATCGGCACGATCCGGTCGGCGCAGCCCGCGGAGATCGCCGACGAGGTCGTGCGCCTGCTGGACGCCCGGTACTCCACGCTGAAGTTGAAGATCGGCAAAGACGGGGCCGCGGACCTCGCCAACGTGTCGGCGGCGCAGCGGGGCCATCCGGCGTGGCGGTCTGCTGCGCATCGACGCGAACCAAGGGTACACGCTCGCGGACGCGCGGGGCGTTGTTCCGCGGCCTGGACCCGGCCGGCATCCAGCTCCTCGAGCAGCCGTTTCCCCCAGACCGGTGGGACTGGACGGAACTTGCGGGCAAGGTCAGCGCGGTGCCGCTGATGCTCGATGAGTTGATCGGGCACGAGGACCCCGGCGTGGAGCGGCATCCCGGGCGTACGGTACGTCAAGTTCAAGCTGATGAAATCCGGGGGCGTCGCGCGCCTCCGGCGCTGATGGCACGGCCACGCTTAGGGCTCGGGGTCGTCGTCGGGAACGGCGTCGCCGCGGACATCGGATGCCTCCACGAGTCGCAGGCGGTGGCGGGCACCTCGACCTCGCCGGGGAGATGAACGGCTTTCTCAAGCTCAAGGAACCGCTCGTTGCCGGGCCCCTGCTCGTCGACCGGGGGGAGTTGATCGTGCCGCCCCCGGCAGGACGATCGTGCTGCGCGAGCGTATCGAACGGTACGCGACTGAGCGCGCGCGACTGTGAACCGCGCGATCCATCGCGAGCATTCAGGTTTCGCGTGGAGGAGGGAGATCGTTCATGCCGGACACCGATAGCCTCCGCCGTCCGCTGATCGTCGGGACCCGCGGGGCCGTCAGCACGTGCCATCCGCTCGCCACGTCGGCCGGCCTCGAGATCCTGTGGCGGGGCGGCAACGCGTTCGACGCGGCGGTGGCGGTGGGCCGCGGCGCTCGGGGTCGTCGAGCCGCTGTCCTGCGGGGCCGGCGGCGATGTGTTCGCCCTCTGCTACGATGCGCGGCGCAACGAGACGGCGGCGCTGAACGCCGCGGGCGCCGCGCCGCTCGCGGCGCACCCCCGCGAATACGCCTCGGGCGGCACCCGGTCCACGGTATCCGATCGGCGACGGTGCCGGCCGCGGTCGACGGCTGGCTCGCGGTGCTCGAGCGGTACGGCACGCTCCCGGCGTCCGACGTGTTCGCGCCGGCGATCGCCTACGCGGAAGAGGGCTACCCCGCCGGGCTGCACGACGCCCACGCCGTCGATCACGACGAGCCGCTGCTGGCCGCCGACCCCGGGGCGGCGGCGGTGTTCTCCTGCAGGGACGGCCGCTCGGGGTGGGCGACCGATCGTGCAGCGCGGACCTCGCCGTGACGCTGCGGGGGATCGCCCGCGGCGGGCGCGACGCGTTCTACGAGGGCACGTTCGCAGAGAGCCTGCTGCGGCGATCGCGCGACGCCGGCGGGCTGTTCACGAAGGAGGACTTCGCACCGGCGCACGCATCGTGGCACGACCCGGTGGTCACCGACTACCGCGGGTACACCGTCTACGCCCAGCCGCCCGTGTCGCACGGGTTCATTCTCCTCGAGGCGCAAAACATGCTCGAGGCGTTCGATCTCCACGCGTTCGGCCGGAACACCGCGCGGCTCGCGCACTGCATGATCGAGATCAAGGTTCTCGCGTTTGCCGACCGTCACGCCTACGTCGGCGACCCCCAGCAGGTGCCGATCCCGCTCGACACCCTGCTGTCGAAGCGCTACGCCACCCAGCGCCGCGCCGTCGCTACGATCTGACCAGGGCGGCGACGGCGGTGCCGCCGGGCCCCGCGCCCGCGGCCGCCGGCGGGTCGGATACCACCTATTTCGCGGTGGGCGATCGCGAGGGGAACCTCGTGTCGTTCATGCAGAGCCTGTACCGCGGATTTGGATCCGGCGTGATTGTCCCTGGAATGGGGTCCTCTTGAACAACCGCATGGGCGGATTCTCGCTCCATCCCCGTTCGCCGAACGCGCTCAGGCCGGGCAGGGTGCCCGTGCACAACATGGCGCCCAATCTCGTTGGGAAGGACGGCCGGGTGTTCTTCGCCCTCGGGACCCCGGGCGGCTACAGCCAGGTGCAGTCGAACATGCAGGTGCTCACCAACGTGCTCGACTTCGGCATGAACATCCAGGCGGCGATCGAGGCCCCGCGGTGGGTGCACGGCGGATCGACGGTGGGTGGCCCGGACGCCGAGGTGACGGTCGATCCGTGGATGCCGGCGGCGGTGCTCCGCGGCCTCGAGGAGCGCGGGCATCGCATCATGGCGATGGACAAGGAGCCGCCCCCTCCCCGCGGCCGCACAAGCGAGTACACCACCTCGCGCGTCGAGGCGGTCCTGATCGACCACGCGCGCGGCGCGCTTTTCGCGGGCGCCGACCCCCGTTCCGAGGCGCAGGCGGCGGCCTGGTAGAGAGGTGCTTCGAGGCGCCGGGCGGGCGGTCGCGCCGTGCGCGCGGCTGCGCCGACGCGTTTCGCAAAAAGGAGAAGCGTCGCGCCGACGGGAACGACGTGGTGGACGGGTGCCGCGCGTATGCGCCCGCCCGCAGACGGACTCGGGAGGTGGCGGTATGCGGCGGATCTGGGTGGCGGCGATCCTGCTTGCTTTGCTCGCCGGCTTCTGGCCGGGCGGCGGCGCGGTGGCCCAGCAGAAGAGCGCGCTCACGTTCTGGAGTCGGCGGGAAGAGGACCGGGCGTTCTATGAGGGGATGATTCACAAGTTCGAGGCGCAGAACCCCGGCGTCACGATCGACTTTCAGACGTTCAAGCCGACGGACTACGCGACGGCTCTGTTCGCGGCGATGCAGGCCGGGTAAGGGGCCGGACATCGTGCAGGTGCGGGCGTACGGCGCGCTGCAGCCCTTCGCCCGCCCGGAGTTTCTCGTCCCGCTCGAGGACAAGGTGCCCGAGGCTGAAGACGTTCTCGCCGCAATGGCTCGACGGGGCCCGCAGCCGGGCCGACGGGAAGGTCTACGGCGTGCCGTTTGCCGTGCAGACGCTCGTCATCTTCTACAACAAGAACCTGCTCGACCGCGCCGGCATCCAGCAGCCTCCGCGGACGTGGGACCAGTTCATCGCGGCCCTCAAGACCCTCAAGGACGACGGCATCATGCTGCTCGCGAACGGCGGTAAGGAAGGCTGGACGCTGGAGGTGGCGTTCGGAGTGCTGGGGCCCACTTTCTTCGGGGGAGCCACGTTCTACGACGCCGTGACCCACGGGCAGACGACGTTCAGGAACCCCGCGTTTACGGGCGCGCTCGGGAAGTTTGCGGACATCCGCCCGTACATGCCCCAGGGCTACATGGGTGTCGCGTATACGGACATGCAGTGTTCGTCCCTCAACGAACAGGCGGCGATGTACGTCGGAGGGATCTTTGAGTTGGGGTATTCCAGAGCCAAGACAAGTCCCTCCAGATGGGCATCATGCCCGGCCCGGTCGCGCGCGCCAGCGATACGCCGTGGGTCAGCAGTGACGACGACGGCAACTACGGCGTGAACGCCAAGACCCGGTACATGGACGACGCGGTGAAGTTCATCCGCTTCACGGCCTCACACGAGTGGGGGCAGGCGTTCACGGACCAGCTGAAGCAGATCTCGGCGGTCCCGGGGATCAAGGTGAACGACCCGCTCCTTGAGCAGGCCGTCGTCTACATGCGTCACTCGACGCCGTACCTGATGCTCGTGGGATTCCGCTGGCAGAACCCAACCGGCAGCGACCTCATTCAGAACGACCTGCAGGGCTTGTTCGGTGGGAACCTCACTCCCGATCAGGTCGGGGCGGATGTGACGCACGGGCTGTCCACGTGGTTGCCCCGTTTCGGGGCCAGTGAACCTCCGCCGGGCGTGGGTCCGGCGGCCGCAACGTGACCGGGGCGGGTGCCCACCCGCCCCGGTTTCTTCGAGGGGGCCCCGCCGCCCATGA
>CAVSKV010000002.1:0-1816481 GCA_963728785.1 uncultured Gemmatimonadaceae bacterium
ATCCGAAAATGGGTTGATTTCGGCAAGCACAAACGCATTTCTTCAAAAGCCCTCCGCACGGGCCGGCATCGGTTTCTGGAAGTTGGAAACGCCATGCCATTCTAAGCCTTTGACTTTCTTGTCGTTGCCTGCCGCGAGTAGAACCGTTGGCGAAATGGTCTTATCGCCAAACCAAGTTTTTATACACGCGTTGCTGGTATGCGTACCGTCGGCGACTTTGCAGGCAGCCCCTCCCGCCCCGCTCACTGTATCCAAGTCGGTAATGATCAATGCTGGCAGTTGAAACTTGAGTAATGGAAAAATAGATGAGCGTACGCGCCGCCTACTTCGATCACCGAGACGTATTGACTAGCGAGTTGCGGGGATCCGGCAGGAGCCAGCGCATCCACCTTTCTTGCCATTGCCGGAAACAGCAGACGCTCTGTCGTACCTTCGATCAGCACAGCTTTGTCGGCGAACAATAGGTCGCACCGCGTCAGAGTCATGTACTTGTGTAGAAACTCAAGATCCGAACACGGGCGTCGCGCCAAGCCCTTGCCCTAAATCTTTGACGGTGGTCGAGCGGATCTCCCGATTTACGGCAGTCGGCGAGGCAAAGAAATAGCGAATCGATTCAAACGGCGCTCTGTTCGCAACGTGTGAAGAATGCGTGGTTACGATGAACTGCACAGGCCACGCCACGCCGCTGTTGAACTTATCGGCGAATACACGAGCGATCTGGGTGAAGGCGATTGATAAACACCTCCTGCATTTGCGGATGCAGGTGCACTTCGGGCTCCTCAATGAAAATGAGATGCATGCCGGAGAGGATGGCTGCGCGATAAAAGCTTTGTATACTTGAGAAGCTTCAGGAGAATGAAGATCAGATTTCGGGCACCTAATCCATTGTAAGACTCCGGGAGAGTAATCCCATTGATGCCGGCGTAGTTGATCCTTGTGTGATCAACTAACAAGCGCTCTACATCCAAGGTGGTTTCAATTTGGAGCCCCGGATCGCTTAGACCGGGGTAGCCAAAGAGTTCGAGCGCTGGCAGCAACTTGCTGAGTTGCTTGCTGAAGCCAGCATCGATGTCCTCCTGGATGCCTTTCACGGCAGTCGTTAGTTCCCCGGCAATATCACGATCGGTGGCGTCTGCCGAACTCGACATTGCGGTCCCAAGCAGCGCCGACAGAATCTTGCCGAGCACGTCTCGGTCCTTGTGCGTGATATCATCCAGCCCGCGCTGAGCGTTGATGAAGCCTCCGCGCATGACATGTTAGTTGCGACCATTCCAACACCTTCGTGTTCGCAGTGTCACCGGGATCGACAGCAGTAAGCACACCGGTAAAGGTCTTTCCGACGCGCTCCTTCATTTCGGCCTACAAAACGCCGCCTTCTGTTCAGTTGCTGGCTTTGCTGCATCCAATGTGAGACCGCCGAACAACTCCTCAATCGACCCATCCTTCAGCTGATATCGGAATACCAACAGCGCCTCATTACAGTTCGGATCCAAGTCGATGATGAGCGCGCCAAGAGGTCCGAGAGCCGCTCCGGTATTGTAGCGGATCCACATCTTGAGATCGATCGTCGGGAGTGCAGCACGAACATCTTCGATTGGCGTGCCGTCGATCGTCAACTGATAGGCCTTCAAGAAATCGTCGTGCGCCGTTTGAGAAAAGTCCTCGAAACGAAACGACGGAGTCTTCTCAGAAAGAATTCGCCGAAATAGTCAGTAAGCGAGGTCTTGCCGCTGTTGTTCCGTCCGACGATCGTGGTGCTCGCTTGCTCAAGCGAAAGCGCAACATCGCTGAGTAGTCGGGAGTTTTTTACGCTGACTAATGGATATGCATTTGGTAGTCTGGGCAGGTGGGGGGCGAGCGAGCCACGAGAGCATTATACGCCTTCTGGCTATGCCGGATAGAAGGCCCTACGAGATTAGGCCTGATCTGGGCGCCCGTCTCGAACAAGCCGCGAACGATTAGCCGGCGCATCGAGCGTCCTGCGAGAGTGCTCCGTATCGACATACCGAGCGTAGATTGGCAAGTACCCAGAAAGTTGACACCCAATCCGCGGGTTTCAGGCCGCTTTCTCTCTTCCTCCTACTTCAAGAAGAACTTCTGCGGCGGCATCCTTAGTGCTGAATGAATGCCCTCGGTATCGTAGAAATGGATGTGTCTTCCATGCAGAAGTGCGGAGATTAGGGGTCGATGTTCGAACCCTTGTGGAGTCAAATGACAAGGATTTCAAAGACATCATAGCAAATATCAAGAAGATTGTTGGAGAGGGTGATGCATGTTGGGCAGGCTGCTTTGCATCTCTGACAACATCCCCACATCCACCCCCCAAAGACCTAGCCGGGTGTCCTCTGCCGTTATGAGAGGAAAGAGCTATAATCAACGCACCATGCCTCCAAACATTCAACAAGAACTGAACGACGCGGTTGACGCTATCCTAAATAGCACCCACCCGAAAAAAATCATCGTCGCAGGCGCCGGTGCGGGAAAGACCACGGTCTTCAAGAAGGTGCTCGAGAAACTTCCAGTGAGTGCCCCAGAGAACCGCCTTGTTATGACATTCATCGGCGGCTTGAAGCGCGATTTGGAGAAGGATCTGAGCGACCACGCTCGGACATACACCTTCCACGGGTACTGTTTCTCCCTATTGAAGCAGAATCCGCGGGTTCGGGTCGCGGTTGGACTGACAGAGGCCGTGGAAGATGTGCTGCGGCTTGGCAATATCGTTAAACACGACTGGACAATTGTCAATGAAAGCGACGCGCCAAAAGTTCGTACCAAGCTCCGCAACCTGATAGCTGGACCCGAGGTGGATTTCTTCCTCGCGCGGGGGCGATACTACGACGCGGTTGGCTACGACGACTCAGTTGGGCACATTCAATTGGCGTTCTGGCGGAGTCGCCAGCCGACATTCCCAGATACGACGTGGTGATTGTTGACGAGTTCCAAGACTTCAATCGAGCAGAAGTTCAGATAATCGACCAACTGTCGTCTGTGAGCAACGTGGTTATTGCCGGCGATGATGATCAAGCGTTGTACGGTCGCTTGCGGGATGCCAGTGAGGATTTCATTCGCGAGTTCTATGCACGCACGGACTACGTTGCGTTCAACTTGCCGTTCTGTATGCGCTGTCCGTCGGCAATCGTCGAGGCAACGATCGATATCATCGCCAACGCACACTCTAGAGGACTATTGGGTGCCCGCATTGAAAAACGTTTCCAGCCGTTCCCGCCAGCAAAGGTAGCGGTTGATGCCGAGTGCCCGAAGATCAAAGTGGTAAAGACATTCGTTCAAACACCGAGGATCAACTATTTCGGCAAATACATCTTGGAGCAGATCGCCACGATTACACCGGCCGAGATCACTGAATCGCACGAAAAGGGGTTCCCGACGGTGCTTATCATCGGAGGCAAGCCATACGCAGAGCAGGTGAAGACGTTTCTTGAAGAGAACGCCAGGATTATTGCGGGCAAACCAAGCCCCAGGCGGAGATTGGGATGGATGAGCTATTTACTCGCGACGATGGCCTGATTGAGTTGAAGACCCGCGACAACTCAAATCTCGGGGCTGGCGCATTCTCCTTGGTATCGACCAGCCTGCGGGATACAAAGAGTGGATAAAGGAAACCGCTGCTGGTACGCCTCTCGCTGACTTGCTTTCCGAGGGAATACCGAACTCGCGTTGAGGCAGAGTTGGCAAGCTGGGAGCCAGAAGAGGTGGACGAGATAGAAGCTGTCTCCGCGGCTTCAGACAAGCCAACCATTCGGCTAACCACCTTTGAAGGTTCGAAAGGAATGTCCGCCCAGCGCGTCTTCATTTTGGGTCTTCAAGAGGGCGGCCTTCCTTACAACGCCGCGAATATCAAGCCGATTGAAGTCAGGAGAATGATCGTCGCACTAACCAGAGCACGCAGGCAATGCTCACTGGTTTTTTCCCACTGCCCTATTCGGTCGAAATGGCAGAACGACGAAACGGCAATCGAATATTCGTCGATTGGATTCGTGCGTCACGGAAAGAGGTGATATACTGTGAACGCAGCTTATTGGGCAAGTCGGTGATCCGGTCCACGAGCGCTCGTATGTGTTACCGCCCAAGCCGCATTGTCTTTCCCCACGCCTTCCTGATACCACCGTCACCAGTCTTCTCAGCTTCCTTCTGCCGAGCACGGATAAGGGTCAGACCTTTCGCAAACTGAGCAAAGACTTCCAATAGACGCTCTGCTTCCGACCTCGCTACTTCAGGTGAAAGCGTCTCTTTTGTCGAAATCAGCTCGCCAGGCCTCAACGAGAGCTTGGACTTGTTGTTCTGTGATTTGCATCGGCCCACTCTGCTATTGTGCGGTAAGCGAGCGACCATTATGACCGAAAAAAGGACGGTTCCCGTTAGGAAACCGTCCGTTCTGACTATGCCGACATGCGCAATCGATTCCTTCTAAGGTCGTCCTCGCCCAAGAACCAAGGAGCCCAACGCCAATAGTGGGCATAGAACTATTAAGAGTGAGACGAGAAAGCTATCATCACCAAAATGAGCTAGGCCCAGAAACGTGACCACTAGCACAAGCCGAACCACGAAGTGCGAAAACCAGCTCGCGGAAATTTGCCGATTGCATTGCGGGACCGCATGAATACCTCCTGTAGGGGCGGGCATGGGCGTATTCATAGGAATTCGCCCAAGCACACCTCCGGGAGGCAAAGTCGTCTCAAGCTAGGTGCTACTAAAACTATTGTATCATATTCGTAATACATGTCAAATTTGAATCCTCTGAAGTCTACGGTGGCCACTGAGGTCGCACCGCCCGACCGAACGCCAGCGCGTACCGCACGAGCGCGCCTCGCGGTGGATTGAACGTCGAAATGACAGTGGCCGCGTGGTCCATGTCCCGCCAATCAGCATCGGTCGCAACTTTGGAAAGGTCTATCGTGGCAAATGTGACCTCCTGGAATGGCGCAGCGTATAGAGCGACGGCCCATTGAAGTAGACGGAATCCCGAGCTGCCTTGAAGGCGAATCGCGCAGGTACGTCGTTGGAGAGCGCAATGACGAATCGCGAGCATTGAAACGACCCGTTCAAGTGAGAAATGGCGAGGCCGGCGATTTGCGCACCGCGCCTATAGCTTTCGGGATAGTGTTCAACATATCGACTTGTGGTCCTCATCAACGAATCGATCTCCCGGCCCGCATTGGTCTCGCTTCGTATGCGACCAAATGCCACTTGCTCCAAGCGACTAAGAACCCTTGTCCGAATGAAGACGAGCTCCATAGGATCCTGGAGGGACTCCGCGCCGATGTGCGTATCGCATTGGCCGAACGCTGCCGCGGTCGGAACGTCCCGCCCGATCACTCCGCATTGACGAAGGGCGTGCATCATTTCATGAGAGATCGTCGGAAAGCTGCCAAATTCGTCACGGCTCGTCAGCGCAATGGTGCCATTGCAGCCTGGGGAATGAGGCACGAATTGGCCATGCACCTTGAGGGTGACTTCGCGTGCATCAGGCAAGACCTGTCCGGCCAGAACAAACGCCAATACCATGAGTGGCAATCCGTAGCTCAAATACGATCGCGATACTTGCATCGATCCTCGCCTTGCTGAAACGCAGAGAGACCGAGACCCCAATACGTTCGCTACGCAACCGATGTAGCATCTTGCGGTCGAGAAGACGACTACAGATTGACGGCAACGACGTTCTCCCCGAAGAATCCGTAGGAAGGAGGGACCCAAGTGTACATCATAGCTCGTCTCGTGCTCATTTTCCTGGTCCCGCTCGTCGCGACAATTCTCGCGGCCCCATGGACCGTATCGAATGCGAACCATGGTTTGTTCAGCCTCGAACAGCCACTCCCATGGGTAAGAATCCTGCTTATTACCGCTGCCAGTGGGATCGGCATACTCGGCGGATTCCTCCATGGCACGCTGGCGTGCGAGGCGAAGAGCGACTCACCGCGAACAGACTCAAAAGCAGCGTTCAAGACGACCAGGGTTGTTTCTGCGAGCTTTGTCGCAATAATAGCGTTTCTTTCGAGTCTTGACGTAGCCGGTACGGCACCCGGTAGTCGCCTGGCGTTCGCATGGGCCTTAGAGAATTCATTTTTCTGGCTTTCGGTGATCTCGCATGTTCCACGACTGAAACGGTGAGGTCCGCTCCGCGCCCTAAGACACTTCGGCCGATGCACGGCCGTCACCCCAAGGGGCAGATCAAGGTGGGGGCGCTCAAAATTCAGCTTCGACGTCCACCTCCGCCATCAGCTCGCCGACGGTTAGCCCCAGCCCCTTAGCGACCTTTTGGATGTTGTCGATCGAGATGTTCACTTCCCCACGCTCGATTTCTAGCCCATGTAGGATCGGTTGACCTTTGCCTGGAGCGCGAAGCTCTCATGGGAATAGCCCCGGCCTTTTCGGAGCCGTCGGACGGCCTTTCCGAATGCCACTCTGGCGGCAAGACGGCGAAGGACTGGCCGGCTCACTGCGGTTCGGCCGTCTTGCAAGCAATTCTGCTGTTGCCGGCAAAACCGTCACGCAGGCATGACGCTAGGCGCCGATCCAGAACCCCGTCGCGTTGCTGATACGGTCAGCTAACCAATTCGTGGGACGTCACTTACTCGCGTGTTGCTCTTGCCAAACCCGCAGGCACCGGGTCAGGTTGAGCCAAATGTGGCCTTGCGGGAACACAAGTCAAGTATATATTCCCGTTATGGAACAGCCCACCGGCCGTACAGCCTCGGCCCGCACTGGGGGGAGACGCTAACGTCATGGTCGTCGTCGGCAAGCAACGAATTGATGCTTTTGTACGGAAGCATCCTGAGTGTGGCCAGGAACTTTCGGAACTCATGCGGGAGTTAGAAGCTGCTCGTTTGGGAACCCCAGAAGAGCTCAAGGCAAAATATCCATCGTCCAGGGTTCTCGACGGACGCGTGGTGGTGTTCAAGGTACGTGGGAACCGCTATAGGCTCAGCATGCAGGTGGCGTACAACACCCAAGTGCTGGTCGTACTTGGCATGGAAACACACGCGGAGTACGACAGGCGAACCTTGCGCTAACAGAGTTGAATGCGACGAGAACGCGGTTGTTCAAGTCCTTGCTACTCACAATTTGTCGGTTATTGAAACCTAATGATTTCTGTCATCAAGTTGGAAGCGCAGTACTCTGACGTGCTCAGCCGGGTCACTGAACTCGCATCGGTAGACCCGGCGCCGGAGTCTGCCGACGGACAGGAGCTCGAGGTGCTCGCGTTGCTTCTGAAGGACTACGAGCGACGGGCGTTTCCGCTCGCACCGCCGAGCCCGCTCGCAGCCATCAGGCTTCGAATGGACCAAACCGACCGGCCCGACCAAGGACTGGTTCCGTTTCTGGGTTCGAGGAGCAGGGTCAGCGAGATCCTTTCGGGAAGTGCCCATTGTCCCTCGCAATGATTCGTGCCCTCAACGCTGGGCTCGGCATTCCTCTTGAGTTGCTTGTATCCGACGAACCTGATGAGGAGCCAACCGAGCGCATTGAATGGGATCGGTTTCCGGTTCGTGAGATGATCAAGCGCGGATGGCTTCGCCTCGACGAACAACTGAAAGGGCGGAGGCTTCGCTTTGCGGAGGCCAAGGAAGTGATGGAAGACTTCTTCCGGCCGATCGGAGGGACGCCGGCCATGGCTCTAAGTGTCCTTCATAAAACCGATTACGTAAGAACATCACGAACTTCTGATCGATTTGCGCTTGCGGCGTGGGCTGGGTATGTCCGAAAACAGGCCGATTCAACCAAAGTGCACGGTGAGTTCCACGCCGAGGACTGGAATGCGGAACGCCTTCGGGAACTTCGCAGTCTGAGCCGCTACGACGTCGGCCCGCGCTTGGCCGTACAGTTCCTCCTAGAGCGTGGCGTCATCGTCGTCATTGCGCCACACCTGAAACGCACTCGACTCGACGGGGCAGCAATGCTTCGGACGGTGCGCCTGTGATCGGCTTGACGCTTCGCCATGATCTGACTCGACAACTTTTGGTTCACTCTATATCACGAGTTGATGCACATCTTGCTACATTTGAAGAGCAGCGTCCCAACTACGTGACACCTGTTTTCTGGATGATCTCGATGTCGCTCCAGATACGTCGGAGATCGAAAAGCAGGCTGACCAGGCAGCACGAGAGGCGCTGGTGCCGGCTGCACGTTGGGAATCCAGTGCGGTTCGGTACGCTATCGCGCCAGCGACCGTGTCACAATTGGCTCGCGAGATCGGCGTGGCTGAGGCCATCGTCGCGGGTCGTGTGCGGCATGAACGGCGGAATTTTGGCTCCTTTCCTCGATGGTCGGAGCGGGCGACGTGCAGCGACTGTTTGGTGACGTTGAGTGGCCGACTGCTGCCAACTAGGAGGATGAAACGTGTTCGTATGGGCTGTTCGTGATAAGGGGTCGGAGTGGCGGGCGATAAAAGCCTTCCTACAGTCTGGGGCGCTCCCGTTCACCCCGTTGGTAGAGGCAGTGTGTGAGCCATTCATGACCCAGCCTGGACGGCCTGGGGCAGCAGCCCACGGCGGTGATGGCCTGAAGCTTAGCCACAATGTTGCTCAGCTTACTGACTCAGGTCGGTTGTGGGTCGATCTCTGTCATCTCGAAAGAATATTTTCTTCAGGCGACGTCGCAGAAATGCACAGAGTCTTTCGACAGAACCCGGACCTCGCAGTTCATCTCGCCGTGCCGGTCGCTCGAACATCGGCGGGGCAGCCAGTGATCGACGCCGCCATCGAATGGGCACGTGCCCAAAGCTCGGGCCTGTGCATACGCGTTGACGGACTCACCCACCTCCGCGACAAGAGCAACCTTGTCAGTGATATCGTAGCAGCTTCTGGACTCTCAGAAGGCTCAATCGACCTTATTCTAGACGCCCAAGACCTTCCACTAGCGGTCTCGCATGATGAGATGCGGAACGTGTTCCCGGTCGTTCACGCGGCGCGTACATGGGTGGTGTTGGCGGGCACATTTCCACGCTCGATTACCGACATGGATCCAAATGATTATGAGCACAAGCGGGAGAGGGGCGAGTGGCTCACGTGGCGCGAGGAGATTGAGCGAGTCGGTGATTGGCGGCGACCAGTGTTTGGTGATTATGCGACTCAGCCGGCCGTTTACAATCCGTCGGCGGCATTTCCTGGAAGTCCGTCCGTTCGGTATAGCACGGGTGAGCAGTATGTCATCCTGCGCGGACGTGGAGGCCACGGCGACACGGGGGCAGATTTTTCCCAGTTCATCGGCCATGCTCGATATCTTCGTGAGCAACCGTACTTCCGGGACGTGATCGAAACCTCAGGTGATCGCTACGTGGAGCGCATTGCGACCGATGGAAACGGCACAGGTAACCTCGTATGACATGGCGCATCGCGTCACTTGAACGCCATGTAGCCGTAGTGGCGGATTAGGTCGCCCAATACGCCCCGGTCTTTGCATAGGCACGAGGGGAGGCACGACACCACAGAGATTCTCGGAACGGTCGACCTTGGCGAACGATGTTTGGACCTTCCCCATTCAAACGACCATGACTTCCAGGCTTTCGCCAGGAATATCACGGATGTTGTTGAGTTAGCGGAGCAGACGACCGAAGCAGATTTCGCCAGCCTCAAGAGTCTGTGAGTTCGGATTGGACTGTGTGCAAAATCTTGCAGGATGTCGCGTGCCCTGCAGTTGACGAGGACTGCTATACCTAATCTTGTCTCCTAATCGGAGTATCGACGAAAATGCCGACCAATAACATTTACATTGAACGCCGCGATGACGGTGTTTACACGGTGAGAAAAGGTGGAGCACAACGGGCAAGCGCAACCGCGCCGACCCAGCAGGAAGCTATCGAGATCGCAAAAAGGCTGGCTCCTGACGTCACGCCGCTTGTTGAACGCGTTCGCGATACGGACGTTGGTGGTCGCGATAAATGGCGGACGCCCTAGCTTACCATAGCCGCTACGGTTAGCCAGCAATGGACGCAATTGTCCCGGCCAGACTGGGATCGTTCCTGAGGTTTCGGAATCGTAGCCATCGAACCCGCTGCCGTCAAAGGTCAAGCGCCCGTACTGATCCAGCGGTGCGAATTGCCGTTTGTACCTGGACCGGACATCCGTTGAAGGATCGTGTTCCAGGTGGACAAACGTGCATCGAATGAATGCCCGGGTTCCTCGACAAAGCTGTCGTGAGGAGATGTCGGACGTGCTGATCCGTCACGGGAAGGGAGTAACCAATGACAACGATTGAGGTTGCTTCCTGCAGGGCTTGGCCCGCCGCCCTCCAAATTTGCGTGTAGGCGGGACCCATATCCGCCTTTCGCCACGTCGGCGGAATGATCAGCGGCATACGATTCGGTCCGAAGTCCGCATATTTGGAATAGACATATGCCCTCACGTTCCGCTGCCCGGCATAAGCCCAGTTCGAGGAACCATGCAGCTTGAGTAGGCGAACGGAGTTCTGGCCGGCCCCTACTCTGCCAACGCCCGTCTTTGCGCTGAAGAGCTTTGCGGCGTAGTCGATTGGACGATCCAGGTGCCACGCGGCCTGTTCCACGACGGTGTCGTAGTTAGAGCGAGATGATCGTGCACTTTCGGTCAGTGGAACTGATCCGGAACAGCCCGAGCATCAGCGCGACGGCATATGTGTAGCTGCTCATTTCCAGCCGCAGTGGCGCCTCTTCACCGTCCAACTCAACCTGATGACTGGCGATGCCAGGACTGGCAAGCAGGCGTGCCCTGTGGCTGTTCTCGACGTTAATTCGAATCTTCGGAATCGATGCGCCGTCAATATCTGCGGCAACCGTGTGGCAAATTACATGGCGCATGCTCGCCAGAAGTTCACTGCGAGTGTTCCCAAGCATCGTATCCATTTCGAGCAAACTGAAAAGCACCTCGATGTTGTCTAATTCGAGTGACACATAGTCACTTACCCTCGCTATATCGTGTCGATAGTCGAGAACATTCTTGTAGTGATGTTCGAGCGTCTCGTCTAACAGCGGCCCGTTCGGATCCTCGTAGTTCTGTCGGACCCGATCCAAGAAATTCCTGACCACTGGCACGCCTGCTTTAGCAGAAAACCCCGCACCAAGTATGTAGACTGTGTGGTCGCGTTTCATCAATTGGTCCCCGGGCTGTCGAAGCTGCAGTCGCCTGTGAGTTGTCCGCGCCTGCGCAAGACGAATCGCAACGACCGCCAATGGTTCGGATCACCGGCGGCGGCGTGGCGCTCCGAGAGGCGCGGTCGGTTTGTGATCGCCAAGGCTTTTCGGCGTCTTGCCAATTGCGCAAGTTGCTCCCTCTGCGGCTGACAGTCGATTAGGTCTACCATCGAGAGTGGAATCGTAGCGGCATAGCCGCGACCGATCCGTTCTTTCATCCCCATGAGCGCCGCATTCCTGCCGACAACCTCGGCTCGGATGCGGCGTCTCTCATTTCCTCTCTCGATAGTAGAGACTCACGGAGAACCGCCATGCAGCTCCTAACCACGGAGCTGCGCACGCAGCTCCCCAAGCTCTACGCACAAGAGAACGTCGAAGATCCGATCGTCTACGCGAAGTTCTTCACGCCGGACTCAAGCTGGACGTGGTACGTCACCGAAGGTGACGAGGACGATGGCGACTTCCGCTTCTTCGGCTACGTCGTCGGCTTCGAAAAGGAGTGGGGGTACTTCGTTCTTTCCGAACTCGAATCCGCGCGTGGCCCTCTTGGTCTCCCAATCGAGCGCGACCTGTACTTCGAGGCCCAGCCTTTCAGTCAGGTTTCGGCGAAGGAGCGGCTATGACTTCTCATCTGCAACTGGTGAGGCGTCGCAAGCTCGGTGCTCTTCGCCTCGTTCGTGAGGACTCCTTCGATGCACCTCAGGATTACCCGAGGGCGACATTCCGTTGCGACTGTCCCCGGACAGTGTTCCAGTTCATGGAACCCTATGCGCAACGCGAAGAGGCCGAGGTATTCTGGATTCTCGCTCTTGACGCTCAGCATCAGGTCATCTGGAATCGCCCTCTGACGGTGACCAGGGGAATCCTGAACAGTTCGCTCGTCCATCCGAGAGAAGTCTTTCGGTTGGCGATTCATGCGAACGCCTACGCGGTGATCGCCGTTCACAACCACCCGAGCGGCGATCCGAACCCGAGTCCCGATGACAAGGCGATTACGGCTCAGCTGGTCGCGGCGGGTCGGCTGCTGGACATCCCGATGGCAGATCATGTGATCGTCGGGTGTGGCCGGTACATCAGTTTCGCGGAAAGCGGATTACTCTAGTTGGTGACGAATGGAGTGAACCCACAAGGTCGGCGAGTCATCGCCGGCCTTTTTCTTTGCTCGCTCCGTGACTTCTCGCGGCAGCCTTCCGAGCCGTGCAGAAAGTTCCCTCTGCGAGGGTTAGCTGCTCGGGTGCCACAATGCGCGGATGAAATCGATCACCGGAGACGATGCAGTTACGTATCTCGGCCGTACAAACACCACCCGCAACGTACGGATATTCGGCATTCGACAGCGCGATCGCCGGAGTCATATTGCAATCATCGGCAAGACCGGCACCGGCAAGTCCGCACTCTTGCAGAACATCGTGTGCCAAGACATTCTCGCCGAGCGTGGAGGCGCTCTACTCGATCCGCATGGTGATCTCGTCCGAGCGGTGTTGAGATGCGTTCCGGAATCTCGCCGACAGAACGTCGTCCTCTTCGACGCGGCTGATCCATCCCTTCGCTATCGGTTCAACCCATTCGCCGACATCGCGCCAAGCCAGCGGCCGCTCGCCGCTGCCGGGCTCGTCGAGGTCTTCAAGAAGATTTGGTCGGACGATTGGGGTCCGCGTCTGGAGCATCTTCTGCGGAATGTCGTCTTCACGCTGCTCGAACGGCCCGACTCATCTCTGGCAGATATTCCGCGATTGCTTGCGGATCGCACGTTCCGCTCCGCGATAGTCGCGAACATCGAAGATCCAGTGGTAAAGGAGTTCTGGACGAACGAGTTTGAAAAGTACTCGCCGGGCTTTCGATCAGTCGTCGTGGCCCCGCTGCAAAACAAGATCGGCGCTCTCCTCACGGACCCAACGCTCCGTCGCATTCTCACCGAGTCAGGTGAGCGGATCGACCTTCGTCGGATCATGGATGAGGGCAAGCTTCTCCTTGTCAGTCTCGACAAGGGACGGATCGGGGAAGGACCGGCCGCTACCCTCGGATCGTTTCTCGTTTCGCACATGGCCCTTTCAGCAGTGGCGAGAAGCGACACGCCGGAATCAGCACGCCGAGACTTCGCCATCGTCCTGGACGAGTTTCAGACATTCACGACGCTCTCGGTTGCGACGATGATGGCCGAGCTTCGGAAGTATCGTGTGGGGATGGTGCTCGCCAACCAGCACCTGCTCGCAAGTCGATCCCGAGATCCGGGACGCGGTCTTTGGCAACGCTGGCACGATTATGTCGTTTCGCGTGGGAGGAGCGGACGGGGCGTTTCTCGCCCGAGAGTTCGCGCCCACCTTCTCGGCAGAGGATTTCATCTCGCTTCCGCTCTATCACATTTATATCCGCCTCCTCATAGACGGGGAGCCCTCGCGGCCCTTTTCGGCGACCACCCTTCCGCCCCCGGTTGATTATGCACGTTATATTAGAGTGTTCTCTCCTTTGACCATGAGGCACCCATGGCGCAGTCGGTAGAGGTCATCTCGCACTGGCATCAGTCCGTGGAAGGGCTGAGTACCTCGACCCTTGAGTACTACGCGGCGGTCGAGAAGGCGCTTCGGGACAAGGAAGTGCCCGATCTGCGGATCGAGCGCATCTCTGTGAATGAACACGGACTCCTTTCTGCCAAGCGCGAGTATCTGCGGGTCAGCTACGGCCGCCTTTCCTTCGACATCGGCGGCGCTCCATTCGGCAAGGATTTCTTCTTCTCCTGGTGGCTGGTAAAGCGGACGCCCGGATTCGCCGCTCTTCTGGGCTGCGCCATCCTCATCGGCGCTCGCGTTCATGCTTCTCGGCTTCGTCGCGACGATGGGGTTCGTGAAGGGCGGGTTCTTCGCACTCGTAGTAGTCGCTATTGGATTGGCCGTGGCACGGGGGGTGCTGGGAGACGGGTGGGCGGGAATCGAGGACTCCATTCTCGCCATGCCCGTGATCGGGTTCCTGTACCGGAAGTTCGTCAGCCCGGTGACGTACTACTCCGAGGACACGCGGTTGATGTTCGAGGACACGATTCACCGGACCGTGATCCAGGTGGTAGAGGGCATTCTCACACTCAACAAGCTTCCGCAGATACCGGCTGAGAAGTTGAAGCCTCAGTCGCGGAACGCGCTCGGGTAAGATGCACCCCACCGAACTTCTTCGTCTCTTTGACGAGTGGGAACAACGGACCCGCGGCGTGACCGCGTGGCCGCAGCGCGTGCCGATCGAGCCGGTGTACTCGCCGCTCTTTCCGAAGGAACGGACGCCGCAACCCATCCTTGACGACGCGCGCAAGCCCGGACTGCTTGATCGCCTCCGCTGGACAATCCACGAGCCGGCTCCGAGCGGAGTAGCGGAATCCACTGCGCCGCTCGCGACCGAGATTCAGAGGGAGATTGTCGAGTTCGAGATTCTGCTTCCGGCGGACTTCGTGGTGAAGCCGGGTCCGGCAAGAAACTGGCTCGCATCGCTACGGCGCCTGACCGAGCCGCTGAGTTTCGAACTGATTGGGCGACCGGATCGAGTCGTGGTGCAAGTCGCCTGCGGCGTCCCGGACTCCGCATCGGTCATTGGCTCGCTTCGCTCGTATTTCCCGGAAGCGAAAGCCCGGGAGAGCAGGACCTTGTTGCGTCACGAATGGGAGCGAGACGAAGGCTACAGCATCATTCTCGGGCTCGGTCTCCGAGATCGCGTCTTCAAGGAGCTTCGCGCCGAGGACAAGTTCGACGTTGATCCGCTCGTCGAAATTATTGGAGAGTTGAATGGGCTCGCTGAGGGTGAACTCGGTCTTGTGCAACTGCTGGTAACACCGGCGAAGGAACCGTGGGGAGAGGAGTTCGAGAACTTTGCATTGAGCATCGACGATGCGGACAAGGTTCTGCCGCTCGTTCGTTCCAAGTTTTCGGAGCCGCTCTTTGCCGCCGTTCTACGCGTAGCAGCGATTGCACCGGATGAGGATCGCGCCTGGGAAAGGACGCGGAACCTGGCCTACGCGGTGTCCGGGGCCATGCGCTCAGAGGCAAACGAACTGACTCGCGCCGAGAGCGGACACTCCTTTCAGACTGAGCTGGAAGACGTGCTGGACCGCGCCTCCCATCGGAGCGGCATGCTGCTCTCACTCTCCGAACTTCTGACGCTGCTTCATCCGCCATCCGCTTCGGTGCGGTCTGAGCGTCTGGTACGACAGGGCCGGCGCACGAAGTCAGCTCCGGCATCGGCCGTTGGACACAGCATGCTTCTCGGCACGAATGAGCATGACGAGGAGACACTCGAAGTGTCCCTCTCCACGGAAGAACGTCTGCGGCACACCTACATCATCGGAGCCAGCGGTACCGGAAAGAGCACGCTCCTCCTTTCGATGGCGATGCAAGACATCGAAGCCGGCAATGGTTTTGCTGTCCTGGACCCACATGGCGATCTCATCGAAGACATACTGGCTCGGATTCCGAAGGAACGCGCGGGCGATGTTGTCGTCTTCGATCCCGCAGACGAAGCCTACCCCGTTGGCTTCAACATTCTTTCGGCACACTCGGAACTCGAACGGACACTGCTATCGTCCGACTTGGTCGCGGTTTTCAAACGTCTCTCGACGAGTTTCGGAGATCAGATGGTGGCGGTGCTCGGGAACGCCATCCTCGCCTTTCTTGAGAGTACCGAAGGTGGGACACTAATCGATCTGCGCCGATTTCTCATCGACAAGAGTTTCCGAGCGCGCTTCCTCGAAACGGTGCAGGACGAACAGGTCGTCTCCTACTGGCAGGAAGAGTTCACACTCCTGAAGGGTTTGCCGCACGCTCCCATTTTGACTCGTCTCAATATTTTCCTGCGGTCGAAGCTCATTCGGCACATGGTGGCGCAGAAGGAAGATCGTCTCGACATGCGCGCCATCATGGATGGAAAAAAGATTCTCCTCGCGAAGCTCTCCCAAGGCGGGATCGGCGAGGAGAACTCGCATCTGCTCGGGTCGCTGATCGTGGCGAAGATTGCCCAAGCGGCCATGAGCCGGCAGGACGAAGCGGCGGCGAAGCGCGTTCCGTTCTTCCTCTATATCGACGAGTTCCATCATTTCATCACGCCGTCGCTTGCGGCCATTCTCTCGGGCGCTCGCAAGTACGGACTCGGGCTCACGCTGGCGCATCAAGAGATGCGACAGCTCAAGAGTCGGAGCGAAGAGGTCGCGAGTGCCGTGCTCGGGAACGCCTATACCCGCGTCGTCTTTCGCGTGGGAGATCAGGACGCAAAGACGCTCGCGGATGGCTTCTCATTTTTTGAGGCGAAGGATCTTCAGAATCTCGGCATCGGAGAAGCGATCGCGCGGATCGAACGGCCCGATTTCGACTTCAACCTTCGGACGTCTCTGCTTCCGGAAATGTCCGCAGAGGTTGGTCGCGACCGCCGGAAGGCGGTTGTTGATGCGTCACGCACGAGCTTCGCAACGCCGAAGGAGGAGGTTGAGGCAGAACTGCGGGCGAAGAGTGTCGCAGAGCATGGCGACGAAGTGAAGGGGCCCCGAACTCCCAAAAGGCCTGTCTCACGAAAGGAAGAATCGTCTGCAGCACCCATCTCCACTCCACCGGGCGAGCGCCTTCCCGGCCGGGGTGGACCCCAGCACAAGTATCTCCAGTCGCTCGTACGCAAACTGGCCGAAGATCGCGGATTCAAGGTGGCCGTGGAGAAGCGGGTTCTCGATGGCCACGGCCACATTGACGTCTATCTCGAACGGGACGAACTCTCAATTGGCTGCGAGATTTCGGTCAGTACCGGAGCCGAGCACGAGGCCCAGAATCTCTCGAAGTGCTTGTCTGCGGGATTCAGCCACGTAGTACTCGTGAGTCAAGATGACCGGACTCTCTCAGAATGCCCGCGAGCTATTGGGCCAGGTGGATGAAAAGCGCGTTCGGTTCCTCTCGCCGGACGGCTTCATCGCCTTTCTGGACGAGTTCGAGACGCCCAAGCCCGCCAAGGAGGCGGACCGTTCGATAAGGTCGCAAAAGGGCAACCAGGAGCCTCCAACCGACGCCGGGGTGACCCAGCGCCTATTCATCGCCGAAGATGCGGCCACGTATCTCGGACTTGCTGTTCAGACCCTCGCCAAGCTCCGCTGGAGCGGAGACTCGCCACCGTACTGCAAAGTGGGGCGGCGAGTGCTCTATGATCGCGAGGAGATGGATGCCTGGATCAGTGAGCGGAAAAGGCGGTCAACGTCCGACATCCCGCGAGAAAGGAAGCCGGAGAAATAGAGAGCTCGACCTCCCTCCGCGTGATTACTACGTGATTACCAAAAACAAAACGCCCCGCATTGCAGTTGCGGGGCGTTCGTCGTAACTCTATTGCTGCAATAACTTACAAAGTCGGGACGGCGGGATTCGAACCCGCGACCCCCTGAACCCCATTCAGGTGCGCTACCGGACTGCGCTACGTCCCGTTCGTGGTGCCGAGTGCCCTTGTGCGGCCTTTCCCACGGGCCGCCACCCGGATCCTACGGCAGAACGCGTAACCTAACCCACGCGCCCCGCGGCTTCAACTGCGACGTAGCACCGTCCAGCGAAACAAACCGGCGGACGAGACACCCACCGACCTTCTCTCGAGCGCCCCGCCCCTCCGGCTTGCCTCCCCATTCCATCCCCACTGGGAGCATCACCTGCACGGAGTAGGACACCGAACCCGACCAAAAAGTTTCCCGCCATTACACCGCGGTGCGCCGGTGGCCGAATCCTAGCACGTTCTTGATGAGCCAGAACACCAGCATCACGGGCAGCACCACGAAGAGCGCCAGCTTGAGCAGGCCCACGGCCAGACCGAAGATCACGGCCAGTATGACGAAGGCCACCAGCGCGATCACGGCCATGATGATGAACGGCAGCCCGACCAGGAAAAGCACCCCGAGCACGACGGCGGCCACGAATCCGATGACGGCGTTGATGAGCGTGAACATCCTTGGAGCCTCATGGTGAGTAGGCAGCCATCCCTACGAGGCGCCGGCCCCCTGCGTTTCACGCCCCCCTCCCCCTCCCCCTCCCCCGCCGGCGCCACGACCCCCGGCCTTCAGCCCGAGAATACCGGCTCGTCGCGCCGCACCAGGTCCTGCCCGTACCGGCAGAATTCGGCGTCGAGCACGAATCCCGCGGACTCGTACACCCGCCGCGCCACGCGGTTGTCCCGATGCGTGAGCAGCTCGAGATGAGTGGCCGACGTGCCTCGGGCCATCGTCCGCGCCGCCGCGATGAGCAGGTGCGCCACCCCGCGGCGCCGGGCGTCGGGCACGGTGTAGAGGTCGTTCAGCACCCACATGCGCGAGAGGCGCAGCGAGGAGTAGGTCGGATACAGCTGCACGAACCCCACCGCGCTGGTGTTCGCCCCCTTTCCCTCGAGCGCCACGAAGATCACCGATTCCTTGCGCGCCAGTCGTTCGGCCAGGAACTCCCCCACTCGCTCCCGAGCGTGCACGTGCCGGTAGAAGGCGAGATACGCCACGAAGAGGTCGGTGAGTGTGTCGAGGTGCGTGCGCGTCGCCCGGAGAACGCGAACGCCGGAGTCGTCTGGGGCCATATGTCGCAGTGCCAAGTGGAATTCACGAACGGCAGGGCCTCGGTCGTCCGACCGCGCCCGCCGCACTATTATAGCGCCGTCAGGAAGCGACCTGCCAACACGCACCGCGCCCCGCCACTGGAAACCCGATGGCGGGGCGCGTCGTTCCTTCACCTCAAAGCTTCCGGCTGGAAGCCGAAAGCTGCGGTCCCCTTACTTCTCTACTGTGATCTTCCCCACCATGCCCATCCCGAGGTGCGGCGTGCAGAAGTACTTGTAATCGCCCGGCGTCACGCCGGCGAACGACACCGTATAGGTGGAGTTCGGGTTGATGGAGTACGGCGCCTGGAGCGGGGCCACGCTGTTCGGCATGTTCGCGGCCAACTGCGCCGCGGCACCCGACGGAATGCTGTCGGCCCAGAACGTCACGTCGTGCGGGCCGCCCGACACCATCGTGAACTTCACCGCGTCGCCCACATGGATCGTGAGATCCTTGGGGTCGAACCGGTAGCCCTGGGCGTCGCCCATCATCTTCACTTCCCACGTCTTGCCGGTGGCCGCCATGTAGGTGGCCGCACTGGCGGCCGCCGTCGAGGTCGAACCGGCAGGCGCTGCAGCCGGTGCGGCCGCGGCCGCCGTGCTGCTGCCGGCGGCCGGCGCCTTCTCACCGCCGCCGCATGCCACTATTGCCAGAGACAGCGCGGCCGCGGCCACGCCAACTCCAAACCGAATGTTCTTCACGAGTCATCCCCCGGGTAGAAAGGGGCCGCCTGGCCCCAACATTACAGGAACACGCCGAACCAAATAGATTGCGCGGGTCAACGATACATCCGTCACCCAAACCTAACGCCCGGCGCGCCGTGTGGCCGGGCGATTGCCTGTGGCTCTGCCAGCGAAAACCAGACCGGCGGTCGACGCGCCAAAATCTAATCTGCCCCGGCGGGCGCGGAAGCTCGTCCGACGCATCGTCGTCACCGGCAAGATCGTCTGGGATGAGTTCGTCAAATGGTTCAATGCCCGGGAGTTCAGCGAGAACGCCGTGCTCCTGGGATTCGCCGTGGCCATCGGCATCCTGGCGGCGCTCGGCGTGGTGGTGTTCTACAAGTCCATCGACGCCGCCTACACGGTGTTCTACGCCTGGCCGGCCCGCTACATCCCGCAGGTTACGGTCAACGCCTACCGCCCGGTCATCACGGCGCTGGGTTTCGCGGCGGCGTACTGGATCATGCACCGGGTGGGCCAGGGCCACGAAGGGATGAACGTGCCCGACGTCCAGCTGGCCATGGTCAAGCGGGGCGGCTACATCCCGTCGCGGCCCGCGCTGGCCCGCACGGTGGCCAGCGCCGTGACCATCGGCAGCGGCGGGTCGGCCGGCAGCGAAGGCCCTGTGGTGGTGCTGGGGGCGGCCATCGCGTCGTGGCTCGCACGGCGCTTCCGCTTCGAGCCGGCCCGGGTGCGGGTGCTCGTGGGATGCGCCACGGGGGCGGCCATCAGCGCCGCGTTCAACGCTCCGCTGGCCGGCGCCTTCTTCGCGCTCGAGGAGACGCTCGGCACGCTCTCCGGTATGTCGTTCGCCCCCGTCGTGGTGTCGAGCGTCATGGCCGCCGTGGTCTCGCGGTCGGTGTTCGGCAATCACCCGGCGTTCTTCATTCCGAAGGAATACGGTTACACGCACCTGAGCGAGGTGCTGGTGTTCTTCCCGCTGCTGGGCGTCGTGGCGGGACTGGTGGCCGCAGGGTTCGTGCGCACCTATTTCCGGTTGGGCGACTGGGTCAAGAAGCAGCCGTACTCGCCGGTCAAGGTCGCGGCCATCGGCGGCGCGCTGGTGGGAGTGCTCGTGTTCATCTCGCAGGGACTGCTGGTGGGCTACGGGCACCTTGCCATCCACGTGGACCTGTTCGGCCGACTCTCGTGGTACGCCCTGCTGGCGCTGGCGCTTGGCAACATCCTCGCCACGTCGCTCACGCTCAACACCGGTGGCTCGGGTGGCGTGTTCACGCCGTCACTCTACATCGGGGCGGCCACGGGAGGTGCCGTGGGCAGCGCGCTGGCCGCGGCCTGGCCCGGCGGCGGCATTCACCCCGAAGCATACGGCATGGTGGGCATGGGGGCGATGATCGCCGGCGCCACCGACGCCCCGATCACCGGCATCCTGCTGGTGTTCGAGATGACCAACGACTACGCGATCATGCTGCCGCTCATGCTCACGGTGGTCATCGCCCACACCATCGCCCGCCGCCTCGAACCCGATTCCCTGTACAGCGGATGGCTGCGGCGGCAGGGGGAGTCGGTGGTGCACGGCGCCGACCGCGATACACTCGCCGGTCTGCGGGTGGCCGACGCCTACGAGCGCGACGCCGTGGTGCTCGACGAGAACGCGCCGGTGCACGACTTCATGCTCCAGTTGGGCAACAGCGACCAAGCGTACTTCCCCGTCGTGGACGCCGACGGGCTGCTCGTAGGGGTGGTGGCGATTGCCGATCTGGGCGAGGTGACGGCCCACTCCGGGAACCTGGCCGACCTGATCGTGGCGGCCGACGTGGCCCGCCTCACCGAAACGGTGACGCCCGACGACTCCCTGCTCGTGGCCATCCGCAAGATGGGCGTTCGCGGCGCGGGGGCGGTGCCCGTGGTGGACGGGCCGGACGGCCGGTATCTGGGGCTCATCACGCGCAGCCACGTGCTGAGCCTGTACGAGCGCTCCGTCACCGAATCGCAAATGCGCAACCCCGCGGCGTAGCCGCGGCGCCGGGTGCTGCAACTCAGCCCGGGTTGGGCACGTTGGACTCGTTGCCGTCGCTCATCGACAAGTACGTGGGCGAGACGGCGAGCGCTCCTCGCATCCAATCGTCGGCGGTGGTGAGCCGGCCCACGTAGAAGTTGCCGAATTCCCCGTACTTGGCGCTCGCTTCGTCGAACCGCATCTCGCTCACGATCTTCTTGAACTCCAGCGGGTCGGCGGCGAACAGCGTCACCGCCCACTCCCACAGGTCGAGTCCGATGGACCCGCTGATGATCTGGAGCACGCGGCCGGCGTACTTCCGCCCGGTGAGCCCGTGCCACTTCATCAGCTCGCTGCGCTCGTCGATCGGCAGCGCATACCAGTTCTGCCCGGTGTCCCGCTTCTTGTTCATCGGGTACACGCACACGTACGGCATGCTCCCGTCCGGACGCGGCGGGTACAACCGCCTGCGCGCGTGCTCCGTGGCCATTTCGGCGTCAATGCGCTTCTGCAGTTCCGCCTTGTAATTGGCATCGCCCACCTTGCCGCCGCGGGCCGCCGCGTCTCGCGCCAGCTGCGCCGTCACGTAGTACAGCCCGGCCTCGGCCACGCTCAGAAAGTATTCCACGGGCACCAGGAAGTCGCTCAACCATGCCCGCGCCAGCCGCTGCTGCGCCACGCCAAGCGCATCCAGCGTGGGTCGGAAGTGCATGATCAGCAGGTCGGCCTTCGACCCGACCAGCGAAACGAGCGTGCTCCACCCTTCGCTGCCGTCGCCGCCGTCCACCTCGGCCATCGCGGCCGCGAATTCGCGGGCCACCGTGTCGCGGTCCGCACTCGGCAGGGCGCGCAGGGCGGCCCGGTCCACCGCGAACGCCTGCTGCAACTGGTACCACCCCTCGAGGGTCTCCGGCGCCAATGCTGGTGTCGTCATGGTTCCAAGATCGCCCCATGCGCCCGCTATGCAAAGGGCGCGGCCCGCGGGCCGGCCTGTCTCGGCGCTAGCGCAACGCCGGGAGCGAAGCGCGCAGGCGCGGAATCAGCTCGCGCACGTCGCGCGGCGACACGGCCCCCACCGAGAGACGGAACCACCCCGTCTCCTCGTGCTGGCCGAACGCCTGGAAAGGCACGGCCGCCAGCCCCGCTGATTCCAGTAGATAGCGACGTATGGCCTCGTTGCCGTCCAGCGTCAGGCCGTCCGGGGTGCGTTTGCCGTGCAGGCCGAACCGCGCGCTCAGATAGATGGCGCCCTGCGGTTCGGTGCTCTCCACGGCGAACCCCCCGGCCCTGAGCTGCTCGATCCCTTCGGCCAGCAACGACAGCCGCTCCTGCAGGTCGCGGACCATCGCCGCGTGGTACGTGTGGATATCGTCCTCGGCGCAGAGAAGGTCCGCCGTGGCCATCTGCTCGGGACGCGGCGCCCAGGCGCCGATGTGCGTGAGCAGGTCGGCCATGCTCCTGATCACGTCGGCGGGGCCCACCCCCCAGCCCACACGCAGGCCGGTCGCGGCGAACGCCTTGGAGATGCCGTCCACGAACACCGTGTATTCGGCCATCTCCGGCCGCAGACTCACCGGATTCACGTGGTGGGCCCCGCCGAACGTCAGCATCCAGTAGATCTGGTCGTAGAGCAGGAACAGCGGCCGCTCGCCGGATCCCCGCCGCGCGTTCTCGCGCAGCACGAGGTCGCAGATGTCGCCCAGCTGCTCGGCCGTGAACATCGTGCCCGTGGGGTTCGACGGCGAGTTGAGCGAGAGCAGCGACGCTCCGCGCACCGCCCGCTCCAGCATCGCAGCCGTGGGCATGAAGTTGGTGTCGGCGCCGCATGCGATTTCCACCGCCTTGGCCCCCACGATGTTCGCGTAATGATTGTTGTTCCAACTCGGAACGGGGTACACCACGCGATCGCCGGCGTTCACCAGCGTCTGGTACGCGGCGTGGATCACCGGGCGCCCGCCCGACGTGATCACCACTCCTTCAGTCGGATAAGCCAGCCCGAGCTCGCGCTCGTAGAATGCGGCCACCGCCTTGCGCAGTTCCAGCACGCCATTGGACGGCGGGTAGTTGGTCTGTCCCTTTGCTACGTAGTCCGCAATGCCGCGCGCCAGCCGCTGGGGCACGCGGAACTCGGTGGGCGAGAAGTCGCCCACGGTGAGATTGCAGATCGGCTTGCCCTGCGCGATCAGCTCACGCACCTGGGCGCCGATCCTGAGAATTTCGGAGCCGACGAGCCCCTGCGCGAGGTGAGACAGACGTGCACTCATCGAGATCCGCCCTCCCTGTTGGCCGTCACCGCGCCCGGCGCGAGCACCACCAGCGTGCCGTGCATCATCGGCAGGTGCGCCGGAATCGCACAGGCAAACTCGTAGATGCCCGGCACGCCGGCCACGTAGGTGGTGTCCACCACGTGCTGGCCAGGCAGTTTCACGAAGAAATCGTGCAGCACGAAGTTGTGGTCGTCGTCCTCGGGATTCACGAAATGGAAGTGGATCGTGTCGCCGGCCACCACCGTGATCGTGCTCGGCTCGAACCCGTATACCTCCTTGCCCTCCAGCACCCCGCCCTTGGCGAAGTCCTGCTTGAGAAAGGGGAGCACGGCGGCGTCCTCCTTCACCATCAGGGCCACGGTGGTCACGGTTACGTACCGCGCGTGGGGTGCGTACGCCGCCTGCGCCGCCTGATGCGCCGGAGCGCAGGCAGTGGCGACGGCGAGCGCGGCGGCGCCAAGGACGATCCAGCGGTGGGAGGAGGGCAAGACGGTGACTCCGGAAGGGACGCGTCAGAACAGTATCACGCCAACGCGCCCGCTCAAAGGCGGCGCCAGCGCCGGCGCTGCTACACTCTGCCCGAGCCGAGCAACGCCCGCTTCACCAGTTGCGTGACCACCAGGTAGCCGGCCACGATGGCCGCCAGATAGCCCCAGTACGCGGCGGGCAGCCGCACCAGCCCCAGCTCCTTGGCGAACGGCGACGCCGGCAGCCACGCCCCTACCACGATCACCAGCAGTGTGGTGGCGGCCAGCTGCCAACTGGAACGGCTCTGAAGGAACGGCACCTTGGCCGTGCGGATCACGTGGATGATGAGCGTCTGCGTGATGAGCGACTCCACGAACCACCCCGTCTGGAACAGCGCCTGGTGCGCCACGTCCCGCGCTCCGAGCACGAACCAGAGCACGGCGAAGGTCGCGTAGTCGAACAGCGAACTCACCGGCCCCACGAACAGGATGAACCGGCGAATGTCCGACACCGACCAGGGCCGCGGCGCCTGCACCTGCTCGGGGTCCACGTTGTCGTTGGGAATCGGCACCTGCGAGACGTCGTACAGCAGGTTGTTGGTGAGCACCTGGATGGGCGCCATGGGCAGGAACGGCAGGATGGCGCTCGCGCCGAGCACGCTGAACATGTTGCCGAAGTTGGAGCTGGCGCCCATCCGCACGTACTTGAGGATGTTGGCGAACACCTTGCGCCCCTCGCGCACGCCCTCGTCCAGCACCATCAGGCTCTTCTCGAGCAGGATGATGTCGGCCGATTCCTTGGCCACGTCCACCGCCGAGTCCACCGAAATGCCCACATCGGCGGCGTGCAGCGCCGGCGCGTCGTTGATGCCGTCACCCAGGAATCCCACCACGTGCCCGCGCGAGCGCAGCACCTGGATGATCCGCTGCTTGTGGCCCGGCGACAGGTGCGCGCAGATGCCGGCGCCGTCCAGCGCCGAGCCCAGTTCGTCGTCGCTCATCTTGTCGATCGCCGGCCCGAGCAGCGGCGCGTCGGCGGGGAGGCCCACCTGGCGGCACACGCAGGCCGTCACCAGTTCGTTGTCCCCGGTGAGCACCTTCACGGTCACGCCGTCGCGCCGCAGCGCCGCGATGGCCGGCCCGGCGGTCTCCTTGGGCGGGTCCAGAAAGGCCACGTATCCGCTCAGCACCAGGGTCGCCTCGTCCGCGATCGTATAATGGTCGCGCACGGGCAATTCGCGGCTCGCCACGGCCAGCACGCGGAACCCCTCGGCGCTCAGCCGCTCGTATTCGTCCTGCACGTCGTTCACCACCGCGGGCTCGATGGCCGTGACCTGGCCGTGCGACTCGAAGGTCGTGCACCGGGCCAGCAGTTCGTCGTGCGCCCCCTTGGCGATCAGTCGCCGCGTCCCGTCCGGTGCGGCGACGATCACCGACATGATCTTGCGTTCGAAGTCGAACGGCAACTCGTCCACCAGTGTGTAGCCGTCGGGCACGCGCGTGCCGTGCTCGTCGGCGAACCGCACCACCGCCCGGTCGAGCAGGTTCCGCAGCCCCGTCTGGAACCGGCTCACGAAAAGCGCGTCGAGCAACACCCGCTCGCTCTCCTCGCCGGTCACGTCGCAGTGGTGCTGGAGGATCACACGGTCCATGGTGAGCGTGCCCGTCTTGTCGGTGCAGAGCACGTCCATGGCCCCGAAGTTCTGGATCGCCGCCAGCCGCTTGACGATCACCTTCTTGCGCGACATCGCCACGGCGCCGCGCGACAGCCCCACCGAGACGATCATCGGCAGCATCTCGGGGGTGAGGCCCACGGCCACCGCCAGCGCGAACACGAACGCTTCGCGCCATCCGTGCCCGGTGAGGCCGTTGATGAGGAACACCAGCGGCACCATCACCGCCATGAACCGGATCATGAGCCAAGTGAAGCCGGCCACGCCACGATCGAAGCTCGTCTCCTCCTCGGGTTCGGTGAGCGAGCCGGCCAGACTGCCCAGGTACGTGGCGGCCCCTGTCGCCGCCACGACACCCGTGCCCATGCCGCTGGCCACGCTCGTGCCCAGAAAGCAGAGGTTGGTCGAGTCGGCCGGTGACGTGACCGCCGCAGAGCCGGCGGCCAACGGCTTGGCGAACTTCTCCACCGGCAGCGACTCGCCGGTGAGACTGGCCTGGTTCACGAACAGGTCGCGCGCCGTAAGCACCCGCAGGTCCGCGGGAATCATGTCGCCGGCGGACAGCGACACCACGTCGCCGCGCACGATCTCGTGCAGCGGGATTTCCCGCGACGCACCGTTGCGAATGACCGTGGCCGTGACCCGGATCATGGCCTTGAGCGCCGCCGCCGAGCGGTCGGCGCGGGCCTCCTGCACGAACCGCAGCGACACGCCGATCAAGATCATCACCCCCATGATCGACGCGGCCCGCGGGTCGCCGGTGGCCAGCGACACCGACGCCAGCACGGCGAGCAGCACGACCACGGGATTCCGAAGCGCGCGCCACAACCGCTGCCAGTCGGTGACGTGCTCGGCCTCGGCGATCTGATTGGGGCCGTCGGCGGCCAGGCGCTCGGCGGCTTGGCCCTCGGTCAACCCCTGGGCCGTGGTCTCGAGGCGCGCCAGCACCGCCGGCGCGTCGAGCAGTGCCAGTTCCCCCACGAGGGGCGCGATGCGAATGGCGGGGACTGCGTGTCTGCTCTTCGGCTTTACCGGTGGCATGCCCCAGTGTCCCGAGCGCCGCATGGGCGCGGCCGTGGTCGTGGTACGGGTCCCGCTGGAAGGTAACGCTCGCGCAGGATGCCCGCCGCTGGGCTACGCACGAACGCGGGGCGGGAGCCGAAGCCCGCGCGTGAACCCTAGGCCAAGGCCGCCGCCGGCACTTCGATCCGCACATCCACCTCGGCTCCATGCACCAGGGTGTGGTGCGCCGGGCAGCTGCGCGCGACCCGCTCCAGCATGTCCGCGTACTGCGGGGGCAGCGCCTGCGGAAGAAGCACGCGGACGGTGTACAGAGCGATCCGGCCTGGGTTCTGCGCGCTCATCTGATCGAGTTCCACGCGCATTCCCTCATAAGGAAGCCCGCGGGCCGCGCAGAACTGCTGCACATAGAGGGCGATGCAGGTGCCGAGCGACGCCCCGATGAGTTCGAGCGGCATGGGACCGGCGTCCTCGCCGACGCCCGCCGGTTGGTCCACGATGAGGCGGTGCGACCGGATCTGGGCGGCGAACCTGAGCCCGCCTTCGTGGGTGATCACCATCGGTCCCCGCCCTTGCTGCCTGGCCATCGATGCTTCTCCTGTATGAGTATATAACGAACTAGCAATATACTCATTGTAACGACCCGGCCGGCGAGCCGCCAGTCCTGACCTTGCCCCGCTCTTACCGCGCGGTGGAAGGCGCCGCCAGATCAATGCGGCGGCTGGGTTCAGCTCTCCAGCGGACCGTTTCTCGGCCCGCTACGGCCGTGGGGATTGAAGCCCGGCGTTCGCTTCGTCCACTCCGCCGAATGACTGCGGTCGTCGCTCCCGTTGGGCGCGCTCCGAATCCACGGCCACGTCGGGTGCGGCACCCCGTCGTTGACCGCCGCGGCGGCCCGCGCCATCAGGACGAGCGGGTCCACGGGCGAGTACTTCAGATTGTCGATCGCCGCATACCCAACGCGGAGCTCGCCCCGGAAGGACGTCGGCGCGGCCTGGGCTCGCTGCTGAAGCACCGTTGACATCCGGCGCGCAAACGCCACCGCACCCGTATGGTCGGTCACCGGCGCGATGACACCGATGTCCGTCGAGCCCAATGGGCCAAGGACGTCGGATGTGCGGGCCGCGTTCACCATGCCGCTCACGGTCTCGGGCTCGCGCAGCGAGGCGTCGATGGAGAACACCAGGCAGGAGAGCGCGGCGTGCATGCGCACCATCAGCGCCCCCAGCTCCCGGGCCCGCAAACCGAGCGCGGCGCCGGTGAGCATGGGGGCCTTGAGCTCGGAGGACCCCCCGGAGCCCTCGGTCAGGAGCATCCGCCCCGTGCGCGCATACTCCTCGATGCGCCGCGCGAGTTCGTCAAGGGGGATGTCGGGTTTCAGCAGCTCCTCGGACGCCATCTGTCCGGCGGCGGCCTTGCCGGCGGGGCGAGCGCCGGCCGCTCCGAGCACGAGCACCGGGACCATGGGCGATATCCCGGCCTCCTGGCGGATCATCGTCCGCATCTCGAGGCCGGACATGTCCGGCAGCTGTTCTCCCAGGATCAACACATCGGGGCGGGCTCCCCGTGCAAGGGCGAGTGCCATCTTGCCGGTCGGCACCTTGATGACTACGAAGCCGCGATCTTCCAGCGCCTGGGCAAGCTCGCGGTCGCGGTCCACGGCCATCAGAACAACCGGCGGGGGGAATTGTTTGGGCATGATCGCTAAGCTTCCAGCAAGAGTCGGGCCTGAATTTCGGAGGGCACTGGAGCGACATTCATGCGCATGCGGTGCTCGTTGGCGGGCGCTGCGCAGGCGCGTACCGTACAGGGCGTCGGTGGGCCCGGAAGTTGCCCGATGGCGGCGTCAGAGCGCATGGGCCTTGCCGGCGAATCGTGGCATGAACGACACCCTTGTTGCGGAGGGCCTGCAATTGAGGACGGATCGACGCGACGGGCCTGCAAAGAGGAACGACCAGTGCATGAGCTGCTGAGAACGCTGCGACGCACGCCCGACCGCATGTTGCACGCCAGACGGCGCGCCGCGGCGCTTGCCGCCATTCGAACCGGCAGTCACCCATCCAGACTTCTCGTCTTGTGTCACGGTAACATCTGCCGAAGTCCGTTCGCCGCCGAATTGGTGCGGCGCGAACTGCATGCTGCGGGCATCGTCGTCGAATCCGCGGGGTTCATCGGTCCCGGCCGATCGTCGCCGATCGAAGCGCAACGCGAAGCGTCCAATCACGGAGTGGATCTCTCTCCGCATCGCTCCCGGCTGATCACGGCAGACATGGTCCGAACCGCGACGGCGGTGCTCACGATGGACGCGCGACAAGCGCGCGCCGTGATTCGCACCTATGGCAAGCCGCGACGCGACGTCCTGCTCCTCGGCGATTTCGATCCCCAGGCGGTGACGGCCCGAGCGATCAGGGATCCGATCGACCAACCCGCGGACGTCTATCGCCTCGTCTACGCGCGTATCGAGCGGTGCGCGCGCGCGCTGGCCGCGGCCTTGACCGCGGCCGCCGCGCCAACCGGCGGCGCGTGATGGGCCGGTCAATGTGGCCGCCGCGCCGCGTGGTGGTTTCCCACCAACTGTGGCTCCGGGCACGCGCATTGCATGGAGTACCGGTATGACGGGTCACCATTTCACGGTCGACGTGGAGGAGTACTTCCATGCCTCTGCGCTGGCCTCGGTCATCGACCGGAGCGACTGGGAAGGGCTCGAGCAACGCGCGGCCCCTGGGATCACGCTGCTGCTCGACCTGCTCGCGCGCCACGGCGTGCACGGGACCTTCTTCGTCCTCGGCTGGGTCGCCGACCACGACCCCGGCATGGTTCGGGCTATTGCGGCCGCCGGCCACGAGATCGCGTCGCACGGTTGGGACCACCGGCGCGTGACGCAGCAGACCTCGCACCAATTCAGGGCATCAGTGCGGCGCACGAAGGAGGCGCTGGAGGACCTCACCGGCGTGCCGGTAAGGGGATTCCGGGCGCCAAGCTTCTCCATCGTGCCAGGCCGCGAGTGGGCGCTGGACGTGCTGATCGAGGAGGGATACACATACGATTCGAGCCTCGTTCCCGTATGGCGGCCCGATCAGTACGGGTATCCGAGCGCGAATCCCGATCCGCACTGGCTCTCGCGGCCGGCCGGGCGTCTGGCCGAGATTCCGCCCACCACGCTGCGGCGGTTCGGCGTGTCGCTGCCGGCGGGAGGCGGGGCTTACTTTCGCGTCCTTCCATATCGCCTGGTTCAGAGCGCGCTCGCGGACTGCGAGCGACGCGCCGTGCCCGGCACCTTCTACGTGCATCCGTGGGAGTTGGACCCCGATCAGCCGCGCGTTTCAGCCAACTGGGCCACGCGCTTGCGGCATTACGGCGGACTGCGGCGCACGCGCCCGCGGCTGGAGCGCCTGCTGTCCGAGTTCCGGTTCACGACCATCGCCCAGACCCTGGAGGCGTTGTGACGCCGGTGGCACCGTTCACGGGCGGCGTGGGGGAGTGGGACGCCTACGTCCGCGCCGAGCCCGCGAGTTCGTTCTGCCATCTTTCGGGGTGGTGGACGCTGATGGAGGAGCGACTCGGCCATCGTTCCGTGCCGCTGGCGGCGCGGGATGAGTCGGGGACCATCACCGGCGTGCTGCCGCTGGTCCACGTGCGGAGCCGCATGTTCGGCGCTTATCTGGTATCCATGCCGTTCCTGAATGCCGGAGGTCCGCTGGGCGCGGCGCCGAGCCGCAATGCGCTCGCCGCGGCCGCGGAGGACGAGGCTCGGCGCACCGGCGTCGCCTTGCTCGAGTTGCGCAATCGCGTCGATCCGCCGGCCTGGGGGCAGATCTCGAACCGCAAGATCACCGTGGAACTCGCGCTTCCCAGCGACCCGGACGCGTTGTGGCGCTCCTTCCCGGCAAAGCTGAGGAGTCAGTTGCGGCGGCCGGAAAAGGACGGATTGACGACGCACTTCGGGCCCGCCCAGATGCCGGCGTTCTACGAGGTGTTCGCCCGGAACATGCGCGCCCTCGGAACGCCGGTGTTGCCGCGCGGCTGGTTCGAGGCGCTGGCTCCGACGTTCGGCGACGTCGTCGAGTTCGGGGTCGTGTACGGCGGCGACCAGCCCATTGCGGCGGGGTGCGGCTTCGTGTGGCAGGGCCGTTTCGAGATCACATGGGCCGCGGCGCTGCGGGAGTTCAGCCGGTCGGCGCCCAACATGTTGTTGTACTGGGCGTTCATGCAGCGGATGATCGCCGGGGGCGCCCAGACCTTCGACTTCGGCCGGTGCACGCCGGACAGCGGAACCCACCGGTTCAAGCGCCAATGGGGAGGCCGTGACGTGCCCCTGCCCTGGTCGCAGTGGTCGGCCCGCGGCGCCACGGCGCCGCCCTCACCTGACCGGCCGGTGTTCCGCATGGCGTCGGCGTGCTGGCGCCGCGTTCCCCTCGCGATCACCAATCGCGTGGGACCGGCAATCGCCCGGTGCCTGCCATGAGGGCGGCCGCGACGCGGCAGCGTACGCCGGCCACGGTCTACCGGGCCGCGATGCCGCGTGTGCGCGGGTGGCGGCGGCTTCCGCCCGCTCACTCGCCGATGCCGCTGGCCGCTCTATGGCAGGCGCACACCGGCGATCAGCCGCTGGCGTCGCTCGCCGAGCTCCTGCGCCAACGCTGGGCCGCCGAGGCCGTCGGCCTGCTGGACAGCGGCACGCACGCGTTGACCGTCGCATTGCAGGTGGCCGCCCGCTGCGCCCCCATCGGACGAACGGTGGCGCTACCCGCCTACAGCTGCTTCGACGTGGCCACGGCGGCAGTGGCCGCCGGACTCCGGATCACGTTCTACGACCTGAACCCCGCCACGCTGGCGCCGGACGTCGGCTCGCTGGATGCCGCCCTGGCGGCGGGTGCTGACGTGGTGGTCGTCGCCCCGCTGTTCGGCGTGCCTGTGAACTGGGACGCGATCCAGGCGCGTGTGGAACGAACTGGGGGCGTGGTGGTCGAGGATGCTGCGCAGGGCCACGGGTCCACGTGGCGGGGCCGTCCCGCGGGCAGCAACGCACCGTTGAGCGTGCTCAGCTTCGGGCGCGGCAAGGGGTGGACGGGCGGTGGCGGCGGTGCGATCCTGGCGCGCGGGTTGGGCGCCCGCCATTTCGATCCGGCCCGTGACGTCCCCCATGATCGGCCCGGCGGAACTGCGGCGCTGGCGCACGCCGCGGCGTTGGCGCTGTTCGCGGACCCACGAATGTTCGCCCTGCCGGCCGCGCTTCCATGGCTGCACGTGGGCGAGACACTGTACCGCGAGCCCACGCCGATGCGCGGCATGGCGGCGGCCGCCGCCGGAATGCTCCTGGCCACCTGGGATGCGGCGCTCCTCGAGGCCGGCGTGAGGCGCAGCAACGCCTCGAGGTACTTCGTGGAACTCACGGCCACACCGGCCGTCCATCCGGTGCTCCCCGACGCCAATGGCACGGGCGGCTACCTCCGCCTGCCGTTGGTGACCGCGCGAGGCATGGCCGGATTTTCCTACCCTCAACGTGCCCGCCGCCTCGGAATTACTCCCGGATATCCCGCGCCGCTCCCCGTGCTGCCGGCCGTGCAGGCATGCGTTGCCGAGGGCGAGCAGTCAAAACGGTATCCGGGAGCCGAGGCGCTGTCGCGCCAGCTCGTGACGCTGCCCACGCATTCTCTGGTGACGCCCGAGGAGCAGCGCGAGATCCTACGGCTCGTGCACGGATACCAGATCTAGCGTTCGGCCAGCCGTTCCGCGTACAGGGCGGCGTAGCGTTCGAGCGTTCTATCGAAGTGAAAATCTGCGGCGGCGCGCCGACCCGCATTTGCGCCTAGCCGCGCCGCGTCCCGGGGATTGTTCAACAGGCGTGTGATGGCGGCGGCGAGGCTGGCCGCGTCAGCCGGGGGGACCACCACGCCGGCGTCCGGCTCTAGCACCGCGCGCACCGCGCCCACGTCGGTAGCTACGATGGGCAGGCCGGCGAACATTGCCTCGAGCAGCGCGAGCGGCAGTCCTTCGGACAGTGAGGGCAGGACGAACGTGTCCGCCGCGGCAAGGAGCCCACCGATATCGGAGCGGAAACCAAGCAGGTGGACGTGGTGCGCGATTCCCAGCGCCGCGGCACGGGCACGAAGGGCCGGTTCTTCGCCCCCCCGGCCGGCGATGGCGACGTGCACGGTGGGGTGGGCTCGGGCCACGATCGCAATCGCATCGAGCAGGTATTGATGGCCCTTGACCGGGTAGAGATTCCCAACCGATAGGATCAGGCGGTCGTCCGGGGTGAGCCCCAGATCCTGGCGCACCGACCCGGCCGCACGAGAAGCCGGCACCACGCCGTTGGGAATCACGCGGACCGCGCTCGCCGACAGCCGCAGGTCACGGCGCAGCACGCGGCCTACGTCGGATGAGACCGCGACGACCCCACCGCTGGCGCGAACGGCGGCCCTCATGGCGAGCCGCCGGTACCAGCGACTGGAGTGGTAGCGTCCGCCGTGCATCGTGATGACGTGGGGAAGCCAGGCGCGGCGCGCGGCCCAGGTCCCGTACACCCCCATGGTGAACTCGTGGCTGTGCACGAGGTCGACGCGGTGTTTGCGGAACACTGCGCCGAGTTCGCGAAGACAGCGGACCGACGTGCGTCCCTCCAGGTGCACGCGTTCCACGGGGACCCCCGACCCAGCCAGTTGTTCGGCCAGCCAGGACTCGCCGACGGCCGGCAGTACGACGATGCTCGGGCAGCCGGCGCTCGTCAGCGCACGCGCGAGTTGCGCCACCATCTGCTCGGCCCCGCCGGGCCCGCTCGTCTCTATCAGCTGTGCGACCCGACGGCCGGCGATTGCCTGGATCGCAGCGCTCCCCGCGCTCATGAGGGCTCCGGGGGCGCCAGGCGCGTGAAGCGCGGGTTCACCGTCGAGTCGTGGAGGGCGCGGCGAATGGGGAGAGAGCATCCGTCCTCTTTTTAAGGTACTGCAGGTCGCTTCCGCAAGGCCCGGGGCATCCGACGGCTTGTTCGCCGCGTACACGTACACATGGATGGCGCTGTTGCGCAGACGCAACAGCGACGGGCCACGTAGGCGGCCGTGTTGTGATGGGGAAGCGGGGCCGAATTCGCGGGGAACTCTTGCGAACCTAAGGTGTCCCATGACTCGTGTGATCCGGGGCACACGGCAAACCCCATCCCCAGTCTCTTCCCCCCACAGACGTGACATTTTCAGCATTCTACGTGACGGCTCGGCCGTTGCTCTCGCGCCCGATAGGACGTCACTCCCATGCATCGCGCGTGGCGTCTCGCCCCCGGGTCCGTAGCACCAGCGCCACGCACCGGTCGATCGGATCGTTTGACACGAAAGTAGGGCAGCTGCTCAGAGCAAAACCGTCGAAAGGCGGTGACGCAGAGTCACGGAGCTATCGCGCGCAGTCTCGCCATGCTAGCCGGACCGCCAGCTATCTCGACAGAGGACCGTCGGCGCTGGCGGTCGTCGTTTGTGGCCACCGGCATAGCACTCCCCATTCCGAGCGGAGATAGCGGCGATGACGTCACCCGAATCCATCCAAGTTTCCATATCTCCGCGGCCGCGGCGCGTAATCGGTCGCTTTGGGACCGCCGGCTTGGCCGGGCTGCTCCTCATCGCGTGCAGCAGCGACGCAGGGCTCGCCAGCGGGGTCTCCGGCCCGTACACCGGCGCGGGCGTCGGCGCGCCGATGCCGAGCAGCATGATCATCGCCCCGACCACGATCACTGTGAACTTTGGCGATTCCGCACAGGTGTTCGCCACGCCTGAGAACGGCAGCGGCGCAGTCATGAGCGGCGTTCCCATCGCGTGGAGTTCGAGCGACAGCGACGTCGTCACGGTATCGTCGAGCGGACTCGTCAAGGCCATTGGCGTGGGACAGGCGACCATCGTTGCATCCGCCGGGGCGGTCACGGCGCAGGCCCAGGTTGTCGCTGGAGGCGTTCCTGTCGGATCGGTCAGGCTGACGCCAAACGCCACCACGGTCGGCATCGGGCAGATCGAGCCGTTGGCCGTAGCAGTGCTCGACGGATCGGGAAAGGTCCTGGCCGGACGGCACGTTCGCTGGCAGAGCAGCAACCCGGCCGTGGCTACCGTGGACTCGACGGGCAACGTCACGGGTGTCGGCACCGGAGCCGTCGTGATCTCCGGACGGAGCAGCGACGTAAACGGCACAGCGGCGGTGGGGGTGATCACCCAGCCGGTCACGGCTCCCAGCACGGTCACGGACCTCGCCGCAGCGGTGACATCGGACACCAGCGTGACCATCACGTTCACGGCGGTCGCTGACGGTGCGGGCCAGCCGGCGAGCTACGACCTGCGTTATAGCGTGGGCAGCATGAACTGGACGTCGGCGAGTTCGGTCACGTCCGGGTCCTGCACGTCCCCGATCGCTGGCGGCGCCATCGGGTCTACCGTGCGCTGCACCGTGCTCGGCCTCTCGCCATTGATCAACTATTCCCTCCAGATCGTCGCATTCCGTGGCACGTTCCACGTGAATCAGGTGCTCGGCGCGCTGTCGAACGTGGTGACGGCTACCACGCCGGCGCCCGGTCCGACGACCTCCCCCACGTCGGTGACGACTGGGGCCGTCGCCTCGGTGGCCGTGACCCCGACGTGGGTGAGCCAGACGGTGGGCCAGTCGACGCAACTGATGGCCGTTGTTCGCGACGGCTATGGCAACGTCATGACCGGCCAGTCCGTCGCGTGGACGAGCAGCGCCTCGTCGGTGGCCTCCGTGAATAACAGCGGGCTCGTAACGGCCTTCGGCGCCGGGACGGCCACCATCACCGCGTCGAGCGGAGGACAGAGCGGCACCGCGTCAATCACCGTCGCGAACGCGGCTCCGGTTTCACCGAGCACGGTGACGAATCTCTCGGCCAACGCGAATTCGGATTCCAGCGCGGCCATCACGTTCACGGCGGTCAGCGACGGGACCGGGCAACCCGCGAGCTACGACCTTCGGTACGCGGCTGGTACGATCAGCTGGGGATCGGCGGCTTCGGTGTCGCAGGGCAGTTGCGCGGCGCCCATCGCGCCCGTCTCGATCGGCTCCACGGTGCGCTGTACGGCGCTTGGGCTCGCCCCGTCCACGAGCTATCAATTTCAGGTCGTTGCCTTCAGTGGTACGCTCAATTCGAACGCGGTGTTCGGCGCGGTGTCGAACGTCGCGAGCACGACGACGGCGGCGGCGCCTCCCGCCGCCGTGGCGTCGGTGACCGTAACCCCATCTTCTCTCAGCGGCACGGTGGGACAGACCGGGCAATTGACGGCCGTGGTGACGGACGCCAACGGCAATACGATGACGGGCCAGACCATCACGTGGACGAGCAGCAACTCCGGTGTCGCCACGGTCAACGCCAGCGGTCTCGTGAGCGCAGTGGGCGCCGGGAGCGCGACCATCACGGCCTCGACCGGCGGCAAGAGCGGCACGGCCTCGGTGACGGTCACGACCGTGGCACCCGTTGTCGCGTCCGTGACCGTCTCACCAAGTTCGGTCAGCAACTCGGTGGGCCAGACTGCGCAGTTGACCGCAGCGGCCAAGGACGGCAGCGGGAACACGATGACCGGCCAATCCATCACGTGGAGCAGCAGCAACTCGTCCGTCGCCACCGTGAACGGCAGCGGGCTGGTGAGTTCGGTGGGTGTCGGGACCGCGACGATCACCGCCACGAGCAGTGGGAAGAGCGGCACGGCGTCGGTGACGGTCGCGGCGGCCGCGCCCGTGGTGGGGTCGGTAACCGTCACGCCCGCTGCCTTGACCGGCACGGTGGGACAGACCGGGCAGTTGACGGCGGTGGTCACGGACGCCAACGGCAATACGATGACCGGCCAGACCATCACCTGGACGAGTAGCAAGACATCGGTTGCTACCGTGAACGGCAGCGGTCTGGTGACCGCAGTGAGCGCCGGGACCGCGACCATCACGGCCTCGACCAGCGGCAAGAGCGGCACGGCCAGCGTGACCGTTGCGGCCGCGGCGCCCGTCGTGGCGTCGGTGACCGTAGCGCCGAGTTCGGTGAGCAACTCGGTGGGCCAGACGGCGCAATTGAGCGCCGTGGTCAAGGACGGCAGCGGGAACACGATGACCGGCCAGTCCATCACGTGGAGCAGCAGCAACTCGTCCGTCGCCACCGTGAACACCAGCGGGGTGGTAACCTCGGTGGCCGCCGGGACCGCGACCATCACCGCCTCGAGCAGTGGGAAGAGCGGCACGGTCTCGGTGACGGTCGCGGCGGCCGCGCCCGTGGTGGCGTCCGTGATCGTGACGCCGAGTTCCGCGAGCAACACGGTGGGCCAGACGATGCAGTTCGCGACGACGGTGCTCGACGGCACCGGCACTCCCATCACCGGACAATCGATCAGTTGGACGAGCAGCAACACGGCGGTCGCCACGGTGAACGGCAGCGGGCTGGCGACGTCAGTGGGGGCCGGGACCGCAACCATCAAGGCATCCACCGGCGGACAGAGCGGTACCGCCTCGCTGACGGCACTGGCGCCGCCACCGCCGCCACCGCCAGCCAGCAGCGCGGATTATCCCAACTTGCCCTCAGGCCTCACGATTCCCAGCGGCTACGTAGATGAGTTCACGAATAGCAGCTTGAACGAAGGCATCTATAGCAACGGCGGCGGGGCGGTACAGCGAAACGCATCCACGTACACCCCCAGCGGGGGCGTGACCTCGCCCGTGAATCCTCCGGCGAGTCCGCCGTACATTGGTGAAATGGCTTATCCGGTCGGATTCGCGGGCGGTGGTGCGCCGGGCAACGTCAATTCTGCCGATTTTTCTGGGAACGGCTATACTCATCTCTATATAGCCATCACCGTGCAGTTCTCGAGCAATTTCGTCGGCAATCCCAGCGGGGTCAACAAGACGATCTACGCCTGGATTCACAATAATCCGTGCTTCTACCTCTCCGCCCAAGGCAGCGGAACCGGCGAGCTCGATTGGCAGATGCGACTCCAGAATCTGGGCACCGGAGCGAGCGCGATCAACCTCGTGAACAACGTCGCCACGGGGGCGGTCACTCGCGGATCGTGGCAGCGCATCGAGGTCGAGTTGATGGCCAACACCGGCGGCGCTTCGAACGGGGTGGCCCGGATGTGGGTCACGAACTACAACGGCGATGGCTCCGTGGCGAGTGGCCCCACGCTCGTGGCGAACTACACCAACATCCAATGGTCGGGTTCCGGCCAATCGACGAACTGGAACTACATCCAGTGGACCCCGGTCTGGGGCGGCATTGGCGGCACCGTGGGCGCCGTGCAATACCAGTGGCTGGACCGCATGGCCCTGGGCGCGCAGTGACGGCCCGGCCTTAGCTGCGCGGGAGCCCCGGGAAGGTTGCCGCAGATCGTGAGGGTCCGGATGATCCCCAAATCGGGGACCGTTCGGACCCTTTGGTCGTGGGCCCCAGGGTGCCGCCTGAGCGCCGAACTACCCGACCGCAGAATGGGCGCCGTCGGCCGGACGGCCGGGAAGGCGCCAAGTGCCTACTTCTCGTCCGCCTTCATTTGCGCGTTCACGGCGCGGATGCCTGCCGTGCCATATCGCGTTACGGCGAAGACGCTGGCGACATTCATCGCGGGCCGGCCGGGACGGAGGAGCTTCTGGAGAAGGATGGCGGTCCACGAGAGCGGGATCAGGACGGGCCAAGGTAACCATACGACGCTAAGGTCGGGATTGCCCTGTCGCAGACGTTCCAGGAGAGCACGCTTGGGGGGCAGATCCGGCGCGATCAGGTTCAGCGTGGCCGGCGCTCGTTCGAAGTGGTCAGCGATCCAGCTGAGCACTTCAGCGGCAAAACCGACGTCGGCGACGCCCAGGCGCTCTCGGGGAGAGCCCACGGCGACGAAGACGTTGCCGAGTCGCTTCCCGAGCCGCCCGGGCGGTTCGAAATCCTCGTAGTCGACCAGGGCGCCGGGCCGCACGACCTTCACGTCGAGGCCCAACTCCAGGCCCAGCTGGCGAGCCAGTCGCTCCGATTCGAGCTTGCCCCATACGTAGGGGCCGGCCGCGCGACTCTCGGCCCGGAGCGGGCTGTCGTCGGTGATTGGCCCACCGCCCTGCGGTGGACTGAGCACCGCCAGACTGCTCACGTGCACGACGCGTTTCACGCCGGCGGCCGCCGCCGCGCGCAGCACATGCTCCGTGGCGTCAAGCGAGTTGCGCTGATGCTCGGCCCAACCGCCGGCGGTTTCCGCTGCTGCATGAATGATGCTGTCCGCGTTCCGGAGCAGCACCGCATTGAGCGGATCTCCCAGATCGGCCACGACGTACTCGACGCCGGCCACGCGCTCCCAGGACGCAGGCTCGCGGCGTGCGATGACCCGAACGGCTTTGCCTTGCGCCGCAAGCTTTCTAGCCACCGCACGCCCGAGGAGCCCCGTTCCGCCGGTCACCACGATGGCTGGGCCGACGGCCGGTTCCCGCGGGATCGTCGGGCTGGACGGCCGCTCCAGGACGAGTTTGATCTGTTCCCAGATCCGGGTCGTAGCGAGAATGCTCTCGGGTGATACAGGGACCGCCGCACCATCCTGAACTGCGCGGTAGAAGGCTTCGAAGAGCTCGGCCAGGCCGGGATAGCTCCGTTGGCGCGCAAGCACGCGGCGGCTGAGAGAAGCAGTCGTGCCGAGCGCCAACTGCCAGGCCTGCCGGTACGGTGCGAGCACCTTGTCGATGCCCGACGTGCCGGGACCGATCTGGCGCTGTACCGTGCTCCGGACATAGTCTGCGAAGACGGAGCCGTTCGTTCCCGACAATCGGATGTAGTTCTCGACGGGCCTTCCCTCGAGCGTCACTACTAGCGTGCCGGTGAGGTCGCCTGCACGGACGAGAGCATGCACGGTGCCACGCTCCCTGACGTCGAGTGATATCAACTCCGCACTTCCGCCCCCCGTCGCGTGCAGAAAGTGCAATAGCAGGTAGATCGGGTGAGGCAGGATGTCGAGCAGCTGAAGATCGGGCCTGAGCGGTGCCCGGCCGCCCGGGGTCCGGCGCACCGTGCGGAACGAGAAGTAGCTCTCCACATGGGCCAGCCTCCCCAGCGCAGGAAGATATCGAAGAGCGATCCGAGTCGGGGGCTCGAAGAGGAGTTGATGGCCGGCACACACCCGAAGCCCGCGGGCGGCCGCCAAATCGAGAACCTCAGCCGCGTCAACGGAGCTTTCTGCGAACGGCTTCTCGACGTAGACGTGCGTGCCCGCCGTCAGTGCCTCCACAGCGAGGGCCCGGTGGGTCGCCGGGGGGGTGCAGACGTGCACGACATCCACCGCCGCTCGGGCGAGCATCTCGCCGAGCGAATCGAAGCCGACTGCACCGGGGACGGACGCGAGCAGCCCTTGGCGCGCCGCTTCCGATGGATCGGCGACCGCGACCACCGAGCCGCGTCCACCGGCGCGCGCCACGGCGCGCGCGTGATTCATCGCCATCTTGCCCGCCCCGACGAGGCCCACGCGGAGCGATGGCATGGTTTCAAAGGTTGAGGAGCCAGTCAAGGGAGGCGTCGGTTTGGGATCGAGGGTTACGAGAGGAGTTTCCATCTGGGTGCCGTGAGTATAGCGAAGGGTTGTGCGGATCGGTATGCGCCTGGGGGCGAGGCCGCCCGAAACGTCACCTCGCGTGCAGGCGACCCCCGGATACGGCCCGGATATCCATGAATACTCAAAGAAGTCGATGGAGCACCAGCTGCGTGACTCGTGCCAACCACACGGCGTCGCGGCATTCCACCGCCACCTGGAGTATCCACAGGAATACCACGAAGTCTTTCACGCCGCGGGAGGATTTCGCCTGGTCTACGGCGCGAAGCCACTGGGGTGGCACTCGGTGGTCGACCCATCGAGCGATCGTGAATCCTCCGAGTCCCAAGGCCAGACCGGCAAGGACGTCGCTGAGGTAGTGGCCGCCCACGTACATTCGTGGCAGTGCCACGAGCAACCCCACCACGAGGAACAACACGACCCCAAGACGTCTTCGCAAAGAGAACACGCCGGCCGCGACGGCGGTGTACAGCGCTACTGATTGACTCGGAAACGAATTGGTATTTGGATTTGGCGTCAGATACGCCGGGTAGCGATCGGCCAGCCCGGGCATGCGGTTGGGCGGGAGCCACGCGATCAAGTCGGCACACACCAGCGTCAGGAGCACGGCAATCGTCGTTCCCAGCAGGACGACGAACATTCTCCGTTGCGTCTCAAGCTTCGCGGGGCCGCCTGTTCCCGAGGCCCGCACCCAGAGAATGAAGAGCGCCAGCGCAAACCAGAAGCCTCCGAGCACGTTATGATTGATGGCGCTCTGAATCGCCAGATCGAACAGTCGATAGCGGCCAAGGAATCGGGCAAGATGCACGGCACACCAATAATCCACTGCCGTTGGAGTCACATTCATGGGAGCCACACGTGGAAGTTCTCCCGACCCAAGTCGAAGCCGGCCGCCGACGGAGTTCCGGGCCGCGTTGTACCTTCGGGCGAAGTCATCTGGAGGCTGCCGGCGTAGTCCCGGCGGCGCCCGACGGCACTATTCTTGCAATTTACGGGCCACGTGGCTCGCTGCTGCGACGCCTTGACGAATTCAGCTTCTGCTCTCCTTTTGCCGGGCGAGCGCGGGAACGCACACACCTATGAAAAGTCCGAAATCCGTGCCATCGGGGAGCGCCGCACGGGCCGCGTCGATGCCCGCACGAACGTGAGTCATCCGCCGACGTTGACGGGTGTCCGAGCATTCGCCACGCTGTGAGTACTCCATTTCGAGGCGGGGCGAAGCGGATCGCCGAACGCAGCCTCCGCGCGGTTCTCGCCCCCGCGCGCCTGTACGCGCTCCGGCGGCGCGCGGTTGTCCTCGCCTATCACAACGTGGTGAGCGACGACTGGACGGACGGTTGTGATCGCTCGCTGCATCTTCGGCGTGCTGATTTCGCTGCCCAACTCGATATCCTCCAGGCCACGCACGACGTCGTGCCGCTCGGCACGTTGCTCGATTTCACCGCCTCCGCGCACGACCGTCCGCGAGCGGCCATCACGTTCGATGACGCGTATCACGGCGCCATTACCGTTGGGCTCCCGGAGTTGACGCGACGAGGCCTTCCGGCCACGGTGTTCGTGACGCCGGGGTTCGTCGGTGGCCGGGCATTCTGGTGGGATGAACTGGCGCGCCCCGGACGAGGCGTCGACCCCCGCCTGCGCGCGGCTGCGCTTGAGACCCTGGGCGGCGACGATCGCGCCGTGCGCGCATGGGCGGCGGCGCGGGGCGACCCCGTGCAGCGCGCTCCTCTCGAGGCCCGCACGTCGAGCCTGGACGAACTCCGAGCCGCTGCGCGGAATGGCCTCGTGACGCTCGGAGCGCACAGCTGGACCCATCCGAACCTGACGCACACGGACGACGAGCGGCTCGCCCGGGAGCTCAGCGAGCCATTGGCCTGGTTGCACGACCGTTTCGGGCCGTCGGCGGTCCCGTTTCTCGCCTATCCATACGGGAACTTTGATGGGCGAGTGATCCACGCCACCGCTGCAGCAGGCTACACGGCAGCGTTCGCGATCGACGGAGGATGCGTACCCTCTCCGATCGGGAATCCGTTGGCGATCCCGCGAATCAACATTCCGGCCGGCCTCTCCCCCGACGGCTTCGCCCTCAGGTCGATGGGCCTCCTTCTCTGACGACCTTCGCATGCGCACCGTTGGGCCCAGCGAACCCCTGGTGAAATCCGCACCCGCTACCGTCCTCATCACGGACGGCGAACAGCGCGCCGCCCTGGCGGTCGTGCGATCGCTCGGACGAGCAGGACACCGAGTGATCGTGACCTCCGCGCGGCGGCGCTCGCTGGCAGGCGCCTCGAGATACGCGGCGTCCACGCTGCAACTGCCCGACCCCCTGGCCGCACCCGAGGCGTTCACCCAAGCCATGATCGGTGCAGCCCAGCACTGGCAGCCCGACATCGTCCTGCCGATAACGGACGCGGCATTGCGAGCGCTGCTCCCCATTCGTGGAGCGCTCGTCGGGGTGATCCCGTTCGGCCCGGCAGAGGTCGTCCGCCGGGCCGCCGACAAGCCCGTCGTGCTAGGCCTTGCCCAGACCCTCGGGATCCACGTACCACGCCAGATCGTACTCTCGCGCCCGGATGAAGCCGCTGATGCCGCGACGGGGAGCCTCGCGTGGCCGATCGTGGTCAAGCCCGGCAGGTCGGTCAGCGACGGCCCGGACGGTTCCGTCAAGCTCGGGGTCCGCTGGGCAAACGATATCCAGCAGCTCCGCGCGATCACGCGGTCGCTTCCCGCGTCGGCGTTCCCCCTGCTGTTGCAGGAACGCGTTGCCGGACCGGGCACAGGGGTGTTCCTGCTTCGCTGGGGTGGGCGGACCCTGGCCGCATTCGCTCACGAACGCGTTCGTGAGAAGCCACCGTCCGGCGGCGTGAGCGTGTGCTCGGTCAGCGTGACCCCGGACCGCGATCTGCTTGCGCAGGCGGAGGCCCTGCTCGCCGCTTTGGACTGGCAGGGACCCGCTATGGTGGAGTTCAAGCGCGACGCCCAGACCGGAACGCCGTACCTTATGGAGATCAACGGCCGGTTCTGGGGGTCTCTGCAGCTCGCGGTCGATGCGGGGGTGGACTTTCCGCGACTCCTCGTGGACGCCGCGCTCGGCCGGCCGTCGTCCACGCCGCCGTCCTGGCGCCCCGGAATACGAATGCGCTGGTGGTGGGGGGAAGTGGACCATCTTGTCGCACGTCTCCGCCGCGGAGCGAACGATGAGGTATCACCCGTCAGCCGGTTACAGGCAACGTGGGATCTTCTCTTTCCGGGCCGTGGCACGCGAAATGAAGTGCTGCGTTGGCGCGACCCGCTACCAGCGCTACGGGAAACCATCGATTGGATGACGTCACTCGGGAGCCGCACGTGACTCCGGAAACGGGCCGCATGGCGCCATCCGTCGTGCTCCACGCGGTCAGCAGCGGCGGCGTCTACGGCATTGAAAGCATGCTGCTCAACCTGCTTCCCGAGCTCGAGCGCCAAAGCTGCCCTGTCGCGTTGCTTTGCCTGGACGGACCGGAAACCGAGGTGGGCAAGGCGGCGCAAGCACTCGGCGTCTCTACCGTCTTTGTCGACTGCGCACGACCGATCACTCCGCGCGGGTGGGCTGATCTCTACCGAGCCATCGCCGCTCAGACCCCCAGGATCGTGCACGTTCACGGGTACAAGGCCACGATCCTCGCCGGGGCCGCGGCGCTCGCCCAGGGCATCCCCGCCGTGGCCACCTATCACAGCGTCGCGGCGAATGCGGGCGAACGGTCCAGGAGCCTCTCGTGGTACCAGACGGTCGAGACCCGAATCCTGAGGCGCTTCCGGGGCGTCGCTGCTGTCTCCGACCAGATCGCCACGGAACTGGCGGCGAGGCGAGTGGCCGGCGGCCGCATCCGCGTCATCTTCAACGGCATCAGGACTCCTGCGGCCGGCTCCGGCGGAGGTCCCGTGTCCGTGCCAGCCAGGCCCTTCCGTCCGTGCGTTCTCTCGCTCAGCAGATTGGTGCCAGGCAAGAACATCCATGTCGTCATCGACGCAGTGGCGGCGCTACGCGCGGAATTCCCGGAGATCGGCCTCATCGTCGCCGGCGACGGCCCTCTGCTGAACGAACTGAGCGCCCGCGCCGCGTCCCTGCGCATGCAGGATTCGATTCGTTTCGTGGGCTTTGTCCGGGACGTGGGCCCGCTTTTCGAAAGCTGCGACGCGTTCGTGTTGGCCTCGCAGACCGAAGGCATGCCGATCGCCGTGCTCGAGGCGATGGCACTTGGCGTACCGATGGCCGTTTCTCGGGTAGGCGGTATTCCCTCCATGCTGGACGACGGGAGCGAAGCACTGCTCGTCGAGCCCAATGATTACCAGAGCCTCTACGACGCGCTTCGGTGCCTGGTCGCAGACAAGAGGCTCCGAACGAACCTGGCGAGGGCTGCCCGCGAACGCTTCGAACGTTATTTTACAGCCGAGAAGATGGCCCGGTCCTACGTTCGATTCTACGACGATGTCGCCCCGCGGGCCTAGAATGCTGACTGTCCGCCGCACGCCCCGCGTGCGTTGCGTGTACGCCACAGGGGCGTCCATCCCGACGAGGACCGTTGCCACGATCATCATGCGTACACTCCCCGCAGGGCTGTGCGGAATTGCCAGCACCGTGACCGGCAGTCGCGCGGTGATGCACCGCGATAAGGCGACCACATGACCGATACGCCCCACCGTTGGGGAGCGGCACGTACGCTTCTCGCCGTAGCACTGCTCGGCTACGCGTGGCGGCTTCAGGATTTGTTCCCCTTGGTCAACGCTTTCAAACCGATCGCCCTCGTGACCGGAGCGCTCCTCGTCGTCCTGCTTCTCGACCGCCGACTGCCGAGCGAGTTCGTGGCGGTGGCAAGTCGTTCGCCGGCGATATTCGGGGTGATCCTCGGCCTCCTCGCGCTCGCCGGCGTGCCGTTCAGCCTCAACCAGGGGCAGAGCTTCGGTGTCGCACTCACGGAGCTGGTGCCCTCGGTCTTTCTGATGATCGCGATCGGGGCAGCCATCGAGCATCCAATCGATGCCTACCGCCTTTCGGCCGTGCACGTGGTCGGGGCACTGATCTTCTCGGTCTTCGTTCTCACTCGGTTCACCGTGGGGGCCGGCGGCCGCCTGGGAAACCTGGTCCACTACGACGCGAACGACCTGGGGTTGCTGCTGGTGTGCACGCTTCCCCTGGCAGAATGGTGCGCCCTTCACAGTGCGCGCCTAGCCGCGCGGCTGGGTGCCCTGGCCGCGATCCCGGTGTTCCTGGTGACGCTCGTCAAGACCGGTTCCCGCGGCGGATTCCTGGGCCTCGTGGCCGTCGTGGCCTACGGCATATTTGCCAACCGCTCGGCGCCTCTTCGGCGGCGGTTGGGGCTGGCGGCGTTGGCTGGCGTGCTGCTGGTCGGCGCCGCGGGCGCGACGTACTGGAAGGACATGAACACGATCCTGAATCCGACCCGGGACTACAACTGGGCAGGCCAGTCAGAGACCGGACGAATGAGCGTTTGGAAGCGCGGAATGGGGTACATGCTCGACCATCCTGTTACTGGCGTCGGGGCCGGCGCTTTTGCCCATGCCGAGGGGACCATCTCGCCGCTCGCCCAGCGGCAGATGTACGGCGAGGGCCTGAAGTGGTCCGCACCGCACAATTCGTTCCTGCAGGTGGGCGCGGAAATCGGGCTCCCGGGCCTCGCGGCGTTTCTCGCCCTCCTGATCGCCGCGCTGGCGCGGGCGCGCCGCGCAGTGGTGCTGGGGCTCGCCGTCGGCGACGGGCGCGCCGCGGCGATGGGGGATGCACTCGCGGCCAGCCTCGTCGGCTACGCCGTGAGCGGCTTCTTCCTGACCCAGGGGTATGCTCCCTTCACGTATAGCCTGATCGGCATCGCGATCGGGTTGCACGGGGCGTTGGCGCGCGAGGCGATGGGCGATGAGTGGGTGGCGCCCGTTTCGGTACCCGCACGGGCGCTCGGCGGCGCGGGATCCGAGTTGACAGTCTGGAATGCGGATGGTTGATCGGCCGGTCGGGGCCGGCCGTACATTGCGTCAGACCGGGGCGTCATTCATCGCACCGGCAAACCGACCCAGGCCGCTCGCGGCGGACGCACCCCGGTTTCCAAGGGAATCGGGGCTCTAGCGCGCAATGACAGTCGCATTGCTCATCGCACTCGGCGTGTGGGGGTACGCTTACGTCGGCTATCCACTCCTGCTGATGGCCGTCGCGGCCGGCCGCCCGCGCCGCGTGCGCAACGCCCTGCCCGTCGAGTTTCCGCTGGTGACGATCACGGTGCCGGCGTACAACGAAGTGCGCGCGATCGGCGACACCATCGATCAGTTGCTCGCTGCCGACTATCCGGCGCATCTTCGCCACATCCTGGTGATCTCGAGATGCGTCCACCGACGGCACCGACGACGTCGTTCGCTCGTACGCCGCACGCGGCGTCGAACTGCTACGCATGCCGCAAAGAAGCGGCAAGACGGCGGCCGAAAACGCGGCTCGAACGGCGCTTCGCGGGGAGATCGTGGTCAACACGGATGCGTCGGTGCGCGTGCACCCGGCGGCCGTGCAGTATCTCGTCGCGGCGCTCGCAGATCCGGCGGTCGGCGTGGCATCGGGACGCGACGTGAGCACGGGACACACCCAGGGGCCCACGAGCCCCGGCGAGTCGGCCTACGTAGGATACGAAATGCGGGTTCGCGATCTCGAGACGCGCGTGGAAGGCATCGTGGGAGCCTCAGGGTGCCTGTACGCGATCCGCGCCGAGTTGCATCGCCACGCCCTCCCTGAGCACCTGAGCCGCGACTTTTCCGCGGCGCTCGTCGCGCGACGCTACGGGTTCCGCGCCGTTTCGGTGCCCGAAGCGGTCTGCTACGTACCGCAGAGCACATCGCTGCGCCGGGAGTATCGGCGAAAGGTGCGGACCATGGCGCGGGGCCTGGCCACGCTATGGTACTGGCGCGGACTGCTCAATGTCCGGCGATACGGCATGTTCTCGTGGATGCTGGCAAGCCACAAATTGTGCCGGTGGCTGTTGCCCTGGGCGGCAGCGGCCGTGGTCGTCGTCGCTGTCTTCACGGCGCGCGACTCCACCCTGGCCCGGATCACCCTGGGGCTGGCCGGGGCCGGTGCCCTAGCGACCGCCGTCGCCTGGCGGCGCGAGATGGCCGGCCGGTCCGTACCGCGCGCGATCTCGATGATCGCCTTTGGCACCGCCGGACTCGTTGCCAGCGTCCAGGCGTGGCTCCATCTGCTCAGCGGACGCCGCGCGGCAACCTGGGAGCCCACCCGGCGCCAACCAACGTCGGCCGCCGGGTAGCGCGGCCCCTTCCGACGCTTACAGCGCGCCTCGTCGTCCCAGCATGACCGGGAGCGTCTGCAGCATGATGCGCGTGTCTTCGGCTACCGACCGGCGCTCCAGATACTCGAGGTCGAACTGGAGCTTTCGCCGCACGTCGTCGATCGACTGATCGTATTTCAGGTTCACCTGCGCCCAACCAGTGATGCCGGGCAGCACCCGCTGTCGAGTCTCGTAGTTGCCGATCTCCTCGCGGAGCGTCGCGAAGATCTCCGGCTGCTCCGGTCGAGGGCCCACGACGTTCATTTCCCCGCGCAGCACGTTGACGAGTTGTGGCAATTCGTCGAGGCGGAACCTACGCAGCACCCGCCCGACGGGTGTCACCCGCGCGTCGTCCGGTTGCGCCCACAACTGCGCGCCCGACCGGCTCACGCGCATCGTCCGGAACTTGTAGATCGTGAACGGACGGCCTCCGAAATCGACCTTCCGGCGGATCCCGACCGGGTTCACGCCCGGGGTGCGGCGATCCATGCCGACTCGCGTCTGTCGGTAGAGAATCGGTCCGCGCGACGTCAGGCGAATAGCGAGGGCAATGACGACCCAAAGGGGCAGCGTGATCGCGATCCCGACGACGGCAACAGCCATGTTCAGGGCCCGCCGGACGCGATCAGCGCGCGACATCTGATCATAGATCTCGTCCGCATGCTCGCCATCCAGCCGAGCAAGGTCGTGAAGGGGGGCAGTGGCCATTCCAATAGTCATTGCAAGTCCCGTGCGAGAACGTCCGGCTTGCGGTCGTTTGCCAAGCCCGTTGCCGGCAATGACTTGGAAGATGGGCTGACGGGCCCATGCCGCGCGCGGTCCACGATGGGTTGCGGCAGCTGTTGCGTTACCGCAACGCCGGCCACGATGCCGGATGCGGAGGCTGTTCGCACTCCGAGTCGTCGTTCGCCGCTAGTCATGCGCAGGACCCTCGCTGGAATCGCCAGGAACGATAGCATCATTACGAACGGGCGTCCATCCGCTCGCCGGTGTCGGGCGCTGCCATCCGTGGCGTTCCATCACCCGATAGAGCGTGGTGCGATCCACGCCGGCGATGCGCGCCGCTTCGGACAGGTTGCCTCCCGCCCGCTCAACCAGCCATGTCAGATACTGCAGTTCGAACTGGGTGAGCACGTGCTCGCGCGCGGCGTGATACCGCTCCGAAAACTCGACTGCGATCTGCGCCCCGGATCCGTTCTCCACGGGCACGCGCCCCTGGGCTCCCAATGGGAGATCGCCGGCGCCGATCTGCGCGCCCGGCTCCGCAAGCACCGTGACGTGCTCGATCACGTTCTGCAGTTCGCGAACATTGCCCGGCCATCCGTAGGAGCCCAGGGCGTCTACCGCCGACGGCGCGAGTTCAGGACGGCGTGTCTCCGCCTGCCCGCGTCGCTGCCAGAACAGTTGCAGAAAGTGGTTGGCCAGCACCGTTATGTCCTCCGGCCGCTCGCGCAGAGGCGGAAGGTGGATTGGCACCACGTGCAGCCTATAGTATAGGTCTTCGCGCAGCAACCCGTCACGGCGGGCCGCCTCCAACTCGCTGTTGGCAGCGGAAATGAAACGCACGTCAACGATCGCATCGGTCGTTTCGCTTCCCACCCGGCGCACGACGCCGTCCTGAATCACGCGCAGCAGTTTCGCCTGGGCCGGCTTGGGCATGTCGACCAACTCGTCCAGGAACATGGTACCGCCATCCGCCGCCTCGAGAAGCCCGGGTTTGTCCCTGACCGCACCAGTGAAAGCCCCACGGCGATGACCGAACATCTCGGACTCGAGCAGCGAATCGGGGAGCGCCGCGCAGTTGACGGCGACGAATGGCCGCATGGCACGGCCGCTGTTCTCGTGAATGAATTGGGCCACGAGTTCCTTTCCGCTTCCGCTCTCGCCGCTGATGAACACCGACGCGTCGGTGGGGGCGACGCGCAGGGCCAGTTCCACTGCCTGACGGATGCCCGGCGAGACACCGAGGATCGTCGTCGCACTCCGGCCTTCGCCGGTGATGCGCGGCACTCCCACGCGGTTGCGCGTGATCGCCACGCGGTGCGCCGCCCGACCCACGACGACCCGGAGCTGTGCCGCCGACATCGGTTTCGCGAGGTAATCCCACGCCCCGGCCCTCACCGATTCGATGCTCGATTCGATGGTCGGATCTTCGGTCATCATCACGACGATCGTGCTTGGACGCGCCGCCAGGGCGCGCGCCAACAGTCTCATGCCGCTAACTTTTGGCATGTGCAAATCAGCAAGAACGATATCGAAGCCTCGGCGAACGACGAGGTCGAGCGCTTCCTCGCCTTCGTTACTGACCATGACGTCGTAGCCATCGAGACGCAGCACGCTTGCGCACGTCTGGGCGACCGACTGGTCCTCGGAGACGACCAGGATCTGAACGGGCGCCAGGTCGCCAGCGCCCAGAGCGGATGCGCCGGCGTTCGCCGAGGGCGAAGCGGTGGCGGAGCGGACCGGAGAATCGTGCTTCAAATCCGATGCGACCTGAGCGTTCATAAGGTATGGAACCGGTTGGACCTGTCGCTTCATGCCCGTGACCTTATGCACGGATCGGGCCAGGGCTTTGGGGACATTTTCGCCCGGCAGGGGCCTGTTTTCGCACCATCCTGGAGCATGACGCCTGTTGCGGTACGCACCGAATCGCGCCCGCCCAGGTCCGCCCTTCCTTAGATTGGTGATTCCAGCTGTGGCGCAGCCGCCCTATCTTGCTGTTGCGCTGCCGCGGTACCGGAATTGCATAGAAGGTCCTCCGTCAACCCTTCCTAAGATTCGATCACCTGCCATGGCCGACCTACCAACACCTTACGCGCCACTTCGCCCTCCGACCGTGCCGGCCCCAACCAGGCCAACGCGGGTTGTAAACGTGGCTGACACGGGCGTGGACTGGCAGCGTGCCGGTCGCGCGCTCCGGCGCCGGTGGTGGTTGGTGGTCTTGATGACGCTGCTGGCCGGCGCCGGCGGGATATTCGGTGCGGGGAGGTTCCTGCACCCTCAGTACGAGGCACAGACGACGATCTGGATAGATCGAGGCAGTCGAGAGGGGACCGCCACCCCGCTTACTTCGGCGCCCCTGTTCGACGCGCAAGGCTGGGTTCAGTTGCTGCTTTCCAATACAGTAGTGGACACGGTCGTGATTCAGCGACACCTGTGGGTGGGCGCGCGGGCAGCCGATTCGGTGCTGTTCGGGTCGGTACGCCCGGCCGCGGTGCTACGTCCTGGCCAGTATCAACTGCACATCGGGACGAATGGGACCGACTATAGCTTGGCCGACGCGGATGGCCAGATGGTGGAGCATGGCACGGTCGGTGACTCCATAGGCCGATCGATCGGCCTTCTGTGGTCGCCGCCCTCCGCGGCGTTCACTGCCGGGGGCACGTACATGTTTGCAGTCGTTCTGCCGCAGGCAGCGGCGAATGGTCTCGCGGGCGCCCTGCAACCATCGATCAATGAATCCGGCAGTTTCCTCGGAGTCCGGCTTGCGGGCACGAATCCCGCTGCCACGGCATCGACGTTGAACGCGATCGCCACACGGTACGTGCAAGTGGCCAATCGGATGCAGCAGGAGCGGCTGGCGGAAGTCTCCAGCGTGCTGGCAAAGCAGATCCAGTACGCCGATCAGTCACTGCAGAGCGCCGAGCAGCAGTTGCAGGCGTTCAGGGTGCGCACCATCACGGGGCCCCAGAGCCAGGTGACCGGGAACGGCAGTAACGGTCCGGCAGCGTCCGACGTCTCTCCAGATGCGGCGGTGCTTGCTCAATTCCACGGCTTGAAGACGCGGCTGGACTCGCTGCGCTCCGATCGCGCGGCTCTGGCGCAGTTGTTGAGCGCAGCGCCCCAAACCGGAATCTCGGTCGCGGCATTCCAGGCCGTTCCGGCGGTACAGCAGACGCCACGATTGGTGGCGGCGCTCAACGATCTTACGGACGCGCAGAATCGCCTGCGGGCCATGCAGGTCCGCTACACCGGCGCGTACCCGGCGGTCCAGGCGCTCAATGCCCAGATCGCCTCACTGTCGGATACCACGATTCCTCGATTGACTCAGGGCCTCATGGACCGGCTGGGGGCCAGCGCGGCTGGGCTGACGGCGCAGGTGGCGCAGCAGGCGGACACACTGCGGGCGCTGCCCCCCCAAGCCACTGAACAGGCACGGCTCATGAGGAGCGTCGCTCTGGCGACCAGTCTGTACGAAAGCCTGGAGCAGCGCAGCAGCGAAGCGCAGATCGCCATGGCGAGCAGTGGCGGAAACGTGCACGTACTCGACCTCGCAGTCCCTCCGCTCTCGCCAACGAAGAACACGGCTCCTCGTATTGTGGCATTCGCTCTGGTGGCCGGCCTCAGTCTCGGTCTGGTGCTTGCCATCCTGCTCGATCGCCTGGATCCACGGTTCCGCCACCCGAGCCAGGTGACGGGGGAAATGGGGCTGGCCATCCTCGCGACGATTCCCCACGTCAAGTCAGCTGAACGGGAACCTGCCGTGGACGCCGACCCGGCGCTCAGGGAGGCGGTCCGCGGACTGCGCATGAACGTCGCTTATGCATACGGCGCTGCCGGCCCGGTCACGATCACGCTGACCAGTCCGGGCAGCCGGGACGGCAAGTCGTTCGTGTCGCTGAACCTCGCCCGTGCGTTCGCCGAGGGGGGCGCCCGGACGCTGCTCATCGACGGCGACGTGCGGCGCGGCACGCTGCACCACCGCTTTCGCGTGGCGCGCAAGCCCGGCCTCACCGACTACCTGCATGACGGCCTGGATTTGGACCGCGTCATTCGTGCGACGCCGCTCGACGGCGTGCATCTGATCCCATCCGGGACGCATTCGCATGATGCGCCGGAATTGCTCGCGTCGCCGGCCATGCGCACGCTGATGGCCGATTTGCGCGAGCGGTTCGACGTCATTGTGTGCGACAGTCCGCCGCTGAGCGCGGGGATCGACGCGTTCGCCCTCGGGGTCGCGACGGGGAATATGCTGCTCGTGTTGCGGACGGGCGTCAGCGACCGCGAGATGGCGCACTCCAAGCTCGACGTGCTGAAGCGCATGCCGGTGCGGCTCCTCGGTGCGGTGCTGAACGATGTCCCGAGAACAGCCCCGTACGCATACTACTCCAACTACCTCCCGGGATATGAAACGGCGAGCGAGCGCCGCACCGCCGTCACGAAGACCCTGACCCCGGACGGGGTCTGATCCCATGTGTGGCATCGTCGGTTACGTCGGCCATCGCGACGCCGCCCCAATCCTGCTCAACGGACTCGCTCGGCTGGAGTACCGGGGTTACGATTCCGCTGGCATCGCGGTGCAGAACGGCCGGGGCCTCGTCATCCAGAAGCTGGCCGGTCCGCTCGCCAACCTGCGGAAGCTGGCCGGCGAGCAACCAGTGCACGGCACCTCCGGCATCGGACACACGCGGTGGGCGACCCACGGGGCGCCCACCAGCGACAACGCGCACCCACACACCGACTGCCATGGCAGGATCGCCGTGGTCCACAACGGAATCCTGGAAAACGCCGACACGCTGCGCGCGAAGTTGGAGAGCGACGGGCACATCATACGGTCCGAGACCGACACGGAACTCATCGCCCACCTGATCGAATCTTGCGAAGGCGACTTCCTCGAGGACCGCGTCGCCGGGGCGCTGGGCTGGCTTGAAGGTGCGTACGGACTCCTGGTTGCGTCGTCGGACGAACCGGGCAAACTCGTCGTCGCCCGCCGGGGCTCTCCCGTGCTGTTGGGCCTTGGGGATGGCGAGTACTTCGTGGCGTCGGATGCGAGCGCGCTGCTCGAGCATACGCGGTCCGTGGTGTACCTCAACGACGGCGACCTCGCCGTGATCACGCCCGATGCCTACAGCGTGCGCGACGAACGCGCCGCCGTGCAGGCGCGGCCGGTGGACGCCATTGCGTGGGACGCCAGTGCGATCGAGCTCGGACCGCACCCGCACTTCATGCACAAGGAAATCTTCGAACAGCCGGCAACGATTCGTGACGTGCTGCGGGGCCGCCTGCTCGTGGACGAGGGCACGACGCGCCTGAACGGGCTGAACCTCACGCCCGACGACTGCCGCGCCGTCGACCGCATCGTGATCGTGGGCTGCGGCAGTTCGTGGCATGCGGGACTCGTGGGGCGGCATTTCTTCGAGCATCTGGCCGGCGTGCCCGTCCAGGTCGAATACGCATCCGAATTCAGGTATCATCGCCAGATGCGGATGGCTGGCACGCTCACGCTCGCCATCTCGCAGTCGGGCGAGACGGCGGATACGCTCGAGGCGCTGCGCCTCGCACGACAGGCCGGCTCGCGGGTGCTCGGGGTCGTCAATGTCGTAGGCAGCTCCATCGCCCGGGCGGCGGACGGAGGCATGTATCTCCACGCCGGCCCCGAAATCGGCGTCGCTTCCACCAAGGCGTTCACGTCGCAGCTCGTCGCGCTGTTGATGATGGCGGTCCACCTCGGCCGGCACCGCGGGCTGTCCCGTGAGAACGGCCGTCGCGCGGTGTCCCAACTCCAGCAGCTCCCCGATGCCGTCGGGCGGGCGTTGGAACTCGAAGACCGCGTGGCGCACGTCGCGACGGAGTTGGCCGGCGCACGGAGCGCCCTGTATCTTGGACGCGGGGTGAATTTTCCGGTTGCGCTGGAGGGCGCGCTCAAGCTCAAAGAGGTCAGCTATGTGCACGCCGAGGGCTATCCGGCAGCGGAGATGAAGCACGGCCCGATCGCGCTGATCGACGCCGACATGCCAGTCGTAGTGCTGGCGCCCAAGGATCGGGGCTATGCGAAGACCGTATCCAACATGCAGGAAGTGCGGGCCCGCGGCGGTCGGCTCATTGCGTTCACAACGGAAGGCAACGGAGACCTCGGGCCGCTGGCCGTGCACCAACTCCAGCTGCCCCGGGTGTCGCAGCTGCTTACCCCAATTGTCGCCTCGATTCCGCTCCAACTGCTGGCATACCACACGGCGGTGCTTCGCAACTGCAATGTGGATCGTCCGCGCAACCTCGCCAAGTGCGTTACGGTGGAGTAGCCATGTCGTCTCTGTGCCGTCGTGTCCTGCTCTGCTTCGCCCTCGTGCTCCTCCCGTCGTATGTGGCTGCGCAGCGCGCCGCCGCAGATTCCGGAGGGGACTTCCGGATCGGCGATCGCGTGCTGCTCATGGTCGAAGGCGAGCCGCAACTTACGGACTCGTTCACCGTCGTGGCAGGGCCGGCGCTCCAACTTCCGGTGATCGGAAGGGTCTCGCTGGCCGGAGTCAGATACGCCGACCTGCAGACTTACTTGTCTGAAACCATCGGACACTATGTAAAGAACGCCACGGTGACGGCCCGCGTGACGTTGCGGATCGGAGTGCTAGGCGAGGTGCAGCGTCCGGGGTTCTATTCGGTTCCCGCTGAGGGTCTGGTGAGCGACGCGCTGATGGCGGCCGGCGGGCCCTCGTCCGGCGCCAAGGTCAATGATGCCCACGTCGAACGGAACGGCGCTGCGACGATCCCGTCCGATTCCCTGGCCCGGGGACTCGCCGCCGGCCTCACGCTTGCACAGATGGGGCTACGATCGGGAGACCAGATCGTCCTGCCGGCGGCCAGGGACTGGACGCGCTACGCGCAAATCGCCGGGATCTTCTTGGGGCTGACAGCCGCTATCGTCACGATCATCCGCTATCGATAGAAGTTCCGCTCGGGCGTCCCCTGCGGGGAAGCCCTCGACATCTACGTCGCGACCCGGACTCGAGCGCCGAGGGGGGCAGCGGGCTCTGCCGGCCGCCCCGGTGCCAAATTCGGCGGCACCCCCCCACCACCGCTTTCTGCCTTATTGTGCTACATTGATCCGCGTCGAACGCCGGCGATTGCTCCGACTTTCAGCGGGCTGGCGTCAGCAGCGGTAAGACGTACGCACCATCCAGGGGCACGAACCGAAGCTTCACCTTCCGGCTGCCCTTGCGTGTGGCAGGCTCGCCACATATATCCCCCTCGAGCCATCGCCCAGGAGATGCACCCCATGCCACAGCCAGCCCATTCCCGCTCACCGGCAGCGCCATCCCAGCCGCCTGAGGATCCGGCCACTCGCCTGCGGGAGCTGGTAGCCCACCTGCGCCAGAATCGCACGCAACTTCGCGAGGAGTGGGCACATCGGATCACGGGAGCGCAACTCCTGACAGCGATGAGCGAGCAGGAGATCTTCGCCGAGGCAACATCTGTTTACGACAACTACGTGGCCGCCCTCGAGACGGGGACGTTCGAGGCGCTTCAGGCGTACGCCCGGAATCTCTCGGAGCGGATCATTCCGCGCGGCGTGGAAACCCATGAGGTCCTGGGAATCGTCCTGCTCCTGCGTGACGTGCTGGCACGGTCGCTCTTTGCGAAGTATCACGAAGACTTCACGAAGTTGAACCGGATCCTCGATGCGTATGAACCCGCCGCCAACCGGGTTGCCAATACGGTAGCCGTCGGGTTCGTCCAGGAGCGCGAACGGGTCATCCGTCAACAGCAGGAAGCGATCCGCGAGTTGTCCACGCCGGTGCTCCAGGTGCGCGAGCGCCTGCTCATCCTCCCGATCATCGGGGTCATCGATCCGCAACGCGCCCGCCAGTTGACCGAACAGTTGCTGCACGCGATCCGGGCCAACCGCGCCAAGGTCGTCGTCATCGACGTCACCGGCGTGGCGGCCGTCGACTCGCACGTCGCCAACCACCTCGTGCAGACGGTCGAGGCAGCCCGGCTCCTGGGCGCCATGGTCATCGTAACCGGACTTTCTCCGGAAATCGCGCACACGTTGGTCACGATCGGCGTCGATCTGAGCGGGATGGCGACGGTGGGCGACCTGCAGGGCGGGATCGAGGAAGCTGAGCGACTGCTCGGCTACAAGGTCGTGCCAAGTGCACCGCCCACCCCAACCGACTGATCGCCCGGGAGGCAACGCGTGGAAGTCCCCATACTGAAACAGGGATACTACCTGATCGCGTCCATCCAGTCGGCACTGACGGACGCCGATCTGTCGCAGCTGCGCGAATCGCTGGTCGAGCGGGTGGGCCGGTTCCGGGCGCGCGGCGTCATCGTGGACGTCACGGCGCTCGACGTCATGGATTCGTTCGCGGTCCGGACGATTCGCGATCTTGCGCATACGACCTGGCTCCGGGGCGCGGAGACCGTGATCGTCGGCATCCAGCCCGAGGTCGCGTTCTCGATGGTGCAGCTCGGATTGACCCTCAAGGGCATTGCGACCGCGCTCGACCTCGAGGAGGGGCTGGCGTTCCTGGATCGGCGCCTGACGAGCCGGAGCGTACGTGATTGAACCGGTGACCATTCCGATCGCGTCCGACGTGGATGTCGTGGCCGCGCGGCGGAAGGGCAGCGAACTCGCCGCCGACCTCGGCTTCCCGCGCGGCGACCAGACCGTCATCGCCGCGGCGATATCGGAGGTCGCCCGCAACATCCTGATGTACGCCACCACGGGGTCGATCGAACTGCGCCCCATAGCCGACGGCCAGCGCCCGGCGTTGGTGGTCGTTGCGCGGGACGACGGCCCGGGAATTCGGGACGTGGAACAGGCCATGCGCGACGGCTTCTCCACCTCGGGCGGGCTGGGCCTCGGACTCCCCGGCGCCCGCCGCCTGATGGACGAATTCGATATCGAGTCGTCCACCGGTCACGGCACGACGATCACCATGAAGAAGTGGCACCGAGCCCATGGTTGACCGCGCGTTGCGCCTCGACGCGTCGGCACCGCGCAACCTGGAGTGGGCGGTGGCCGCCCGTGCTCACCCCGGGCAGACGGTGTCGGGCGACCTTCATGTGGTCTCGCCGTTTCCGGGCGGCGTCCTGGTGGCCGTGGTGGATGGCTTGGGCCACGGCCCCGAGGCCGAAGCCACGGCCCGCCTCGCCGTGGCCATGCTGGAGCAGTATGCCGACGAGTGGCCGCCCGACCTGATGGCGCGGTGCCATCGGGTGCTCGCCGGCTCGCGCGGCGCCGCTGTGAGCGTGGCTTCTATCCGCTGGAATGACGATACGATGACCTGGCTGGCGATTGGCGGCGTGGACGGCCGGCTGTTCCCTGCAGCTGCCAGCGGGCAGTCCGCGGAGCCCCGCTCCCTGATGACGCACGGGGGAATCGTGGGAGCGGGCAAGCTGCCCGACGGCGGGCCGTGCGTGGTGCCGATCAACGCGGGTGACACGCTCATTCTCGTCACGGACGGGATCCGCGGCACATTCGCCGACGGTCTGCACCCAACGGCCCCTCCGCAGCGGGTTGCCGACGAGATTCTCGCGGGATTTCTGAAGGGCACGGATGACGCACTCGTGCTCGTGGCACGGATTCCACCGAGCACGTAGGAATGCACTCCGTGAATGGCGCCAATCTCTCCTCCTCAGGCACGAGCATGCCAGCGGCGACGAAATCTTCGGGGATCTCGGACGGGCTCCGCATTCTGGCCGTGGCAACGGAAGAAGAGAGCGGGGCGTTCGACGAGGTCCGGTCCGCCTTGCAGGGCATGGTTGCGGAATTCGAGACCGCGCCGGACCTGCCGCGCGCCACCCGACGGTTGGCGTCCGGATCGTGGGATCTCGTCTTCTTGGTGGTGTCGGAGCCGGATCCCGACAATTTCTCGTGGTGGATCGAGGCGCTTCGCGGCGTACAGGGCGCGCCGCGCCTGGTAGCCTTCTCGCGGCGCGGGTCGCTGGACCTCATCCTCCAGGCGGAACGCCTGGGCCTGCTGGACGTGCTGCCCCTGCCGCCGCCGCCGGCCGAGGTCATCAAGCTGCTCGACCGCGTGCGGGCCCGGGCCGACGATCACGGGGTTCCGCTGCCGACGGTCGACGCCGTCACGGCCGGACCGTACGCGCTGGTCGGCCAGAGTCCCGCAATGCTGGACGTGTACAAGATGGTCGCGCACGTGGTGCGCAGCTCCGCAACCGTGCTGCTGCTGGGCGAATCGGGCACTGGAAAGGAGATCATCGCGCGGGCGATCCATGCCACCGGGCCACGCGGCGCGGCCCCGTTCGTCGCCGTCAACTGCGCCGCCATCCCCGAAAACCTGCTCGAGAGCGAACTGTTCGGACACGAGAAGGGCTCGTTCACGGGCGCGGTCGCCCGCAAGACGGGGCGGTTCGAACTCGCTGCGGGCGGCACCCTCTTCCTCGACGAGATCGCCGACATGAGCCTCGCGCTGCAAGCGAAGATCCTGCGCGCGGTGCAGGAACGCGAGATCGAGCGCGTGGGCGGCAGGGACGTGATTCCGGTAGACATCCGTCTCATCGCCGCGACCAACCGCAACCTCCAGGAGGCGATCGCGGAGGGCAAGTTTCGCGAGGACCTCTATTACCGTCTCGCCATCGTCACGATCAATCTTCCCCGGCTCGTCGACCGCGGCGACGACCTGCTCCTGTTGACGTCGTTCTTCGCCCGCGAGTTCGCGGCCCGCTACGACAAGCCCATCTCGCGCATCTCCGAGCAGGCCATCGCCCTGCTCCGCCAGCATCGCTGGGTGGGCAACGTTCGCGAACTCCGCAACGTGATCGAACGGGCCGTGATCGTCGCCACCGACGATACCCTGCGGGCGGACCACTTTCCGGACGAACTGCGCGCGTCGCCGACCGCGGCAGTGAATCGCGACGGCTCGCCGCCGGTGACCATGAACGATGCGCCACCGGCGACCCTGGCCGAATTGGAAAGGCGCCACATCCAGCGGGTGCTGGCCGAGACGGGCGGCGCGATCAGCGCGGCGGCCACGATCCTCGGCATTCATCGGAACACGCTGGCCCGCAAGGTCAGGGAGCACGGCCTGTGAGAGTCGAACAGGCGCTGCGGCTGCTCCCCGACCTCGACGCGCTCGGGCCGCTTCGGTCGCTCCTCCTCACGAGCGCGCACACCACCGAACGCGACGAGTGGAGCGGCGTGAGTCCGTACATGACGGTCGGCAAGCACGAGGTGCCGATCCCCGCGCTCCGGCGCCGCCTGGCTCCGGCCATTCGGGACATCGGCCGTCACCTCGATCAGCTCTACGGGGCGTACGTGGACGCCCTCGAATGCATCGAGCGCGACGATCGCGCGCAGGCCGTGCACAAGTTGCTCGAGGCCGGGCGCATGGAGCGCGACGCGCTGCGGCCGGTCGAAGCCTGCGCGTGGTACGCGGCGGCCCTCGACGTCGCCGAAGAGCTGCAGGACCGGCGACCCGAGGTGGATGTGCTGGTGGCGCTGGCGAGCGTCAACCGGTTCCTTGGCCTGTATGAGGACTCCCAGCGGCAGTACGAGCGCTCGCTCGCCCTGTCCCAGGCCGAGTTCAACCAGTCAGGAGCCATCGGCGCGTGCGTGGGGCTGGGAGACGTGGAGGTGGAACTCGGCCACTGGCTCGGGGCCCAGGCGTGGTATCTGCGCGCCCTCCGGCTCGCCGAGACCGCCGGGGACGCCCTGAGTCTGGCCAGGATCCACCATTCCACCGGGGAGTTTCTCCGCCGCCGCCGCGACTATGCGGCCGCGGAGGCCGAGTTGCGCCTGGCACGCGATGCGTTCGAGGCGGCGGGGGACTCCCGCGAACTGGCCCGGGTGCTGTGCACCATCGGTTTGCTCGACGCCGACCTTGGCGTGCCGTCGCGCGCCGCAAGCGCATTCCGCGAGGCGCTCGCCTGGCTTCGGAATGGGCCCCCGCACGTCATGTTGGAAGTATTCATTCGCTACAACTTCGCGAAACTGCACGTCTCGGAGGGGCACTTCCTCGAGGCTGAGGACGAGATCCGCCGTGCCGAGCAGGTCGCCATCGGCGCTAGTTTGCTCAGCCGTCTGGCCCAACTGTACTCGTTGCTCGGTTCCACGCGCGGGCTTCAGCGTGACGAGACCGGCTTCGTGTTCTTCGAACAGGCCATCGCGTTGGCGCACATGCTCGACCGGCCGCTGCCGGTAGAAGCGCAGGTGTATCACGACTACGGCGTGTTCATGATGCGCCTCGAGCGGCGGGAAGAGGCCCGCGCGTATCTCACCCGGGCTCGCGAGATTTTCGAGTCACTAGGTGCCAGCGGCGACCTGCAGTTGGTGGATGCGGATCTCGCGCAGATCTCGGCCTAGCCGCCCCACCCTTTATCGCAGCAAGGGCCCCGACGTCGTGTCGGGAAGCGGATACAGCACGCTGCGACTGAGATTCCCGTTGGCGTCGGAATAGATCTCGAGCTTCGCCTGCTCGCCTTCCGAGAGCGCCAACCCAGGGCTCACCCAGTTGACGGACGTCCCGATCGGATGCAGGCGCAGCTGCAGAACGCCCCCGGGCTGCAGAAGGGTCGGCCGCACGACCAACTCCGCTTCGGAGAATCCGCTCACCGTACCCAGCCGCGCCGCCGAGTTAGGGCCCGACGGCATGGCGTAGACGTCCACGTCGAAGAAGCCACGGTTGCTCACCAGGAGCACGACCGGCTGCGGAGCGGGCTCGATACCCTTGCCCTTGTTGAAGCACGCCGCGCCAGCGGCCACGAACATGGCCGCCGCAACCACCGCCATCCGTCGCCACGCCCGTCGCGCGGTCACGCCTGCGGCCTCTCCACTGTTCATGAACTTGGGGACGCCGGCTCCCCACGCAAGGTCAACCTCGCGCCAGGCGGGTGGCCGCCACGACGGCCTGGCCGTAGCTCACCCCGCCGTCGTTGGGCGGCAGGGTGCGCGCCGTGAGCACCCGGAGCCCGTGCGCTTCCAGTCGGCCGGAGAGGGAGGCGAGCAAGCGCGCATTCTGAAACACGCCGCCGCCGAGCACGACCCATCGCACGCCCTCCTGCTCGGCGATCGCCCGCGCGGCGTCGGCCGTCCCCGCCGCGACGCTCTCGTGGAACGACGCGGCCAGGAGCCCGGTATCCTCGCCGCTCGCCGCCCGCTCACCCAACGCGCCGAGCAGCGGCAACGGGTCGAACACCTGCCGGTCCCCTTCGCCGCGAGCTGCCGGGTAGGGAAGCAGGACGCCGCGATGGCGCCCCGCCCTGCTTTCGAGCTGCATGGCCGCCTCGCCCTCGAAGTGCGACTCGCGGCAGACGCCGAGCACGGCGGCCGCGGCGTCGAACAGGCGGCCCATGGACGACGCCAGCGGCGAGTTCACACCCTGCGCCACCTGGCGGCGCACCGTCTCGACGACGCGCGGGTCGACGCCCTCGAACGCGAGCCGAAAGGCGTCGCGGCGGCCGGGTTCGAGCGACAGGTAGCCGAGCGCCACACGCCAGGGTGAGCGGGCCGCAACATCGCCCCCCGGCAGCGGTGCGTAGCGGAGTTGCCCCACGCGCCGGTAGGTCGCGAGGTCCGCAAGCAGGAGCTCGGCGCCCCACGTGAGCCCGTCGTCGCCATAGCCCGTACCGTCGAACGCGACGCCGATTACGGGATCGCGTATACCGTGCTCCCCGGCTACGGCGGCGATGTGCGCGTGATGATGCTGCACGACTTCGGTGCGTTCGAGCCCCAGCTCCTCGGCGAGCCGCGTGGACAGGTACTGTGGGTGCAGATCGCGCACGGCCACGGCGGGCTCCACGCGGAACAGCCGGCAGAAGGACTCGTAGGTGGCGCGCCAGTGGTCGGCGGTCTCCAGCGTTTCGAGATCGCCCACGTGCGGACTCACGTAGGCGTCGCGCCCGGCGGCGATGGTGAACGTGTTCTTGAGATGCGGACCGACGGCGACGAGGGGCGCCGGCGTGGCAACCGGGAGCGCCACCGGGAGCGGCGCGAACCCGCGAGCCCGCCGCATCAGGATGGTGACCCCGGCACCGCCAGCCGGGGCCGCGCCTGGAGCCACGCGGAGCACCGAGTCATCTATCCGGGCCGCGATGTCGCGATCGTGCGTGAGATACGCCTCGGCCACGTCGCCGAGGTCGCGGCGCGCTTCGTCCAGCGACGCGGCCAGGGGCTCGCCACTGTGGTTGCCGCTCGTCATGACTAGCGGGCGCCCTACCGCATCGAGCAGCAGCAGGTGGGCCGGCGTGTACGGGAGCATGACGCCGATGGTGCTCAAGGCGCCGCACACCGACCGGGCCACGCCGGCATCGGCGCGCCGCTCGAGCACCGCGATGGGGCGGCTCGGCCGCACGAGCCACTCGGCTTCGGCGTCCGACACCACGGCCAGACGGCGAACGTCGCGCAGCGAGCGCACCATCACGGCCAGCGGCTTGCCGTCCCGATGCTTGCCGCGCCGCAGCCGCTGGACGGCCGCCTCGTCAGTCGCGTCAGCGGCGAGATGGAAACCACCGAGTCCGCGCACCGCCACGATGGCGCCCGTGCGCAAACGGGCCGCAGCGGCGGCGATCGGATCGAGACCCGCCTGCTCGTGACCCGCAGCGTCGAGAAAGGCGAGCCGCGGACCGCAGGCCGGACAGCTGTTGGTTTCCGAGTGGTAGCGGCGGTCGCCGATGGCGCCGTATTCGCTGCGGCACGCCGGACACTGGGGAAAGGCGCGCATCGTGGTGCGCTCGCGATCGTAGGGCATCCGCTCGATGACCGTATAGCGCGGACCGCAGTTGGTGCAGGTGATGAACGGATAGCGATAGCGCCGGTTGGCGGGATCGAACAGCTCGGCTTCACAATCCGCACAGGTGGCGACGTCGGGCGAGACCCACTGCCCCGTGGTGCCGTCGGACTCGCTTTCCACGATGCAGAATGCGCCGAATTCCCCGGCGTCGGCCGGCTCCCGTTCCACCCGGTCGATGCGTGCGAGCGGCGGTGCTTCCGCGCGCAGCGCGGTCACGAACCGTTCGAGTTCAAGGAGTTCCCCGGCCACGGCAATCTCCACGTCGCCGGTGGTGTTGCGCACCCATCCACGGAGGGCGTGTCGCACGGCGAGCCGGTGCACGAACGGCCGGAAGCCCACGCCCTGCACCACCCCGGCAACGCGGAGGCGGAGTCCGGCCGGATGGGATCCGGGCGCAGACTCCGCCTCGAGGTGCTCGCCCTTCGGGATCATGCGTCAGCGCGCGCCGCTCACGGCGCGCTCCGCGCAGGTCGCTCGGCTTGCCGGCCGGCGAGATCGCGGATCAGGTCGTACCACTCGTCCATGCCGCTGCCCGTGGTGGACGACGTGAAGAAGAACCGGAGGTCGGGATTCACCTGGCGCGCGAACTCCACCGCCCGGTCGACGTCGAACGGCACGTACGGGAGCAGATCCATCTTGGTGAGCACCGCGTAGCGCGCTTCGCGGAACATCTTGGGATACTTGAGCGGCTTGTCCTCACCTTCGGTGACCGAGAACAGCACGACCTTTGCGTCCTCACCCAGATACCACGACGCCGGGCACACCAGATTCCCGACGTTCTCGATGAACAATACGTCGGTGTCGTCGAGGTCCACGGCTTCGAGGCCATTGTCGATCTGGCGGGCGTCGAGATGGCACGCCCCACCGGTCACCACGGCCTGAACGAGCCGGTCGGTGTGGCGGGCGAGGCGTTCGGCGTCGTTCTGCGTCTGCACGTCGCCGGTGATCACCGCCATGTTGAGTTCGTCGCCGAGCGCGTCGAGCGTACGCTCGAGGAGCAACGTCTTGCCCGACCCGGGGGACGAGACGAGGTTGAGCGCCACGACGCCGGCGTCGTCGAGACGCCGGCGGACCTCCCGGGCGATGCCGTCGTTGCGCTCCATGACGCGCTCCCGGACTTCGATCGTTCTAATTGCCATCATCCATCTCCAGGTAGGTCACGCGCAGGACGTCGCCCGTGACCCGGTCGAGCACCGGTTTGGCGCCGGCGAACGGCGGTTGCGTGAGGAGCGCTTCGAGACAGAATTCCAGGTTGTCGGGTTCGAGCCCGGCGGTGTCGCCGATCTCCACCCCGACGGCAACCAGCGTGCCCTCGGGAGGCATCTTGTCTTCCACGATGCGGCAGATCTCCATGGCGACGCTCATCTCATGCATCGAGCGCCTCGACCGGCTGACGCGGCTGGCAGTCGTACCCCCAGGCGCGCAACTGGTCAACGGCCATCTGCACCACCTGGTCGATGTTGTCGGCGACGGCCGGCGTCATGGGGTCGCCGAGTTCGAACGTCGCCGGCTCGAGGCCGACCGCGACCATTTCCGGAGGCAGCGTGCCGCGGAATTCGGCCACGGCCAGGACCTCGCGCAGGTCGATCTGATGTTGAGACACCTTGAGGGCCACTTGCCGGGGGATCTCATCGCCGAACAGCGTGATGGGGCTGCCGACCGGCCGGCCGGTGCGGATCGCATCCAGAAACAGGATCCGCCGCGCGGATTCGATGAGGGGCAGCAACGTCATCCCCCACGTGCCGCCGTCCACCAACTCTACCGAAGCGGGGATCTCCCATGCTTCGCGCAGGCGTTCGAGCGCGGCGAGGCCGATGCCGTCGTCGCCCATGATCGGGTTGCCCAGCCCGACGACGACATCGGCCTCACGCGGCTCATTCATCAGCGTAGCGCTCGTCCGTAGCCACGAACCGGCCGCCGCTGATGATCGACGAGATCGCGCCGCTCCGCTCGAGCAGATCGGCGCGAATGGCAAGGTACACGTGCAGAATGATGAACAGCGGGAAGTACCAGGCGGCCACGTGATGGATGACGCGAACCCACTGGAACCCGCCGAAGTACGGCGCGAGGTGGCCGAAGGTGTGCATGAAGATCCCCGTCGGATTCGCCTCGCCGAACATCGTGAAGCCCGTGACCACCAGAATACCCGCCATGAAATACGTGAACGTGTACGACAGTTGCTGCAGCGGGTTGTGGCCGAGATAGCGGGGCGCACGTTCCGGGTGGACGAGCAGATAGAACTTGATCATCCGCCAGAGGTTCACCCAGTCGCGTTTGCGCACCGGGAACAGCGCCGGAAGCCGTTCGAAGCGGTCGCCGGCGAAGAGCCAGTAGACCCGGACGATGGCCGTCGCGACGAGCACACCGGCGGCGATGAAATGCACGAGCCGGACGTACTGTAATCCGAACGTCTGGCTGGCGCCCCCGGTGAGAAAGTAGGGGCTGCCGATCCAGAATCCCGTGACGACCAGAACCACGATGCTCACGGCCGCCGCCCAGTGCATGGCGCGGATGGGCCAATGCCACAGATACACCCACTGCTCCGTCCGGCCACCGCGTTCGATGACCGGCTCGCGCGTCATGGCGCCCGCCCGTTCGTCTATGGACGGCAAGGGCGATCCCCGCGCGTGTTTGGAATCGAGAGGGGTCATTGCACGCGCACCTCCGTCACCGTTTCGCCGTTGGCATCGAGAACGTGGACGCCGCAGGCGTTACACGGATCGAATGAGTGGACCGTGCGGAGGATCTCGATCGGCTGGTCCGGCTTGAGCAGCGGATGGTTGTCGGTGAGCGCCGCCTCGTAGGGTCCCACCACCCCCTTGTCATCACGGGGTGAGGCGTTCCACGTGGTCGGGACGACGCACTGGTAGCGGGCGATCTTGCCGTCCGTGATTTCCACCCAGTGGCCGAGTGCACCGCGCGGCGCATCGAGCGCGCCGTAACCGCGCGCGGTCTGGGGCCAGGTGGACGGATCCCAGTTCTTGCCGGCGAACGTGGTGACATCGCCGCCCTTGATCCGGGCGACGAGCTGGTCGAACCATACGCTCATGCGACGCGCCAGCAACACGGTCTCCATTCCGCGGGCCGCGGTGCGCCCGAGGGTCGAGAACAGCGCCGCCGGGCCGACGTTGAGCGCCTTTAGCGTATCGCCGACGATTGCCTTCACGTCCTTGTGCCCGCTGGCATACGCCACGAGCATGCGGGCCAACGGGCCCACTTCCATGGGGTGCCCGTTGTACCGGGGCGCCTTCATCCACGTGTACTTGGTCTCGTCCTGCAGGAACTGCCAGGGCGGCTGCGGACCGGTGTAATGGGGCTTGGTTTCGCCCTTGTACGGATGCAGCGCGGCCTTGGGGCCGTCGGCATAGTCGTACCAGGCGGCGTAGACCGACTCCGTCACGCCGTTCTGATCGTAGGGGAGGACCTTGCTCAGGTCCTTGTTCATGACGATGCCGCGCGGCAGGTAGAGCGAGTTCACGTCACGGATATCCGTTTCGGGGAACTCGCCCACGGCCAGGTAGTTGCCGGTGCCGCCGCCGATCGATGCCCAGTCCTTGTAGAAGCCGGCGATGGCCACGAGATCGGGCCAATAGACCTGCTCGACGAACCGCTGGGCCCGCGTAATCATGTCCTTGATCTCGCTGAGCTTGGCGGAGTTGATCGTCGCCGTGCCCTCGAGATTGATGGCGCTGGCCATGCCGCCGACGAGGAAGTTCGGGTGCGGGTTCTTGCCGCCGAAGATCGTGTGCAGGCGAATGACGTCACGCTGCCAGTCGAGCGCTTCGAGGTAATGCGCCACGGCAAGCAGATTGACTTCGGGGGGCAGCTTATAGGCCGGGTGTCCCCAGTACCCGTTGGCGAAGATGCCAAGCTGGCCGCTGCCGACGAACGTCTTGAGGCGCTCCTGCACCTCGCGGAAGTAGGTGGGCGAGTTGTTGGGCCAGGGCGAGATGGACGCCGCGATCTTCGCCGTCTGCGCCGGATCGGCCTTGAGGGCGCTCACCACGTCCACCCAGTCGAGCGCGTGCAGGTGGTAGAAGTGAATCACGTGGTCCTGAACGAACTGCATCCCGTGCACGAGATTGCGAATCGTGTTCGCATTGGGCGGGATGTGGATGTCGAGCGCGTCCTCCACGGCCCGGCACGAGGCCACGGCGTGGACGACGGTGCACACGCCGCAGATGCGCTGCGTGTAGGCCCAGGCATCGCGGGGATCCCGGCCCTCCATGATGATCTCGATCCCGCGGAACTGCGTGGAGCATGCCCACGCGTCGGCAATCTTGCCGTTCTCGGCCTGGGCCTCGATGCGCAGGTGGCCTTCGATGCGGGTGATCGGATCGACGACGACTTTAGTTTTCGCCATGGCTGTCCTCCCGGCCGGTTTCGCTCGGCGACTTGTCGGCCGCCGCTTCGGCGTGCCGCGAACGGATCTGATAAATGCCCGTTGCTGCGGCGTGCGCCGCCACTCCCGCCGCCGCCCCTACCGCCAGTGCGGCGCCAAGGATGTCGGCCGTGTGTTCAACACTGACCCCCGCGACGTTCGGCATGCGATGGTAGAACGGCGACATCGTGTCCCAGAAGTTCCGCTCGGTGCAGCCCAGGCAGGGATGGCCCGCGCCGATGGGGAAATCGGTGTGCCCGTTCCACATGAAGATCGGGCAGGGCGAGAAGGTCGCCGGTCCCTTGCACCCCATCTCGTACAGGCACCAGCCCTCGCGCGCGCCGGCGTCGTCGAACGTCCGCACGAACTGCCCAGCGTCGTAGTGAGCGCGGCGCGGGCACTGGTCGTGGATCCGGTTGCCATAGGCGAACAGCGGACGCCCGTCGGAGTCCGTGGCCGGAAGCCGTCCGAAGGTGAGGAAGTGCACCACCGTGGCGGTGATGACGTCGGCGATCGGTGGGCAGCCGGCAATGTTCAGCACCGGTTTGTCCTTGATGATCTCGGAGACGCCCACCGCGCCGGTGGGGTTGGGCTTCGACCCCTGGACGCTGCCCCAGTGGGCGCAGGCGCCCACGGCGATGACAGCCGCCGCGTCCTTGGCCGTGTCTTCGAGCAGCGACCGCGCCGTCTTCCCGCCGATCATCGTGTAGATGCCGTTCTCTTTGGTGGGAACCGACCCGGTGACGACCAGCACGTACTTGCCGGCGTTCTTCTTGCGGGAGTCGTCGAGCGCCTTCTCGGCCGCCGTGCCCGAAGCAGCCATGAGTGTATCCATAAAATCGAGCGAGATGACGTCGAGCACCAGATCGCCGATCGTCGGGTCCGACGAGCGAATGACGCTCTCGACGCACCCCGTGCATTCCTGCAACTGCAGCCAGATGACGGTGGGCCGTTGGAGCGACTCCATGGCCTCGGCGATGCGCGGCACCGCCAGGCTGCTCAGTCCGAGTATTGCGGCCATCTGTCCGCAGAACTCGATGAAGTCGCGACGGTTGATGCCGCGGCGGCCTAGATATCCGCCCAGCGCCTCATCGTCTGACCACGCATGCGTGGTTGGCGTGAGCATGGCACAACCCCCCTAGGGTTTGTGGTCGCGTGGGCCCGCGACGCCCGGCCCCCCGGGCACGCCGCCCCGCGCGTGTTGCGATCGCGTGCCCTGACGATCAGTTTTATTTCTAGAGGCGCACAGAAGCGAACTCCTGAATCCCGTGGGGGCTTACACGGACAGCGCCGTCCGGTATTTCCCCACGCGTGTCAGGGAATAGGACCGGCTGCGCCCGCCACACCGGTTGGGCGATACTGCGGCGCAGCGAGGAGTCATCCAGTACAGCCCACGTTCCGAGGTCGTCATGTCCGAGCTTTCCCGCGGCACCGTCCGCGCTCTCACGATGATGGTTCTGCCAGCGCTGCTCGTCGCGGCGTGCAGCAAGCAGGCGCAGCCACCCAAGCAGCCCCTGAGCCAGATGGTGGCCCCGGCCGCCGACAGTCAGGCCAACCCGCACGAGACGATGTCCCCGGAGGCCCGCGCGGCGCTGGACAGCGGCAACGCGCAGTACCGCGCCGGCAAGTACGCCGAAGCCCTGAAGAGCTACCGCCAGTCGTCGAGTCTGGCGCCGCTGAACGCCGCCCCCTTCTTCGGCATCTACATGGCGGCCGAAAAGCTGGGAAACAAGGCGCTCGCCGACAGCGCCACCGCCGAGATCAAGCGGCGCGGAAACGGCACGACCGAGATGCTCACCGACAGCGCGCTGGAGAACCTGCACGCCAAGGGCGCGGCGCCCAAGAAGGGCTGAGTCCCGTCGAAGCATTCGAAGGCCGGACGCTAGCCCTGGCGTCCGGCCTTCGCTCGTTGCGGGGGGCGGTGGCGGGGGCGTCGAACCCTTTCGACCTGCCGCCGCGTGGGCAACACCGACCCCCTACGTGAAACGGGGCGCGGCACCGATACCTGGCGCCGCACCCCTTTCCCGCCCCCGCGGGAAAGTTCACGTCCGGAGAGAAACCACTGTCAACTGAAGGCTGGTCACCGAAAGCTCAGAGCTATCAGTTTCAGCCATGAGTCGTCAGCCCCCTCCCTTGAGTGGATTCGTCACGTGGCAGATCAGGCACATCTGCATGTTCTTGGATCCCATGAGCTGGGCGTTGAAGTCCGGCCCGTGGGGATTGATGTGCAGGCCGAGATCGGAATGGCAGCGGAGGCAATCACTCTGCTGATGGCAGGCGGTGCAGGCGGTGAGACCCTGACGCGCGGCCTGGCCATGCTGCAGCAGCCACAGGGGTTGCCCGTTGTGGGCACTGCCCCGGACGCTGCCGCTGTTGGCAATCCCGCTCTTCTGGTGGCAACTGCGGCAGAACGTCTCCACGCTGTGGCAGGTACTGCAATTCTGTTCCAACGCGAAAGCAGGTTCGGCGTGCCGCGACATGAAGTCGGCAGGATGATAACTCTGCCGGGTGGAAACGCCGTCGTGGCAGGCGGTGCAGTCGCGCGGCTGGTGGCAGCCCTGACAGTTGAGGAGTCCGCTGGCCGCTACGGTCTTGTGATTGGTTGCGAACCCCGCCGTGTGCATATGCACGTGCACCGTATCACGCGCCGTGGCAAGCAGCGTCGCATTGTTCGCTCCAGCCTTGACGTTCGTGTTCGCAGCCAGGATCGGAGCCAAGGCATGGGAGGGGCTCGCCGAGGAGTCCAACAGCAGCACCACGCCGGGCGCCCGGCCAGGCTTGGCCTCGGGGAGCTTGGAGATCGTGCTGCTGCCCATGTCCCCGCGGTGACAGGTGCGACAGCTCGACTGGGTGTGGCAGCTGGCACAGGTCTGGAAATTGGCCGCGGCGTCCTTGCCGTGCTCGCTCACCCACTCGCCCGTCCGGTGGGAAGCCGGCGTGAAATACACTGGCGCCTTGCCGCGGACCAGCGACGCCACGCGCGGATCGCTGCCGAGTGCCTGGATGGCCGGTAGCTGGTCGGCGTTCGGATGGCACCGGGCGCAACTCTCCCGCGCGTGGCAGATGGCGCATTGGGCCGCGCGGGCCGGAGTGGTCGGTGCGTGCGTGGCCAGGAAGTTGGAATCGTCGTGCCACGGCGGCTTGGGGAATGCGGCGACGGCCGAGGCGGTGAGGGCCGTGGCCTGCGCCAGCGGCTTGTGGCAGGTGGTGCACTTGGCCGATGCGGCGAGGTGCTCCGGCGCTTTGTGACAGGCGAGGCAGGCGTCGGGGCTGGGAGCGGCGACATGCATCCACGCCGTGTCGCGTCCCGCTTTCAGGCCGTGACAGTTGGCGCACGTTACCTGGTCCCCCATCGCCGACGAGATGGCCGCGTGGACCGTATGCGAGAGCTTGAGATTGTTGGCCCGCCACGTATACGCACTCCACGCGACGAGCGGCTCGTCGTTGCCGTTGTGGCATTGCGCGCACACGGCCTTGGTGGGAAACATGGTCGCCGTGTCGCCGCTCGTGATGCCGCCGTGGCACCCCGCGCACGTCGGGAACAGCTTGGCGTGCATGGAGTGCGGGAAGAACCCGCGGGGCTGTTGCTGCTGCACGGCCCATCCGGCCGTGGCAACGGCCAGCAATAGCGGAACGAACAGTCGGCGCGTGTTCATGGCTTCCTCACCGGACCGACGGTCCAGCCCCCCGGGTTGGTGCCCACCCTCCACTCGAGCCGGACGCTCACCCGCCGCTGATCCCAATTGACCTGCTGCGGGTCATCCTGCCCGGTGTGGTGGTAGAGCGCGGCATCGGCGATCAGGTTGAGGTCGGGGAACAGCCGCATCGTCCCTTGGAATCCGGCTCCGAGCACCCGTCCCTGGCCCACCGTGAATTCGTAGATGTTCTGGAAGGCCGTGCCGTGCACGGCCAGCGACCCGCGGTCACTCGGCGTCCACCGGAGCCCGAGGTCGCCGTCGCTGCTCGAAGCGCCGAAATTGATGTTCATGTTGTAGCTGCCCTGGACCGTCCAGTGGTTGAACGGGCTGGCCGATCCGGTGGCCCCCACCCGCCAGCCGCTCGACGAGAGCGGGAGCGAGATCACGCCGGTATATGTGTCTTCGTATTCCCGGCGCCCACCCGACAGCCCGAAGGCCAGCCGCTGGCCGGGGGCGGTCCAGTTGAGCGTCGCCGTGCCCTCGTCGTAGCCGACAGGGGAGAATGCGCCCCAGATGGTCCACAGGTCGAAGTAGGGCACGTAGTGATGGAATGCCAGCCCGGGCGTGATGCCGTCCAGCGAAACGAACGTGACGTGCGCCGCGAGGTCGTTGAACGTCTCGGTGGCCATGTCGCGGGTGGCGTCGAAGCCGAACGATCCGAACGGCGCGCGGAATTCCGCGTTGGCCGCCATGCGCTCGGAGTTTACCGCCCCGAAGTCGCTGCGCACCTCCTTCTGGTACTGCAGCTGCATCGACGCGTAGGGGCTGGGCCGGATCTGCACCGTGCCGCCGAACAGGTACGTATGGTCGATGGGGGGAATGTCCTCCACCGGCGCCAGCGCGGCGGCGTCGAGCGGCTCGTTGAGCCCCTGAACCAGCGTCTGCCCCGCATAGGCATTCACCCTGATCTCGGCCAGCGGGCTCACCGACGCCGACAACCCGTCGAAGTTGTACATGCCGAGGCCAGACTGCTCCCACTGCCGGCCGAGTTTGGCCGACACCGTCTGGCGGTCGAGTTCGACGTACGCGGCGAGCACCGAGAAGTTCTGCGTGGCCTGCGGCCACAGTTCGCGCCCGTCGCCAGCGGCGTCGCGACCTCGCAGTTGCGCGTGCACGCTCAGGCCCTGCCCCAATCCCCATGCCGTGACGTCCAGGTCCTGCATCATGGCCATCAGCGACGCACGCGGCGCGGAGCTATAAAAGTAGCAGTATGCGTCGCCGGGGACACACGTACTGATCACTCCCGACGCCGTCTTGCGCGTGATGGACGTGACCGAATCCGTGGATGCGAACGGCACGCTGTCGGTGAGGAGGGGCCGCATGTCCAGGTACTGCGCCCAACTCGACCCCTGAACCACGACTCCCTGCGCTCGTGCGCTGGCAGCGACCGTCGCCGCCAGCGCCAGCGCCGGGAGCCCCGTACGAAGTAGCCGCATCAACATGATCCTCCAGAATGCGAGATCCCGCTCCGGACGGGCTGATGGAGGCCGCGGAGCGACGCCCCCGTAGTGGCGCGGGCCGGGAAGGTGTTCGTCCCCGACCCGCGCTGTTTCTTCACTTCGAATTCAACGTCACACGCTCACCATCACTTGTTCACCATTGCGGGCAGGATGTTGGCCAGGTTCACGCTGATCTTCGGCGCGATTCCGTAGTCGGTCTGCACCTGCTGGATGCTCGCCGTGAGCAGCGCTTCCATGAGGAACGGATTGTGGATTTCCTCGCCCACCTTCTCCGCCAACAGCAGGTTGAACTTGGCGCCAAAGGCGGTGGTGATCACCGTCGTGTCCGGGAGATTTGTGAATTTCGCCTTCGGAATCTGCACGATCTGGCTGCTGAGCGCCGAGTCGAGCAGCGCCAGCCGCGTAATGACCGTAGACATCAGGCCCATGGCCACGGACGGGGCGCCATGGCAGCCGCTGGCCGCGCAAGCGCTGAAATCGCGCTGCGAGATGTCGCAGCTGGCGGAAGTCGGGGCGCCGTTCGCGTCCAGACAGGGAGCGGCGATGAACATGTGCCCGGTGTAGCTGTCGGCCAGGGCACCGTTCGCACTGTCGGCGGTCACCGGGTGCATGTGACAGGACACGCAGAGGGTCGGGTTGGCCGACGGCGTCCCGTGGGTGAGCGTAATCGTGGTGGGGCCGGTGTAGCCCGGCGGCCACCAGCCGGCGATCCCCAGGAGCACGGGGCCTTCGGGTGACATCGAGGCGCGCAGGGTGCCGCTCGTATAGGCCGGCGTGCCGTTGCGCTGGTGGCACTTCATGCAGAGCATGTTGGCGGTATCGGCGACGTTGATCGGATACCGCAGCTGGTACACGTTCGGGCCACCGTGGGGATCGTGGCAAACGGCGCAGGTGATCTCCATCGGGTTCGTGGCCGCCTGGTTCATTTCCACATAGTTCGTCTGGACGCCCCATGCGGCCAAGGCGTTCTGCCCGACGTGGCAGTAGACGCACGAAGCATTACCAAGCGCGTGCGACGTGGTGGTGTTCGCATGCATCGACTGCACCCATTCGTTGACGAACGGGTTGTGGGGGAGGCCGTTGTGGCACTCTGCGCAGCCCGTCCCGAAGGGCACGCCCCCGGTATCCACGTTGATCGACGCCAGCGGCTCATTTTCCGAGCTGGGCGACGATACGTGTACGAGCCCCGGGCCGTGACAGGCCTCGCACTGCACGTCCTGGTATCGCGGATCGTTGGTGGCGAGGAAGCCGACCAGCGTGTCCGTGGTCGCGTTGCCGTACGAGTTCACGGTGTGACAGGGGACGCAGGCCGCCGTGGCATGTCCTGTGGCCTGGAGGTCGGCCCAGGCGTTCGCGTGGTGCGTCTGCGCCCACTCGGTCTGCTTGTCGATGTGACAATTCCCGCACACCGTCTGCTTGGTGAGCGTGTCTGAATAGCCAACGAAATTCGCCGCAGCCGCAGGAGGCGGGGAGGCGGCGGGCGCAGCCTTGTAGGCGATCTTTTCACTGGTACACGATGCGGCCACCACTGCACCCACGAGGAGTACAGCGAGCCGGCCCGTGATCGCGCTGGTTGGATGTCTCATATGCATTCTCTCCGCACTGCGTGGGGGCGTGGGCGTAAGACCTTCGAGTCGAGCTCCGTCACTGTTCGCCTGATTCATCCTGCTCGGGACCTATCCATGCAAGGCTGAATGTGCGGCTCGCTAACCCACCCAACCGTCAGAGGATGCCGGAGATTTGTACGGAATATCCTCACAGAAATGTCGTGCGTTTACCGCGACGTTTTCAACGCCCCCGAAAGCCAAATGTCGGGAGGTGTGCACCGGGCTCCGCGGGCATGGATCGGTCACGAGGAGGACAGACTGCGGCGCCGCGGCGCCGCTCCCCCCGCCAGTGCGGTTCCCGGTGCGGGCGGGGGGCCGGGGCAATATTCATCCCCGACCCACGCCAAGGCTCCGGACGAGCCCCCTCCCCCACCCTACTCCTGGGACGAGACCGCGTCCCTCAGCACGTTCGTCAGGCTCACGCTGAACGTTGGCACGATGCCGTAGTCGAGCTGCACCTGCTTGATGCTCGCCGTGAGGAGCGCTTCCATCAGGAACGGATTGTGCACCACCGACCCGGGCTCCTCGGCCAACAACAGATTGAACTTGGCGCCCTGCGCCGTGGTCAGCACCGTGCCCGCCGCGAACTGGCTCGCCGGGATCTGCGCCAGTTGGCTGTTGAGCGCCGAGTCGAGCAGAGCCAGCCGGGCCTGGGCGGTGGACATCAGAGACATCGCCACCGACGGCGCCGCATGGCAGCCGCTCGCCGCACAGGCGCTGAACGAGCGCTGGGACATGCTGCAATCGCCCGTCGTGGGGACCCCGTTCGCGTCCAGGCATGGAATGGCCAGGAACAGGTGCCCCGAATAGTTGCTGACGAGCGCGCCACTGGCGTTGGTCACGCGCATCGGGTTCATGTGACAGGTCACGCACAGGTCCGGATTCGCCGCCACGGTGCCATGGGTGAGCGTGATCGTATCGGGGCCAGTGTAGCTCGGCGGGAACCAGCCGGCGAAGCCGAGCAGCGTCGGCCCTTCCGGCGAGTGCGGGCCGCGCGTGTTGCTCGGCGTGGCGACCGAGTTCCGCTGGTGGCATCGCATGCAGAGGTTCTGCGTCGTGTCCGGTGCGTTGACCGGCATGCGCAGCTGCGCGACGTTCGGCCCGCCGTGCGGGTCGTGGCAGACGGCGCAGGTGATGTTCATGGGGTCCGTGAGCTCCTGGCCCGCCTCTACGTAGTCGGTGTTCACGCCCCACGCGAGGAGCGCCCCCTGCCCGGAGTGGCACCCAAGGCACGCGACGTTGCCAGCGGCGTGTGACTCGACGCTGTTCCCGTGGGCCGACCGCGCCCATTCGTCCACGAACGGATTGTTGGCGCCGGTGTGGCACTCGCCGCAGCCGTTGCCGAAGGCCGTGCCGGTGTCCACGTTGATCGAGGCCATCGGCTCGTTCCCCAATCCGGGCCCCGCGACGTGCTCGGCCCCGGGGCCGTGACAGCTCTCGCACTGCACGTCCTTGTACCGCGAGTCGTTGGTGGCGAGGAAGGCAACCATCGTGTCGGTCACGGCATTGCCCAGCGAACTCACCGTATGGCAGGGGTTGCAGGACGCCGTGGCATGCCCACTGGCCTGGAGATCGGCCCACGCGTTGGCGTGGTGGGTCTGCGCCCACGAGGCCTGCTTGTCGAGGTGACAGGTGCCGCACACCGTCTGCTTGGTAAGTGTGTCGGCGTACCCGAGGAAGTTGGCGGCGGCCGCCGGCGGCGGGTTGGAGGACGCCTCCTCGGTCGATTTGTATGTGATCTTCTCGCTCGTGCATGCCGAAGCGACGACAGTGCCCACCGCCAGTACGGTGAGCCGCGCCAGAACGGGATGGATGGAATGTCTCATTAGGTGCTCTCCGCACTGATGGGGGAATCAGGGCCGGGGATGGGTGCCGGCTATTGCCTCTCATTTTCCGCCGCAAGGCGGGTCGGTCTTTGTGTTTTCTTTAGCACCTTCAACGTGCCCAAGGCCGAGGCCCCGGACTGTCGGCCAAGTCCCGAGATTTGTGGGGGCTATTACCGACGGTCAGGTCATTATTAAACAAAAGTTTATAACGCGAGACGTATGTCGGGTTTTTCACTACATCACCGGCCCCCTCGCCTGACTGACGCCCGTCGGGTGCATTCCCAGCTTGGCACCCATCCTCGGTGTCCCCCACCCGCCGCACCGGCAAGGGAGGAACGATGTGCCTCGGCGTGCCCGGCCGCGTGATCGAAGTCAACGGACAGATTGCCCAGGTGGACTTCTTCGGAGTGCGTCGTGAGACCCGCCTCGACATCATCGACGAGCCGGTCGGCCCGGGCGACTACATCCTGAATCACGTCGGGTTCGCCATCCGGCGCATTCCCGCCGATGAAATCGAGGAGACGCTCGCGCTGTACGAAGTGCTGCTTCGCGAAGCCGAGAACGACATGATGGCCGCCGACGTCCGTGGTGAGATCGACGCCACGCGGGCTTCGACAGCCACCGGCGCCGCAGGGGCCCCCGATGCCTGAATCCACGGCGGCCGCTGCGGCACTCCCCAAGGGCGCCGACGAACTCAAGTTTCGAGACCCCGTTCGCGCGCGCGAACTCGCCGCCGCCATCGGGCACATGTGCGACCAGATCGGCCGCGCACCAGTGACCGTCATGCACGTCTGCGGCAGCCACGAGCAGTCGATCGCCAAGTTCGGGCTCCGGCAAACCTTCCCCGACGCCCTAGACGTGATCATGGGGCCGGGGTGCCCCGTATGCGTGACCGACCTGCCCGAAGTGGACGAAGCCGTGGTGCTGGCCGAGGATGGCGTGCGCGTGGTGACCTATGGAGACATGCTGCGGGTGCCGGGCACGGTGCGCTCGCTGGCCGAAGTTCAGTCGATGGGCGGCAAGGTGGACGTGGTGTACAGCGCCGCGCAGGCAGTGGACATCGCCCGCGAGACGGACGAACCGGTGGTTTTCTTTGCCAGCGGATTCGAGACCACTGCGGTGGCCACGGCGGCGATCGTCGTCAACGACCCTCCGCCCAACTTCTACGTGCTCTCGGCGCACAAGTACATCCCGCCGGTCATGGAGATCGTAGCCGAGATGCCCGACACGCGCATCGAGGGGTTTCTGGCGGCGGGGCACGCGGCGACGATCACGGGATGGGGCATCTTCGAGCGCTTCGTCGAGCGGCACGGCATTCCCGTGGTGGTCGCCGGGTTCGAACCGCTGGACATCCTGGCGGGCCTCGCCCAACTCGTGGAGTTGATCCGCGACAAGGACCATCGCGTGGTGAACGCGTTCCCGCGGTGCGTGACCAAGGAAGGGAACAAGGTGGCGCAGCGGGAACTCTGGCGGGTGTTCCGCACCACGGGCGGCAATTGGCGCGGCATCGCGCACGTCCCCAACGGCAACCTCCGCCTGCGCGACGAGTTCGCGCACCTCGACGCCCGGCGCCAGTTCAGGATCGATCTCAAGCGGCTCTGGACGCAGGCCCCGCCCGCCCTCACGCAACTCTGCGTCTGCGGCGACATCATGGCCGGCATCTCGTCGCCCGAGAAGTGCTCGCTGTTCGGAAAGGAATGCGCGCCCGACGCTCCGGTGGGCGCGTGCATGGTGAGCAGTGAGGGCACCTGCCGCATCTGGCACCAGTACGGAGGGCACCCGAAGCTATGACCACGGCCATCAACGACGACGCGGTGCGGACGCACTCCGGCCGCCGCGATCCGACCATCGTGATGAAGCACGGCGCCGGCGGGCGGGCCATGCGCCGGCTAATTCAGGAGACGCTCACCCGTGGATTCATCGACATCGAGGTGGACGGCTTCGGCATCGCCGCAATGGACGACGGCGCCGCGCTGCGCATCGGGGACCGGTGGCTGGTGGTGACCACAGACTCGCACGTGGTGCAGCCCGTGTTCTTCCCAGGCGGCGACATCGGGCGGCTGGCGATTGCCGGCACCGTGAACGACCTGGCGATGATGGGGGCCACCGAGCCCCTGGGCCTCACCTGCGCGCTGATCGTCGAGGAGGGGTTCACCTTCGCCAACCTCGAGCGCGTGCAGCAGTCGATGTTCGAGACCTGCCGTGAGGCGGGCACCACGGTCATCACCGGCGACACAAAAGTGATGGGACGGGGCGAACTCGATGGCGTGGTGATCAACACGACTGGCGTGGCAATGGCCGACGCCATCGTGCGCGACTCGGGGTTGCAGGTGGGCGACCGGATCATCGTCACCGGCAACGTGGGCGACCACGGAATGGCGCTGATGGCGCATCGCCATCATCTCGCCATTGATGCCGAGCTGTACTCGGACGTGGCTCCGATCAACGGAATGATCCGCGATGCCCTCGCGGCTCGTCCCGGGGCGGTGAGCGCAATGAAGGATCCCACGCGCGGCGGGCTGTCGAGCGCGCTTCACGAGATGGCCGAGAAGGGCGGCGTCGGCATTCTCGTGCGCGAGGAGTTGGTGCCGGTGAATCCGGTGGTGCGCGCGGTGGCCGAGATGCTGGGGCTGGACCCGTTGCACGTGGCCAACGAAGGCAAGGCCCTGCTGGGCGTGCGCGGCGACGACGCCACGGTGCAGGCCGTGCTCGACGCGCTGCACCGGCACGCCACGGGAGCCAACGCCGCCGTGATCGGCGAATGCGTGAGCACGCGGGTGGGCGACGTAGTGCTCGACACCGGGCTTGGCAAGCGGCTGCTCTCGGAGTACGAAGGCGAGTTGCTCCCACGCATCTGCTGAGGGCGTCTGCCATGGCCATGGAGCACATCCACATCGAGCGCGACGGTCCGGTGGGCGTGCTCGTCATCGACCGGCCGGAGCGGTTCAACTCCCTGGACGTGGAGACGGCCCGCGACTTCCGGAAGGCGGGTCTGCAGTTGGCCCGCGACAAGGACGTGCGGTGCGTGATCGTGCGCGGCACCAACGGTATCTTCTGCAGCGGCGCCGATCTCAAGTACATCCGAGCCCAGGGCTCGCAGGAGGACTTCGGCTATCTCCGTCCCGACGGGACGGCGGCTCCTCCCGGATTCGGCGAGGGATTCAAGGAGATCCTGGAATACCTGCACAGCACGATCTCGGAGATCAAGCGCGCTCCCAAGCCGTTCATCGCGGCCGTTGACGGTGTGGCCGCCGCGGGTGGGTTCGGTCTCGCAATGGCGTGCGATCTCGTGTTCGCCTCGGACGAGGCCACGTTCGAATGGGCCTACCACAAGACGGGACTGACGGGGGCGGAGAGTTCCACGTTCTTCCTGCCACGGCTCGTGGGTCTGCGCATGGCAATGGGCCTCGTGCTGCTCAACCCTCGGCTCAGCGCCGCGCAGGCCAAGGATCTGCGTCTCATCAACGACGTCTTTCCGTGCGCCTCGTTTGCCGCTGACGTGATGGCCGTGGCCCAGCGGATCGCCGCCGGGCCGACGCAATCCTACGCCGTTGCCAAGAGCCTCATCAACCAGGCGGCCGGCGTGGAACAGCTGGACTACCATCTCGACGAGGAACTGCAGCACCTGGCGCGCTCGGCCGACGGCCGGGACTTCGCCGAGGGGCTCAACGCGTTCTTCGGCAAGCGAACCGCGGCCTTCGAGGGCCAGGGATGACCGCGTCGTGCGAGTGGCGCTGGTACGGCGCGGGCATCACGTGCACGGCGATGCGGAGCGACGGCTCGGGCGTGACCTGGATCCCGAATCCGCCGCGCCGCCCCACAGAGATCGCCATCGCCCACGCGAGCGCGACGAGCGCCGCGTACTCGGCCCGGTTGCAGCGCGGGGCCACGAGCACGGCCGGCATCTGTTCGCCCGCGCCGCGCTCTCATTCCAGACCGTCGATGTTGTCAATCACGAGGATGTTGGCGATCAGGGCGGCGATCGACCGACTGGTGAGGACCAGCGCCATCGTGAGGGCGTCGGGACTCAACTGAAGCCCCGGGGGCTCGCCCCCGTCGGCAGCGTATGGGCTGGGTCGAGAAGCCCGCCTGCCGAGGCATCGCGGCGGGTGGGTAATTCCCCGACGCGTGCGCGGCACACACCCGATGCCCTGGCCCCTTGTCCCGGTCGTAACTAGGGAGCGTGGCTGGGATTCCGGGTTTTGCGCGCGCGGAGGCGCAGATGGCAAGTTCCAGAAGGCACGGACGGACGGCGGCCCCCGATTCCTCGGTTCTCGATGCACTGCTCGAAGCCGAGCGCGTCGTGGCGCAGAGCCTGGCGGAGGCGGAGCGTGAAGCGGAGCGGCTGGTGCACGACGCGCAGGCTGCGGCGGCGGTTGCCGACGCGGACGCGGAGCGAGAACTCGCCGAAACGCTGCGCCTGCTGGACCAACGGGCCGCCGAACAGCGGGAGAAGGATGCCCGATCCATCCGTGAGGAGGCCGACCGGCGCACGCGGCTGTTTGCCGATGCCGACGACGCCCGCATCGCGGCGATCGCCGAGCGATTGGCTCTATTCGTGGCGCCGACGGCCGAGTTGCCATGATCATCCCGATGGCCAAGGTGCGCGTGCTCGGGCCGAAGGATCGGTTCGAGGCTGCGCTGAGTGTCGTCCAGGACTTCGGCCAATTGCAGCTGGCCGAGACGCCGTCGCGCACGGGGATCGAACACGCGCGCCTCACGCGGCGAGAGCAGCAGCGCCGGGCGCAGTTGACGCGGGTTCTCGGCGAGGTGGAGGAGGCATTGCGACTGCTCGCCGCCGACGGCACTCCGGCCGAGGCCCATCCGGCGACCACCGCCGACTTCGCGCACTGGGCGCGGCTTGCCAACGACACGGCGCGTGAAGCACGAACCCTGCGCAACCGCGAGACGTCGCTGGACGAGGAGCGCGCACTGGTCACGCGCTACCGCGATTTTCTCTCGGCGGTTCTCCCCGCCGTAAGACAGGTAGCCGGTTCGCCGCGGCTCACGAGCCACGCCGTGGTCGTGCCCGCGTCGTCGCGGCCCACTGTGGACGCACTTGCTGATGCGCTGCGCGAGCAGCTCGGCGCCGACTTCACGATGACCACCCATGAGCTGCCGGGCGGCGATCTGGCGATTTTGCTCGTGCTGCCGCGCGAGTTCAGCGAGAAGCTCGACGCCCGGCTGGCCGAAGCACGAGTGCCCGAAGTGCCGCTTCCGCAGGCCTACCGCGACATGCCGCTCGAACAAGCCGTGCCGAAGATGCTCGCGCGGCTGTTTGAAATTCCAGTGGAACTGGACTCATGCGCCAACGAGCGGCGCGCGCTGGCGGCAAGCCGCGGGCCCGAACTGCGACGGGCGCGTGCCGCGATCGACGACTGGTTGTCCACGGCTGCGGCACACGAACGCACCGCGGTGACGCAGCACGCGTTCGCGATCGAGGGCTGGCTGCCCGAACGGACGGTGCCCGAGCTCACGCGGCGGTTGGCGGCAGCCGGTCCGGCGGTGGTCGTCGAGACCGTGGCGCGCGAGGCCTGGGGAAAGGAAGAAGCGCCGGTGGTGCTCTCCAACCCCCGGCTCTTCCGGCCGTTCGAGAAGATCATCGGGCTGCTCCCGCTTCCGACGTACGGGTCCATCGATCCCACGCCGTTCGTGGCCGTGTTCTTCCCCCTCATCTTCGGCATGATGCTCGGCGACGTGGGATACGGCGCGCTGCTCGCCGTGCTCGCGCTGATCGTCCATGCGCGGGCCAAGCCCGGCAGCTTGCTGCGCACGGCCGCCGAGATCGCCGGACCCTGCGCCGCGTTCGCCATCATCTTCGGGGTGCTGTACGGTGAATATTTCGGCGATCTGGGCATGCGGCTGTTCGGCATCCATCCCATCATCTTCGATCGTGAGAAAGCCGTGTTCGCCGCCCTCGCGCTGGCCGTCGGCCTTGGCGTGGTGCAGGTGGTGCTCGGCCTGGTGCTCGGCGCGATCACCGCGTTCCATAAGGAACCCAAGCACGCGCTGGGGAGCGGCGTGTCGGCCGTGATGGTGCTCCTGGTGGTCGCGGCGCTTCTTGCGGCGTTCCAGGTACTCCCCGCAAAGCTGTTCACGCCGGCGGTGATCGCCCTGCTGATCGCCTTCCCGGTGCTGGTGTTCGCCGAGGGGCTGATCGCTCCTGTGGAGCTGCTGTCCACGCTGGGTAACGTGCTGTCCTACGCGCGTATCATGGCCATCGGCACGGCCTCGGTGATGCTTGCCGTGGTGGCCAACCAGATGGTGGGCGCCATCGGCAGCACAGCCGTGGGACTGGTGTTCGCGCTTTTGTTCCACCTCGTGAACTTCGCCATCGGGTTGTTCACTCCGGCGATTCACGCGCTCCGTCTCCACTATGTGGAGTTCTTTGGAAAGTTCTACAGCCCGGGCGGGCGGCGCTACCAGCCGTTCGGCCACATGGCCGAGCCGCCCATTCCCGAGTCGACGAGGAAACTTTCATGAACGTCATGTGGATCGTGATCAGTGCCGCCACCGTGCTCAGCGCCGCCGCGTTGGCCACTGCGTGGGCACAGTCCAAGATCGGCGCCGCGGGTGCCGCGGCGCTGGCCGAGAAGCCGGAGCTGGCCGGCACGATCATCGTGCTCGTGGCCATTCCGGAAACGATGGTCATCCTCGGCTTCATCGTGGCGGTGCTCATCCTGCTGCGGGCGGGCGGAGGCTAGCCCATGCCGGCCGAGGCCGGCCCGCTTCTCGAGCAACTGCGGCGCGACGCGGCGGCCACGGTAACGGCGCGCGTCGCCGAAGCACGTGCCGAAGCCGACCGCATTCAGGCCGTCGCCGCCACGCAGCGCGAACGCCGGCGTGCCGACGCCGTGGGCGAGCGGGAGCGCGACCTGGCGCGCCAGCGCGAGGCGGCGCGGGCGGAGGCCACGCAGCAGACTCTGCTCGGCGTGCTCACCGCGCGCGCGGCGTATCTCGATCGGGTGTTCGCGGCCGGCGAACGCCGACTGGAAGCATTTGTGGGAGCGCCCGATCTGGCCCAACGCCTGACGCCGCTGCTGGCCGAAGCGCTGCCGTTCGTTGACGCGGCCGACGCGCGCGTGCGGTGCCCAGCAGCCGCTCGTGCCGCAGTGGAGGCCGCGCTGGCAGCGCTCGGGCGGGCCGGCACTCCCCTTGCGGTGGACGATGCCCTGCCCCTCGGTGCGGTGATCGAGAGCAAGGACGCCACGGTGCGCGTGGATGCCACCTTCGGCGCCAGGCTTGGCCGCCTACGCCCCATGCTCTCGATCGAAGCCATGCACTTGATCGAGGCGCCGGCCCCGTGAGTGACTGGGGGCCGCTCGTCGCCCGCGCCCGCGGCCTGTCGGGGCGACTGTTGACACCCGGCAGCCTGCGGGCACTCGCCGGGTGCGACGACCGGCGGGGATTCAGTGACGCGCTCGTGCGCATCGGGTATCTGGCGTTCCCGCCCGATGCGCCGCCCCCTGACGAACGCGCCATCGAGGTCGCGATCCGGCGCGTGGCAGCGCGCCGGTTCGCCGTGCTCGCACGCTGGAGCCGGGACGGCGGCGATGTGCTCATTCCGCTCCTGGAAGACGAGGACCGCCGGTCGCTCCGCGCCATTCTCCACGGCGCGCTGGGACGCGTGCCCCACGAGATCCGCACCGCCGGGCTCATCCCCACCGCCGCGCTGCCGGCTCTGGCGCTGGACGAGCTGGCCCTGCTCAACGACGTGGGCGCGATCGGCGCTGCGCTCGTCGCGCTTGGCCATCCATTTGCCGACGCCGTGGCCGAAGCCGCGCGCCGGGAGCGACCCGACCTGTTCTCCCTCGACCAGGCGGTCGCGCGCGTCTGGGCAACCCGCGCCGTGGCTGAAGCTGCCCGGGGGGACGCCGCGCTCAGGCTCTACGTGGCGCGCACGATCGACCTGCAGAACTATTGGGCCGCGCGCCTGCTGGCCGAACAGCACGCCGACGCGACTCCCGATTCGGTGTTCCTGGCCGGGGGCGCTCTGGTGGCGGCAGGGGACCTCCAGTACGCGGTGGATACGAAGAGCGTCGAGGGGTTGGCGATGCGGCTCACGCGTCGTGCCGCCGGCACCGCGCTCGCCGCCGCGCTGTCGCCCCGGGCCCGCGACCCCGACGACGCGGCGCTGGCCGCCCTGATCGGCGAGTTCCGGGCCAGCGGGCGCCGCGACCCGCTCGGCCTGTCATTCGTTATCTTGTATATTCTGCGGCTGCGCGCCGAACATCGAGCGCTGTTGCGTGTGTTGTGGCAGATGGCGCTCGGGGTGCCGGGGGACCTGCGGTTGCGGGCGTTGGAAGAGGCGGCGGCATGAGCTATCGCGTGCACGCGGTGGCCACCCCCGCCCTGGCAGCCGGGCTCCGCCTGGCCGGCGTGCCCACTGACGACGCGGCCACGGCGGCGGCAGCAGCCGACCGGGTGGCGGCGATGGTCGGCGATCCGGAACTCGGCATATTGCTGGTGGAGGAACCGCTGTTCGACGGGTTTCCAATCCTGTTCCGCCACGACCTCGAGACACGGGCCCTGCCGATCGTCGTGCCGATGCCGCGCCCCGCTTGGGGCGTGGCTCCAGACCACGCCGAGGCCTACATTCTCGACCTGTTGCGGCGGGCCATCGGCTACCGCGTGAGGCTGCAATGAGCGCGGTGGTCACGCGCATCGCCGGGGCGCTCGTCGAAGCCCGCCCATGCGCCCCGGCGCTATACGAACTCGCCTACGTCGGCGAGCGCCGCCTGCTCGCCGAAGTCGTGCGGCTCGACCGCGAGACAGCCACGCTGCAGGTGTACGAGGACACGACCGGCCTGCGGCTGGGCGCGCCGGTGGAGTTCTCGGGCACGACCCTCACGGCCGAGCTCGGTCCGGGACTGCTCGGCGGCGTGCTCGACGGCGTCGGGCGACCGTTGGCCCGCGTGGCCGAGGCGACCGGGGATTTCATCGCGCCCGGCGCGGCCGCCGACACGCTCGACCCCGGCGATCTCTGGAGCTTCACCGCCGCGGTGGAGGCCGGCACCACCGTCGCGGCCGGCGACACGCTCGGCACGGTGCCCGAGCGCATAGGGTTCACGCACAAGATTCTCGTGCCGCCCGACGTGGGGGGACGCGTGGCCCGGCTCGACAGCGGGTCGTACCACGTAGCGGAAGCGATCGGCGAACTCGACGACGGCACGGTGCTGCGCCTCGCCCATCGCTGGCCGGTGCGCGCGGCGAGGCCGGTGGGAGCGCGGCTCGGCTATGAGCGCCCCTTTATAACGGGCCAGCGGGTGTTCGACCTGTTCTTCCCCGTCGCCGAAGGGGGCAACGCCGCCGTGCCCGGCGGGTTCGGCACGGGCAAGACGATCATCGAGCAGTCCCTGGCCAAGCATGCCGAGGCCGACATCATCGTCTACGTCGGGTGCGGCGAGCGTGGCAACGAGATGACCGACGTTCTCACCGAGTTCCCCGCGCTCATCGATCCCCGTACCGGGCGGCCTCTGATGGAACGAGCGGTGCTGGTGGCGAACACGTCGAACATGCCCGTGGCGGCCCGGGAAGCGAGCATCTACTTCGGCGCCACGATCGCCGAGTACTTTCGCGACCAGGGATGCCGCGTGGCGCTGATGATCGACAGCACGTCGCGCTGGGCGGAGGCGCTCCGCGAGATGGCGGCGCGTCTGCAGGAGATGCCGGGGGAGGAGGGGTATCCGACGTATCTGGCCAGCCGCCTGGGGCAGTTCTTCGAGCGCGCCGGGCGCGCCCGCGTGAGGGGCCGTCCCGAGCGAGATGGCGCGGTCACGATCATCGGCGCCGTCTCGCCCCCGGGCGGCGACTTTTCCGAGCCGGTCACGCAGGCGTCGCTGCGCGTGGCCGGGGCGATGTGGGCACTCGATCCATCGCTCGCCCATCAGCGCCACTTCCCGGCGGTGGACTGGGAAGCCAGCTATTCGCTGTACCTGGACCGGATCGCGGCCTGGTTCGCCGAACACGGAGGGGGCGACTGGATCGCGGTGCGCGAGGGCCTCATGACCCTGCTCCAGCGGGAACGGGAGTTGCGCGACATCGCCAGCTTGGTGGGCCCGGACGCATTGGAGGATGCCGACCGGCTTACGATGGACAGCGCGGCCGTCGTGCGCGAGGTGGTGCTGCGCCAGAACGCGTTCCACCCGCACGACGCGGCGTCGTCGGTGGCCAAGACGTACGCACTCGCGTCCTGCTCGCTCGAGGCGCATCGGTCGGGGATGGCGGCGCTCGCCGCCGGGGTCCCCTTCGCCAGGCTCGACCTTGGCCCGGTGCGCCGCACGCTCGCCGCGCTCCGCGACGCGCCCGAGACGGAATTGGCGGCGCGCACCGTCGAGGCGCGGGCAGCCGCGCTGGCGCTGGGGCCGTCGTCCCACACCGCCGCCGCGAGGGGCACGCCATGAGCATCGCTCCGGAGCGCGCCTACCGCGGCGCCGCCGCGGCCGCCGGGCCGTTGCTCTTCGTGGAGCGCACGCGCCACGTGGCGCTTGGCGAGTGGGTGCGCGTACGGCTGGCGGGTCAGCCCGACCGCCGCGGACAGGTGATCGACGCCGGCGACCGCATGACGACCATCCAACTGCTCGACAGCACGGTGGGGCTGGCGGCCGACCGGGCGGAGGTCGTGCTCACCGGAGACGTGGCGACCACCGTGGTCGGACGCGAATTGCTGGGCCGCGCCTTCGACGGGCACGGCGCTCCGGTGGACGGCCTCCCCGCACCGGTGGGCGAAGCGGTGCGGTCGATCAACGGCGCCCCGATCAACCCCATGCGCCGCGCGCGGCCCCGGGATTTCATCGAGACCGGCGTGAGCGCCATTGACGCCATGAACACGCTGGTGCGCGGACAGAAGCTGCCGGTGTTCGGCGGCCCGGGGCTGCCGGCGCTTGACCTCGCGGCGCGCATCGTGGAGTGGGCGCGGGCGCCGCGCGGCGAACCGTTCGCCGTGGTCTTCGCCGGGGTCGGCATCACGGCGCGCGAGACGCGCGAGTTCCTGGACCGCGTGCGGGCCAGCGGCGCGATGCCGCGCACCGTGCTGTATCTGAACGAAGCCGCACACCCGGCCATCGAGCGCATCCTGGCGCCGCGGCTCGCGCTCACCGCGGCCGAGTTCCTGGCCTTCGACTGCGGCATACACGTGCTCGTGGTGATTGCCGACATGACCCACTACTGCGAGGCGCTGCGCGAGATCGCCACGGCCCGCGAGGAGATCCCGGGGCGCCGAGGGTATCCGGGCTACATGTACACCGATCTTGCCACGATCTACGAACGGGCGGGCATCATCGCGGGCAAGTCCGGCTCGATCACGCAGATCCCGATCGTCACCATGCCCGACGACGACCTCACGCACCCCATCCCCGACCTCACCGGCTACATCACCGAAGGGCAGTTGGTGTTGTCGCGCGACCTGCACCGCGCCGGCATCGCGCCGCCGATCGACGTGCTCCCCTCGTTGTCGCGGTTGATGAACGCCGGCATCGGCAAGGACCGCACGCGCCCCGAGCACCGCGAATGGAGCGACCAGCTCTACGCCACGTACGCGCGGGGACGCGAGGCACGCACGATGGCGGCGATCGTCGGCGAGTCGGGGCTGCCCGAAGCCGACCGGCGGGCGCTCGCCATCGCCGACCGGTTCGAGCGCGAATTCGTAGCCCAGCCCGGGGGCCGGCGCACGATAGACGAGACCTTCGCCGCCGGGTGGAAGCTGCTCGACGCGCTCCCGCGAGACGACCTCGTGCGGATGACCGACCTGACGTTGGACGCGCACCGGTTGGCCGTCGAGGAGCAGGAGCGTGCGCCGTGAGCGCGGCCGACCGGATTGCGCCCACACGGGCCAGCCTGCTTGGCGCGCGACGCCGGCTCGAGCGCGTGCTCAAGGGAGCGTCACTCACCCGGCGCAAGCGCGAAGCCCTGGTGGTCGAACTCTTCAAGCTCGCCCGCCCGGCCGTGGACGTGCGGCAGCAGTTGGCCGACAGCGCCAACGCGGCGGCGGAGTCGCTGGGCGACGCGCTGGCCATCCACGGCATTTTGGGATTGTCGGCCATGTCGTGGCCGCCGGGAGATCCGCGTGTGGACGTGCGCCCGGCGCAGGTATGGGGGCTCGCAGTGAGCGACGTGACCGAGCGTCCGGCGCTGCAGCGGACGCTCGACGCCCGCGGCCTGGCGCCGGGCGACGCTGGGGTGGCAGCCGAAGAAGCGGCGCGGCGCTACGAGATCTTCGCCGAGCTGCTCATCGAAGCTGCCCCACGGGAGCAGCGCGTGCGCCGGCTGAGCGAGGCCGTGGCCACCACGTCGCGCCGGCTGCGCACGCTGGAGCAGCGCGTGGCGCCGACGCTGGAGTCACAGATCGTGAGCGTGCGGCGGGATCTGGACGAGCGGGAGCGGGAGGAACGACTGCGGCTGCAGCGCCTGGTGGGGAAGCGGCGGCGCGCGGCGTCAGCGCGCTAGCGTTCTCGGGTCCAGAGCAGCAGTACTCCGCAGTCGTTGCTGGTGGGGCTGATCCACGCCGGCATCGTGGCGGAAGTCGCATAGTACTCGACACCCGCGTAATCATCGGCGCTGATCCGGCGGAAGTCGGGTGGCGGCGGGGCGCCCGAACCGGGCTGGTACCGATAGGTGACGATGCCGTCCGTATACACCGTGGCGAAGCACCCCGCGACGCACGTGCTCTGTCTCAACGCCGGACCGTTGCACGCCTTGCGGGTGGACATGAGGATGCCGTTCGACACCATCGCGCCCGGCAGGGCCGACCCGAGCAGGTTGGCCAGCGGCTCGCCCTCCTTCTGCCGGAGCTCCGCTTCGCTGATGTAATGCCCCATCCCGCTCAGCCGCCGCTCCTCGAATCCCTGCAGCCCCGGTGAGCGGTAATGCGGTGACGAGTCGCTCGTCACCACCGTCGCCAGCACGGTGCCTACGTGCGTGAGGATGACCGTGACCGGGATCGTATCGGCCAGGGAGTTTGCGATCGGCATCGTGAGCGGCTGGTATCCGACCTTGCGAAAGCTGATCACCCCGCCGGTGGTGTCAACGAAGAACAACGAGACCGTGCCGGTAACCGTGGTGAGCGACGACAGCCCGGTGAAGATGTCGCGAACCTCGACCCCCTCGATCGGCTCACCCGTGGCGTCGTCGTACACGCCGATGATGCGGCCATGATAGACCCGCAGAACCGGAACCTTGGTGGAATCCTGGGCGCGAGCCCCGGCGAACGCGACGGCGAGCAGTGCCAGGGCGACGAATCGCAACGTCTGACGATCGACCGCGGACTTCACGCTCGTCGCGCCTCGCCCTTACCGGCAAGGAGATAGTCCAGCACCTCGCCCGCCCCGTAGTTTGTGCGGCCGCGCAGGAAGGGCGCCATGCCGACGAGGTCATCTCCGCTGGTGAGGAGCGGCAGTTCGTCGTCCCAACGCGAGCGGACCTGGCCTTGCCCGATGTTGGCCAGCAGCGCGTTGCACAGGCAGCGCCGACCGTGGGTCTCGTCGGCCGCGCCGCCCTTGGCGACATAGGCGTCGACCGGTTCGGCGGGACACCGGTAGCCGATGCCGCCGGCCTCCTTCCGGTAGGCAACCCGCAGATACCCGAGGTCGCACACGCGCTCGCGCTCGGGTAGCTGGTAGGCTCCGCCCTCCAGCTCCACCACCTTGAACGGATACCCGGTGGGGGAGGCGCGCGGGTCGGTGCGCACGCGGACGTCACCGCGATTCACGGCCGACAGCACTTCCTCCTTGAGTTCGGGCACCACTCCCGATTCGTCTGCGAACGCGAACAGCGTTCCCACCTGGATGCCGGTGGCGCCGTCGTCGAGCGCAGCGCGCAATCCTTCGGGCGAGCCCGTGCCGCCGGCCAGCCAGAAGGGGAGCCCGAGTTCGCGGATCTTGGCGAGATCGACCGTGTCGCGTTCGCCATACACCGGCTCGCCGGAGGCCGACAAGCTCAGGCTGCCGCGGGGCGGCGCGTTGTGCCCGCCCGCCGTGGGGCCTTCGATCACGAACCCGTCCACGCGCCCGTTCGCCTTGCGGGCCAGTGTCGTGGCCAGGGAGCTGGCCGATACGATGGGGTAGAACCTGGGGCGCTTGAGCGTTACGTGCATCGCGCCGTGCTCGCCGGGATCGAACGTCGAGATACTCGGCGTTGCCCCCGCCCTCGACGTCCATCCGGATCACGGCCGGCTGGTGCATGGCCATGGCATCGAGCGCCCCCGGGATCTCCCGCGGAATCCCGGCGCCCATGAGCACGACGTCCACACCGGCCAGCATCGCGCCGTAGAGCGTAGCGAGGTTGGGCATCTGCACCTTGGTCAGGAGGTTGATCCCAACTGGATTCTGATGCCCTTCCTTTGCCAGCCACACTTCCGCGAAACTGGCCAGCATCGTGAGCTGGTCGCGCGCCGCGCTCACCACCTGCTTGTACGTGGGCAACGCCTTGTAGGGCGTGCCGGGAGGGCGGCCGCACGGGTGGAAGTAGCGCTTGATCGCCGCTTCGGCCACGGCCGGACAGGGAAAGTGCTCCATGGCCCGGCGGAGCTGTCCATCGCGGTCGCCATCCTGCAGGCGCCGGACGAAGATCGTATCGATCACCGTGCCCGACACGACGCCCAGCTGTCCGCGCAACGACACGGCACGGGCGAGCATCCAATTGGAGACGCCCGCGCCCATGCCACCCTGAATGATGATCGGATCGGCGGGTGCGGCTGTGGATTCGGTGACGGTCATATCTATGGAAGTTATCACGCCGAGCGGCGATTGGGCCAAGAGCGGCGGTGCGCTGCACCGGTGTCAGGGAAATCCCGTAAGGACGGGGGGAAACCGCTGAGTGCGCCGAGCGGCCGGCCCCGACAGTTTGGGCGCAATTGGCGCGCCGCTTTGCCGACTCGTGTGGAGCCGGCCGGACCCTCCGGTTTCGCAGTCGCAGGCGGATTGTTCTCGCCACAACATACGCCCTTCACCGGATCCCCTCCCGATGACGCTCTCCGAAGGAGCAGCCGACGCCCTCTCCGGCGGTGCGGCGCGCGCGCCGTCCGCGCCCCGCGGTGCATCCGTCGCCCTCGACTCGTTCTCGTACGACGACGACATCGTACGCAAGTTCATGGTCGCCACGTTCGTGTGGGGGCTGGTCGGCATGCTGGTGGGGCTGGTCATCGCGCTCCAGCTCGTCATGCCGTCGCTGGACTTCGCGCCGTGGTTCTCCTTCGGGCGCCTGCGGCCGCTGCACACCAACGCGGTGATCTTCGCGTTCGCCGGCAATGCGTTCTTCACCGGTGCGTACTACTCCACGCAGCGCCTGTGTAAGACGCGGATGTTCTCCGACTTCATGGGCCGCTTCCACTTCTGGGGATGGCAGACGATCATCGTTGCCGCCGCGATCACCCTGCCGATGGGCTTCACGCAGGCCAAGGAGTACGCGGAACTCGAATGGCCCATCGACATCGCCATCGCGGTCGTCTGGGTGGTGTTCGCCGTCAACTTCTTCGGCACGCTGAAGAAGCGGCGGGAGCGGCACCTCTACGTGGCGCTCTGGTTCTACATCGCCAGCATCATCACCGTGGCCATCCTGCACATCTTCAACAACCTCGCGGTGCCCGTCGGGTTGTTCAAGAGCTATCCGATCTACGCCGGCGTGCAGGACGCGTTCATGCAGTGGTGGTACGGCCACAACGCCGTGGCGTTCTTTCTCACCACGCCGTTCCTCGGGCTGATGTACTACTTCCTGCCCAAGGCCGCCGACCGCCCGATCTACTCCTACAAGCTGTCCATCCTGCACTTCTGGTCGCTGGTCTTCATCTACATCTGGGCCGGCCCGCACCACCTGCACTACACCGCGCTCCCCGAGTGGGCGTCGACGCTCGGGATGGCGTTCTCGGTGATGCTCTGGATGCCGTCGTGGGGCGGCATGATCAACGGCCTGCTCACGCTGCGCGGCGCGTGGAACAAGGTCGTGGAAGATCCGGTGCTCAAGTTCTTCGTGGTGGCCGTGACGGCGTACGGCATGTCCACGTTCGAAGGCCCGATGCTCTCCGTGAAGAGCGTCAACGCCCTGGCCCACTACAGCGACTGGATTATCGCCCACGTGCACACCGGCACGCTGGGGTGGAACGGGTTCATGACGTTCGGCATGATCTACTGGCTGCTGCCGCGGCTGTTCCAGACCGAGCTCTACAGCAAGAAGCTCGCCGAATGGCACTTCTGGATCGGCAGCTTCGGCATCCTGCTGTACGTGGTGGCGATCTACAGCGCGGGCGTCACCGAAGGACTGATGTGGCGGGCGTTCGACCAGACCGGACGGCTGGCGTATCCGGATTGGATCGAGACCGTCGTCCGGGTCATTCCGATGTGGTGGATGCGCGCCGTCGGGGGCGGATTGTACATAGTCGGCATGTTCATGTTCGGCTGGAACATCCTCATGACGTGGCGCAACCGGCCCGCGGTGTACGCCGTGCCGGTGATCCAGGCGGCGCCCCTAGCGCTGGAGGCCAGGGAGGAGACACACGGTGGCGCGCCCACGGGCGCCTGGGCGCGATTCACGAGCCTCAACTGGCACCGTGTGTGGGAGGGCCGCTGGCTGCTGTTCACCGTGATGGTGATCGTCGCGGTGGCCGTCGCCTCGCTGTTCGAGATCATTCCCACGTTCCTGATCCGCGAGAACGTGCCCACGATTGCGTCGGTCAAGCCATACACGCCGCTCGAGCTGGCGGGCCGCGACATCTACGTGCGCGAGGGGTGCTACCTGTGCCACTCGCAGATGATCCGCCCTTTCCGCTGGGAGACGGAGCGATTCGGCGAGTATTCCAAGCCCGGCGAATTCATTTATGACCACCCGTTTCAGTGGGGCTCGCGGCGCATCGGGCCCGACCTGGCGCGCGAGGGCCGCAAGTACCCCGATCTCTGGCACGTGCGCCACATGCAGGATCCGCGGGCGATCACGCCGAGGTCGATCATGCCACCGTACGGGTTCCTGCTCACCGACGACCTCGACTTCGCGTCCATCCAGAAGAAGGTAGACGTGATGGCCATGCTGGGCGTGCCGTACGGCAGCGCCGTGATCGAGGGGAACGCGCCCAAGATGGCGCGCGCGCAGGCGGCGCTGATCGCCGACACGGTCGCCCAGCAGGGCGGCCCGAAGAACCTGCAGGACAAGGAGATCATCGCGCTCGTCGCGTACCTGCAGCGGCTCGGGTGGGACGCGACGCACGTCTCAGCGCCCGCCGCGCCCGCCGTGGGCACGGCGCCGACGCCGGCCCCCGCCAAATCGGCCGGAGGCAGTACCCCATGAAGTCGTTGTCCGACGTCGTGGCCGGTGCCGGCCTGCACATCTACGCCGACATCGCGCTCGTCATCTTCCTCGCCGTGTTCCTCGCGATTCTCGCCCGCGTGCTGTTCGCCAAACGCTCCACCTGGCAGCACGTGGCCAATCTGCCGCTCGAGGACGACGCGTCGCCGTCCACTCCCAACCCGCCCCCTGACCGCCCAACCGACCATGCCGACCGATAACCACGACCAGGACCGCCTGCTCGATCACAACTACGACGGCATCCAGGAATACGACAACCCGATGCCGCGGTGGTGGGTCTGGATTTTCTGGGCCACGATCATCTTCGCGATCGTCTACGGGCTCGACCCGTGGCACGTCCTGCGCGGGCCGGGCCGCATTGCCGACTACAACGCGTCGGTGGCCGAGGCGGCCAAGCGCTTCCCGCCGCCCTCGGCGGGGGCCGACGCCGCCACGCTGGCCGCGTTGGGCAAGAACCCGCAGGCGCTGGCCGCCGGCAAGGAAGTGTTCGTCACCAACTGCGCGCCGTGCCACCGTCCCGACGGCGGCGGGCTCATCGGTCCTGACCTGACCGACGACTACTGGCTGCACGGCGGGACGCTCGTCGACGTTCACCGGACGATCACCGAAGGCGTGCTGGACAAGGGCATGCCCAACTGGGGCAAGTTCCTCAAGCCCGAGCAGATCAACGACGTCGCCGTGTACGTGTACTACGGACTCCACGGCACCAACCCGCCCAACCCGAAGGCGCCGCAAGGCGTGAAAGTCGACCGCCCCGAATGACCGCTCCTCCGGCCGCCACCGAACGCGTCCTCCCGACGCTCAACGTCGACGGCTCACGCCGTTGGATCCGCCCGAAGCCGTCGCCCGGCAAGTTCTGGCACCGGCGGCGGGTCGTGGCCTACGTGTTGATGTTCGTGTTTTTCATTATCCCGTACCTGCGGATGAACGGAAAGCCGCTGGTGCTGCTCGACCTGCCCGACCGTCAGTTCACGCTGTTCGGCACAACGTTCCTTCCCACGGACACGCTGCTCCTCATGCTGCTCATGGCCAGCATCCTCATCGGGATCTTCCTGATGACGGCGCTGGCGGGCCGCGTATGGTGCGGCTGGGGCTGCCCGCAAACGGTGTACATGGAGTTCCTGTACCGTCCCATCGAGCGGCTGTTCGAGGGCGGGCGCAGCGGCTCGCTGCAACTCGATCGCGAAGGCCTGCGTGGCCAACTGCACGCACGGCGGCTGGCCAAGTACGGCGTCTACCTGCTGCTGTCGCTGTTTCTGGCGCACACCTTTTTGGCCTACTTCGTGGGCATCGACCGGCTGCTGCTGTGGGTGCGGCGCTCTCCCCTGGACCATCCGACGTCGTTCGCCATCATGGCGCTCACGACGTTCGGGATCATGACCGACTTCACCTGGTTCCGCGAGCAGACGTGCCTCGTGGCCTGCCCGTATGGCCGCTGGCAGTCCGTGCTCCTCGACCGGCAATCGCTGATCGTGGCCTACGATAGCGCGCGCGGCGAGCCGCGCGCCCGGGGCAAGGACCGCACGGGCGCCGGTGACTGCATTGATTGCGGCGCCTGCGTGATCACCTGCCCCACCGGCATCGACATTCGCGACGGGCTGCAGATGGAGTGCATCCACTGCACCCAGTGCGCCGACGCATGCGACGAGATCATGGCCCGCGTGGGCAAGCCGCCGGGCCTCATCCGCTATTCGTCCCGGGCCGCCCTCGAAGGCGCCGCCGTACACAAGCTCCGGCCGCGCACGGTGCTCTACCCGGCGGCGCTCGCCATCACGTTCGGGGGGTTTCTGTTCGCCCTCGGCACCAAGGCGCCGGCCGACTTGACCGTGCTGCGCGGCAGGGGCGAGCCCTACGTGACCGAAGCTGACGGGCGCGTGGCCAATCAGCTGCGCGTCAAGATCACCAACCGCTCGAACCGCGATCACGAGTACCGGGTGAGCGTCACCGGCGTGGATGACGGTTCGGTGATCGCGCCGGACGATCCGCTGCCGGTGGCGGCCGGGCAGACCGACGCGATGGCGCTGTTCGTGCTGCTGCCGGCCGCCTCGTTTCAGAACGGCGGGCGCAACGTCACCGTTCACGTCACCGACGGCGCCGGGTTCAGCGGCGACGTGCCGTACCGTCTGGTGGGCCCCGAACACTCGGATCACGATGACCACAGCGACGCCGAGCGCGGCGCGGGAGGGAATGAGCCATGAAGCGCGGGACCGGGTGGCCCATCGGTGTCGTTGTCATCCTCGCTGCCACTGTGGGCATCAATATCGTGATGTATCGGGTAGCCAACGACGATCCCTCGTTTGCCATCGAGCCCGACTACTACCAGAAGGCTGTGGACTGGGACAGCACGATGGCCCAGAAGCGGCAGAACCTGGCCCTTGGGTGGCAGCTCTCGCCGACGCTCGCCGCGTTCACCATGCACAACGGCGCGCTGCTCCGGATCACACTCCGCGACGCGTCGGGCGCCGAGATCCGCGATGCGAAGGTCAAGGTCGCAGCGTTCTTCAACGCCCGGGCCAACGACGTCATCGACACGACGCTGGCACGCGATTCCACCGGCTATGCCGTGCGGCTGCCGGTCAAACACGGCGGGGTGTGGGAGTTGCAGTTCGACGTGATGCGGGGCCGCCAACGGTTCACCTCCACGTCGCGCGTCGAGGCGGTACCGGCGGCTGACGGCACATGACCCTGCTGCTGGGCGTGCTCGTCGCCAGCCTGGTAGGAAGCATCCACTGCGCGGCAATGTGCGGTGGCTTCGTGTGCGTGTACTCAGGCGCGTCGACGCCGCGCGGAATGGCCAACCTGCCGGCCCACCTCGCCTACAACGGCGGCCGGCTCGTGTCGTACGTGGCGCTGGGAATCGTCGCCGGCGCTATCGGCGCCCGGGTGGACGACCTGGGCCGCTTCGCCGGGATGAGCCGGGCCGCCGCCGTCCTGGCGGGCACGCTGATGGTGGCCTGGGCGCTCGGCATCATCGCCGCGTCGCTCGGCGTGCGCGTGCCGGGAACCCTGGCCCCGGAGTGGGCCAGGCGCCGGCTGGGCGCCGCCCTCGTGGCGGTGCGCGACCGGCCGCCGGTAGCCCGTGCCGCCGTCACCGGGTTGCTGACCACGCTCCTGCCCTGCGGCTGGCTGTACACGTTCGTGGTCACTGCCGGCGGAACTGGCAGCCCGCTCGCCGGCGCCGGCGTGATGTTCGCGTTCTGGCTGGGCACCCTGCCCGTGCTCCTCGGGCTCGGGCTCGGCGCGCAGCGAGTGCTCGGTCCGGTCGCCCGGCGGCTCCCTCTGGCCAGCGCGGCGCTGGTGCTGGTGCTCGGTCTGCTCTCCATTGCCGGACGCGTGCACCCGCCCGCCATGCGCATGCGCATGCACGACGGCACGCCGGCGGCGGCGCCCGCGGCGACGGCGATGGACTCGAGCCGTGCCGGCCGCTGAACGCACCGCGCTGGCGCCCGCGGTGGGTGCCCGCGCCGACGCACCGTCCGCGGTGACGTGCACGCACTGCGGACTCCCGGTGCCCAGCGGACTCATCGCGCCTGCGGCACCGCGCCAGTTCTGCTGCACCGGCTGCCGCGCGGCGTACGAGATCCTGCACGAACACGGCCTGGACCAGTACTACCGGCTGGGCGAGCCGCGGGGCGTTTCGGTGAGTCCGACCGGCCGCGGCTACGAGGAGTTCGACCACGAGGCATTCCAGAAGTTATATGTCCGGCCGCTGCCCGGCGGGCGGGCCCAGGTGGATCTGTACCTCGAAGGCGTGCACTGCGCTTCGTGCGTGTGGCTCGTGGAACGCGTGCCGCTGCTCCTGCCGGGCGTGGTGCGCGGCGAGTTGGAGATCCGGCGGTCACTGGCTCGCGTGGAGTGGGATCCGGCCACGGTGCCGCTCTCGCGGGTGGCCCGGATGGTCGACTCGCTGGGCTATCCGCCGCACCCGTTCCGAGGGGTGCAGCGCGAGGCCATACGGCGGCGCGAAGACCGGGCCATGCTCGTGCGCATCGGGGTCGCGGGCGCGATCGCCGGCAACATCATGCTGGCCGCGTTCGCGCTCTACGCGGGATGGGGCGGCGGCATGGAGCATCAATGGCAACTGTTCTTCCGCTGGGTGAGCTTCCTGCTCGTCACGCCGGCCCTGTTCTGGCCCGGCCGGATCTTCTTCGCCGGCGCGTGGGCGGCGCTCCGCACGCGCACGCTCCACATGGACGTGCCCGTGGCCCTCGGCCTCGCCGTGGGCTATGCGCAGGGAGCGATCAACACCATCCGCGACAGCGGGCCGATCTACTTCGACGGACTGGCGCTGCTCATCTTCCTGCTGCTCGTGGGCCGCTACCTGCAGCAGCGCGGCCAGCGCGCGGCGGCCGACGGGGCCGAGCTGCTCTATTCGCTCACTCCGTCCACGGCGCGGGTCATCGAGCCCGACGGCGCGACGCGGATGGTCCCCGCCGAGGCACTGCTCCCGGGTGCCGAACTCGAGGTCCGGGCGGGCGAGACGCTGGCCGCCGACGGCGTGATCACCGCCGGCCGGTCGCAACTCGACACGGCGCTGCTCACCGGCGAGTCACACGCCATGTCGGCGGAGGTGGGGACCCCCGTGTTCGCCGGGACGGTGAACCTGTCGTCCCCCATTCGCGTGCGTGTGGAGCAGGCCGGTGAATCGAGCCGGGTGGCCAAGCTACTGCAACAGGTGGAGGAGAGCGGCCGCCGCCGCGCCCCGGTGGTCGAGACCGCCAACCGAATGGCGGCCTGGTTCGTGGCCGTCGTGCTCGCGCTCGCGACTATTACATTTATAATATGGGAGTTTCGCGATCCGGCGCGGGCCGTGGACAACGCCATCGCGCTGCTCATCGTGACCTGCCCGTGCGCGTTGGCATTGTCCACGCCGCTGGCGGTTTCGGCAGCGATCGGCCGGGCGGCCCGGGCCGGCATCTTCATCAAGGGAGGCGATGCGCTGGAGACGCTGGCGCGTCCCGGCATGCTGCTGCTCGACAAGACGGGCACGGTGACGGCGGGCCACACGGCACTCGTGCAGTGGGAGGGGCCTGACTGGGTGAAGCCGATGGTGTTGGCGTGCGAGGCCGGCTCCACGCATCCCATCGCCGAAGGGTTCCGCGCCGCCTGGCCCGACGTGACGACCCCGCAGGCCGATGACACGGTGCACACCATGGGCGGCGGTGTAGCGGGGATGGTCGACGGTCGTCGGGTGGCCGTGGGCGCGCCGGCGTTCGTACGCGCGCGGGCCGCGGCCGCAGGCGAAATCCGGAAGGGCGCCCTGCACCCGGATCTCACCCCGGTGCTCGTCGCCGTGGACGGGGCGATCGTCGCGGCCGCAAGCCTGGGCGACCCGGTGCGTCGCGGCGCTGCCGGGGCGATTGCCGCCCTCCGCGCCCGTGGATGGGACGTCGCGTTGCTCTCGGGCGACGCGCCGGCGGTGGTGGCATCGGTGGCCCGCGACGTGGGACTGCCGGACGGCGTGTGCAGGGGCGGTGCGTCGCCGGAGGACAAGTTGCACGCGGTCGAGGCGGCGCGGCGCGAAACCCGCCGCGCCGTGGTGATGGTGGGCGATGGCGTGAACGACGCGGCGGCGATCGCCGCCGCGTCGGTGGGGGTGGGCGTGCACGGCGGCGCGGAGGCGTGTCTGGCGACCGCCGACGTCTACCTGACGCGGCCAGGGCTGGAGCCGCTGGTCGAGTTGGTGCTGGGCGCCGAGCGGACGATGGGCGTGATTCGCCGCAATCTGGCGTTCTCGCTCGTGTACAACATCGCGGGTGCCGGGCTCGCCATGGCTGGTGCACTCAATCCGCTGCTGGCCGCGCTCATGATGCCGGCCAGTTCGCTCACCGTGGTGCTCAGCTCATGGCGGGCCCGCACCTTTGATGGAGGTGCGGCATGAGCGTCATCTACATCGTGGTGCCGTTGGCGCTTCTCGTGGTTGGCGCTGCAGTGGCGGCGTTCGTCTGGGCCACCAATCGCGGGCAGTTCGACGATCTCGACACGCCTGCGGTGCGCATGCTCCACGATGACGAAGAGCACCGGCCGCCCACCGAGCCCTGACGGCGCCGCCGTTTCACCGGGCGGCTCCCGGCCGGCGCCTCTTGCGGACCCGACAGAGAGTCGGGATTTTCCCGACAGACTCGTCCCGAGTGCCCGGTAGGTTGAGGCGCGGATCCCTTTAGCGGCCTCGAGGCGGTAGAGAACCCGGCCCCAACGGCCTACGGAAAGCAGAGGAAAATTGTGCTTGCGACTTCATTCCGGATCGCAACGATGAGATTTGGCGCAGGTGGAGCGGTGCGGATGTGACGTCGCCGACAACGGAGTCCGAAGCCGGCAATGGGCAGTGGGAGCCTGGCTTCAGCGAATATCTGCTGGGCGGTATCGTGGTGCTGATGGTGGTCGCACTGGCGCTGGCCGGCCTCCTGTACCTGTTGCCACCCGAACGTCTTCAGCTCGCGGAGTTGCAACCCGCGTTCGTCGTGGCGCCCGTGGCCCGATTCCCGGTGGGCGCCAGCCGCGTCGTAGACTGGGGTGACCAGGTCATCCTGGTCGTGCGGACCGGGGAAGGGACGTACGCGGGATTGCAGGGCACGTCGCCCACCGACGGCTGCATCCTGAACTGGGACCAGACCTCGCTGCGCGTGCTCTCTCCATGCACCTACATCGTGTACGATCTGCAGGGCAACGTGGTGCGGGGCCTGACGACGTTGCCGCTGCAACGGTATCCCGTGTTCGTGCGCGACAGCGTCGTGTACGTGGGGAGGCCATAAGATGCTGGGGCGTGCTCGGAGTGCGACCGCTGCGTGGAGCCAGCGCATCTGGGACGATCTGAAAGCCAGCACGGACGCCAGCCTGCTCGCGATCCTGCGCTTCATCGGCCTGCTCTATGGGCCCATCGACACCCAGCTTCCCATCGACCAGGCGTTCCGCACGTCGCTGCACCACCGCCTGTCGCGTTATGCCGGCTGGAGGCAGGCCTTCGGCGGCATCGCCTACCTGCTGTTCATCATCCTGGTCGTGACGGGAGTGCTGCTCTCCTTCTACTACCGGCCCTCGGCGGAGGAGGCATACCAGAGCATCCAGACGATCGTCTCCGGCGTGAGCTTCGGCTGGCTCATGCGCGACGTTCACGTCTGGGCCGCCAACCTGGTGGTGCTCGCAGCGCTGGTCCACATGGCCCGTGTCTTCTTCGGCGCCGCTTATAAGCCGCCGCGGGAGACGAACTGGCTGGTCGGACTGCTTCTGCTCTTCGTGATCTTCGCGTTCGGCGCCACGGGCTACCTGCTTCCCTGGGACCAATGGTCGTACTGGACGGTCACGCAGGGTCTGCGCATCCTGGGCCACGTGCCGCTGGCAGGCGGCCCCCTCGTCGAGATCCTGCGAGGCGATCCGCTCGTCTCGGGCGCCACGCTGAGCCGGTTCTTCGCGCTGCACGTGATCGTGCTGCCGTGGGTCGCGCTCGCGTTGCTGGTGCTGCACTTCACGCTGGTGCGAAAGCACGGCATCGCACCGCCGCCCCGGCCGGACGTCGAGGACGTGGGCCCGGACGATGAATCCGGCATACGGTTCTTTCCGGATCATTTCCTGCGTTCCCTGATCGTGGGTGTGCTGGTCGTGTCCGTGCTGGTCACGGCGGCGGTGCTCTACCCGCGCGATACGGCGGCGCAGGCGAACCCAGCGCAGCCGCCGGCGTCCATGCTTTCGACGTGGGTCGTGGCGGATGTGTCGCGTGCCCTGATCTACTACCTGGGGGGGTGGGGTTTCGGCGGGTTCCTCCTGCTCGGCGCCTCCATGGCTCTCGTGCCACTCTTCGATCGATCGCCGGAGCGCCGTCTCAGAAAGCGCCCGATCGTGGCCATCCTGGGGGTGGTGTTCTTCCTCGGATTCGGGGTCGCCTGGGTAGCCGGCCGGCAATTGCGGGCCGCGCCAGTGGCGGGCTCCCGGGAGTCGGCACCGACCGCGCAGCCCGTGATGACGCCCGGGCCCCCGCTGCCGAGCATTGCGCCCACGCGGCCGAACGTCTTGCCCGTGCCCCCGGCTGCGCAGCCTGGGAGCACCTCGAGCTCCCGAGGCCCCCGATGAGACGCGCCGTGATCAGGGTCCTGCTGGCAATGGCCGCTCTCGCGACCGTGCCCGTGGCTGCGCGGGCGATGCAGGCGGCGCAGTTGCAGGGCCGCATGGCGGGCGGCGACACCGCCAACGGCTGCCTCGCCTGCCACGCGGCGCAGCGCGAGGCCGCGACCGTCGGCGTCCACTCACAGCACGGGGTCCGCTGCGTCGACTGCCACGGGGGCAACGTCAACTCGCGCACCCTGCCGGACGCCCACCAGGGCGGCTTCATCGGCGCGCCTGACAAGGTCCAGACCGCCCTGCTGTGCGGCTCCTGCCATTCGGATCCGAACCGCATGCGAGAGTACGGGCTGCCCACAGGCCAGCTCTCGCAGTTCCGGACGAGCAAGCACGGCCAACTGCTGTTCGGCGCGCATAACACGGACGCGCCCACGTGTACGGACTGTCACGGGACGCATATCATCTACCCGCCGTACGACGCCCGCAGCCAGGTCTATCCGACCAACATCCCGAGCACCTGCGCGCATTGCCATTCGGACCAGAAGTTCATGGCGAAGTACCATCTGCGTACGGATCAGTTCGATCAGTTCCGCAGCAGCGCGCACGGAGTGGCCCTGTTCCAGAAGCACGACTTCGCGGCTCCGACGTGCATCTCGTGTCACGGCGCCCACTCCGCGCTTCCTCCTACGGGCACCGAAGTGGCCAACGTCTGCGGGCAGTGCCACGCCCTGGTGGACCAGGCGTTCGCCGAGGGACCGCACGGCGCGGCTTCCCGAGCCGGCAAGCTGCGCGGCTGCCTGGCATGCCACACGAACCACAGCACGGAAGTCGTGCCCATCGTGAATATCGGTGAGACGTGCGACAAGTGCCACGCATCGGATGCCCGGCTTCACCAGATGGGCATCGATCTCCAGCGCAGCGTGGCGCAGGCGAGTCAGGACATGGAGTCGGCCAAGCGTGCGGTGGACAAGATGTCGCTCGCGGGCCGCCCGGTGGGCTACTACAGGTTCCGGTACCAGGAGGCCTTGACGTACTACCTGCAGATCGCGCAGGCCCAGCACGGTCTCGATCTCGAGAAGATCGACGATCTCGGCCGCCGGGTGGGTTCCGTATCGGTGGACCTGACCGACGCCGCGGACGCGAGCCAGGACCAGCGCTGGGAACACAAGCTCGTCCTGCTGCCGGTGTGGTTCCTGTCGCTCTCGGCCGTCGTGCTGGCGTGGCTTGCGCTGAGGGCTCTGCGGAGGGTGCGCGACGACCACCGGGAAGGGTAGGTAGATGTCACCCACGGTGCGCCGGCGCATCTCGCGGATAGGCCGGGTCCTCATTCCGGTCAGCATCCTCACGATCATCCTCGTAGCGCTGGGCACCGTGACGTTCGTCGAGGTCTCCAGCCAGCCCTGGTTCTGTGGCAGCTGCCACATCATGCAGCCGTACTACAAGTCGTGGACCACGTCCACGCATCGGAACATTCCCTGCATCCAGTGCCACATCGCCCCGGGGATCAAGGCCGAAGCCATGACCAAGATCCAGGCCGCGAACATGGTGGTGAAGGACTTCACGGGCGCCACCACCACGCGTCCCTGGGCGGAGATCCAGGATGCGTCGTGCCTGCGCTCAGGCTGCCACTCCAACCGGCTGATCGAGGGTCGCGTCGAGTTCAAGGGCGTGCAGTTCGACCATACAACGCACCTGGGTGAAGTGCGCCGCGGCATGCAGCTGCACTGCACGAGCTGCCATTCCCAGATCGTGCAGGGCTCGCACATCGCGGTCACGGAGGCCACGTGCTTCCTCTGTCATTTCAAGGATCGTCCGGCGGGCCAACCGCTGGGCGGCTGCACGGGCTGCCACCCCTCGCCCCCCACGGTCACGTCGCCGGAAGGCTACGTCATCGACCACGCCCAATACGTCAAGGACCGGATCGACTGTCTGTCCTGTCACAACAAGGTCACGGACGGCACGGGCGCCGCGGATCAGGCGCGGTGCGTCAGCTGCCACAACGAGCCCGCCCGGCTGGCGCAGTTCAACAACCCCACGTTGTTGCACCAGGTGCACGTCTCGCAGCACAACATTCCGTGCGTGCAGTGCCACACCAGCCTCGACCATCGCATCGTGGCCCTCACCACGACGGTGGAACTCGACTGCAAGAGCTGTCACAGCAGAGTGCACCAGGACGTGCAGCGTCTGTACGCCGGCGTGGGCGGTCACGGCGCCCCGCAGACGCCCAGCGCCATGTACACCGCCCGGGTGGCCTGCGTGGCGTGCCACAACCAGGCAGCCAAGCTGCCGGGCCATGACACGGTCAACGTGGCCAGCGAGTCGTCGTGCATGTCGTGCCACGGCATCAAGTACGCCAACGTGCTTCCCGGATGGGAGACCGGGATGCAACGAAAGGTCCAGCTCGTCGGACCCGTCGTGAATGCCGCGCAGTCGGCCGCGTCCGCGGTTCCACTCGGTCGCCGTGCGGTGGCCGATAGTCTGCTTGGCCTGGCCCGTCAGAACGTGGAATTTGTGCGTTCGGGCAAGGGCGCGCACAACATCGTGTACGCCGACCAGCTGCTGCGGGCGTCCTTGAGCCTGGTCCGGCAGGCGGTGAAGGAAGGGGGACTGCCGTACCGCGTGCCGAACGTGGACCTCGGCCCGCCGGTCAGCGAGAACCAGTGCCTGCAATGCCACCTGGGGATCGAGCAGCAAAAGGGCAGCTTCCAGGGAAAGCGCTTCGACCACACGGCCCACGTGCTCCGCGGCGGGCTCCCGTGCAGCACATGCCACACGCCATTCGCACAGCACGGCGGCATCACCCTGAGTGCCGCGAGCTGCGATGCGTGCCACCATCCTGCGGTGCAACCGGTGGCCAACTGCGCGCGCTGTCACGCCGGGCCGGCCGGCGCCCCGGCGGATACGTTCCACCTGCCGACCGGTGATTTCTCGCACCGGCCGCACCTGGCCGCGAACCTGGCGTGCAGCGCTTGCCACACGTCCACCGATATGAGCCCGCGCGACCTCAACTGCGACAACTGCCACCAGCAGCACCACCAGCCGCAGGCGGCGTGTCTGAGCTGCCATCGCGGCGGCGTGCTGGCCAAGCACAAGGTTGCGAACCACGTGGCGTGCAGCCAGTGTCACAAGACCGTGCCGCAGCTCGACCACTGGACCCGCCAGATCTGCACGGCGTGTCACGCCACACGCACCGACCACTTCCCGGGACGGGCGTGCGAGACCTGCCACCGAATACCGGCCATGGGAGCCGCGCGCGGAGCGGTTCCATCTCCCGCCCCGGGGAAGGGGCACTGAGCCAGCCAGACGTCGTTCTCATACATCCGCCGAGCATATACGACTTTCGCGAGCGGACCATTTTCTATGGTCCGATAAGCGACGTCATCCCCTCGTCGCCGATCTTCGAGATGTACCCGATCGGCTTCGTGACCCTGGCCGCGTACCTGCGCCGCCACGGCTACCGGACGCGCATCGTGAACCTGGCGCTGCGCATGATGCGCAGCCGGCGGTTCCGGCCGGAGCGGTTCCTGCGCCGATTCCGGCCCAGACTCTTCGGCATCGATCTCCACTGGCTGCCTCACGCGCAGGGCGGGCCCGAGGTCGCAGCGCTGCTCAAGCGGCTGCACCCGGACATCCCGGTCGTGTTCGGCGGGATCTCGTCGAGCTATTTCCACGAGGAACTGATTCGCGACCCAGCCGTGGACTTCGTGCTGCGCGGCAGCGTGACCGAGCCCTGCCTGCTGGCCCTCGTGCGGGAGCTCGAGGGCGAACGGCGGTTCGAGCGCGTGCCCAACCTGACGTGGAAGCGGAACGGGGCGGTGGTCGTCAATCCGGCGTCGTTCGCTCCCTCGTCACTCGACGAATACGACCTCGACGTCGGCATGATGGTCGGGTCGGTAGTCGGCCATCTGGACTTCTGGACCAGCGTCCCGTTCCACGCGTGGTGGCGCCACCCGATCACGGCGGTGCTGACGGTGCGCGGCTGCGCGCGCGGATGCGTCACGTGCGGCGCCTCTGACTTCGCGTTCAAGAGATTCATGCAGGCGCACCACCCCCTGCTCCGAAGCCCCGAGGCGATCGCCGCGCAGGCCCGGTCGCTCGCCTCGATCACGCGGGCGCCGGTCTTTCTGGTCGGCGACATCAACGACGGGGGCCCGGAATACGCGCAAGCCGTTGTCGAGGCACTCGGCCGTACGCGGATCACGAACCGCATCGTATTCGAGTTCTTCGAGCCGCCGCCGGCGAACCTGCTCCGCCTCATCGACGACGCACTCCCGCACTGGGGCGCCGAGCTGTCGCCAGAGAGCCACGACGAAGCGGTGCGCGCCCGACTCGGAAAGGCCAGCTACACGAACGCGCAGCTCGAGGCGGGAATCGCCTCCATGCTCGCGCTGCGCTGCGAGAATCTGGACATGTTCTTCATGGTCGGGCTTCCTGGCCAGAGCTATCGCAACGTCCTCGAGATGGTGGACGTCGTCGAAGGGTTCTTCCAGCGCTTCGACCGCCGGCTATCGGCGTACGTCACCCCCATGGGGCCATTCATCGATCCCGGCAGCGAGGGCTTCGAGCAGGCTGAGGCGCAGGGTTACCGGCTCCGCGCGCGTACATTGGCCGAGCACCGCGCGCTCCTCGACGAGAACCGGGACTGGGAGTCGTTCCTGAACTACTCGACGGACCTCATGACACGGGCCGAGATCGTGGATGCCACCTACGACGGCGCCGAGCGCCTCAACGCCCTCAAGGCCAAATTCGGCAGAATCGAGCCGGAGCGGGCCGCTGCCGTTGCCGGGCGAATGGCTTCGGCCCGGGCGCTGCGACGCCGCCTGGCCGAAGCCGGAGGCGGCGAACTGGACCCGGCGGTCCACAGCGCGCTGGTCGGGGAGATCCGCGCCTTCTCCGAAGCGACGGTCAACGACAAGGCCGAGCTGTTCCCGCCGGGCGCGTTCCTGCACAATTTCCGGCTTGGCGGGATCCTGCGCCTAGTGGCCCGGGAAGTCGTGCTCAACCTGAAGGGCCTGCCCCGCAGAACGGACGCCGGACGCGAGATGCTGACGGGCTAGGGCTTGCGCCCGAGGATCCTGGCCCGCACCTCGGCCGGCGACATCTGCAGATGGCAGGGTGCGCACTCCTGGCTCGGGTGGTGCCCGCGCCGGTCCACGTGGCAGGTCAGGCAGAGCGTACGGTCTCCCGTGAGCAGCTCGAGGGTCGCTCGCGCATGGCATTGCGCGCAGGCCAGATGGTCGGCCGCCGTGTGGGCCGCCAGCAGCTTCGTGCCATGACAGATCGTGCAGTCAGCGGCCTGCCGATGGTGCGCCTCGTGGCAACTCGTGCACGACGCGACCGTCGTGACCGCCGTGCGCGACGTGTGACAGCTGGTGCATTCGAGAGCGGGGTGGGCGCCATGCCGGAATGCGACTTCGCGCAAAGCCGGCGCGCCCGCCTGTTGCAGGTGGAGCGACAACGTCACCAGCTCGGGCCGGGCCCCCAGGGCCTCGCGGCTGTGGCACGTGGTGCAGGCCAATGACGAGTTGACGTGGTGACACTCGCTGCATGCAGCCGCGGTCACGGTCGTCTTGCCGTGCGCGGGGTCGACCTGGCCGCCACCGGCCATGAAGTAGTTCGCGGAGGAATGGCATCGGGTGCAGGCGATTTCGGCACCGACCACGTGGTCCGCGTGGTTGAACGTCTGCCCGAAGATCGTGTCGCTCACGGTCTCGACGCCGTAATGGCAGTAGGCGCACGAGACGGTGGCGGGATCCGGCCCCAGCACGGGGGGAGGCGGCACCGGAAGACCGGCGTCGTTGTACGCGGACCCGACCTTTCGGATCGCCGACCGCAGCAGCGCGTCAGCACCCACCACGTTGTGCAGTCCGCCACCGTTGACGACCAACGCGACGTCCGCCCCCGCAGACTCCAGCAAGGCATGAGTGCCGGCCCGGGCGGCGAGGCGGCGGTCCGCGGTGGCGGCGGTGACGTATGCGCCGGTGATCCGGCTGCGCCGGTTCATCCCCTCGTTCCAGCGCGGCAGCATGCTTTGGAACCGCGTGCCGTGACAGCTCGTGCACGCCCCCGTGATGGCCGCCAGTCGCGGCGCAGCGGCCCTGGCCGCCAGAACCGAATCCGTGTGGCAGGAGCGGCACTCGACCCGGGCCAGGAACATCCGGTCGGGCCGGAGTGCCGTATCCGCGCCCTTCCCGGTATACAGCGTCTGGATGGCCTCGTGCGCCCCGGCGTGGCACGTGATGCAGCGAGCCGACGCGCCCCGCGCGCCAATCACCATCGTGGCATGGACACTGGGATGACAGCTCGTGCAGTCGAGCTGCACGGTGTCGGACGACGCCGCCACCGCATTGCTCTGCGGCTTCGGTTGCTGCCGGGCCGGCGTCCATGCGACGAGAACCGCCGTGACCAGCCCGGCCACGAGACCACGGATGAGCCGGCGCCGGACCTCGTTCATCAGTCTGTCTCAGCTCACGAGAGCGTAGATCACCAGCAGGACCAGGAAGACTCCCACGGCCAGCGCCGCGAAACCGAGGCCCAGTGACCAGAGGTAGGTCGCGCGCGACGGCGGCGCTGCCTGCAGTGACTCCAGACGGCCCGCCCGCCGGTCCCGCTCGTACTCCAGCGGATGCTCGTCTTCGAAGTACTCCGTCCTCGCCCGCCCCGTGAAGATCACGAGGTCGATGGGGAACTTCTCAGGACGCAGGTGCACGTTGAAGAAGTGGATCGTGAAGATGAAGCCCAACGCGAGCAACGCTTCATCGCCATGCACGATCGTGGCCATGTTGAACACCCACCCTGGCAGAAACCGCGCGAAGAACGTGGGGAACCAGAGCAACAACCCGGAGCCGCCGATGATGGCCACGCCCCAGAACACGGCCCAGTAGTCGAACTTCTCCATGTAGCTATAGCGATCGAACTTCGGATGGGGTCCGAGGCCGAGGAACCACTTGAACATGCCCACGACGTCGCGGATGTCCTTGGGCTGGGGGACCATGCTGCGCGGGCCCCAGAAGATGGACTTCTTGTCCTCGGCCCTGATCAGGTTGCGCGTCACCGCGGCCAGGTGGATGAAGAAGTAGCCGAACGTTATGGCGGCGCACACCCGGTGAATGAACCCGGCCGAGCCGGGCCCACCGAGGAACCGCATGAACGGCCCGGCCCAGGTCGCGTACGCGAAACGGAGCGGTATGCCCGTGGTCACGAGGCCTAGGAACGAAATGATCACGAGTGCGTGGATCGTCCGTTCGACGGGTCCGAAGCGCGTGATGTAGGCGCCCTGCCCCTGGTCCGAAACGGCCATGGGCTTCTTCATGGTTTGTCCCCCTCCGTCTTCTCCTCCTCTGTCTTGACAGGCGGCTCGGCGTCATGCGTGGGCCGGCCGCGCAGGCGATCGACGGTGATCCGACCCAGCCACAGCAGCGTGTGCGACCCGAAGAAGAGGAAGACGCCCACCAGCAGTGAGGTCATGAAGAGCCACGTCCAGAACAGGCGCGGATACGCGTGCCGGTTGCGCGGGTCTCCGTGGGGCTGATACTGGACGAAGTTCGCGTTGGCGGTCGGGTGACATTGGCTGCAGGTCTTCACCAGGTTGGTCGGGTAGACCGAGGACCTGGGATCCGTGGCCGGCAGCATGTCGTGCGCCGTGTGGCAGTCGCTGCACTTCGCGGTGAGTCCGAAGCCGAGTTCCGTGACCTGGCCGTGGTAGGTCTCGAAGTACGTCTTGTATTGCTGCTCGTGGCACGAGCCGCATTCCTGGACCACGCCCCGGAACCACACCGGGTCGGATGCCGACACGAGATGGTGCGCCGGGTGACAGTCGATGCACACCGGCGCCGAGTGCCCGGTGGGCGTCTTCGCCCCGCTGAGCAGCGCCTGGCCGTGCGACGACTGACCGAAGGTTTCGAGCACGCCCACGTGGCACTTGCCGCAGGTCGAGGCGATGTTGGCGCGGTTGATCGTGGATTGTGCCGAATCCGGCGGCAGGATCAGGTGCGCGCCGTGGCAATCGCTGCACGTGGCCGAAACGACCAGCCCGGCCTTGCTCATGGCCGTCCCGTGGACCGTCTTGTAGTAGTTCGCCACCGCCGTCCGAGCCTGCGCCTGGTCGGCCGCGCCGAAGTACGTGCCGATGATCTTGGGATTCGCATGGCAACCACCGCACAGCGAGGCCACGTTCAACGGGTAGATCGGCGAGCGGGGATCGTCGGGCCCGAGCACGTGGTGCGTCCCGTGGCAGGTCGCGCACGTGGGCGCGCTTCCACCCGTGACCGCGTCGCGCGCGTGGATCGACCGTGCCCAGTCCTCCCCCTCCTTCTGGTGACAGCTCTGGCACGGAACGGCGAACGGTCCCGTAATACGGTGCGGGTAGCCGCTGGCGAACGCCGGGTGGCAACTCGTGCAACTCAGTCCCGCGTGCTTCGAGTCGTGCAGAAGGGAATCGGGGACGAACAGCGCCGAGTCGGCCTTGAGCGTTCCCCCCTTCCCGATGAGGAACTCCCTGTTCGAATGGCAGTTCCGGCATTCGACGACGCCCTTCCCCTGCTGTTCCGACGCGGGCGCCGTCGGGACCATGCCGAGGGCCGCGATGCCGAAGAGCGAGAAGATCGCCCTGACTACGTTGCGCCGCAGCACCCCATGGGCGCGAACCCCGCTCCGTCCCGCGCTGCCCTGCGTTCTAAGTCGTCTCAAGACACCTGTCCGCTGTGCGTTCGCGTCGAACATCGAATCGAATCCCTGGCCTCCCGTCCCGCTCCTCCGGACCAGCTTCGCTACAACCGCGTGTAAGAAAGGATCCGGGTGAGATGCCTACCAATCGGAGATGTCCCGAGGCATTGTAGGGGTTTGTCCGCTTGGGTCCGTTGCACGAGCGTCCCGACCCTGCCGTACTCACGCCGCGGCAAACAGCGGCACGGTCCGTGTCCCGGGGCAAACCCCCACGCAGGATCAGGCAACCTCCGATGCGCCTGGCCCAGCCGCGGATGAAGATTGCGCTCGCCCCCCTACGGCATTGAGGCTTTGCCATGAAGCGTGTCACCCGAAGCCAGTTGCGCGGCCGTACGAGCCTCATCACGGCGCCCGGGCCGCACCCCGATATTCTCGATCAGTATCTCTTCGAGGTGAACCGGTTTCCGCTGCTCAGTGCGCCCGACGAAATTGCGCTCGCGCGCCGCATCCAGGCGGGCGATCGCCGGGCCCTGGACGAACTGGTGCAGCGCAATCTGCGTTTCGTAATATCCGTGGCCAAGAAGTACCGGAACCGCGGGCTGTCGCTGCTCGATCTGATCGAGGAGGGCAACGTGGGGCTGATGACCGCGGCCCAGCGGTTCGATCCCGAGCGCGGCGTGAAGTTCATCTCGTACGCCGTGTGGTGGGTACGCCAGGCCATCCTCGCCGCCCTGGCCCGGCAGAGCCGCACGGTGCGCCTGCCCCTCAACCGCACCGGTGATCTGTCGCGCGTCGTGAAGGCCACCGCCGCACTCCGACAGGAGCTCGGTCGCGAACCCGCCGAAGAAGAGGTGGCCAACGCGACCGGCCTCTCCGTGCGCGTCGTCCGGTCGCTCCACGGCGTGCACACCCACGAGTTGCGCCTCGACGCGCCCATTTCCGGCGCCGGCGACCGCGCGCTCATCGAGCAGTTCGTCCAGGCCGAAGCGCCAGACATCGAAGAGGAGGCCACGCGCCACCTCCTCCGCGGCGATCTCGATCGCGCCCTGCATACGCTCTCGCCGCGCCACGAGCGCGTGCTCCGGTTGTACTTCGGGTTCGACGACGGCCGGGAGCGCACGCTCGAAGAGATCGGCCTGATATTCGGCGTCACGCGAGAGCGCATCCGCCAGCTGCGCGACCGCGCGCTCAAGCGACTGCACGAAGGGCAAGTGAGCCGGACGCTGGAGACGTATGTAGGGTGAGATGGGGCAGTCGGGCAGTCGGACAGTGGACTGCGAGAGGGCATTTGCCGACCCATCGGGCTCGTGCCCTAGCGGCCGTTCTGTAAGGGATTCCCTGGCAAGGACGCCGCAAATCTTCCGATTGCCGTCCGGGCTCGCGGCAGTAGTGTTGGTGCAGCGCCAAGCTGCGGTCCCAGCGCCCGGCCGCGAATCGACCAACGACAGCCCCTCCGCCCGCACCCATCGTGTTCAGACTTTGGAAGCACCGGAAATCCGAGCAGGCGGCCCTGAACCCGCGCCGTGCGTGCCCCAGTGACTGTCCGCTCGCGTTCTGCCCCACGGGGTTCTGTGCGCTGGTGGTGGGGTTCTCGTGTCCGGCGCACGAAGCCCGGCGGTTGCGCGCCCTCGGCGTATTCGAGGGTGCCCGCGTGAGCATCGTGGACACCCGGAGCGGCATCCTGCTCGACGTTCGCGGGTCGCGGCTCGCCCTGGACGTCTCCATCGCACGCACGATCACGGTGCGAGCGTTCGCCGCATGAACGCGGCGGCCGGGCTCGCGCCCGTCCCGCCGAACCCGAAGCAGCTTCCGCTGCGCGTCGGTCTCGTCGGCAATCCCAACTGCGGCAAGAGCACGTTGTTCAACGCGCTCACCGGCCGCCGCCAGCGCGTGGCGAACTTCCCCGGCGTCACCGTGGACCGCGCGGAGGGCGAATACCAGCACGAGCGCGCGGCGGTGTCGGTGATCGACCTGCCGGGCATGTATAGCCTGTCCGCCGAGTCGCCCGACGAAGCGATCGCCGTGGATGTCCTGCTCGGCTGCGCCCACGGGGTGGACGCGCTCGACGTCATCGTGCTCGTGGTGGACGCCGAGCAGCTCGACCGCAACCTGTACCTAACCACGGAAGTGCTGGAACTGGGGCGCCCCACGGTCATCGCGCTCAACCGCGTGGATCGTCTCGAGCGCGCCGGGGTCCAGATCGATGTCGTCGAATTGATCCACGAACTGGGCGTGGTCGTGGTGCCGGTGGTGGCGACGCGGGGCGAAGGGGTGGATCGCCTGCGCCACGCCATAGCCCGAGCCGCCTCGCTTCCGCGTCCCGCGCTGACGCTGATGCGCAATGCCGATGCCGATGACGATGGCGATGATGTCCGCGGCGAGGAACAGGAATCGGGGGAGGCGGACCGCCGCTATCGTTGGATCTCGGAGGTCGTCAACCGCACGGTGACGCGCACGCGACCGCGCACGCGTTCGCTGAGCGACCGGGTGGACGCCGCGGCGCTACACCGAATCTGGGGGCCGGTCATCTTCCTGGGCGTCATGCTCCTGATGTTCCAGGCGATGTTCAGTTGGGCGCGCCCGCTGGCCGCCGGCGTCCAGGCCCTCGTGTCGCTGGCCGGCGCCGGCGTGCAGGCGGTGGTGCCGCCGGGTGAGTTGCGCAGCCTGCTCGTGGACGGAGCGCTGGGCGGCGTGGGGAGCGTGCTCGTGTTCCTGCCCCAGATCGCCATCCTCTTCCTGTTCATCGGTCTCCTCGAGGACTCGGGCTACATGGCGCGGGCAGCGTTCGTGATGGACCGCTACATGCGTCCCCTGGGCCTCCACGGCAAGAGCTTCATCCCCCTGATCTCGGGGTATGCGTGCGCCGTACCCGCCATCATGGCCACCCGCACCATTCAGCAACCGAAGGAGCGGATGGCCACGATCATGGTGGTGCCGCTCATCAGTTGCTCGGCGCGCCTGCCTGTGTACACGTTGCTCGTCGGGGCGTTCGTGCCGGCGGTGGCGGTGGCGGGGGTGATCAGCTTCCAGGGACTCACGATGCTCGGCATGTACCTGCTGGGCACGCTGGCGGCGCTGGGCGCGGCGGCCGTGTTCCGGCGCACGCTGCTGCGGTCGGACACCAGGGCGCTGATCATCGAGTTGCCGCCGTATTCACTGCCGAACGCGCGCGTGCTCGGCAATTCGGTGTGGCAGCGGGTGAGGCTGTTCCTGCGCCGCGCAGGCACCGTGATCTTCGCCATCTCGATCCTGCTCTGGGGACTGGCCAGCTATCCGCGGGCCAAGGCGGCGCCGGGACAGACGATCACGCAGGAGCAGCGGCTGTCCGAGTCGGCGCTGGGGCGGCTGGGGCACGCCATCGAGCCGGCCGTGCGCCCGCTGGGCTACGACTGGAAGATCGGCGTGTCGATGATGGCGTCGTTCGCGGCGCGCGAGGTGTTCGTGTCCACGATGGGGACAATCTACGGCGTATCGCGCGACGGCACCGATGCCCACGCGCTCGGCCAGCGGCTGCGCGAGGAGCGCGACCCGGGCACCGGCCGCCTCGCCTACACACCGCTCATCGCCATCGGACTGATGGCGTTCTACGTGTTCGCCCTCATGTGCACCAGCACCGTGACCATGACCCACCGCGAAACGGGCGGCGGATGGCGCGGCGCCGGCTGGGCGCTATTACAATTTAGTTATATGCTGGCGCTGGCCTACGCCGCGGGGTTCGTCATCTATCACGGCGGGCTGGCCTTGGGCCTGGGAGCCGCCTGATGGCCGGCGCGTGGGTCCAGACGGCCCTCGTCGGCCTGGCGCTGGCCGGCGCCGCGGCCTACCTGGCCCGCCGCGCCTGGATGCGATGGGTTCGTGCGCGGAAGCCGCAGTCCGGCCGTTGCGGTCCGGACTGCGGCTGCGGTGACGACGCGGGCTACTGAGGCCGCGCCAGGAGCAACGCCCGCGGTCCGCCGCGGAGCACCTTGTCGGCCACACTCCCAAGCACCAACCGCGACATCCCCCGCCCATGCGTGGCCATGGCCACCAGATCGGTGGCGTTCGCCGCGGCGGTCTCGATGATCACCTTGGCCGGCGCGCTCTCCGTGCGCACCTCGCTCTGCACGTTGAGCGTCGGATGCTGGCGGCGCAGCTTGGCGGCCAGACTCGATACGTAGCTGGCTGCGCGCTCGACCATGGCCTGCGTGGCGTCCGACGCGAACTCCTCGGGCGGCGCGTATGCCACGGCGTACTCCATGGCCGGCATGAAGGCCGGCGCGAACACCGGCTTGACCACCTCGAGCAGTAGCACGTGGGCGCCGGTCAGTTCGGCCAGGGCCATGGCATGCGGCACGATCTGTTCGGAATACCCCGAGCCGTCGAGCGGCACGAGCATCCGCTTGAACGCGCCGATGGGCTCGAGCACGCCCCCAGGCGCCTCCTCCGGACGGAGCAGGAGCACCGGTGAGGCCACGCTGTGAACCACGCCGTCTGCCACGCTGCCCAGCCAGGCGCGGCTGAAGCCCGTGCGCCCATGCGTGGACATCACGAGCAGCGGTGCGTCCTGCGCGCGCAGGTAGTCGCAGATCGCCGAGGCGGGCGGTCCGTCGAGCACCATAGTATGCGCCTGGAGCCCCGTCTCGTCCTTGACGCCCTTGGCCGTGCGGTACAGATACTCCTGCGCCTCCTCCCGCATCGCCTGATCGAGTGCCAACTGATCACCGAGATCGTGCACCATGAGCTGATGAGCGCGCACCAACTCGATCTTCGCATGCGCCTGCTCGGCGAGCATGCCGGCGGTGGCCAGCGCGTGCTCGGCCAGTGGCGAACCGTCCAGCGGAACCACGATCGTGCGGAACATCGGTGCCTCCTCCGCCGTCAGGCGGCCGTGCCTCAGGACCAGGGCTCGCGGAACTCCCGGTCGCGGTTGAACACGTACGTGCGTCCCTGCACCTTGCGTTCGGCCACAGCGCGTGCGATGTCGGTGGCCGTGACGATGCCCACCAGCGCCCCTTCCTCCACCACGAGCACCCGGTGGATGCCGGCCCGGGTCATCAACTCCGCGGCCTGCTCGATCCCGTCGTCGGGCTTGAGCGCCCACAGCCGCCGGCTCATGACCTCGCGCACTTCGTGCTCCTCGAGCACGTTCCATTCCGGTCCGGCCGCGCTGGCCATGCGCTCGGTGACCTCCGCGCCCGCGTCGTCCCAGAGATCGGTGAAGAACTCGCCCGACGGTTCGTTCTCCGCGTCGCTCCTGTCGTCAGGAAGCGGCAGTTCACTCCAGTCGCGCCATTCGGTGTCGCCAAGGTCCTCGCGTTCCGTGGGCACGCCCGGCTGACTGGCCGCAAAGCCGATCAGGTCGGAGTCGGACACTACACCGACCACCTTGCCCCCCTGGAGCACGGGAGCACCGCTCACGTGCCGGCGTGCCAGCAACTCCATGGCGTCGCGAAGCGTGGTCATCGGCGTGACGGACACGACGTCCGTCGTCATGATGTTCCGGAGCTTCAGCATGGGCTCCTCCTTCCCCTCGGGGTGGGTGCGGCGGGCAACGATGCCCGCGGGAGCACATGTAAGATGTCGCCGAGCGCGTCGCGCCACCGTCGGTGGCTGCCCGAGAGCGTGTAGGGAGAGAACCTGCACCTTGGGGATGTCTCCCTACCAACGGCGGCCATCGGCCGCCCCCGGCGCGGGGGGCGCCGTTCCATCGCGCCTCGCCCATCGTGGCCATCTAGACTAAGATGCCTTGAACCCGCTGCCCCACGGTCTCATGTCACCGAACGCGCTCAAACTCCTCGTAGGGATCGTCTACATCGTGCTGGCGATCGGCGTTTCGGCGCACATCGTCCTCACCAAGGACGACGTCCGCGCGGCAATCGGGTGGATAGGGCTCGTGTGGCTCACGCCGCTAGTGGGCTCGGCGCTGTATTTATTCCTCGGAGTCAATCGGATCCGGCGCCGCGCGGGCCAACTGCGACGCGACCGCGCAATGACGAGGGTGACCCGCACCGGGTCGTACGTCCTGCCGCAGCGGGGCGTGGCAGTCGCCGAGATTCCCGAACGGCTGCGGCCGCTCGCGGTGCTCACCGGGCGCGTGACCGGGGCGCCCCTCCTTGGGGGCAACGCCGTCGAGCCACTGGAGGGCGGCGACGCCGGGTATCCGGCGATGCTCGAGGCCATCGCGGGCGCGCGCACGAGCGTGGCACTGGCCACCTACATCTTCGACCGGGGCAGCGTGGCCGACCAGTTCGTGGCCGCGCTGGCGGCCGCGGTGGAGCGCGGCGTCCAGGTGCGTGTCCTGATCGACGGAGTGGGGGCGCGCTACAGTCGGCCGCCGATCATCGGCGGGTTGCGCCGTCGCGGCGTGACCGTCCACGAATTCCTGCGCTCGGTGCTCCCCTTCTCGCACCCGTACTTCAACCTGCGCAATCACCGCAAGCTGATGATCGTGGACGGCGCGATCGGGTTCTGCGGCGGGCTCAACATCCGCGACGGCTGCATGCTGTCCCTCCGTCCGGCGCACCCCACGCAGGACGTGCACTTTCGCCTTCGCGGACCGGTCGTGCGGCAGCTGATGGCGGCGTTCGCCTTCGACTGGCAGTTCTCGGCGCGCGAGGCGTTGGAGGGCGAGGCCTGGTTTCCCGAGCTGCCCGCCGACGCCGGCCCCGTGCTCGCCCGCGGAATTCCTGACGGGCCCGACGAGGACTTCGAAGCGATGCTGTTCACCTTCCTCGGCGCCATTGCGCAGGCCAGGCGGCGCATTCGGATCGTGACGCCGTATTTCCTGCCCGACAAGCCGCTGGTGGATGCGCTCAAGGTGGCCGCGCTGAGCGGCGTGGAGGTGGAGATCCTGCTGCCGGTGCGGAGCAATTTGCACACGGTGCAATGGGCGCAGGGCGGCCAGCTCGGGCAGGTGTTGGCCGGCGGGTGCAACGTATTCTTCACGCCCGCGCCGTTCGACCACTCCAAGCTGTTCACCGTGGACGGCGCATGGTCGCTGGTCGGGTCCACGAACTGGGACCCGCGCAGCCTGCGATTGAATTTCGAGTACGCGGTGGAATGCTACTGTCCGCATTTCGCGGCGCGGCTGGACGCCATGATCGACGCCAAGCGCGATGCGGCGCGGCCATGGTCGTTGGCTGATCATAGGAACCGCCCGATGCCGGTCAAGTTGCGCGACGGACTGATGTGGCTCGCGCAGCCGTATCTGTAGGCGGATGGTGGTGGGTGCCGGTCCGCGCGGCGTGCCTCGGCGCCCCCGGAATCGGCGATTCGCCGCTCGCCGCGCTGGCGTCGCAGCCGCGCGTGCTGCTACGAGCGATCCTGCGGCGGATGAAATGCCTTCCGCCGGCGTACGAGAAACCAGATCGGGACGGCCATGGGAAGCGCCATGGCGACGACGACTGCGCGGGAGATACTCGCGACGCGATCCGCCGCCAGCCCATGCGCGGCCAACGGCATGGCGAGCCGATAGGCCATCATCCGCGCGTCGAATCCCGGGAGCAGCGCGAGGGCGAGCGAGTTGGCGGCGCCGAAGGAAAACCATGCAATGGCCAGCTGGCGGGCCGGCTGCTGCAACTTGAGCAGCCCCTGCCCTCCCGAGATCTGGACCGCGGCGAAAACCACGTACACCAGCGTCGCGTTCCATCCGGTGAGGATCACCCCGAACGCCAGGGCGGCGGGCCGGAACAGCATCGCCGGGATCGTGAGTACGCCGCCGATCAGCATCCACCATCCGATGATCGAAACGCTGAGTGGGCGGCCGCCTGGCTCGTCGATAGCCCGCGTCCCCGCCGCGAACGCCGCCTTGGTAGCCGCCGTATTGAACTGCACCAGCCACCAGACCCCGATCAGGAGGGGCGCCGCATAGCCGGCCATCATCATCGCGCGCACCGGCATTCCGGGAGGCACGTTGGGGACGGCGCTTGCCGGCAGCGGCGCCGTGGCCATGAACACCTCACCCATGAGGCTCATCGCCACGAGGAACCCGCCGAACACGAGGACCGAGATCCGTGCCCACGGTCGCAGCCGGAAGAGGCCGACCGCCGTCCAGACGCCCAACCCGGAGAACGCGACAAGCACGACCACGAACCCGATCATGAGGGGCCTCACCTGGGCCATGTCCGGCGCCGGTGGCCCTGCCCCGGCCGGCAGTTGCACGAACAGGGCGGCGACCGCTCCCGCCGCGAGAAGCAGCGTGAACGCGCTGCCGAGGACGCAGACGACTGCGCTGGCGGTCACACCGGCCGGTCGTGCCATAGGGGAATCCTGATGGGGGACGTGGATCGGGGTCGCGCTCAAATCTCGGGGCCGGAGGCGGCCGCCGCCACCCCCGTGCCCGAGGCGCCGGGGGCCCCGGCCCGGCGCCCCCCGCCGGTGATCTGGCCAGAGCCGCGTCCGGGCTCCATACTCCTCACATTCCTTTCCCCCACGCAGACCCATCGCCATTCCACGAGGGCGGTTTCCGTGCGCACATCCCTGACCCGTTTCACGCTCGCCATCGCGATTCTCGCGGCCTCTGCTGCGACCGCAGCCGCGCAGACTTCCGACTTCTATTCGCCAGCCATGCACTGGCGGCAGATCGGCCCGCCGCGGGCGGGCCGCGCCCGCGCACTGGCCGGCGTCCCCAGCCAGCCCAACGTCTTCTACATCGGCTTCGACAACGGCGGGGTGTGGCGCTCCACGGATTACGGCTCGACGTGGGAACCGCTGTTCGATCAGCAGCCCACGGGGTCCATCGGCGCGATCGCGGTTGCCCAGTCGGATCCGAACGTCATCTACGTGGGCTCGGGCGCCGGGATTATCCGCCCCGACCTCGCTACCGGCGACGGCATGTACAAGTCCACCGACGCCGGCAAGACGTGGACGCACCTCGGCCTTCGCAATTCGCAGATGATCGCGATGGTGGACGTCGATCCCAGGAACCCCGACCGGCTGTTCGTGGCCGCGCTGGGGCATCCATACGGCCCCAATGACGAGCGCGGGATCTTCCGCTCCACCAACGGCGGCCAGTCGTTCCAGAAGGTGCTGTACAAGGACGAGTACACGAGCGGCGCCGACGTGCGCATCGATCCGGTGGACCCCAACATCGTGTACGCCACGCTCTGGCAGCAGCAGCAGGGGTATTCGGAGAACACGTCGTTCGGCGGCACCGAGGGCGGCATCTACAAGTCCATCGACGGCGGCACCACCTGGAAGCAACTCACCAACGGGCTTCCCGACGTGCTTCAGGCGAATCTGGCCATCGCGCCCAGCAATCATGACGTGCTGTACGCGACCATCGCCGGCACGGCGCCCCAGGGCGCCGGCCGTGGCGGCCGCGGCGGAGGTGGACCGACCGGCGTCGTCGGACTGTTCAAGTCCGTGGACGGCGGCGAGCACTGGTTCCGCGCCATCGACGGTCCCAACGGCGATGCGCGCGGCAACCGCGTGGAGGACCCGCGGCCGCTGGCCCGCATCGGCGGCGGCGACCTGCCGACCATCGCCATCGATCCCACCGACGACAACGTGGTCTACAGCTGCTCCACCGTGTTCTGGCGCACCGAGGACGGCGGCGCCACGTGGACCGCCGTGCGTGGTGCCCCGGGCGGGGATGATTATCAGAAAACGTGGATAAACCCGGCGCACCCCAACATCATCCTGCTCGTCTCCGACCAGGGAGGCGTGGTGTCGGCCAACCGCGGGCAGTCGTGGAGCAACTGGTACACGCAGCCCACGGCGGCCATGTATCACGTGACCACCGACGACGCCTTCCCCTACCGCGTGTGCGGCGGGCAGCAGGACTCGGGCTCGGCGTGCGTGGACAGCCGCTCGATGGACGGCGAGATCACGTTCCACGACTGGCATCCGGTGAACATCCAGGAGTACGGCATCGCGGCGCCCGATCCCGCCGACCCCGACATGGTCTACGGCAGCGGCCGCACCAACGTGTCGTTGTACAATCGGCTTACCGGGCAGACGACCAACGTGGGCCCCGACATGAGCGGGCGCGGCCCGAACGGCGACACGTACAATCGCAACGTGCGCACCATGCCGATTATCTGGTCGCCGGTGGACCACCGCACGCTCTACTACGTGTCGAACGTGGTGTGGCGCAGCACCGACCGGGCGCACAGCTGGACGCGCATCAGCCCCGACCTGGCGCGCCAGACGTGGCCGGTGCCGGCCAACGTGGGCAAGTACGCGAGCGAAGTCACGCCGAGCCCGCAGGGCGCGATCACCGCCCTCGCCCCATCGCCGCACGACATCAACACCCTGTGGGCGGGCACCGACGACGGCAACGTGCAGGTCACCACCGATGGCGGGAAGACCTGGCACGACGTGACGCCTGCCGCGGTGAAGCCATGGACGCGCATCTTCAACATCGATGCCGGACGCTTCGACACGAAGACGGCGTACGTCGCGGCCAACACCATGCGCCTGGACGACATGAACCCGCACTTCTTCCGCACGCACGACGGCGGCAAGACGTGGACGGAGATCGACAACGGCATGGCGCCGGGCGCCGTGGCCAATTCCATTCGTGAAGATCCGCGCGTGAAGGGACTGTTGTACGGCGCCACCGACACGCAGGTGTGGGTGTCTTTCGACGACGGCGATCACTGGCGCTCACTGCGCGTCAACATGCCCGCGATCTCGGTCCGCGACATTCAGGTCAAGGACGACGCGACCTGCCTCTGCTCCGACCTCGTGGCCGGCACGCACGGGCGCGGATTCTGGATCCTGGACGACCTGACGCCGCTTCGCCAGGCGGCCGACGTGGCCAAGGCCACGGATGCGTACCTGTTCAAGCCGGCTACCGCACTGCGCGTGCGGTTCGGCACCAACGACCCCACGCCCTGGCCCCCCGAAGTACCGGCCGGGCAGAACCCGCCGCCGGGCGGCATCGTGGACTACTACCTGACGCACGATGCGGCGGGCCCGGTGAAGCTCGAGATCCTCGACGAGGCCGGCAAGCTCGTCCGGTCGTATTCCAGCACCGATCCCGTTCTCAACCCCGATCCGGGCGTGGACCCTGAGGCGTACGACAAAGTCTGCCAGCAGAATCCCCGGGCGGCCGACTGCTCTGTTCCTTTGTACTGGGCCGCCCCGCAGACGTCGATCTCGACGCAAACGGGCATGCATCGCTTCAGTTGGGACCTGCACTTCAATCCCGTCGGCGACAATGCCGAGCCCAGCGGTGAGGGCGGAGCCGGCGTGGTGCCGCACCGCACGTATCCAAGCGTCAATGCGCCGTGGGCGCCGCCGGGCCAGTACACGGTGCGGCTCACGGCGGACGGCAAGACGTACACGCAGCCGCTCACGCTCCGGCTCGATCCGCGCGTGAAGACGTCGCCCGCCGGCCTCACACAGCTCGCCTCGCTGTCGCGCGAGATGTACGACGGCGCGCAGGCGGCCAATGCGGCCTACACTCAGGCGCGTGCCTTGAGCGCCGCCCTCGGCCAACTCCAGGGCGCGGACGTCGATGCGTTCAAGAAGGAGGTCGACGCACTGGCGCCGCCGGCGCCGGCGGGTGGACGTGGACGCGGGTTCGGATTCGGGCGCGGTGGACGCGGCGGTACCGCGCCCGCTACACTGCAGACGCTCTCCGGCACCATGCTCGGCGCCGCGATGGCCATGCAGAACGCCGACGTGGCGCCGACCGCCGTGGACATCGCGGCATGCACGCGGGCCCGGGGCGAGTCGCACGACGTGATGGCGCGGTGGAACACACTCAAGACGACCGGCCTCGCGGCGTTCAATGCCAAGCGCAAGGCCGCCGGCCAGTCGGTGGTGAAGCTGCCTGGCGAATAGTCTCCACGGGCGCCCTATTTTCGTAGTATTCCTGTCCAACTGTCCAACTGTCTAACTGTCTAGGTGTCCTACCGTCCTATTCCTCAGCCATGCCCAACCCACCGTCCGAACCGGTCGTCTCCCGCTTCCTCCGCTACGTCCAGATCGATACCCAGTCCGCGGAAGACCCCACGACCACGCCGAGCACCGACACGCAGTGGACTCTCATCCGGCTGCTCGGCGAGGAGTTGCGGCGCATCGGCGCCGCCAACGTGCGGACGAGCGACCACGGCATGGTTTACGCCAGCGTGCCGGCCACCGTGTCGGCGCCGGTGCCCGCCATCGGCTTCATTGCGCATGTCGACACGTCGCCCGCCACCACCGGCGCCAACGTCAAGCCGGTGATCCACGCCAACTACCGGGGCGGCGACATCACGCTGCCCGGCGATCCGACGCAGGTGATCACGGTGGGGCAGAACCCCAAGCTGGCCGGGCTCATCGGCGACGACATCATCACCACTGACGGCACCACGCTCCTCGGCTCCGACGACAAGGCGGGGGTGGCCGCCATCATGACGCTCGTCGACACGCTCGTGCGCAATCCCGACATCCCGCACGGGCCAATCGCCGTGGCGTTCACCCCCGACGAGGAAAACGGCTCGGGCATCGACAAGTTCGACGTCGCCGAGTTCGGGGCAAAGTTCGCGTACACCGTGGACGGGGGCGGGCTGGGGGACATCAGCGACGAGACGTGGAGCGCCCGGCTCGCCACGGTCACCTTCCGAGGCCGGAACGTGCACCCCGGCACCGCCAAGGGCGTGATGGTCAACTCCATCTATCCGTTCGCGCACTTCCTGTCGCACATGCCGGGCGACATGCTCCCCGAGACGACCGAGGCGCGCATCGGGTTCGTGCATCCGTACCTGGGCACAGCCGATGTCGAGACGTCCGCGGTCAAGGTGTTGCTGCGCGACTTCGAGATGAGCGGGCTCGACGCCAAGGAGCGGCTGATTCGCGAACTCGCGGCCGCGGCGGCGGCGGCGTTTCCCGGTGCGACGGCGGAGGTCGAGGTGAAGGAGAACTACAAGAACATGAAGGAGGTACTCAAGCACCATTCGGAGCTGGTGGAGAACGCCATGGAAGCCGCGCGGCGGGCGGGGGTGGACCCGTACCTGGAACCCATTCGCGGCGGCACCGACGGCTCGCGGCTCACATTCCGCGGCCTCCCCTGCCCCAACTTGTTCACCGGCGGGTACAACTTCCACGGCAAACTGGAATTCAATTCCCGTCGTGGGTTGGAGAAGACGACGGAGACGTTGGTGCATCTGGTGCAGATCTTCGCCGAACGCTCCGCCTCCACATGATGGCGCCCACCGCCATCGCCAACACCACCACGATGACTGCGGCCGCCGCCTCGGGGTTGTCGATGGCCCGTCCGGCCGCCGCTTTGAGCACTCGCGTCACCCCGGCCCCGAGCGCGTAGCCCAGCCAGTAGTAGATCGCGGCCCAGAGAATGGACGCCGCGGCCGCGCCGACCAGGAATCGGGCGCGGCTCATCTTGAGCGCGCCCGCTGCCACGGTGAGCACGATGCGGAACCCCGGCACCAGGCGGCCAAGCGCGACGGTTACCGACCCGTGCGTGTTGAGCCACACCTCCACCCGGTCGGCGCGCGCGCCGTCAAACCCGAACCGGTGCCCCACGCGCCGCAGCAGCGGGTGGCCGAGCCGCCGGGAGACCTCGAACAGGATGGTGCTGCCCAGCATGGTGGCCGAGAATACCACCAACGTCGTCATGAAGTAGTTCGCATGCCCCGCGCGCCCCGAGGCTCCGAGCGCAGCGATGAACACGTCGCCCGGCACGGGCAACGGCACTCCGGACTCCTCGAGAAAGATGCCGACGAACGCGGCCAGGTACTGCCACTGGGCCAGAAACGCGAGTGCGGACGCGATCACGAGGCGGCGCGCCCCTTGGCCGGCGGGTCGGAAGCCGTGAAGTCGTGCAGCGACGCTCCAGCCGCATCGAGGACGAGATATTCCAGCCTTGTGTGCCGCAGGCATCCCGCGTTCGCGTACCGATCGGCCGCCACGAGGTGCCGGCGGTGGTTGTGCCCGAACACGCCGAGCGCGCAGCGCTCCTGCTCCACGAGGGCGAGGCACCGGCGCCGATAGAGTCGGTCCACGGGGGCGGCCAAGGCACCGGCCACCACCGCTTCGGCCATGCGCGCCGCGCCGCGCACCAACGACAGATGACCGAACCGACGTGAGATGCCGTCGCCGAAATTCCCCACCGACGAATCGTGCACCGGATCCACCAAGTGCCCATGCGCCACCAGCACGCGGCCCACGGCCTCGTGTTCGAGCACCAGCGAGCGCGACCCGGCACCGGGATCGTGATTGCCTTCGACGCGGCTGAGCACGCGCGCCGCCGTCATCGCGGAGATCATCGCGCTCAGCTCCGGGTGCGCAGCCTCGGCGCGTTCGGTCGGCTCGAACAGCCCTTCGAAGATGTCGCCGTTGAGCACGATGCGGTCGCCCGCGTCGCGCGCCCGCTCGAGAAAGCGCAGCGCCAGCCGCACCTGCAACGGCGGGCTGTACGTCCCGAGATGCCAGTCGCCCGCGATGAGAACGCGGCTCACGTCGCCTTCCCGTCGTGCCGCGCCATCAGTCGATCGTACAGCGCCTGGGTGTCGCGCCGCGCCCGCTCCTGCACGGGCCCGAGCACGGCCAGATCGCGGGCCCGTTCGGGGTCGCGCTCCACGCTGATAGGCTCACCGATGGCGATGTCGATACGCGCTGGCAGGGGCAGTGGACTCCAGAACGTGAGCTTGCCCAGCGCGAAACCCGGATATGCCGAGAACCCGCCCACCACCGCCAGCGGCACCACGGGCACCCCCGTGCGAACGGCCAGCCGGGCGAACCCGTAGCGGTCGTCCCAACGCAGACGGTAGGTGCGCGACCGCGGGCTCGATTCGCGGCGTCCGCCCGGCGTGATCATCAGCTGTTCGCCCTGCTCCAGCACTCGAAGGCACGACGCCTCGGAGGGATCGATGAGGCCGGCGTTGCGCTTAAGTGCCCCCAACCCTGGGATCGCCCGTTCCAGCGGGTTTCCCTTGGACGCCGCGATGCGCAACGTGCGCAACGGGCCACGGGTCTCGAACCAGTCGCGCCACGCCAGCTGATACACGGCGATCGCGAGGTCCACGTTCAGGTAACCAGCGCCGTGGTGCGTCACGTAGATGCACGGCCCCGAAGGCGGCGTGCCCTCCACGCGCACGCGATGGTAGCGCGACATCCAGTGCGCCAGGCGCAGATAGCCGAACCGGTAGCGCCACAGCGTCGGATCGAGCGTTGCGCCGGCCGGCGCGTGGCCGTCCGCCGCCGCGCGCCCGGCGTCGCCGGCGCTCATCCTTGCCGTTGCTCCGCCGTCGGCCGCGGGTCGGAGGTCGACCGCGGCCGCCGCTCGGCACGTCCCTGCTCCATCAGCTCGCGCGCCGCCGCTTCGACCCGCCCCACGAACGCTGCCACGTCGCCGTCGGCGGGCGGCATCATCGGCTGCCCGAACCGGTATTCCAGGCGCACGGGAAGCGGAAAGGGCGGGATCCAGAAGCTCACTCCGCCCAACGACCAGCGCCCCAGATGCTGCCGGTCGGCGCCAATGATGGCGAACGGCAGCACCTCGACCCCCGCCTTGATGGCGAGCCGGGCGAAGCCGGTACGCCCGGTCCACTGCAGCGTGTCACGCGGACCGTAGAGTTCTCGTGTGCCGCCGGGAAAGATCAGCAGCGACTCCCCATGGGCCAGCGCCGCCAGCGCGTGCTGTTCGTCGGCGGGCACCGCGTTCACGTTGCGGCGCATCCAGCCCAGCAGGGGTGTGCGGTGGAGGGAAGTGCCCGTCTTCTCGAGCACCCGGATGGCCGGCCGGGCATTGTCCCAGAACGTGAAAAGCGCCAGCATCACCGTTTCCAGATAGAGAAAGGTCTGCGGGTGCTTGGCCACGTAGATCACCGGCCGGTCGGCGGGAATGCGATCTTCCCCCACGGCATGCGCCCGAAAGTAGTACCGGGCCAGCAGGCGGGCCACCGGGATGATGACACGGGCGAGCGAGCCGTCGCGCTGGAATGGCGTGACGGAGACCTGCGGTTCGGTCACGCCGGCACGCCGACGACGTCGCGCCGGTTCGCGTCCGCGGCTGCCGCGGCGTCCTCGTACAGAGCGTTGATCGTGAGCGCCACTCGGCTCCAAGCCAGCTGATGTGCGCGCTGCCAGCCCAGGTGCACCATGTGGTGGCGCAGCGCCTCGTCGTCGGCCGCGCGCAGGATGGCGGTGGCGAGGGCCTCGGGGTCGGCCGGCGGCACGAGGATCGCCGCACCGAGCGTGGCGTCGCGGTAGCCGGGAATGTCGCTCGCGACCACCGGCCGGCCACTCGCCATGGCCTCGATCAGGACCACCCCGAAGCTCTCCCCGTGCGTGGACGGCGCGCAGAATACATCACACCACCGGTACATCTCCACCAGCTGCGTGTCGTCCACGCGCCCCATGAACACCGCACCCGACCGCCGCACGAGATCGCCGAAGACGAGCGGATCGCCGTGTCCGACCACGCGCAGTTCGACGTGCCGGCCGCGCTCGCGCAGCAACGCCGTGGCGGCGAGGAGGTGGCGGAGCCCCTTGCGCGGTTCGTCGCAGCGGCCGACGAACAGCAGCCGCAGCGCGCCCGATTCGCGCGTCGCTGGGGCGGGCATCTCCATGCCGGCCGGCAAATGCGGCGTGGCGAACACGGTGGGATCGATGCCGTTGGGCACGATGTGCATGGGACCATGGAACACACGGCGCGCGAAGTCCGCGGCCGGCCCCGAGACCGCAATGCCGAGGCTCAGCCTCGTGAGCGGGCGCGCCAGGGCGCGGCGGACCATCCTCGCCATCCCGGATTCCGACTCGACGAAGGTATGAAACGTGGCGACGAGCGGTGCCTCGGCGAATCGCACCGCATACCGCGAAGGCCCCGGCACCCACGGCTCGTGCACGTGCACGATATCGAATCGCCCGCGCTCCAGGTACTGCCGGACGGCCGAACGCGAGACCAGCAGCCCGACGCGGGCCCGCGATCCGTTGCCCCACAATGGCACCACGCCGCGCAGGCTGTCGCACCGCGGCGGCGTGTCTCCACTGGCCGGTCCCAGGATCTGCATGTCATGGCCGAGACATTGCAGCGCCTGAGCCAGGGTAATGATATGTCGATTCACTCCGCCATCATGAGAAAGATCGTATGGCGTGACCAGACAGATGCGCATTGCGACAGGGTTGAAGGTCGATCGGGCGGGGGAACCGCGAGCGGAGACGTTCTCCCTGATCTTCTGTGGTGTGTATCGGCCCCGGCCGGCACGTCGGGGCGATCTGTATTAAAGGTATAGCGTGCCCAAGTATAAGTCCTACCCCCGGTTGATCAATCAGGTGTCCTCCGCGAGATGTCGGGATTCCCGTCAACACGTTGCGGCGTAGACACTTGTGATAGGCTCCGACGGTGTCCGCAGTGGCCGCACCTGCGGCCCGGGCAGAGACCGCCGCCGGGCGGCTTGGTTCTCACACCGGCGACGCGCGGCAGAGGCCCGACGGGTGCAGCCGACGATGTACCCAGGAAAGCCGCGTCGATCCGCACGTGCGCGCCCGAATGCGTGCGGCCCCGCGTTCGATTTCCGATTCCTCGCACCCCACGGGCGTCAGTCTTTCGCCCATCGGCCTTCACCGCGATCTTGCCTTGATGGAAATGGAAGCTCGGGCCACCCCGGCCCCCTCTCCGCTGCCAACGTCGCGCGCTCTGCAATGGCTGCTCGCCCTGTACGTGGTGAGCGCCGTCGGCGTCGCTCTGCAGCGAACGCTGTTCCCGCCGCCGGAGAACAACATCGTGATCTTTCGCGCGGCCTTCCGCCACCTGATGGCCGGCCAGAACCTGTACGCGGCCTATCCGACGCTGTACACGGACTTCTTCAAGTACAGTCCGACCTTCGCCTTGCTGTTCGCGCCCTTCGCCCTGCTGCCGCTCGTCCCCGGCTACGTGCTCTGGGCGCTCGCCTGCGCAGCGGCCGTAGTCGCCGGCATCACACGGCTGCTGCCGCCGCGCCAGGCAGCGATCGCGCTCGCCATTGCGTGGCTGGGCGTGTTGGGCGACATGCAGCGGGCGCAGAGCAATGCCCTGTGCGCCGGACTGATGATGCTCGGGTGGGCAGCGATGGAGCACGAGCATCAATGGCGGGCAGCCAGCGCCATCGTCACGGGCGGGTTCATCAAACTGTTTCCGGTGGCCGCGCTCGCCGGCGCGATCTTCCACCGTAGGAAGTGGCGGTTCGCGATCGTCGTGCTGGTCGTGATCGCGGTGGGCGCCGCCCTGCCGCTGGTCGCGATGCGTTGGAGTTCGCTGAGCGCGCAATTTCAATGGTGGCACGCGATCGAGACCCGCGACGCCGTGCCGATGCCGCGCTACGGCTCGAGCGGCGCCGAGTTGTATGCCGGCCTGATGGGGCAGTTTCGCGTCTGGCTCGGCGTGCAATGGCCCTTCTGGCCCACCCAGCTCGCCGGCACCGCCATCCTGCTGGCGCCGCTGCTCCGGGGGCCGGCGGCGTGGACCCGGCAATTCCGAACCACGTTTCTCGCGTCGATTCTCGTGTTCTGCGTGCTGTTCAACCACCAGGCCGAGTCGCCGTCGTATTCCATCGCCATGATCGGGGCCGCGCTGTGGTTCGCCTCTTCGCAGCGAGTCTGGTGGCGGACCGCCCTGATCGCGGCGTGCCTCATAATCGTGAATTTCGTATCGCCTGATCTGATGCCGCGGGCGTTCTACGAGGGGTACTACGTCAAGTATCTGCTCAAGACCGTGCCGTTGATTCCTCTGTGGCTCGTGATGCAGGGCGAGCTGTGGGGGCTGATTCCTGACCGTCCGGCCCCCGCCAATCGGCCCCTCCCATCGGAACCCGGATCATGAACACCGACCAGCAGGATTCCGGTCCGGCCGAGCGCGCCGCTCGGACCGCCGACTCTCCCCGCGACGCTGCCCTTGCCATGGACCCCGATGAGTTCCGGCGGGTGGGCCATGCACTGGTCGACGCCGTGGCCGGCTTCCTCGCTTCCGTGCCCGATGGGCCTGTGGTGCGCGACGAGGCGCCCGAAGTCCTGCGCAAGTTGCTGGACGCCGAGCGCCCGATGCCCGAGAAGGGGATGAGCGCGGAAGAACTGTTGCGCTCCACGGAGGAATTGCTGTTCGACCACTCGCTCTTCAACGGGCACCCGCGATTCTTCGGCTACATCACGTCGTCGCCGGCCCCGATCGGCATGTTCGGCGATCTTCTGGCCGCCGCCATCAATCCGAACGTCGGCGCGTGGCAACTCTCGCCGATCGCCAGCGAGATCGAAGCGCAAGCGGTCCGCTGGATTGCTGACCTGATCGGATATCCGCGCGACTGCGGTGGCCTGTTCGTGACGGGTGGGAACATGGCGAACTTCGTCGGGCTGTTCGCGGCCCGGGTCGCGGCCGCCGGATGGGACGTGCGGAAGACCGGCCTCAACGCGTCCGACGCGCGGCCCCTGCGCGTGTACGCCTCGGCGGAAACGCACACCTGGATCATGAAGGCCGCCGACCTCTCGGGTATCGGCACCGACGCCATTCGCTGGATCCCCACCGGCGCCGATCTCCGCATGGATGTTGCCGCGCTCAGAAAGGCAATGGAGCAGGACCGGCGGGCCGGGGAGCAGACGCTGATGGTGGTGGGCACAGCCGGCTCGGTGAGCACGGGTGCCGTGGACCCGCTGTTCGAGATCGCGGAGATCTGCCGTGAGGCCGGGGCGTGGTTCCACGTGGACGGCGCCTACGGGGCGCTCGCCGGCATGGTTCCCGGGGCGCCAGCTGATCTCGGGGCGCTACGCCTCGCCGACTCGGTGGCCGTTGATCCGCACAAGTGGCTGTACGCGCCGTTGGAGGCAGGCTGCATCCTGGTGCGCGACCCGGCCACGCTGCGGAACGCCTTCGCCTATCATCCGCCGTATTACCACTTCGGCCAGGAGGCGACGAACTTCGTGGACTTCGGACCGCAGAACTCCCGCGGCTTCCGCGCACTCAAGGTCTGGCTCGCGCTTCGCCAGGTGGGACGTGAGGGCTACGCGCGGATGATCGGAGACGACATGCGTCTGAGCGAGCGGCTGTTCGCGCTCGTGAAGGCGCATCCCGAGCTCGAGGCGCACACGCAACAACTGAGCATCGCGACGTTCCGCTATGTGCCCGCCGATCTTCGAGCGAAGCTCACCGCCGCTGGCATGGATGCGTACCTCGACGAGTTGAACGACGCGCTGCTCGAGCGGATCCAGCGGTCGGGCGAGGCATTCGTGTCCAACGCCGTCGTGCACGGGCGCCATCTGCTGCGCGCATGCATCGTCAACTTTCATACTCGGGCCTGCGACGTGGATGCGCTCCCCGAGATCGTGGCGAGACTGGGGCGCGAGGTGGACGCCACCATGCGAATGGAGTCGGCCCTCGCGGGGCCGGCCTGACCGGCGTCAGAGCGCGTTGAAATTGACGAGCGAGATCTGGTGGCGCAGAAACAGGGCGACGACTGCGGGATCGGTGAGCGCAGCGCGCTCGCGTTCACGCGGCCACGTGTAGGCGTCGATCGCGGCGAGCGCGTCGTCCACCCGTCCCGGATGCACCATGAGTTCGGTGGTGCCCACCGGCAGGGTCGCGAGCACATGCGCCAAACGGGACGCGAATCGCTGGCCGCCCTGGAGGGACATGCCGATGAAGTGATCGGGCGCACGCGTGGGCGGCGCCCCGAGGGACGACAGTCGCCAGGACCACGTGACGAGCGCGCGCCGCGCCTGGCCACCCGGGCCAGCGCCGAACCGGTGCCACGACTCGACCGGCCGCCGCAGCGGCAGGTCGCGGGCCGCAGCCACCCGCGCCACCGCCGCATGCACCACTGGCAGGGCGTGCATGTGGCGATGCGAATCGATGTGGGTGGCCCGTATTCCCGCGGCGGCCAGCGCTGCAAGCTGAGCCTCGCACTCCGCGGCGACGTCGTCAGCCCGGACCGTGCCGAGCACTGTTCTGCGCGCCAGCGCGCCTAGCGAGAGAAACTCGCCGGTGGGCCGGCGCAGCGACGGCGCAGCGGTGAGGGGCGCGCCGACGAGGAGATTGAAGTGGAGTCCGACGCCAAGGGTCGGCGTGGCGCGCGCACGCGCAATGCCGTCGTCCCATCCCGGGCCGTGCACCATCATCGACGTGGAGCTGACCGTTCCGGCGGCGTGCGCTTCGAGAATGCCCGCGGTGACCGCCGGCGTGAGAGCGAAGTCGTCGGCATTGACGATCAGCCGGCGCGCCGGAGCGCGCGCGCCGCGGTCAGTCGTAGCGGCCTCGCCGGTCGTTCAGCTTCACCTGAAGCAGGTCGCCGGCCATCGTCGTCGCCGCCTTGGCCAATCGCACGGTGGACGGTTCGTCATCGTACCGGAATTGGACCGCCGTCTGCCGCACCGACAGCCCGTGCTTTTGCGCCACGTACAGCGCTTCGACGTCGAACCCGAATCGCGGTATCGTGAGTCGCGGGAACACGATATCCGCGGCCCGGGCCGTGAATCCCTTGAGACCCGCCTGCGTGTCGAGTACTCCTCGCAGCATCACCGACCGGACCATGAGGTTGAACACGCGGCTCATGAGATGACGCGTATAAAGATAGTGGAAGAAGCTCGGGCTCATGAGGTACCGCGATTCCGGCAGCACGCGGCAGGCGATCGCCACGTCTGCTCCCGCTTCGAGGTCACGCAGGATCTTGCTGATTTCCGTTGGAGGATACGCCAGGTCAGCATCCATGAACACGCGGTACCGCCCCCGTGCGGCGAGCATCCCCCGTCGGACGCTGGCCCCCTTGCCCCGGTTGGTTTCGTTGCGGAGCAGGACGACCGCCGGGTTCGCCGCGGCGAATTCAAACAGGGCGCGTGCGGTTGGCTCGGCGTTGCCGTCGTCGACCAGGATGAGTTCCGTGCAATACGGCTGCGCAGCCAGAAATTCCCTCAGTTGGCACAGGTTCGCGGGGAGGCGCGCTGCGCCGTTGAAGGCCGGGATGACCAGCGTCAGGTGCGGAACGCTTCCATCAAGCGGATGCATTGGGGAAACTTCGCTGGTTCCACGTCCGGAACGCAACGGCGCGCGTGGCGCGCTCACCCTCTACCTATATTTGTGCGCGTATGATATTCGGGAGCCCCGGGCCGCGCCGCCACGCCCCAGCGTCAGCCCGGCCGACCGGGGGCCTAGCCGGCATCCGAGGCCCGAGCCGCCGGCGCCGGCACGGGCTCTTCCCGGAACGCCAGATCCTGGAGGCGCACCGCGTGCCCAAGCAAGTACGGCACGGCCGTGACCACCACCTTGGGCCGGAAGAGCAGCGCGGTCCGGATGTACAGAGCGGTCTTGTTGTGCAGCAGGTGCTCCCACCAATGGTGCGGCACGATTTCGGGGACGATGACGGTCACCAGATCGGCCTCGCCGTGCTCCTCCAGCCCCCGCACGTAGTCCACGAGCGGGCGGATGACCGAACGATAGGGCGAGTCGAGCACCACCAACGGCACGTCGATGTCCCACGCCTCCCACTGGGCGCGAAACGCCGCGGTGCCGGCCGGGTCGACCCCCACGGTCACGGCGCGCACGTCCTCGGAGATCGTGGTCGCGTACACGAGCGCGCCCGCCGTGGCCTTGGTGATGCTGCTGACGGGCACGACTACGGTGTGATGCAGGAACATCAGCGGCGATTGCCCGGTGTACTTGATCTCCTCCGCGAACCGCACGTAGTGGCGGTGAATCGCCACGAGCATCCAGATGATCAGCGGAATGATCAGCACCACGATCCAGGCGCCATGCAGGAATTTGGTGGCGATCTGCACGATGAACACAAGGGCCGTGGCAACCGCGCCGAGCCCATTGAGCGCCGCCCGCCACCACCACCCCGCATCGCGTGCCTTGAACCAGTGCTTCACCATTCCGGCCTGCGACAGCGTGAAGCAGAGGAACACACCGATCGCGTACAGCGGAATGAGCGCCGAAGTATCGCCATGGAACAGCCAGACGAGCAGAATGGCTACGAGCGACAGCGCGACGATGCCGTTGGAGAACGCCAGACGGTCGCCGCGCGCCGCGAGCTGGTGCGGCATGTAACGGTCTTCGGCCAGCAGACTCGACAGACGCGGGAAGTCGGCAAACGCCGTGTTGGCCGCCAACACGAGTACGGCGAACGTCGAATACTGAAGCAGGTAATACGCCCACCCTCCGCCGAACACTTGGCGGCCCAGTTGTGACAGCACCGTCTCGTGGGCGCTCGGCATCACACCGTAGCGCTGGGCAAGAATGCTGGTACCTATGAAGAATGTGCCGAGGATGGCGGCCATCCATCCCAGCGTGGCGGCGGCATTCTTCGATGCCGGTTTGCGGAAGGCCGTGACACCGTTCGAGATGGCCTCCGTGCCCGTCATCGCCACGCATCCCTCCGCGAACGCGCGCAGCATGAGAAAGACGAGGGCGAACCCCGCGAATCCGCCGCCCAACGCTGCTCCGTGCGCCTGCGACACGACGTCCACGCGCACCGGACCGACCGACGGTGCATGCGCGTGGCCGGACGCCACCTGGAACAGGCCTACGCCGAGCAGAGCGAGCATGGACACGATGAAGATGTACGTCGGCACGCTGAACGCCGCGCCGGATTCGCGCACGCCCCGCAAGTTGACCATGGCGAGCACCGCAATGGCCAGCACGCACATCGAAACCGTCCATGGCGCGAGCGCCGGGTACGCCGACGTGATGGCCGCGATGCCGCTGGAGATGGACACCGCCACCGTCAGGATGTAGTCGGTGAGCAGCGCCGCGGCGGCCACGAGTCCGGGGCCCACACCCAGATTGTCCTTGGCCACGGTGTACGAACCGCCGCCGTGGGGATAGGCGAAGATCGTCTGACGGTACGAGAGCGCTACCAACATCAGCAGGCCGACGATGACGGCCGAGATGGGGAGCACGTACCGCAGCGCCATCGTGCCGAGCACGGCGAGCACGATGAGAATCTGCTCCGTGGCGTAGGCCACGGAGGAGATGGCGTCGGACGAAAGGACGGCGAGCGCGGTCTTCTTGTTCAGCCGCTCGTGCTCGAGCCGATCCGATGGAAGGGGCCGCCCGACGAGCAGCCGTTTGACCCCGAGAATTGCGTTTGCCATGCCTGAGATGGTAGTTCAGCGGTCCGGCCGCCCCATTGGCCGCCGGACCGCCGTCAAGTATAGCGAATATGGGGTCGGGATGCGCTGGGTCCATAGGTTCCGTACGTGTTCACTTGCACGACCTCTTAGTGTGCCGTCCGAGCCGTTCCACCGGGTCGTGAAATCCGGGCGCCACTGGTGTACGATCTCTGGAACGCATCGCACCGCGATGCCCGCCCGGCTATCTCGGCGGCGAGCACGCCTTTCGTCTTACACCTGAATCAATCCTTTCGCCCAACCCATGGCATTTCATCCGATCGCTCGTCGCGGCCGCCGCCCGGAACCCCCTGCCCGACACAACAGCCCGGGGCGTTTGGCGTGGGCCATCGGGCTCCTGTGGTGCGTAGGCTGCGCGACCACGAGTGGGCCGACCTCGCCGCCCCGCGCTCGGCTGGTGGCGGGGATCTACACCGGGCAACCGCTCAACGGGGGCGGCGTGATGTGGACCCTCGGCCAGGCCGACACCGTGATCACCGGAACCGGCACGTTCACGCCTCCGGGCGCCGATTCGGCCACCACCACATACGTGATACGCGGCATCATGCGCTACGACCAGCTCACAGTCCGCCTCGTGGGAGCGCCGGGCGATACCGTCAGCGACTCGTTGGTGTTCCGCGCGAGCTTCGACGCCGAGCTGTACACGGCCGTCGTATTCGACGGAACCATCACCGGGGGCACCGGCTCTCCCCTGGCCGGCAACCTGCAGATCATCCGCCAGGACAGCACGTCACAGTAACGGGCGGCTTAGCCCCGCGGCCCCCGGGGCCGGGCGGTCGACCGGCTGTCGCGCCTCCTCGGGCAGCGGCACCAGCGATTGGACCGCGGTGACGAGTTCGTCCACCGACACCGGCCGCCGGATGACCCGCGTCCACGCGCCGGCCGGCGGCTGCCGGGTAGGGTGGGCCAGCAATAGGGCCGGCGGATTGCCGAGCGACGTGAGCAAGTCGTGCAGTTCCTCTTCGTGGGCGGCCACGGCGTCCTGATCCACGACCACGAGCGCAACGGCCCCCCTTCCGGGCTCCAACGCGGGCTGCCGTCGTGCACCGGCCACACTGCGCGCGCCGACGGCGTCGTAGCCCACCTCGCGGAGGGCGGCGCGGAGCAGGGCGCGCGGCCACTGGTCGGGCATGACCACGAGAACGGGAGGCGGGAGCATCATCGGCAACGCGTAACGACCTCCACTGGACCTGTCCTAGCGCATACTGGAGGGCAGCGCAATGTGCCTGCCGGCCACCATGAACTTGTCGTAGCCCAGGTGATGCAGGGTCTTCGGCTGCTTCACCGAACGATCATGCCATGCCCGGACGACCTCGAGAATGAAGAGGTTGTAGCGGGTGACCATCCGCGTGTCGACGACCCGGCACTCCAGGTTCGCGTAGCATTCTGCGATGAGCGGAGGCCGGACACGCGAAGCCTTTGCGGCCGTGAGCCCGAAGGCCTCGAACTTGTCCTGATCGGCCCCCGACGAGTTCCCGCAGCCGACGACGGCGGCCGCCAGCTCGACCGTTGGGATATTGATGACGCACTGCCGCGTGGCCCTGAGCGCTTTGAAGCTGTAGTCCCGCTCGCTGACCACGCAGCCGATGAGGGGCGGCTCAAAGTCGATCATCATGTGCCAGGACATGGTCATGACGTTCGCCTTGCGCTCGCTCTTGGTGGTCAGCAGGACGACCGGGCCCGGTTCGAGCAGGCCGTAGACCCGCGACAACGGCAGGATTGTCTTCCGCATTGGAACCCCAGGGAACGTCAGGCGATTGAGATCCACGATATGCGGTGTCCGGCGCCGAGGTAAGGGCCACGCTTCCCGTGCGGTTGTTGCCACGAACCGGCAAAGATCCACCGTCCCCCATAGACGGCCCCGCGGGCCACTACATAGTTTCCATATCCTGTGCCTTCGGAGGCCTTGTGCGAGTGTGGGGAATACGTGTTGAGCGCCGTCCCGTAGCGACGGCCATCGGATGGGTCGCGTTGCTCGGCCTTGCCAGCTGCGGCAAGGGCCAGGGTGGTTCACCACCCTCCTTCCCGCCGCCACAGGTGGGCACGGTTACCGTCGAGCCGCACGTCGTGCCGGTTCCCTTCGAGTTCGAAGGACAGGTGGAGCCGTTCCGCCGCGTCGAGGTGCGCGCGCGCGTGGAGGGCATCGTCGAGGAGCGGCCATTCACCGAGGGTGCCATCGTCGCCAAGGGGCAGCTGCTCTACCGGCTGGACCGCGTGCGGTACGAGGCCGCCTACCAGGGCGACCTCGCCACGTATGACAACGCGACGCGCACGCTGGCCCGGCTCGAACCGCTGCTGGCCAGGCACGCGGTGGCCCAGCAGGACGTGGACAACGCCCGGACGGCCGTCGAGGCGTCCAAGGCGGCGCTGGACCAGGCAAAGAAGGACCTCGACGACACGGAAGTCCGTGCCGAGATCAGCGGCCGGGTGGGAAGGACGCAACTCGAACTTGGGGCACGGGTCACCGGCTCCGGCGACCTGCTCACCACGATCGATCAGCTCGACCCCGTGTACGTCACCTTCCATCCCTCGTCGCAGCAGCTGGTCCAATGGAACGAGGACCCGCATTCGCGAGCCCTCATCAGGCGGGGCAGTCCGCTGGCCGTGCACATCGTGCTGCCCGACGGGTCCACGTTTCCGCGTGCCGGACGCATCAACTTCATCGCCCCGTCGCTCGATTCGGCCACGGGCACGCAGGAGTTCCGTGCCCAGTTCGCCAACGGCGACCGCGCGCTTGTGCCCGGCGAGTTCGTGCACGTGCAACTCGACGGCTTGACGCGTGCCAACGCCATCACCGTGCCGCAGCGGGCGGTGCAGCAGGGCCTCGGCCGGCAATTCGTATACGTGGTTGGCCCGGGCGACACCGTCGCCACGCGCGACGTGAAGCCCGGCGCGTGGACCGGGTTCGAGTGGGTGATCGACAGCGGCCTCGCGGCCGGCGATCGCGTGGTCGTGGACGGCATGCAGAAGGTCGGGCCGGGCCGAAAGGTCACCCCGATCGCGGCCGCTGACTCCACGCGCTCCACCACCGCGCCGCCTGCGAGCCGCGGCACGCCCGCGCCAACGGGGAAGACGCCGTGAGCGACGGCGCGCCGCCTCCCTCCACCCACGAGCTGCGCTACTTCTTCATCCGACGCCCGGTGCTGGCGTCGGTGATCTCGATCGTGATCACGCTGCTCGGCGTGTTCTCGATCTTCCTGCTCCCCGTCGCGCGCTATCCGACGATCACCCCCCCGGCAATCAGCGTCTCGGCGGTGTACCCCGGCGCTTCGGCCGAAAACGTGGCGGAGGCGGTCGCCGCGCCAATCGAGGAGCAGTTGCCCGGCCTGCAGGGCATGCTGTACTACACGTCGACGAACTCCAGCGACGGCTCGATGACGCTCACCATCACGTTCGACGTCACGCGCAACCAGGACCTGGCGGCGGTGGACGTGCAGAACGCCGAGAAGCTCGCCGAACCGCAGCTGCCCAACGCCGTCCGGACCAACGGCATCTCGATCATCAAGGCGAACACCGACATCCTGGCCGTGGTGGCGCTCACCTCCACCAACCCGGAATACGACGCGGCGTACCTGACGAACTACATGAATCTGTACGTCACCGACGAACTGAAGCGCGTGCCCGGCGTCGGCAATGCGACCGCCTTCGCCGGATTGAACTTCTCCATGCGGCTCCAGCTCGATCCGGAGAAGATGGCGCATCTGGGCGTCACGGTGGACGACGTGATCAACGCCGTGCAGGAACAGAACACTACGAATCCGGCGGGGCGCCTCGGCCGCGAACCGTCGCCGGCCGGCACCGAACTCACGATTCCGGTCACGACCCTGGGACGGCTCACCACACCGCAGGAGTACGACGACATCGTGGTCCGGGCCGAGCCCAATGGGGCGCTGGTCCGCATTCGCGACATCGGCCACACCGTGCTCGGCGCCCAGAGCTACGATCTCGAGGGACGGCTGAACGGCACCCCGACCGCTGATCTTCTGCTTTACTCGCGCCCCGGCGCCAACGCCATCGCCGTCAAGGACGCGGTGGCCAAGCGGCTCGACGAACTGCAGAAGAGCTTCCCATCCGGCGTCCACTACGCCATCCCGTTCGACACGACCCCGTTCGTGACGGCATCCATTCAGGAGGTCGTCGTCACCCTGCTCGAGGCGCTGTTCCTCGTCACACTGGTCGTGTTCCTGTTCCTGCAGAGCTGGCGCGCCACGCTGATCCCCATGCTCGCCGTGCCGGTGAGCGTCATCGGGACGTTCGGCGGGCTGCTCGCCTTCGGCATGTCGATCAACGTGTTGACGTTGTTCGGGCTCGTGCTGGCCATCGGCATCGTGGTGGACGACGCGATCGTGGTAATCGAGAACGTGGAGCGCCTGATGGCCACCGAGGGGCTGCCGCCGCGGGTCGCCGCCGATCGGGCCATTCGCCAGGTGGCCAGCGCCCTCGTCGCCATCGTGCTCTCGCTGTGCGCCGTGTTCGTGCCGGTGGCGTTCATCGGCGGCGTGACCGGCGAGTTGTTCCGCCAGTTCGCGATCACCATCGTCATCGCCGTAGTCTTGTCGGGCATCGTCGCGCTCACCCTCACGCCGGCACTCTGTTCCCTGCTCCTCAAGGAATCGGTCGAAGCGAACACGAAGGGGTTCTTCGGCTGGTTCAATCGTGGGTTCGCGCGCGCCACCCGCGGGTACGCCGGCGCCGTGGACGGCGTCCTCGGCCGCCCGCGCGCCTGGCTGGCCGTGTTCCTGGTGCTCGTCGGCCTGGCCGGCGTCCTCTGGCGACGCGTCCCCACGGCGTTCATCCCCACCGAAGACAAGGGCTACATGGCGATCGCGGTGCAGCTGCCCGACGCCGCGTCGCTCCAGCGTACCGAAGCGGTGGTCGAGCAGGTCGAGGGCATGCTGCGCCAGGAACCTGCGGTCCAGAACATCGTCGTGCTCGTCGGGCTCGACATCATGGGCCGCTCGAACGAGACCAACGCCGCCACGATGTTCGTCTCGTTCAAGCCGTGGAGCCAGCGCGGACCCGGCAACTCCGCCGACGAGATCACGGCCCGCGTCAACCGGCGGCTGTTCGCGATGAAGGACGCCGTGGCGTTCGGGTTCAACCTGCCCGAGATCCCCGGCCTCGGCACCACGGCCGGCATCGAACTGAACCTGCAGAATCGGAACGGACAGTCGATCGCCGATTTCGCGCAGCGCGTGCAAGAGTTCCAGCAGGCCGTCAATAAACTCCCCGCCGCGCAGAGCATTACCACGAACTTCCGAGCCAGCGTGCCCCAGCTTTACGTGAGCGTCGACCGCGCTGCGGCCAAGGCCCGCGGCGTGGACATCTCGGATCTGTTCAACACGCTGCAGACCTTTCTGTCCGCCTATTACATCAACGATTTCAACCTGTTCGGCAAGACGTTCCGCGTGCAGGCCGAAGCCGAGCCGCAGTTCCGCCAGTCGCCGGCCGACATCGGCCGGCTCTACGTGCGCGGCAACAACGACGCGATGATTCCCGTGTCGGCGCTCACGACCACCAATTTCCAGGCCGGGCCTACCGTGGTGTCGCGGTTCAACGGCTTCCAGTCGGCGCTGTTCACGGGCACCCCGAAGGCGGGCTACAGCTCGGGCGAGCTGCTGGCCGAGATCGACACCCTGGTCGCCGGCCAGTTCACGTCGCGGGGCGTGGGCGTGGCGTTCTCCGGGCAATCGTACCAGGAGGAGGCGTCGAGCGGCGACGCCGGGCTCGTGTTCGCCATCGGGCTCCTCATCGTCTTCCTCGTACTCGCCGCCCAGTACGAGAGTTGGTCGGTGCCGTTCGCCGTCCTGTTCGGCATTCCGTTCGGGGTGTTGGGCGCGATCCTCGGCATCTGGATTCGCGGGCAACCCAACGACATCTATTTCCAGGTGGGCGTGATCGCCGTGGTGGGTCTCGCCGCCAAGAACGCCATCCTGATCGTCGAGTTCGCCACGGAGTTGCGCAACAAGGGAATGTCGATCCGCGAGGCGGCGCTCGAGGCGGCCCGCGAACGGCTTCGCCCCATTCTGATGACTTCCTTCGCGTTCATCCTCGGCGTGCTGCCGCTTGCCATCGCCACGGGCGCCGGCGCGGCCAGCCGGCACTCGATCGGCACCGGCGTGTTCACCGGCATGCTGTTCGCCACGACGATTGGGATCTTCTTCATTCCGCTGTTCTTCGAAATCATTCGCGGGATCGCCGAGCGTGGCAATCGCGCGTTGCACCACGTCAAGGCCGAGGAACAATGAGAACCCGACTCCCCGTGGCGGTGGCCGCAGCGCTGCTCGGCGGCTGCATGTTCGGCCCCTCGTACCTCGCGTCGTCACCGATGCCCGAGCGCGCCGGTATCCGCGTGCCGGCCGCATCCGACTCGACACGCGCGTTTTTCGATTCGCTCGCTGCGGCCCGCCTCCGCGACAGCGTCGCCGTTGGCGGCGCGCCGATCGTGGAGCGGCGGCTGGTGGCCGATTCGCTGGCCGGTGTGGCCTGGCTCGACATCCTGCGCGATACGACGCTCGCGCGCCTCGTCAACACCGCGCTACGGCAGAACCTCGACGTGCAGACAGCCGTAGCGCGCATCCAGGAGTACCGGGCCGATCTCGGCGTGGCCCAATTTCCGCTGTTCCCCGCCGTGACGCTGAACGCCAGCGCGGCCAGCAACCTGGTCGCCCTCGGCTTCGCGCCCCCCGTCGGGTACCGCGCATCCAACGTCAACGGCGCCGTGTCGTGGGAGCTGGACTTCTGGGGCCGCATCCGGCGCGGGGTCCAGGCCGCCAACGCCGATCTCGCGGCGCAGGAAGCAGCACAGCGCGCTACGGTGCTCTCCCTGGTAAGCGACGTCGCCACGGCATATCTCCAACTGCTCGAACTGGATCAGGAGCGCGCCATTGCCGTGCAGACCCTGGCGTCGAGCCAGACGACGCTCGAATTGGCGCGGCAGCGCTACGCGCAGGGCGTGATTTCCGAACTCGACGTCAAACAGTTCGAGGCCCAGGTGGCGGCGCCGGCCGTGACGCTGGCCCAGACCGAACGCGCCATTGCCCAGACGGAGCACGCGCTCGATGTGCTGCTCGGCGAAGGCCCGACTCCGATCGCCCGCGGCGGAACGCTGGCCGCAGCCGCCCGCGCATTGATCGTGCCCGATTCCCTGCCCGCGTCATTGCTCAGCCGCCGCCCGGACATCGCGCAGGCCGAACGCCAGTACGCCGCGGCGGTCGCTCGCATCGGCGCTGCCGACGCCGCCCGCCTGCCAACCGTGATGATCACGGGGGCATACGGTAGTCAGGCGGCCAAGCCCTACCAGCTGTTCCAGTCCGACACGCGCATCTACGCGCTCCAGGCGGGCGTGAGCTTCCCCCTGTTCGACGGCGGGCGGCTGGCCGATCAGTCGGCCGCGGCGCGCGCCCGCGCCGACCAGGCCCGCGCGCAGTACGAGAAGACGGCGCTCAGCGCACTGGCCGACGCCAACGACGCACTCGTGGGCGTGCGCACGACGCGCGACCAGGCCGCGGCGCAGCAGACCCAGGCCAACGCGTTGAAGGAAGCGTTCGACCTGGCGCAGATGCGGTACGAGGCAGGGCTGGCCAGTTACCTCGACGTGCTCGACGCCCAACGCAGCTTGTTCTCGGCGCAGTTGGCCCTGAGCCAGACGCAACTGCAACAGCTCACCGCCGCCGTGCAGCTATACAAGGCGCTCGGCGGCGGGTGGCCCGGCGCGCACTGACCGCGCGCCGGTAGCCGCTCCTACTGCCCCACCGGCAGCCGGAAGATCGCAATCTGCGGGTTCAGGATGGACGGCAGCGCCTTGCCACCGGGCCCCGAGAATTGGATCGTGACCGTGGCCGACGTGTCAGGCGTGTCGAGACGGTAGAACGACATCGTCCCCGGATCCATCACGTAGCTCGTCGTATCCGAAGTGATCGGATATAGAATGATCGGCATCGGGTACGGAATGTCCGATGCCGGACCGTCGAGCGCGTACAACCGCGACCAAATCGCCCGCAAGTTGCGGGGGATGGTGTTGCCGAAGAGGTCCACGGCCGGAGCCGTATTCCGCGGCAGCCCCGGTAGGCTGTCCGTGTAGAGAGAGAGCGAAAAGTCCGAGTACATCGTCGGAAAGGGCTCGCCAATGGCTGCGGTAATGTTGGCCACGCCAGTCTGCGTGCCGTTCTCCAGCCGCCGCCACACGGCCGACCCGAACTGGTCGCCCATGTAGTGCACCAGCGCCCAGTCGCCCCCGCGCCAGGAAAAGCCGTCGTCCGCGTCCGTGTGTTCGGTGATGCTGGCCGTATCGGGGAGGAGTCCATACTGATAGGAGTCGTACAGGAAATCACTCGCGAAGCCCTCGGCTGAATCCGGGAACAGCTGCGTCGGGTCGGTGCGGCAGGCCGGCGGCGGGCACTTGTTCTCGTAGTACAGCGAGCCGAGTTCCTCTGCCATGATGCTCAGCCCCTCGTCCAGCCACCCAGATTCCGGTTGCCCTCCATGGGTGATGACGTGGGTGCCGAAGTCGATCAAATGCTGCAGCTCGTGCACGAACGTACTCGGAACGTCCAGCCCCACGTCGGCCACCGTGTGCGCGCAACTGAATGCGCCGTTCGGGTCGGGGACGATCGAATAGAAGATCTCGCCCTGGTTGGAATTCGGATCCGACGAACCGTCGAAGTCCTGGGAGTCGAAGAACCCGGCCACGTAGCCGACGGTCTGGCACTCCGCGGTCGGCGTGTCGGCGTTCACCACCGGCGACATCAGCATGATCACGTGGCCGTTGTTGTCGACGTCCGTCGGCGGGCCGAACGCCGCCGTATCGATCGGATAGAGCGTCTGGTCGAAATACTGGCCAAACTGTTGAAGTTGGGTGGGCGTGAACCCATTGGCCGGTGCCAGGGTGTCGATATAGAGGAAGATGTTGCTGCCGACGTACGACAACTGCGCGTTGACCGTCGCCCAGCTTCCCGACCCAGTGAAATTCGACAGCACGTGGAAGCTGCGGACGCTCCCCAACGGTGGGGGAGGAGAAACCGCCGCGCTGATTCCCACGCTCCGCCGCGCGGTGGCCAGCCCTCGCGCACGCGCGCTCATCTGGTCGAACGCGCCGGCCGCGTACAGCTTGCGCTCCTTGGCGCGCAATTTGGCATATACCTGCTGCTGCAAAGCGTGCGAGCGAACCGCTGGCAACGTCACCGTCCTGGCCGTCCCGCCCCTCAGAATCGCTATCCGGGAAGCCGACACCGATGGCGCCGCGCTCGCCGACGCGGCGACGTTGTACAGGACGTACGCGGCGCTGGCGCTCGACGTGGGGAACCCATAGTCGGTGGGGAACTCGGGAATCACGAGGTAGCTGGCGCCTTTCCCCGCCACGGCCACCGTGGTGCCCCCATTGCTGCAGTCCACCCGCACCGTCTGAGCGGGAGCGAGTGTCAGCGTGTCCGTTATCGAGCACGGATTGCGCGTGAACGACGTCAGGGTCGTGGACCCCGTTGTCGACAGAAGCGCGGGCGGCGAATCGCAGCTCGCGAGGGCAAGGATCGCCGTGGCGGCCCCTATCATCTGGGTTACGGACGGACGGCGAGAACGAACGGGCATCGGCTGCTCCGGCATGGTGGTCTCTGAAACGGTTGCACGTGATAGTAGTCGGTACATGGAGATGTTCCCGGGTTGGCACGGGTGGCGAGGCGCGCGCGACCCCGTCGTTCGGGCCTATGGGGAGGACGGCGAAACACGCAGGATGTTAGGTTTCGGGATAAGGAGTGCCCCTATGGGATTCGTGCAGACTCCGCCGCGTCTCGGAAACCAGCATTCCGACGACCGCGTCCTTTGCAGTTTCTTAGCGCATGCCCTGAGCGCCGAACAGTTGCGAGCGGCGACGCCGCAACTCGAGCGCGTGGGCGGGCTCGCCGGTGGCGAACTGTATGCCCAGCAGCTCGCCGAGCGCGGGCTCGAGCCCGCGCTGGTGCAGTGGGACCCCTGGGGCAACCGCATCGACCGCATCGAGACCACGCCGCTCTGGCGCCGCGCCGAGGAGATCGCGGCGCGTGAGGGGCTCGTGGCCCTGCCCTACGAAGCGCCGCTCGGCGAGCGCTCGCGAATCCTGCAGTTCGCATTGGTCTATCTGTTCACGGCATCAACCGACATCTACGCCTGCCCGCTCGCGATGAGCGACGGGGCGGCGCGCGCTCTCGTCGTCTCCGGCAACCGCGCGCTCACCGACCGCGCTCTGCCCCATCTCACGAGTCGCGACCCGGCGCACTTCTGGACCAGCGGCCAGTGGATGACCGAACAGATCGGCGGCTCGGACGTCGCGCCCTCCGAGACCGTGGCCCGCTTCTCGTCCCATACGGGCTGGCGCCTGTACGGACGCAAATGGTTCACCTCGGCGATCACGTCGCAGATGGCGCTCACTCTCGCCCGCCCCGAGGGAAATCCGCCCGGCGGCAAGGGACTCGCGATGTTCTACCTCGAGACACGTGACGAGTTTGGCGCCCCGAATCGGCTGACCGTCGACCGCCTCAAGGACAAGCTCGGCACCCGCAAGCTGCCCACCGCCGAGCTCACCCTCGATGGCACGCCTGCCGTGCCGGTGGGCGAGCTCGGCAACGGCGTGCGAGCAATCAGCACCGTGCTGAACATCACGCGCACCTGGAACTCGGTGGCCGCGCTCGCCTACATGCGCCGCGGCTTGGCCCTGGCGCGTGACTATGCCAAGGTGCGGCGGGCCTTTGGCCGGCCGCTCGCCGAACAGCCGCTGCACGCCGACACGCTGGCCGGACTGCAGGCGGAGTTCGAGGCCTCGTTCCACCTGACCTTCTTCTTGGTCGAGCTGCTGGGACGCGTGGAATCCGGCCACGCAAGCGACGAGGAGCAGGCGCTGCTGCGCCTGCTCACGCCGATCGTCAAACTCACCACCGGGCGGCAAGCCGTGGCGGTGGTGTCGGAAGTGCTCGAGGCGTTCGGCGGCGCCGGGTATGTGGAGGATACGGGCCTGCCAATACTGCTGCGCGACACCCAGGTGCTGACCATCTGGGAAGGCACCACCAATGTGCTGGCGCTCGATGCGCTGCGTGCGCTCGGCCCGAGCGCCCTCTCGCCCCTCACCCGGGCGATCGAACAGCGGCTTGGCGAAGTGCGCGAGCCGGCGCTCACCGCAGTCGCGGGCCGCGTACGTGCCGCCCTCGAAGCGGCCCGTGGCTGGCTCGCGGGGCACGGCGGCCGCGACGATTCCGCGCGCGAAGCCGATGCCAGGCGCTTCGCGCTGACCGTGGGCCGCGCCATCGCTGCGGCACTGCTCGCGCATCATGCGCAATGGTCGCTCGATCACGAGCGCGACCGGCACGCCTACGCCGCCGCGCTGCGCTTCGGCGCCGACGGCATCGATCTGATCGGCAGCTTCGATCCGGAACTGTCTCGCCTGCTCGCCGCCGACACCTGACGGCGCCGAACGGACCCGGTCAATCTCCGCCCGGCTTTCCGGCCGCCTGCTCCAGGTGACCGCCGAACCCGTAACGCATGGCCGACAGCAGCCTGAAGCCATATTCCTCGTTGCCGCGGGAGGCGAAACGGGAGTAGAGCGCTGCGCTGATCACCGGCGCGGGAATGCCCTCATCCACCGCCGCCTGCACCGTCCATCGCCCTTCGCCGGAATCCGATACGCGCCCCTCGAACGGCGAGAGGTCGGGATGCTGCCGCAACGCTCCGGCAGTCAGGTCGAGCAGCCAGGACCCGATGACGCTGCCGCGCCGCCACACCTCTGCGACTTCCGGAATGCTGATGTCGTATCGATAGAACTCGGGATGGCGCAGCGGAGTGGTCTCGGCATTCACTTCGCGCGTTTCGGTGCCGGCGTTGGCGTGCTTGATGATGTTCAGTCCCTCAGCGAGCGCCGCCATCATGCCGTACTCGATGCCGTTGTGCACCATCTTCACGAAATGGCCCGCGCCGTTGGCGCCGCAGCGCAGATACCCGTTCTCGGCCGGCGAAGGTTCGCCCGTGCGCCCGGGTGTCCGCGCGGCCGATCCTACGCCCGGGGCCAGCGACCGGAATATGGGTTCGAGCCGGCTCACGATCGCTTCCTCGCCCCCGATCATCAGGCAGTATCCGCGCTCCATGCCCCAGACGCCACCGCTGGTGCCGCAGTCGACGTAGTGGATTCCCGCGGGCTTCAACTCGCCCGCGCGGCGAATATCATCGTGGTAGTAGGAGTTGCCGCCATCGATCACGATGTCCCCCGCCTCCAGCACGGGGGTCAGCGACTTCAGCACCGAGTCGACGGCCGCCGCCGGCACCATCATCCACACCGCGCGCGGCTTGCTCAGCTTCTTCGCGAAATCGGCCAGGCTGGTTGAGGCCGTCGCTCCCTTCGCGGCCAGATCCTGCATGGCCGCGGGATGCGTGTCGTACACCACGCATTGGTGGCCGGCCTTCTGGAGCCGCTGCACCATGTTCGACCCCATGCGGCCCAGACCGATCATTCCGAGTTGCATTCGTCCATCTCCTGGAAAGATTTCCGACCGCGCTGAGGGACACCGCACGGTCCCCCGTAGTTCCGGGTGCACGCGGGAAACGCCCTCTGCTACGCCATCACCGCCGCTCCCTTCACCACCCGCCCACCCTGCACCACCGTTCGGATCGTTGCCGGCGTGAGCGCATGGATGTCGACCAGCGGGTCGATGGTCGCCACCGTGACGTCCGCCAACTTGCCGGCTTCGAGCGTCCCCACGCGGTCCTGCCACCCCAGGCACTCGGCGGCCGCGCGCGTCGTCGCTACCAGCGACTCCATGGGCGACATCCCCGCGTGATCACACATCAGGCCCAGTTCGCGCAGGTTCGTGCCGTGCGGCATGACACCGGCGTCGGTGCCCATGGCGATCTTCACTCCTGCCTTGTGCGCCCGGCGGATGCTGTCGCGATGCGCCAGCACTACTTCCTTGGCCTTGCGCAGCGCCCACTCCGAGATCATCCCGGCCTGTTCGGCCTGTTCGATCACCGCCTGGGCTGCCAGCAGAGTCGGTACGAGGAAGGTGCCATGGGCGAGCATCAGTTCGATCGCCTCCTCGTCCAGATAGATGCCATGCTCGATGGACTGGATGCCCGCGCGCACCGCGTTCTTGATCCCTTCGGTGCCCTGCGCATGCGCCATCACCTTGATGCCGCGGCGGAACGCACCCTCCTGCACCATCACGGCCAGCTCTTCAGGCGAGAACTGCGTGAATTGTGGATGATCCGTTGGGCTGAGCACTCCACCCGTCGAGCACACCTTGATCACCTCGGCGCCGGCGCGCAGCACCTCCCGCACCTTCTTGCGGACATCGTCCACACCGTCGCAGGTCCCGCTCGGGAGCCCCGGGTGCGGCGTGAACAACCCCAGCTCCTGGCCCGACGGGAGCCAGAAGTCCAGATGGCCGCCGGTGATCGAGAGCGGCGTGATGCTGATCTGCATGCGCGGGCCTTCGACGAGCCCCATTTCGAGCGCCCGCTTGAGCCCGAGGTCCGCCCCGCCGGCGTCGCGTACCGTCGTGATGCCGGCGTCCAACGTGCGGCGCAGGTAGCCCAGCGCCAGGTAGAAGTTGAGCGAGAAAGGCGTGGTGGCGTGCTTTAGCATCCCCTCGTTCTGCATCGTCACATGCACGTGGGCGTCGATGAGCCCGGGCAGTATCGTGCCGCCGCCGGCGTCGATCTCGGTGATCGCGCCCGCCGGGCGGCGCAGCGCGTCGAGCCGGCCCACGGCTTCGATGCGGTCGTCCTTGACGAGCACGGCGCCGTCGGGCACGGGCGCGGCGCCCGTGCCGTCAATGAGGGTCCCGTTGCGGATGAGCGTATAGGTCATGGGTCGCGACGCCAAAGTGGGCATGAGAGCGGGATGCCGCGGATTCTACGGCGGGGGCCCGCCCTCCGCCAACTACGCTACCCCTGTCGGAACGGTGGGGGCCGAGATCGGCGGAGTCGGGGGCTCGCGCATCGGAACCGAGAACGGTAGGTTGGGCGGGTCCACCCCCCAACCCCAGGAGGTCTCGCAATGCTCGACTTCGGCCAGTTCTCCACCCACCGGCGTGGTTTTCTCACGCGCCTCGCAGGTGCCGTCGGTCTCGCCGCCATCGCTCCGAGCCGTCTGCTGGCGGAGGCAACTGCTCCGAGCCAGGATCCGCAGTTTGAAGCATGGTTGAATCGGATCCACGGAACGCATCGTATCGTGTTCGACGCGCCGGCCGCCAACGGTGGCATGGCGGTCATATGGCCGCGCGTGTATCTGATGACGATGAACGCTACCTACAAGACTACTGATGCCCAGGATTCGACCGTGGTGATCCTGCGACACGAGGCGGCGCCCCTCGCGCTGGGTGATGCGATGTGGGCCAAGTACAAGTTCGGCGAGCAGTTGAAGGTGGACGACAACGGGCAGCCGGCCACGCGCAACATGTTCGCGACGATCACCGGACTTCCGCTCCCCGCACTCGGCGTGGTCGAAGTGTTGAAGACGGGTACGCTCATCGGCGTGTGCGACGTCGCGCTCAGCGTGCTGAGCGGCGCGATCGCCGGCAAGACCGGCGGAAACGCAAACGACGTCAAGAAGGAGCTGATCGCCAACGTCTATCCCGGCATCCAGGTTGTACCGTCGGGCGTGATGGCCGTGGGCCGCGCGCAGGAGAAGGGCTGCAACTACTGTTTCGCCGGCTGATCCGGAATTCGTCGGCCAGCGAAGTCAGACCCTGGCTGCTCGCCGCCGCGGGGGAGGTCCATCCCGGCGGCGCGCAGCAGCGGTCAGCCCACCGGCTCGGCGTGATCGACCTTCCACCGAGCGGGACTGCCGCACTCAAGGCAGGCAGCGTGCCCGTTGCCGTACAACACCATGTCGGTCTCGCGGTCGCAGGCGGGACAGAGGGACCGCAGCGTCCGGAGGCCGTCGGTGGGCAGACCGTCGCGCACGATCCGGGCGACCATGGCATCGGGCCCGACGGCGCCGAGCGGGCACAGCGCCCCCGTGCACCTGTCGCCGACTTCGAGACACACGACCTCCGAATCGAGGAGCGTCGCTTGCCCCTCATGTTCGGGCGCATCGGTGATCACGAGGTTCACTTCGCGCTTGCAGGCGTTGCAGAACAGCCGGTGGCTCTTCATCTCGCCCTCCTCAGGTCAACGGAATCGCTTCGGCTCCGGGAATCAATCGCCGGGCGAGCGCGGTCGCCGCATCCCGCGGCAGCCCGAACCCCGATGTCGACGCCGCATCGGCGTCCATCGCCCGGTCGCCCAGCACCGTGTTGCTGTGGATCGGCGTCCGGCGGGGCGCCGCAGTCAGCGGATCCATCAGGTGGTCGTAGCGCACGCCCCGCCACCGGAAGAACCGTTCGTAGTCGCCCGACGTCGTGACCGCGCGGTCGGCCACGTCGAGCGTGGCAGCGAGCGCGGACAGGTCGTGCGGATCGCGAATGCCGATCTTCCACGGCTCGCCTTCGGGCGATCCGCCCAGCGCGTAGAGATCGCCGCCCACGGTAACGATTGCGTGCGCGATGCCCCGCGCGCGCAGTGCGTCGGTGGCGCGGTCGATGCCGTACCCCTTGGCGATCGCGCCCAGATCGAGGTGGATGTCGCGATCGTCGTACCGAATGGCCGGGTGTCCGCGGAAGGTCGAGACGTCCACCTTGCGCCAGAAGTTGCGCCCGGCAAGCCGCTCCACGTCGATTCCGGGCGGTGGCTCGTGGCGATGCAGCACGTCCCACAGTTCGGCCACTTCGCCGATGGCCGGATCGAACCGTCCGTCGCTCACCGACGCCCACTCGAGCGCGCGCCGCACGACCATCGCCGTCTCCGGCGTGACGAACACGGCGTCGCGCGCCGCGGAGAGATTGGCACGCCCGATGTCCGATGTCGTCGCGAAGCGGGTCATGGTCCGCTCCACCCACTGCAGTTCGGCGATGGCGGCGTCGATGGCACGCTCCGCGACGTGCACGTCCCGGTGCGCGACCTGCACTTCGGCGATGGTGCCCATCACCGGGATGGTGCGCCGAGTGATCGTGAGGCCGCGGCGCCGCAGGGCGAGGGGCAGCGAGAGCCCCACGAACATCCCGGTGCCGATGGTCAGGAACTCGCGCCGGCCCAGCGTCCAGCGCGGCGAGGGATCAAATGGCATGATGGTCTCCTTCCTTCCAGCGGTCGCAGGAACCGCCCGAGCACCCTTCGCAATGGCCGGTGCAGGCGCGGTGCGGCACGAGGCCGTAGACGGCGAACAGCGCCGCGGCGACGACGATCCCGATGATGGTTGTCATTATCCGGCGCTCCCCATGCCGGCGAATCCCATGAACGCCATCGATAAGCATGAGGCGATGACGAGAACCAGGCCCATCCGCCGTGCCACGGCCGGCACGTCGGTGAGTTCGATGCGCTCGCGGATGGACGCCATGAGCGACAGCGCCAGCGTCAGCCCGAAGCCGGCGCCGAGCGCGAACACGAGGCCCTCGACCAGGGTGTAACCGCGGCTGGTCTGGAACAGGGCCAGCCCGAGAATCGCGCAGTTGGTCGTGATCAGCGGCAGGTAGATGCCGAGCTGCCGGAACAGCACCGGCAGATACTTCTTCACCGCCATCTCGACGATCTGGACCACGGACGCGATCACCACGATGAACGCGATGGTCCGCAGGTAGGGCGTCCGGGTGAGCACGAACGTGTTCAATACCCACACGCACAGCGCGGTGAGAATGAGCACGAAGGTGTTCGCCAGCCCCAGGCGCCAGGCGGTTTCGACCTTCCCGGTGACGCCGAAGAACGAACACAGCCCCAGAAACATGACCAGGGTGAAGTTGTTCACCAGCATCGTCGAGATGAAGATCCAAACGAGATTGCTCATGCGGTTACCCGTGCGCGGCGCTTGCGGGTCTCGATGATGAACGCCAAGCCGAGCAGCGCGATGCCCAGCGCCAGGAATCCGCCCGGCGGCATCATCATGAACACCCACGGTTCGAACCGCGGGCCGAAAAGGTTGTGACCGAGGATGCTGCCCTTGCCCAGGACCTCGCGGATCGTGCTCAGGAGCGACAGCGCGAGGGTGAACCCCATCCCCATCCCGAGGCCGTCGGCCACCGCGCGGTGCACCGGCACTTTGGCGGCGAACGCCTCCGCCCGGCCGAGCAGCAGGCAGTTGGCCACGATCAGCGGGATGAACGGGCCCAGCGCCTTGCTGATATCGGGGAAGGTCGCGGCAAGGATCATGTCGGCCAGCGTCACGAACGTGGCGATGATCAGGATGTACGACGTGATGCGCACTTCATTGGCGATGTACTTGCGGAAGAGCGACACGAACAGGCCCGATCCCACGAGCACGAACGTCGTCGCGATCCCCATGGCCAGGCCGTTGGCCAGCACGTTGGTGACGGCCATCGTCGGACACATGCCGAGCAGCTGCACGAGGACCGGGTTCTCGCGTCCGATGCCGCGCCAGATGTCGGCGATTACCGTGGCCGGGGGCGGCGCGCCCGGAATCAGTTCCACGCCGACCGGCGGCGCCGCCGACGGCTCGGCGATTGGAACGCTTGTCACTGCTGGCCTCCACGATCGTACGCTTCGAGCAGCGGCCGCCACTTGGCGACGGCGTCGTTGATGATGCGGATCACGGCGCGCGACGAGATCGTCGCGCCGGTGATCGTCTGGACCTGGCTCGGATCTCCGGCCACGAGGGTCTTCACGCCCTTGAGCGGGGCGATGCGTCCGGCGAACTGCGCGCCGAACGACGTGTCCGACTCCACCCGGTCGCCCAACCCCGGCGTCTCCTTCTGGTCGAGCACCTTGTATCCGGTAAGCGCGCCGGTGGACGGATCGAAGCCGATCATCAGCGAGAGCAGCTCCTGGAATCCGGGCTCGGCGGCCGTGACGGCTACGCCGATGCGCTTGCCCCCGGCGTCATATCCGACGAAGGCCTTCTCGGCTTCGCGCTTGTCCGTGCCCGCCGGCGGCTTGGCAGTCACGGCGTTGCCCACCAGATAGAGCGTGTCCCAACGCGCGGGCGCCTTGAGCACCTCGCGCACCGCGCCGTTGATCTGCTCGGCGGCGTGCTTCTGGATGGCCGGCAGCGTGATGTTGTAGACCGTCACGATGAGCCACCCCGCGGCCGCACCGGCAATGGCCAGCGTCGCCAAGAGCTTCCACGCCGGCTCCATCTTCCGCTCCAGCACTGGCGGCGGTGGCACCTGGCTGTGCGGGGCGTCGGTCATATCGTCGTCCTCACGCGCGTCCCGAATACCCGCGGCTGCGTGGCCCGATTGATGAACGGCACGAGCGCGTTCATGAACAGGATGGCGTACATCACGCCTTCGGGCAGCCCGCCCCAGATTCGGATCACCACCACCAGGATCCCGATCCCGATTCCGAATACCCACCGTCCGCCGTTCGTCACCGGCGAGGTGACCATGTCGGTGGCCATGTACACGGCGCCGAGCATCAACCCGCCCGAAAACAGCATGAACAGCGCATCCGGGCCGTGCGGGTCGATGGCGTGCACGATCGCGCTGAATACCGCCACCGTGAGCAGGATGCTCGCCGGGATCCGCCAGTTGAGGTAGTTCCGCAGCGCCAGATACGCCCCGCCAGCGAGGATGATCAGCGCGGCCGTCTCGCCCACCGACCCGCCAGTGTTGCCCAGCACCAGATTCGCGATCGCCGTCCCCTTGCCTTCGAACTTCAGCAGCCCCAGCGGCGTCGCCGACGTGACGGCGTTCACCACGGGGTGCATGAACGGGGCGACGAAGAGATCGCCCTTGAGGCTGAAGAAGCTGCCGCCCACCGACGGCCAGGTGGTGATCGCCACCGGGAAGGCGCCCTGCAGAAAGGCGCGGCCGACGAGCGCGGGATTGAACACGTTCTGCCCCAGCCCGCCCCACACCGCCTTGCCGAACCCGATGCCGAACGCGCCACCCACGAACACCATCCACAGCGGCATGCCGGCCGGCAGGGTCATGCCGAGCAACAGCCCCGTGATGGCCGCCGACCCGTCGGCGAGCGATCCACGGTGTCCGAATATGCGTTCCGCCACCACGGCGCCGAGCGTGGCCGCGGCAATGACCAGCAGCGCGCTCATGCCGAAGAACCAGGCCGAGGCGGCGATGACGGGCACGAGGCTCCCGACCACGTTCCACATGATGCGCGGCGTCGAGTCGGTGGGCTTCAGATGCGGCGATGCCGTCACGACCAACCGCGGCGAGATCGATGCGCTCATTGGACGGTCGCCAGTTGGCGCCGCAGGGTGGCCTTGCTCGCCTGGAACAGCTGGGCGAGCGGGATGTTCGACGGGCAAACGTAGGAACAGGAGCCGCAGAGCATGCAGTCGGCGAGATGCATTTCGGCCATGTCCTCGTACCGCCGCACGCGCGCCAGGTCGCCGAGCATCGACGGATTGAGGAACACTGGACAGGCATCGAGACAGCGACCGCAGTGGATGCACGGCCACGATTGCTCGCCGCGCGTTTCGTCCCTGGCCAGCACGACCACGCCCGTCGTGCCCTTCACGACCGGCGCGTCGAGGTTCGCCTGGGCCTGACCCATCATCGGCCCGCCGATGATCACCTCGGCCGCGTCGGCGGTCACGCCGTCGCAGAACGCGAGCAGGTCGCGCAGTTTGGTGCCCACCGGCACGATGAGGTTCGCCGGGCGGCGCAGGCCGTGGCCCGACACCGTCACGATGCGCTCGATGAGCGGAAGACCGGTTTCGAACACCTCGGCGATCGCCGCCACCGAGCCCACGTTCTGCACCACGACGCCCACCGTGACGGGCAGTTTGCCGGAAGGCACCTCGACCCCGGTGACCGCCTTGATCAGCATCTTCTCCGCGCCCTGCGGGTACTTGACGGTGAGCGGCAGGATCTCGACGTCGAGATCGGCGGGCACCGCGGCGATCATTGCGGCGATCGCGTCGGGCTTGTTGCGCTCGATCCCGACCACGCAGTGCGTGACGCCGAACGAGCGCATCATCACCCTGATGCCGAACAGCACCCGCGGCGCATACTCCACCATCGTCCGGTGGTCGGACGTCAGGTAGGGCTCGCATTCGGCGCCGTTGATGATCAGCGTGTGGACCTTGGCGTCCTTCGGGGGCGCCAGCTTCACGTGCGTCGGGAAGGCCGCGCCCCCGAGCCCCACGACGCCGGCATTCTGCACCGCCCGCACCACCTCGTCGGGCGACAGCCCCTCCCACCGGGGCACCAGCCGCGGCCGCGGGATATGTGGCGCGTACTTGTCCACCTTGAGCCGCACCGCTTCCGCCATGGAACCGTCGGGATGCGGCCACCAGTCGATGTCCACCACCGTGCCCGCCGCCGACGCATGGATCGGCACCGACATGAATCCGTCGGCCTCGCCCAGCGTGTCGCCCCGCTCGACGTGGTCGCCAACCTTCACGCAGAGCTTCGCCGGCTTGCCGGCGTGCTGCCGCAGCGGGAGCACCAACTCCTCGGGGTACGGCATCCGCCGGATCGGAAGCTGGTTGGTCAGCTCCTTCTCCTCCGGTGGATGGATGCCGTGCCGAAACCCCAGCGAAATCGCCATCGTCAGATCAGTTGAACCTGGCGCCCCGCTTCACCCATTTCTCCAGATCCTTCTCCTTGGGGTTGAGCGGCGTGCCGGGGTGGATGATCGACACCGGGCAGCGCTCGGCGGCGGTGACGAGTTGCTGGTACGTGCCGGCGTGCGCGTCCTTCACGTACGCCTGCTTGTCGGCGTTGTATGCGAACATCCGCTTGTTCAGGTTGGTGCACTCGTTGCACGTCGTGCACCGCGCCGAGTCGATGTAGGCCTCGAGGACGAGTTCCCCGTCGTCTTCCTCGACGGCGACCGTCGCCGTGCCGACTGTGGCCGCCGACGGTGCAGCCGCCGCAGCCGGTACCCGGGGGGCCACGGCAGACACCGGCTCGGGACCCGGCGGCGCCGCGGCCGGAGCAGTCGTGGCGGACGGAGCGCTCCCGTCACCGTTTCCGTTTCGCGCCGCCTCGGGAAGCGACGACAGCAGGTCGGCAATCGCCGAGCCGCCGCCGTGCCGCAGCAACCCCTCCGCCAGCCGGCGGGCGATCTGCGGTGGATAACTCGCCTTGAGGTCGGTGATCTTCGCCTCGTACTCGCTGCGCACTGCCGCCAGCCGCTGCTCGAACTCGGCGGCGAGCGATTCGGCGACCGCGTCGTGCACCGCCGGCGAGATCTCGAGTCCAGCCAGTTCCTTGAGCTGCGACCAGAAGTGCTGCCGCTCTTCGGCGAGCTTCACCATCTCGGGAGACACGCGAAGGCGGCGCAACTTGCGGTCCTTGCCCACGGCGACGATGTACGGCGTGCGCCCATCGCGTTCGTCCGCCGCGAGCGCAAAGAACTCGTGGAACGGCAGCATGCCGTCGTCCCACAACTGGGGAGCCACGTCGCCGAAGTGCTGCTTGAACCGCGCTTCGGTGGCCGCCCAGTCGGCGATCGTGAGCGGCACGTCGAGGGTCTGCTCATTGCCGTCGTCGTCCAGATACTTGACGGTGTACGTCGGCCACGTCGATTCGGGCGACGGATTGCCCTCGAGACTCAGGCAGTCGGCGTACGACGTGCCGGCGTCGGGGTCGTACGTGAGGAACGGGAAGGCGCGGCTCTCCAGCGCCAGGCGGGCCGCCGTCTGCGACCAGTCGTCGGCGAGACCGTGCTCCACGGGGCACGGCGTGTAGATGCTGAACACCGCTGGGCGGCGCTTGTGGAGTCCCTTGAGCACGCCCGCCACGAGGTGCGACGCCGACGCCTGCGACGACTGGTGCACGTATACCCCACGATGCGCGATCGCCAGCAGCGCCAGTTCCTTGCGGGTCTCGGTCTTGCCATGCTGCGCCTTGCCATACGCGGTCATGTCGGCCACCTGGCCGGTGTAGCCCGAGGTGCACGCCTGGCCGCCGGTGTTGGAGTATACCTGCGTGTCGAGCACCACCACCTTGATCGGTTTGCCCGACGCCAGCAGACGCGAGAGGTTCTGGAACCCGATGTCGAGCATCGCGCCGTCGCCACCCATGGCGACGATCGGCGGAGAGAGCGCGAATTCGTCGTCGGTGAACTGCTGCCACGTGAGCGACCGCAGCCCCGACTCGTGGGTGGAGGCATCGTACGCGCCGTCCTGCACCAGCTCGGCACGCCGCACCGTGGCCACGTCGTCGGCCATCTTGCGCATCTGGGCCTCGAACAGCCCGATGGCGATGGACGGCGAATCCTGGAACAGGTGGTTGACCCACGGGAACGGATACGGATTGTACGGCCAGGTGCTGCCCCAGACCGAGGAGCACCCCGTGCTGTTGGCCATGCCCATTGACGCACGGCCGTTCCCGCTCGGCCCCTCGACGTACCGCCAGCGCAGATCGCGCAGGGCGTGGAGGGAGTCGTTGATCCGCTTGAGCCGCGCCTGCTTCGCGCCGTCCACGGGCACCGCCACGGCGCCCTTCGACGAGGCGGCCGCGTCGAGATCGGCGCCCGCAGCGAGCAACTCGCGGGCCTGCGCATCCAGCGACGCGATGAGACCGTCCAGTCTCGCCACGTGCCTCGCCACGCGAGGCTGCATCGATGCATGGATGGACGACACGATCAGGTGCACCGCGGTCTTCTCGCCGCAACCCATGCACGCCCCGTCGCCGCCCACCATGGAGCGGTAGTTGTGCTTTCTGAGCAGCAGTGAGGACAGCACGCCGATACCCTCGTCCACGTCCGGGACGTTCACGAAGCGATCGGCCGTGTCGGGCAGCTTCTCCCACACCGCCCAGTTGCGGCGCAGGAGGTCCAACACCGGTTCGTCCTGCCGCACCGTTTCCAGTGCGCCGTCGGGGCACACCGCCACACACAGGTTGCACCCCTTGCACGCTTCGGGATTCACGGTGATGGACAGCAGCCCACCGCCACCCTTCTCACGCATCTCGACCGCGTCGAAGAACACCTTGGTCCGGGCCAGCGGCATCTCCGCCACCCGTGCCTGGATGATGGCGTACTCCTCGTCCGTCCGGGCGCGCCGATCAGAATCCCACCCCATCTTGTCGGCCACGTTCGTGTAGCCCGCGGCGAACGCCGCGGGCACGGTCAGCGACGGATCCTTGGTGAGCAGGCGCTGGGTCTCGCGAGCCCAGTGTTTCGTCACCGGGCGCAGCCGGTCGAAGGTGACCCCGTTGGTCGACACGTCGATGGCCGTGGACAGGATGTCCTCCACGCTGTTCACCAGCCCCGGAATCGCGGAGTCAGGACACTGGACCCAGCACTGGCCACAGCCGGTGCACTTCTCGGCGATGAAGGCCGGCACTTCGAGGCGAACGCCACTCATGTCGCGCACGGCGCCGGTGGCCGCCGGAATCGCGCTGATGGCGGCGAAGGGATCGGCGATGCCGTCCTGGCCCAGCGCGCACACGGAACACACCTGCTCCCAGAACCGTCCCGGGTTCCCCAGCCCCGGCTCGGCATCGGGCACGTCGAGCAGCGAAGGGATGTGCGGCACCGTGCCCAGCGCCTCATGTTCGTCAACGACGCTCGGCGCCACCGCCTGCACCTGGTCGTACCCGCGGCGGATCACGCGCAGGTTGTCTTCCACCACGGCCTCGCCGCGATGGCCGAACTTCTTCTGGAACTGCTTGCGCACACCCTCGAACACCTTCGCTTCGGTCGATCCCTCGCTGGCGACCAGCGACGACGTCTTGAAGAACGCGCCGAGGAACGCCGCGCCTTGCATGCGGAAGCGCATCTCCGCGTCCGACGCCTCCTCGCGCGCGATCGCGAACGCGTCGAGCACGAACAGCCTGATGTGGCGTTCGCGAATCGCCGAGCGTACACGCGACGGCAGGCCGCGCCAGAACGCGTCGGGCGCGACGTCGCTCTGGATCACGAACACGCCGCCATCGGCGAGCCCGGCCAATGGGTCGCTGTGGCGGAACACGTTCGGGTCGGGCGACAACACCACGTCCACGTGCTTCAGTTCGCAGTTGAGCAGAATCGGCTCGTGCGCCAGCACGGCGTAGAACGTCGTCGGCTGCCCCTTCTTTTCCGATCCGTACTTCGGGTTTGCCTTGATCTGCAGGCCGAACAGCTCGAACGCCGTCATCGCCAGGTTCTTGCCCATCGTGATCGCACCCCACCCGCCCACGGAGTGGATGCGCACCGCGGTCGATCCGTGGGGGAGCAGGTTCGGTACCTTGGCCGGTGTCAGCGACAGCTCCTTCAGATGCGGATAGGCGTCGATGAGCTTCTCCTGCCAGATCTGCAGCTTCGGAATGCGCGTGCCTTCGCGCACGAACTCCACGCCGAGGTAGAACTGCCGGCGTTGCGAGCCGCCGGGCAGCATGTTGTCCACCGCCGCGACGAGGTCGCCGGGTTGTAGGTCGCGGCTGCCGAGTCCAAAACAGCCGGAATAGAAGTCGGGCACCTGGTCGGCGCGAAGCGCCGGAATGCCGGCATGCGGCGTGGGGCCTGACGCGGCACGCCCGTTCTCCACCGCCTGCGCCATGGCGGAGCGGATTTCGCGCAGCATCGGCGGATCCACGGCCAGCGGTTGATCGAGGCGCTCGAGCACCACGACGCCGCGCTTGCCGGCGAGCAGCCAGGCCACGAGATCCGCCGGGAAGGGACGGAACATCGTGAGGTTCAACACGCCCACCTTCAGCTTGCGCGCATCGCGCAGGTAGTCGGCCACCGCCATGGCGTTGGGCACCACTGAGCCCTGCCCCACGATCGCCCACTCGGCGTCTTCGAGCCGGTAGCCGGCGGCGCGCGTGTAGCGGCGGCCGGTGAGCTTGGCGAACTCGTCGAACGCACGGTCGGCCAGCGCCGCTACGTGATCGAAGTAGAACGGCCGCTGAGCCGCCACCCCCTGGGCGTAACTGTCCTGGTTCTGGACCACACCGAGCATCGCCGGGTAGTCCAGGTCGAACATCTCCGGGATCCGTCGCCGCATCTCGCCGAACACCAGGCGCTGGGCCGGCGTCGGCGATTCGATCCGGTCAGAGGGGTCGCCCAGGTACGCCTTGACCATCGCCGGCTCCGCGATGCGCGCCGTCTCGATCACGTGGCTGGTGAGGAATCCGTCCTGCGCGCAGATGCCGGGATTGAGCGACAGCTCGGCAATCCGGTGCGCGATGAGGTTGAGGTCGGCCGCCTCCTGCACATCCTTGGCGAACACTTGGAAGAAGCCGGTGTCGTCCACCGCGTGGTAGTCGTCGTGGCCGGCGTGCACATTGAGCGCCTGCTTGGTCATGGCCCGCGCGGCGACGTTGAGCACGTACGTCAACCGCTTACCGACGGCGGCGTACAGCGACTCGTGCATGTACGCGATGCCCTGCCCGCTCGAGAAATTGGTGGCGCGCAGGCCCGCCATGGACATCCCGGCCGTGACCGCCGCCGCCGCATGTTCGCCTTCCGGTTCGAAGAACAGCAGCCGGCGCCCGTTCACGTTCTCGCGGCCCTCGGCTACCGCCGCCGCCCACCCCTCCCCCATCTGGGTCGAGGGTGTGATCGGATAGGCGCCTGCCGCCTCGCCGGCCGCGGTCTCCATGGCCACCACGGCGCCGCTGCCGTCAAGGGCGCGCGTGATTCCAGGGTACGGGGGCGCCGATTGCTCCACCGATGCGGGCTTGTCCTTGGTCCAGAGTCTCATGCGCTCTCACTCCCCACGGTCTCCGGCACGCTGGCAAATTGCGCGCCGGTCAGCCATACGATCGCACCCGTCGGGCATCGCTCGACGGCGCGTTCCTCGGCCTGCGTGATCCGTTCGTAGTCCACCACCGCCACCCCGCTCGCGACGCTGATCAACCCGGGCGCCGCGTCCTGTACGCACTTGCCACAGGCGGTGCACGCCACGCGGCACTGCTCCAGCGCGTCGTCGCCGTTGATCAGATTCCGGCATTGCACCAGCAGGTGGGCGTCGAGCGTCAGGATCGTGAACAACTCCTTGGGGCACGCCTCCACGCAATCGCCGCATGCCGTGCACTTCGTCACGTCCACCACCGGCAGGCCCGTCTCGGTCATGCGTATGGCGTCGAAGGTGCACGACCGTTCGCAGTCGGCGAGCCCCAGGCATCCCCAAGCGCATCCCTTCCCACCGCCGGCCACGGCCGCGGCCGCGGCACACGTCGGCAGCCCGCGATACTCGGCCTGCGTGACCGCTACATCGGTGCCGCCCGCGCAGAGAACGCGGGCCACACGACGCGACGCCGTCCCCGCATCCACGCCGAGGAAGTCAGCGATCTGCTTGTGCACCGTGTCGCTGGCCACCGTGCATTCCGACGCCGTGATCGTGCCCGCCACGGCGCCCTCCGCGAACGCGCGGCATCCGGGGTGCCCGCAGGCGCCGCAGTTGGCGTTGGGCAGCATCTGCGACACGATCTCGATGCGCGGATCCTCCCACACCCAGAGCTGCTTGTTGGCGATGGCGATGAACACGCCGAACACCAGCCCGACCCCACCGAGGATCAGAATCGCGTGGAGAATCATGAGCGCGGCGTCTCCATCGTTCACGTCTTTCCGCTGAGCCCGGACTGCCCGAGCAGCCACGAGGCGATCCGGTCTACGGCATCGGACGCGCCCACGGCCGGTGTGCCGGGGCCGCTGGCCGCGGGAACGGCGAATGGTGTGCGCGCGAGGTCGGCAAGCAGGCTCAAATCCTGTCCCATCTGAAAGGCGCTGAGGCCGCGGATGGCGCGCTTCGGCGCCTCGGGCAGTTGCTTCACCGTGAGCCGCTGCCACGGCTCGCGGCCGCCCTGCGGATCGTGGAGGAAAATGGCGGCCTCTTCGGGCACCATCGCCGCGATCGCCGGGCCGTCGAACGACGCCACCCGATCGAGCCCGGTCCCGTCCGCGGTCTGCAGCACGAGCGTTCCGGCAGTGATGCAGCGCGCGAGCGCCGCCGGTCCGCAGTGCCCGCGCACCACCAGCACGAGCTTCTCGCGCCCGTCGGCGAAGTCGGTGAGCACTCCTGCATGCAGGTCCGCTCCGTCCACTTCGATGACGAGCGGTGGCGCAAAGCGCCGCTCCGTCTTCGTCCACCCCAGAAACTCGACCTCGTCGAGCAGCCGGTCGTGCTCGACGGGCTGGTACCCGCCCCCGCGCACGACCTCCGCCAACATCACGGCACCGAACGCCCGTCCTGCCTCGCTGAGCGCCGCATTCACCGCCTGGCCCAGCCGCCCACCCGGCGGCACGTTCACCACGAACAGATCGTCACCCCGCGCGCGAACCGAGCGGAGCACGTCCACCGCGCGCCGCAGCGCGTCGAGCGCCGCTTCGTCCACCCGGCGGGCCTTGGGAAACAGCGACGCGAACGCCGCCGCGTCGATATGCGATTCACCGAACACGCCGAGTTCCACGCGCGCGCGCGCGGCCTCGTCGTCGCTCGTGGCGCCCTGCGCGGCCAGGAACGCGTCGGCCTGCGCCAGCGCGCCCTCCACCAGCGTCCGGAACTCGGCGATCGGCTGGCCCAGCGCCGAAATCGCCTGTGCAGTGCGGGGATCAGACGGCATAACGGTCGAGCTCCGCTTCGATGAGTGCAACACGCTCGGCGGGCGTGCGCGGGGGCACGCGCCGCGTCTCCTCATAGCGTGGCTTCGTGCTGTCGCGGTAGAACACGCCGAGGTGCACGCGGTCGGTGGCCCCGGCCATCCGCCGTGCCGCGTCGAGATCGTGCGGGTCGTGCGCCAACTGGTTCTTGTAGACCTTGCCGAGTTCCGGCACCACCACGCCGTCGTCGTGCACGAGCATGGAAATGTTTGCCGGATCCTGAACCGCGTTCAGGAAGATGCTGCTCGAGTAGATCGGACACCGCTGCAAGATCCGCACGAAGCTGAGCCCCCGGTGCTGTCGCGCCGCGCGAAGCGTGGCGTACAGGTGCGCCGGCACCCACTCGGCGGTCTGGGCGACGAACGAAGCGTTCGTTACGCCCAGTGCCACCGACAGCGGGTTCAGCGCGGGAAGCCAGCTGCCGCGCGGCTGGGTGTTGCTGGGAAAGCCCTGCGGCGTGGTCGGCGACGTTTGCTGCTTCGTCAGCCCATAGATGCCATTATCCAACAGCATAACCACCAAGTCGAGGTTGTACCGCAGGGCATGTATCCAATGGCCGGCGCCGATCGACGTGCAATCGCCGTCGCCCATCACTACGAATACTGTCAGGTCGGGCCGCTGCAGCCGGATCCCCGTGGCAATGGGAAGCGCGCGGCCGTGAATGCCGTGGAAACCGTACGTCTTGAGATAGTGCGGGAACCGGCTCGAACAACCGATGCCCGATACGAACACCGTGTTCTCGGGCGACAGCTGCTCGGCCGCCAGCAGGCGCTGCACCGCAGCGAGGATCGAGTGGTCGCCGCAGCCCGGGCACCAGCGGGCGCGCGCCCCCTCGTAGTCGGCCATCTCGTACTCGTAATCCTCCGCGTGCAGTTCGAGCACCGGAAGGTGTCCACCGGAAATCGTCATGACTCGCCTCCTCCGCGCGGCACGTGGCCGCGGATGGCATCGACGATCGCACCCGGGCGCAGCGGCTCGCCCGGCACGCGCGTCCAGCAGTCGACGTCCACCAGCGTCGAGGAGCGGAGCAACAGGCTCAGCTGCCCACGGCGCCGGTTCTCCTCGGTGATGAACGGATCACCGGCGTCGTCGCTGTAGTTGATCTCCACCGTCATCACCTTGCGGAAACGCCGGAAGATTTCCGTGAGCCCCGGCTCGAGCGGCGACAGGAAGCGCAGATGCAGCGACGACACGGCCAGCCCGTCGGCCCGCGCGCGATCCACCGCTTCCTCGATCGCGCCCTTCGTGCTTCCCCACCCGACGACGAGCAGGTCGCCCTCCGCCTCGCCATAGAGCGGCGGTGGCTGCAGCAGCGACTGCAGCACGGCGAGCTTGCGGCTGCGCATCGACGAGGAACGCTGGTGCACGCCGGAGCTGTAGGCGACCTTGCTTCCCTCGTCGTGCGAAAGGCCGGTGACCGTGTGCATGCCGCCGGCCTGCCCCGGAATCACCCGCCTGGACAGACCCGTATCGGGGTCCCACTGGTACGCCTTCTGCCCGTCGGGCACCGGGGCGAGATCGATCGGCTCGGCCATCCAGCGCTCGTCGGGTTTGGGCCGCGGGAATGGCGTCACGCCCGTCGCCAGGTTGGCGTCGGACAGCACCATCACCACCGTGCGGAATGTCTCGGCGATACGCCGGGCCGTGATCATGACGTGGAAGCACTCCTCGATCGTCGCCGGCGCCATGATGACGTGCGGCGCATCGCCCGTCTGCGCGAACAAGGCTGCCAGCAGGTCCGACTGCTCGACCTTGGTGGGCAGTCCAGTGCTCGGGCCACCCCGCTGAACGTCCACGACGACCAGCGGCATCTCGGTCATCACTGCGAGCCCCAGGAACTCCGTCTTGAGCGCCAGCCCGGGGCCCGACGTGATCGTGAACGCCACCTTGCCGGAATAGGACGCGCCGATGGCCACCCCCGCCGCCGCGATCTCGTCCTCCGCCTGGTGCACGATCCCCCCGAACCGCTCGAACACTTCGCTCAGGTAATGCGACACCGACGTGGCCGGCGTGATCGGGTACATCGCGCACAGCTCCATCCCGGCGGCGATCGCGCCCAATCCTATCGCCTCGTTGCCGTTCATGACCACCAGGGCGTCGGTCGTCGGCGCAGGCGTGACCTCGATGCGGAAATCGAGATGATCCTCCGCCCACGCATACCCCAGTTCCACCAGCGCGACGTTCGAGCGGTACACCTCCTCGCTCTTCTTGCGGAAGGCGTACGCGATCTGATCGCGGATGCGATCCATGTCCCGGTCGTAGATGTACGACAGCATCCCGAGCGCGAACATGTTCTTGCCCTTGCGCGGGTTGTCGACCACAGTCAGGCATTGCTCTTCCATCGGGACAGGAACGATCCGGTAGTCGCGCCCGGACAGTTCGATCATCGCCCGGTCCCACGCCGCGCGGATCTCGGGATCTTCGTCGGCGGCCCATTTGTTCTCCACCAGCAGCACCGCGTCGCTTGCCAGTGCGTCCAGCCGGTGTCGCGCGAGCAATACCTGCTCGTTGAAGGCGACGGCCAGCGTCGTCGCGTCGCCCCAGTTGGTGACCCGCTCCGTGCCGAGGCGGATGCGGTAGCCGCTCGCGCCTTCCGGCACGCGGGCCGGGGGCTGGATCTCGGCCGGAATGATCTCAACCGTCCACACGCCGTTGCCCATCTTTGCTGAGACGGCACCGAAGATCTGTCCGCACTTCTGAGCGCCTTCACCCGAGTCGGAAATGATCTCGACGGTGTGCTCGGCAACGCGAAGCGACTCGCGCCGGCCGGCGCCGGGTGGCCTCGCTACGGTTTCGGTAAGCATCGTACCGCGTGCGCCTCGTGATTCGGGCCCGCACGACCGATGGAACCCCCGACGGAGTCTGAACGACCGCGCAGCCTGTGATCCAGCTTTTCGGTAATGAGCGAACGCCGCCGACGATTCACTCCGCCCGGCCAGTGCGTATCGCGACCAACCTCGATGCCCGCAATTCAGCGATTGGAGGCTCGGTTGTCTGTAGGGCAAGGGCCTCATATTGCCCGGGAATCCCCGACGGAGATTGCGGGGAGCGCGACCCGCCACGTCCTAGCGGATGCGAATCAGGGCTTCAGACGGCCAAGAAGGCGGGCCATTCACGGGCGCGCAAGGCGCGCCGGCGGCCCGTCATCTGCACTTCCCTCGCCAGCGCCCGTTGCTCCTCGTCAGGCGCCGCTGACCACCATGGAATGCGTCGGCCCGTTTGCGCGGTGAGTAGCGGGTTGGCCATTCGCATCCTTCGCGTGGTGCGTGTGCGGCCACCAACGGTCGCGCCAGAAGCGGAACAGTACGTAGACGCCAACCGCCAGATCGAACACGACGGCCGCCAGCAGGAACAAGATCGGAATCGCCATGCCGACGAGGATAACGATCGTGGTCGTAGCGAACGCTTCCATTATGCCACCTCCCGAAACCCTGCTGCGGACTCAGCGCCGCGAAGTCCAGCGGTCGGATATGCTCGTTGCGGGGACCGAGCCGCCCGTCACTCGCCTACGATCGCAACGCTAGCATTGGGAGTCCGTACTGCCTAGCGTGATTTCCCTGACGGCACGTCGGGGAACTCGGCCGCGCTGCAGCGAATGCCCTTGCCGGTCGCGTGGGACATTCCCTTGCTATACGTGATCCATCAACTAAATGCACAAGGGCTCCGGCGCGCGAACCTGCAGAGAGGCCGAGCGCGGCGCGGGCGATGCGGTCTCTCCCGCAGCCCGCGGCGTGCCGACGTGGGGCTATGGCTTCGCCCCGCCGTGATTGACCGCCCAGACGTATCCGGCGACGTTCTTCGCGGCATCGTCACTGATCCCGTTCGGGCGCGCCACCATGGCGGTGTTTGGCACCCCCTTCGTGATCACACGCAGGATCTCGGCGTACGTGCCTCCCTTCGCCGCGAGCCAGGGCTTGCCCTTCTTGTCGAGCGCCGGCGCGATTGCCGACCCCTGCATGTTCATGCCGTGGCATGCAAAGCAGCCGCCGCCCCCGTGGAAGACGGCGCGGCCGGCGTCGATCATCTTCGGCGTGACCTGCGCGGCGTCGGCGTCCGTGTCGGCTGCGGCCGTCGCCGAGAGCGCCGAGCCCGGCCTCGCATGAGGTGCCTCGGTGAACAACGAAACGGCGTCGTGCGCTGCTCCAACTCCGGCCGCGATCCCCGCAGCCAGCGCAATGTGCCGGAACACTGTGAATCCGTCCATCTATCTAACCCCCGCAAGAAGGCGGTCCAGGAACCAGTTCGTTAGGTCAGGCAACTTCATGATCACTGCGACGCGTCTCTCCCGATTCCATCGGAGATCTTCCGGCGCACCGTGGGGCGACTCGTCACGCGACTGCGACGGGTGCCGCTACGCCGCACCCGCGCCCGAACGCTGTCCGCTATCCCCGTAGATGTAGCCGACGACGCCGCCGTATACGAGGTGGCCCAACAGTCCGCCGAGCAGGAGCACGACGTCGCCACCCGAGAAGATTCCGCTCCCTGTCAGCGGCGCGAACACCAACTGCGCAATCACGAACACGATGCATCCGAACAGAAAGCCGCGCACCATGGGAGTGCCCGGCAGCTGCCGGTCGACGAGGCCCGCGTATATCAGCGCGAACAGGATCCCGACCAGGAGGTCAACCACCCACCCGGCCGCCGGTCCCATGGTCGTGCGCGCCGAAATCGCCGACATCGTGCTGCTCAGAATCTCCCCGATTGCGATCTTGGGAAGGCCGATCGACGGCTCGACCAAGAGGAGAGCCGTCATCGACGCAGTCCCGATGACGCCAGCTGCAGTCGCACGCTTCGTATCCATGTCAATACCCCCGTTTGAAAAGGAACTGCTCGACTCCACCGCTTCAGTCCTTCTGGGTTCCCGCGCTGCTCGCTACGGGAACAGGTGTCAGCTTCACGACTTCGTCATGGAAGGCCTTCCACTGCGCCATGTTCAGGGTAGCCACGGCCGGCTTGAAGCCGTTGTCCGGCGGTCCCGCCATGGCCACGCGGGCAAACGCCCCCACATCGCTGCGCCAATCGGGAATCTGTGACAGCACTTCGGCGGCACGCATCGAGTCTGCAATCAACCTCCGACGAAGCTCGGCGGGCACGCTGACATCAGACGCCGGGGGCATGCCGACCGCTGGTGGAGCCGCGTACTCGGCTTCCATGTGTTCCATGATTGTGGGGACCGCCACCTTGTTGAGTCCCAGCGGACCCTCCGCAAGGTGGTACCGCGCGTCGATCTGCTTGATCTCCGCGACCTGGTTGTCGCGGTGGTCGAATCTGCCCAGAGACTGTACGTAGTGGGCCACGGCAAAACGGTCCGGAGGTGAGAGGGCATCGAAAGCCGCCATGCCCGTTCCGTTCACGCCGTCGCTCAACGTCTGGTAGATGTTGGCGATCGTGTACCCCAGCGTCCAGCCCTGCGCGCTGGAGAAGTCCCGGGGACGCGGCGTGAGCGCCGGTGCCGCGACACCGTCGCCCTTGCCGGTGGCACCGTGGCACATCACGCAGTTGACGTCGAACAACTGTTTCCCGTGGGCCAGCACGGCCGGGCTCATGGCCAACATCTGCTGGAGATCGAGGCCGGGCGTCGGCTTGCCCACCACCGTCGGGAAGTTAGTAGGATCGGCGTTCGTGTCGGTCACCGCCGGGTAGGGCAGTTCGTGGGCTCCCCCGGCCAACAGCAGCGCCCTCCCGACGAAGATCGCGAGCCCGATCACGCCGGCGACGGCCACTACGGCAATGGCGATTCCCTTCGATTGCTGAGGCATTCGCTAGTCCTTCACCGGAGATGAAAGTGGAGCCCATCGGCCAGGAACGGATCGCCCACCGGCGTATCCTCGCCCGTGCCCATGGCCCGGATCACTACCAGAAGTCCCGCCGACAGGAAGAAGATGGCGAACGCCACTTCGGGCCACCCCAGATGGATGCCAGCGCCCTGGATGGGGGACACCAGCCAGAATACGTCGACGAATTCCATGAAGATCACCCACATCGACACCCACCACAGCCGCTTCCAGCTCCTCTTGTCGTTTCGTGTGATCAGGGCGAGGAATGGCACGAAGAAGTGTCCGACGCCCAGAAGAATGAACACGCCTTCCATCGACCCCGACGTGCGCTGCTGGAACCAGAACACCTCCACGGGAAGATCGGCATACCACTGGAGGAGGTATTGCGAGAATGCGATGTACCCCCAGAAGATCGTGAACCCGAACAGCAGCCCGCCGAGGTTGTAGAGGTGGTCCTCGGTGACCCCGGGAAGCCGGCCCCGGCGATACAGGTAGATCACCAGCAGCGACGTCGCCGCGAGTCCGGACGTGACGGCCCCGGCAAAGAGATAGGCTCCAAAGATGTCGCTGTACCAGCCCGCCTCGAGGCTCGAGACCCAGTCGAAGGCGAACGTCGTGAGCGTCAGGGCGAGGATGATCATGAAGATCGGCGAATACCGCCGCAGTCTGACGGTCGCCCCGGGGTCCCTCGTCACGTCCTGGCGCACGGATCCCATGACCAGAATCCTGTATGACAATACCCATAATGCCACGCAGATCACGAGCCGCGTAATGAAGAACGGATAGTTGAGCCATGACGTCTTCATGGCAATTGCCGGATCGGACGCGGCACCCGGCTGGGTCCACGAGAACAGGACGGGCATGGAGAACAGCGCGACCAGCGCCACGGGCCCCAACCAGGGAATGAGCGCCGCCACCCGTTCGGGCGACCGCCGGAGCGGCACGCTCCACGTGGCGCCGGTGATGTGCTGGAGAGCCACGATGAACAGTGCGCCGAGTGCGACGCACACCATGAAGACGAACCAGAGCAGCCAGTTCGACCAGAAGCGCTCGGCCCCGTCCAGAACGTAGGTGCTCACGACGCCGGCGCCGCCGACGCCCATCAGCGCCCACAGGGCGCCGGGACCCCGGACCATGATCGACCCTGATCCGGTGAAGCGAGTGTCGGAGACGGTCTCGGGGCCTGTGCTCATCGTATGTCCCTCGCGGGTGCATCCTGCGAGCGTTGGAGCGCCCGGATGTAGCGGGCAACGGCCCACCGGTCGTCCTGCGAAATGTCGGCCGCGTAACCGGGCATCGTCCGGATTCCCTGCGACATCACCCAGTACAGGTAGCCGTCGGGGGCAGCGCGTATTGGCGCTGACTGCAGATCCACCGGCATCGCCTGGTACGTGCTGTCGAGCCACGGCTTGCCCGTTCCGAGCCGGTCATGGCATACGGCGCAATGCAGGTCGAACGCCCGGCGTCCCCGCTCCAGGACCTGTGCCGTGATCGGCAGCGGATTGATCAGCTCCTTCCCCGCGTCGTCCGGGTTCGTCGAGAGAATGGGTATGTAGCCGCGCGCCACCGTCCCTTCCGGCGGCAGCTGCATGCCGCGCCCGTTCGCGAAGAACTTGTCGGCGGCTTGCGCGTCGAGCCGCGGCTGTACCTGCATGTTGACCATCGGCTTGACCGTGGGATAGACCCTGATGACCCAGGCCGCACCGTATCCGGCCACGACACAGGCCGCCGCGATCGTGACGGCGGTTCGCACCCACCACCCGAGTCCGGTTCCCTTCTCCGCCGGAACGGTGACGACTTCGATGGACTCGCCGCCCGCCTCACGCAGCGTGTCGGCCGCGCGGTCCACATCGAGCACGCCGTCCACGGGCATGAGCAGCAGCGCGAACCGATCGCGCGTGATGTTCGGGAGGGCCTTGCTCGGCAGCATCGGGTTGCCGAAGTAAGGCAGCTTGTTGAAGGCGAACAGCATCCCGACGGCCGCGGTGAACGTCGAGAACAGGATGGTGGCTTCCACCATCACCAACACCCACCCCTGCCATCCATTGAAGGGTTTTCCGCCGGTACGGAGCGGATAGCCTATGGTGCTCGTCCACCACTCAAACGTGAACGCGGAGATGCATCCGAGCGTGCCGATGAGGAACACGAGCACGCCGAGCTTCGACTTCGGGAGACCCAGGGCTTCGCCGACCCCGTGCACCGGGTACGGTGTATACGCCTCCAACCTCGCGAACCCCTTCGCCTTGATCTTGGGGATCGCCGCGAGCATCTCGTCGGCGCTGCCGAACAGCCCGAGCACGCCGAAAACGGAATCAGACATTTCCGGCCTCCGCCCGCTGCTTCTGGTAGTACACGATGTCGGGCTTCACTTCCCACGCCGCGATGACGGGCAACTTGCGCAGGAACAGCAGCAGGAGCGTGAGGAAGAGACCGATCGAACCAAGCAGAATGGCGAAATCGACCCATGTCGGGAGATAGCTCCCCCACGACGACGGCAGGTAATCCCGCTGCACCGACAGGATGACGATGGTGTACCGCTCCATCCACATCCCCAACGTCACGCCCGCCGACACCAGTACCATGACCGGCACCGACCGCCGGAACTTCGGGAACCAGAGCAGCTGCGGCAGGATGCAGTTGAGGAAGATCGTGAGGCAACCCGCCCACCACTGGTCGCCGAACACGTAATTCGCGAACACGTATTTCATGAATGGATCGGCGCTGTACCACGCCGTGAAGCCTTCCATGAGATAGGCGTACGCCATGACGCAGGACAGGAACAGGACCATCCGGTTCAACAGGTCCATGTGCCGCAATGTGACGTAGTTCTCCAGTTCCATGGCCTTGCGCACAAACGCGAACACCAGCACGACGCCGGCGAATCCGGAAAACGCCGCGCCGACCACGAAGTAGGGCGGAAAGATGGTCATGTGCCAGCCGGGTACCATCGAGGCGGCGAAGTCCATGGACACGATGCTGTGGACGCTGAGCGCCAGGACGGTGGTCAGCCCGGCGAGAATCAGGTAGCCCCTCTCGTAATGGATCCACTGCCGGGCGTTGCCCACCCACCCCCAGCTGAGCAGCCCGAACACCGCCCGCTTGACCCTGCTGCTGGCCGTCGAACGCAGCGTGGCGAAGTCGGGCACCAGCCCCAGGTACCAGAACAGCAGCGAGACCGTGAAGTACGTCAGGACCGCGAATACGTCCCAGATCAGGGGCGACCGGAAATCGACCCACATCCCCCGCTGGTTGGGATACGGGAGCAACCAGTAGGGGAGCCACGGGCGACCGATGTGGATGGCCGGAAATATCATCGCGCAGATGAACGCAAACACGGTGGTCGCCTCGGCGATTCGACTGATCGCGTTGCGCCACCGCTGGCGAAACAGATAGAGAATCACCGAGATCAGTGTTCCGGCATGGCCGATGCCCACCCAGAACACGAAGTTGATGATGAGAAAGCCCCACACCACCGGGATGTCGTTCCCCATGGTCCCGATGCCGGTGTAGAGCATGTAGCCGATGGTGCTGAACCCCATCAGCGCCACGAGACCGGTGATCGTGATCGCCACATACCACGAGCGGGGCGGCCTCTTCTCGCTCCAGCTGCGAACGTGGTCGTCGAGGCCGCCGAGCGAGACGTCGCCCTGGACCAGGGGCTCGACGCGGAGCGAAACCGGGAGGGTGGCCTCAGACATGGTCATTCTTCCGCTGCGGCTCGGCCGGATTCTTCAGTTCGGCCATGTAGGTGATCGCGGGGCGCGTTCCCAGCTGCTCGAGCACCTTGAAGCCACGATCGCTTTTCGAGAACTCCGAGACGCGGCTGTTCCCGTCCTTCAGGTCACCGAACACGATCGCGTCGGCCGGACACGCTACGGCACACGCCGGCGCGATGTCGCCATCGCGCACCGGATGCCCCTCGTCCTTGGCGACCTGCACCCCGTTGCGGATCCGCTGAACGCAGAACGTGCACTTCTCCATCACGCCGCGCGGCCGGATGGTCACGTCGGGATTGAAGGCGAGATCCAGCGGGTCCGTGATCGTACTCGTCAGATCGAAGAAGTTGAAGCGCCGCACCATGTACGGGCAATTGGCGGCACAGTAGCGGACGCCGATGCACCGGTTGTAGACCTGCTCGTTCAGTCCATCCTGGCTGTGCTGTGTGGCGGCCACCGGGCAGACGGGCTCGCACGGCGCGTCGTCGCACTGCTGGCACAACATCGGCACGTGAGCCACCTGTGGGTTGTCGGCAGGGCCGAGGTAGTACACGTCACCCCGGATCCAGTGCATCACCCGGCCGCGCTCTACCTGGTCGGGACCGACCACCGGCACGTTGTTCTCCGACTGGCACGCGATCTCGCAGCCCCCGCAACCCACGCACGCCGAGAGGTCGATGGTCATGCCCCACTTGTGATCGGGCCACTCCAGGCCCTGGTTCAGCGTCGCCAGCTCCTTCGAGCCCGCCGGCGGCCCGGCATTCCTCCGGTATTCGTCCAGCGTCCAGAGCCGCAGGATGTCGCGGTCGTGCAACCCGAACTCCGTCTGCGAGCGCACCAGCGGCTGGTTGCCGGCCAGCCGCGACACGCTCGCTTCGGGGCGGAAGAAAGGCGTGGAGCCGTCGTCCGCCACGAGGCAGAACACGTTTGCCCCCCGCTCACCGGCCACGTCCCCGGTGCGGCCGAAACCGAGCATTGCGAACAGCGCTCCCGCCGCCTGGCCCGGCTGCACCAGTACCGGCAGGCGAACGTCGCGCGTTCCGGCTTTCACCGACACCAGGTCGCCATCCGCCAGGTCGAGCTTCTTCGCGTCGGCGGTGGAAACGGCCAGATAGTTGCCCCAGCACACCTTCGTCACGGGTTCCGGCAGTTCCTGCAGCCAGCCGATGTTGGCGTACCGGCCGTCCCACAGCCGAACGTCGGGCGCGATGATCAATTCCAGGCCGGTGGACGGCTTCGCGGCGGCCGACTTCCTAGCGGCGTCAGCGATCGCGCCGGCCTTGAGCGTCCGCGGCGGGCGTACCGTGGCATCGCGCTGCAGCACCCCGTCGTGGACGGCCGCCACCCAGTACCGCTGGAAGCTCGCGGGCGTCCCCTTGGGGTATACGTCGCGTTGCCACCGCGCCATGAGGTAGGCGCGGTAGTCGGTCTGCACCGGAGCGCCCAACTCCTTCGCCCACCCGAGGAGAATCTCTTCGGACTGCCGCGTGTCGTAGAGCGGCCTGATCAATGGCTGTTGGAGACTGAGCAGGTCCGTGGACGTCTCGTAATCGTTCCAGCTCTCCAGCCAGTGATTGACCGGCAGCACCACGTCGCAACGGAGTGCGGTCTCGTCTTCCTGGAGTCCGAGCCGGACCTTGAATGGCACGTGGGCCAGGGCCGCGTTGAATGCGCTTGCGTCCGGAACGGCGTACGAAGGATTGACGTCCCAGAAGACGGCGGCGGCGAACTTCCCCGAAGCCATCTCGACCGTGAGTTGCGCCATCTCCGACGGGCTCGCCAGGGGAACGGCCTCAACGGAGAACGCCGCGTCCACGGTGTGACCCTCGGTGCCGAGCATCGCGTTGAGCAGCGCGACACCGGCGTGCGCTTCCATGGGCAGCGACGGACCGGCCAGCGCGAGGCTTCTGCCGCCTGCGCCGGCCAAGTCGTCGGCCAGGGACAGGAGCGCTGCGGCGTCAATCCCGTATTCTTTCGCCACGCCCGCGACCGTGAACGGCGCAAGCGCATCGGAGGGGAAGCCGGCCGGCAGCGGTACCCCGTGTCCGTCGTGCAGGGCCCGGGCCACGGCGAACGCCACCGGCGCCGCGCCCGACGGCCGGAGCGGAACCCGCACGTCGGCTTTGCTGCCGGTGAGGCTCATGCAGCTTTCCAGGGCGTAGAGGCGGTTCATGGCATCGCCGGGCTTCGTGAGTTTCCGGTTCTGCGCAAAGCCGGCGATGGCCGAAACCGCATTCCCCATGGTCCCGAGCATGTCTGCCTCGAACGCCGCAATCACCGCTGCCCGATCCACGCGATACCGTGGCAGCGCGGCGTCTCCGAACAGCGCTTCGCACGCCGCGCGGTCGGAAAGGCCCAATGCCGGCTCCCACGCCACGTGGTGCAGCCCGGGCAGGACTTTCCGGAGATCGGCGATCACCGCCCGGCGGGTGGGCGAAATTAGGGCCGGCGTGAGGAGCAGCACGGGCTTCCCGCCGGCGGCCGCCTGCATGAGAGCGGGCAGCACGCGACCGTCAGCGTCGCTCCAACTCGATGGCTGGCCGGCCGAGCGCGGCTGACGCAGACGCTCCGGATCATAGAGGCCGATGATCTCCGCCTGCGCCCTGAGCGACGTCTTGCTCTTGAACACGGGGTGCTCGTCGTTCCCTGCAATGTGGATCGGCCTCCCTTCGCGCGCCTTCACGAGAACGCCGTACGCTACGAGCCCTTCCTGGTACGTGCTGGCGTAGTAGTTGGCGACGCCGGGAATCACGTCGTCGGGCTTCTTCGTATACGCAACGATCGTGTCATCGCCCGGTGGTTGGCATGCAGTGGTAGCGGCCAGAGCGGCCGAAGCGCCGACCAGACTCAGGAAGCGCCGGCGCGAAACGAGGTCGCGCTCGGCGGGCGGTTTCACGGGCTCGAAGGCACTGCGCGCAGACGCTGCGCGCGGAGTCCTGTCCTGCCCCTCCAGCGCAGCATCCCGCGGCAGTGAATGCGGAACGTCGTTCTTCGGATCGTCTTGCTCGTTCCCCCGCCTATCCATGGCGTTTCACCGCAAACGGGGCAGGCTCCACTCGGCGTGCGCGATCAGAGGTCGTGCCTCCGGCAGTCAGACGGCCCGGTGCTCCCAATCGCTTCGACAATGGTCGAAAACGACCAAGAACGGACGCACTCACCAGGATCGCGCCAACTGTCGCGAAGAGATCGACGAGAACCTGGCGGCGGCTCCTCTCTGTCATATCGCTGTTCCTCAGTCCGGTTACCGGTGGCAGTCCGTGCAATCCGTCGGCCCGCGCTTGATCGTGGAGCCGGGAGGCAGATACGGGGTGGGGTTTCGATGGCAGATCAGGCACTCGCCCATCCGCATGTTCATCACGCGGCTCACGACGTCCATCGTCTGAACGGCTCCATGACAGGTCTGGCACTGGAAGCCGGCATTCACGTGCGCCCGGTGATCGAAGTTCACGTGGTCGGGCAGGTGATAGACCCGCTGCCACGGCAGAGATGCGTCGGACGCCAGTCGTGCCACGACGTCCTTCTTGATGTAGGCGCTGTCGGCCATCGTGATGACGCTGTGGCAGTTCATGCAGGTCTGGACCGCTGGAATCGTCGCTCTCCTGCTGCGATCGGCATTCGTGTGGCAGTACTCGCACGGGATTCGATTCGCGCCAGAGTGCACCTTGTGCGAGAATGGGATGGGCTGGGCCGGCGCGTAACCGAGCACGAAGCGTGCGGGCTGCGCCGCCCAGCCGACCACCAGCATCGTTCCAACGATGGAGCACACGGCTATGGGAACCACGACACGCCAGAATCGATCGCGCGGATGCACCTACGATCCCCCCGGGCAAGAACAGAAGAGACGAGTGGCGGAAAGCGAGCAGCAGCGTTCCATCAGCTCTCCAGCCGACAGCGGCGATCACCGTTGGCAAGAGAAAAAGCCGCACCCGCAATTGGTTTACGCGTCACGCAACTCGCGCATAATGTGAGCGATATCTGCACCCCGGCATCGGAGAATCCCTGCCGTCGTGTAAGGGGACTCCCGTTCGGATCAGCTAGCGGGCGGAGGCGTTCACGGCACTCATGCCCACCGGCGCGTGATGGCGTGCGTCCCAGCGTGCCCGACGTCACGTCCGACGCGCGCACCAAGTGCGCGGCTGTCGTCGGTGCGAGAATCGCTGCGGCCAGGCCGCACAGCCGAGCTTGTCGCGCGGGTAGTGGCGCCGCCATCCCTGCCAATCACCGGGACGGGCGTCGGGGATCAGCGGCGCCACCGACGCGTTCGTTGGCTAACGCACGGCCATCGCAGCCTGTTCCAAAGGCGCCATGCCGCCGGTTTGCACCGGTGGTTTCGCCGTTCCGGTGCCGGCCCGCGCGCTGCGGCTACGAGCGTATACGAATTGCGCGTCTCCGCGGCGCTGGCGGCACGCGATCCGTCCAAGGGACGACGAGAGCGTCGCCCTTCACGCCGACCCTAGCTGGAGCAACCGGGCCAGCCGTGTCACGTTCGAAGCTCCGGATGGCGATTCGAGGCGGTGCTCCGAGCCCCAAGGTGCTCCTCCTCCCTCGGTACTGAGTTATAATGGAGAGTATCCTTCGGGTCGGGACGTGCCTTCTCGACTGCGCCGCCTAAGTCTGGCACCATTGACGGGGAGCCCATACCCACCATTGATGCGACGCAACCAGCGATGGCCTGCCGGCGGATCGGAGCCTGTTAGTTCGATGGGGCCCAGAATGCCGCAGATCATCGCCGCACCAAGATAGGGCAGTCCTGCAGTGCTTTGAGCTACTCTGGTTCCGTGCAGGAGGACTCGGACGTGCTTGGCAGGATCTCGACGGAGCCGGAGCGGATAGCCCGGGCCAGGCGAAAGTGGCTTCGCGGCGTGGTCCGAACCCACAACCCGAGCCACCGAACGGCAACGTGTGGAATCGGCGCAGCGGCCCGTGGCGTGGTGGCAACGGACGGGTGCATAGCTACGTCACGTTGGAGCCAATCTTATCGGATCGTCCCCCCTTGAATTCTCGATTGGTAAAGGCATGTAACTTGCTGTGTCGAGTGATGTTCACCAACGTCAAACTGTCTCACCAGCACGCTGGGTCGTCCGAATGAATACGCCGATCACCGCAGGAGCGCTACCAGGTCCTAGCCGAGCCGTCGTGTTCCAGGCGGTTTCGGATGGTGCGGTGCTGCTGCACATGGAGGACGAGGTCTATTATGGCCTCAACGCGGTCGGCGTCCGCGTCTGGCAGTTGCTGCCGGAAAGCCGGGATCTGGGCGATCTTTGCTCGAAACTCGGAAAGGAATACCCCGACGCCGAACCCGAGCAGCTCCGCGAGGATACACGGGAACTCCTCGACGCGCTCGGCCGCGCCGGCCTGGTGGTAAGTCGGTCATGACCTCGGGCCTCTCTCGGCGCCTGCAGGCGCTACGTCGACTGCCTGCGCGACCAGCGCGTGATCTGGCCTACGTAGTGCTGGCCCAATGGCAGTTGTTGCGGGCGCGCCTCGCGATTCTCGTCACCCGGCGGGGGCGGTTGCTCGAGACGGCGGCATTGGCGACCGCGGTCGCCAATGCCCCCTCAGACGCCGAGTCGCTGGCAAGGGCGAGGAAGATTTCGCTCGCCGTGGATCGGGCTGCAGACTATGGCCTGTTCCGGCCTACCTGCCTCGTGCGCTCGATTGCGCTCGACCGAATGCTCAGACAGGAGGGGGTCTCGGGCGGCGTTGTTCGTATTGGCGCACGCAGCCGGGCCGGACGCACCGAGATGCATGCCTGGATAGAGGTCGGCGGTGCGGTTGTCGGTGAGCGGCCCGATCACATCGGGACATTCACGCCTTTGCACGACTTCACCGTGGTGGGGCGCGTATGAGCGGCTTCCTCTGTGTATTCGGCCCCAAGCCGGTGGACGATGCCCTGTGGGTCGCCGCCCGCAGTCGGCTGAGCGCCCTCGGCAGCGAACGATGGCAGGTGGTCCGTCGCGACGGTGGGGCGATCGGCCTCGGGCGCTACGCATGGGAGGACGGGTCTGCGTTCAGCGGCGACGTCCTCGTAGCGGAGGAGGGGCCGTTGCTGGTGGCGGCGGACGCCTCGCTGTATTACCGGGAGGACCTGCGCCGGGAACTCTTGGCAGCAGGTGCCCCGCCCCGTTCGCTCGCACCCGCACATCTCATTCTGTCCGCCTATCGCGCGTGGGGAGAAGACCTGTGTGAACGGATCGAGGGCGACTTCGCTTTCGTAATCTGGGATCGCGGCGCACGCCGAGTGCTCGCGGCCAGGGATCTCACGGGTCGGCGCGGCCTTTACTACGTGCAGGACGGCGACCGGTTCGCGATCTCGTCGTCGGTCGGGGCGCTGCTCGAACTCCCCTTCGTTTCCCGGGAGCTGAATCTCTCGTGCATCGGGGCACAGGCCGCCGGACTGCTCTGGTCGAGCGGGAGCGACACCGCATTTCGGGATGTTCAGGTCGTGCCCGCCGCACATGCTATGGGGTGGGATGGCCCCGTGCTTTCGCGTCCTCACCCCTTCTGGGTCCCCCCGCTGGCGCCAGCACGCGAGTCGTGCGGCCAGGACGAGGCCGCGGCAACGCTGCGCGGGCTGATCGAGGATGCGGTCGAGCAGCGGATGTCGCCCGACATCACGACCGTCTGGATGAGCGGCGGGTGGGACTCATCGGCGGTGTTCGCCGCCGGCCGCAGCCGGATGAGCGACACCGATCGACTTCGCCCGATCTCGATCTCGTATCCCGAGGGAGACCCCGGACGGGAAGACGATTTCATTCAGGCAATCGCCGGCCGCTGGGATGCCGACGTCCACTGGATCGACAGCGAGCGCATCCCGCTTCTCGAGGGACTGGCGACGCGCGCCGGTGACGTGGACGAGCCGCCGGCACACCTCTACGAACTCTGGAACGTCGCGCTGGCTCGTGGCACGCGCGCGGTGGGCTCGCGGGTCGCGCTGGATGGGGGTGGCGGAGACCAGCTGTTCCAGGTGTCCGACATCGTGATGACCGACCTGTTGCGCGCCGGCCAGTGGGGGCAGCTTGTGCGGCATGCCCGCGCCCGTGGGCTGGGTACGCGACGCGCGTTCCGCGCGAGCGTACAGCCGCTCCTGCCGCGCTGGGTGCTTCGTACGGCGCAACGAGTAACCGGGCGCCGCATGCCGCTTCACTATATGGAGCGGCCCGCCGCCCGCTGGGTGCGCCGGGACTTCGTGGACCGTCACGGGCTCCGCGAGCGTGACCTCGCGGTGCTCGACGCGCCGGACACCGCGAGCCTTGCCCAGGCGGAAACGGCGATGTACCTATTGAACCCGATCTGGGGCTGGGGCGCGTCGTACATGCACCGGGCGTTGCTGATTGAAGGCGTCGAGGGACGATCGCCCCTTTTGGACAGGCGCGTCGTGGACTTTGCGCTGCGGCGTCCGGTCGCTGAACGTTCGCAGGGCCGGGAGACGAAGATCCTCCTGCGGAAGTCGATGGCCGGCCTTCTGCCAGCGGAGGTGCTCGCGCCGCGACGGTACCGCACGGGGGTCACGGTCGGGTTTTCACGGGCCCGCATGCGTTCCGCGTACCCCGCATTGTTCGCGGAGGCATTTGCGCAGGACCTCCGGCTCGTCGATCTTGGAATCGTGGATGCTGAGAAGCTACGCGAGGCCGCAGCCAAGTGGCGCGAACGCGGAGACGAATTCGAGAGGGTCAATCTGTTCCACACGCTCAAGGTCGAGTTCTGGCTTCGCGGGTTGGAAGCACGATCTCGAACTGAATCGTTTCACTCGGTAGATCAAGCGGTACCGATCGTTCCTGTTGCGGGATGAGCCCGCGGCCTGTGCGAGCCAGTTGCTCGTGGAATTACGCACCTTGGAGGCGCGATGTATCAGAAGCCAACTCTCCAGAGGTTTGGCACGCTCCGTGAGCTGACGTTAGTCGGCATAGGAGCCGACGGCGACGGAGGCCTGTGGGGCTCCGGGTTCTTGGACGGCGGCGGTTCGACTCCGACCAGCAACCGTTCCTGAACAGCCGGGAGAGGGAGGCGGCGCCGGTCTGGGCGACGGCGCCGTCTCGTCCTCTTCGCGCATGAATTACTACCAACTGTTCGGGCAGGTCCTTGCATCCGAGATCGAGCTTCCCGAATTGCCCGCAGCGCCGCCGAGCGGAGCGCGTTGGGAGTTGACGTGCACCACTGCGTCTGCCCCCGCGGAGCCGTTGCGCCGCATGGGAGCCGAGGCGGTGATGGATGGCGTGAATGTGGTACTCTACGGCTCACGCGGGCGGTTCCGACTCGCGTACGACGACACCGGCGTTTTCGATATTGCCGACGGGGGACGGAAGATCGTCTGGCATCGCCCCGCCAACTCTTCCTTCGATCCTCGAAGCGTGCGCACCGACGTCCTCGGGCGCGTGATGGCTGTGGCGCTCCATGCCGACGCGATTCCCACGTTGCATGCGAGTGGCGTCGTGCTGGGGGGCAAGGCCATGGTCTTCGTCGCTCCCAAGTTGCACGGGAAGTCCACGACAGCTGCCGCCCTCGTTCGCGCGGGGGGGCAATTGCTGGGCGACGACATCATGGCCGTGGTGCCGGGTATCCTGCCAATGGTGCTCCCGGGCATTCCGGCCGTCCACGTCTGGCGCGACACGGCAGATCGGCTTCGGAAGCCGCCGGACGCTGGTGACGCGACTTGCAAGCAGCGCATTGACTGGAACGGCCTCGGGGCACGAGCCGAAGCGGCGGTTCCGCTGGGCGCCATATACCTCCTCACTCCCGTCCGCGCCGCAGAAGGTGCCGGGGTGGCCCGGACCCAATTACCCTCCGTGGCGGCGGCGCTGGCCCTCGTGGGGCAAGCCAAGATCGGGGCTCTTCTGGGGCGCGTGAATGCCGCCGTCCTGCTGGAACAGTTCGCGCAGTTGTCGGCGATCGCACCCGTATATCGGCTGACCATCCCACGGGAATTCGATCGCCTTGATAATCTGGTCAGTCGCATGAGCGAATGGCACGACGCGCCGCTGAGGACGAGCGCCGCGGGGGCGGCGGGTTGAGTCCGATCGCCGGCCCGCCGCCAAGAGATCACGACTCGCCGACGCTCTTTTCCCGGGATACAGATCGTGCCCCGCCCATCGTCCGAATCCGTGGGCTGGGGAAGCGCTTTCCGACCCGTCGCCCGCTTGGGGAATGGCTACGCCGCCCCCGTTCACGTTCCGACGTGGCCGCGCTGGACAGGGTCTCGCTCGATATCCCGCGCGGCGGCTTCTTCGGGTTGTTGGGGCCCAATGGCGCCGGTAAGACCACGCTCTTCAAGATTCTGGCTACGCTCATTCGGCCCGACGAAGGGCACGTTGAGATCGACGGAATCGACGCGCTGAAAGACCCGGCCGCAGTGCGCGCCGTCCTGACCCCGGTGATCGCCGACGAGCGGAGCCTCTATTGGCGGCTGTCGGGTCGGGAGAATCTGCGCCTCTACGCGGCTCTGTACGGCATCCCGGAGCCGAGTCTCGATTTGCGCATCCGATCGCTGCTCGCCACTGTCGGCCTCGATGCCGCCGCCGAGCGAATGGTGGGAACGTACTCGTCGGGGATGAAGCAGCGCCTCTTGATTGCACGAGCGCTGCTGTCCCGGCCGTCGGTCCTGCTGCTCGACGAGCCGACGCGCAGCCTGGACCCCGTGAGTGCACGTGACTTCCGACGCTTTCTGCGCGAGGAAGTTGCCGGCCGGCAAGGGTGCACCGTGGTGCTCGCCACGCACGACGCGGACGAGGCGTTCGAGCTTTGCGGCCAGCTCGCCGTCCTGAATCGAGGTAGCCTCGTTGCCATGGGCACGGCGGAGGAGTTGGCTCGCGCGGCCGCCAACGAGCGCTGTCGAATCGTGGTCGCGGCGCCGGGTGCGACGCGAGCCGTCCATGTCCTCGAGCAGGCCGGGTTTGGGCGCTTCGAGGCGACGGTCGAATCGGATGCGGCGTGGGTCGTGGTGGAAGGCCCCGACGCCGGCGGAGCGGAGCGCTCGGCCAACCTGAACTCCGCGTTGCTGCACGCGGGAGTACGCGTGGCCGGGATCGAGCCAGTGCGATTGGCGCTCGCCGATCTCATCCAGGGACTCGTCGAGCGCGCATCCGCGCCTGCGCCTCTGGAGACCGCGCCGTGAGGACCGTGATGGCGCTGGCCCGCGCGAACTGGATCATGTTCGCCAGCTATCGTTTGCGACTCGTCATGTCAGTGGGCGCCCTGGTCGTCACGGTAGTTCCCCTCTACTTCGTGGCCGGAGCACTGCAGCCCGTTATGGGGCAGGCGATTCGCGATGAAGCGCACAACGCATTTGGCTTCATCCTGCTGGGGATGGCCGCGCTGTCGCTCGTCTCGATCGCTGTCAACTCACTGCCCCAGCAGGTGGCGGCCGGCATAAGCACAGGAACGCTGGAAGCACTGCTTGCGACGCCGGCATCGCTGCCGGCTCTCCTCCTCGGAATGGTGGCGTTCGACCTGGAATGGGCGACCATCAGAACCGTGCTGTTCGTCGGCGCTGGCTGGGTACTCGGAGCGGAGATCGTCGGCGCAAAGATTGCACCGGCGGCGGCAATACTCCTGCTCCTCGTGGCGGTTCACTTGGCGATCGGTCTCCTTGCTGCCGCTCTGGTGATCGCCTTTCGGACGGCCGGCTCCATTCCCAAGGTGATATTGTTGGCGTCGGGGCTCCTCGGGGGCGTATACTACCCCACGCACGTGATCCCCTCATGGCTCCAATCGGCCTCGGCGCTCCTGCCCCTGACCTACGGCCTGCGCGCACTCCGACGCGTATTGCTGGAGGGCCAGAGTCTCGCTGCGGTCGGCACCGATCTTGGAATACTCGCCGGCTACGGAATCCTCCTGACGATGATTGGCGCCATGGCACTCAAGGTGGCGTTGCGGTACGCGCGTTCGCACGGCACCCTGAGCCAGTACTAGTCATGGCGGCAACACTTCCGAGTCCCGAAGCCAGGTTGCTTCTGGATACCGTGTGTGCGCCGGGTCCGGCGGCCGGCGGGCCGCCGCCGGCCACCCGCGTTGCCGGCCTGAACTGGCTCGCCGTGGCCCAACTGGCGGAGCGGGAAAAGCTTCTGGGCGTTCTCTGGCCCGCGCTTTCGGCGTCACAAGGCGCCATCCCCGAAGACATCGCCGGAGCGATGCGACGACAGGCCCTGGTGAGCGAATTCCGGATGGCCGCGCTCGAAGCGCGCCTCAGGGAGGTAGTGCAGTTGTTGCACGACCACGGGATCCCCGTGATGCTCATGAAGGGATCGGCGCTCGCCGTCATTGCGTATGGCTCGTTCGCCCGCCGCCCGATGGGCGATCTCGATCTCCTCGTTCATGAAACGCAGGTGGGCCAGGCATGGGACCTGCTGCGGAAGGCGGGGTGGCTACCGGAGGTAGAGGGCGCCGACGCGTTCTACGAAACGCATCGCCACGTGTGCCCCTTGGTCGCTCCCGGAGGGGCCAATGTCATTGTCGAGCTGCATCGCTGCCTCCTCTATCCACAGGGCCCCTTCCACCTTCCCGAACGCGAGGTATGGGAGGCAGCGACGCCGGTGGAGGTCGGGGGATGCCCGGCGTGGGTACCGGACCCTGCACATCTCGTGCTGCACCTGTGCATCCATTTCGCATGGTCCCACCAGATGCAGGGCGGGCTGAGTCGAACGGTTCGGGATCTGGGAGTCCTCAGCCCCCTCGTCGATTGGGACCGCGTGGTCGAACTGGCGCATACGACGCACGCGGAGTCATGCTGCTACTGGACCCTGCTTCTGGCGACGTCGCTCAGCAGCGTCCCCGTGCCCCGCGGCGTGCTGCAAGCACTCCAGCCTCGCTCCCCACGGTGGCTCCTTGGAGTGCTCCGCCGAGTCATCACGGCGCAGGCGCTGGATCCGCGACAGGAGTTCACGCCTTCGCTACGCCTCGGGCATCTGACATGGGAACTCGCCATCCGACCCGAAGCGGCTGGGCACGGAGCCGACCGGCCGTGGGCCGTCACGGCTGACTTCGCCAAGCTCACGCACGCTGCTCCAGCCCCGACTCTCCTTCGTAGACTGGAAGGTCAAGTCGCGCACTTCCCGCGGTGGGCGCACTTCGTCGCGGTCGCAGCCGGATTCCGGTGGCCCTCGAAGCGTCGGCTAGGCTGAACGGATCTCCCATGAGGACTGGCACGCCTGGGAAGCGAGCGACATGCCTTCGACGACGGAGCTGGCGCCGTCAACACGTCGTTACGTCACAACCCGTCTTGCCCTCGCGTGTCCTCGATCATCCGGGCCATGGCCCGCGCGACGAGCGGTGCCACTGACACGATCGTTGGGTGGAGCGCCGCTGCCGAAACGCCTGCCGCCGGCTCGACGCTATCGGTGACGAACACCTCCGCCACCCCGGCAGCGGCCAGCCGGTCCAGAGCCCCGGGAGCGAACACCGCGTGCGTGGCGACCACCGGAATCGGGCCGCGCGCGCCTGCCTCGCGCACGGCACGCACGCTCTCGGCCACCGTCCCGCCGGTCGCGATCATGTCGTCCACGATCACGCACCGCCGCCCAGCGACCTCGCCGGTGATCCGAGTGACCCGCACCTCGGACGCACCGGTGCGCTGCTTGTGGCAGATCGCGACCGCAGCGCCAAGGTGCGCAGCGTAGCCGTTGGCCAGCCGCGTCGCCCCAAGGTCGGGAGCGACCACTACGGCGTCTGCGGCAAGCCGCGAACGCACCGCCTCGGCCAGCACCGGTACCGCCGTCAGGTTCTCCACCGCGATCCGGAAGAAGCCTTCCACGGCCGGAGTGTGCACGTCGAGCGTCACCACGTCGTCCACGCCCGCCTGCTGCAGGAGATCCGCCGCCAGTCGCGCCATGATCGGCGTTCGGTGTCCGTCGCGGCGGTCGGAGCGCGCGTAGCCGAAGTACGGCATCAGCGCGACCACGCGCGCGGCCGCGCCGCGCCGGCACGCGTCGGCGATCGCCAGCAGCTCAATGAGGTGATCATTCACCGGCGGCGCCGTGGCCTGGAGCAACAGCACCAAGTGCCCGCGCACAGCGTCGCCGAGTTCCACCGACAGCTCCCCGTCCGGGAAGCGCTCGGTCGTGCAGCGGTCAACCGCCATCTGCAACTCGGCAGCCACGCGGACCGCGAGCGCGCGGCTGGCCGACCCGGCGAACAGCCGGATCGCTGGCCGATGGACCGCTGGACCCGAGGGCTTCGACGGCGGATCCTTCGAGTCTACCCGCATCGCATCCGGCGTGCCTGACATGGCGCCTCCCCGATCATCGAGTGGTTGGGACAACGGACGGTCGAACCCGCGCAAGCACGATCTGGACCAACCGCATAATGGTCGCGCTGTCGCCGTGGATGTGGGTTCCCGACATCCAGATGAGTTCCTTCGGCTCGTTGGCGGCCGAATAGAGGGACAGGACGGCGGACCGCGGCAGCCGCTCGTCCGCCTCCGCATTCACCATAATGAAGGGACGCGGGGCGATGCGGGGCACCCAGTGCACCGGATCGAGCCGTGGGCCGGCGATGATCACGTTCGCCACCGCTGCGGCCAGCGCGCGCAGCGGGGCAAAGGGAATGGTGGTCCGCATGTTTGCTTCGAGCGGGACGTACCCCCCCCCGGAGCCATGGATCGCCCATACGCGGGTGAACCGCCGGTCCAGCGCTCCGGCAATGCACATGAAGGGAGCGCCCAGGCTGACACCCACTGCCTCCACCTGCGACGTGTCCACATCGGGACGCTGCATGAGGTAGTCGAGCGCGAGCATGACAGCCGTGGACGTGTCGAGGAATGCCGCGCGGATCTGCGGGAGCTCGCGGAGGAAGGTCGCTGCATCCGGTCTGGGATCGCCCGTGAATGGGTAGGACAACGCCGCCACCGAGACGCCACGCGTTTCGCCAAGCAGCCGGGCTGCGTCCCGGCCTTTGTAGTGCCCGCCCAGCACCACCATCAACGGAAGCGGCCGGTCGCCATCTCCGATCCAACGCCGGACCACGAGGTCCACCGCCAGGCTGGTCGTGGCCGTGATCCGCACCGGAGTCAGTGAGTAACCGTTCTCAGCAACGATCTCCCCTAAGGCAACCGCGGCCAACAACCCGCGGTACGCCACGAAGTACGGCTCGGGGTCGCGAGTCAGATAGAGCCCCCCGGCCGCTCCTGCCAAGACGAGCACCGCGAGGACAGCGCCCGCCACACGTAGCACCTGCCGCCGTGCGCTCATCGCCTCCTCACGTCCGGGTGCGCGTTACGAGTGGGAGTTACCCAGGCCTTCTGCCCGCCGATGTCCGCCGATGCCCGATTGTCTGTCGGGCAAACGGGACGGCCCGACAGCCGCGCGCCCTTCCCCTCACCGCACCTCGACCACGATCCTCCGCTCGCCTTGCAGCACCGCTGCGGCCAGCACGACCGATGCGCCATGCACCGTGCCGATCGTGCACCGGGTGAGCGCACGGCCGTCCGGCGGATGAACGTGCACGACGAGATCCGCCCCATACCGATCCGGCAATTCGATGGTGATCCGCCATCCGGCACCGATCGGCTCGGTCACCCATCCGAGTTCACCAAAGCGAGTCGGGCACCGCTCCACCGCAATCCGGTTCCCAGGCGAGAACCAGTGCTTGGGCGCGGCCTTCTGGAGGTGCACCGTCGGCGCGACGCCGGGCTGGTCGTGCCCCTCCCAGCAGAGGAGCCAGCGCAACGCCATCGTCGGCTGCAACTCGCTGTTGATCACCGCCGACCAGGCGTACGGGCTCCCCTCTCCGGGAAAGTTGCCCGGAAGCAGCGCGTCCTCGGGCGCGTACCGGCTGCCGGAGTCCATGGCGTAGCACAGATTGCCGTACAGGGCGAGCAGGAACGGACGGTAGTCCTCTTCGCGAATCCGGCCGGCCAGCGTGCCATGCTCCATGAAGTTCGACGTTCGCGGATAGTGCCCATCGATGTTCATTCCCACGAGCTGCTCGCCGGCCAGCGTGCGATGCGCAAAGTGCCCGGCGTCCAGTTCGGCGTCGCCCCAGTCGGCGGTCCACCAGTCCATCATGAAGCGGTGGTTCTCGTAGCTGGACAGGTCATCGGGTCTTCGCTTCGTATCCGAAGGATCGAACGGCGTGATTCCGGCCTGCTTCATCGCATCATTCCGCGCATCGAGCGTGGTTCGCAGCGAGCGCTCGATCTTGGCGCGCATCTCCGTTGCCAGCGACCGCGCCTCGCCCCCGTCACGTTTCAGTTCGCGCGCCAGTTGCGCGTTTCCCCGCGTGGCTGCATCGCCCGCCGCGACCGCCAACATACGCCCGTGTTCGTACAGGCCGCGCCAGGTCCATACGGCGTTCTGGTAGAACCAGGGGTGCGAGTCGGGAGAATCGTCCTTCGGATCGCCAAGGTCCGCTTCCGGCGAGCCCCAGATCAGCCCGTGTCGCGGGTCGGTCTCCGTGAACGTGCGCACCGAGTAGCGGTACCGCGCTACCACGAAGCCGATCATGCGCCGCAGCACGGGAAGCCGCCGCGCCAGCGCGTCGAGGTCGCGTGAATAGTCGTACGCGCGCGCCGAGTTCTCCAGGAAGATGCCGGCGTTGAGCGGCGCCTCCACCTGGTCCTGCGTGTTGTACGTGAAATTGCCATTGGGCAGGATGTACGTGTCGAGGTAGTGCTCGAAGTACGGCTCGACCTCTGTGGTGAGGTTCCAGAGTTGCTGCGCCCATACGAACTCGTAGTGAGCCACGGGGAACAGGGCGTGACTGCGCTCGGGAATCTTCGTGTAGGCGCCCTCGCCGATTTGATACGTGGGCTCCAGTCCGCGATAGCTGCAGCGCGAGAGCACGATGCCGGCGCGCGCGGCGTCGAGGAGCCACGGATCGGGGATCTCCACCCGCATGCGGTCTTCGAAGAAATGCTGCCAGTGGGTCCACAGCCCCACGAGCGCCGCAAAGAACTGGTCTGCGGTGCTGTTCCAGTAGCGATCCACCCAACGCGAGGCGGGAAGCGCCTGGTCGGCGTTGGTGTCGCCCGGCGGGATGAGGTCGCCGCGTCCTTCGGGCAGCAGCGCGCGCACTCGGCCCATCGGGCGCGCGTCCGCGCCCGGTGGAAGCAGCACCATCACTTCGTAGCCAACCCGGAATTTCGGATTCCACACGCCAATGTCCGCCGCCGGCAGGTAGCCGCCGAGCAGCGTGCGCTTGCTGTAGCCGGGCACGTAGTCGTAGAGGTACTCCGAGGGGAGGAAGCGGCGCGGGTCGAACAGGCGGCCGGTGAGATCGGGCGCCCAGAGCGATTGCGGGTCCCTGCCGAACTGGCGCGACGTGCCGTCCGCCTCGAGCCAGAGCGAGCGCTCGGACGCGGCCTCCTCGTTGGCGACGAGCGTCCATCCGATCAGCTCCTCCCCCAGCGCGGCCACGTTCTCGTAGCAGGGATCCTCGTCGGAGCCGAGGACATGGTCGCCCGGTTTGTCCGGTTGCGCAGGGTACGACGCCTGCCGCTCGAACTGGCCGGCGGGCGTCGCGTTGATCGGACGGGGCCGGACGTTGGCCAGGTCACCGATGCCCTTGGGAATCCGTGCGACCTCGCCTTGCTCGGTGACGTAGACGATCGCGCCGCGGTGCGACACGTGCTTCTCGAACACCGCGGTCGGCCTGCCATTGAGATCACCGATCAAGGCCACGAGCCGCCAACCGTCGAGTTCCTCGCCCAGGTGCACGCCGCGCGCCGCACCGGCAGCCGGCGCCGCGGCGACTACGGTGTCCGGGCGGAACCCGCTCACCTTCGGCGCTTTCGCCAACTCCTCGGCCTCCCCTGGCGGCAGCAGCGCGTAGTCGTTCGGGATGCGCCCGGGCGAGTAGCGCGGCGATCGCCTGGCGCGCGCCGTGGTCGAGTCGCCAGTCGGGCCCGAAGCCGACGTGGACGGGGTCACCCCCGGTATGTCCAGGATTCGACGCGGAAGCACGGCCGCGGCGGCGGCCCACTGCAGGAAGCGGCGGCGGTCCAGCATGGGGCAGTTCTCCTGGTGAGCGATCGGAGCCCACAATCGAAGTCGTGATTCCGCTGATGCGCTACAGCTGGCTAGGCATTCGCAGTGGCTTCAGCGTCATTCTCGGGAGAGGCCATCGCAATTACTATTATTCTACGGAGAAAGCTCGCCGAGTGGGCCCACTGAGACCCGCAGTTTCCGCGGGAAATCGTAAAGGGAGGATCGAACGGTGAACAACAAGATTGGACTGGCAGTCCTCAGCGTCATCACGGCGTTGATCGCCACACCGGTACTCGCGCAAAGCCCCGCGCCGGACAGCATATTCACGGCGAAATGCGCCGTTTGCCACGGCGACGACGGCTTGGGTGATACGGAGGGGGGAAAGGCCACGGAAACCCCTTCCCTGCTCTCGCCGGCCATCCTCAAACTGGCGACCGCCGACCTCATTGCGACGGTGAAGAACGGCAAGGGCCAGATGCCCGCGTATGGTGAGAAGCTGACCGACGCGCAGATCACCAACGTGGTCGCCTACATCGAGACGTTGCAGAAGAAGAAGCCGTAGTAGTCGCGGGGAACGTTCGAAGGGCGATCGCGGCGCGTGGGGCGAGAGAGTCCACGGTGTACCACAGGACGCACGCCATACCGCTCGCGCCGGGGCAGGAGGCGGCCCAACAGCGTACCCGCTTGTTGGGCCGCGCGCCATTTCAGAGCTTGCCTATCGCACAGAACCCGGCATCTCCCTGGAGCGACGCAGCATCCATCCGTACAGGAAGACGAGCAGCCCCACGAACCCCAGCACGCCCAACCACGGCGCGGGCGCGAAACTCTCCGGCACGAGGCCGATCGGCGCCTCGCGAGCCAGTCCCACGATCAGTCCGGCGTTGACCACCCCCCATACGCTCTCGCCGACGATCAGCCCCGACGCCACCAACGTGCCCAGCCGGTCGGCGCGCTCCGGATCCGGCATCGACCGCGCGCGCCCGTCGTACCAGTGCGAGATGAGCGCGCCGACGACCACGGCGAACGTCGCCGACATGGGCAGATAGATCCCGATGCCGACGGCCAGCGGCGGGATGCGCAGCTTGTGCAGCGCGCCAAGGGTCGTGTCGGCGAGAATGAGCATGACGCCGACGAGCGCGCCGATGCCAATCATGTTCCAGTTGAGATTGCCCCCGATCACACCCTGGGCCAGCGCCGAGATGAGCGTGGCCTGCGGCGCCGGCAGCGGGTTGGGCGCCAGCACGCCCACGTTCGGCGCACCAGCGAATCCGTAGGCTTTCGCCAGGAGATTGAGCACCCACGGGATCACCGCCGCCCCGGCGGCTACGCCGACGATGAGCGCGATCTGCTGCCGCCGCGGCGACGCACCCACCAGCTGGCCGGTCTTGAGGTCCTGCAGGTTGTCGTTGGAGATCGTCGCGCAGGCGAACACGATCGCCGTGATGAACAGTGAGAATGCGACGAGTGCCGGCCGCGACGCCTCGGCCGGCCGCACGGCCATCGCGAGCACCGACGCGCACACGACGATCGAGAGAATGCCGACGCCGGAGATCGGGCTGTTCGACGCGCCGATGAGCCCCGCCATGTAGCCGCAGATGCCGGCAATGAGAAAGCCGACGATCACGACGAACGGCACGGCAATCGCCGTGAGCATTCCCGCGTCGGGGGACAACACGGTGGAGCGCGCGAAGCCGTACGCCAACCCGCCGGCGATGAGCGTGCAGCCCAGGGCCAGTCCGATGATCCACCCCGGCTCGAGATCGCGGTCCAGATCGTCCCCCGCGGCGGCGCGCGACGCGGCCAGTGTGCTCACCAGGCCCCCGATCACGGGCTTGGCGAGCGTGGCCAGCGTATAGATCGCAGCCACGCCGATCGCGCCGGCGCCGATAAAGCGCACCTGCGTGCCCCAGATGTGGGCCGTGTTCGACGCGAGCGTCATGCCGGCGGGGATCGCCCCCTGCATCGACGTGAGGACCGGCACCGCGATCCCCCACGCGATAACCAGTCCCGCGAGCATCGCCATGCCCACCGACAATCCCACCAGATGGCCGGCCCCGACGAGCGCGAGTGACCACGCCACGTCGTACCCGCTCGCCGCCGTGACGCCGATCGGGAAGTAGCCCGAGAGCCCTCCGGCCAGGAGGCGCGTGCCCGTGAGGATGGCCAACCCCGCCGACGTCGCGCTGCCCAGGATCACCGCGACGAGCCCCTGCCGCGCTTCGCCCGTATCGTCCTTCGTCTCACCTCGCGTGCCGGAGCCCACCCGCAGCACCTCGGCCGCTGCCACCCCTTCGGGATACGGCAGGTCGGAGTTGGTGACGAGCGCCCGCCGGAGGGGGATCGTGAACAGCACCCCGAGCACGCCGCCGCTCAAACAGATGAGGAACGATTGCCAGAACGGGAATCCGGTCCACCAGCCGACGATGACGAGCCCCGGCAGCACGAAGATGATCGCCGACAGCGTGCCGGCCGCCGAGGCCACCGTCTGCACGATGTTGTTCTCGAGAATCGACGAGTCTTTCACGACGCTGAGCACGGCCATCGAGATGACGGCGGCAGGAATCGACGAGGCGAAGGTGAGGCCGACCTTGAGTCCGAGGTAGACGTTGGCCGCGGTGAAGACCGTGGTGATGAGCGCGCCGAGGACGAGACCGCGAAGGGTGAGTTCTCTGGGTTGCATTCGGCCAGTGGTTCAGGGTGGCGTAAGGTGGGGCGGGACGCGGTCGCCGTGCAGAGGTCGGTCCCACACTCGTTCGAGGCGGTGGTAGGCGGGCGCTGGAGGGGTTCAGCCAGGGCCAAACTTGCGAGCGGGCGGGCGGCGGCGCCAGATGGCGCCGGGCCCGCGCCTGTTGCGGCCACAACCGGAGACGCCGCGGCCTGCCGAAGTCAGCCGCGGGTTCTACCCGGGCCCCACTTGGCCTACGGTGAGGCGCCGAACCAGCGCTGTCGGTGCCCACCCGTACGCCAGCGCCCGCAGCAGCCCGAGCACTGCATCGCTGCGGGTTCGGCCGCGAATCGGGTCGATGATGTTGTGCGGAAGACGCAACGAGTCGGGAAGCTCGAATACGGAGACCTTCGCCCCATGCCGGGACCAGTCGCGGGAGAGCGCTTCCGCCGCCGATTCCTTCACCGTGCGATCCGCGGCGTTGACCAGCACCACCATCTCCGGCGTGCGCGGAGCCACCCGCGCCGCGTCGCTCAGAATCGAGCCGCCGAGTTGGAAGATCTGGGCCGCCGCGTGCGAATCGAATCCCGCCTCGCGGTCGGGCCGGGCGGTGTCGGGTCGTGACCGTCGGGTCATGCTCGGCAAACGGTCGGCGAGGCCGATGAGGGGCCGATCGAGCAGGGACGGGATGCGTCCCGGTTCGATCGCCGGCGCGATCAGGACCACACGGCTGACCTGGCGCTGTTGCGCGATCCACGCGCCCACCGTGCCGCCCATGCTCAGGCCTACCACCACCACCGAATCGCCGAGCCCGCGCGCCTCGTTCACCACGGAGTCCGCGACTCCTCGCAATTGTGCCGCGGTCAGTGCGGAGAGTGCGCCGACGTTCCCGCCCCGCAGGCCGTGTTGCGGAAGGCGCGGCACGTAGACGTTGTTTCCGTCGGCATACAGGAGATAGGCGAATGCCTCGAATTGCCGCGGCGAGTCGGTGAGGCCGTGCAGGAGCACGATCACGCGTGGCGCGGGCGCGCCGCTGGTGAGCAGAATGCTCCGCGCGCCGGGAGCGGCCACGCTGTCGTCGACGGCCTGCCGCCGAGCGATCGCGGCGACGGAGCGATCGTAGGGCGATTGGGGCTGCTGCGCAGAAGGGGACTGGAGCGCGGGGGCAAGGCTCCCGAGCAGCAGTGCCGCGAGCAGCCGTCGCCTCACGGCGCAACTCCGGTAATTATCAACGTTAGCGTATGCACCCTCACCCTCCTAGCTGACGGCCAACCGGGGCCGCGGCGGTGGGCCGAGCCCGTGGCCAGGCCGACCTCTTCCCTGCACTATGCAAGGTCGCCTACGATTGGTGGCAGTCAGTCGGGAAACTCCCCCGGCTCAGTCCGGCACCCCTCCCCTTCCGCTTGCGCCCGGCTACGGCGCCCGCATATTCCGGCGCTTCCACCCGGACAAGAGCCGGCCAACACTCTCAATCGATCACATATGTGTGGAATCACCGCGGTCCTGTCGCGCCGGGCACCGATCGATCCTCAGACGATGCAGGCAGGGATGGCGACGCTCCACCATCGCGGGCCCGACGGCCACCGCCACTGGATGGCCGGCGACGGGCGTGCCGCCCTCGGCCACACCCGGCTTTCCATCATCGACCTCGCCACGGGCGATCAGCCGATCTCGAACGAGGACCGGACCATCCACATCGTGGTGAACGGAGAGTTCTACGATTTCGAGCGCATGCGCGCCGACCTCGAGGCCCGCGGGCATCGGTTCCGGACGAAGTCCGATAGTGAGATCGCCCTCCATCTGTACGAGGACTTCGGTCCAGAATGCCTGCACCACCTTCGCGGCGAGTATGCGTTCGTCATTTGGGACGAGCGCAACCACCGCATGATCGCCGGCCGCGACCGGTTCGGCGTCAAGCCGCTGTTCTACGCCGAGCACGACGGGGCGCTCTATCTCGCGTCGGAGGTCAAGGCGCTGTACGCGATGGGCGTGCCCGCACGGTGGAGCACCGAAGCCCTGTACGCCGGCGGGTTCGTGCTGCCCGGCGATCGGACGCTCTTTGCCGGCGTGCACGCCGTTCCGCCGGGCCACTTCCTGCGCGCCACGCGCGAAGCGCACCGGGTGCACCAGTACTGGGACGTCGACTACCCGCGTGACGACGCGCCGCGGACGCCCGTGAGCGACGCCGAATACATCGCGGGGTTCCGCGCCGTGCTCGAGGACGCGGTCAAGACGCGCCTCCGCGCCGACGTGCCCGTGGGGTGCTACCTGAGCGGAGGCATCGACTCGTGCGCGGTGCTCGGCCTTGCCTCATTGCACCACGACGGTCCGGTGCGCGCGTATACGCTCACCTTGGATCACGGGCACTATGACGAAAGTGTAATAGCCGAGGCGATGGCGCGGCACGCGGGGGCCACCTATCAGCCCATTGCGATGACGCAGGCCGACCTCGCGGCGAACTTCCGCGCCGCGGTCATCCAGTCGGAGATCCCGTTCATCAACGGCCACACCGTGGCCAAGTTCATGCTCAGCCGCGCCGTGCGCGAGAGCGGATACAAGGTGGTGCTCACCGGCGAGGGCTCGGACGAGATTCTCGCCGGCTATCCACACTTCCGGCGAGACATGCTCCTCCATCACACGGCCGGTCAGGATCCGGAAGAGACGAGCCGGCTGCTGCGCGAGCTGGTGGAGCAGAACCAGGTGTCGCGCGGTCTGCTGTTGCCGGAGGGCGATGCCGACACCGGCACCGTGTGCACGACGCTGCTGGGGAGCGTCCCGTCTTGGCTCGAGGCGATGGCCGGCACATCGAGTCGCATGCGCGGCCTGATGCGCGATGAGTTTCTCCAGCCGTACCGCGGCGCCGACGTCATCGCGACGCTGCTGTCGTCGCTCGACGTCGAGCGGCGGCTCAAGGGCCGGAATGCCGTGCACGCGGCGCTCTACCTCTGGGCCAAGACCATCCTGCCCCACTACATCCTGTCGAACCTTGGCGACCGCATGGAGATGTCGCATTCGATCGAGGGCCGGGTGCCGTTCATGGATCACCACGTGGCCGAGTACCTGCAGCGGGTGCCCGTATCGCTCAAGATTCGCGGAATGACGGAGAAGTACATCCTACGCGAAGCCGTGAAGGACGTGATCACCAACACGGTGTACGAGCGTCAGAAGCATCCCTTCCTCAGCCCGCCGGCGACGCTCAACCCCGACCAGCCGCTCCACGCGCTGACGCAGGACACGCTCCGCGGCTCAGCGACGGCGAACGTGCCGTTTCTCGATCAGAAGAAGGTCGTGGCGGCGCTCGACGGGTTGGCCAAGCCGGGCGCTGACGCCGGGCATCAGGTGGTTATGGATCAGGTGCTCACGCTCGCGCTGAGCTTCGTGTTCATGCACGAGGGACTGGGGCTGTCGGCGTAGCGGCAGCTGCGAGTCATGACGGAGTGACGACCGTGGATTGGACGGCAAAGGAGAGAAGAGTGCTTCGCGGCTTGAGTTCGCCGGCCGTGATCCAGGAGTTCCTGGATGCAATCCCGTATAACCCCGGGATGACCTATCGTTCGCCCCGACAGGTCCTCGGCGACCGGACGGCGAATTGCATGGAGGGTGCGGTATTCGCCGCATGCGGTCTGGACCGCATCGGTCTCCGGCCGGCGCTCGTCGAGTTCAGGGCGGTGCGCGACGACAGCCATATCGTGACGATCTTCAGACAGGACGGTCGGTTCGGGGCGCTCTCGAAGTCGAACTTCACTGGCCTTCGATATCGATGCCCGGTGTACCGCACCCTGCGTGAACTCGTGTTGTCGTATTTCGAACACCACTTCAACGTCAGGCGGGAGCTGACGATGCGTTCGTACACGCGTCCCCTCGTGCTGAGCGAACGCGCCTTTCCTGCGTGGCGATCGCGCGACTCTGACCTCGACGACATTTGCGATGCGCTCGACCGCCAGCCAGGCACCGTCATCGTCAACCGCTCTCGCGAACGCCGTCTCCGGCTCGTTGACGACCGCCTGTTCCATGCGGGCCTGCTCGGTGCGGACCCCAAGGGCCTCTATCGCATCTAGGCGGCGCGACCAACCCCAATCCGGCCTCAAATCGCCCCGCCGAAAACACAACACGCCCGCCGCTCTCACGAGCGGCAAGGCGTGTTCTAGCAAGCAGTTACCTCAGAGCGGGCGACCGGACTCGAACCGGCGACGTCCAGCTTGGGAAGCTGGCATTCTACCAACTGAATTACGCCCGCAGAACGCTCGCTCAACCAGCGAACGGCACCGGTCCAAGTATACCCGACGCCCGGACGGCGATCAAGCCGGGACGCCCTGCGGCCTGCACTACCGTGTGGCGACCTTGCCCACGGTATTCCACGATGCTCGGCGAGTTGCGGATCGCTAGTTCGCCGTCTCGATGAATGTCGCCGGCGTCACCCCGGCCACGCCGGCTGTGACGGTGTCGATCCCCGCCACCGGCCCAAGCGTGAGAGTCGCGCTCGCCTGCCCCGTCGCGTCGGTGGTAGTCGAACTGGCACTCAGCGCGCCCCCGCCGCCGGCCTGCCACATGACGAGCACGTTCGGCACCGCGTTGCCGGCGGCGTCGGTGACCCGCAGGACGCACGCCTGCGACAGCGTCGCGCCAGGGTTCCCGCTCAGTCCATTGCCGCTTACGGGCGACACTGCCCACGGCGGGCCCGGCGTGACCGACACGGTGAATGTCGCGGGCGTGAGCGCCAAGGCGGAGGCCGACACCAGATCCGTCCCCACAATGGCGTTGGGCGTGAACACGATCACCGCAGTGCCGTCGCCGGCGGTCACGCTCGTTCCGGTGCTCAGCGAGCCCGTTCCCGACGGCACGCTCCAGATCACCGTAACGCCCGACACCGGCGTGTCGGCGGCGTCGGCCGCGATCACGACCAGCGTGTCGGGTACCAGGCTGACGTCCACCTCGACGGAATCCGTCTGACGAGACGCCTCCAGGGCGACCGCCACTGCTGCGGGTGCGGACGACTTGGCGCTGCCGCAACCGGCGAGCGCGAACGCCGACAACGCCGCAGCGAGTGTCAGCCGAGCGGTGGCTGGCCAACGAACGGAACGCGAGATCACGAGTTCTCCATGGCGAGAATGGCATACGTCGCCGACCGCGGTGCGCATGCGGCCCGCACGAAGCGTGCGTTACCGTATACTCACCGGGGCCGCTCGAGGTCCATTAGGTTTTCTTGCTGTGCACCGGTCTGGCCGCGGTCGACGCTCGTGACGTTCGGGACCGAAACGCCGCGCCACCATCTCAACTGGGAAGCCGACGAGCGCCCGGCAGGGCCAGAGCGGATGGCGCCAGTTAGCGTACCGACGAAGCCGGTCACTTTGCCCAGAACCCTATGGGAGCGCACGCGATGTTGCGTCCCTGACACCTGGACGAGTCTCCTTGGGCCACCTAACTATCGTCCATGACCAGCCAGATTCCTTCGAACGCGCCGCTGACGCCCAGCGGAAGCGACGCGCCCCGCGGCATCGCCGACCCGAACGGCGCGCAGAGCCGGTACGCCCCGCCGCGCTTGCGCGTATACGGTGACCTCGCGCAGATCACAGCCAAGGTCGGGTCGACCGGCAGGACGGATCACGGCTCCGGCTCCAAGAACAGAACTGGCTTCTAGCCCGCCGCGGCCGGCCTCGGGGTCGGGTCAAGAGAAAACGCCCCGCGCTTGACCGGCGCGGGGCGTTCGGATTTATATCAGTTTTCTCCAGAGCCAGCGGTCGGGATTGAACCGACGACCGCCCGATTACGAATCGGGTGCTCTACCACTGAGCTACGCTGGCGAAGCGACCGCCAGGCGATCGCCGAACATGCCCTGGCGCGGACTCGAACCGCGACGCCTTGCGGCACCACCCCCTCAAGATGGCGTGTCTACCAATTTCACCACCAGGGCGAACTACACGGGGCCGACGGGGCTCGAACCCGCGACCTCTCGAGTGACAGTCGAGTGCTCTAACCAAGCTGAGCTACGGCCCCAAAATGCGACGACAGATAACGACATGCTCAGAGCCGTGAGCTGACAGCTGAGAGCTGACTGCAACGACACCTGCAAACTACACACCGATCGACTCCCCGACTGTCCGACTGTCCGACTGTCCGACTGCCCCGATAGCCCGTAGGGGAATCGAACCCCTCTCTGCACCGTGAAAGGGTGCCGTCCTAACCGATAGACGAACGGGCCTCTCGTCCCACAATAGCGGTAACGGGATTCGAACCCGTGTTTGAGCCTTGAGAGGGCTCCGTCCTAGTCCCCTAGACGATACCGCCAAGGCACGCCGCCACGGCCACCGGGCCCTGACAGCACTCCTGCTGGAAGCCACTCGCCCTCCCCAGACCCGCAGCTCCCTCCGTCTCCCTTCGTCATCTCAATCATCGAACAGGCCGGGAGGGACTTGAACCCCCAACCGCTGGTTTTGGAGACCAGTGCTCTACCAGTTGAGCTACCGACCTATACAGCAGCTGTCAGCAGTCGGCCGTCAGCTGTCGGTCCCCACCCTTCCACACCAACCGCAACTGACACCTCGCAGCTGATCGCTGTGAGCCGTCGGTAGGGTGACTGACGGGAATTGAACCCGCAACCCCCGGAGCCACAGTCCGGTGCTCTAACCAATTGAGCTACAGCCACCATAGTGGACGCTCGCGCGTCCGGTCGCACCACGGTGCGGTACGGCAGACTTCCATTTTAATCGCGGCGCGACACCGTATCAACTGCGCCGCGCCTCTCAACTTCTACTTCGCGCGCTCCTGGTACTCGCCCGTCGCCGGGTTGACCTTCACCTTGTCGCCCGTGCCGACGAACTCGGGCACGTTGATGGTCACGCCGTTCTCGAGCTTGGCCGGCTTGGGGGACGACGTCTTGGTGGCGGTCTTCATCACCGGCGACGTCTCCACGACTTCGAGCACGAGCGAGTTTGGCAGCTTGATGCCCACCGGGCGCCCGTCATAATACTCGGCCACGATCTTCATGCCCGGCTGCATCCAGGGCGCGGCATCGCCCAGCGCCTCGTCGTCCATCTCGAGCTGGTCGTAGTTCTCGGTGTTCATGAAGTGGTAGCGGTCGCCGCCCTGGTACATGAACTCCAGCTCGTGCGTTTCCATGGACGCCGGCTCGATCGAGTCGGCCGCCCGAAAGCGATGCTCGAAGCCCGAACCCGTGCGCAGGTTCTTGAGCTTGGCCTGCACCATGGCGCGAAGGTTGCCCGGCGTGTGGTGGCGGAATTCCACGATCCGGCAGGGCTCGCCTTCGAACACGATGACCATGCCGCGCCGAATCTGAGTCGCGGGGATCGCCATGAGAATGTTCCTTAAATGAAGATGCGGAGAAACTGGGTAAACGTAGACAGCCTTATAATTTACGCGCCCACCCCGCGCCGGGTCAACCTCGCCGAGGACGTCCCCGCGAGCCCGGGGCGCCGTCTCACGGCCTCGCCATCTCGCGCAACACCGGCTCCAGCCCTCGCCACACGTTCCGGGCCACGATCTGCTCGCCGGCGTCGTTGGGATGCAGCCCGTCGCCCTGGACGAGGGCCGGATGCCCGGCCACGCTGTCGAGCAGGAACGGAAGCAGCACGAGCCGGTTCCGCTCGGCGAGCAGTGGATACGTCTCACGGAAGGCCCGCGTGTAGCGCGCGCCCAGGTTGGGTAGCGCCTCCATCTGCACGAGCACGATGCGGGCCCGCGGGCGCACGCGGCGCACCGTGTCGATGATCGCCTGGATGTTGGCCCGGGTCTCGGCCGCCGGGGTCCCGCGCAACCCGTCGTTGGCGCCGGTCTCGAGCACCATCACGTCGAACGGCTGCCGCAGCAACCAATCCATGCGCCGCAGCGCGCCCGCCGACGTCTCGCCGCTCACGCCGGCGTTCACCGCGCGAAACGGCAGGCCCGCGGAATCGATCTTCTGCTGGATGAGCGCTGGGTAGGCACTGTCGGGTTCGAGACCGAGCCCCGCCGTAAGGCTCGTGCCCACGAACAGAATGGTGCGTGCCTCGCGGCCGCGAGTGGGCGAGGCCGCCTCCGCCGCCGCGGCGCCGGTCCTGACGCTATCCTTCGCTTGTGCCGTGTGGTTGCTGCCGGACCCGCCGCTGCAGGCTGTCAGCGCCGCCAGCACGCCCAATTCCAACGCCAACCACCGCAATCGCATGCTCGTTGCCCGCCAGCTCACAAAGGAATACCGCGTCGGCGAGCGTCTGCTCACCGTGTTGCGTGACGTTTCGTTCTCGATCCCGCAGGGCACGTTCGTGGCCGTCGTCGGCCCGTCGGGCAGCGGCAAGACGACGCTCCTGGGCCTGCTCGCCGGACTCGACACGCCGTCGCGCGGCACGGTGCTGCTCGACGACGCCGACCTGGGCGCGATGGACGAAGACCAGCGGGCCCGGCTGCGTGGAAAGAAAGTTGGCTTCGTGTTCCAGAGCTTTCAATTGATTCCGACGCTCACCGCCATCGAGAATGTACAGGTTCCGCTCGAACTGCGCGGGGATGCGGGCGCCGCGGAGCGGGCCCGCGAGTTGTTGACGCGGGTAGGGCTGGGCGACCGGCTCGATCACTTTCCCACGGAACTGTCGGGTGGGGAGCAGCAGCGCGTCGCCATTGCCCGGGCCTTTTCGAACCAGCCGAGCATCCTGTTCGCCGACGAGCCCACGGGCAACCTGGACAGCGACACCGGGCAGCGCATCGTGGAGCTATTGGAGCAGCTGAACCGTGAGTCGGGGGCGACGATCGTGCTGGTGACCCACGACGCCGCGCTTGCCGCGCGCGCCAGCCGGATCGTTCGCCTGAGCGACGGCGTGGTGGTGCAGGACACCGGGACGCCGGCCACGGGCCCCGCGTGAGCGCTTCCTTCTCGCGGCTCGCTGCGGTCGCCTGGCGCGAGAGCCGTACGGCCCGCCGCCGGCTGTTGCTGTACATGTCGTCGATCACGCTCGGCGTGGCGGCGCTGGTGGCCATCGACTCGTTCGCCGAGAACGTCACCCAATCGGTGCACGAGCAGTCGCGGGCGTTGCTGGGCGGCGACCTGTCGCTCACCAGCAACGCGGCGTTCCCGGCCCCGGTGGACACGCTGTTCGATTCGTTGAGCACGCATGGCACCGCCGTGGCGCGTCAGACGAGCTTCGCGTCGATGGCGCTCGTGCCGCGCACCGGGCTCACGCGCCTCTCGCAGGTGCGCGCCGTGACGCCGGGGTATCCGTTCTACGGCCAGATCGAGACCGACCCGGCGTCGGCATGGAGCACGTTGCAGGACGGGCCCAACGCCATCGTGGACGCGTCGCTGCTCGTTGCGCTCAACGCCAGCGTGGGCGACTCGCTGTCGCTCGGTACGCGCCGGTTCCTGATCACCGGCACGCTCACCAGCGTGCCCGGCGAGATCGCAGTGACGGCGGCCATCGGCCCCCGCGTCTACATCCCCTCCAGATATCTCGCCGAGACCGGGTTACTGGTGTTCGGCAGCCGCGCCGACTACGAAGCGCTGGTCAAGCTGCCGGCCAATGTCACGCCGGAGCAGTTCCAGGGACGTACGGCGCACGTGCTCTCCAAGAACCGCGTGCGGGTCCACACGGCGGCGCAGAACGAGTACAACCTGAGCAACGACATCGACCAGCTGCGCAATTTCCTGAGCGTGGTGGGGCTGGTGGCGTTGCTGCTGGGCGGCATCGGCGTGGCGAGCGGCGTGCACGCCTTCGTGATGCGAAAGATCGACACGGTGGCGATTCTGCGCTGTCTGGGGGCGACCAGCTCGCAGGTGCTGGTGATCTACGTGTTGCAGGCAGCGGCCATGGGTCTGGTAGGGGCGGCGGCAGGCGTCGTGCTCGGGGTGGCGCTCCAGTTCGCGATGCCACACGTGATCGGGGACTTCCTGCCGGTGAGCGTGAACGTGCAGCTCGCGCCGCCGGCGTTGCTCAGCGGGCTGGCGATCGGCGTGTGGGTGGCGTTGGTGTTCGCGCTGCGGCCCTTGCTCGCGCTGCGCGGGGTCTCGCCCCTGCAGGCGCTGCGGCGCGACTCCGACGACTCCGTGATGCGCCGCGCCCGGCGCGACAGCGCGACGTACGTCGTCTCGTTCGCCATCGTGGCCAGCGTGTTCGCCATTGCGCTCGCGCGCGCCGAGAGGCTGCGCGACGGGATCGGGTTCAGCATCGCCATCCTGGTCGCCGTGGGCGTGCTTTGGGTAGTGGCGGCGCTGGTCACGGCGGTGGCGCGCCGCGTCGTGCGCCCGCGGTGGCCGTTCGTGCTCCGGCACGGCGTGGCCAGCCTGTACCGGCCCGGCAACCAGACGCGGTCGGTGGTGCTGTCGCTCGGCTTCGGCGTGTTCCTCGTGAGCACGCTGTACCAGGCGCAGAAGAATCTGCTCGGCCAGCTCAACCTGCGCATGGACCAGGTGCGAGCCAACGTCGTGTTCTTCGACGTGCAGGACGACGAGACACCGGGCGTGGAGTCGATCATCCAGGCCGGTCACTACACGATCGAACAGAAGGTACCGATCGTGATGATGCGCATTGCGTCGATCAACGGCGAGACGCCCGAGCAGTTGTTGGCCGACACCCTGCCCACCCGGCCGCTGACTGCCGACTCGCAGGCGGCGGCCGGGCGGGGGGGGCGCGGGCTGTTCGGCGGCGGGGGGGCGCGGGGCGGACGCGGCCGCGTGGGCGACGGCGCTCCGCGGAGGCGGCCGCGGTGGGCGCTCCAGCGGGAATACCGATCCACGTATCGCGATTCGCTCGACCCCACCGAAAGGCTGCTGGCGGGCGCGTGGTTCAACGCCGTGAAGGACACGATGGCGCAGGTGTCGCTCGACGCCGGACTGGCCGACGAGCTGGGCGTGCTGCTTGGCGACACGATTACCTGGAACGTGCAGGGCGTGCAGGTGCTGACCCGCGTGACCAGTCTTCGCGAGGTGGCGTGGGCCCGCTTCCAGCCCAACTTCTTCGTGGTGTTCCAGCCCAGGGCGCTGACGCACGCGCCCAAGCAGTTCGTGTTCCTGGCTTACGGCCCCACACCACGTGACGTGGCGATCATGCAGCGCGACGTGGTGCTCAAGTACCCCAACGTGTCGAGCCTCGATCTCTCACTCGTGCAGCGAACGGTGGCCGACGTGCTCGACCGGGTGACCACGGCCATCCGGTTCATGGCGCTGATCAGTCTGCTGCTCGGCGTACCGGTGCTGTTCAGCGCCGTCGCGGCCACGCGACGGGAGCGGCTGCGCGAGGGCGTGTTGTTCAAGACGCTGGGGGCCACACGGCGCCAGATCGGACGCATCATGCTGGCCGAGTACGCCCTGCTTGGGGCGCTGGGCAGCCTGGCCGGCGTGCTGCTCTCGATCGGAGGGGCATGGGCGCTGATGCATTTCATTTTCCAGACGCCCTTCCACCCGGCGATCTGGCCCGCCCTGCTGGTGAGTCTCGGCATGACGGTGCTGGCCGTGGCGATCGGGATGTTGACCAGCCGCGAGGTGTTTGCGTCGACGCCGATGGTGGCGCTCCGCGAAAGCTGAGGGCGTTCCGCGCGCCGCCGCCGTTCCGCCGGTTCTCAATCGTCAGTCGACAGCAGTCCATCGATCGCGTCGAGCAGAATCCGTTCGTCGACGATCGGCTTCGTCACGTAGTCGTCGAACCCCGCGGTCAGAAATTTCTGGCGATCGCCCGCCATGGCGTGGGCGGTGACGGCGACCACCGGCAACCCGGCCAGCGTCCGATCGGCGCGGATGTGTGACAGGATCTCGAGCCCGTTCATCCCGGGTAGCGAGACGTCGAGGACCACGAGGTCCGGACACGCCACGGCGAACGCAGCCAACGCGTCGGGGCCATTGTCGAACTCCACCACGTCGAACGTTCGTTGCAGCATGACCCGGAGCAGCAACCGGTTGTCGGCGTTGTCCTCGATCACGGCGATTCGCGCCATCACGAGCCTCCGTGGCGGACACCGTGCAGCCAGCCCGCGGCGTCGAGCCCCAGCGGTGTGCCGGCGAGCAGCGGTTCGATCACATCATGGAGCGGTGCGTCGCGTGCGAATCTGCGCAGCCGTGCCACGGCGTCTGGGTTCACACGCCCTGCCGCACGGCGTTCCGCACGACCCCGACCAGCCGCTCCCAATCGACCGGAGCGCCGGATTCGGGCGGCGTAGCGTCACGACCATTGCTCGCGGCACCGGGCAACGAATCGGTCACGGGTTCGATAGAGGGCGCGGCCTGACCACTGGCCGAGGTGAGCAGTGGCTGGCGCTGCGGCGACGTCAATTGGAGTTGGGGCGCTTCGCTAACGACGAATGAGAACTCCACGCCCTCGCCCGCAAGCCGCGCCGCGGTGTCGCCGTCGGCGGCTTCCGTAACGCGAAAGCCTCCGCCTTCGAGCAGGGCCCGGGCCATGCGCCGCCACGCCGGGTCCGGATTGAGGACCAGAATGCACGGTGAGCTGCTGACAGCCGTGTCGTCGTCGAGTTGCTCACCCAGCACGCGCTCGATTTCCTGCAGCGTAGTCTCGCCGCGTCGCACGCGGGCAATGGCCACGTCGCGCAGCGACGCCATGCCGGCGGTGATCGCCGCGCGCTGGAGTTGCTGCGCCGTGCCGCCGGCGGCAATCATTTCGGCAATGCTCGGCCCGACGACGGCCACTTCGACCAGCGGAAGACGGCCCCGGTAGCCGGTGTTGCCACACCGCTTGCACCCCGCGGCGCGAGAGAGCGGGAGCGCGCCGAATCGCGCCGAGAGCCGCTCCTCTTCCTCAGTGAGCGAGCCGAGCACCGGCTGTGCGCAGTCGGGACACACGCGGCGCACGAGCCGCTGTGCCAGACAGCCGCGCAGGCACGTTGCGATCGTCTGGCGGTCGAGGCCCAGGTCGGCCAGACGTGTCACGGCGCTCATCGCATCGTTGGTGTGCAACGTGGCAAGCACGAGGTGCCCGGTCAACGCCGCCTGGGCCGCCACCTCGGCCGTTTCCAGATCGCGGATCTCGCCGACGAAGATCACGTCGGGATCCTGGCGCAGGATCGCCCGCAGCGAATTGGCGAACGTCACCCCCCGCTTGACCTCCACCTGCATCTGCGTGATGCCGGCCAACTCGTACTCGATAGGATCCTCGACGGTCATGATGTTCACGTGGCCGGTCGCGAGTTCCTTGATTGCCGAGTACATCGTGGTCGTCTTGCCGGAGCCGGTGGGACCGGTGACGATCACGATGCCGTCGCGGCAGGCGAGCAGCTGCCGGAGCCGGGTCAACTCGCGGGGCGTGACGCCCACCTCTTCGAGCCCGCGCGCGCTCTCCGGGCGCAGCACGCGGATGACCGCCTTCTCGGCGTCGCGCGTCGGTACCGTCGAGATGCGCAAATCGTAGTTGCGGCCCTCGATCGCCACGCGGGCGCGGCCGTCCTGGGCCACGAGGCGGTTGGCGATATCCATGTGCCCGAGCACCTTGATGCGTGACACGATGCGGTTGAGCGCGGCCATGGGCAGGTGCATGTGCTGCCGCATCACCCCATCGATGCGGAACCGCACGGTTCCCCCCTTTGGGCCGGGCTCGATGTGCACGTCGCTCACGCCGTGCATCACGGCGTCGCGCAGGATCAGATTGGTGAGCTTGACGACGGGAGCGGTCTCGACCTCGCCCAGGTCGACCGCTTCGGGCGCCAACTCGTCGACCACCTTCACGGCGTCGGCGATCTGCGAGTCGACCGTGGACAGCAGGTTCTCCATCATGCGGTCGGCGGAGTAGCCGGCGAGCAGTGCATCCTCGATGAGATTGGGCGGCGCGAGTTCGAATATCGGATGGCGCCCCGAGGCGAAGCCGATGGCGTGTTCGACCTCGATGTCGCTAGGGTCGGCCGTCGCCACGTAGATGTTGCGGTCGTCCTCACGCAGCGGGAACACGTGGTACCGGCGGGCGAGTCGCTCGGGCAGCAGCGCCAGCGCTCGGGGATCGGTGCGATCGAATTCGGCCACGCCCAGTCCGAACTGCGATGCGATCCGCGACGCCAGCTCGACGGGCGTCAGCCCCAGGGTGCGCGAGGCGATGTCCCACGCCTCGCTGTTGCCCACGTCGCCGGGGATCGAGACGGACGACGCCCCTGCCAGCCCAGCCCGCGCTGTCGCGCTTTCAAGCCAATGCATTCGAACGTGACTCCTGTGCCCAGCATCTGCCTCGACTCTGCCGGAAAGGCTGTCGATCAATCGCGTGATGGCGCCGACTTCGGGAGCCGTCATCGGACTTCATGACAGTTCTCGAAAAAAACCGGCTCAAGGACGCATCTTAGTGACGTCTAACTCGCTTCAGCGCAACGCGATAAGCACTCGAAGGGGCTGCGACGTGGCGCCGATGAGCCCCCCGTATCCCAACTGGCCCGACTCTGCCAACCCCCAGCAGTAGATGTTGGTGTCGGTCGTGACCCCGCAGGTGTGGTTGCCGAGGCCCGTGCTCACGCTCGTGAACAGCCGCCATCCAATCACCCGCACCGGCACTTCGGCGCAGGGCAGGGACTGCAATCCGCACCGCGCCGACAGGGCGGCGCTCGAGACGCCGAGCTGGCCGAAGGAATCGTTGCCCCAGCAATAGGCATTTTGCTCCACGGTGACGCCGCAGGTCTGGATGATACCGGCCGACACCGCCGTGAACTGCAGGCCGCCACTCACCGGTACGGGCGTGACACTGCCGTCCGTGGTGCCGTCCCCCATCTCGCCGTGCGGATTTGCCTCCCAGCAATACGCCGCCTGCCCGCTCACCCCGCACGTGGTGAACGAACCCACGCTGAGCGCCTGCAGCGCGGGAGCACCCGGCACGGCCTCCGGCACGAGTTGCGCGCGAGCGTACTCGAGCCCCTCACTGCGATACAGCCAGATGTTGCCCCAGCAGAGAACGGCGTTGGCCAGCGTTCGACCACAGGTCCTCCCTTGGCCGGCCGAGATCTCCACGAATTGGTTGGCCGTCGCGACGGGGGTGGGCACGGCGCGGGGCATGGTATCGCCCGTCCCGAGCTGACCCCGGTCGTTGGCGCCCCAACAGTACGCGGTGCCATTCGTAGCCACGCCGCAGGTATGCGAGTAGCCCGCCGAGAGCCAACCGAAGGTGAGCCCCCCGGACACCGGCTCGGGCACGGGCGCGTCGGGCACCGAGACGCCCAATGCCCCAGCGGTGCTCGTTCCCCAGCAATAGGCCGTGGAGTCGGCGGCAATGGCGCACGTATGCTCCGCACCAGCGCTGATCGAACGGAACAGGAGCGCGGTTGCCACGGGTTCGGCGGCCAGCGAGCAGGCGCCCGCCGCCGTGGTGTCGCACATCGCCGTGGGCGGGTGTCCGAGCTGGTCGTACGCGTCGGATCCCCAGCAGTAGGCGCGGCCCGACAGCGTGAGAGCGCAGGTGTGGTTGCGCCCGACACTCACCGAGGCGAAGCCGTCGGCGCCGGTTTCGTCGAGCGTCGGCACAGTGGGAAGCCGGCTGGTGTCGGCGGATCCGCACCCCACCAGCGCGACGGCGAGCGCGGCGCAGGCCAGACGCCGCATGTCAGCCGGCCGAATCGGCGCGGATCTGGCGCAGGACGCCGCGCAGCACGCGTGCCAGGTCGGCGCCGAGCGCGGCGCCCTTGGCGAGCACGGTGATGGTGTCGCGCTCGAGCACCTTCTGCTCGGCATCGGAGAGCGACTTGGCGGTGATCACCACCACCGGCGTCTCGCGGTAGCGCTCGATGCGCCGGACACGCCGCAGAAACTCCACGCCGTCCACGCCGGGCAGTACGACGTCGAGCAGGATGAGATCGGCGTCGAACAGCTCGAGCGTGGCGAGCGCGTCCACGGCGGTTGGCACGGACGCGATCTCGAGCCCGGGAAAGTCCCCGAGATGCGCTTCGATCACGCGCCGGGCATCTTCGGAATCCTCGACGATGAGCACCCGGGCGGGGGTGGCGTGGAGCGCGCGGTCAATGGCCTCGACCAACGCTTCGCGGGCAACGGGTTTGTTGAGCACGTCCACGGCGCCGGCCAGCCGGCCCTGGTACTCCGAAGCCACGACGCTCACTACGATGATCGGCGTCTGAGCGATCGAAGGATGGGCCTTGATGCGTTGCAGCGTCTCGGATCCGTCCATCTGGGGCATGAGCAGGTCGAGCACGATCAAATCGGGACGACGGTCGAGGGCAATCGAGATCCCCGTCTCGCCCGACGGCGCGGTGATTACGCGGCTACCTGATTCCTCGATGATCTGCGTCAGCAGCACGAGCGAATCGTCGCTGTCGTCGATGACGAGCACGAGCGGCGCGTCCACCGGTACCGGGGCCGCGGCCGGGGACCGCACGGGCGCTGGCTTCGCCCCACGGGTGGACGGGCCGGGAGGGACGTGACGCTCGACCGCCGGCGCGCCGGGGGTGAGGAAGATGCTGAACGTCGAGCCCACGTCCTCCTCGCTCACCACGCCCAGGCGGTAGCCCAGCCGCTCGCACATCGAGCGGGCGATCGCGAGCCCCAGGCCGGTGCCGCCGAACCGGCGCTGGATGGAACTGTCAGCCTGCTCGAACGCCTCGAAGATCTTCTCCAAGCGGTCGGGGGAGATGCCGACGCCGTTGTCGATCACGTCAATCCGCTCCAGCGCGCCCGACTCAAGATCGGTGACGGCCCGCACCACGACCCGGCCGTTCCGGGCGAACTTCGCGGCGTTGGAGATCAGGTTGAGAATCACCTGGCGGAGCTTGTCGGGGTCCGTGCGCAGCGGCTCGATCTCGTCGGGGCGGTCGACCTCGATGGGCGGCGACTCGGCGTCGCGCGCCGAGAACTGGGCCACCGTTTCGTCCAGCAGACGCCTGACGTCGATGGTCTGGAGCACGACGTCCATGCGGCCCGATTCCACCTTGGAGAGATCCAGGATGTCGTTGATGATGTCGAGCAGGTGCGTACCGTTTGCGCGGATGCGTTCCACGTAGGAGCGCGCGACTTCGTCCACGGCGCCCTGCCCCGGCTTGAGCAGAAGGGTGGAGAAGCCGATCACCGAATTGAGCGGCGTGCGCAACTCGTGGCTCATGCGGGCGAGGAACTCGCTCTTGGCCGCGTTGGCGGCGCGGGCCTCGTCGAGAGCCCGCACGAGTTCCCCGTCCAGCCGCTCGCGCTCACGGATGTCGCGCCCGATGGTGATCACGGCCAGCGCGGCCACCAGGCAGGCGACGACGAAGCCGAACACGACGATCGTCATGGCCAACTGCTCCTCGGCACGCTCGTCCTCGAGCCGGCGGTCGAGCAGTGCGCGCTCGGCGCGCGTCATGCGCGACACCTGCTGGCGGATGGAACCCGAGAGCATGGCTCCGACGCCGGCGGCCACGGTGTCACGGGCCGCGGCCGCACGGCCGCCGTCGTACAGTGCGAGCACCCGCGCCGTGAACGCCATCTTGCGAACAACGGAGTCGGCCAGAATGCCGGCGCGCGCTGCTTGCGCGAGGTTCTCGGGCTCGAGGCGTCGGAGTGCGGACCGGTCGCCTTCCAGGCGGCGCACGGCGTCCTTGTACGGGCCTCGGAACTCGGGCCGGTCGGTAAGCAGCAGTCCGCGCACCGCCGACTCGGCGTCGATCACGTCGCCCTCCAGCTCGCCCAGCGTCTGGATGGCATCGTAGGTCTCGCGCACCCGCATCGATGCCTCGTTGGATGCGCGCAGGCCACGGTACGACTCGGCCCCGATCACGGCGAGGATCAACAACGCCGTGGTGAAGCCGAGGAGCGCCTTGCGGGGCACGGAAAGCGTGATCACGTCGCCAATATATACTTGTGGGATGCAACGGCGCTCGAACGAACGCGGCTTCAAGCCGTACCTGATATTCGGCATCGTGGCCGCGACCATTGAAATGGCCGTCATCCTCTGGCTGATGTACCGCTAGCGGGCTTTCCTACGGCCGTTCCCGGGAGTAACATCTGCCCGCACCCCGCTCGGAGGTCGGCATGGCTGTGCGTTCCAGTTGCTTGCTCGTCGTGCTGCTCAGCGCCGGCGCCGGGCGCGCCCGTGCCCAGGAGTACCCGCTTGCCCCCTTGATCGCCCGCCTGCCGGGAGGCACCCGGACGCTGGCCATGGGCAACGCCGACATGGGCGGCCGCCTGAGCGACGTGATCTTCTACAATCCGGCGCAGTTGGCCGTGGCCCGGGGATCGGACGCGTCAGCGGAGTTCTACACGCATGGTGACCTGCTGGCGACGCTGTCCACCGGGACCAGTCTGGCCGGCGGCGCGCTCGGCGTGGGTGTGCAGTCTCTCACGTTCTCGAGCACCTCGGACACGTACGCGTCGCCGGGCGAGTTGGGGGGCACCGGCCGGCTGGCGTCGTCGGGGCTGATCCTGGCGGCAGGGTACGCGCAATCGGTATTCGGCGTGCGCGTTGGCGCCAACGTCAAGGTGATGCAGCAGCAGATCGCCACCCTGAGCGATACGCGCGGCGCACTGGACGCCGGCCTGGCCTATGACGTGTGGCGGGGGACTGCCGGGTTGAGCGTGCAGAACGTGGGCCCCGACCTACGGACCTTCGACGGTCACGTGTCGCAGCCAACGCAGGCCAACCTCGGATTCACCTCGGGCCGGTACGAGGCGGGTCCGCTGGACCTGAGCGCGGCCGCCACCGCCTCGGTACTGCGCGGCAGGACGTTCGTGGCGGGGGGCGGAGGCGAGGTGTCGTACAGCTGGCTGGACGGCTACTCTCTGGCCGCGCGGGCCGGCGTGCGGCGCGCCGCCGAAGGCGAGGGCCCGTGGACGGCGGGGGTGGGAATATCGGCCGACCGGTTCGAACTCGACTACGCGTTCGAGTCGCGGAGCGACCGGCCCGGGGCGCAGCGTATCGGGATCCACATCCGGTGAGGGCCCGCCTCGAGACGGGCGCCCTCCTCGCGCTGATGGCCGCGGGGCTCGGGGGCTGCACCCAATCGCTCAAGCTCACGCCCGACGATTCGGGCACTATCCTGGCCCGGCAGTTGATCACGGCGCCCGACCCGAGCGAACCGGGACCGTACCAGGTGCGGTACCTTACCTACGGGAGCGGCAGCGACAAGCGACGCGCCGCGTATCGTGATTCGGTGGCGATCAAGACGCGCACCGTGGACGTCTCGCCGTTCGTGAAGATGTCGCCGGAAGAGGCCAGGACCCGGAAGGAGATCTGGGGGTTCGACATCAAGCACGCGCCGCTCAATGCGCGCGTCTGGTACCCCGACGGCCCCGGCCCCTTTCCGCTCGTCGTGATCGCCCACGGCAACCATGACCCCACCGACTATTCCGACCCCGGCTACGAGTATCTGGGGCGCCTGCTGGCGTCGCGCGGGTTCGTCCTGGCGTCGATCGACGAGAACTACATCAACGGCAGCCTGCGCGGGGAGAACGACGGCCGCGCGTGGATCATGCTTGAGCACCTCAAGGCCTGGCAGGCGTTTACCGACAGCTCCGGCAATCCGTTCTACCACAAGGTGGACTGGAACGAGATCGGGATCATGGGGCATTCGCGCGGCGGCGGTGCGGTGTCGCACGCCGTGCAGATCAACCACCTGTCGCACTATCCTGATGACGCCAACGTGAAGTTCGACTTTCACTTTCACATCAACGCGGTAGTAGCCATCGCGCCCGTGGACGGGCAGTACAAGCCGGCCGGGCAACTGGAACCGATCGAGAACGTGAACTTCCTGGTGATTCACGGCTCGCACGACGGCGACGTGTCGGAGTTCATGGGCATCCGGCCGTACGACCGGCTGCGGTTCACCGACGGGCAGTTCCACTTCAAGTCGGCCTGGTACGTATATCAGGCCAACCACGGACAATGGAATACCGTCTGGAACAACCACGACAACGGACCGCGCAGTGCCAACCGTCTGGACCTGCGCGCCCTGCTCACGCCCGAGCAGCAGCGGCAGTTCGGCAAGGTGGTGATCGGCGGCTTCCTGGAAGCGACGCTGCATCATCGTACCGAATACCTGCCCATGTTCCGCGACCAGCGCACGATCGGTCATTGGCTGCCCAAGACGATGTACATCACGCGGTTCCAGGAGAGCAGCTTTCGCCTGCTGGCCAACTACGATGAGGACGTGGACGTCACCACTGGGTCGGTGGCCGGTGTGACGATCAGCGGTGACAGCCTGGCCAAGTGGTACGAGGCCCCCATCCCCCTGCGCTACCCCAACGACGAGCAGAACACCAACGCGGTTTGGCTGGGCTGGAACAACCGCATCGCCGGCCTCGACACGGCGGCGCGCGGCCGGCCCGCCTCGTACGCGTTCACGCTGTCTGACTCGCTGGTCGCGTCGCTGCACGTGGGCGACACCTCGTCGGTGATGATGTCCATTGCGCCGATGCGCGACCTTCCGGAGCCGCGCAAGGCGTCCAAGGACACCGCCGCCGAGCCCTCCGCAGACCGGAAGCCTGCGGACCGCGACGCCAAGGCGCCCAAGGTGCACGACGACTCCGTGCCGATGGACCTGACCGTGGAGCTGGTGGACGCAGCCGGGCACAGCGCCCGGCTGCCGCTGTCGATGTTCGGTCCCGTGCGGCGTCCGCTCGAGACGCACGTGCTCCGGCGGGCCGACCGGGAGAAGACGACGTTCAGAAACCCGTACGAGATCGTGCCGCAGACGTACCCGATGCCGCTGGCGGCATTCGTGAAGGTGTCGCCACAGTTCGAGCCGGCCAAGCTGCGCACAATCCGGCTGGTGTTCGACCGCACGCCGTCGGGCATGATCGTGCTCGACGATGTGGGCCTCGCGAACATGAATCCAGCGTTCCTGCCTCCGAACCCGTAGCGTCGTTCAGGCCGGGAGTGGATCGGCAGGGAGGCAGTGGAGGGAGCGGGATGGGACGAGTGAGGGGCCGCCTCGCGGCGGCGCCACGTGGCCTGTTGGCCACGGCATTGCTGCTCTGCCCCACGCCGTCGCCGGCACAGCTGGCGCCCCGCGACTCGGCGCGCGTGGCGCGCACCGCCCGCGACGCCCAACGCGACTTCGAGTGGCGCCGGCGCTCCAACCTGCGGTGGGTTTCCGGGGAACCGGGCGGTACGTGCGACGTGCACGTCGGCCGCTTCTGCTACTGGCACGGATCCGGACCGGACACAGCGCCGTCCGAGCCCCCCACCATCGCGCGCGACCGCGACCGCTTGCTGGCGCAGCTCGACACGGCCGCCCGGCAGTTGCCGGGCGACGGATGGATTGCCGGCCAGCGCGTCCGGTACTTTCTCGAGGCGGGGCGCCGGGACTCGGCTCTCGCCGCCGCGAGCGCCTGTGGAGCCGAGGCGTGGTGGTGCGACGCGCTCCAGGGACTCGTGCTCCACGAGGCCGGGCGCTACGCCGCGGCGGAGTCCACCTACGACCGCACGCTGGCCGAGATGCCCGACAGCACCCGCTGCGCGTGGACAGACCTGTCATTGCTGCTCGAGGGACGCGCGGCCGCCCGCTACCGGGCGGTGCGTTGCGACGAGCGCGCCGCCCTCGACGCGCGGCTCTGGTGGCTGGCCCAGCCGTTCTATTCGATTGGCGCGAACGACCGCCGTACCGAGCACTTCGCGCGTCTCACGATCGTGCGCATCGCCGGCGAATCCGTGTGGCCGGTGGCGCCGTCGTGGGATACTGACGAGCGCGACCTGATCGTGCGGTACGGGTGGCCGCGCTGGTTCGAGCGCGTTCGGCCGGCGCTCGACGCCGATCCCAACTACTCGGTCATGGGGCACGACCCCCAGCCCAGCTTCGCCTTCTTTCCGAGCGGCCGGCTGATCGACTCGGTCTACGACGCAGTGCCCGCGGATTGGGACCCGAACGCCGACCGGGCTCCATCGCGCTATGCGCCGGCGTACACGGCCTCGATCGCGCCGGTGCCGGTGCTCCTGTCGCGATTCCTGCGCGGCGACTCCGCCGTGGTGGTCGCCGCCTACGACGCTTCTCGCGACACCCTGATCGGGCGCCGTCCGTTGGACGCCGCGCTGGTGGTGGCGCCCGACGAACGGCAGCGCTTCATCGCCGATTCGGCGCGCGCGCCGCCCTCAGGGGCCCTCCTCGTCATCGCTCCGCGGCTTCCGGCCATCGCTAGCCTCGAACTCCTCGACACCGTACACCACGCCGCTGGGCGGGCGCGCCAAGCAGTCACGCCCCTGCCCGCCGGTCCGGGCCTGCGGCTGTCCGACGTGTTGCTCTTCCGCCCGGACGCCAAGGCGCCGATGCCCACGACCCTCGCCCAAGCGGCCAGGACGGCGTTGGTCTCGGTGGGAGATACGGCCCGGTCAGTGGGGCTATACTGGGAGGTATATGGATTTCTTTACACCGGCGCCCCGCTGGAGATTTCATTGACCATCGAGCGTACGGGAATGGGGTGGTGGCAGCGAGCGCGCCGGTTGCTGCGCCTCGGGGGCGGCGGCAACGCGCCGATCGCCCTCCGCTGGCGGGACGCGCCGCGGGCCGACCAGTCCGCCATGCAACGCGCGGTCTCGGTGGACCTGTCCCGGCTTGATGAGGGTACCTACACCCTGAGGTTGGAGGTCGCGGAACCAGGCGGCAAGACGGCGGAAAGCGAGCGAACACTGGCCATCCGGCGGTAGCGTCGGCGCTTCGCCCACTGGACGGCGGCAGGTCGGCGAGCAAATTACAGGCACGCGCGGCGGTCAACGTCGCCGGGTTGGAACCCGTACCATGGGCAAGCTGGCTGCTCATCCCCTTAACTGTCCGACGGCCCGATGACTTCAGAAGAGATTCAGCAGGTTACCGCGGCCATGAATGCGATCCGCTCCATCGTGCGCGCGCTCCGCGTTTCGTCCCGGATGATCGAGAGCAAGATGGGCATCAGCGGCGCGCAGCTGTTCGTGCTGCAGCAACTCGCCGAGCGGCCGGCGCATTCACTGAACGAACTCGCCGATCGCACGGCGACGCACCAGAGTTCGGTGTCGGTGGTGGTGCGCCGTCTCGTGGACCACGGCTACGTGTCACGCACTACGGCGGACGCCGACCGGCGGCGCGTCGAGCTGTCGGTCACGGACAAGGGGCGCCACCTGCTGGAGCGCGCCCCCACGACCGTGTCCGTGAACCTGCTGCGCGGCGCGCGTGCGCTCAGTGTCGGCGAACGAAAGGCTCTGGCGGATCACCTGCAGGCTTGGGTGCGCGCAGCGGGCATCGAAGACACCGCCCCACCCCTGCTCGGTGAAGACGCGGACGCCGATTCCGCCGGCGAGTAGCTCAGTCGAGATCGGAAGCCGGCACGAGCAGGGAGAATACGCTCCCGCCGCCCACGCGCGGCGCGTACTGCACCGTGCCACCCTGTGCCTGCGCCAACCGCTGGGCAATGGACAGCCCGAGCCCGGCCCCGCCATCGTTGGCCGCAGCGGGCGGCCGGTAGAAGGGTTCGAAGATCTGGGTCACTTCGCTGGACGGGACGCCAGGCCCCCGGTCGGCCACCGAGAACCGCAGCCGGTCCCCGTGCCGCGTGGCCGTGAGGTCCACGGGCGTGCCCGCAGGCGCGTAGCGTAGCGCGTTCTCCACCAGATTGCCCAGGATGCGCAACGTATGCACGAAGTCGAACGTGCCGAACAGCGCCGGCTTGGACAAATCGAGGGCGGTCACCAGACGCTTGCCGCGGGGCGCGCCGGAAAACTGCCGCACCAGCGCGCCGATCACGTCCTCGGCGGAGTTCAGTTCTGCGTTGGTGCGGAACGTGCCGCCCTTGATGCGCGACAGGTCGAGCAGATCGTTGACCAGCCGCGTCAACCGGTCGGCCTGCTCTTCGATGATCATGGCGTTCTCGTCGCCACGAAGCGCGCCGTCCTCGGCCAGCGCCTTGATGGTGGTGAGCGGAGTCCGGAGGTCGTGGCTCACCGTGGCCAGCAGGATGTCCTTGAGCCGGTTGGCTTCGCGTAGCCCTTCGGCATGCGCTGCCTCGGCCTCCAGCCGGATGCGCTCCACACCGAGGGCCGCGTAGTACGTGAGCGCTTCGAGAAACTCGTTCTGCGAACGGCCGAGCACGATGTTCGTGGGGTGGTAGAGGCGCAGCCTACCGACCTCGGCGCCGTGTGCGGTCAGGGGCAGGACCAGCGTACGGGCCGCCTCGACCGGCGGCCAGGCGCCGGCGTGCGCGACCTCCGATTGCTCCGTACCCGTCACGCGATCGATGGCGCACGAATCCACACGCAGCTCGTCGCGGATGACGCGGGCGATCGCCCCGAGCGCCCGTTCCGGCGTGCCGGCGTTGAGCGTTTCCGACCCGAGATGCGAAAGGCGCGTCACCTCGTCGGCCCGGCGGCTCGCCTCCGTCGCCTTGGCCTGGGCGCGCGCCAGCAGCTCCGTGGTCGTGACCGATGTGGCGAGAAATGCGAAGAGCACCACCAGCTCCAGCGGCTTGCTTACCGCGAGCGTGTCGTACGGCTCCTGGAAGAAGTAATTGATGCATAGGAACCCCACGCACGCCATCACGAAGCCGAACCCACGGCCTCCCCCCACGCTCGCGCCGAGCACGACCAGCAGGTACGCCAGAACGACGTGGGCCTGATCGATGTCCGGGCGCATGTGCGCCATCGCCATCGTAACGAGCACCAGGAACAACGTCCACAACAACCGCCCGGCCAGCGACGGAGTGTGGACGGTGCTACGAGCTCTGCTCGAACCGGTAGCCGACACCGGGCTCCGTGATGATGAGCTGCGGGCGTGACGGATCGTGTTCGATCTTCCGTCGCAGATTGGTGATGTGCACGCGAAGATACTGCTGCGGGTTGCCGAACGCACGTCCCCAAACGGCGTCGAAGATCTGCTGGTGGGTAAGCGTGCGCCCCGACGCCGTGGCCAGGCTGCGCAGGATCTCCCACTCGATGGGCGTGAGGTGGATCGCCCCGGCGCCTCGCGATACGCGCCGCCGCACGAGGTCGATCGTCAGCCCGTCCACCGCGATCGTCGCGGCGTGCGACGGCGCCGACAGCGACTGGAACCGGCGCAGATGCGCCCGCACCCGTGCCGAGAACTCGAGCGTGCTGAACGGCTTGGTGATGTAGTCGTCGGCACCGAGGTTGAGCAGCGACACCTTTTCCTCTTCACCGTGGCGCGCCGTGAGCACGACGATGGGCATCGTGCCCCAACGGCGCACTTCGCGGCACACGTCGGCGCCCGGCATGTCGGGCAGGCCGAGATCGAGCACGATCAGATCCGGCATCGTGGCCGCGGCCTGATCGATGCCCTCGCGACCCGTGGCGACCTCGATCACGTGATCGGTGAGATCGCGGAGTGCGTTGCGCACGGCGCGCCGGATCTGGGCCTCGTCTTCGATCACCAGCAGCGTCGGCTGCTCGGCGATTTGTGGCAGCGGAGTATCGGGGGTCGTCACGGACGTCTCCTCGGGGGCGGAAATCCAGCGTGCGTTGTGTACCCCAAATTGACCCCGGGTTTCCAGCCGGCGCCACAAAGGAACCGTGAAGACCCTCTCTAGGCAGAGTCGGCCCGGCCGCTCGCAGGGCGCCGAACGGTTGCGGGCCGGCCCCCATCGCGTTCAGTTCAGGCGTCGTGCCCGTGTTCCCACTCCCGGCCGCCCGCCAAACGGAGAAGCCCTCGAAATGACCAAAGCCGCCGCTGCCGCCTCCCTGGTCCTCCTTCTCAGCGCTCCATCGGCACCGCGCTCGCGGCGCGCTACGCCGGCGCCGGTTCCGCCGAGCACCTACCAGGACCTCCGCTGGCGGTTCGTCGGTCCCTTCCGTGCCGGCTGGGCCACCGTGGCCGAGGGCGTGCCTGCCGCACCAAGCACCTTCTACTTCGGGGCGGCCGGCGGCGGGGTGTGGAAGACCACCGACGCCGGCCGTACCTGGCAGGGACTGATGCAGCACGAGTCGGCCTCCGCCGTGGGCGCTATGGCCATTGCTCCATCCAATCCCAACGTCATCTACGTGGGCACCGGCCAGGTCGCGGCCCGCTACGACATCGCCGGCGGCGACGGCGTCTATCGGTCGGACAATGGCGGCGAGAGCTGGACGAACATCGGCCTCGCGGCCACCCAGCACATCGGCCGCATCCTGGTGGATCCGCAGGACCCTGATCGCGTGCTGGTGGCCGCCATGGGCCACGTGTTCGGCCCCAACCCGGACCGGGGCGTTTACCTGACCACCGACGGTGGCAAGCACTGGAACGCCGTGCTGCAGGTGAACGACTCCACGGGCGCCGTGGACCTCGCTTGGGACCCGGAACACCCGGCGGTGGTGTACGCTGCCATGTGGCAGATGCGCATGCACCCGTGGATGGACTACTTCATGCCGCAATCCGGTCCGGGCTCGGGGATCTACAAGAGCACGGACGGCGGCGAGCACTGGAGCCGGCTCAGCGAGGGACTGCCGGCAGTCGACGTCGGGCGGGTCGGGCTCGCCGTGGCGCGCGGGCGCGGCGGGGCGGTCGTCTACGCGTCCGTCGCGCTCGAAGGCTCGGCGCTCACCACTGCGGCCGCGGCGCATGACGCCAGCGGACTGTACCGCACCGACGACGGCGGCGCGCACTGGCACCTGGCAAACGGCGACCCGGCGCTCGCCAGCAGCTACTTCGGGCGCGTCACCGTGGCGCCCAACGATCCCAACACGGTGTACGTCACCGGGCAGTCCATCCGGCGATCCACCGACGGCGGTAAGACATTCGGGTTCTTTAAGGGCGCGCCGGGCGGCGATGACTATCACTTCGTGTGGATCGATCCGACCGACCCCACGCACATGATCGAGGGCGCCGACCAGGGCGCGGCAGTCACGGTGAACGCTGGCGCCACGTGGTCGAGCTGGTACAATCAGCCCACGGGCCAACTGTACCACCTGGCGGTGGACGACCGCTTTCCATACCGCATCTACAGCGGACAGCAGGACAACGGCACGGTGGAAGTGTGGAGCCGCGGCCCCTACGGCGTGATCGACGAACGCGACTGGCATCCGGTGGGCGGCGACGAGCGCGACTACATGGTGCCCAAGCCCGGCGCCCCTGACACGGTGTTCGGCACGGGACTCGGAGGGCACATGTCGCGGTTCGACGAGGTGACGCGGCAGTCGTCCGAGGTGTCGCCGTGGCCCGTTTCCACGTACGGCGCGTACCCGCCTGACGTGAAGTACCGCTACACCTGGATCACGCCGATGGCCTTCTCGCCCCTGCCCCCGCACACGATGTACCTGGGCGCGCAGGTGCTGTTCGCGTCGGGCGACGACGGCGACCATTGGCGTACGATCAGCCCCGACCTGAGCGCCAAGCGGGGCGGCGCAAAGGACTGCGCCAACGCAGACTATGCACGGGCACGCGACTGCGGGTTCGGCGTGATCTACTCCATCGCGCCCTCGCCGCTCGCCCGCGGCACGATTTGGGTGGGCACCGACGACGGCCTCATCCAGCTTACCATCGATGCGGGCGCCCACTGGCGGAACGTGACGCCGGCGCTCGTGCCGGCCTGGGCGCGCATTGACAACATCGAGCCCTCGCCGTTCGACGCGAACACAGCATACGCGTCGGTCGACATGCACCGCGCGGACCGCATCGCGCCGCTCGTCATCCGCACCATCGACGGGGGCAAGAGCTGGCAGTCGATCACCGACGGCGTCCCGGCCGACGAATTCGTGATGGTTGTGCGGGCCGATCCGGTGAAGCGCGGACTGTTGTACGCCGGCACCAGCCGCACCGTGTACGTGTCTTTCGACGACGGCGCGCACTGGCAGCCGCTGTCGCTCAACCTGCCCACCACCTGGTATCGCGATTTGCTCGTGCACGATGGCGACCTGATCACCGCCACCCAGGGACGCGGCATCTGGATCCTGGACGACGTGGAACCGCTGCGCGAAGCGGCGGCCGTAGCCGCGCAGCCCGCCCACCTGTTCGCGCCGCTCATGGCGACTCGGCTGCGCAACGACGAGAACCGCGATACCCCGTGGCCGCCCTCGACTCCCGTGGCGCAGAATCCGCCCACGGGCGCCGTACTCGACTACTGGCTCGCGTCGGCGAGTGACGGCCCCGTAACGCTCACCGTGCACGACGCGGCCGGCCACGTGGTGCGAACGTTCTCCAGCGCCGACAAGCCCGAGCGGCTCCCGTCGTCGCAGTACTTCGAGAGCGGATGGTTGGGGCCGGCACCGACGGTGTCGGCGGCAACGGGCATGCATCGGTTGGTATGGGACCTGCGCTATCCGCGTCCCGACGCGCTGTCGTACGAATACTCGATCGCCAGCATATGGCACGAGGGCACGCCGCTCGAGCCACGCGGACCGCTCGCGCTCCCCGGACAGTACACCGTGACGCTGGCCGCGAACGGCAAGACGTATACGCAGCCGCTCACCGTGCGGCTGGACCCAAGGGTGCACGTGACCGAGGCGGCCCTCCTCGCGCAGTTCGCGCTCGCACAGACAATGAATGCCACGCTCGGCCGCGCCACCGCGGCACACCGCGCGATCACGGCGCTGCTGCAGGCAAAGCCGGCCGGCCTCACCGACGCGCTGGCCGACTCGCTACGGGCCATCGCCGACGGGGCCGATCCGAGCCTTTCTTCGGTGGCTGGCGCGCTCACCAGTCTGGCCACCGTGGTGGTGGAAGCCGATGCCGCGCCGAACCAGGGGGAGGAGGGCGTGCTGCGTGAGTACACCCGGCAGCTCGACCGGCTGCTCGCGCGCTACGGCGCCGTGCGGTCGCGGATCGGAGGCTAGGCCGGCAGCAGGGTGAACGACTGGCGGCCGGCGAGCCTGTAGGTGGCGAACCCGACTCGGTCGGTGGTGAACGCCGTGCGGATCTTCAGCGCTTCGGCCAGCGCCACCAGCGTCGCGTCGGCATAGTCCATCGGTACCGAGCCGTAGGTAGTCATCAGCGACTTCACCCGCCGTTGGCCGCCCGTGGGCAGCGACACGATCGGAATGCCGGCGGCGAGCAGGAAGTCGAGCGGCAAACCGGCCGGCGCGCCGCCGCGGAGCACGAGGTGGCTCGCCTCGGTGACCACGGCTTCGGTGGTCACGCAGCGGTGCACGACCTCGGGCCACACGGCGACGCAGCGGGGGTGCCACTGGTCACGCGCGTCGAGCAGGGAGACCAGGGGCCCGGTATCGAGCAGGACGTCTCGCTCAGCCAGCAACGATTATTCGCGCCAGTTGTGGCTGCGCAACTGCGCAGCGAGGGCGTCGCCGACAGACGCGCCGTCATCCAGGGAAACGGAGCCCGCCAACGGAGCGACCCGCCCCCAAACGGCCGCCGGTGCAGGCGATGGCGTGTCGGCCAGATAGCGCTCGAGCGCTTCGCGCACGAGCTGCGACTTGGGCACGTCGCGTTCCCGTGCCCGGCGCTCGAGCGCCCGGGCGAGTTGGCCGGGCACGCGGAGAGTTAGCTGATCGTCTTTCATGTAATGCAATGTAATGCAAAGTGGTGCAGCCAGCAAGCTTCGGGGCGACTGCGGCCCGGGGCCGGCCAGTTCTCGCGCGTCGTCAGCGCGTGCGAGCGCGGATGTCGGCCAGCTTCATCCGCAGTTCCTGATTGGCCTTGAGGATGTCGGCCAGCAGATCCGCCGCCGGACCGTCGTCTACTACCGTCGGTTCGGGACCGAAGCGCTTGTTCATCCCCATGTGGCGCGTGGGATCGATGCGCACTTCGTGCGGCAGGATGAGGTCGGCCTTGCTGTCCATCACGCGGACGGCGAAGAACTTCTTGCCTTCCTTTTCCATGTAGCCGAAGTGGATGCCGTCCGCTTCTTTGGGCCACGGCGGCAGGTTGTGCGTCTTGCCGTCGGTGCCGATGAACGTCGTGGCGCCCGGCTTGAGATTGGCGAAGTTCTGTTCGAAGGCACCGTGGTACATGAGCGCGTGTTTCATTCCGGGGCTCGGGTTGGGGTGGGCACGGATCAGGGATGCTTCTCAGTGTCGCGGAGGTGGGCGAAGCGCTGCTTCACGTCGGCCACCTGCGGCTGGAGGTCAGGATCGGCATTCTTCCAGAGGTCGACGAACTTCGTGTAGTAGGTCGCGGCATTGCCAGCGTCGCCCTTGGCTTCATACAGCTGGCCGAGGCTCCGGTACACGAGCGCCAGGTTGTCGGCGTGGGAGGAAATCGGGTCCGCATACGGGGTCGTCAAGTAGCGTTGGAACTCGGCGATCGCAGAGTCGGGCATGTTGGCCTGTTCGAACGCCATGCCGATTGGCACGGCGGTACAGGCTGCGCAATCGTTCGCCGGGCCGTCGGGCAGCGAGTCGGAAGCGCGGAACTCGCGCACCGCGTCGAGCGGGCGCTTCTCGGCCAGGGCGATGAAGCCCAGCGCCGAGTGGCGGGCGGGCTCGCCCAGTCGGCGCAGCGTACTGTCGCGCAGGCCGGCTTCACGTTCCTTCAGCAGCGCCAGTGCCCGATCGGGCCGGTTGGCGATCGCGTACATCTTCGCGAGGCCGGCGTATATCTGCCAGGCCGCGGGGTACCCGCTGAGCGGACGCGCGGCGATAGCGGCGTCGAGGGTGCGAACAGCGCGCGCCGGCTGATCCCGGAACCAGGTGTCGTAGAACGCCGATTGAAGGGAGTCCACAATGGGTGGCACGTACGCTCCGCGTGCCTGGTCGATGGCCAGTGCGCTGGCCCACTCGCGAAGCGAGGCATTGAGTTGGCCCGTGCGTTCCAACATCGACACCGACGCATATGTCGCCAGCGAGCGCGAAAAGCCATCGGGTGATGACTTCCAGTCCTTGATGAACGCAGAGACCGAATCGAGGTTGCCGTGCAGATACGCGACGGTGGCCCGGACGTAGTCGATCTGTACGTTGGGGCCGAACCGCTTGTCGGATTGGCGCGCCACCGAATCGGCCGCTGCCACCTTGCCCTGGTCCAGCAACGAACCACCGAGTCCGGAGTAGGTAATGGCTGAGACCGACGGATCGTTCTCGATACGCAGCCCGTACGCAGAGTCCGCGGCGGCGTACTGGCGCCGGCTGAAGTAGGCGTTACCCAAGTTGTTTGCGGACGCCGAGTATTCGCCCAGCGCCACGGCCTGCTGGTACGCCTGGATGGCCTTGGCGCGGTCGTGCCCCGGACCGACGTCGTAGTAGGTGCCGATCGTGGCGTACCGCTCGCGGTCGGTGAGATGGTCGCGGAAGCGGTACGCCTTGGTCAGCGCCGAATCGACCACCGCCGGCGACATACCGGAATTGGAATAGGCTACGGCGAGCTTGCGCCACGCCATAGCGAAGGTGCTGTCGAGCGTCACGGCCTGTTTCAGGGCCTCGATGGCCTTTGGGTAGTCCGGGATCGCGAATGCCCGCTCGCCTTCGGCATACTTCTTCAACGCGTCGAGCGAACCGGTGGTCACCGCTTCGAGCGGCGGCGAGTTCTGCACGGCCTTGAGCGACTCCCCGATCTTGCCGCGCAGATCGCGGGTGAGCTGACCCACGGTCGGGATGAGCTGTGACGGGCTATCGGCCGTGCCCTGAAACGACGCCAGGTCGTTGCCCGACTGTGCGGCCACGATGCGTGCCGTGACCACGAAGCCGGCACCGAGCGGCGTGATGTCGCCCGTGATCACGGCCTTCACGCCGTCGCGCTGGGCGATCTGGCGCGCCAGGCTGGCGTCGATGCGGCTGTCGGCAGGCAGCTGCATGCGCTGCAGCGCGTCGCGGATCATGCTCGCCGGCATCACCGTAACGGCGTTGGACTGGCCGAGGTCGGCCCGCACCGCCTCCGCAACCACGCTCCCCAGGGCGCTGTCGGCGCCGCCCTTGGCGCTGAATTCGGCCACGAGCAGCGGCTGGTTGGCGTCGAGCTTGCCGGCGGCGAGCAGCGAGCCCGCCGGCCCGATGCCGAATGCCCGCAGCAGCATGAACGCGCCGATGAGCAGCACGAACGCGCCGAGCGCGTACGCTCCGCCGATCGTCGTCCGGCGCCAGCTCATGTGCGGGCTCGCCTTCATGGCGATCGTTGCCATCGTGCCCTGCACCGGCGCCGACCCGCCCGGCGTGTAGGTGGGCGTCATGGTGATCAGCCGACGGGCGGCACGCTGCACGTACGCGGTGAACAGGATTGCAGGCAGCCCGAGCGCCATCACACCCACCGCGCCGGGGAAGACCCAGTTGGGAAGCCCGATCACGATGATCGCTGACTTGGCGACCAGCACGACGACCACGAACGCCACCGCGTAGAGAGCCAGCGCACGCCAGACCGCATGCTTGCCGCCCATCAAGATTGGCGGCAGCGCGGCGTGCCCGGCGCCGCTGGTGGCGCTCTCGAGCACGCGCACCAGGTCGGCCGCGCTCTGCGGGCGGTCCGCGGCGTCCTTGGCCAGACACTGCATTACGATCTGGGCCAACTCGGGGGGGGCGTCGGGCCGCAACTCCGTGATCGGCTGCGGCGTGTCGCTCATCTGCGCGGCCAGCAGCTTCTGTGGCGTCTTGCCCGTGAACGGCGGCCGGCCGGCGAGCAGCTCGAACGCCATGCACCCGAAAGCGTAGAGATCCGCGCGGTGGTCGGTGGCCGGGTCGGCCGCCGCCTGCTCGGGCGCCATGTAGGCCGGTGTGCCCAGCGACGTGCCCACCTGGGTGAGCGTGGCGTTCGGGGCCGCCGTCCGCGACGCGCTCAGCGCCTTGGCGATCCCGAAGTCGGCCACCACCGCCGAGCCGCCCGAGAGCAGCACGTTCTCCGGCTTGATGTCCCGGTGCACGATGCCGCGCTCGTGCGCGTAGGCCAGCGCCTTGGCCACGTCGCGGAGAATCGCGATGGCGTCGGTGATCGGCAGCGCGCCGCCCCTTGCCAGCCGGGCACGCAGCGATTCGCCCTCCACGAACGGCATCGTGTAGTACGGCAGCCCGTTCGTCTCGCCCGCGGCGAGCACCGGGACGATGTGTGGGTGCTGGAGCTTGGCGGCGAGCAGGATCTCCCGCTTGAACCGGTCCACGTTCACGCCGGCGGTCAATTCGGGCGGCAGCACCTTGACCACGACCTTGCGCTCGAGCGAGTTCTCCTCGGCCACGAACACGCGCGACATGCCGCCACCGCCCAACTCGCGTTCGAGGGTGTAGGCCGAACCCAGCGTGGTCTGGAGTTGGTCGCGCAGGTCCATGGGGGAGGTTGTGGGTGCGGGCGAAGCGCGATCGAGCAGGCCCCAGTCGGTGCACGACTGGATGGCAACTCACTATAGTACCGTATGGGCCGCGAACGGGCTAGAACTGCCTCGACGATCGGGGGCTCTTTGTGTCTCCCCAAGGCACGCCTGGCGCGCCGTACCGTGGCGTGTTGCACTCTGGCGTTCGCCGTCGCAACGCCGCGCGCGGCTGCGGCCCAGATCACCGTCGTCCCGTCGAGCGCGAGCTTCTGGGTGGGGAGCGCGGCCACGATCGCCGCCGGGCTCTTGGTGGACGTTCGGGCGCGGGACATCGCGCAAGCCAACCACACACCGGCCCTCGACCATCTGGCCGGCGCGCTCGACCCGTTCGGACGCGCGGGATACCTCGTGCCGGCGCTCGCCGCCGACTACCTCGTACCACTCGTCGTGCGTCGCCACCGGTGGGCCGACGCCGCGCTCCGCGTGGGGCTCGGCTACGCCGTGTCCGACGGACTTGAGAGCGTGCTCAAGCCGCTGGTTGGGCGCCATCGGCCGGCGGCCACGGGCGGCGCGCTGCGCTTCCATCCCCTGTCGTCCACCGACGCCTGGTTCTCCTTCCCGTCGGCTCACACGGTGCACGCGTTTTCGATCGCTGCCGCGGTCTCCGACGAAGCGCGCAATCCCTGGGTGGCGGGGGCGAGTTACGGCGTGGCAACGCTCGTGGCTGCGCAGCGGGTGTACCGGCAGGCGCACTGGACCAGCGACGTGGTCGCCAGCGCGGTGCTGGCCATCGCGACCAGCCGCACCACCGTGCACTGGCTGGCGGCGCACGGATTGGGCCGCGTTCTCCCTCCCCTCGGGCCCGCGCCCTAGCACGGCCCCCTTACCCCCACACTGGAGCAGCGATGGTGCAGCAAACCACGCCCTACGGCATTTCGGTAACCGTGCCGCTCGCGTACGACGCAGCGGTGGAACGCGTGCGCGCCGAACTCGCCAGGGAAGGATTCGGAGTCCTGACCGAGATCAATGTTGCAAAAACGCTAAAAGAGAAACTCGGCGCCGAGTTCCGCCCCTACCTGATCCTCGGCGCCTGCAATCCGCCGCTGGCCTATCAGGCACTCATGGCAGAACTCGACATCGGACTGCTCCTGCCCTGCAACGTCGTGGTGTACGCCACCGACGAACCCGGACGGACGGTGGTGGCGGCCATGGACCCGGTGGCCGCGCTGAGCCTGGCGGGCAATCCCGGCGTGGCACCTCTCGCCGCCGAGGTCCGGGCCCGGCTTGAGCGCATGCTCGACGCCACCGCCAGGTCGTAGGGGCAGAACGGACTACGGCCGCGCCGCTACGAGCGCGGCGCGGCCGTGACCTGCGTGCACGCTGGTTCAGCCATTCGCTTTCGATGAAGGCGTGCCGCTGCTGGACCAGCCAAAGCTGGCATACAGCGGACAAAACGAAACCGCGGCCGTGGCGAGCAGCAACAGCCCGATCAGCCCCCACATGGACCTGGGGCCAACGAAGAGCAGAGACAGCAGCCCGAGTCCGAGGAGGACTCGCACCCAACGATCCACGGTCCCGACGTTACGCAGCATGTGCATCCCTCCGTCATAGAAACCAACTTCGCTGCCCGCACGATACGCCGGCGCCGTCCCGATCGCCGTCGGGAAGGTCCCCCGCCATCGTGGGGCGGCGCCCGACAGGGATGTGGGGCGCCCCACAGCTTCACACGGCGGCGGCGCTCGCGCCGGACTTCGCACTTCCGGCTCGCGCCCGGAAGCGAAGTGTTGCCCCGATCCCGTCGCACTCGGCTTCGAGCCGCGCCGCGCCCTCGCCCTCCACCACGATCACGTGAGCGCCATTGGCGAGCACCGCCAGCATGAGCGCCTCCGACCGCTCGGGCTCGCGGTCGAAGAAGTCGGCCGTCATCAGCACATCGCGCGCCGCGCCCGTGGCCAGCGCTTCCATCGTGCGGTCATACCCCAATACTCCCCGATCGCGGGCCGCTGCCCGCTCGACGAGATCGACCACGCGCGCGATATCGCGCGCCGCTTCGAGCTGCGCGCGCCCCTCGACAGCGGCACGCGCGATCTCCGAATCCGGAGGGGCGTCCGTGGCGACCCCCGCCACGTACAGCGCGCGCTTCTGCTCGGCCTTCGACAAATGCTTCATCGTGTCGAGCGCTACCGTTCGATTGCCCACCAGCACGATCCAGCCGGCGGGATGCCCGATCGTGCTGATCTGGGCGGCCACGTCGCGCACCATGCGATCGACGCCGGCCTCGACGGCCCGCTGAGCGGCGTCGGTGAGCGTCATGCCGCGCGTACCGGTATGGAAGCCTTGGTGCGGGGCGTCGCCCATGTGGCCCGCCCGGCCCACGTGCGCGTGCGCCTGGATCCGCTCCGCCCGGTGCAGCGTGCCGGCCTCCCAGCGATACAGGTCCGCACTGCGTATGTCCACCAGCGCCACGGTGACAGCGGGATCGTCCCGCAGGAGACGCACGTAGGGCGCGGTCGCGATCCCTTTGCGCCACTCCAGCCCGGCCCCGGGCGCCAGGGTGGTGGGGCCCGCGTAAAGCGTGTCATCCGCGGTCACGAACGCTACCCACCCGGCAAACCCGTCCATGTCGTCGCTCAATTCCTTCGCCTGCGCCTCGAGCCGTTCCGCCGCGCGGTCGAACGCCGTCCGCTCCGCATGCGGCGCGTCGGCCAGCGACTTGCGCCTGGCCACGACGGCGTTGGCGAGCGTGGGCCGCCATGAACGGCGGGCCACCCCATCCAGTTCGGTCGCGTCGACGTAGGCGTTGAGCACGAGTGTATCCCGCGCCGCGCGTTCGAGTTCGGCCAGTTGTGCGTAGGTGAGCATGCTCCCCTCCCGTGGATCAGAACCGGGTCCGCGCCGCGATCGGCGTGGGCCGATGGGCTACAAGTGCAGGGTATCGCCGGCGGCTGGCACAGGCAGTCGGGGTGACGCTCACCCGGGGTCGGGGAAACCGGCAGCGCCCTCTAGCGGCCGGTCGGCGCAATGCGCAGGATTGGGCGACCGTGCCCTCCCAAGGAGCAACCCCATGCGCATGCCCGCCGTCCCCTGCTCTCCCCTCCGCGCGTGCGTCGCGCAGACCCGCCGACCGGCCCGCGTCGGCCGTTGGGCGGGACTCGCGTTCGCCGTCATCGTCGCCGTGCCGGCCCTTCGGGCGCAGCAGACACCGCCCGATCGCATTCAGTTGAACCAGTACCTCGACTGGCAGGACGTGCAATCGCCGCAGGTCTCCCCCGACGGGTCGCAAATCGTGTACGGACGCCGCCACGTCGACAAGATGAACGACCGCTGGCGCTCGTCGCTTTGGATCATGAATGCCGACGGCACACACGACCGATTCCTTGCCGATGGGTCCGGCGCCGAGTGGTCGCCCGACGGCACGCGCATCGCCTATGTGGCCGAAAAGGAGCCGGGCAGCGCGCAGATCTTCGTGCGTTGGGTTGATCTCGAAGGCCCGGGTTCGCAGATCTCCAACGTCACCGAGTCGCCGTCGAATCTGGCATGGTCGCCGGACGGCAAGACGCTGGCCTTCAATATGAACGTGGCCGAACGGGCCGATCCGGAATGGCGCATCCCGATGCCAACTCCACCCAAGGGCGCCAAGTGGGTGGAGCCGCCCAAGATCGTCACCCGACTCAACTTCCGCTCCGACCGCGTGGGCTACACCGACACGTATTACCGCCAGATCTTCGTGATCGCCGCCGACGGAGGCGAGGCGCGGCAACTCACCACTGGTGACTGGAACGCGTCGGCGCCGGCGTTCTCCGGCGACGGCCAGTGGGTGGCGTTCTCGTCCCTCCGCGTGCCCGATGCGGAGCACGTCTTCCGGCACTCGGCCATCTACGCCGCGAATCTGACATCGGGCGAGGTGCGGCAGCTGACCCACACCTCGGGAACGAGCGGCGGGCCGATCTACTCACCGGATGGCCGCCTGGTAGCGTACACCCACTCCGACTCCGTTGACCACTCGGCGTGGTCGGAAGGCAAAGTCTGGCTGATGAACGCCGACGGCTCGAATCCGCGCAACCTCACGGCGAGCCTCGATCGTCCGGTCTCGGGCATTCTCTGGGCGCCGAACGGATCGGGCGTGTACTTCAACGTGCAGAGCGAGGGATCTCAGAATCTGTATTTCGTTTCCATCACGGGCCAGGTGCGGCCGGTCACCACGGGCACGCACGTCCTGGCGGTCACCGACATCGCACACAACGGACTCGCCGTGGGTACGCGCACTACACCCACGATGCCGAACGACGTGGTCACGTTCACGATTCCCGCGTCGGGCACGGCGGCGACGTTTGCGCAGCGCACCAACGTCGATGCATCGATCCTCGCCGGCAAGAAGCTCGCGTCGACGGAGGAGGTCTGGTACACGTCCAGGGACGGGCTCAGGATTCAAGGCTGGATCGTCAAGCCGGCAGACTTCGACCCGCACCATAAGTATCCGCTGATCCTGCAGATCCACGGCGGTCCGCAGTCCATGTACAACGTAGCGTTCAACTTCGCGCGGCAGGATCATGCGGCACGCGGCTACGTGGTGCTCTACACGAATCCGCGCGGCAGCACCGGATACGGCGAGAAGTTCACGAACCTCATCGACAATGATTATCCGGATAAGGATTTCGACGACCTGATGGCGGGCGTCGACACGGTTGTCGGCCGCGGATACGTGGACACGAACAACCTGTTCGTGTATGGGTGCTCGGGCGGGGGTGTCCTGACCTCGTGGACCGTGGGGCACACCGACCGGTTTGCGGCGGCCGTGGTGCAATGCCCGGTGATCGACTGGATCAGCTTCGTGGGCGTGACCGACGGTGCGGGCTGGTACGAGAATTTCGCCAAGCCGTTCTGGGAGGACCCGAGCGAGCACCTTAAGCGTTCGCCGATCATGTACGTGGGCCACGTCAAGACGCCGACCATGCTCATGACCGGTGTGCTCGACCTGCGCACGCCGATCCCGCAGACGGAGGAGTTCTACCGCGCGCTGAAGCTGCGCGGCGTGCCAACCGCCATGCTGCGCATGAACAACGAGTACCACGGCACTTCCAGCACGCCGTCGAACTTCCTGCGCACGCAGCTTTACCTGGAAAACTGGTTCGAGCGCTACGGACACATGGCCAGGTCGCAGGCGGCCAGCGAAACCTCGCCGCAGCACTGAGCGCCGTTCGGGCCGGTCCAGCGCCGCCGCTCCGGGTACTGGGGCGGCGGCGCGTCGCTTCAAGCAGGCTCCGCTTAGCGCCTGGGCTGCCCCGCCTTGTGAGGATTCCGCCCACGCGCGATGGCCGCCCGCCCGACAGCCTCGAGCGCTGGCCTCCCGTAGGTTTCTGGTCAGTTCGGGCGCGCAGCGCGCCCGCAAGCATCCGGCGGGATCGAGGCGGCCTCGAACGAACGGAGCGCAGCCATGGGAACTTTCGTCGAGCAGCCATCCCAACGCACCGTTCCGCCATCGGACGTGCGCGTGTTCACGAAGGCGGCTGACCGTCGCGAGCCGCTGCCCACGATGCCGGATTACGAAGCGGAGCGCGCCGGCTTCTCCTGGATGGACGTGCGGGAGGGAGAACTGGACGGGCTGCCCGACGGGGGAGGGCTCAATATCGCCTACGAGGCGGTGGACCGGCACGCCCAGGGCACCCGCGCCGACCATGTCGCAATACGATGGCTGGGCCGCAACCGGGAGCGCACCACGCTGACGTACCGTGAGTTGGGCGCGCGAAGCAGCCGGTTCGCCAACGTGCTCGCGTCGCTGGGCGTCGGGAAGGGCGATCGTGTGTTCGTGCTCGCCGACCGCGTGCCCGAGTTGTATGTGGCGGCCATCGGAACGCTCAAGTGCGGGAGTGTGTTCTGCCCGCTGTTCTCCGCGTTCGGACCTGAGCCGATCAAGGCGCGCCTCACGATCGGAGGCGGCAAGCTGCTGGTGACGACCCCGGCGCTCTACAGGCGCAAGGTCGCCCCCATTCGCGACCAGTTGCCCGATCTCCATCACGTGCTGCTCATCACGCCGCCGACATCAACTGCCGCAGACGTGCCGGGAACGCACAATCTCACCACGCTCCTCGCCGGGGCTAGCCAGCGGTTCACGATCGGGCCCACCGACGAAGAGGATATGGCGCTGTTGCACTTCACGAGCGGCACCACCGGCGTGCCCAAGGGGGCCGTGCACGTCCACCGCGCGGTCGTCGCGCATCACATCACGGGCAAGCTCGCGCTGGACTTCCACAAGGACGACGTCTTCTGGTGCACGGCCGACCCGGGATGGGTGACGGGCACCTCGTACGGCATCATCGCTCCCCTCACGAACGGCATCACGAGCGTGGTGGACGAAGGTGACTTCGACGCGAAACGCTGGTACCAGATTCTCCAGGACGAGCAGGTCACGGTCTGGTACACAGCGCCGACTGCGATCCGGATGCTCATGAAGGCGGGCGGCGATTTGGCCAAATCCTACGACCTCAGCCGCCTCCGGTTCATCGCGAGCGTGGGAGAGCCGCTGAATCCCGAGGCCGTAGTGTGGGGCGCCGAGACGTTCGGGATGCCGATCCACGACAACTGGTGGCAGACGGAGACGGGTGGCATCATGATCGCCAACTTCCGCTCCATGAACGTCCGCGTGGGGTCGATGGGCCGCCCGCTGCCGGGCATCGAGGCGGCGATCGTCAACCACACCGACATCGGCGTCGAAGTCATCGAGACGCCCGACATTGAAGGCGAGCTCGCGCTCAAGCCGGGCTGGCCGTCGATGTTCAGCGGCTACCTCGGGAACGAGGAGCGGTACCGCCGGTGCTTCATGGACGGCTGGTATCTCACCGGCGATCTCGCCCGCCGCGATGCCGACGGCTACTACTGGTTCGTCGGCCGTGCCGACGACGTGATCAAGTCGTCGGGCCATCTCATCGGTCCGTTCGAGGTGGAGAGCACACTGCTCGAGCACCCCGCTGTGGTCGAAGCGGCGGTGATCGGCAAGCCCGATCCGGTGGCCGGACAGATCGTGAAGGCGTTCGTGTCGCTCCGTGAGGGATACGCACCCACGGACGAGTTGCGGCTCGACCTGCTCGGATTCGCCCGCAAACGTCTCGGCGCCGCTGTAGCACCCAAGGAAGTCGCGTTCCTCGATGCACTGCCGCGCACGCGCAGCGGCAAGATCATGCGACGGTTGCTGCGGGCGCGGGAGTTGGGATTGCCCGAGGGCGATCTTTCCACGCTGGAGCAGCCGGCCCCATGAACGCCACGGCCCCAGTGCCTGCAACCGGCACCATGGCGGCCGGCGACGCCGTGCGCGCCGTGGCGCTCCTGCGTGATATGGTGCGCATCCGGCGCATGGAAGAGCGGTGCGCCGACCTGTACCAGGCCGAGAAGATCCGCGGCTTCCTGCATCTGTACATCGGCCAGGAAGCGGTGGCGGTTGGCGCCATGCAAGCCCTCGGCCCCGAAGACGCGGTGGTGGCCACGTACCGCGAGCATGGCCATGCCCTTGTGCGGGGTGTGAGCGCGCGCCGCATCATGGCCGAGATGTTCGGCAAGAGTGCGGGCTGCAGCGGCGGGCGCGGCGGGTCGATGCACCTGTTCGACGCGGCCACGCGCTTCTATGGCGGCAACGCCATCGTCGGCGGCGGGCTGCCGCTCGCCGTCGGGCTGGCGCTCGCTGACCGGATGCAGAAACGGGACCGGGTCACCGCCTGCTTCTTCGGCGACGGCGCCGTGGCCGAAGGCGAGTTCCACGAAGCGCTCAACCTGGCCGGGCTCTGGCGCCTGCCGGTGCTGTTCTGCTGCGAGAACAACCTCTACGCGATGGGCACGGCGCTGGACCGTGCGCAGGCCGAACCCGACCTCGCCCTCAAGGCGGCGAGCTACCGCATTCCGGCCTGGACCGTCGACGGCATGGACGTGGACGCGGTGGAGCACGCCGCGCGCACGGCGGCGCAGGCGATACGCGGCGGCGAGGGACCCCATCTGCTCGAGTTCCGGACATACCGTTTCCGCGCCCACTCCATGTTCGATCCCGAACTCTATCGGTCGAGGGAGGAGGTCGAGCAATGGAAGGCGCGCGACCCCATCGCCACGTTCGAGGCCAGGCTGCGCGAGCGCGGGCTGCTGAATGACGCGCAGATGAACGAGATCGACGAGGCGGTGGCAGCCGAGATCGATGACGCCGTGGCGTTCGCCGACGAGGCGCCGCTGGAGGACGTCGCCACGCTCACGCGGCACGTGTATAGCGAGGAACCGACACCATGACCGCCGTCGCCCCCGAACGCGCCGCCATCGATGGCGTGTCCGCACCAGCCGGCACGGTGCGCACGACGTACCGCAACGCGATTCGCGAGGCAATCCGCGCGGCCATGCGCGCCGACGAGCGGGTGTTCTTGATGGGTGAGGACGTCGGCCGGTACGGTGGCTGCTACGCCGTGAGCCAAGGACTGCTCGCGGAATTCGGACCGGAGCGCATCCGCGACACGCCGCTGTCGGAATCGACGTTCGTCGGTGCCGGCATCGGCGCAGCCCTGGGAGGCATGCGGCCGATCGTCGAGATCATGACGGTGAACTTCAGCCTGCTGGCGCTCGACCAGATCATGAACAGCGCGGCGACGCTCCTGCACATGTCGGGCGGGCAGTTTCACGTGCCGCTCGTGATCCGCATGGCGACCGGGGCCGGCCGGCAACTTGCCGCGCAGCACTCGCACAGTCTCGAAGGGCTGTACGCGCACATTCCCGGACTCAAGGTGCTGGCACCGGCCACACTTGCCGACGCGCGCGGCATGCTCCCCGCGGCCCTCGACGACCCCGACCCGGTGGTGATCTTCGAGCACGCGTTGCTCTACAACCTCGACGGAGAGCTGGCGGCCGATGCGGGCCCGGTGCCGATCGACCGCGCGGCCGTCCGGCGCGCGGGAACCGATGCCACGCTCATCACCTTCGGCGGGATGCTGGGGCGCACGCTCGAAGTGGCCGAGCAGTTGGCCGCAGCCGGCACGAGCGCGGAAGTGATCGATCTGCGCACGCTCCGGCCCCTGGACATGGACACCGTGGTCACCTCGGTTCGCAAGACGCACCGCGCCGTGATCGTGGACGAGGAGTGGCGGAGCGGGAGCCTGTCGGCAGAGGTCAGCGCGCGGATCATGGAACAGGCGTTCTTCGAGCTCGATGCCCCGGTGGGCCGCGTCGGCAGCGCCGAGGTCCCCATGCCCTACGCACGACACATGGAGCAGGCGGCCCTGCCTCAGACACCGCAGATCGTCGCCGCCGTGCGCGCGACGCTCGGTGGTTGAGCGGAGGCGATCGCGCATGCCCCGAGCCGAAGCCGCGTCCGGCGCTGATCGCGCGAACGAGTTCCGTATGCCGTCGCTCGGCGCCGACATGGAATTCGGCACGCTCGTGGTCTGGCACATGAAACCGGGCGAGCGCGTCAAGCGCGGCGCCGTCATTGCCGAAGTGGAAACGGATAAGGGCGTGTTCTCGGTCGAGAGTCCGGTGGATGGCGTCGTGGCCGAACTGACCGTTGCCGAAGGGAGCAAGGTGCCCGTGGGGACGGTCCTCGCCACATTCGGCAAACCAGCAGCCGCCATGGCGGAGGCTCGCGCGATCCAGCCTACCGCGTCCGCGAGCGTGCCGGCGCCGCCCACGGTCCGGCCTGCCGCGCCCGCGCCCACCCTCACGCCGCGGCTTCGTGCCTCGCCGGTCGCCCGCCGGCGCGCCGCCGAACTCGGCGTGGATCTCACAGCACTCTGGCGCGCCGGACCCGACCATGCGATCACGCTCGCCGACATCGAGCGGGCGGCCAAGCACGGACCACCCGCCGCGCCAGTCACGAAGTCTGTACCCCCAGACACTACAAAGGCGGCGATGCGCCGCGCCGTGGCCGCCGCTGTCTCACGCGCCAACCGCGAGATCCCGCACTACTACCTGAGCACCCCGATCAGCCTCCGCCGCGCCCTTGCCTGGTTGCAGGACGAAAATGCTGCGCGCCCGGTGGACCAGCGAATACTCCCCGCCGCGATGTTGCTCAAAGCCGTCGCGTCCGGGCTGCACGAGTTCCCGGACCTCAACGGCTTCTGGATCGATGGCGCTGCGCAGCCGAGCGCGGCCGTCCACCTCGGCGTGGCGATCTCGCTCCGCGGGGGCGGGCTCATCGTGCCGGCCATTCACGACGCCAGCGACAAGACGCTGCTCGAGTTGATGGACGCTCTGCGCGACGTGGTGCAGCGGGCGCGTGAGGGCGGCCTCCGCGGCTCCGAGATGACCGACGCCACCGTCACCGTGACCAACCTCGGCGACGAAGGGGTGGAGTCGGTGTTCGGCGTCATCTACCCCCCGCAGGTCGCGCTCGTCGGGTTCGGGAAGATCTCGGACCGGCCCTGGGCTGACGCAGGCATGATCGGAGTGCATCCGGTAGTCACGGTGTCGCTCGCTGCCGACCATCGCGCCACCGATGGCCACTACGGGGGCCGGTTCCTCGCCGCCATCGACCGGCTGTTGCAGGAACCGGAGGCGTTATGACCCGCGACCAGATCCGAGCCGCCCTGCTGCATGCGCTGTCGCGGATCGCCCCCGAAATGCGGCCCGACGACATCGATCCCGGGGTGAGCCTCCGCGATCAGATTGACATCGATTCGATGGACTTCCTCAATTTCATGATCGCCGTGCGGCGCGACCTCGGGGTGGACGTGCCGGAAGCCGACTATGGGAAGCTGCGCTCCCTGAACGATCTCGTGGATTACATCGCCTCCAATGTTGGAGCCGGGACGGCGACCGCGCAGCGCTGATCCCGGCGGGCGGCCCGACGCAGGACGCGGTATGGTGCGTGTCGGCCAATGCCTGACGCCACGTACCCGCGCCCCTGATTCCACGAACGGCAGTGAGCCACCACGTTGCAGATAGCGCACGAGGAGGCGCCATGCCGGAACGCGAGCGCATGCCCATTCGCAGCACCGACGACGGGTCCCAGTCGCCCAAACAGCGCCCGCGGATCTGGCTCTTCTGGCTGGCCGTCGCCGCGCTGCTCGTGCTGCCGGAGCTGTTCTCGCCCACCTTCGGGCAGCACGAAGTGCCATATAGCACTTTCCTGCAGAAGCTGGATTCGGGGCTCGTGCACTCGGTTCAGGTGGGAGACGCATACGTGAGCGGAACCCTCGCTGCGCCCGGCGTGAATGGGGACACGACGTTCTACACGACACGCGTGGATCCGACGATTGCCGACCAGTTGCGCGCGCGGGGCATCCCGTTTTCGGGGGCGCCGCGCAGCGACTGGACCAACGGCGTGCTGCTCTGGCTGCTTCCCACCGCGCTGTTCCTGGGCGTGTGGTGGTTGATGGCGCGGCGTACGCTTGGCCAGCAGCCCACTGGGCTGTTCGGCGTGGGCAAGAGCCGCGCTCGCGTATACGTGGAAAAGGACACCAAGGTCACCTTCGACGACGTGGCGGGCGTGGACGAGGCGAAGGCCGAACTCAAGGAAGTCGTTTCGTTCCTCCGCGACCCGGCGAGCTTCGGCCGCCTCGGTGCGCATCTGCCCAAGGGGGTGCTGCTCGTCGGCCCGCCGGGCACGGGCAAGACGCTGCTGGCACGTGCAGTGGCCGGCGAGGCGGGCGTGCCGTTCTTCTCCATCAACGGATCCGAGTTCGTGGAGCTGTTCGTGGGCGTTGGCGCGGCTCGCGTGCGCGACCTGTTCGCGCAGGCGCGGCAGACTGCCCCATGCATCATCTTCATCGACGAAGTGGACGCGCTGGGCCGAGCGCGCGGGGCGAGCGTGATCACCGGTTCCAACGACGAGAAGGAGCAGACGCTCAACCAGCTGCTGGCCGAGATGGACGGGTTCGACCCGAAGAGCGGTGTGGTGCTGCTGGCGGCCACCAACCGGCCCGAGATTCTGGATCCGGCGCTGCTGCGCGCCGGCCGGTTCGACCGGCAGATCCTCGTCGACCGCCCGGACCGCGCGGGCCGCGTGCAGATCCTCAAGGTGCACGTGCGCAAGGTGCCGCTCGATGCCGCGCTGGATCTCGATCAGGTGGCGGCGCTCACGCCGGGGTTCACGGGCGCCGACCTGGCCAACCTGGTGAACGAGGCGGCGCTCGTCGCCACGCGCCGCGGGGCCGACACGGTCAGCTTCGACGACTTCTCGCAGGCCGTGGAGCGCGTCGTGGCCGGCCTCGCCAAGCGCAGCCGCGTGCTCAGCGCGCGCGAACGGGAAATCACGGCCTATCACGAAATGGGCCACGCGCTGGTCGCGCTCGCTACGCCGGGCGCAGACCCGGTGCAGAAGGTTTCGATCATTCCGCACGGGCTTGGGGCCCTGGGCTTCACGTTGCAGCGCCCATCCGAAGAGCGCTACATCGCCACGCAGGGCGAGCTGGAGGGCAAGCTGACGGTGATGCTCGGCGGACGGGCCGCGGAACTGGCAGTGTTCGGCGAACTCTCCACCGGAGCTGCCGACGACCTGGTGCGCGCCACCGACCTGGCGCGCGAAATGGTGACGCGGTTCGGGATGGACGAAACCGTGGGCAACGTGGTCTACGGCCAACCCCAGAACACCTTGCTGCCCGCGCCGTCGTACGTGCCGGGCGAGCCGCCTCCGTACAGCAGCCAGACTGCGCGCGAGGTCGAAGAAGCGGTGCGGCACCTCATTCAGGAGGCGCTGGGGCGGGCTCTGTCCATCCTGTCCGCCAACCGCGCCCCACTCGATGAGGGCGCGCACCGGCTGATGGAGCACGAGACGCTCACCCGCGACCAGCTGCCGGCGCTGACGTCGGCGCCCGACCGCCAGTCCGTTCCGGCCGGGGTCACGCCATGACGGCCACGCTCACCGCCCCCACGGTGTCCAACGCCGAGATCGCCCGCCGGTTCGACGACGTGGCGGCCCTGCTTGAGGCGCAGCACGCCGGCCGGTTCCGCGTGCAGGCCTGGCGGACGGGTGCTGAGCGGCTGCGCCAGCTCCAGCGGGCCGCGGCCGACATCCTGGCCGACGAGGGGCTGGAGGGACTCGAAGCACTGCCCGGCATCGGCTCGGCGCTCGCCCGTGCCATACGAGAACTGGTACAGACCGGCTCCTTGGCCATGCTCCAGCGGCTGCGTGGCGAGAGCGATCCCGTGGCCCTGCTCGCTTCGGTGCCTGGCGTGGGCCCCACGCTCGCCCAACGGGTGCACGACCAGCTGGAGATCGAGTCACTCGAAGGGCTGGAGGCGGCGGCCCACGACGGTCGGCTGGCCGAGGTGCCGGGGTTCGGCGCCAAGCGGGTGGCGGGCATCCGCGACGCCCTGGCCACCCGGCTGCGCCGCCGGCAACGCGTGCCCGAAGAACCGCCTGCCGCGCCGACGGTGAGCGAGCTGCTCGACGTCGATCGCGAGTACCGGGAAAAGGCCAAGCGCAATGAACTCCCCATGATCGCGCCACACCGCTTCAACCCCGGCGGCGAGCGCTGGCTACCCGTGCTCCACACAGATCGCGGCGGGCGCCAGTACACGGCGCTGTTCTCGAACACGGCCCTCGCCCACAAGCTGGGGCGCACCCACGACTGGCTGGTGCTGTACTACGACGGGCACGACGGCGAACACCAGTGCACCGTGGTCACCGCGACGCGTGGAGCGCTCAAGGGCCGCCGCGTCGTGCGGGGACGCGAGGCGGAGTGCATCGCCCACTATCACACGGGGCGATAGCCGGCGCGGTCCAGAATCCGGGCGCCCCCTCGGCGCCGGCTGACACGCGGCCGCCGAACAACGCCGCGTTGAGCACCACGCGGAAGGTGCCCACCGGCTGTCCGCGCCACTGCGGGCGGAACCCGACCAGCACCACGTGGCCCTTGCCATGCCGCACATCGAGCGCGGCGGCGTAGCCCTGCAGGTACTTCTCGCCCAGCAGGTAGCCCGACCGCAGTGGCGACCCCGCCGTCCGGTAGGTGGCCAGGGCCGAGCCCGAAAAGCCGGGGAGCGTCGTGAACACCGGGCTGTCGTCGAAGAACACGTCGGCCTGCGCCGGCATGCCGGCCATCACGGGGTGCACCGGATCGGCCGTCACCTGCAGAATCGACCCGCTGGCGAAGAAATCCTTCCGGCCGAGGTCGGCCACCACGTTCTTTACCGGCAAGTGGAGCTGGTCGATGGCGAACTGGGCGCTGGAGTTGAGGGTGACCAGCGTGCCGCCCGCGTTCACGAAGTCGTCGAGCGCCCGCACGCCCACCGCGCCCAGGCCCCCCTCGTACCGCGGCGGCACCGTGCCGTGTGCATAGCCGTCCATGATCGAGCGCGGCGAGTCGGAGGCAATGAGAATGACGTCGAATCGCGCGTTGAGGTCGCCGGCCTGGACGTCGGCGCTCGTCAACACGCTATACTTGAATTCATATTGGTCGAGCAGCCACTGCGTCCACCCTTCGTCCATGCTCGCCGTCCAGGGCTTGTACACGGCAAGGCGGGGCCGCACCGGCAACGCGCCGGCGGTGCTCGCCAGGCGTTCGCCGCGTACGGCCAGCGCCGTAGCCAGCGCGTCCAGCTTCGCCGCGCCAAGCCCAGATACCAGGTACCGTCCGCTCGCCCGCGGCGCACCAGCGGCGCCCGCCACAGCCGGCTGGAACGCGATCGTGCCGCCCTGCACGAGCGCCCGATTGAGGAACCGGAACACGTTGTTCTGCGCCGGGTCCAGCGCAGCCACCGGCCCTGATCCGCTGAGCCCGCCCGGCAACGGGACGATGCCCGCCGCCTCGGCGTTGGTCTCCAACGGTGCATCCGGCGCCGTGCGCCAGTCCACCGGCTTCCCAGTCACCGGGGCCAGCGCCGTGAGGAACGCGTCGGGCAGGGGTTCGGCCGCCTCCACCACGCGCACCCCCATCTGGTAGGGCAGCGTCCAGCCGGCGGCGTCGTACGGCTGCTCCGGCGGCCCGCCCGGGAACTCGCGCAGGTCCGGGTAGTCCTGCGGTTCCATGATCTGCTTGACGAACTGTGCGAACTCCTGGTTCATCGGAATCACCCAGGTGCCAGCCGGATATGTCACCCCGTCGTAGTCGGCCGGGCGAGACAGCGCCTCGACGCGCACGCCGTTGAACGCGAACCGCTTGAGCATGTCGGCCGCGGCCACCGGATCGTGCTGCTCGCGCGGGACGATGTAGGCGTAGGGCGGGTTCTTTCCGTAGCGCATGATCGTCCTGGTGCCGGCTACGTACCGGTTGTAGAGAATCTCCTCCCGGTACTTGGCCGCGTAGTCGAGCACGGCGAGCGAGGCCGTCTCCATGTAGTCCACCGCGTCGCGCAGCCGCCACCACCCGCCCTGCCAGGGACTGGGATACAGCGACTGCGGGCGCAGGTCGCGGTATTCCGGCGGGAACTCACGGATCGTGTAGAAGTGCGGCGTCGCGTACTCGTACAGCGCCGTCTCCGTCCAGAAGGCGTCGATGTTCATGAGCATCGGCATATAGTCGATGTAGCCGGGATACCAGGCGTCGAAGCCCGTGCCCATGTGCGTGGCCCCCGGCATGCCGTGCGACTCGAGCTCCTGGGCGATCGTCATGCCGATGGTGTTCACCTCGCGCGACATGAGCGCCGGCACCTCCGGTGCGATCGGCTCGGCGAACGGCGGCAGCCAGATGCGCGTGGGCACCGGCGACGACTGGTGATGCACGTAGATGATGTCGGGTTCCCATTCCCGCCACGTGCGCGCGATGACGCGCGACTCGACCACATTGAGCATGTACGCGTCACGGTTGTCGTCGTGGCCCACGTACTTCTCGTACAATTCGTGCAGCGGCGCCACTTCGTACGGCGTGCCGACGTTCTCCGCATACCAGTGCGCCACGATGTTCTGCCCATCGGGGTTGATCGACGGCCAGAGCAGCAGCACGTCGTTGTCCAGGATCGTCCTGACGTCCGGGTCGGCGGCGTTGGCCAGCAGGTCGTAGGCCAACTGGATCGTGTGCTGCGCGCCGGCTACCTCGCTGGCGTGCAGGCCGCCGCTGATGTCCACGAATGCACGCCCTTCGCGCGCCAGCAGATGCGCGTCCGCGGCCGCCAACCCCTCGGGATGCGCAAGCCGCTGCGCGATGTCGCGATAGTGGTCCAGCTTGGCCAGGTTTTCGGGCGACGAGATGATGGCCAGCGTCCACGGGTGCCCGGTAGCCGTCACCCCCACATCCACCAGCTTGATGCGGTTGCTCGCCGCCGCCAGTCGCTTGAAGTAGGCGATGGAGGCGTCGTAGTCGATCAGATGGAAGTCCGCGCCAACGTGGAATCCGAACACCGACTCGGGCGTCGGAATTGCGGGCTGCTGGGCGCGCGCCGCGGCCGGCGCGGCGAGCAACGCGGCGGCCAGCGTCAGGGCGAGTGCGGCAGGGGTACGGCGAAGATCACGCGGGTCCATCTGCATTTTCTCCGGATGGTGGGACGACGCACCCGGTGCACCGGGCGCCGGACACCCGAATATGGACCGTCGCGCGGCGGGGGACCAGCCACCGCCTACGGCCGGCGATGGAACAGCAGGGAATCGACGAGCGCGCGGCTCTCGCTCGACGCCCAGTCGCGAACGAACTGGGTGCCGACGATGTGTCCGTCCGCCGAAATGAGGAAGGTCTGGGGCACGCCGCGCGCCTGGTAGCGGTCCATGACGCGCGAGCGGCGATCGTGCAGCACGTCGAACGTGAGCGCATAGCGGTTCACGAACTCGCGAATCGCCGCATCCGCTCCGGGATCGTCCACGCTCAGCGCCACGATGCGCAGTCCCCGCGGACCCTCGGCGCGATACAGCTGCTCGAAGCTCGGCATCTCCTCGCGGCAGGGCTGGCACCAGGTCGCCCAGAAGTTGAGTAGCAGGGGGTGGCCGACGTAATCGGCCAGGGTGCGCGTCTCACGCGTTGGCTGCACCGTGGTGGCCTCGAATGGGGGCGCCTGCGAACCTACCGTGACGGGCGGCGGCGCCGCGGCCAGCCAGCCGCGCAGCAGCCACACGGCGCCGGTCCCGAACACGGCCACCCCAATGGCCACGAGCGCCCAGGGCCGGCGCGGCTTCGTCACGCAGTGCGGGTTGGCATGTTCCGAAATAAATGCCCGCGCCGTACTTTTCGCTTCCCCCCCGCCCTGGCCCGTCCATGCCTCGAGTTCTTCGCCTCGTTCCTGCCCTCCTCGCCCTCGCTGCCACCGCATGCCGCGGCACCGGCACCACTGACGGTGCGCCACGCGTGGTCTGCGTGTCCAAGCAGATCAACGAATTCATGTTCGCCATCGGCGCCCAGGACGTGCTGGTGGGGCGCGACCTCACGTCGGTCTATCCGCCGGCCATCACCAGGATCACGTCCGTGGGCTACCACCGAGCCCTCAACGCCGAAGGGATCATCTCCCTCCGGCCCACGCTGTTCCTCACCGACGGCAACTTCGGTCCCGACGAGGTCACCGACCAACTGAAGAAGGTCGGCATCCCGATCCTCACGCTGAACCCGGGCGACTCCGTGGCCGGTGCCGAGCAGCTGCTGGTGACGCTCGCCAAGCAATTTCACCGTGAGGCGACCGCCGACAGCGTGCTCGCCAGGTGGAAGGCGGGAATGGACAGCGCCCTCGCCGACACGATCGAGTGGGCCCACGCCAGGCGCCCCCGCGTGCTGATCATCCACTTCGGGCAGATCGCCAACAACTACCTGGCGCTCAAGCGCGGCAGCGTGGGCGACAGGATGTTGCACTGGGCCGGCGGGGAGAACGCGATCGACTCGGTGGGCGGGATGCTGCGCCTCACCCCCGAACTCATCGCCAAGGCGGCGCCCGACTTCATCCTCGCCACCGACGTCGGCTTCGACCGTTTCGGCAGCGCCGCCAAGTTCGCCGAGATGCCGGGGGTGAGTCTCACACCGGCAGGCAGGGCCGGCCGCATCTACCGCATCGAGGAGACCGACGTCATGTACTACGGCCCGCGCACGCCGGCAGCCATCCGCCGCCTCGAGGGATTTCTTCACCCACCAAGCGCTTCCACGCCGTGACGCGGCGCGCGTGCTGAAGCGGCTCAGCTTCCGCCAGTGGTATCTGCTGCTCGGGCTGCTGCTCGCCGGCTCCGTGGTGGCGTCGGCGTCGATCGGCGCGTTCACGTTCACTCCCACCGAGATGGCGCGATACCTGGCGCAGGCGGCGGGGTGGGCGCCGGCTGCACCGGCTGACGCGCTCGGCCGAAACGTGTTCCTGCTGCTCCGGCTCCCGCGGGTGGTCGTGGCCGGACTCACCGGCGCCATCCTCGGCGTGTCGGGCACGATCATGCAGGGGCTGTTCCGCAACCCGATCGTCGAGCCCGGCCTCGCTGGCACGTCGGCCGGGGCGGCATTTGGCGCTGCGCTGGTGTTCGTGTTCGGCGAGAAGACCACGCTGGCGTTCACGGCGCCGCTGGGCACGCTGGCCGTGCCGTTGTTCGCGTTCGCCGGCGCATTCGCCGCCACGATGCTCGTGTACCGGGTGTCGACGTCGTTCGGCAAGGTGAACGTGTTCACGCTGCTGCTGGCCGGCATCGCGGTGAACGCCGTATGCACCGCCGGCACCGGCTTCCTGTCGTACATCGCGCGCGACCCGCAGGCGCGCAACATCACTTTCTGGAATCTGGGAACGTTCACCACAGCCACCTGGCGCGGCGCCGACCTCATCGGCATCATCTTTGTGATCTGCTTTTTCTGGTCGCTGCGGCACGGCAAGTCGCTCAATGCGCTCACGCTGGGCGAGGACGAAGCCGCGTCGCTTGGCGTCGATCCGGGAAGGCTCATTCTCCGGCTCATCATTCTCAACACGCTGATGGTGGCGGTGGACACGGCGATGGTGGGCGTGGTGGCGTTCATCGGGCTCGTCGTGCCGCACATCCTGCGTATGCTCCGGTCGTCGGACTACACCTTCCTGCTCCCGGGGTCGGCGCTGCTCGGCGCGTTGCTCATGGAAGTCATCGACATCGTGGCCCGGCGCGTGATCTCGCCCGCCGAGCTGCCCATCGGGATCATCACGGCGGTGGTCGGGGCGCCGGTATTCCTGTATATCCTGCTGCGCGAGCAGCGCACAGGCGGCACGACCTTCTGATGATCGACCTCCCGCCACGTCCACTACCGGGTCGGCCCCGCGCACATCCTGCGCGACGTGAGCGTGCAGTTCCGCCTGCACAAGTTCAACGTCATTCTCGGCCCCAACGGAGCCGGCAAGTCGACTCTGCTCAAGGTCGCCACCGGGCTGCTGGCGCCCAGCGAGGGCGAGGTACGCTACGGCGAGCGCGCGGTGGGCGACATCGGCGCCGGCGCCCTGGCCCGCGAGCGCGCCGTACTGTCTCAGCACGTCGAACTCGCCTTTCCGTTGGCCGTCGAGGACGTGGTGCTCATGGGGCGGTATCCGCATTACGGGCGCGTGCCCACGGTGCACGACCGCGAGATCGTGGACCGCGCGCTTGCCCTGGTGTCGATGACCGACCAGCGGCGGCAGTCGTATCCCACCCTCTCGGGCGGCGAACAGCAGAAGGTGCAGCTGGCGCGCGTGCTCGCTCAGATCTGGAACTACGACGCGCCGGAGGGCGACAAGGTGCTGTTCCTGGACGAGCCCACGTCCAACCTCGACATCTACTACCAGATCCATCTGCTCGACATCGCGCGCGAGCTGCTCGGCTTCCGCTGCACGGTGGTGGCCATCCTCCACGATCTCAACGTGGCGTTTCACTACGGCGACGCGTTCTTCCTGCTCGCCGAGGGGCGGCTGGCGCACGAAACCGACCGGGCGGACGACATCTCGGCCGGATTGCTGGAGGAAGTATTCCAGGTGCGGGCCCACCGGATGACCGACCCCGAAAACGGCGAGCGGTTCTGGCGGTTCAGCCTGTAGGCCGGCGGGGCGACTGGCCGCCCACCGGGGATTGTTTGTATAGTTGTCCATGATCGACGACGTGTCGGGCCCCGACCTGCGCGCGACCGCCCTTCTGGCCTGCCGCTCCGAAATTCCCACGACGCGCTTCTACCGCCGGGCGCGGATCGCCGCGCCCTTGCATGGCGAGTCCCATGCACGGCGTCGCGTGCTGCGCGCGCTCACGGCCATCGCGACGGGTATCATGGCAGCGACCGCTTGCAATGGGGTTTCCAATCCGGCCGCCGGCTCACCCATCGTGGGCACGTACCGACTCGTGCTCGTAAACGGCAGCGCACTCCCGGCGCTCGCCGGCTCCACCTATGTGCTCACGGGCTCCGTGACACTGCAGTCCAATGTCGACTTTTCGGCCTCGGAGACCGACAGCCTGGCGGGGCAGCCAGCCACGACCTTTTCGGCCAGCGGCAAATGGAGCGTAACCGCGGCATCGCTCACGTTGCGCAACGCGGACGCGACGGCGTACTACGGTACCTTCAATTCGCAGCTCGACACGCTCGTGGCGACGATCAATGGCCACGTGGGGACGTACGCAAAGCAATAGCGCAGAACTGAAGACCGCAGGCTCTTAGCCGACCGCCGGCGGCTCGCGGCTCTGGGCCGTTCGCCCGTTGTGTTCACTTCGCTCCTTCGGTGCTATGTTCTGGCCGCCACCTCTTCCGAGCATCCCATGCCGCTCTCGCGTCGCGCGTTTCTCACCTCTGTCGGTGCCGGCAGTGCCGGCGTCTTGTTGGGGCCCGTCATCTCGGCCCGCGGCGCCGAAGCGCTGCTCGCGCTCGGCCGCCCCACCCCCACTGATCCTGCTGCGTGGGACAACCTGCCGGCCGGTCTGGTCCGCATAGACAGCAACGAGAATCCCAACGGCCCCGGCGACCGCGTGTTCGCCGCCGTTCGCGGCTCGTTTGGCGTGGCCAACCGGTATCCGCGCAACGAGGAGCGGGCGGCCCTGGAGGCGATCGCGACGGCACGAGGCGTGAAGGTCGAGAACCTCATGCTGGGTTGCGGCTCCACGGAGATTCTCCGCGTGGTGACGGCAGCGTTCGCCGGCCCGGGACGGGCGCTCGTGCAGGGGTCGCCGACGTTCGAGGTCATGGGACGGTTCGCTCCGGTCGTGGGCGCAACGGTGCGCAACGTGCCGGTGGATGCCAGCCTCCGGCTCGACCTGGACGCCATGGCCGACGCGGCCAGGGGCGCCGGCGTTGTCTATCTGTGCAATCCGAACAATCCCACGGCCACGGTGCACGGGGCGGCTGCCGTCCGGCAGTTCGTGGACCGGGTCGTTGCCGCTTCGCCCGCCACCGTGGTGCTGATCGACGAGGCGTATCACGAATACGTGGACGATCCCTCGTACGCCACGGCCATCCCGCTGGCGCTCGAGAACCCGAACATCGTCGTCGCCCGGACGTTTTCCAAGGTGTACGGCATGGCGGGGCTGCGCCTCGGGTACGCCATCGCCCGGCCGGAAACGCTCAAGCGCATGCGCCCCTGGCTGCTCGAGACCAACACCAATCAGCCGGCCCTGGCCGGCGCGACGGCCACGGTGGCCGATACGACGCGGATTGCCGATCAGCAGCGGCTCAACCGCGCGGCGCGCGCCTTCACGCTGGACTTCTTCCGCAACGCCGGGTATGCCACGAGTGACTCGCAGGCGAATTTCGTGATGGCCGACATCAAGCGCGACGTGAAAACGTTCAGGGCCGAGTGTCTCGAGCAGGGCGTGTCGCTGGGACGGCCCTTCCCGCCGCTCAACACGCATCTGCGGGTGTCCATCGGGACGATGGTGGAAATGCAGCGGGCGGTAGAGGTGATCCGGGGCGCACTTGCGTAGACTGCCGGCGCGGAGGCGCGGTCCCTGGGGGTTCCCAGCACAGGCGCTGCCCCGTCCCCCTATTCGCGCGCCTGCCGGGCGCGATGATGCTCCAAATACGCCTACCGGAGCATCATATGACGACGCCCAGTGTCGAAGCGCCGGCCGCGCCGGCCGTCAAGAAGGAGACACACAGGGTCAAGGGCACGCAGTTGCTCGCCAAGGTGAAGCAGATCGTCCACAAGGGGAACGTCCGCCGGATCACCATCAAGAGCGAAGATGGGCACACGATAGTCGAGATGCCGCTCACGATGGGCCTGGTGGGTGCAGTACTGCTCCCGATGTGGGTGGCCATTGGCGCCATCGCCGCCATGGCGGCGGACTACACCATCGAGGTGGAGAAGGAAGCCGAGCCCAACGAATAGCGCGAGCCGCCGGCAGCCGGGGGGCCGGGAACTTTCTCGCGGCTCGTGCGTTGATACGGCAGGGCGCGGAGCGACTCCACTGAGGGCTTCCGCCCCGCCGATGTTCTTCGGGCACCCCACCGGGCGCCCCGCACCCGGGAGCCGTTGCATGCACAGGTCCATGCCGCCCGCCGTACTTCTCGCCGGAGCCTCGATACTCATGCTCAGCGCCGCTTCCTGCCGCGCGGCCAGCGCCGCCGTCGTCATTCCCGACCCCGTGGTCGATGCCCCCCTCGCCTCTGCGGCCGGCCAGCAGGTGGCGGTATTCGCCGGCGGCTGTTTCTGGGGCATCCAGGCGGTGTTTGAACACGTGAACGGCGTGATCAGCGCCACCTCGGGCTACTCGGGCGGACACGTGCCGAACCCCGGCTATGAGCTGGTGAGCAGCGGCAGCACGGGACATGCAGAGTCAGTGAGGGTGGTGTTCGACCCATCCAGGATCACGTATGGGCGGCTGCTCAAGGTGTTCTTCTCGGTGGCGCACGACCCCACCGAGCTCGACCGCCAGGGCCCCGACGTCGGCTCGCAGTACCGTTCGGCGATCTTCACCACCAACGCCGAACAGCAGCGCATCGCCGCGGCCTACATCGCGCAGCTGGGCTCCGCCAAGGTATACGGCCGGCCCATCGTCACGCAGGTCGCTCCGTTCACGGCGTTCTACGAGGCCGAGGCGTACCATCAGGACTACGCGCGCAAGCACCCGGATAACGCGTACATCGTGATCAACGATGCGCCCAAGGTGGTGAATCTGAAGCGGGAGCTACCCGAGCTCTACACGGACACGCCTGCCCGCCCGTGAACCCGGCGCGCACGCGGTACCGCACGCGCGGGCCCCGCTAGCGAATCCTTGGCCCGCCGGTGATGAGCGTGCGCTGGGTCGGCGCCAGATTGGCCAGCACCCAATCCCCCACCTGATAGACGGTGGGCCCGGTGCCGGCCCGGGCCCAGACACCGGCCTTCGTGGAATCGAATGAGATGTCGGCCAGCACGGTTCCGCCCATGCCGAACACCCGCACGCGCGCCGTCGGCCGATCGAAGTTGGCCGCGGCGGACTGGGCCGGCGTGGCGAACGCCTGGGCCGTCACCGGATTCAGTTGGTTGACGAGCCGGGCGGCCATGGCGGAGTCGGCGGCGGCCTGCCCGACGGTCCATCCCCTGGCCCGGCGTATTAGTGAATACTTCTCGCGCCCATGTTCCACATCCACGCGCTGCACGCGCGCGCCCGGAAGGGCGATGATCGTGCGGTCGCGCCATTCGTCCAGCTTGTGCCCGAACGACCCCACCAAGGTTCCGTGCATGGCGTACACCGCGTCCCCCGCCGTCGGCCGCACGTAGAGGCCGGCATAGTCGTCGGTCTGGTGCCCCGTGGTCCAATCGAGCGCCGTGCGCCCCCCGGCCACGACGCGCACCCGCTGTCCGCTGTCCGCACTCACGCCGAGCGTGGTCTGTGCCGAAGGGCTCCCGGCCATGGCGATCAGGCGGTTGCTCGTGTCGCGGAGGGCGTACAGCATTTGCCGCACGTTGACGTCCGAGGCCGGGAATCCGTTTGCCAGCCAGCGGTGGTCGGCGCCTCGCACCAGAAGCGCCGTGTCGCCGCGCGCTGTGATCGCTATCGTGTCCACGGCCGAGGTATCGATGGCCGGCAGCGCAAGCCGCACCTCGCGGTCGTGCGCGGGGCGGCGCGTCAGCACCAGCAGGCCCCATGCAGCCAGCGCCACCGCCAGCACGACGACCAGCCGTAGCAGTTGTTTGGTGCTCATGAGGCGCTCTCCCCCCCGCTGCGGCCAGGGGCTGGTATGGCTGGCGCGTCTTGCGGCGACGCCGCGCCAGGGCAATCAGCCCCGCCACGCCCACCAGCAACGGCACCAGGATCAGGTTGAAGTACTTGACGCCGTTCCGCGTGGTGTCGCTGGTGAACGCCAGCTTGGGCAGCGCCCTGTTCTTGGAACGGATGGAGATGAGCGCGGCGTCCTGGGTCAGCCAGTCCACCGCGTTGAGCACGAAGTCCATGTTCTGCGGCGCGTTGGGCACGATCCGATCGGCCACGATGTTCGAGGTTCCGACCACGATCACGCGGCCGCGCGCCGCCGCGCTGTCGCCCGTTACACGGGGCTCCGCCTGCACGGCCAGCAGCCGGATTCCGAGGCTGTCCTGCGGGAAATCGCGCGTCGGAATGATGGACGTCGTGCCCGTGAAGATCCCTGATTGCGCGGTGGTCACGTACAGCGGCGTCTGTACGTACGGCGTGTTCGCCCTCGTGTCCACCGTGCTCGCCCACGGGAACAGCGCGTTGTCGACCTCGCGGTTCACCACCGACTGACCGCTCGTGTGGGCATTGATGAACAGCGGGTAGCGCGTCAGGACCTGTCCGGCGGCCGACGGAACCGGAACCATTTCGCTGGCCACGAGATCGTAGGCCAGATCCTGCGCCACCGAAATGCCGAACGGCGCGAGCACCTGATTCCATCCCACCGGCCTCGAGTACGCCATCGGCGCCTGCGCCGACGGATGCATGCCGTTCACCATGAACAGCCCACTGCCACCGCGGCGGAACAGCTCGGTGAACCGCGCCCGCACCGGGGGCGGCACCGAATCGGGCCCGCCGACGACTACCGCCGTCTTCACGTCGGCCGCCGGCTGCGTGGTGTCGGCCAGCGTCAGCCTGCGCACGTCATACGACTTGTCCAGTTGCGCCTTCAGGATCTGGAAGGTGACGCCAGGGCCGCTCGCCAGATCGAACAGCGCGATCACCGGCTTGTTGGGCAGCGTGAGCGCCTGGATGGCCGTGGCGAGCTGATACTCCAGATCGTTGGTCTCGCTCACGAACGGGATCGTCTGCTTCCTGCCCTCGTACTGGAGGGCGAGGCCGAAGTATCCCCGCTTGACCTGCAACGACGAACGGCCGACGACGTTGAACTGCACGGGCTGGATGCCCAGCCGCTCGGCATCGTTGGCCGCCGCAGTGTCGGCGCCCGGATCGCTCTCCTCCACGCGGATCTTGCCGCGCGCTGCCGACCGCAGGTCCCGCAGCAGATCGTCCACGTCGCGCTTGGTGAGCGCGACCTGCGTGGGCAGGGCGTCGGAGGCGAACTCCTTGATCGTCACGACGTCGGACAATCCGTCCACGATCTGTCGGGTCCCCGGCGACAGCGTATACGCTCGACCGGGGGTGAGATCGAGCCGGCCGTTGATGTAGCTCCCCATCAGATTCACGACGACCAGCGTGGCGACGGCCAGGCCTACGCCAATCACCAGCCGCCGCCGCGCCGCCCGGCCGGGCGCCAACTTGCGACCGAGCAGCGTGCCGTAGGCGAGCGCCAGGAAGATGCCGGCGAGCGACAGAAAGTAGATCGCATCGCGCAGATCGATCACGCCGCGGCCCATGTTCTGGAAGTGCGACAGCACCCCCAGATGCGCCGCGATCGTGCCCAGCGTGGGTGGCAGCCCCACGATCAGCGGATTGAGTCCGAACAGAATGAGCACGAACATCACGGCCACGCCAAGGATGAACGCCGTGATCTGGCTGCGCGCCACGCTCGACGCCCACACCCCCACGCCCACCAGCCCGAGGGCGAGCAGCCCGGCGCCCACGTACTGCGCCGCGATCGGCCCCCATTGCAGCGTGGCGCCCAGCGTCAATGCCAGCGGAATGGGCACCGTGAGCAGCAGGCCGATCCAGAGGAAGATCACCGCCCCCGCGAACTTGCCGAGCAGCAGTTCGAATTCGCTCACCGGCTGGGTGAGCACTACTTCGAGCACGCCGCTCCGCGCGTCCTCGGCCAGCGTTCGCATGGCCACCGCTGGCACGAAGAACAGGAACAGCCATGGCAGCAGGTCGAGCATCGGCCGCAGCGTCGCCTCCCCGTCCATATACGTCTGGCGGAAGTACATGAACGCATTGATGGCCAGGAACACCACCAGCAGGACGTAGCCGGTGGGATGGTCGAACAGCGCCTTCACTTCGCGGCGGGCAATGGTCCAGATGCGGCGGATCATGCGCCTGCCTCCCCGGTCGCACTCGTGGCCTCGCTCGCGGCCCCGTCGGACACGCCCGTCAACTGGCGGAACAGGTCTTCCAGACTCCCCGTGTCCTGGTGGAGTTCGTAGAGCGTCCACCCCTCGGTCTTTGCCATCTCGAAAATGCGGGGGCGCAGGTCCGTGTCCGCCGACGCCGTCACTTGCGCGCGCCACCGGCCGTCCCCCGCGTCCTGCACGTCCACGTTCCGGACGCCCGGCAGCGCCGCCAGCCGCGGCTCGCCGTTGGCGCCGGCGGCCTCGACGTCTATCCGAACGCCAGCCGTGGCGCGCGTCACCAGTTCGTCCACCGACCCGTCCGCCACCAGCCGGCCCTGATTGATGATGAGCAGCCGCGAACACGTATGCTGGACTTCGGGCAGCACGTGGGTGGACAGCATGACCGTGCGCTCGCGCCCCAGGTGCCCGATCAGGTGCCTGATCTCCACCCGCTGGTTCGGATCGAGCCCTTCGGTGGGCTCGTCCAGAATGAGGAGATCGGGACGGTGCAGGATGGCGGCCGCCAGTCCCACCCGCTGCTTGTACCCCTTGGACAGTTCGCCGATCGGCCGATTGAACACCGGCTCGATGGCCGTGGACGCAACGGCTTCATCGGTGGCGCGTGCCCGCTCGGCGCCTGCCAGCCCGCGCAGCCGGCCCATGAATTCGAGGTATTCGGCCACCAGCATCTCGCCGTACAGCGGATTGTTCTCAGGCAGGAAGCCGATACGGCGCTTGGCGTCACGCCCCGATTCGGCCAGCGGCACGCCGTCCAGACGGATCTCGCCGGCGTCGGGCTCGAAGATCTGCGTGATCATGCGCATGGTGGTGGACTTGCCGGCGCCGTTGGGCCCCAGAAAGCCGACCACCTGCCCGCGATCCACGGTAAACGATACATCGTCCACCGCGGTGATTCCGTCAAAACGTTTGGTGACGCGCTCCAGGGAAAGAAGCGACATGGGATGGGTTCGTGGAGACTGTCAGGCGAGGCTGGTGGCGCGGCATTCGCGCGGGACGACGGCCAGGCGCACGACCGACCGGCAATCTTACTAAAAAAATAGCCCGGCGCGTGTCAATCCGCGCCGGGCGTAAGGATTTCGTTAGGACGGCTCGGCGCAGCTCAATGCTTCTGCACGCTCTCCGCGCGTGCGCTCAACCACTGCCGCCAGTCCGAGTCGAGCTGGGGTAACGTCCGGGGACCCGCCGTCTGCGCCGCCAGCACCGCGTCGACCGGCTTGGCGGCGATCTGCGCGTCGACCAGCTGTCCCAGCAGCGGCGCACCCTCGCGTGTCATCAGGTACCGGCCAAACACCGTTGCCTGGGCCTCGTAGAGTGCCGCGCCGCGGAGCGGCTCGGCCGGCCGGGAAGCTGACTGCGACCCACCGCGCATTCCCCGACCACCCATGCCGCCACGCCCCATCCCGCCGCCCATGCCACCACCACCGAAGCCGCCACCCATGCCGCCCCCGCGGCCGCCATATCCGCCACCGTACCCCCCGCCGTACCCACCACCATTTCCGCCCCCCTGATCGCCGCCGGCCATGGCCCCGGGATTGCCGCCCGAGCTGTCGGCGCCGCCGCGACCGGCCACCAGCGGCGCAGGCCGCTGCATGCTGAAGAACTCGTCCAGCGGATAGACGCGCACGTTGTCAGCCGAAAGCGCCACCGCCATCCGGTCCACGGTCGTGTCGGGCACGGCGAGTTGGGGCAACATCACCTCCGCCCAATCGGGTACGCGCGGATCGCTCACCAGCCCCGTGGAGCCCTGAGCCGGCGGATGACCGGTGAGGCTCGAGGCGCGCGCCGAGAGCCAGGCGCGCATCACGCGGTCGGTGGGAATGACCGCGGCACGCTCTTCCCCAGCCGAACCGCTCCGCTGTCCACCGTACCCTTCGCCACCGTAACCGCCACCACCGTAGCCCCCACCGCCATAGCCGCCGCCACCCCGGCCACCGCGGCCGCCACGACTGCCACCGTTGTTATTGTTGCCGGTGTTGTTCGCGTTGTTCTTGCGGGCCGCCGGATCGATGAGCGGAATGTCGACCACTGGATCCAGGGAGCCCGCGGGCAGCGGCGGCCCCGACGCGAACGTCATCCCACCACTCGCGGTCGGCGCCGCGATGCGATGTACGCTCACCACTACCTTGGCGGGCGTGGCTCCGAACAGCTCGGCGTACACGCGGCTCTGCTGCGCCACCGACGAATCGACGTCGGCAATGTCGCGCTTGGCGAACGCCACGATGTCGTACCCGGGCCCGCTGGTCACCCACGTGCTCTCTCCCGACACTACGCGGGGCGTGGCCTGCACGGCCGCCACGATGGCCGGGTTCTGATCAGGTGGCTTGGGGCCGCCGGACGCGCAGGCGGCAAGCGCCGCCGCGAGCGCGGCGGCGAGTGGAAGACGGCTTGAGGGCGAACGAAACATGAAGAACGACCCGGGTTTCGAGACCTACCTTTTACCCGGGTTCCGTCCCGAAGTTCGGTACTTCAGTCGTCCGTGGCTGCCTCCAGCCCCAGTTCCCCGGTTTCCAGGCTCCGGGCGGCGATGGCATCCACCCGTTCGTCCTGGTTGCGCCGAAGCCCCCGGATGTTCCGGCGCGCGCGCCGGAAGGCCATGGGAACGAAGATCCGCGCCATGTCCACGTGCGGTTTGGCTGCGTCGGTGTCGGGGCCGCCCGCCCGTTCGATCTCCCACGTGACGCGCGACAGCACCGCCGTCGCGAAGAAGATGTCCATGGCCGCATTGGCCATCCGTTCCTGGAGGTACTGGCGGTCGAGGATCTTCTTGCCGTGCTTCATAATCACGCTCTCCAGAGCGAGCGCGAGGTTGTGCACCAGTTCGGCCACCTGGTCGGCTTCCCGGGCCAGCGCCGGGTGCACCTTGGTGAAGCTCGGCTTGGTGATCTGGCGCTTGGCGCGGTCGGTGAGATAGTGGCTTATGGCGCCCAGCGAATGGAGCGGGTCTTTGAACGCCTTGCCCAGCTCCTTGAGCTTCTCGCCCGGCTGCTGCAGCCCCATCAGGGCGATCAGCGCCCGCAAGATTTCATTGGTGCCCTCGAAGATCAGGTTGATGCGCGAATCGCGCACGGCCTGCTCATACGGGAATTCCTTGGAATAGCCGATGCCGCCGGCGATCTGCAGGGCGTCGTTCGACGCCCGGTAGGCCAGTTCACTGGCGAACACCTTGCACGCCGCGGTCTCGAGAGAGAAGTCGATGCCGCCGCGGTCCATCATCCCCCCGGCCAGCTGCACTGCGGCGTCGGCAGCGTACGTCTCCACGGCGTTGATCGCGATCTTCTTGCGGATCATCTCGAACGACCCGATGGACTTGCCGAACTGCTGCCGTTCGTTGGCGTACTTGATCGCTTCGCGCATGATGCGCCGCGCGCCGCGCGCCGAGCCCGCAGCCAGGCCGAGGCGACCGGAGTTGAGCACTTCGAGCGCCACGTGGAAGCCCTGCCCCACGTCGCCCAGGCGGTCTTCCACCGGCACTTTCACGTTCTCGAAGAACACGCCGCGCGTGTCGCTGGCCTTGATCCCCATCTTCCGTTCCAGCTTCCCGAGCCGCACGCCGGGCGCGTGCGCGTCGACGATGAACGCCGTCACGCGCTGCTTCTGTTTGCCGTCGATCTGCATGGCCACCTTGGCGAACACCGTGAAGATGTCGGCGTAGCCGGCGTTGGAGATCCACATCTTCTGGCCGTTGAGCACGTAGTGCGATCCGTCGGCGCTCAGTACGGCGTTGGCCTTCATGGCCTGCGCGTCGGAGCCGGAGCCCGGCTCGGTGAGGCAGAAGCCCGCCACGTATTCGCCGGTCGCGCACTTGGGCAGGTACTTCTGCTTCTGCGCTTCCGTGCCGAACAGGATGATGCCCTTGCACCCGATGGACTGGTGGGCGCCGAAATACACCGTGAGTGCGGGATCGGTGCCGCCGAGTTCACCGAAGACCCTGTTGTACACCTTCGCCGTGGCACCGAAGCCGCCATAGGCCTCGGGAATGCTCAGCCCCATGAGCCCCAGCTCGTGCATCCCCTTGAGCACCTCGTCGGGAAAGTGGCTGTCATGGTCGAACTTCGCGGAGTCGATGTGGTCGGCGGCGAACGCCCGGAACGAATCGAGGATGGCGTCGAGCGACTCTCTTTCCTCGGCCGTCAGCGCCGGGAACGGAAAGACGAGGTCTTCGAGGATCTCGCCAAGGAACAGGCTGCGCGTGAATGACGGGTTGACGTCGGGCGCGGCAAGATGCGACTGGACGGCTTTGCCGGACGGGCCGGCAGCCGGGGCCGAGGTGGCGGTCATGCGTGAATCCCCCGAAAGTGGCAAGGCATCAAACGTCCCTATCAAATGTAGCATTGCCGGGAGGGAGGATTGCGCGCAGTCAGCGAATCCTTGAGCGCGCGTCAGGCGCCGGGACCGGGAGCTTTTGCAAGGCGGGCGCCCGGTTGCCCGAGCGCCCGCCATGGTATCCTGGCTGTGTCAACGACGTGATCAACCGCCGCGGCGGTGCGCGGCGCGGCCGGCGCTCGACGGCGGCGGCGGGCTGGCGTGCCCCCGAGGAGCGGCCGCGGGAGCGGGTTGCGCCCGACGCTGCTGAACCGCGGGCGCCTGCGAATAGCCGCCGTAGGACCGCCGCTGAACCACAGGCGCCTGGGAGTAGCCGCCATACGACCGCCGCTGCACCATGGCCGGTTGAGACGAGCCGTACGACCGCGGCTGCACCGCCGGCGCTTGGGAATAGCCGTACGACCTACGTTGCGCCGTCCGCGCCTGGTTGGCCGGTTGGCCGCCGTACGCCGACGTCCGGCGCGGGGCTGGCACGTTGGTCACCAACGCCCGCTGGCCGGCGTTGCTACTCACCATCTGCTCCTGACGGTACCCGGTGCCCTTGTTCAGCACGCCGTGACCGATCGGCACTGCGTACCGCCCGGCGCCGCCGTAGCGCACTTGCGCGTAGCCGGGATTGAGGTACACCCCGTTCAGTCGCACGTACGGCCGCGACCGGGCGATCCAACCGCCGCCCATCCAGCCCGTGTAGTAGATCCGGCCCATCGGCCAATTCCAGTCGTACATCAGCCAGGCGCCGATCGGATAGCCGATGCCGAAGCTGAAGTAGGGATTGAACCCGGCGGTCAGGTACATCGGCTGATAGAACACGACGGCCGGGTCATATACTGGAACATATATAACCGCCGGCTGGGCGGGCCAGATGCTGATGTAGCCGTCGTCGGACTCCACCTGCTGCTGCGGCGTGGTCTGCAGGTTGCCCTGCTGCTCGGCCAGCGCACGCATGTGCTGCACCGACTGCATCACGTCGGTGGACTGGCCGGCGTACGCCTGTCCGAGCGCCGCGGTCCAATCGATCTTCGTGTCCATCATGTTGAGGATCGTGGGATAGTGTGCCACCGCCTTCACGCTCACGTCCCAATACTGATCGTCGATCCCGTCCGTGCCGTTGGCGCGCACGTACTGCGCCGCCGCCTGGATCTGATCGGGGAACGTGGACGCCAGCAGGACCTGGGCGAGCAACGGATCAGCATACAGCGCCACGGGCGCAACCAGATTGTCCAATTGGTCCGCACTGAGCGGCTGATATGCCGCCGGCGCGACCGTCGGATTCTGGGCTGCGGCGTTCGCCACGGGCGCCGCGATCATCCCCAATGCAAGGGCCGACGCTGTGACGAGCGACACTGAAGCAGACAAGATTCTTTTCATGGCACCCTCCTCCTCTTCTGTAACCTTATGCGATCAGACCGGGACTGTCCAGCCCGCCTACGTAATTGTATACACGGTCGCAAGCGAAAGTTTCACCGTCAGTTACGTGACAGCTCTGGACCGTGGAAAACCTCGATTTCTGGGGTTAATCGGGCGCGCGCTAGACCTTCATCCGCTCGAACGCGTAGGTCCCGGCGGCAATCACGAGCACGGTGAACGCCGCCACCACACCGAGGTCGAGCGCCACGGGAAAGTGCGACGCGTCGAGCAGCACGCCGCGCAGGCCGTCCACACCGTACGTGAGTGGGTCGAGCAGCGTGAACGGCGCTAGCCACGCCGGCAGCTTGTCGATGGGAAAGAGCGCGCCCGACAGGAAGAACAGCGGAAACACCACGAAGCTCGATACGAGTTGGAATCCCTCGGGGCTCTCCATCATCGAGCCGATGATCAGCCCCATGCTCACGAATGCCACCGTGGTCACGGCGAGCACGACCAGCGCCATCGCCAGCCGGCCGGCGCCCATGTGGAGCCCCGTGATCGCGCCGGACGCGCTCAACGCGAGCCCCAAGACGAGCAGGATCACGACCTGGATCATCGAGTCGGTGGCACCGCCCGCCACCTTGCCCACGAAGATCGCCGTGCGCGACACGGGGGCCACGAGCACTTCCTTGAGGAAGTCCACCTTGCGGTCCCACACGATGTACACGCCGAAGAAGATGGACGAGAACAGCACCGACTGGGCGAGGATGCCCGGATAGATGAATGCCTGGTAGTTCGTGCCGGGAATGGAGACGCTGCTCCCCAGTCCGCCGCCGAAGATGAACAGCCACAACACCGGCGTGACGATCGATGCCACGATGCGCGACTTTTCGCGCAGGAAGACCTTGTACTCGCGGTACCAGATGGCGAGCACCCCATGGATGTCGTTCATCGCGTCACCGGTGGTGCATCATGCGTTCGGCCCACCCGCCCTCGGCCGACCCTTCGCGGATCGCTCGGCCCGTGAAGTGCAGGAAGACGTCATCGAGCGTCGGGGAGTGCACCTCCACCGCTTCCACCGTGCCCGCCGCCCGCAGCAGTTCGGGCAGGTGCGCGCTGGCGTCGGTCACGGTGAGCATCAGGTCGTGGTCCCGGGCCTCGACCTTCTGCACGAACGGCAGCCGTTCCAGCGCGGCCGTGTCGGGGGCGCTCACGCGCATCTTCACGATGTCGCCGCCGATCACGCGCTTGAGGTTGGCCGGCGTGTCCAGCGCGCGGATGCGCCCCTCGTCCATGATCGCCATGCGGTCGCACAGCCGGTCGACCTCTTCCATATAGTGGGTGGTGATGATGACGGTGATGCGCTTGGTGCGCGCTAGGTTCTCGATGTACTCCCACAACTTCTCGCGCGACTGCGGGTCGAGCCCCAGCGTCGGCTCGTCCAGGAACAGCACCTTGGGGTCGTGCATCAGACCGCGGGCGAGTTCCAGACGCCGGCGCATGCCGCCCGAGTACTTCTTCACCAGGTCGTCCTTGCGCCCCGTGAGTTCCACCAACTCCAGCACCTCGCCGATGCGCCGTTCTCGCAGGGCGGGCGGCATGTGATAGAGCATGCCGTGCACCTTGAGATTCTCGTAGCCGGTGAGAATGTCGTCGGAGCTGGGGTCCTGGAACACGATGCCGATGGACCGGCGCACCTGCCCCGGCTCGCGCACGATGTCATGGCCGTTGATCGTCGCGGTGCCGGCGGTGGGGCGGAGAAGCGTGGTGAGCATGAGCAGCGTCGTCGTCTTGCCGGCGCCGTTGGGGCCCAGCAATCCGAAGATCTCCCCCTCGTTCACCGCGAGGGTGAGATCGTCCACCGCCACGAGCGACTCGTAGCGCTTGGTCAGGTGCTGGGTCTGGATGATCGGCATGGGGAAAACCAGTCGGACAGTCGGACAGTCGGACAGTCAGACAGTTGGGCAGCGCTCTCGGACTGTTTGACTGCCCGACTGTCCGACTCAAATGTACCGCGGGGATCTTCCCCCCGCGTGAGGAATCCCGCCACATCGATTCGGGGGAATCGCCGGACCCGCCAGCCCCTGGCCCACGGGTATCCTCCTGTCGACCCCCACGGAGGACCCATGCCTGCGCCGCGCACACTCATCGTATACGGCACCAGCTACGGACAGACGGCGCGTATTGCCGGCCGCATTCGCAACGTGCTCACCGAGCACGGACATGTGGTGACGGTCCGCAAGGGCGACGAGTTGCCGGAAGATCTCCGCCTCACGGACTACGACGCCGTGGTCGTGGGCGCGTCGATGATCCGACACGGCTATCAGAACTACGTCGCCTCCTTCGCGCGGCGCCAGGCCGGGGTGCTCAACACGATTCCCAGCGCATTCTTCGCCGTGAGCGGTTCTGCGGGGAGCACCAATGCCCTCGAGCGGGCTGAGGCGCACCGGCTGGCCGGGGAGTTCTGCAAGGCGGCAGGTTGGCGACCGGCCATGATCGAATCGATTGCCGGCGCCATCGCCTACACCAGATACAACTTCCTGATGCGGTGGTTCATGAAACGCATCAGCGCCAAGGAAGGCGGAAGCACCGACACGAGCCGCGACCACGAGTATACGGATTGGGCGCAGGTCGGCCGGTTCGCGCAGCGGTTCGCCGACGTCGTGCGGACGCACGAGCGCACGAGTGACGCCCCCCGCACACTCGCATTCTCCGAGGACATCGCATAGGATGTCCGTATGCCCCTACGGATGACGGACACCAGTGAAGATTCCTCGGTCCCCGGCGCGTCAGGCGGCCAAGCCCCCTCTGACGCGCTGGTATGCTTCGGGATCACCGGCGACCTGGCTCACAAGCAGATCTTCCCGGCGCTCTACGCGATGGTCAAGCGCAATGCGCTCGAGGTGCCGGTAATCGGCGTCGCCTTCTCCCACTGGGACCTGGACACGCTACGGGCGCGCGCTCGCGACAGCATCATCAAGCATGGTGGCCTCGACGACCAGGCGGCGTTCGACCGGTTGCTCGGTCTGTTGCGCTACGTGGACGGCGACTACGCCGACCCTGCTACGTTCCAGGCGTTGAAGAAGGCGTTGAACGGCGCGGCGCACCCGGCCCACTATCTGGCCATTCCACCCATGTTGTTCGAAACGGTGATCAAGGCGTTGGGAGCAGCAGGGTTGGCCGAGGGCGCGCGCGTGATCGTCGAAAAGCCGTTCGGCCGCGACCTCGATTCGGCGCGCGAACTGAACCGCGTGGCGCATGCCGAGTTCCCCGAATCATCGATCTTCCGCATCGATCACTTCCTGGGCAAGGAAGCCATCGAGAACATTCTGTACTTCCGGTTCGCCAATTCGTTTCTCGAACCTATCTGGAACCGCCAGCACGTGGCCAACGTGCAAATCACGTTGGCCGAGGATTTCGGCGTGCAGGGGCGGGGCGCGTTCTACGAGACCGCCGGCTGCCTGCGCGACGTGATCGAGAACCATCTCTTTGAAGTGGTGGCGCTGCTCGCCATGGAGCCGCCGGCCACCAGCGGGTTCGAGGCACTGCGCGACGAGAAGGCCAAGGTGTTCCGCGCCATGCACCCGCTGCGCCCCGCCGACGTCGTGCGCGGGCAGTTCGTGGGTTATCGAGACGAGCCGGGTGTGGCCAAGAATTCCGACGTCGAAACGTTCTGCGCGCTGCGGCTGACCATCGATTCGTGGCGCTGGGCCGGCGTGCCCTGGTATCTGCGTTCCGGTAAATGCCTGGCCGAGACCGCCGCCGAGGTGCGCGTGGAACTCAAGGCGCCGCCACAGAAGCTGTTCGCCGACTCGGTGCAGCGACCGGGCCACACGAACTACATTCGGTTCCGGCTCTCACCCGGCCCCGCCGTGGCGCTCGCCGCTCGCGTCAAGCGGGTGGGCGAAGAGTTCGTGGGCGACCAGCGCGAGCTCTACCTGCTGGACGAGCAGCCCGACGCGCGGGCCCCGTACGACCGGCTGCTCGGTGACGCGCTGGTGGGCAATGCCGCGCTGTTCGCGCGCGAAGATTCCGTGGAGGCCGCGTGGGCGGTGGTCGACCCCGTGCTCCAGACGCACGGCCCGGCGCTCCCGTACGCGCCCGGCACGTGGGGGCCGGCGCAGGCCGACGAACTCGTGGCCGCCGACGGCGGGTGGCACGCCCCCGTGCTGGCTGTCGCCAGCGGAGCCGCGCCCGCCGAATGATGGCCAATAAGCGGGCCAGCCGCCGGGTGCTCGTCATCGACGTGGGTGGTACCCACGTCAAGATGCTGGTCAAGGGCGCCGGCGCGCGACGCGAATTCGAGTCCGGGCCCACGATGACCGCGGCGCAGATGGTGCGCGGGGTGAAGCGGGCGGTGCGCGGGTGGGCGTACGACTGCGTTTCGATGGGCTATCCGGGGCCCGTGGTGAGCGGGCGGCCGCTGCACGAGGCCGCCAACCTGGGCGGCGGATGGGTGCACTTCGATTTCGCCAAGGCGTTCGGCCGTCCGGTGAGGGTCATGAACGACGCGGCCATGCAGGCGCTGGGTAGCTACCGCGGCGGGCGCATGCTCTTTCTGGGGCTGGGCACCGGACTGGGATCGGCGATGGTCGTGGACGGCATCGTCGAGCCCATGGAACTGGCGCACCTGCCGTACGAGAATGGCAAGAGCTACGAGGACTATCTGGGCCTGCGCGGGCTCGATCGCCTGGGCAAGAAGAAGTGGCGGAAGCACGTGGCCGACGTCGTCGAGAAGCTCACCACGGCGCTGGAGCCCGACGACATCGTGATCGGCGGAGGCAACGCGGCCAAGTTGAAGGACCTGCCCAAGGGGGCCCGCCGCGGAAGCAACGCCAACGCGTTCCGGGGCGGTTTCCGGATGTGGGAGGAGTAGCTCGGCCCCACTTCCAGCCACGTCAGGCCACGTCGTTGACCAGCGTCGCCGGATCCTGGCAGTAGAACTCCCGCAGTTGCTCGTACGGCGCCGGGTGCTTGGCGCGGAGCTGATGCGGCTTCTCGAAGAACGTCTCGGTGACCACGGCAAAGAACTCGGCTGGATTGGTGGCGCCGTACTGATCGATCAACTCGCGGTGATGATGCTGCGCTTCCTGCACGAGTTGATCGAAGTCATGTCCGAACACGCGGGCCCACGCCACGTACATCGAGCGCCGCGGCAGGATCGGCGCCCCGTCCCCCGCCCTGCTCTCCTGGTCCAGCTGGTGCGCGAATTCGTGGAGCACCACGTTGTGGCCGTCGTGGATGTCGCTCGCCCCAGCGAGCACGCTGTCTCACACCAGCACCACCAAGCCCGATACCCACGAATCGCCTCACGGCGGCGGCGGGCCAGACAGCGGAACATCGGGCTCCGTGCAAGGGTGAGCCGCGCAGCCAAGGGCATCGTCGTGACGCGCGCGGAGTGCTCTCGACGAACGGGAGGATGATCCGGGGGGACCGCAACTTCCACGACACCCTGCACGGCTTTCCCTTATGCAACGCAGCGGGAGCAGTGGGTAGCTTGCCGGTGTGGCAGTGACGACCACCAGGAGGTCTCATGGACCGCTCCAAGTCGAAAGCGACCGCTTCAAAGGCGCCCGCCAAGGGCAAGGCAACCTCAAAGAAGTCGGCCACACTGGCCAAGAACGCCACCAATCCGCCGCGCACCACGAAGGGCTGGCTCACCAGTCCGAAGTTCGGCAGCGCGGGAAGCGGCGGCGCCGAGTTCGAACCGGGGCCGGAGCGCGACTGATACGCTCGGTCCCTGGATCTCCGGAATGAGGGGGGCTCATGTCCAGAAAGCGCGGGTCCAGCAAGCAGCCGGACGATCAGGTCGCGACGACGACCCGTCGCGACCGGCCGGAACTGGAAGGCGGCACTCCACTGCCCCAGGAGTTAACCGGCCGGGCCAGCGGCACTGAGGAGGATTTGGACACGCTGTTCGCCAACGACGCAGCCGATCACTTCGCCGACGGCTTTCGCGGCGGCAGCAACGATGACCCCGCATCGGACATCCCCAGGGAGCCGGATACCGGCGGAAACGCGGACGAGGACGTGACGGCGGTATAGGGTGGCAGGTCGGCGAATGCGCCCGTGCGACGGGGCCATATAGGGGATGTTCGGACGTCGGGCGCGAATTCGCGTAGCCGACGCTTGCGTCATTAGCTAAGCGTCTTATGTTCTGAGCGAGCAATGCTGACAGCATTCCTCACGAAGGAGCCTGGCTTCGCATGATGATACTCGTTTACACGCTCTGGCTGACGACGATCGCAATGACGGTTCCAACGGCCCCGGCCATGCGCAAGGCGCCGCACGAAGAGCCGATGATGCTCGAGACGCCCACCGGCACGATCTCGGGGATGCTCACTGTGCCCGATGGTTCGGGCCCGTATCCCGTGGCGCTCATCATCGCCGGATCGGGGCCGACCGATCGCGACGGCAACAGCCCGGCCGGCGTGCGGACGGACATGTACAAGTTGCTGGCCGAGAGGTTGGCCGGCCGCGGAGTCGCCACGGTCCGCTACGACAAGCGCGGGATCGCGGCGAGCAAGGCCGCCGCGACCTCCGAATCGGCGCTGCGTTTCGAGACTTACATTGACGATGCCACCGCATGGGTGCGGAAGCTGCGGACCGACAAACGCTTCTCGTCGGTCACGATCATCGGGCACAGCGAGGGTTCGCTCATCGGCATGGTTGCAGCCCGCACGGCGCCCGCCGACGCCTACGTATCGCTCGAAGGCGCCGGATCGCCTGCCGCCGATATCCTGCGGACGCAGCTCAAGGGAAAGCTTCCTCCCGATCTGGCCGCCGCATCCGACCGGATCCTGGCCGATCTCGAACAGGGGCACACCACCGACAGCGTGCCGGCGTCGCTCGTGTCGCTCTACCGCACCAGCGTTCAGCCGTACATGATCTCCTGGTTCCGTTATGACCCGGCGCGGGAAATTGCCAAACTCACCATCCCTGTGCTGATCGTGCAGGGGACGCACGACATCCAGGTAAGCCTGGACGACGCGAACAAGCTGGCCCTCGGCGATACGGCGGCCACGCTGGTCGTGATCGACGGCATGACGCACGTGCTCAAGGATGCGCCCGCCGGCCAGGCGGCGCAGACGGCCGCGTATACCGACCCCTCGCTCCCGCTGGACGCGAAGGTGGTGCCGACGATCGCGGATTTCATCCTCCGGAAGGGCTGAGCTTCCAGCGACCCCGCAAGGCCGGGCAATCAGTTGCCCGACATGCCTCCATCCGCATAGCCCCAATCATAGGAACGGTCGTCGCCCATCAAACGCCAGCGGGTGGGCCAGGTCGTCGTCTGCCAGTCGAGCGGCTCGCCCAACGGTTGTTCGTGCGCGGCGAGCGCGAGCGCGGCGCGGAGGTCCCGGCGCTGATCGGCGCCAAGCGCATCCGGCGCGAGCGATACGAACAGCATCGTGCCGCTCCGTGAGAGCAGGTCGAGCCACTCGCGGTTGAGGTTCCACGGCACCTTGGTGGTGACCCCCACGCAGTCGGCGTCCGCGGTATAGAACGCTCCACTCTGCCCGCCGCGGAACGCCAGCGCGTTCACGCCCATGCGCCGCACGCGGTCCCAGTCCGTGCCGCTCGTGTCGTCGCCCACGCGGCACATCTCGAAGTACCCCGCCGAGAGATGGCTCACGGTGTTGCAGCCGATGATCAAAGAATCGCCCGCCGCGGTCCGCACGGTGCCGTAGAACTCGTCGACCACTTCGGCCGTCGTCCGCACCGGGCCTTCATTGAACGTCCACTCGCCACGGGTCAGCGCGCTCCCCATCTGGGAACCCCAGCGTCCGAACAGATCGTAAGTAGAGTAGTCGTGCTTGATCAGCTCGAAGCCCCACGCGCGTAGACGGCCGATGTCGGCGGCGATCTTCTGGCGCACCTCCGGCACGGTGGGGTCGAGCACGTCGTGGCTGCGCGACAGGCGCCAGCCATCCGGTGCGTCGGCCGGCGCCTGCAATGGGCGAATCCAGACGCCTGGCCGAGCGCCGATGCGCCGCACGTCGGCCACGACCGCGGGAAGATCGGGGAACGTCTCGTTGCCACGGTCCCACGTGCCGGCGCCGGTCTTGTCGGCACCGCGCCCCGGCTGCCAGCCGTCGTCGATCACCACGAACGGGCGGTTGCCGCCAGCCGGCGAGAGTTCCACGATGTGTTCCGCGTCGGCCCGGAAGGTGGCCGCACTGTTGTCGCCATACGCGTAGTACCAGTCGTTGCTTCCGTATACGGGCTGCGTGGGCAGGCGGGGATTCGCACACATCTGCCGGCAGAAGGCGTGGAGCGCTGCGAACGCTGATTCCCCTTCCTGGCCGGCGCGGGACACGACATGACACACGGCGAGCGTACGCTCACCGAGCTGGAGCGCGGCGCCGCCACTTCGCACGTCTGCCCAGAGACTGACGCCCTCGGGGTCCACCTGCCAGAAGCACATCGCCGCGGCGCCCGTACGGACGCCGTACCCATCGGTGTGGACGCCGTCCGAAGCCATCACGTACCATGGCATCACGCGGTCCGGCACGAAGCCGCGCCACTCAAAGTCGCCGTATCCCCGCTCCCATGCGTCACCGAGCAACAGCCGCGTGGCGTCGAGCGTACCCCGCCAACGCAGACCGAGCTTCAGGACGGCGGCCGCCGGCGCGGAGAGATCGACGCGGAGCGCGTCCGCGACGCCGACGATCGTCACCGAGAGGCCGGTGGCGTCCCAGCGGCCGCGGCTGCCCGGCGCGGGGCGCAGCTGCTGGTCGCCCGACGGCGTGCGCACGGTGACGGCGTCGGGCGGGCGCATGAGATCGACGAAGCCCGGCGGATCGCCGCTGCCGCGCGAGGCCAGCGGGATGTGCAGCGACGACGCGAGGATTGACGCGGCACCGCGCTGGACGAACTCTCGGCGTGAGATCATGCCTATCAATCTACCAGATCCGCCCCACGTTCCACGTGAGCCCGGCGTACAGCGCCGGCGGCTGACCGCCAGCCACGTTGGCGATGAATCCGGCATCGGCGACGAACCACCGGTGCACGGTGTACGTAGGCCCGGCGAGGAATCCTACCGACGGCCCACTTCCGAACCCCGGATATCCATAGAGCTCGGCCGCGAACGCCAATGGTCCGCCCAGGGACGTGCCGGTCGAGACGGTCCAGAGCATCGCGTTGGCGCTGTCGCCGCGCGCGCTGCGCCTGGTGTAGCCCACGTTGATGTCCAGCGACACGGGCCCCAGGACGTGGCTCGAGATGAGGAGCAGCGACGCGTCGGTTGTCCCGGTGCCCGTGCCCCGTGCCATCGACCCGGTGGGAAGCTTTATCGAGGGCTGAACCGCGAAATCTCCGACCAGCGGCGCATCGTCCAGCAGACGCCATTTCACGCCCACGCCCGCGTCGCCGAATCCCAGCGGCTCCGCGCTCGAAGGACGCACCGTGGTGAAACTGACGTCGAACTGCACGTGCGAGGCGACGCCGAATTTGAGCAGCGTGGGCGTGGCCAGCGCGTTGATGCCGGGATCCAACCGGTCGCGCTCGACGCCCCATTCGATCTCGAACCACCCCGGGGCCACCGTGCCGGCGTGTGTGGCCACCGTGGGCCGCTCGGGCTGCGCGTCGTGCGGCGACGGGACGTCCTGAGCGCCGAGCGCGCCGGCGCCTGCCAGCATGCCGAAGGCAATGCCCGCCACGATCACGCCGAACCACCGGACCATGCGCACGCCCCCTCGCCCTTTGAGGCAACATGTCGATTGCAATTTAGGACTGCCTAAGTTAACTATTGGCGGAGGTTGAATCAACGGAAACCGAATCGCCCCGCTGGAGGCGTGCAGAGTGGCACGATCGTATACAACTACAACCCGTGATCAGCGCACGCCACCTCACCCCAAGGTGCAGCTCGCGGCGCGCGACGCGATCGAAGGGCGATCCCGGGGCCTCAAGGCCATCCTGCCGTTCATCGGACCTGCGTTCATTGCCTGCATCGCTTACATCGACCCCGGGAACTTCGCCACCAACATCCAGGGCGGCGCCGAGTTCGGCTACTCCCTGCTCTGGGTAATCCTGTTGGCCAACGTCATGGCCATGCTGCTGCAGGGACTCGCCGCCAAGCTCGGCATCGCCACCGGCATGAACCTCGCCGAGGTGAGCCGGGCCCATTTTCCGCAGTGGGTGAGTTATATCCTGTGGATCACGCAGGAGATCACGGCGATGGCCACGGACCTGGCCGAGGTGCTCGGCGCCGCGATCGGCATCACCCTACTCACCGGAATGCCGATGCTCGCGTCCGCGGTGATCACAGGGATGACCGTGTTCGTCATCCTCGGACTGCAGGGAAGCGGCTTCCGCCAGCTCGAGGTGTTCATTGGCGGGTGCGCCACCGTGATCGCGCTCTGTTACGTGATCGAGACCATCCTGGCCAACCCCGATTGGGGGCAGGTCTTTTATCACAGCGTGGTGCCGAGCCTCCCGGGAAGCAACGCGATCCTGCTGGCGGTGGGGATCATCGGGGCCACCGTAATGCCACACGTGATCTACCTGCACTCCGACCTGACTCGCGGCCGCATCGTCCCGGCCAGCGATGAGGAAGCGCGGCGGATCGTCAACTTCAACAAGATCGACGTCGTCGTGGCGATGAGCCTGGCCGGACTGGTGAACATGGCGATGCTGTTCATGGCGGCCAAGGTGTTCCATTTTACCGGGCACGCCGACGTGGCCGACATCAATTCGGCGTACAAGACGCTGACTCCCCTGCTCGGTGGCGCCTCGGCGCTCGTGTTCGCCGTTTCCCTCATTGCCTCCGGCGTCTCCAGCTCGCATGTTGGGACGATGGCGGGCCAGGTGGTCATGCAGGGGTTCGTGGACTTTCGCATCCCCATCTGGCTGCGGCGGTTCGCGACCCTGATCCCGGCGCTGGTGGTCATCTACCTGGGGTTCGACCCGACACGCACGCTGGTCATCAGCCAGGTCGTGCTCAGCTTCACGCTTCCAATCCCGGTGATCACGCTCATCATGTTCACGCGCAACCGCGCCGTCATGGGCAAACTCGTCAATCATCCCGTTGTGACGGGGTTCGCGATCCTCTGCGCCACGATCATCCTGTTCCTGAACGTCGTCCTGCTCTACCAGACCTTTGGTGGGCAGCTCCCGAACTTCGGCTGACCGGTCGTTTCACCGGCCATGAGGACACGCTGACCATGCCGACCCCGGACCGTCCGACCCGCACGCGGCAGACGCCCGTGTCCACCACGGCCGCACGGACGGAACGGATTCTCGTTCCGCTCGACGGTTCTCACCTGGCCGAGGCCGCGATGCCGATCGTCGCACGTCTCGCCAAAGCGCTTGGCGCGACCGTCACGTTGCTTCACGTGATCGAGAAGGACGCGCCGTCCAGCATTCACGGAGAACCGCATCTGGCCAAGGAGGCGGAGGCCGAAGCGTATCTGGAACGGCTGGCCAAGCGGCTGGCCGCGGGTGGAATAACGGTGGAGTATCACGTGCACGAGGTTCCGGTGGGCGACGTGCCGCGGAGCATCGCCGGCCACGCCAACGAGCAGCAAAGCGATCTCGTGGTGATGACCACGCACGGGGCGGGCGATCTGCGGCGTGGGCTCTGGGGCTCCAATGCCCAGCGAGTGCTCCAGATCTGCCGCCGCCCGGTGTTGCTCGTGCGTACGGAATCGGTTCCGCCGGTGCCTCCGCCGTTCGAGCCGGCCACCATCATGGTTCCGCTGGACGGCACCGTGGCGGCCGAAGCGGCCCTCGCGCTGGCGAGCAAGCTCGCGCACGCCCTCGGCGCGCAGTTGCGCCTCGTAATGGTGGTGCCGACGCTCGAGACGGTGGCCGGCGAGCAGCAGCCCAGGGCGACGTTTCTGCCCGGCACTACGCGCCTGCTCCTCAACGTGGAGGAGGAGCAGGCGGCCGCGTATCTGGAGGATCTCGTGGCGTCGCTCGACGAGGCCGGCGTGCCGGCCGTGGCCGAGGTCAGGAGGGGAGCCCCCGTGGCGGAGCTGGCGGCCGACGCCGCCGAGCACGCCGACGGATTGGTGGTGGCCGCGACGCACGGGCGCGCGGGACTTCAGGCCATCTGGTCGACGAGCGTAGCGACGCGGCTGCTCAAGCGGACCAATGCGCCCATTCTGCTCGTGCCGATCGTCGAACCGGCGTCGCACCGGGCGACACCGCCATCGCCGGAGAACCGCACATGAGTGCGGCGCGCGCTCGGCGCAGCGTTGCGGCGCCGGCGGCCCTGCCCCGCGGGCGGGCCGCGGCGGCAGCCGAGACCGACGTGACCGGTCCCGTGGAGGACTATCTCAAGGCCATCTACGAATTGGCGCGCGGCGGCGTGGCAGTGGCGACCACCGCGCTGGCCGCGCAGCTGGACGTGGCGCCCCCGTCGGTGACGGGCATGGTGAGACGCCTCGCCGACCAGGGTCTGCTCACCCACGAGCCGTACCACGGCGTGCGGCTCACGCCGCAGGGCCGGCTCGTGGCGCTCCGCACGCTGAGGCGGCACCGCGTGATCGAGGCGTATCTGGTGGAGGCGCTCGGGTACAGCTGGGACGAAGTGCACGACGAAGCGGAGCGGCTGGAGCACGCGGCGTCGGACGACATGATCGACCGCATGGCGGCGGCGATCGGCGAGCCGAGCGTGGATCCTCATGGGGCACCGATTCCGAGTCGCGACGGCGCGGTGGAGGAGGAAGAGGAGCGGCTGTGCACCCTTGCCGACGTCATGGTAGGAGCGACGGCGGAGGTCATGCGGATCTCCGACGACGACCCGGATCTGCTCCGCTATCTCACCGACCTCGGGATCAAGCCTGGCCGTGCCGTGCGGGTGCTGGAGCGGGCGCCGTTCGGAGGACCGATCACGCTGAAGCTGGGCGGGAGTATTCGCGCCATCGGGCCGGCGCTGGCCGAGCGGCTGTACGTGAGACTGCGGCGGCGGTGACGATGTAAAGCGCGGGGCGGGGTGGCTCTCGCCGCCCCGCCCCGCCCGTTCGACTCCCAGCTGCTGACCAACGGCCGACAGCTGTTTTCTTCTAGTACATCCCGCCCATGCCGCCGCCTGACGGAGGCGCCGACGGCCGCTCTTCCTTCTTCTCCACGATCAGCGCCTCGGTGGTGAGGAGCAGCGCGGCGATCGAAGCCGCGTTCTGCAGCGCCGTCCGGGTGACCTTGGTCGGATCAATGACGCCGGCCTGCACCAGGTTCTCGTAGGTATCGGTCAGGGCGTTGTACCCGAACGCGTCGTCCTTGGACGCCCGCACTTTCTCCACCACGATCGAGCCTTCACCGCCCGCGTTCTGTACGATCATGCGGATCGGCTCCTCGATCGCGCGCCGGATGATGTCCACGCCGATCTGTTCGTCGCCCTCGTGCAGTTTGAGGTGGACGAGCGCGCGTTGCGCGCGGATGAGCGCCACGCCGCCGCCCGGGACGATTCCCTCTTCAACCGCGGCGCGGGTCGCGTGCAGCGCGTCCTCGACACGGGCCTTCTTCTCCTTCATCTCGCTCTCCGTCGCCGCGCCGACGTTGATCACCGCCACGCCGCCGGCGAGCTTGGCCTTGCGCTCCTGGAGCTTCTCCTTGTCGTAGTCGCTGGTCGACTTCTCGATCGCGACCTCGAGTTCCTTGAGGCGGCCCTTGATCTTGTCCGACTCGCCCGCGCCGTCGATGATCGTCGTGTTGTCCTTGTCGATCACGATGCGCTTGGCGCGGCCGAGGTCCGACACCGTCGCGTTCTCGAGCTTGAAGCCGACGTCTTCACTGATCACCTTGCCGTCGGTCAGGACCGCGATGTCCTCGAGCGTCGCCTTGCGGCGGTCGCCGAAGCCCGGCGCCTTGACGGCCGCGATCTTGAGCGTGCCGCGGAGCTTGTTCACGACCACCGTGGCCAGGGCCTCGCCTTCCAGATCCTCGGCGATCACGAGCAGCGGCTTGCCCGACTGCGCGACCTTTTCGAGAATCGGGAGCAGGTCCTTCATCGACGACACTTTCTTGTCGTGGATGAGGACGAACGCGTCCTCGAGCACCGCTTCCATCTTCTCCGGATCGGTCACGAAGTACGGCGAGAGGTAGCCACGGTCGAACTGCATGCCCTCGACCGTCTCCAGCGTCGTCTCGAGGCCTTTGGCCTCCTCCACGGTGATCACGCCGTCCTTGCCCACCTTCTCCATCGCCTCGGCAATCAGATTGCCGATCTCCTTGTCACTGTTGGCCGAGATGGTGCCGACCTGGGCGATCTCCTTCTTGCCCGACGTCGGAACCGAGATCTTCTTGAGTTCCTCGACCACGGCCGCGACGGCCTTCTCGATGCCGCGCTTGAGCGCCATCGGGTTGGCGCCCGCCGTGACGTTCTTGAGTCCTTCGCGGAAGATGGCCTGCGCGAGGACGGTGGCGGTGGTCGTGCCGTCGCCCGCGATGTCCGACGTCTTGGTCGCGACTTCCTTCACCATCTGCGCGCCCATGTTCTCAACGGGGTCCGAAAGCTCGACTTCCTTGGCCACCGTCACCCCGTCCTTGGTGATCGTCGGCGCTCCGAATTTCTTGTCGATCACGACGTTCCGGCCTCGGGGTCCGAGGGTGACCTTTACCGCCTCGGCGAGCTGGTCGACGCCGCGCTTGAGCGCCGCGCGTGCCTCGACGTCGAAGTGCAGTTGTTTGGCTGACATTATGCAATTCCTTCAATAGAAAGATGACGTTCGCTTCAGACCGGGACGGTTAGTGGATGATCGCGAGAATGTCGGATTCGCGGAGGATGAGCACCTGCTCCCCATCGACCGTGATCTCGGCCCCGCTGTATTTCCCGTACAACACCTTGTCGCCGACCTTCACTTCCATCGGGACGCGCTTGTCCTTCTCGAATCGGCCGGGACCGACTGCGACGATCTTCCCCTGCTGCGGCTTTTCCTTGGCCGTGTCGGGGATGTAGAGGCCGCCGCGCATCTGCTCGGATTCCTCGAGCGGCTGCACGACCGCACGGTCGGACAGCGGCGCGATCTTGGTGGCACTGCGGGTAGACGCAGCCTTGGCGGCCGTGTGCGTCGGATCGACCTTGGTTGCGGTGTGAGTCTTTACTGCCATGATGAGTGCCCCGGTTGCATGAACTGGACGGCAGGTGAAAACAGCGTTTCTTCCGTTAGCACTCACCTGCCTAGAGTGCTAACAGCATTATTAAGGTACTCGCGCAGGACGTATCAGGCAACGCTCCCATCGCGCCGGAGTTGCTGTTAAACGATTGTGCTACAAATATCTAGGTATTCCAAGCACCGCGTGCCAGAACGGCCGTATGCGCCGCATTCCATTGCGGTGCTTGGGGTTGGCAGCGGGAGCGGCCTGCCGAGCGCTCTCCGGCGTGACGCCGGCGGAGAAGGGCGACCGCTACTTGGCCGGAACTGGAACGGGTTCGGCGCGCGGCTCGGCCACTGTTCCCACAGGCTTTCGCGCGAACACTTCGACGGCCATCACGAATGTGCGCTCGTCGGCCCCCTGCAGGGCGCCGACCCCCATCACCTGCCGGGAGATCTCCTTGCCGTTCGCGTCCAGAACGGAGACCATGATTCCGTATTCCCAGGCGTCATCGTCCCCCACGTGTCGAAGGGTGCCTTCGACGCGAAGGGGCGAGAAGGCAGGCGCCGGCGCGGACGCGTCCACCCCCGCTCCCACACGGAGGTGGTGTCTGCACACCGGACATACGACCGCGCTTTCGAGAATCGACTGCCGGCAGTGCGGGCATACGCGGGTCGCCCCCGCTGCCGCCTGGCGCGTCATCGCCATCAGTCCGAGCCGGTTTCCATTCTGAGGCTGGTCTTCTTGGTCTGCTCGGTGGGCCATCCGAACTCGACCCGTCCGCGCATGCGCGAGCCAGCCGCGACGGTCAGCGAGTCGGCCTTGAGGTCGCCGGTGAGGATGCCGGTCTCGAGCAACTCCACGCGGGCTGCCTTGTCGATGTTGCCTTCGAGCTCGCCGCCGATGGTCACGGTGTCGGCCACGACACCGCCCACGACTTTCGCGCCGGCTTCGATGGCGACGTTGCCGTCCACGTTCACGTCGCCGCTGAAACGGCCGGCGATGCGAATATGCCCGGTGCCCTGGATCTTGCCTTCGATGGTGAGTCCCTCGGTGACCAATGACTCCTTCGCGTCACGGGCCACGTTCCGGCGTGTCGGCGCGGCACTGGGCGACGGCGCCGCGAAGTCGATGCGGGCGTCGGCTTCCCGATGGGAGAGGGGTTCGGAGCTCGTGGTGGGTTCGCTCTTCCTGGGGGCGGCTGAATCTTTCCAGATGGCCATGGCAACAGAGTCCGGTTTGGGGGTGGGCATCGAGTGGGACGGCACGGGCACGGGCGAGCGGCGGGACTGCGTCAGGTCCTACCCCGACCCGCGCGGCGGGTGCCATATGTTGCATCGAACGGGTCCGGAAGGGCAACCACTGCGGCCTGCCCTCCTTGGTCCGCCGCGCGAGATCAGTGCGTTGGGTTCTCTCCTGATCCGAACAGGACCTTCCGGACCCCGGGAGGTCCGATCGGCCCCTGAATGTAGATCGCCCCGGGGATGCTTGGATAGCAGAGCACCCAGCAGGGCAGATAGTCCGGCTGCGCGCGCTGTACGGCGGCCCAGGTGATGTAGTCCTCGCCGAGCACGTAGCGGTCGTTGCACGGGTAGACCCACACCCGGGGGAAGATCCCCTCGCGCCACGCGGCCTCCGTGTGCGCAACGGCGCCTTTGCCCGCCGGATGCGCCGTCGGATCGTACGCCGGGTCGAACGGGCGGATGACGGCGCGTGGAATGGCTGCAAAGTACACGGGCACCACGCCGTCGAGCGCACGCGCGCGCAGGTACAACAACGTGTAGTCGCGAAGGGGCTGCAGGCTTGGCGTCACGTCGAGGTCGTCCACCTCGGGGCGCAACGGCTGGTCGAAGATGTCCATGAGTGTCATGCCCTGCTCCTCGCATCCAACCCGACTGCCACTGCTGGTCCTCGGGCCCGGGTCCGTTCAGGTAGTCTACGGCATCCGGTCGGAAGTTGGAATATGCGATCCTCCGATCGCCCCCGCGGCGAGTGCCGAACATTCGCGGTCTCGGGCGCTCCGGTTGCGGGTGCGCCAACGGCGGTGCACCTTGGGCCGGATGGAGATCGATGATCGTCACTCGAACACCGGAGAATGAACATGCGCGTGTCCCTAGGCCTGCTGGTCGTCGCGCTCGCTGCTCAGGCGAGCGGCGCTGCTGCACAGACGTGGAGCCCGGAGCAACAGGAAGTGTGGAACCTCGAAGCCCAGCAATGGAAGATGGCGGCGGCCAAGGACACCATGTGGTTGAGCACGATGGTGGACCCCAACATCAGCTACTGGGGGGTCGACCAGCCTGCCCCCCAGAACCGAGCGTCGCTTTCCATATGGGAAAAATATAACAATTCCAATGGCACGGTCCTGGCGCAGGAACTGTTCCCGATCTCGATGACGATCAACGGCAACGTCGCCATTGCCCAGTACCGGTATGAGACCGCATCCGAGGATTACAAGAAGGAGCGCACGACCGCGACCGGCCGCTATACCGATATTCTCATGAAGGAAAACGGCCACTGGATGTTCATCGCCTGGGCCGGCGGCGACGATCCGAAGAAATAGCCGCTGGTGGCGCTCCATGCGATAACCAGGAGCGCCGCCACCTGGGACGTACCGAACACGAAGGCCCGCCAGGGTTTGACTCGTGGTGGGCCTTTCGTCGGCCCCCCCGGGCCCCGGCATCGAACGGTCGCCGCCCCGAGCACGTAGACGGTCGTGGCCCCTGCCCGTTCCCTGTGCCACATTCAGGCCGCGGTTCGTGCTTCCAACTCGTCCGGAGACCCCCATGCGTTACCGCCCAGCCTTCCAACGCGCCTTAGCGGTTGCCTTCGTCGCCGTCCCGCTCGCCGGTGTTCGCGCGCAATCGCGCCCCGCCGCGTCCAGCACCAGCCGGCAGGCCGAGCCGGCCGCCACGGCGCCAGCCGCCCCCAAGGTTCTCGAGCTCGAGGATTTCGCCCGCTGGAATCGCATCACGTCGCCAGCCCTCTCGGCTGATGGGAAATGGATGACGTTCACCTATTCGCCGAACGAGGGGGGACAGACGATCCTCCACGTGAAGGCGCTGGACGGCACCAAGGATTACTCGGTGGCGATGGCCGGGGAGTCCGGCACCGGCCGTGCCGGTGGCGGCGGGCGGGGGGCCGGCGCAGGCGGCAACGCGCCGTCGTTCTCGAACGACTCGCGTTGGGCAGCCTACCTGGTGACGCCGGAAGGTCGTGGCGCCGGCCGGGGCGGCCGCGGCCGGGGTGGCGTACCGACCCCGCCCGGTGAACGCGGTGCCGCGGCTGCGCAGGAACCGCCGGCCGTCGCTCATCTCGAACTGCTGAACCTCGCCACGGGCGAGAAGTTCTCCTTCCCGGGCGCCGCGTCGTGGAAGTTCTCGCGCGACTCGCGCTGGCTGGCCGTGAAGCTCAACCGCGCCCCCAGCGCGGCCGCTGGTGCGGCCGACGCCGGCGGCGGCGGCCGGGGCGGCCGAGGGGCCGCTGCCGAGGGGGCCGGTACCACGGGAGCCGACGTCATCGTGCGCGACCTGACGACGGGCGTGGCCCGCAACATCGGCAATGTCAACCAGTACGAGTTCGACGACGCAGGCAAGCTGTTGGCGTATACGGTGGACGCCACCGACCGGCTGGGTAACGGCGTGTATCTGCTCGACCCGGCCAGCGGCGAGACGCGCCCGCTCAACACGGCGCAGGCGGACTTCGATCAGCTCACCTGGAGCGGCGACGGCGACGATCTTGCCGTGCTGCGCGGCGACAAGGTGAAAGGCATGAAGCAGAAGGACAACGTGCTCCTGGCGTGGACGGGCGTGGCGAACGCGGGCGGCAAGCCGTTCACGTACGATCCGGCGGCGGACGCCTCGTTCCCCAAGGGCATGGTGCTGAGCGAGTATGCGGTGCCCCGCTGGAGCACGGATGGTTCGCGCCTCTTCGTCGGCATCAAGGAGCAGGAGCCCGACGTGCCGGCGGCCGATTCCAACAAGGCGAACGTCGACGTCTGGCACTACAAGGACCAGACCCCGCAGTCGGTGCAGATCGTTCAGATCCAGCAGCTGCGCCGCGCGACCTTCCCGGCCGTGATCCTCGTGGGCAGCGGCAAGCTCGTGCAACTCGGCAATGACTCGATGCGCGCGGTGACACCCACCGCGAACTTCAGCGCTGCCATCGGCCGCAACGACGCCACGTACCGCGGCGAGGTGCAGTGGGGCGCCAGCCGCGCCGACCTCTACCGGGTGGACGTCAACACCGGCGCGCGCACACTGATCGACAGGGCGCTCTCGCGCACGTACGGCACGTCGCCGGACTCCCGGTGGTTCCTGTACCTCAAGAACAAGCAGGTGCGCGCGTTCAATCTGGACAACGGCACCGCGGTGACGCTCGACGCGTCGCTCGTACCGGGTAAGACGTACGTCAACACGGACGACGACCACGCCTACGAACTGCCCATCTGGGGGCTTGGCGGCTGGACCAAGGACGGCAAGTCGGTGCTGCTCTACGACAAGTACGACGTCTGGCAGGTGCCGCTGGACGGCGGCAGAGAAACCAACCTGACGGCGGGTGTCGGCAAGGCCCGGCAGATCCAGTTCCGCGTCGTCCGGTTCAGCGAGGGTGGACGGGGCGGACGTGGAGGCGGCGGGTTCGGCGGCGGGGGCATGGCCCCGGATACGGCCGCCGTGGATCTCACGCAGCCGGTCACGCTCTCGGCGTACGGCGACCGGACGAAGAAGTTCGGCTACTGGCAGGTGACAGCCGGCCAAGCGCCCCACGCGCTGATCTGGGAGGACAGGAACGTTGGTGGCGCGATCAAGGCCGCCGATGCGGACCGGGTCGTGTTCACCGAGCAGGACTACAACGAGTTTCCGGACTACCTGGCGACGAACGCCGAGTTCGCGGCGCCGCAGAAGCTCACCGACGCGAATCCGATCCTTTCCGAGTACGCGTGGTCGGCGGGCAAGGTGCTGATCGACTACAAGGACCGTTTCGGGCACGCGCTGCAGGCCACGCTCACCCTGCCGGCTGGGTACGAAAAGGGCAAGAAGTATCCGATGCTCGTGGAGTTCTACGAGATCATGTCCAACACCCACCACACCTTCCCGATCCCGGGTTACGCCGACAGTCCGCAGATCGGGATGTACGCGAGCAACGGGTACATGGTGCTGCAACCCGACGTCGTCTACGAGATCGGCAAGCCGGGCACGTCGGCCGTGGATTGCGTGACGAGCGCGGTCAAGCAGGCCATCGCCCTTGGCTACGCCGATCCCAAGCACATCGGTCTGCACGGGCACAGCTGGGGCGGCTATCAGTCTTCATTTATCGTCACCCAGACCGACATGTTCGCGGCGGTGGTGACGGGCGCGCCGCCCACCAACCTGACCAGCTTCTACGACGAACTCTACAAGAGCACCGGCACCGTGCAGCAGGGCATCACGACCGTGGGCCAGGTGCGGATGGGCGCCGGCGTCGATCCGTGGACGGAGACCAAGATGTTCGAGGACCAGTCGCCCATCTTCCACGTGAAGAACATCAGGACGCCCTTCATGATCCTGCAGGGCGGTGACGACAACGCGGTGGATTACGTGGAAGGATTGCAGTTCTTCAATGCCGCCCGCGAGCAGGGGAAGCAGGTGATCTTCCTGACCTATCCCGGGCAGCCGCACAATCTGACCGACCGCAACGATCAGAAGGATTTCGCGATCCGCATGAAGCAGTTCTTCGATCACTACCTGATGGGCAAACCGATGCCCGACTGGATGGCGAACGGGCTGCCGCAGGTGGACAAGGGGGAACCGATCCACTAGCCGGGGGGGGGAAGGCGGGGCAGCCGCCGCTGCCACACATACGACAAGCCCGCGAACTGGATGGCTCGCGGGCTTGTCGTCATCGGCCCCCGGTCCGCCCGGAGCCGGCGCAGGCCTCAATGACTGGTCGGCGTCGGCCCCTCGACCACCTGCACCAGGTGATCCAGGTTCACGTATTTCCGGAAGGCGTCCTGCACCTGCGCCGCCGTGAGAGTGAGGTAGTACCTGGCCGCCACCATCGGCTGGTCCAGCGGCTCGTCGTTGTAGCTCCAGGTCAACAGCGAGCGTGCAATTGAATTCACGCTCGACACGCCGACCGGGATGGAGCGGATCTCGTATTGACGCGCGTTGGTCAACTCATCCGGTTTCACAAGGGTGTTCTGCATGTCGGCGATGTCGTGCCGGATGAGCGAGTCCACGGGCGCCACCTTGCCGGGGTCGCTCCCGTATTCGACGATGAACATGGAACGCGACCGGTTGATCTCGGGGAACGAGTAGGCGCCGTAGGCGTAGCCGTGACGGACGCGGATGTCCACCATGAGTCGCGACGCGAACCCATTGCCACCCAGCACGTCGTTGCCGAGCTGCAGCGCGTAGCGGTCGGAGTCGTGGAGCGTGAGGTCGAGCATCTGCCCCATCAGCACCTCGTCCTGTGAGGCGAAGGTGTTGGGCACGACCGTGTAGCCGGGGGGATTGAGCGGCACCGGTTTGGGAACGACATCGGGCGTGGGGCCGCTGGCCGTCCAACCGCCGAAGTACCGTTGGACCGCAGCCTTGGCCTGGTCGGGGGTGACGTCGCCCACGACGACGATGGTGGTGAGGTCGGGGCGATACGTCTGGGCATAATAGTCGCGCGCGTTCTGCAGCGTCAGCTTGTTGACGGTGTCAGGCGTGGCCTCGCGCAGCCCGGGGTCACCGGCCGGCAGGAGACCGTGATAGAGCGCGCGGGAGAGCTTGTACTGCGGCGACTGCATCTGGCCGGCCAGCGTCCGGGCGAGCGTTTGCTGCTGCACATCGAATCCCTGCTGGGGCAAGGCCGGATGCAACTCGTTGTCGGCGAGCAGCCGCATACCTTCATCAAACTGGTCACTGAGCACCGAGAGCCGGAAGTCGGAGCCACCGTTCTCGCTGGCCGCGATCGCGTCCAGCGCCTTGTGGAAGGCGTCGCGGTCGAGCGTGGTTGATCCGTAGTCGAACAGCGACTGCACCAACCGGCCGACGCCGCTCTGGCCCGCCGGCTCCTGCAGGTGGTCGTCGTGGTCCACGTGTCCGACCACGGTGACGGTCTTGCTGATCGATTCCGGCTGCACCACAAGCGTGATGCCGTTGTCCAGCTTCATCCGCACCGGGCTCAGTGTCCAGTGCGGCATCTCCAGCTTGGCCAGCGCCGAGGCCGCCCAATCCGGCAGCGGGACGTCGAGCTTGTCGTTGCCGGCAAAGGATTCCGTGCCGCCGAAGCCGGCGCTGTTGGGCGGGCGCTTGCCGTTCTCGCTCGGGGTCAGGACGACGACCACCCGGCTGGCCGCCTTCAGGTATTCGCGCGCCACGCGATTCACGTCGGCGGTGGTGACATCGCGGATCTGCTGGTCGGCCTGGTCGGGGGAGTCCAGCCCCTGCCAGGCCAACGCCTGCGACCAGGCCGATGCCAGATTCACCGCACTGTTCTTGTTGAACTCGGATTGCGCCAGTTCGGAGCGCTTGGCGGCATCCACAAGATCCGCCGGGACGCCGTTCTTCAGCACGTCCGCCATGACGCCCTCGAGGTCTGACTGCGCCTGCTTCGCATTGCCCCCTTTAGGGAAGCCGACCTCGACGGTGCCCATGCCGCCCTGGCTGAATGGCTGCGTCCAGGCGTCGGCCGAGAGCACCTTGCCCTGCACCGCCAGCGCCGAGAGTGAACTGCGCGCGTTGTTCAACGCGTCCATCAGTATTTCGGCAGCCGCGTAGTCACCGGAGTGCATGCCGGGCAGACGGTACAAGAATTCCACGGACCCGGTGCCTTCAGGGGTGGAGCTGGCGATCGTTTTCGGGGTGACTGGCCGCAGCGTCACGACGGGGCGCTTGGGCGTGGCGTGTCCCGGAATCGTGCCGAACAGTTGCTTGACCTGCGCCAGGGTGGCCTGTGGGTCCACGTCGCCGACGATCACGAAGATGGCGTTGTTGGGCTGGTACCAGTCGTCGTAGAACTGCCGAAGGACCTTGGACGTGGTCTTGTCGAACGAGGGGCGCGTGCCGAGCGGATCGGCTTCGTAGCCGGTGCCGGCGTACAGATCGGCCTCAGCGTGCTCGAACGCCAGGAAGTCCGGGCTGGAAATGTCGCGCGAGACCTCCTGCTCGATCGCGCCCTTCTCGAGGTTCCAGTCCTTGTCGGTGAGCGCGGCGCCGCGCATGCGCGCCGCTTCGATGCGCAGCAGGATGTCGAGATAGGCGGACGGCGCGACGAAGTAGTACTGCGTGGCGTCGTTGGTGGTGAAGGCGTTGTTGTCGCCCCCCATCTTGCCCGTCATCTCGTTCAGCTGCGCGCCGGTGAGCCCCTTGCTGTCGCGGAACATCATGTGTTCCAGGGCGTGGGCCGTTCCCGGAAATCCCTTGGGAGTTTCGTAGCCGCCGGCCAGATAGGTGATCTGGGTGGTCACCATCGGCGAGAGGGCATCGTGCACGATGACCACGCGCAGCCCGTTGGGCAGCGTGTCGCGCAGGACGTTCGCCGCCGGCGCGCGGAGCGCCGGCGGGGCGGCGAGATGGAACGCGGGCTGTCCGGACGTGCCCACGCCGACCAGCAGGCCGAGGGCAAGGGATTGCAGTTTGACGGAGTTCATGGCATTTCCTCGATATGCGTTGATGCTGACCTGTTCTACGGCGGCCGAGGCGGGATGGCAAGGGAACGCGGGATTTCGATATGACAAGCATGACGTGCGGGATCATGGGGTGCGTCGCCCATCGGAAGCGCTGACGCAACGAGATTTCGCGCTCCTGGTGCCTCCACCCGCTGACCAAGCCGGCGTCGGGCTGACGAGCCGCCGGCCTCAATCGTGCGGCGTGGTCATCGCGATGAAGTCCGCACGGCCGCGCAACGATGCGAGCGCGGGATCGAAGTGGATCCACAGCGGCCACGCCCCCTCGTCGATCGCGTCGCGCACGCGGGCCACGGCGTCATCCCCATGGCCGAACAGCGCCGCCACGCGTGCGCGGTACAGGCTGGCCGTCCAGCCGACGCGTGATACCGGTTGCGCCGCGAGCCATCGGTCGAGCGATTCGGCGAGCACCGTATCGCCGGTCTCGGCGGCAAGGCCGGCAAGCTCTCCCCGATAATCCACGTTGGTGGAATCTTCAACGACCAGCTGCCTGGCTATGCGTATGGCCTCGGGATACGCGCCGAGCATCTCCAGCGACCAGCTCGCGACCAGACGCTCCTCGGGGGTCGAGCGCTCTTCGAGCGAACGACTCCTGTACCACGCAATGGCGCGTGACGCCGCCTGGTGTGCAGCCACCGTGTCGCCGTGCACGGCCAGCTCGCGCGCGATCCAGTTGGCCACCCAGCCCGGCGTCGCGGTGTACTGCGGCCGCCCGTCGGTATACGGTGCCAGTCCGAGGTTGGTCATCTCCACGGGCAGCGTGAGCGCGCTGTCGATCACGACCAGCGCCGCCGTCGGACGCGAGAGCGCGGCGAGCGCGCGCCCCCGCATCCAGGCGCGGCTCAACGGTGCGCTTGCCGGGATGCGATCGGCTGCGGCGAGTTCTTCCTCGTGGCGGCCCAGGAGATGCAGCGCCTCGGTGAGGTCGCTCCAATAGTCGAAGTGCGTGGTGTCCGTGCTCCAGCCGAGGTCGGTCTGGGGATTGATACGGTCGAGGAGGTCCAGGGCTCGTTGCGGGCGGTTGGCCCACAACGCCGCCGCGGCAGCTGAGAGCTGCACGGCAGACGAGCGCGGCTCGAGGTCGGCGCGCTCGAGCGCCAGCCGCAGCATCTCGTCGTTGCGGCCGTGACACCGTGCCACCGCGATCTGCAGAGACAGTCCATCTATCCGGTCCAGGGGCTGCGACCGGGCGTCGAGCGCGCGCGCCACCGAATCGACCAGCGCGCAGTCATTGACGCTCGCTCCCGTGGTGGCGGCGGCCATGGCCGCCTCCACAAAGCCAGTGTCCCGGTGCGCTGCCTGGAGGAACAGCGATTCGGCGCGCCGTCCGTCCCCGTGCCAATACGTGTCCCAACCCTCCACATAGGCCTGGTACGCGTCGAACGGTGGAACCTCGCCCTCGCCGGGATCCAGAATGGCGCGCACGTCGACTGCGGATGCAAGCGCGGTCATCACGCGGGATCGCAGCTCGTCGAGCGCGGCAACCGGCGTCCGCACGTTGGCGATGATCGGGCCCACCGCGCGCACGATGCGCCCCGTGCCAACATCCGTAACCGCCGCCTGCAGGAACAGCGTATCGCCGGTGCGATAGTAGCTGCCCGAGACGAGCATGTCGGCCCCGGTGCGATGCGCCACCGTGATCGGGTCGACCGCTGCGCCCGTACCGGTGCGGCTCTGCACGAACACGGCGTGTGGATCGACCACATCGACGAGGCGCGTGCGCAGGAGTCCCTGCGCGATCCAGTCCTGCGTCATGCGCCCCAGGGATTGGAGCGACGAGTCCCCCGTACGATTGTCGAACACCGCCACGAGTACGCGCTTGCGGGTATCGGCGGCGCCCGATTGCCGCGCACCGGTGGCGCGCACCACCAGCAGCACGGCTGCAGCGGCGGCGCACAGCAGAACCCCCCAGACCGCGGCGCGGCGCACGCGTGTCGTCCCCCGCTTCGCCGCGGCGGCAGGCGGCGGTGAGCCATCTACGGCAGCCGGCCGAGATGAGTCGGCGGCGGATAGCTCGCCAAGCTTCGCAAGGGAATCCTCGGCTGCCGGTGCAATGGGCTCGGGACGAGGAGCACTCTGCCGGCTTCCGTCGCGAATCCGCGCGGCGAGTGTCTTGGCCTCCGCGCTCGGCTTCGCGTCGAACTCGGTGGCCAGCCGGCGCGCGAACGCATCGTACAGGCGAAGGGCGCTGCCGGGATCGCTGCCCGCGTCGAGCAGCGTCATCGCTCGCCGTAGCCAACCCTCGTCGCCCGGAGCCAGCGCGCACGCGCGCTGCGCCCAGTACGCAGCGCCGGCCGCATTGCCGGCCTGTTCATCGCGCTCGACCAGCGCCCGGATAGCCCGCATGACGAGCTCGGCCACCCGGCGCCGCTCGCGCGACAGCCATTCCTCGAACTCCTCCCCGGCGTTGGCAAAATGGATTCCGGCGAGCAGCTCACCGCGGTACAAGTCCACAGCCTCTTCGTACCGGCCTGCCTGGACCGCATCTTGGAGCCTGGTCACGTCGCAGGTCAGCAGCGCCGCGTCGATGGACACCGCGTCGTCGCCGCGAGTAACGATCGCCCCCTCGCCGAGCGCATCGCGCAGATGGTACAGCGTATTCCGGAGCGCTCGCCGGGCCGCGAACTGGTCCAGATCGGGCCAGAACATCGCGGCCAGGGTGTCGCGGCGGTGGTACCCGCCACTGCCACCAATCGCCAGATAGGCCAGCAGCGCGAACCGCTTGGGCTGGGCCGGCAGCGAGGTGATCTCCCGTCCGTCCGACCCGCGGAGGGCGTGGAGCCCCAGAAGACTGAGCTCGATCATGAGCGGTCGAATGTAGGCCGCGCCCTGTCGCCCGGCAACAAACGGCCAGGCCACGGCCGAGCGACGCTCCCCTCCTACGTTGCCCGGGAAATCGACCGTTCACCGCCAGCCAGGGAGGGCAACCATGTCTATCGTTCGTTCCAGGATGCGGATTGGGGTCGGGCTCGCCGTCGCCGGGTGGGCCGGGCTCGTGGGGTGGGGCGGGAATTCCGGGCCCCTTCATATGATGGGCCCTGCAATTGCCCGCGGCGCGGTTCTCGCCGCCGGGGATCCCTGCACGCTGCTTTTGGCCGGCGACGCCGCGCCCTTCGTGGGCCCCCTCTCCTCGCCGCCGTACCGGGCGAGTGATGGCGTGCCAGACGTGCACGGTGACCAGTGCGTGTATCGCGGAAAGGATGGGCGCGTGGTGACCGTCGAGGCGAGCTGGAGCGGCGGTGCGGCGGCGAGCAAGGCCGCGCAGGACGTGCCCAACACGGCAGGCAGCGGGTTGGCCAAGTCAGGCGCGACGGGCATGGACACCATGGCCCACCGCGTCATGAAGTCGGAGGCGACCGGTCCGTGGGATCGTGCGACTTGGATACCGGGCGGCTCGGTGCTCGCCACGAAGGGCGACGCGACCGTCATCATCGACGTGAGGGGGCTGAGCGGCCAGGAGAAAGACGCCCTGGCGCTGGCCAGGATCGCGGTTCCGCGGCTGGCTCATCCACTCAACTACGATGGCGCCAAGGCCGTGGCGCTCGCGCCCAAGCCGGTCACTCATCCGGCCCATGCGTGCGATTTCATTCCGGTTTCCGAGGTGGTGGCTGCCATCGGCCCACTCGACGGCGCGCCCACTTCCGATTCGCCTGAAACCACGTGCACCTATCGCGTGCACACGGCGCAGGGCGAGCGCACGTACGCTGTCTCGTACGGGTGGCAGAACGGGCAGAAGGCGTACGCATCGCAAACTCACGGCATGGCGACCTTGGGCGGCATGACGGGCATGCCGACGAGTTCGCCGCTCGACACCATGCACCAGTCGCCGCAAATGAAGACGATGATGGGCGCCATGATGAAGATGGTCGGCGGCTCATCCAGCCCCGGTGCCGCCGCAGCGGCCCCCGGCGCGACCACGACGGTTGGAATGCAGACGGACACCACGCTCGTCGGCCCGTGGGACCACGCGGCGCTCCTCCACGGCACGCAGCTGATGGCCGTGCGCCACGACGTGATAGTCGCCATGAGCCTCCAGTCGGCGGACTACAACAAGGCCAAGGCGCTCCTTGCAGCCATATGCTCGCGACTGTGAGCACAACGTCCATCGGAGGAATTTTCAGATGAGCACACGATCTCGGCGCCTGCTCTGGGCCGCATCAGTCATCCTGGCGTTCATCCTCGGCTACCTGTTGGCGCGCCGGAGATGCGTGCAGGATATGGGAGCCGCCGGCGGCAGCGGCAACACGAGAGTGGTCGCGAACGGCGACCCCTCGCAATCGTCCCGCTCCCACATCAAGCTCGGCACGGGCCAGGGAGCCGCGTCGAGCACGGGTGGGTCGTCGAACGGGATCGACGGCGGGGTCGACACTGCCAACGGGGGCGGCGGAGCCGGCGGCGGCGACGACGCCGATGCTGGTAACGGTGGTGGATCAGGCACAATTCCCGGCGGTTCCGGCGTGTTCAAGAAGACCCCACGCCAGAGCGATTCCCTCTTCCACGACTACGTCGCGCGATTGACGGAGGATCAGGACAACACCGGCAAGCGCATGTCGGACAGCGCGGTGGACCAGAACACCAATACGCGGGTGGCCAACGACTTCAGCCTCGACGGGACCGGCTTGCCGCGCTACCCGAACGGGGTGACCCGAGTCATGAGCAGCGTGGCCGTCAGGACCGACGTGCAAGGCGATACTGCCACGGCTTGCGCCATCGAAACGCACGACTCGTTCCAGACCGTCGCCGCTTGGTATCGCCAGCATGTTCCCCCGGGGTGGCACGAAACCTCTACGGCTGGCCTGCAGCAGGCCACAGCCAAGCTCTCTCCGCAGAACATCATGAAGATGCTGATGTCGGGTGACACGACGGACACGGCGGCGGCGGCCGACACGGCGGCGGCCCCAAGTCCGGAGTTCGCGGGCTGGTCGGCCCCCCTGGACAAGGCCGACAGTACTCATAGCGCGCGATCGGTGATGGTCCTCGCCCGGCCGGGCGAACCCACACAGATTTACTTGGGGCGGAGGGTGCGCCCATGAACGGACCTTTCAGATCGCGGGCCGTGCTGTGCCTGGTCGCCAGCCTGCTCGCGGCACCCGCACTGGCGCAGGCGCCGCCGCCAAACTCCAACGACCCGACGGTGACGCTGAACGTGTCACCGTCTACTACGCCGCCCAACGGGACGATCACCGTGTCGGGGCTCACTTACCCCCAACCCGGAGTCCAGGTGCTGGTGACGATCACGCCCCCGGGCGGCGCTCCGACGGCTCTCACCGCGACGCCGGACACCGGTGGGCATTATCAGGTGAACTTCTCGCGCACCGCGGCCACCGGCATGTACCGGGTGAGCGCGCAGGCCGGAAAGAAGGGCGTGCCGGCGTACGGCCAGTTCACGGTCATGCAATCGCTCATCGACATCGATGACGACGTAGCCGACAACAAGGCGTTGCTCGACGAATCGGAAGGGATCGTGAAGGGGGTCAAACAGCAGGTGGACAACGTGCCGGACTCGCCGGCCAAGAGCCAGATGGAGACCAAGCTCGACGAACTGGACGAGGCGGTCCAGGCGGCGACGGCGAAATCGGCGCAGTTAGCCAGCGTGCTCCAGCCGTACAAGACCCTCGTGCAGCAGCGTCCGGACGCCGAGGCTTCGCTGCAGGCCTTCTTCGACCACCTGGCGCAGTTGAACGTACAGGCACAACAAACCAAGGAGACGTACGCAAAGCAGATCGCCGAGAGCAAGAACGGGGTGAAGACCTGCGACGCGATCGACCAGGCGACGCAGGCGTTGAAAGCCGTGCCCGACATGATCTCGATTGCCAAGAAGCCGTGGCAGTTCGCAGCGGCCTGGGCCACGAACATGGCGCAATCGGAGCTGCCGGAAGCAGCCGGTCCGGGCACGCAGGCCGTGGGCAGTCTGGTGAAGAACCTTCCCACCGCCGCCGGCAAGCCGACGGAGAGCCTGGCCGAGAACGAACTGGAGATGGGCTCGGAGAGCGAGATTGCCGAGAAGCTGGTGGAGAACATTCCCGAATCGGTGCGCGCCACCCCCGGGTACAAGTTCGCCGTTACGGAGACCAAGAAGTTCGTGCCCAACGTCGTGGACGGCACGAAGGGTCCCCTCGACCTGCTCGACAAGGCAATGACGCTGGCGGGAGACGTCGTGGCCTATGCCAACGAACGGCTGTTCGCGCAGTACTGCGAGAAGTTCCAGGGCAGCTTCACGGCCACCATGCTCGCGCACTTCTACAGCAAACCAAACGGCGAAGGACAGCCCACCGAATGGTGGACCTACTCCACGGCCATCAAGGGCACGCTCGTGCTCCGCTACCCCAAGGAGGCGACCGGCAAGGCCGTCGCGCTGAGCGGCCAGATCGAAGGTGGAGCCACACGGTTCACGTACAAGGAGAACGTGTTCAGCACCGACCTGTACGGCTCGATGGCCAAGGGCGGCAACGTGTACCTGAAGGACGTCGCGCCCGCAGCCACCGACAACGGGGCCGGCGGGATGGTGAACGCCCTCACCTCTCCCACTTCGTTCTACATCCCGGTCACCGGTCAGTACGCCAACGGGCAGATCACGATCGTGATGAGCGATGCGCGGACGGACTTCAACGACACCTACACCAGGGCCCACACCTTTTACGTGGTCATCGCACCCACTACGCTGATGCTCCCCGTACTCGGCCACTTCACGCTCCCCTACACCAATGCGCACTTCATCCTCGACCACGTCCTGAAGGACACCTACGCGGTGCGACAGAGCGGCCAGTCCATGTTAATCGTAAAGAACGCGAGCAAGGACTTTCCTGGGAAGGGGAACCTCGCGACCTACACCATCAACCTCAAGGCGTGCAATCCTGGATGTCTGTAGCAACGGATGCTGGCCTGCGTACGCCTCACGGTTCACACAAGGAGCGGTCATGTCTCGTTACTCGGTAGTGGTGCTCGCCGCGGCGTGCCTGGTGGCGGTGGCCGGCGGCTGCGCGAACGGCTCCCCGAAGGGGGCCGCGGCGGCATCCGGCAGTGCGCGGGCCGGCGCCGCACAGGCGACCGCAGGAAACGCCTGCGACCGGAAGCTGCTGACCACGGCCGACGTCGGCGGAATTCTGGCCGCGCCGATCATCGGCACCAAACCCATTCCGGGCGATCCGCAGTCGTGCAAGTTCGACACTGGGGCGTCTGCGTCGATCACCGTAATGCTGCGGCCGGGGCTGGGTAAGACGACCGTGGACACCTGGAAGAGTGGTCGTATGCCGGTGGCCGCGGCCCCCCTGGCCGGCGTCGGTGACGAGGCCGCCTGGGTCGACCCGCTCCACGAAGTGATTGCGGAGAAGAACAATCTCCTCTGCGACATCCAGGTCGTGGGCACCGGCGGAGACTTCAGCGGTTCGGTGGCCGATCAGCAGCAGAAGATCGGCGCGCTTTGCAACAAGATCTTTACGGCCGTGCAGTGATCGGCCGCGACCCCGACATCCCATCCCACTATTGGAGGAACCCCATGTCACGCCATCTCCCCGTCGCCCCGTTCCTGATCGTCGCTTTCGGCCTCACGGTGATCCCGGCTGGTTTGCGAGCCCAGACGATTCCGGCGGCGTGCCGCCCGTTGATCGATGCCGAAGAAAAGCAGATCATGACGTCGAGTCATGTCTACATGACCAGGGGCGCGGACAACCCGGGCGGCAAGCCGACGACGCACGAGACGATCGCGACCGGCGGGGCCATCTACGTTCAGTTCAACGGCCACTGGATGCGAAGCCCGATGACTGCGCAGCAATTGCTCGACCAGCTCAAGCAGAATCTCACCACGACCAAGGTCTACTCGTGTCAGCACGTCGGCGATGAAACCGTCGGTGGTATGTCGGCAGCGGTGTACACCGCACACGCCGAAAGCGACGCGCTCATTGCCGATACGCGGGCCTGGATCGCCAAGGGAACCGGGCTGCCTTTGCGCTCCGAAGAGGACATACAGATCCCCGGACAGTCGGGCAAGCAGCACATGTCGATCCGGTACGAGTACAGCAACGTGCAGGCACCCGCCGTGGCGAAGTGACCGTGCAACGGTCCAGGGGTTGCCGGAGGGCTCGATCCTTCCGTGATCACGATACCCTACACGGCAATCGGAGAAACACCATGTCACATCGTCTTGCCGTTGCGCCATTCCTGGTGGCCGTGCTCGGTCTGGCGGTCGCGCCGATCGGCGCGCGAGCGCAGACCGTGCCGGCCGCGTGCCGCCCGTTGATCGACGCCCAAAAGAAGCAGATCATGACCCCCTATCACTCGTACGTGACCGCGGGCCCGGCCAAGCAGGGCGGCAAAGCTACAAGCATTGAGACGATCTCGACTGGCGGCGCGATCTACACGTCATACAATGGAAAGTGGAGGCGAATTCCGATGACCCCGACCGACGCGGTCAACCAGCTTCAGGAGAATCTCGCCAACGCCAAGAACCTCTCGTGCCAGCGGGTCGGAGAGGAATCCGCGGGCGGCGGGCCGACTGTGGTGTACACCCTCCACAGTGAAACTGAAGGCGCCAAGAACGACGAGCGGTTCTGGGTGGTTAAGGACACCGGGCTCGTGCTGCGCATGGACGACGATCTCGACACCGGTCAGGGGACGGGCAAGCGCCACACGTCGATCCGTTATGAATACACCAACGTGCGGGCGCCTGACGTCGGGCGTTGACCACGCAACGGCCTCGCGATTGCCAGAGCACTTGCTCCGTGGGTCGGGCCGGTCCGCGCCGGGGTGCGGCCGGCCCGAGTCTCAGCCCGGGACGGAGATGTACACCGTCGCCAGCTTGCACGTGGGCGGGCAGTCGGGGCCGTTGGGGCTGAAGAGCGTGTAGCTGGGCACGAACGTGACGGAGGTCGTGCCGGTGGCGGTGACGACCGTGATCACCACCGTGTCGGGAGTGAAATCGGAGAACACCACGCCCAGCGCACCCGTGCAAGGCGTGGTTGGCGTGCAGTTGCGGACGATCGCGGTATCGCCGGGCGCGCTCGCGGCAAGACTGGTGACCTGCCCGGCACCGGCGCCGTCGACCACGACGATCACGCCACTCACGCACCCGATCTGCGTGCAGACTTTGACGGCCGTCGTCCCTTTCGCGCAGCTCCCCAGGAGCGAGGCTGACAGTGCGAACAGCGCGACCCCACCGCGTACGCGGCCCGTCATCGCCCAGGGTCGGTGGGGCCCGACTCCGACCGCGCGCGCCACGCCCGATACGCGAGTGTCACCGCACCGAACAGGAACACCACGCCAACCGTCCCCAGGGCGTAGTGACGTTCCACGAAGGCGGCCCCGACGGCGATCGTGGCCACCACCGCGATATACCAGCGGATGGCGCCCGACAACCCGATCGAGCGGCTGAGAGGAGAATCGGCGCGAGCCATGTCAACCTCCGGCGGTGCGGTTTCGCATCTCTGATGGTATCAGATTGCACGCATTCCGATCCGATCGCCAGATCCGGCCTCCATCGTGGGATGGACACCACGCAGAACCGGTGCGGAACGCACCGAGCGGCCGCCCCCTTTCCTTCGGGAGCGGCCGCTCGTTTCGCTCGTCACCGATGCGACTACGGCGTCTTCTTCGGCGCCGCCTTGCGCTTCCAGAAACCCGGGTCGGCCGTTACCCATGCCGGGAACGGGATGCTCTGCTCCGGGGCGAAGGCGAAGACATCGGTCTCCGAACTAATGATCGCGGCCGCCTGGTTCGCCGTCAGCTTCTGCAGGACGGTCGAGTCGCCAAGCGCCGCCATGTATGCGGCGCGGTTACTCGTGGTGTCTGGATCCAGCTCGGCCAGTGACTTCACGACCCGGAGGATGAAAAAGGTGCCCGCAGGCGCACCGGCCGCGGCCTGCCACATCGTGTACTTGTCGGGCGCGTTGACGCTCTCGTTCGCCGCCTTGACCTTCAACCGGTTCTCGACGTACTCGGCGGTATGCCCCGGCCTGGTGGAGACTCGCGTCACCACTAGGTACCGGCTGTGGGCGATGTCGCCCGACCCGTAGCTCAGATCCGCGCGGCGCCTCAGCACCATCATGCGACCGTCGTTCAGGTACTCCGACTCCGGCGCCGAGAACTGCTTGTTGACGGCGGTGAGCGGCGCGTTGTCGTCGTTGGCCTTGTTGGTCTTCTCCCAGTCGGCCCAATCGGCAAACCCGGAGATATACCAGTTTTCGTCGGGCCCGCTCATCGCCGTGACGGCGAGAAACGGGGTCGGCGACTTGGTCGCGGCGACGGCTCGCGCCCACGCGTTCTCGTGGGCATTGTGCGCGTCGTCCTTGCCCGGCTTGACAGACTCGCGGTAGATCGTGAGGACGTTGGTAGCCGGCGCCGCGCCGGCGGCCGCCGCCTGTGCGCTGAGGGCGGCGGGTGCCAGAACGGCGGCAACCAGTGCAAGACGGGTAGCGAGGAGCTTCATGGTCCCTCCATGGGGGGAGAAAGCCAGCGACTTTGGAATCGGGGGAAGCTACAGCTCCAGATGCATTCCGCTAGTCTGATCATGCGCGGCAACCGGACCCGGCGCTCCCGGCGTCTTACCGGTGGCCCGCCCGGCGCGCATATTCTGCGCATCCGGGGCGGGACTTCCCGACAAACGCTCCAAAATCCCACAACTCGCGGGGCACTGACTGACGTCCGACGTCGTCCACCGCTTCACCGCTGCCCTCAGTGACCGCTACCGCGTCGAGCGCGAGATCGGCGCCGGCGGCATGGCCACGGTGTACCTGGCGCACGACCTGAAGCACGACCGCGACGTGGCGATCAAGGTGCTGCACCCCGATCTCGCCGCGGCGCTGGGCGGTGAGCGATTCCTCACCGAGATCAAGACCACGGCCAAGCTCCAGCACCCGCACATCCTCTCGCTGCTCGACAGCGGCGAGGCCGGCGGGCTTCTGTTCTACGTCATGCCGTTCGTTCCCGGCGAGACGCTCCGCGCGCGACTCGAGCGGGAGCACCAACTGCCGGTGGACGACGCGCTGCGCATTGCGCGCGAAGTGGCCGATGCCCTCGCCTACGCCCACGGGCTCGGCATCGTCCACCGCGACATCAAGCCTGAGAACATCCTGCTTCAGGGCGAACACGCGTTGGTCGCCGATTTCGGAATCGCTCTCGCCGTGCAGCAGGCCGGCGGACAGCGCATGACCCAGACCGGTCTCTCGCTGGGCACGCCGCAATACATGGCGCCCGAGCAGGCGATGGGCGAGAAGCAGATCGACGCCCGCGCCGACATCTACGCGCTCGGCACCGTGCTCTACGAGATGCTAACCGGCGACCCGCCGTTTACGGGGTCCACCGTGCAGGCCATCGTGGCGCGCGTGATCACGGAGGAGCCGCGACCGCTCGCCGCCCAACGCAAGGCAGTGCCGCCGGGCGTGGAGCACGCGGTGCTGCGCGCGCTGGAGAAGCTGCCGGCCGACCGGTGGAGTTCGGCGCACGCATTTGCCGAGGCGCTCGACGGGCGAGGCGGCGGCACGGGCGCCGCAGCAGCCTCCACGTCGCGCGCGCTGCCGGCCGGCCGCGGCTCGCGATTGAGGCTCCGCTCCCCGGTACCGTGGGCAGCCGCACTCGCCCTCGCGCTCGCCGCCGCCGTGTGGGGGTGGGCGCGGCATCCGGCGTCTGACACCGGAGGGGTGATGCGGTTCGTCGCGCAACTCGCTCCTGGCGCCCGCCTGGCGTTCCCGCTCTCGGGAACCGGCGCCACCGTGGCGATCTCTCCCGATGGCAGGCGGATCGTGTACTCGGCCACCACGGGCGGCGGAAGCCAACTCTACATGCAGCCCATCGACCAACTCCGCCCCCAGGCACTCGCCGGAACCGTGGGAGCGACGTTCCCCGAGTTCTCGCCCGACGGGAAGTGGCTCGCATTCGTTTCCGGGGATCAACTGCTCAAGAAGATGCCGTTGGACGGCGGCTCGATCACCACGCTCTGCCCAGTGGGTGGGTTGACCGGCCTGACGTGGGTGTCCAACCAGACGCTGGTATTCGGCATGCGGCTCCTGGCGCAGGAGCATCGGCTCTGGCGGGTGTCGGCCGATGGCGGCACGCCGGTCCAGTTCTCCACCCCCGACACCGGGCGCGACGCGGGCCTGCAATACGATCCGCGGTCGGCAGGCGACGGGCGGCTGGTGCTCTACACGAGCGCGGGGGGAAGCTTGTCGAATGCGCGTATGGGCGTGATCTCGCTCGCGACCGGCAAGTCCACCGTGTTCAGGAATCTCGGTGGAGTCGTGCCGCTCGGCGTCGCGGACGACCACCTGCTGTACGTGCGCAACGACGGCGGGCTGATGGCTGCGCCGTTCAACAGTCGCACGCTGCAGGTGGGACCACCGGTCCAGGTGGCCGACAGCATTGCGACGAGCTTGAACGTCGCGGCCGCTGCGATCTCGGCAAGTGGCACGTTGGTCTACGTGCACAGCGGCGGCATGAATCAGCTGATGATGGTGGATGAAGCCGGCAAGGCCGCCGTGCTCATCGAGCAGAAGCAGGCGTACTCCCATCCGCGCTTCTCCCCCGATGGGCGGCGGATCGCGTTCGACGTGCAGCGCGCCCAGGGCACCGACATCTGGGTGTACGATCTCGCCGCGCGCACGGTCCAGCGCCTCACCACGGACGGATTCAATGACCGGCCAGAGTGGACTCCCGACGGCAAGAAGGTGTTGTTCTCTTCGAACCGGGCGGGCGGTAAGTACTCGCTCTGGTGGCAGAACGCCGACGGCAGCGCGCCAGCCGAAGCGGTGTATGCGTCGGCGAACAACATCCGCGAGGGCATCGTGACGCCCGACGGGCGGTCCGTCATCTATCGCGAGGACACACCGAACAACAACCGCGACATCCTCGAAATCACAATCGGCGGCGGGGCGAAACCCGCGCCGCTCCTCGATTCACCGGCCGACGAACTCATGGCCCGCGTCTCGCCCGATGGGAAGTGGCTGGCCTACGTCTCCGACCAGTCGGGCCAGTACGAGGTGTATCTCAGAGCCCTGTCAGGCAACGGCGGCCAGGTGCCGGTGTCGAGCGGCGGAGCCATGGAACCGCTCTGGTCCCGCGATGGACGGAGCCTGTTCTACCGCAACGGAACCAAGCTGGTGGAGGTTTCGGTGCAGACGTCCCCGGCGCTCGCCGTGACCGGGCGCCGCGACATCTTCGACGCGAGCTACGATCTGGATCTCTTCCATCCCGATTACGACATTGCGCCCGACGGCAAGCGCTTCGTGATGCTGAAGTCGGCGGACGACGACCGGCAGCTCATCGTGGTGCAGAACTGGGTTCAGACGCTGCGAGAGCGGACGGGAGAGGGCCGCTGAAGCGAGTGGGTGTCCAAGAGCGCCGGCCGTCACGCCTTGATCCGCACCGCCGGACCTGATGGGTTCACGGACTGCAGTTCCCACTCGCCCGCCCCGACGGCCAACAGACGAAACTCACGGTTCACGTCCTGCAGGCCAGGCTTCACGCTCTCCGGGAACGCGCCGCTCCGCCGGGCGGTCTCCCATTGATCGATCACGTCGAAGATCGCCGCCTTCCTTTCGTCCGTGCCGGCTGCATCGCTGCTGCTCTGCGTCGCCTTGCTTTCGAAGCTGGTGGCCACTGCGAACCCGGCATCGTACCCGGCCGCCCGTGCGCAGAGCCACTCGGCATCTTGCACTGTGGTTTCCTCGCGCACGGCGAACCAGCCGAGCATGCGTGGAATCAGGTTACGGGTGTAGAAGAGCTGGTTCTTCAGCCGGTAGAGCGTCTGGCTCTGCCGGAAGCCGGCATACCACGGCTCGCCCCAGTTGTACCGCGTGGCAATGTGCCAGGTGAAATGATGGGGATTGCTCGCATCGTTGATGACGCGCCCGCGGAGCGTCGGCGTGAGCGCGTCGTACCACGTCTTCGTGAACAACGAGCACCCGTATTGCCCCATGCCGGTGGACCAGTTGCCCTCCAATCCGTCGAACGACAGCTGCAGCGCGCCCGTGTGGTTGCAAAAGTCCGCGATGTTGCGTGCCACTTCTTGCGCGAGCGCGGCGTCGGTCAGGAACACCTTGTACTCGTGATCCATCAGCTTGCCCACCGCATCGCGTTCGTGGTGCACGGCGGCGGTCGTGCCCCACGCGCCCCGCTCGCAGTTCAGCAACCGCCAAGGCGCACGGGCTGAGACGCCGTCGTAGCGAACCAGCTCCTGACCGACGACACCCGTGTTCAAGGTGGTCTTCTTCTGAAACCAGACGGGGTCTGCAACCGGGATTTCCGTCTGCGCCGCGTCAATGTCGGCAGTGAGTTCGCTCGCGCCGATGCGCGCCAGCCACGGGTCCGGTTCGGGCGTCACGAATGGATCGTTCGGCGTGATGAAGTTGGAGAGCGTGTGAAAGCCGACACCGATACCGGCCTTGCGGGCTTTCGCGACGCAGTCCCGGAACCCGTCCCAGCCGTTCGGGAACAACCCGGCCTTGAGCTTGAAATGACCCCATGTCTCGAACGGCGAACTGTGGTAGAGATACTTCAATCCGGCGCGCTGCGTCATCTCGATGCCACGGTCGATCGTGGTCTCCCCAAAATCCACGATGAGATACGACGCGGTCGCTCCCGGCGCGATCTTCGCCCACGTGCCGTCAAGCATCGGATGCGGCAACCCTTCCGCCACCTCGACTTCTCCCAGAGTCGCCAACGCCTCGGCTGCCGGGCCGGCGAACAAGGCGATCTTGCTGCCGATCGGACCGCCGTCGTCAAACGGCAGGGCTTCGAACTCCTCGTATCCCCAATTGCTGATGACGCGCTCGCGATTCCGGTTCCGGCAGTAGGCCTGCAAGGTGCTGCCGAACGCCGTGCGTGTGGCGGTGTCGCCGCGCCAGAGCTGCTGCTGCTTCAACTCATCCGCCAAGCCGGGGTAGCTGCCGGTGTCGTCGGCCGGAGGGCGATCCGGTTCGATGTCGCTCTCCCGGGACGGATACCCCCCCATCGTCTTGGCGTTGAGCGCTTGAATGCCCACGGCGAACTCGGAATCCCGCACGACGCCGACGACCTCTCCAATCAGGTCGCCAATACCGATCGGATACGGCCCCCATAGCACCAGGTCGACCTGGCCGGTGGTGCGCAACTCTCGCAACTCAAGCGTCACGTGTGTCGGCTTCGCGCGCACCGCCAGCACGGCCGTCGCCCCGATGCCTGCGTAATCGAGCGTCAAGGTGTTTCCCCCCGCGCCCCCGTCCCAAGCCGCGCGACTCGGCGCATGCAACGTACCGGCCACGCGCACGCGCAATACCGGCGCCGGTTGTTCAGGCGCGAGGTAGTCGCGTCCGTTGCCGCCGATCGCACGTATGGCGGTGAACGCCCCCGTCGCATCGATGACGAACGTGGCTCGCCGGGTCTTCAGGGCCAGCGTGTCAACCCCCGGCGCGGCGTGCACTCTGGAGCCGATCGGGGTTTTTTCATTGACGGCTCCCGCCCCAACCGGTCGCCGTAGACCCAGGACCGGTAGCGAAGCCACCCAGCTTCCCAGAACCTCGATGAATTCTCTCCGCCGAATTCTCACGTGTGGCCTCCCGTCGATCCGTTCGGAACGTTCCGCACGCAAACCGCGCGCCCGTCACGGCGGTAACACCCCTTACTAGACGGCCCGATCATCCTCGGCACCACTCAGGAACCCGAACCTTACAGCCCGCTGACAGAGCAATCCACCGCCGAATTCTCCTGATTGCGCGAACCGCCTTCCCGCATACATTGGCGGCTGAATCACATGACGAATATGTAAAGACGCCGCGGGGCTGCCAATCGGAGCCCCGCTTCGGCGTGCTGATCGCAGGTGATGGGTACTGAGCGCTCGTCGGTATGGCGATGCGCATGGAGAGAGGTGCCACCGTTCGTTCGGAGGCGTGTGTGAGGCGGAGCATTGCAAGCGTTGGGGTCGTCATACTCGGCCTGTATCTGTATTCCGCGTCTGCGGCCGCAACATATTTCAACTACCGGTATGTGCGAGACAACGGCGTAGGTGAATGGTTGCTGTTCGGCGAGTTCTTGCCGACGGCGCAGGCAGCGGTCTGGCCCTACTATGTATATAGGCGCGTGGCGCAGGCGGTTGCGCCAGAGCGGGCCGACGTCTACGTCGATACGACGCCGCGAGCCGACAGCATCCGGCGTGTGCTGCTCGCCGTGGCCGCCGCGACGGAGTTGCTTCACTCGCACCCCTCCACTGGTCCCGATTCTCTCGAGGTTGCACGGCGGTTGGAGGCGGTGATCAGCTTTCCGGCCAGCGTAAGCATGACAACGCTCGACTGGGTGTACCCCGGCTGGGGCAATGCAATTCGCCGTAAGCTCGTTCCCGGAATCCGGGGGTTCATTGCGCTCACGACGCTGAGTCGCGATCGGCCTGCTGTGCACCGCTTGCGCACGCGCGCTGCAGAAGTGCTTGCCAATCTAAAGGCCTACGTTCAATGGAATCAGGACAACCGACTGCCGCTATTGCAGGCGCTTGAAGGCTGCGCGATCGTCGCCCAGAACGCTGATTCACTTGGGAACGTCATGCAGCCCTAGTGTCGGGCGGCGGCGCTGAACCCGGGACATGCACGCAGCCTCGCCACCAGCGCCCCGACATCCACGGCCGGAACCACGGCCACGGCCACTCCGGCCGGCACCGTCAGCAGCGTGAACGACACCTCCCGCGCCCCGCCGATCGCCCGCGCCGCATCGGTGTACACCGCCGCCTGCACTCCATAGCGCTCCGTGAGCGCGCTCGCGCCGGCGCCGCTCGTCTTGACGTCCAGCACTCGCGCCGAATCACCATCGCGCGCCGCCAGGTCGAACGCACCGTTGATAGCCGAGCCGCCCTCGACAAGCCGCGTGAACGTCAGCTCCCGCCGCGCAGATGGCGCAGCCGCGACCGCCTGCCAAACGGGGGAAGTGGTCGCCGCTTCGATCCGCGCTCGCACATAGGCCCGATACGCGAGCCCAAGCGTACTGTCGGCCTCGGGGGCATCGCTGTCATTGTTGGCTATGGCGTCCTCGATCAACTCGGCAACGTCCACGCCTTCCGCCTCGAACTGTTCCAAGACCTCGTGCACGATGAGTCCCGTCGCGATGGCCGTGGCCCCCACTCGGCTCAGACCGCCCGCATCGGCCCCGTCGAATTTGAGCACGTAACGGTCCCACCACCCCTCCGCGTCATGCGCAAACGACATCAACTGAGAGGCGGACAGCCGTAATCCACCACTCGGCGCACCAAGGGTCGCCGGCGGTAGCATGAGATCCGGTGCAGCTGACGGCGGCAGGGCCGCGTGGGCCGCGACACCGTCGCACGGGGCCACCACAGCGTGATACGACATTCCTGTATGACTCGTGTACTCGACTTCGGCTCCGGCCTCGAGGCCCGGGAACGCGTCGCGAAGCATGCGCACCGGTGAGAGCCCCGCCCCCCGCAGCGTGCCGAGGGGAATACCGCTGAGCACCAGGCGCTCCTTTGCCCGCGTGGTCGCCACGTACCAGAGTCGGTACGCTTCCGCACGCTGCTCAAGCGCCAACGCTTCGGCCAGCGCCTCGTGGTTGGGGTCACCGGTTTCGTCATCCGCGCTGTCGAGGGATTCCTGTTTCACGGACAACGTGTCGCGCCCTACCAGATACTTGTCGGTTCCCGGCTTGACCTCACGCACCAGGTCGCACCAGAACACGGTCGGCCACTCCAGACCCTTTGCGCTGTGAACCGACGTGATCGTCACCACGTCGGATCGATCTCGGTAGAGCCGCTCTGGCGCCACCCGATCCTCCCGCTCACGCTGCTCGGCGATGGCTCGGAGGAATTCGCCCAGCGATTGGTCAGGGACGGCGGCAGCCATGCGAACCAGCTTTCGCACGTTGGCAACGCGCTGCTGGCCGTCGTCGCCATCGAGTGCAATCGCTGCCACATAGCCGGAATCATATAGAAGACGGCGCAGCAGCTCATGTACGCTCACGCGATCGCGCAGCGCCCCCAGCGTGGCCAACATTCTGGCCGCGCGGGCGAGAAGCGCCCCCTCGCACTCCACCCGCTCCAATGCCGCCGCGAGCCCGGCCCCCCTCGGCTCTCGTGCGAGCGCCAGCAGCGTGTCGTCTCGCACGCCGACGAACGGGCTCTTCAGAAAGCCCGTCAATGCCACATCGTCCCGCGGATCGCGGACGGCACGCAAGGCGAGCACGCAATCGAGTACCTCACGCGCCTGCCAGAAGCCCTCGGACCGCAGCACGTAGCTCGGGATACCTGCCTTTCTAAGTGCAGCTTCATACTTGTCGACGGCGCCCCAGCCAGCGAGCAGAATGGCCATGTCGCCGAACCGCGTGCCTTCCTCCTTCAACTCCACCATCCGCCTGGCCACGGCCGCGGCCTCCAAATCCCGCACGTCCTCCGCGTTCCGTGCCTTTCCATCATCCGCGGCGGGCACTACCAACAGTTCCACCGCTCCGTCCCCGTCGGCCCACGCCGCCAGCGCCTCGAGCGGTGCGTACTCCACTTCGAACGGCTGCCGCTTCCCGTCGGGGGCCACGGGCTGGGCGAACATCTTGCCCACGGTGAAGTCCACCAGTCCCAGGATGGCTGCTTTGCTACGGAAGTTCGCCCCGAGCGGCAGCACGGCGCCCGCCCCGCCGTCAAACTGCTTCGCCACAGCGGTCCACAACGTCACGTCGGCACGCCGGAATCGATAAATGCTCTGCTTGGGATCGCCCACCAGCACGATGCGCGTGGGCTGCGGATCGGACTGTGCGATGCCGCCGAGCAGGTAGGCGATATCGCGTTGCGCCGGATCCACGTCCTGAAACTCGTCGAGCACCAGCAGCCGCACGCGCTGCTGCACGGCCCTGCGAACGACGTCATCCTGCAGCAGATCACGGGTTGCGGTGATCATGCGGTCGAAGTCGAGCACCCCTTCGCGATCCATCCGTTCGCGTCGCAGCGTCGCGGCCCGCTGCGCGACAGCTACCAGCGCGCGCTCGTGGGGGCGCAACACGCCGGGATTCGTTTTCCACCGCGCCAGGCGATCGGTGTCTTCAGATGCCGACGCCACCCATCGGCTGACATCCTTGAGCTTGCGGCCCGTGAGCAGGTCGTCCAACCCGGCTACGTCGCGCGCTTCGATTGCGCGGCGAAGCGCATCATGCGCACAGTCCACAGCCATCTCGGTGGTCTCGCCTTCCTCGAGCACCCGCCGGCCGGGAGGCGTTCCCGCGCGCAGCGCGAAATCGCGAAGCAGATCCCCGCAGAATCCGTGGATGGTGCCGATGCGCGCCGAGTCCACCTCGGCAGCGAGATCGCGGCGCTGCCCGGCGCGCAACGCGCCGCGCAGCTTGCGCTTGAGATCGGCCGCGGCCTGGTTGGTGAAGGTGATGGCGGCGATCTGATCGAACGCCAACGGCGCGGGCACCGGAGCCAGGGGCACCTCGTCAACGACCACCGGCACACCAAGGTTGTGACAGAGCGCCTGCACCACGGTGGTGGTCTTTCCCGAACCCGCGCCGGCGTGCACCAGCAGATGGTCGGCCGTACTGGCCACCACCGCGAGCTGGGCCTCGGTGAGCCGAGTCATCGGCCGGCCTCCACCGGACCGCCCGGAATGCGACACACGTCGCGCGCCGGGCAATATGGCGAGCACCCGCACGAGACCGCCGGATCTGCGGGCAGCACGCCGGCGCGCACGTCGGCAATGCGCTTGCCCGCCGCGCCGAGCGCCGCGGCCAACTTCTCGCCGGCCTCCGGTGCATCTTGCAGTTCGCCCTTCTTCAGCGGTGCAAAGGACAGCGAATGGACGGGCTTTGGCGGCCGAATGCTGCGGTACTCCATGCGCGCGAGCAGATCATTGGGGCGGAGCTGCTGCAGTGCGGCGGCATACAGCGGCACCTGGAGCACCACGCCATCGTCCCACCCGGCAGGCTTGCCTGCCGCCGGTGTGGAGTAGATGCTGCTCTTGTAGTCGATGGCCGCGATGTACCGCTCCGAACCCTCCACGCGCTCGTCCACCCCACGGTCCACGCGGTCGATGGAGCCGCGCAGCAGGAAGCTGACCCCATCGCCCGACAGAGGGACACGATCGAACGGAAACTCGCCCTCGACGGCGCCGGTGCGGATCTGCTTGGACGCGTTCGTCCGGTTGTCGAATGATTTCTCGTTCCACTCGATCTCGAACGCCAGGTAGCCCTGGAGTTCCGTGGCCAGTTCGTTCAGCGCCACGTCGTACAGCGCTTCCGGACCGAGCCACTGTCCCTTGGACCTGGCCGCGTTCCACGCGTCGCCGAGCGAGGCGGACATCAGCGGCTCGGCCCACCCGCGGTCGGACTCCCGCAGGAACACCGGCCCATTCATTCTTGCCCCGGCCGCCGAGAAGAACCGGTCGAGCACGTCGTGCACCAACGAGCCGCGCACTGTCGGCTCCATGAGGTCATCGGCATCGGCCTTGGGATCGAGACGGAGCAGCCGCTGCGCGAACCAGTGCCACCGGCACTTGGCTACCTGCTCCAACTGCGTGGCCGACCACACGAACGATTCACCGTAGCGCGTTGCCAGCCAGTTCTGCAGCTCCGGATCTTCGATCCGGCCGTTCCACGCGCTCGGCTCCAGCGAACGGTCTCGCTCGCGAGCGGCTGCCTCCCGCGCATGCGCCACTGCCGCGGCATCGCGGGCCACGGGGTATCGGGGCACGAGCGCCTGATTCGTGGGCATGCGTTCCAGAATGCCGGCCTCTTCCAGCACATCGTCTTCTTCCTGCAGGCCGCGCGAGCGCGCCAGCGCCGCCGCGGCCTCGTCCGCGAACGCCGAGCGGGCGACGTCGCGCCCATCGGCATCCATCACGGGCCAGCTCAGCGTGAGCGTCTGGCGCGGCGCGGCGCAGACCACGCGGAACAGCTCGCTCTCGCGGGGGCGCCAGGCATCGGGGGCGTCCAGCGGGAGTCCTGCCGCGATCAGCGCCCGGCGATCGTCCCCGTCCAGAATTCCTTCGCTCACGGACCGCTGCGGGAACACCCCGGCGGACAACCCGATGGCAAATACGTGGTCGAACGCGCGCCAACCCACTGCCAGCGCTTCACCCACCGTCACGCCGAACTCGGTTTCGGGCGGCGTGATCAGATCCTGGTCGAGCAGCAGCTTGAACCGTCCGCCGAAGGTGGCCGCGTCAATGGGAGCAGCGTCGGAGCCGAACGTCGTGAGCGCTCCGTGCCAGACCAGCGCATACTCCGCAATCAGGTCGCGCGCGCGAACGTCCGCCTGCCACACCGCACGATCGTCCAGCGGCCGAGCGAGGGCCTGCGACAGCCCCCAAGCGCCGTCGCGCAACGTCTCGCCGGCCCAGTTGAACCAGGCGGCGAGCGGACGTACACCCTCCAGCTCGGTGAGTCGCGGCTTCAGAGCGTCCCACGCGGCGAGCGTCCGGACCACGTCCTCCGTTTTCGGAAGTTGCAGCCGGTGTTCGTCCTCATCGTCCTCGCCGCGATCATGGGCTTCGCATTGCGCCAGTAGTTGGGCGAACGCGTCGCGCCATTCGTCGCGGCTCGTGAGCTGGCCGGCGAATCCGACCACGTTCACCACCGCTGGATCGAGCCCGGTGGCGAGTAGCGGATTCTCGGCCAACTCCACGATGCTGTGGCGGGTCCACGACTCGCTCACCGTAGCGAGGATCGTTCGCAGCGCTCGCGCCGGCCCGGTGTGCGACAGGGCCGTGCGCCGCCTGGCGGTCACGGGCACGCCGAGCTTGCCCAGCGCGCCGGCCATTTCGTCCACCAACGGACGCGCCTTCCGCGCCACGACGGCGATGCGCGTCGGCGGCACGCCGTCGTCCAGCAACGCGCGCACGCGCACGGCAATCGCCTCGACTTCGCGCGCCGCATCCGGTGCCTCGATCAGGCGAACCGTCGGCCCCGAGAACGCGGCTTCCGAGAACAGCGCGCGCGCAAACGTCGGAGCCTGGCCGAGTTCCATGTGGTTGGCGCCAAGCGCCGGCGGCAATTCCAGAGGGAAGGTGGTCAGGATCTCGAGCCGGTCGAGCGCCGGACTCGCCGCCAGCGTGCCGATGAGTAACCGCCAGCCGCCGCGCAGGTCGGCCAGCCCCACGAGGCGCACGTCGCGCCGCCCGCCCAGCCGCTGGGCAAAGCCGGCGGGGTCAGCGGCGATCTCCCGCGCCAGGCGCACGTTGCCGTCGCGCCCGTCGCCGCGCTGCATGCGTTCCAGCGCCGCCGTCCATTCTATATGGATGCGCCCCAGCACCCCGGCGCGGTCGCGGGAGAATTCATCGGCGGCGGATTGGGTCGCCGCACGCTCGAAGGACCCGGCATCGATTCCCTCGCTCGCCAGTTCGCCGAAAAGGCGATCCACCGCCGGCACCCATGCTTCCCCACCCCGCGCTCTGCCGAATATCGTGCCGCCGAACCGGTCGATCAGGCCCGAGAGGATCGCGTGCCGCTCCGGCTCGGTGAGCGGGCGAGGTTCCTCGCCCGCGCCCCAGCGCCGAGCGATCTCGCTGAACAGGCAGACCGGCGAATCGAACCACCCGGCGACGTTCCGCTCGGCGGCGAGGCGATGCAAATCATCCCGCAGCCCGCCCTGCCGGAGCACCACCCAGGCGGGCAGCGTCGGCCACGGGTGTTCGGCCGTGGCCGCGGGAACCGGGAACAAGCCCTCCACTGCCCGCTCGAGGAGCTGGGCCGGATCGAGAATCGAGATGACTTGGGGAGCGGGCATGACGATGAAGAAGATCCGGTGTGCTGCGCGGTTGCGAGTTGGACGGCACGCTGCCGGCCGTTCAGGGACCGCGGGTACTTCGGATCTTACGGCGGCGGAGCACGGGGAGCCAGCCGAGCTGAAGATACCGAACCGGGCAAACCAACCCGGCCGTTCCAGCAGGACCCGGAATCATCAATTACCTATCTAGCATGCAGGCGGGAACGCGATTGGCGCTTGGCGCCGCGGCCGTGGTCATCGTGTCGGTCAGCGTGACGGCGCTGGTCCTGCGCCATCGCGGCGCACCCCCGGGTGAGGCCGCTCCCGGGCGATCGCTCACGTTCGTCGGCTCCACGCAGTGCGCGCGCTGCCACGCGGCGGAATACACGGCGTGGCACACGTCGCATCACGCGGCCGCCATGCAGCAGGCGCGGCCCGCCACCGTGCTCGGCCGGTTCGACGGCAGCAGCTTTTCCGGCGGCGGTGTGACCACCACGTTCGTTCGGCGCGGCGAGGAGTACGTCGTCAACACACAAGGCGCCGACGGGCGCCCTCACGACTTCACGGTCCGCTACACGTTCGGCGTGTGGCCGCTCCAGCAGTATCTCGTGGACTTCCCCGGCGGCCGCCTCCAAGCGCTGACCGTGGCCTGGGATGCTCGCCCCGCGTCGAGCGGCGGCCAGCGATGGTTCTCGCCGACTTCGGGCCCTCGAGCTGCCGACGCCAACGAACTGCATTGGACGGGCCCGGCGTACAACTGGAACTTCATGTGCGCCGACTGCCATTCCACCGGCGTCCGGAAGGGGTACGATGCGGGGAGCGAGACGTACCGCACCACCGTGGCCGAACTTGCCGTGGGGTGCGAAGCGTGTCACGGGCCGGGATCCGCACACGTGAAGTGGGCCGCGGCCCCCGCGTGGAGGCGCCGGCTTTTCTGGCACGACGATGGGCTGCCGGCCCGGCTCACGGAGCGGCGCGGTGTGGAGTGGCTCATGGATCCGGGAGCCAGCATCGCGCATCGGAGCGTCGTTCGAACTACCGATTATGAAATCGATATGTGTGCGCAATGCCACGCGCGGCGTATGCACATCGCGGATGGCTACACGGCCGGCGCGCCGCTGCTCGACTTCTACATTCCCGACCTCATCGACTCCGATCTCTACTATCCGGACGGCGAGCAGATGGACGAAGTGTACGTCTACGGCTCGTTCCGGCAGAGCAAGATGTATCACGCCGGCGTGACCTGCTCCGATTGCCACGAGCCACACTCCGACCAGCTTCGGCGGCCGGGCAACCAACTGTGCGGGCAGTGCCATCGCGCATCTACGTACGACACCGCCGCCCACACCTTTCATGCGGCGGGCAGCGCAGGGGCTCAGTGCGTGTCCTGCCACATGCCCACTACCACTTATATGGGAATTCAGGCACGGCCCGACCACGGCATGAGTGTTCCGCGGCCCGACCTGTCGGTGAGCATGGGCGTGCCGAACGCCTGCAACCGCTGTCATACGGATCATGACGCCCAGTGGGCCGCGGCCACGGTGCGCGCCTGGTACGGCCACCAGCCCGGCGCGAACGACCGCCAACGGTTCGCGGGGGCGTTCGCCGCCGACGACCGCGGCCTAGCGGGAGCGAACGATTCACTCGCCGGCGCGGCGGCGGACGCGGCGGAGCCCGCCATCATCCGCGCGTCGGCGCTTGCGCGCCTGAGCCGCCACCCCGGCCCGGTCGCCTTCGACGCGGCCCAGCGATCGGTGCGCGACGCCGATCCGCTGGTTCGCCTCGCCGCGCTCCAGATTCTCGAGGCGGCGCCGGCGCGGGCGCAGCTCGCCTTTGTCGTGCCTCTGCTCGGCGATCGGACGCGCGCCGTGCGCCAGGGGGCGGCCTGGGTGCTCGCGCCGCTGTCCGCCACCATCGACACCTCGCCGGCGCGGCCCGCCTTCCAGTCCGCCGCCGCGGAGTTCATTGCGAGCCAACGGTACAACGCCGATCAGCCGGCGAATCGTCTCACGCTCGGAGCGTTCTACACGCAGCTCGGGCAGTTCGACGCAGCGACCGCGGAGTTCAGAGCCGCTCTGCGCCTCGCACCGGGCTATGCACGGCAATATCCGGCAATCGCCGCCGGATGGCGGAAGCGGGGGTGGGACCGGGCGGCCGAGTCCATGTTGCGAGCGTTGCGCTGAAGCTCCGGCCCCCGCTCACCGGCGCCCTCTGAGCCGTCCAGTTCCCCCCGCCCTGCGGTCGGCGCTTCGCGACCGTTGGCGGCCGGCACGGCGCCGCGACATATTGCCCCGGCGAGATTGCAGTTCCTTTCCAGAGGCACCCCCTGATGCCGGACTCCTGCCCGAACTGCAGCACGCCGCTCGCGGCCGACGCGATCTTCTGTCATCGCTGCGGGCGGAACTTCACTGTCGAGATGGCGGCCAGGCAGGCGTCTTCCGAGGAGCCGCCGGCGTCCGATACGCTGGCCAGGCTCCGCACGGCACTCGGCGACCGCTACGCAATCGAGCGCGAACTCGGCCGTGGCGGCATGGCCACCGTGTTTCTCGCCAAGGATCTGAAGCACGAGCGAGAGGTGGCGATCAAGGTCCTGCATCCCGATCTCTCGGCCTCCGTGGGCGCCGAACGCTTCGAGCGCGAAATCCGGCTCGCGGCCAAGCTCCAGCATCCCAACATCCTGGGGCTCTACGACTCCGGTTCCGCGGACGGCCTGCTCTACTATGTGATGCCGTTCGTGAAGGGCGAATCGCTCCGCGACCGCCTCGACCGCGAGCGCATGCTGCCCGTGGACGACGCCGTAGCCATCGCACTGCAGGTGAGCGACGCCCTCGGTTACGCGCACGCGCAGGGCGTCGTGCACCGCGATATCAAGCCCGAGAACATCCTCCTCAGCGGCGGTCACGCGCTCGTCGCGGACTTCGGCATCGCGCGTGCCCTTTCCGAAGGTGGCGACCGAAAGCTGACGCAGACGGGGATGTCCATGGGCACCCCGTACTACATGGCTCCAGAGCAGGCGAGCGGTGAGGCCGTGGGCCCTCCGGCCGACATCTACAGCCTGGGATGCATGCTCTACGAGATGCTGGCCGGCGAGCCGCCGTTCACCGGGCAGAACTCCATGCAGATCATGGCCCGCCACGCCATGGAACAGGTGCCGAGCATCCGCATTGTGCGGAGCGCGGTGCCCGAGGAAGTCGAGGAAGCGATATTCGCCGCGCTGGGCAAGGTGCCCGCCGACCGGCCGCAGACCGCCGCGCAGTTTGCCGAACTGATGGGGATGCCCGCCGGCTCCACCGCGACCATGCGCGCCATGCGGATGTCGGGGACGTCCTCCCGGCGGATACCATCCGGCGCGCAGGCGGCGCGGGCCATCCCCGCGCGCGGTCCGGCGTGGCGGCTGCCGGTGGTGATCACGGTAGCGGCGCTCCTACTCGTCGCCGCCGCCGGGGGAATCTGGCGTTGGAAGGCGGCCGGTTCGCGCAGCACAATCAACACCGGCCCCGAGGCGCACCGCCTGGCGGTGCTCTACTTTGATGACCAGAGCAAGGACCATTCGCTCGGCCCGGTGGCGGACGGTCTCACCGACGCGCTCATCAGGTCGCTGTCCGGTGCGTCGAGCTTCACCGTGATCTCGAGCGCCGGCGTCAGCCGGTTCCGTGGGTCCTCGCTGGGCCCCGACAGCATCGCGCATGCCTTGCGCGTGGGATATCTCGTGCGCGGCGACGTCGAGCGCGACGGCGACAGGATCCGGGTGGGCGTGCGGCTCGACGATGCGAGCGGGGTGAACCTGCAGCGCGCGAGTCTCACGTACCCTTCCACCAATCTGCTGGCGATCCGCGACACCCTGGCGGTCACCGTCGCCGACCTCATCCGGCGGCAGCTCGGCGAGCAGATGCACTTGCAGCAGCAGCGCGCCGCAGCGTCCAACTCCGACGCGTGGCTGTTGTTGCAGCGCGGCCAGGAAGCGCGCAAGGACATGGAGAAGGCCGTCTCGGCCGGTGATTCGGCCGGGTTGGAGACCGCCTATCACGCCGCAGACTCCCTGTTCGCCCAGTCCGCCGCGCTCGACCCCAAGTGGCCGGATCCGGTGACGCAGCGCGGCTTCCTGGCATACCGCCGCTCCCGCCTCGTGGGTGGCGATCCGGGGCAGGTCCGCAAGTGGGTGACCCTGGGCATGACGTACGCCAATGCCGCACTGGCCATTGACGCCAATAACGCCGACGCGCTCGAACTGCGCGGCACGCTGGAGTACTGGAGCTGGCTCTCCAACCTCGACACCGATCCGGCCAGGAAGGCGGCGCTGATTACTGCCGCGAAAACCGACCTGGAGAACTCCACGGCGGCCAATCGGACTCAGGCCGGCGCGTGGGCCACGCTGTCGCATCTGTACAACAACTATCCCACGTCCACGAACACCGATGTGCTTCTCGCCGCGCAGCGCGCGTACGAAGCCGACGAGTTCCAGACGGGGGCCGAGCTGGTGTTGACCCGGCTCGTCCTCGCGTCCTATGACCTGGGAGAGTTCGACAAGGCCAACCAATGGTGCCAGGAGTTCAATCTCCGGTTCCCGGGTTACTATGGCGCCGCGCGCTGCAAGCTCATGCTGCTCACCACCAAGGCGTTCTTACCGGACGTCCCGCGCGCGTGGCGGCTGGCCGATTCGGTGACCACGCTCGCCCCTCGAGGGCAACGGCAGCTTTGGCATCTGTATTCCGACATGCTGGTGGCGTCGGTGATCGCTCGCGCCAGCAAGACCAACGGGGCGCTCGCCGACAGTGCCCGGCACGTGGTCGCGGCCTCCATGGGCAATGCGACCGTCGATCCCACTCGCGACCTCGCGCTGCTCGGCGCCATTGCTTACACGATCCTCGGAGACGACGCGGACGCCGTGCGGCTGCTCAAGCTGAACTTCGCCGTGAACCCCCAGCGGATCGCGGGCTACCGCGAGGATCCCGGGTGGCAGTTCCGCGCCCTCCAGAGCGACCCGGCATTCCGGCAGCTGGTGGGCTCGAGCAAATAGGCGGGCTCCCAGCGGCCGGCGACCCGGTAAACTGTGCGGAGTCGAAGCCCGGTGCACGGCTGATGCGCGCGCGCATCACGTAGCGCGCGTACCGAGGGCATGGGTCTTGCACTCGACTCCTCGATCGTAACGAGCGCGGTGGCTCCCCCGGCAACGCCATCGTAACGAGAATCTTAGTACGCCTGGATACCTCTTGCGTCGCAAACCGGCGCGCGCCAGGATTCGCGCCACCCCTGCCGCCAGTTCGATCGATCGTCGACCTCCTCTTCTGAGACCGCCACGCATGCGCAAGTTCTCCGCTTTCGTATCCATCGCCGCAGCGGTCCTCGCGGTCGGGTGCAATGACAAGACTCCCGGCGCGAGTTCGCCGACCGAGCCGCGCGTGTCGCCGCCGCAACCCAGTCTTTCCACCCGTCCGGGAGCCTGCTTCACCGCAGCCACTCTACAGACGCTGATCCAGACGATTCTGGGAGCGGGACGCCCTCAAACCAAGACTGCGCTGGCCAAGCTGGCCGCCATGGTCGTCTTCGTGGCGCAGAACAAGATTCCCCAGGCACAGGCGGCCGCGCGCGATCTCATCACGTTCCTCACCGCACAGCTTTCGCCCACTACCTCGCCAACGCTACAGGCGAACATCCAGGCGACGATCAATGCCATCCTCTGCTACGTCGGGCTGCCGTCGGACACGTACGTCGTTCTGCCGAGCAATCAGCCACAGACGGTGGTGACCGGCGACGGCAACACGGGACTGAACCTGCCCGGTGGGTCGATCACCGTCCCGACGGTCTTCACCATCACCGAGCTCGATCCCAACGGTCCGTCCGGATTGGATACCAAGCTCGACCAGTACCCCACGTTCATATCGGTTACCTCGTCGTCGCAGCTCGCTCAGCCGGCAGTGGTCGCGGTCTGTCTCGGCACCTCGGTGCCCCCGGATGTCTTTGCCCGGCTGCGGCTGGGTCACCAGGCCAGCACCGGGTTCGAGGTCACCCCGTACGCCGATCCCAGCTTCCTTGGCTGTCCGACCTCCCTCGGCTCGGCCAGCAAGGTTCCGGGTTGGTTGAAGAGGCTGGCGAATCTGTTCCTGCCCAAGACGCTGTACGCGCGCACCATGATGTTCGCCACCGGTGGTGTGGGCGGCGCAGCCATCAACTTCAGTCCGTTCGGCGCCGTGGACAACGGCCTGTTTGCCACGGGTGGCGTAGGCGGCTCGGCCATCGAATTCCAGCGTACGCCGGTTGCGCCGGCACCAGGCCTGCACGGCATGACGGTGCCAGTTCCGGGAGGGAGCAGCGCCCCAAAGGTGCCGAACTCGGGAACGCACGCGAACTCGGTCATCGACGCCAGTGGCAACTGCGTGTCCGCTGACACATCGGTCGGCACACAGCTCAACCCGTTATGCCGCCCGGTGATCACGATCAAGACGGCAAACGGAACGATCATGACGGGCGTGCCCGTGGCTTGGGCCGTGACGAGCGGCGACGGTACGATCGCGCCCGATACGCTCACTAACAACAACTGCGGGCTCTTCGGCACGACGGCCGGGACCGCCACCGACGCAAACGGTAGCGCCGGCGTCTGCTGGACCCTTGGCCCGAACGCCGGTCCCAACGCGGTCACCGGAACGCCGTCGTTCGGCGGTGACGCACCATCCGGCGTGGTCTTCCTCGACGCGTCAGGCAACACCTTGCACGGCTACACGTTCACGGCCACGGCGGACCTGATTCCGACCACCGCCGGCGCGACGGGCGCTTCCGTGCCCTACGACGGACTCGCGCATCCGGGAACTGGCAGTTGCTCCAACGGTCTCACACCGGCGTACTCGTATACCACGATCGATAGTTCGGCACCGGTGAACGCCGGGTCGTACACGCTCACGGTCACGTGCGGAGCGGGCAGCACGATGTACGCCGTCTCGACCGCCACGGCGACCATCGTGATCACGCCGGCGCCCACGACGACCACGCTCAGCTGCCCGGCGGAGACGTACACCGGCTCGCCGGTCGAGGCCTGCACTGCCACGGTCACTGGCCCCAACGGTCTCAACCAGCCCGTGACCCTGGTGAACTACAGCAACAACACCAACGCTGGAACGGCGAGCGCGAGCGCGACGTACGCCGCGACCAACAACTATCAGACGAGCACCGGTACGGCCACGTTCACTATCGGCCTGGCGTCGTCCAGCACCGCCGTGTCGTGCCCGGCTACAGCGCCATACGACGCCGCGGTTCAGAATCCGTGCACGGCGACGGCCACCGGCGCCGGCGGGCTCAGCGCCTCCGTGCCCGTGAGCTACGCACCCACCACCGTGCGCGATGCCGGGGGCTACACGGCGAGCGCCACATATTCGGGGGACGCCAATCACACCGGCAGCAGCGGAGGCCCCGCGTCGTTCACGATCACCAAGCTGCCGGCCACGGCCACGGCGGGCAGTGGAACGATGAGCTACGCCGGGCCGGTGCCCTCTCTCCCCTGCGTGGTCGGCGGGCTGCTGTCGCCGGACGCCGGGACCGTCACTTGCACCACTTCCGTGCCAGGCACGCTCGTTCCTGGTGTGAACGTCACCACCCCGATCGTTTCGCCGCCCGCGCCGCCGGATTACGCCGTGGCCCCCGTGAACGGAACGCTGACGGTGATCTACGTGCAATCCGGGTGCTTCGCCTCCCCGATCAGCAGTTCGATGCCGTCATCCACGTCCAAGTCCAACCCGAAGCAAGGGACGAGCGTGACGGTCAAGTGCCGGCTCCTCGATGCCACCGGCAGGCCAGTCGTCACCGCCTACGGGAATCTGCTCGTGCAGGATAAGGGAACGAATGGGCAGGCAACCGCTTCGACCGTCTTCTCGGGGACCAACGTCTTTACCGTATCCAACGACGGAAACTTCGACGGCGACGACGGCTTCTACAGCTACTCACTCGCCACATCCTCGACTGGCTTCGTTTCCGGCCACTACTACTTCGTGACCGCTACGTGGAACGACGGCTCAACCACGACGGGCTGGTTCTACCTCAAGTAGACCACCTTGACCCTCGTATGAACGACGGGCCCCGGAATCTTCCGGGGCCCGTCGTCGTTCGGGCGTCGCCAGGCCGCGCAGCGTCGTCCGCACCGCTCCCCGCCGGGCCATTACCCGCCCGGCAGTTCCTTGGCGATGGCGCTGAGCACCGACATGGACCTGCTCAGATTGTCGTGGAATCCCTTGCCGTCAACCTCCACGTAGTAATAGTTCGCGCCCTTCTTGACGCGCAGGTTGGTGGGCACGCCCTGCCCGGTGAGAAAGTACGCGTCGTCGCCGACCCCCGGTGCGGGGGTGACCTTTGCGCGTCGGGCCGTCGTCCGCGTCATGTCGAATTCGAGCTGCTTGATGATGCGCACCGACAACTCGAGCTCGGTGGCTCCCCGCGGGCCCGGCGGGGTCCACTTGCAAAAGAGTTTGCTGAGATCGCCGAGCCCCCGGTACGTCCCGGGGCCAACCGGAGTTCCGAGAGCGGCGCCCACCTGATCCGGAGTCAACAGAGTGCAGGCGTCAGTCGGGGTGGAGACCAAAGAGAGAGTGACCGCGGTGCGCAGAACGGGGGAGTCGGCAGCTGGCTGAACGGGCACCGGTCTGCGTGCACCGACAGTACCGACCATGGCCACCAGCAGGGCGAGCGGGGTACGCCTGACGACTGAGCGCATTGTACACCTCCGCGATAGGGCGCGTTGGGAGCAGGAGCGGAAAACCGCATAGAGCATAGCGCCGGATCGCAATGCGGCCAAGACCCGTCCCATGGGCTTGACGCCAGGTGCAAAGATTGGAGCTTCCATAGATGTCCAACATCAACGGCCGGGTCTACCGAACGGCGCGCATCGCCTACGTCGCCGTGGTGGCGCTCGCGACGCTCACGGATCTTCACCTGTCGGGCGACCTGTCCGCTGCGACGCGACGGCTCGCGCGCTCGCTGGATCCGGGCATCGGCTGGCGCGACGCGGTCGACGGATTGCGGAACGTGGCACTGTTCGCTGGGTTGGGGGCGGTCTGGGTGGCGACGTCGGTGTCGGGCATGGTCCGCGCCGAGGTGCGGAAGGCGGTTCTGGTGGGCTGCGCACTCAGCGCCCTCGTCGAGGGGATGCAGGTCTTCTCCCCCGTCCGTACCGCGAGCATCGTGGACCTGGCCACGAATACGTTCGGCGCGTTCGCGGGGGCGATTGCCGTGGCCTATGTGATCGCGGACATCGGCCGGACGAAAGGGGCGCGGTCGTACCTCGGGATCCCGGCGTTCCTGCTGGCGGGGGCCTACATGCTGGCCACGCTGTGCGAGGCGCTGACGCCGCTCTTCAGCAGCGAGCAGCTCCCGGATATCCCGGGCGGCCCCGTGGCCTGGTTGCACGAGGGGTTGCACGCGTCGCTGCCGCTCTCGCTATCGCAAATTCCGGTCACCGACTTCCTGCTCTTCGCGCCGGCGGGATTCCTGCTCGTGATGATGCTCAGCGAGCGCGAAACCCCGGAAGCATGGCGCAGAGCCGCAGTGGTTGGCGCGGGGCTCGTGATCGTCGCCGAACTCGCGCACGGGCTCATCAGGCTACCCATCCGTTGGGAGGCGGCCGCGGTGCGCGCCGTGGCGTGGGGGTTCGGGGCGTGGGCCGCGCATCGGTGGCTCGCGCCGCTCTCGCAGACTTTCCGCGGTCCGGCGCGGGCGCGCGCGGCGCTCGGTGCGTATGCCGCGCTCCTGGTGCTGTGGGGATGGCGACCATTTCTTCCCGAAACGAGCGGTGCCGCGATCGCCGATCAGTTGACGCTGGGCCACTTCGTGCCGCTCCAGGCGCTTGCCGGGCGCGCGGACGTGTTCAGCGCACTGCACGTAGCGCAGCAGTTCTTCCTGTACTTCCCCCTCGGGTGCCTGCTGGCGGTCTGGCCGCTCCGCCTCGCTGGTCGCTGGTCGCACCTCTGGCCCGGGGTGTGGCTCGCCGTCGTCATCGAGGCGGGGCACGTGGTGGTCGCGGGGCGGTTCATGGACGTGACCAACCTGTTGATTTCGTGCTCCGGACTGGGGATGGGGTGGCTGCTCGTGCGTCGCGTGGGATTCCGGCCGTACGGAGCGGCACTGCCGCCCTCGAAGCCGCGCCCGGCGGTGTAGGCGCAGCCACGCCGGGCCGGGCTACGGCCGTTGGACCGCAGAACGCCGTTCGGAAAGTGGCGGCCGGAATTACCGGGCTCCGGGCATGGAAGTAACCAATGTCGTACTCTGGTACATGACAACGCTGCAGGACGATCCGTTCGACCTGAACCGCTTCCAAGCGGCCCAGGTTCACGACTACGAGCCTGCGCTGGCGGAACTGAACGCCGGTCTCAAGACCGGTCACTGGATCTGGTACATCCTGCCGCAGCTGCGCGGCCTTGGATCCAGCCGGATGTCGGACCGCTACGGGATCTCGTCGCTCGCCGAGGCACGCGCGTATCTGGCGCATCCGGCGCTCGGACCACGGCTCAGGGAGTGCGTGAATGCGATCTGCTCGCACGAACGGCGAACCGCAGAGCAAATCCTCGGCCAAGTCGATGCATTGAAGTTCCGGTCGTGCCTGACCCTGTTCAAAGCGGCTGAAGGACCGGGTTCGCCGTTCGACGACGCGCTGCGGCGATTCTTTGCCGGTGAAGAAGATGAGAAGACTCTCGCGCTTCTTGCGGAGCATCAGCCGCCGTCGCGGTGAGGCCCGACGCATCGCCGCGAGCGAAGCGTTATGTATGGGCCCCGTCGGAGCGGGGAGCCGCTAGCATCGCTCACGGTGGATTCGCATCTTTGAGGCCATCACAGTGCCGGTCACCCAATTCCCGGAGCGCATATGCGTTTTCGTACGGTCGGTGTCGTCATGGGTCTGTTGCTGCCGCTGACATCCGTCGCAGCGCAGGGAAGCAGCAGTACCGGTTCGGACATGTCCGTCGGGATCCGGGTGGGAACGCTCGGCATTGGCGCAGAGGTTTCGAAGCTGCTCACCGACCACATAGGCGTTCGTGTGGGCGGAAACTATTTCAGCGCCAACACGACACGCGCCGAATCTGACATCACGTATGTTGCTACGGCGAAATTGCAGGCATTCACCGGATTGGTCGACCTCTATCCGGGCAGCCGCGGGTCGTTCCATTTCAGCGCCGGTGTCATCACCAACCCGCTGACGTTCACCGGCACGGGCCAGCCGACCAACGGCACCATTACCATCAACCAGGTGCCCTATACCCCCAGCCAGGTCGGCACGCTGAACGCGACGATCAAGTGGCCGAGTGCGTCGCCGTACCTGGGGCTCGGCTTCGGCACGCCGGCGGCAATGCACGGGGCGTTCAAGCTCGTGTTCGACGTCGGGGCTGCCATTGGCAAGCCCAAAGTCTCGCTGAATGCCACCGGCTCGGCACCGGGCCTCGCCGCCGATCTTGCGGCGCAACAGGACTCCACGCAGAACAAGGCCAACAAGCTTTCGGTGTACCCGGTCATCTCACTCGGCCTCGTCTATCGCTTCTGACCGATGACGGTTGGAGCGGAACTACCGCGGCGACGGCGGGCGTAGCTGTCCATTGGTGCGCCCGCCGCCGTCACGCGCCCGGCATGCCGGCGCCTTGGGCCATGAACGGGACCGCCCCGGCCAGGCTCTTCAGGATCACGAACGGAAACGGCGATCCATGGACACGGGGTGCGAACTTGTTGAGGCTGCGGCAGGAATATTGGCCCCCAACGACCACCGCGCTCTCCTGTGGCGCCTCGCCCGAAAGAGCGCCATACTCAGCCCACAACGGTTGAATATCCCGTCCCCTGCACTCGAACGGCTGCCGGTGAGGCCAACGGAAGGAGATCATCGTGCGGAACCACGTCGTGAGCTTCAAGCGCGCAGGTTTGATGGCCGGCTTCCTTGGTCTCATTGCCCTGGCCAGCAATGCGTCCGCACAACAAACCGAAACCCAATTCAAGATCGGCGTCTTGCCCTTCGTGGACAACACTGGCTCGGGCGGAACGGACCTGGGCCCGGCGCTTTCGCGGGCGGTGCAGGCGGAAATCACCCACTCGACGCAACTTCAGGGGCGCGTCATCACGCTGGACTCCGGCGTGAAAGCTGGCGCCGTCGATGCACCCAATGCGGTGGCCATCGCCCGCGCGAACGGCGTGGATGCAGTGTTGGTGGGCACGGTGCTCGACGCGTCGTCCCAGGGATCCAGTCAGAACGTCAATGGCCCCAGCTTTCACGGCATCACGCTGGGCGGTTCGGCGCACACGGTAAATGGTGCGGTGACGCTCCAAGGTGACCTGTATGACGTGACTTCCGGGCAGCAGATTGAAAGCATCCGCGTCACGGGCAACGCCTCCGAGAAGGGGCTGGGCGCCAATGTCAGCACCAGCCTGGGCGACCTTTCGAGCGGCGGCAACTCGTTCGACCAATCACCGATCGGCAAAGCCCTCCACGACGCCGTCGCCGAACTGGTCAAGCGACTGGCCAAGGATCAGCCGAAGATGACGCACTACACGGCGGGCCCAGGTTCAGGCACTACGGGCGGCTAGCCGCCGTCACGCGCCAGGCATGCTGGCGATCTTGGCCATGAACAGCAGCGTGCCAGACAGCCGCTCCCGGATCACGAACAGATACGGCCGATCCACGCGCATGACCACGGGTTGCTGGACGGCGGTAACGGTCACGCCCGTCACGGTCGCCGCTGCGGCTTCCGTGCCGCTCTCGTCCACGTTCACGAACGCCTTCTGCTTCACGAAGCTGATATAGAGCCGTTTGCCCAACGACGACATGCGCGTGAAATCGGCGACATCGGGAACGAACGCCGAGCGCATGCCGAGTGCCTTGAGGTCGTCGTTGTGTTGGCGGCCGTAGCTCAGATTCAGCTTCGGCAAATAGAGGTCTACGGGCTCGCTGCCCAGGCTCGCGATGAGCGCGTTCCAGAAGCGCGGGTTGAGCGAATCGGCGAGCGCGTCCACGCTCGTGCCGGGCTTCGGCAGCAGCACCGTCATCGTGAACGCCGAGTCGCCATAGGCAAGGTCCATCGCCTGATACGTGCTGGTCTCGGTATAGCTCATCGATCCTTGCCGGTGCATCAACGGAACCTGCTGCGGCGCACCGGTGGCGGGGGAGAACGCGGCGTCCTGCGTTTCGGTCGAATCGAAGCGGTCCCGCCAGTTCCCCTTGAAGTACACCGCGTTCACCAGGAACATCACGTCGCCGGGTTGGATCTGGTCCAGAATCGACGGGATCTTGCCGCTCGTCTTCGTGTTCACCCACCCGTTGACCGCAGCGAGCGACGCGCTCGCGTCGGTGAAGTCGAGCGGCTGTACCTCGGCGTCGAAATACGTCTTCGCCGTATCCAAAAAGCTCTGATAGAAGGGAAAGGTGCGCTCGTACCAGATGGAATTCGCGATCTGCATCTTCACCGCGGGGTCGAGCGACGTCAGGAGGGCGATCAGGGACTGATAGCCGGCGTCGATGTCGTGCTGCGTCGCGTTCCCGAACTGGAGTGCCGAGCGCATCTGATCGTACGTGGAGTCCGCGGCGCCGTTGAGCGCCATGCCGAGCGACATCGACGCGCTGAGCGGCGAGAGAAAGACGTTGGCGCCCGGCTGCGCCGCCGACACCTGCCCGAACAGCGCAAACGAGAAGGCGTTCGACGCACCGATGATCGACTGTTCGGCGGACGTCAACTGCCGCGGAAGGGCTGTGAGCGCCGGCCGCGCCGCGCCGGGCGCCGTCGGCGCGTGGATGCACGTGGCGGCGGCGAGCAGCGCGGCCGCCGGGATGAGCGAGCTGGATCTGCGGAACAGGCGCATGGGAGCTCCCGACGGAAGTTCGGGATGGCGGCGCGGTTCGCCGCGCGTCCTCATGCCATACAATCTAAGGCGGGCCCTGCCGAATCGGCCGGGCCCGCGCTGTAGATCAGAGACCGCTGGATCGAGCCGAGTTCGTCAGTCTCAGAAGGCCAGCGTGCCGTTCGGCGTACCGTTGCCCGTGGGACCGTCAAAGCCCGCCATCGCGGTGCAGAGGTACGAGCCGCCGCACCTCCCGTTGCTTCCGGACGTGATGTCGAACAGGAACGACAGTTGAGAGTACGGGAACGATCCATACGTGATCGTACTCGCGTTGCCGGCAAGGGCATACACACCGGCGATGATCGGCGATGCGACGCTGGTGCCGCCGAACACGAGCCACCCGCCGCGACGGATGCCATAGGTGTCATACACCGCCACGCCCGTGTTGGGATCTGCGTCCGCCGCGACGTCCGCCACCGTTCGACGCGAGCACCCCGCATCTTGTTGCCAACTCGGCTTCGAGATGTACGCACTGCATCCACTGCCGGTGCTGCTCCACGCAGTCTCCGTGAACCCGCGGGAACTGCTCGCGCTCTTGGTGAGGGTCGTCCCCCCGACGGCAGTGACGAACTGTGACGCTGCCGGAAATTCGACGCCGTAGCCGCCGTCGCCGGCGCTGGCCGTAATGGCCACACCGGCGTGATTGAAGTGCGACTGGTCGGTGACCTCGCTGGAGTACTCGCTGCCGCCGTACGAGTTCGAGATCTCCGTGGCTCCCAGCTTGGCCGCTTCGTCCACCGCGGCGGCGAGATTGGCGAAGGAGTTCGACGTTGCCTCGACGAGGAGGATCTTGCAGTTGGGGCATATGGCGCTGGCCATGTCGAGATCCAGCGAGATCTCTTCCGACCAGCCCGCGTCGGCACGCGGATAGCTCGTGCCGCCGGTTTGGTTGACCTTGCGGAGACAGCCGTTGGACGTCGTACAGGGCGGCAGCCCGTAATGGCTGCGGTACGCGGCGAGATCGCTCGCGGCGTTGGGATCGTCGTAGGCATCGACGAGCGCGATCGTCTGGCCCGCGCCACCCACAACGGCCGAACCGAGGTTGTAGGCTGCGATCAGGTCGGCCGGGGCATATCCGCTTGGCCCGCTTGCTGCCTGCGGCTGGCCCGAGTCGTCCACGAGGACGCGCGCGTGGCAGCGTGCGGAGCCCGGTACCTCGTCCGGGCAGACTCTCGCATTGGCGAAGCGCGCTGCGGCCGCCGCGTTCGCGCTGCGCGCGACCGACGCGGCGGGACCGGTCCCGTCGCCTGGCTGGAGCGGGCTGTCAGACGCGCACGCCGCCAGTGCGGCCAGTACGCCGATACCGAGTAGGGCCCGAGCGGGAAGGGACATGTGGCATCCTCCTGGGATGACGGATGCGCTCGGCCATTCCGGCCGCGCGCCGAACGGATGCTGCAGCGCCGTAGCGGTCGGTGGCGACCCTGACGAGCCGCAGAGGTGGCAATAATGTCCCCTACCCGAGTTCAACAACAGCATCCGTACGCGTATTTGTGCATTTCTTGTGGCGTACTGCGCGTCCAGTTGGTGCGAGGGCCCGCGTGCGTTTGGTCCCTGACCATTGGTTTCCCACGGATCGCGCGGCACCTCGCGTGCCGGCCACCGCGCGCGACCGCTCAATGCACGTAGGTCGAATTGATGAATTCGTCCACGTCGTGGTGCAGCTTGTCGTGCGCCTGCTGATCGATGTACACCATGTGCCCGGCCGCGAAGTAGTCGAAGCTGATGTTCTTGCGGACGGACGGCTCGAAGCCCATGTGCGAGACGGTCTCCTCGATCCCGTTGAACGGCGTCGCCAGATCGTAGTACCCGCACAGCACCAGCACCTTGAGCGAGCCCTCCTCGGTCATGGCCGAGCGGAGCGTCTCGGCCACGTCGGGCAGCGCCGAATTATCCCACGGCCGCACGTTGCCGCTCACCGCATAGAAAGCGTCGCTCGTCCAGCCGAGGTCACGGCGCGTGTAGTCCATGAACGTCGCCGTGAATGCGCCCTCGTACGACGCTTCGCTGGGGTCGTACTCGGCCCGCTCCGCCGCCGCGTCGCGGTTCATGCCCGTAAAACGTGAATCGAGCCGGCCCACGATGAGTCGCTTGTTACGCATCAGCTCGGCGAACCAGCGCTGCGGGCTCACGCGCAGATCCGATTCCTCGATGTACGCGGGCGAGAGCCCCGTGAGCCGGGCCATGTCCTGCACCACCTTCTGCTTCTGCGCTTCGGGGAGCTCGTCCCCCTGCTCCAGCGCCTGCGCATACTCGCCGTGGGCGAACGCCCGTGCCTGCTCGGCGATCTGGTCCACCGTCAGCTTTTCGAGGTCGGCCGCCAGCAGGTGGTGGTACCAGGCCGACGTCACATAGGTGGGCAGGAAGAACTCGGTGCGGTCGTCGGCGCCCCAGGGAGCGAACGCCATCGTCGACAGCAGCACGATGCCGTTGAGATAGATCTCGTGGCGATGCTGCAGCACGCCCGCCAGTTCGGCCGAGCGCGTCGTGCCGTAGCTCTCGCCGATCAGCAACTTGGGCGAGTTCCACCGCTCGTTGCGCGTGATGTACTGGTCGATGAAGTCCGAGAACGCGTTCGCGTCCTGCACCACGCCGAAGAACTGGGACGGATCCTGGCCGGGCGCGGGGCGGCTGTACCCCGTCGCGATCGCGTCCACGAATACGAGATCCGTGGCGTCGAGGAACGAGTCGGCGTTGTTCGTGATGCGGTAGGGCGCCGGCATGCCGTGGCCGTCCGGGGTCAGCACGACCTTCTCCGGGCCCATACCCATGTGGGTGAACAGCGACGCCGACCCGGGGCCACCGTTGTAGACGAAGGCGACGGGACGGTTGGCAATGTCGCTCACGCCGTCCTTGGTGTAGGCGACGAAGAAGAAGGTCGCCTTGGGCGCACCGGCGTCGTCGCGAATCACGTAGGTGCCGGTGGTGGCGGTATAGTGGATCTGCTCGCCGCCGATCGTCGCCGTGTGCTGGGTGACAACCGTGGAATCCACCGGCGCCATCTCGGTGCGCGCCGCGGCCGGCGCGGCCGGCGTGCCCATCCGTGCCGCTGCGGGTGTTCCGGGTGGCGTCTCTCCGGGATTGCCGCCGCGTCCCCGCCCGCGCTGCTGCGCGCCAGCCGGTACAGCCACGAGGATGGTCGCCAGGGCCCCGATCGCCATTCGTGTCGCGTTCATGAGTCGCTTCCCCACTGGTGAGTGATGATGTGTGCGCATCCGTCCGCGGAGGACGGGGCAACATGGGCGGCGTGCACGGGGTGGTCAATACGAGGACCTTGGGATCGGGCTTCGCGTTCACGGGTAGGAACTATATTGCTGGATGTTGGGAGGACCTTCACGCCGAACGAGGGAACACGGATGAATCGCGCACGACTTTCAGCCATGAGGACGTTCGGCCGCCTGGCCGCCCGGAGCGCCCGCGCCGCATTGGTCGTTGGCGCGTTGATGCTCTGGTCCGTTCCGCATGCCGGCGCGCAGGCAGGACCGCCGCCGGGCCGAGGCGGACCGGGGGGCCGGGGCGCACCACCCAAGCCGTTCCCGCTCACGATGACGATCACCGACGGCACTATTGCTTCCTACCGCGTGCGCGAACAGCTCGTGGGCATCAATTTCCCCAGCGACGCCGTGGGCACCTCGACCGCCGTCACCGGCGCGATCGTGTTCAACAAGGACGGGGCGATCGACAGCAGCCAGTCGAAGCTCGTGTTCGACCTGCGCACGCTGCAGAGCGATCAGTCCATGCGCGACGGGTTCATTCAGCGGAACACGCTCGAAACCGCGCAATTCCCCCAGGCCGTATTCGTGCCGAAGACGATCACGGGAATGCCCAACCCGCTCACCGGGCAATTTGGATTCGAACTGTCGGGCGACATGACCATCCATGGCACTACCGCCCCGATCACGTGGCAGGGCATCGCCACGGTCGACAATCGCGGCAGTCTCGTCGCTGGTCGCGCCACGACCAACTTCAAGTTTGAGACGTTCGGCATGTCGGTGCCCAAGATCTTCCGCGTGGTGAGCGTGGCCGACAGCATCACGCTCGAGGTGGCGTTCCGCTCCAAGATCGAGTGACGCAGGCCGTGCCGGCGCGACCGCCGGGCTCCCCGTGAACTCTTACTTCCCTGCGGCCCTGCCCAGCGTCGTCTCGATATCGGTCCGGTAGGGCGAGTACTCGGCCCCCGTAGCCGCCGCTGCGCCGCGCGGCGCGGCCGCATGGAGGCGCGCCAGGTACTTCCGCTCGGCGGCCGCGTCGTTGGCGGCATGCGCGGCGTCGGCAGCGAGCACCAGACCCAGCACGTCGCCGCCGTGGCGGGTGAGGATCGTATCGGCCTCGGCGGCGGCCAGCGCCGTGTGGCCTGCGGCCAGCGCCACCCGCCCGAGGTCGTAGCGCTGCGACAGGCTCATGCTATCCAACATCTGATATGCCGCGATGGCCATCGGCGAGAACCGGGCCACGGTATCTATATGGCGGCCCTGATACGCCCGGAGCACGAGGTCGTGCAGCAGCTGCGCGCGCTGGGCCGGCGACATCTGGCTGATGTCGGGCGCGCCGCCGCCTGCCCCGCCGCCCGCGGGGCCACCGCCCATCCCACCGCCGCTGTCCGGCGGAGCCGCCGGCCCCGGCGTGAGCGACCGGGCGGCGAGAACCAGCGCCACTGCCACGACGGCGACCAGCGAGACCCCCGTCCACGTCCGGGAGTGGGACCGGTGCGTCGGCGGCGGAGCGGACGTCGGTTGCGCCACCCTGGGCGCAGGCGTGCCGGGCATCGGGACCACGTTGCCGCAGGACGAACAGAACTTCCCGGTCGCCGGCGCGCCGCACTCGGGACAGAAGGCCGCTCGTGGGGTCTCGCTCATTTACTTCGGCGCCTTCCCCGCGAGCTTCGCCTGCACCTCGGCCCCCCAGTTCGTCACTTCTACGAGCTTGTCCAGCGCCGGGGCGTTCGCCTGCTTCGCCAGGGCTCTCTGCAGGAACACGAACCGCTGGTCACCCGGCGCCACGTCGTACGACCGGGAAGACTCGCCGCGATAGAAGTGACTCGCGTCGAACAATACGGTCTGCGTGCCGAGCGTGAACGCCGCGGCGGGCACCACGCTTGCCGACACGAGCGCGCCGGCTCCGTTCCGGTAGAACAGCTCGCGCCCACTGTGCGCCCAGCGCGGCTCCGTGCCGCCGGACTGCGAGACCTGCACGCGCCGCGCGTTCACGTCCGGGAATGGACGCACGTACACCTCGAAGCGCCCGGTCTCGTGGGACGCATAGGCCAGCCAGCGCCCGTCGGGCGAGAGCGCCGGGAAGATCTCGGCGAATCCGGGATCGGCCATCAGGGGCGTGGTCGTGGTATCGCCACGATGCGCCAGCACGATGTCGCGCTGGGGGCCGTTGATGTCGTACCGCAGGATGAACTGGGTGGTGTCCCGGGTCGGCGTGACCTCGATGATGCTGCGGGGTCGCGGGGGCAGCAGCGTGTCCACGCCGCCAGTGCCGTCGGCCCGCCGTCGAACGAGCGCGGTCACCTGGTCGTTGTTCCCCTTCCCCTCGCTGTATACGATCGACCGCCCGTCCGCCGCCCACACGGGGCTCGATCCGTCTCCCGCGAACGTGAGCGGCATCAGGGCGAACGGAACCGCGTCGAGTTGCTTGACGTAAATGTCGCCGTTGCCGCTCCGCGCGACACGCTCGACGCTCAGTGCCAGGCGGCGGCCGTCGGGCGACAACGTGAGGCCGCCGCTGCACGTGCAGTCCTGGGAAATGGGGATCGTCCACCCCGTATCGATGGGCGTGGCCGTGCCCGTGCGCGTGACCCAGACGGGCTGGTAATTCGTGATCGCCGAGGCGGCACGGCCGACCACATAGATCAACGTGCCGTTGGCCGAAACGGCGGCGTCGGCCGTGCAGCAGTTGGGAATGCGTACTCCGTCGAGCATCGGCGCGGGGGGCCGCACGAAGCGGGACGCGCGAACGTCGAACGGGGCGGCGAGAACGCCCCCATCGTTGCGGACGAAGGCCACCGTGCCACCGGGGAGCGACCAGCCGGCGAGGACGTCCGGCACGAGGTCCGTCGATTTGAGCGTCCGCAGGTCGAGCACCCGGAAGTCGCTCTTGGCGCACGCGTTCGTGCACGCGGCGATCAGCGCGCTCCCGCCGCCCGGCAGGCCGGCCACGCTGACGACGCCCCGCGCACTCGTATCGCTCAGATTCGGCGCCGCGAACAGCTGGCGGGGCGCGCCGCCATCCTGTCCCACGGCACGCACGCCGAAGCCGGCGTCCACGTACAGGATCGTGCCGCCATCTAGCCACGCAAGGGAAGTCACGGTGCCCGTGCTGGCGGAATCGGCGATGACGACCGAGGCTCCGCCGCCCCGAGGCACTTTCTTCACCTTTCCGTCGCGGGTGACGAAGGCGATCCACGCGCCGTCGGGTGAGAACCTCGGCGCGCCGGCGGCGCCGTCGGTGCCGGTTATCACAGTGGCGTCGAGTCGATCGCGCTGCTTCGCGAAGAGCTGCCAGCCACCCGCGGTGCTGTCCACGAACACCACTATGTCGCCGTCGGGCGAGATCGCGACCCCCCTTCCAACCAATCCCGGCCGGACTTCCGGGGCGTCCCAGAGCACCGTGCGGTACCGGCTGACCACCGGCGGCGCGGCAGGTCGCAACCAGCCCCAGAGCGCCGCCGCGATCGCCGCCGCGGCGAGCACCAACATGCCGACGAACGGACGCGTGAAGACCCGGGTCCTGCCCGCTCCACGGATCGCGGCCGCGGCATTTAACGTCGCGGTCGTGAACCCGGTATTGGCCAGCGCCTCGCTGAACGCCTTGGCGCTCTCGAACCGGTCGGCAGGCAGCTTCTCGAGCGCCTTGTCGAGCGCCGCCACCACGTTGGGGGGCACGTTCTTGCGGAACTCGCTCACCGGCCGCGCCCGCTCGGTGATGATCCGCATGATCACCTGCTGCGCCGGTCCGCCCACGTGCGGCGGCTGGCCGGCCAGCATCTCGTACAGCACGCTGGCCAGCGAGTACACGTCGCTCCGCGGCGTGATCTCCTTCTCGGCCGTCGCCTGCTCCGGGCTCATGTAGTGCGGCGTGCCGAGCGAGAGTCCCGTCTCCGTCATCCGCCCACCCGCCGCCGCGCTCACCGCCAGCGCGATCCCGAAGTCCGCCACCAGCGCGTGCCCCCCGTGCAGCAGGATGTTCTCCGGCTTCACGTCCCGGTGCACGATGCCGTGCTCGTGCGCGTACTGCAGGGCGTCCAGCACCTCGCGCGCAATGCGGATGGCCTCGTCCACGCCGAGCTGCGTTTCGCGAGTGAGCTTCTCGCGCAGCGTCTCGCCCTCGATGTAGGGCATGACGTAGAACAGGAAGCCGTCGGCGACGCCCGAATCGAACAGCGGCAGCAGGTGCGGGTGCTGGAGGCTCGCCGTGGTCTTGATCTCCTGTACGAACCGTTCCCCGCCGAGCACCGCGGCGAGTTCCGGCTTGAGGAGCTTGAGCGCGACCTTGCGGTCGTGCTTCAGGTCCTCGCACAGGTACACCGATGCCATCCCGCCTTCGCCGAGGTGGCGTTCGATGCGGTAGCGGCCGGCGAGGGCAGTATTCAGGCGGTCGGTCTGCTGCGTCACGAGGGTCTCGTTTTTGGGAAAACGGTGGCCGGTGGGAGGAGACCAAGAATACGATTATTCCGCTCTTGCCACTAGAGCGCAATCACGGGCGGAACACAACCGCCGCGATTACCCCAAGCCCTTAGGCGAGACTGTTCCCGTCAGGCCGGCCCCAGCGCAGGCGGGCGGCCGATCCGCACCCATTCCGCCGCGCTGGCGCCCGCGCCAAGTTTGCATGGTCCATTTTCCGCGACGAGGGCTGGTGCCCCACGGTACGAACGCGCCGGAGGACGCCCACTGGGCCGATCGCATTCACGATGTCTTCGGACGCGCGCGAATCCGGCAGGTGGCCTACGTCCCCGATGCGGGCCATGCGCGCCTCATCGCACTCTGCCGCGACGACGCCTCGGTGCGTGACATTGCCCTGACCACTGAGGAGGAGGGCGTGGCCCTCGCCGCCGGGGCGTGGCTGGGCGGGCAACGCTCGGCGCTCCTCATGCAGTCGAGCGGCATTGGCAACTGCGTCAACATGCTGGCGATGACCCGCGCCTGCGGCTTCCCGCTGTTAATGCTCGTCACCATGCGCGGGGAGTTCGAGGAGTTCAATCCGTGGCAGGTCCCGATGGGGACCACGGCGGAGGCGGTGCTGCGGCTCTGTGGGCTGGACGTCCGCCGCGTGGACGGGGCGGCCGACGTGGAGTCGGTAGTCGAGTCGGCGGCCGAGCGGGTGTTCCGCGACGAGGCCGCGGTAGCGGTGCTCCTCTCGCAACGCCTGATCGGCCGCAAGCAGTGGGTGAAGTGATGCTCGACAGGCGTGACGTGGTCCGGCGACTGCTCGCATCGCGCGGCAATACGCTCGTGGTCGCCGGGCTCGGCGCGAGCGCCTGGGATGTCGCGGCGGCCGGCGACGACCCCTGCAACTTCTACCTCTGGGGCGGCATGGGCGGCGCTGCGATGGTCGGGCTCGGGCTGGCGCTTGCCCAGCCGCTCCGGCGCGTGCTCGTCATCACCGGCGACGGCGAACTGCTGATGGGGATGGGCTCGCTCGCGACGATCGCCTTGCAGCGGCCGCGCAATCTGGCGATCGTCGCGCTCGACAATGGGCGCTACGGAGAAACCGGCATGCAGCCGAGCCACACCGCGGGTCCAACGAAGCTGGTGGCCGTGGCGGCCGGTTGCGGCATCGCCGCTGCGTACGACGTTCAGACTGACGCCGACCTCGTGCGGCTCGTGTCCACGCTCGTCGACCAGACGGACGTCGTGTTCGCGCGGATTCACATCGCGCCGGATGAGTTGCCCCGCGTGCTCCCGGAGCGCGATGGTGCGCGCCTCAAGATGCGCTTCCGCGCCGCGCTCGGAGTCGGCGGGGACGGACCCCTCGTGCGGGACCGCCCCATTCATTAACATCCCTCGCTTATGCCTGGGCTGCATGAAGCCGGAGGCCACCAGGCCGGAACCGCTTCACACGACGGCGCAGCTCGAAGCGCCGGGCACCAACTTGTTCGGGGAACGTCCCATGCGCATCTGCCTGCTCACGACCGAGGATCTCGACGCCGAACCGGATGTTGACGACGATCCGCCCTGCGATCCGCGGCCCTATCTCCCGGAAGCGACGTGGCATGTAGTGGCGCTGGAAAAGGCGACGGCCGTCGAGCAGGTCACCCGGCTGGTGAGCGAGGGGTTCGACCTGTTCTTCAATCTCTGCGACGGGGCGGCGGACGAGGACGAGTCGCCGGGCATCGAGGTCGTCCACACGCTGGAGCAGGCCGGCGTGCCCTTCACCGGGGCGACGTCGGTATTCTACGAGCCGTCGCGCGAGCAGATGAAGCAGGCCTGTCGCGCCGCGGGGATCGCGACGCCGGCGCACGTCGTCGCGAGGGTCCCGGAGGACGTCGAACGAGCCGTCGCGACGTTGCGCTTTCCGCTGTTCGTCAAGCACTGGAGCAGCTATGCCAGCATCGGTCTGAGCCCTGCCTCGCGGGTCCTGACGCCGGAGGACCTGCGCCTCGAAGCGGGCAAGGTCATTTCGCGCTTCGGGGCGGCGCTGATCGAGGAGTACGTTGAAGGCGTCGAGTGCACCGTGCTGGTGGCCGAGAATCCTTGCGACCCGCTGCGGCCGACGTCCTACACGCCAATTCAGTACCGTTTCCCTGACGGGGAAAGCTTCAAGCACGAGGCGCTGAAGTGGGTCGACTGGCGCGACATGCAATCGTTTCCGGTCGAGGACCCGGCGCTGGCCGCGCGGCTGCGGGACGAGGCCGCCAGGTTCTTCGTCGCGTTGAACGGCGCCAGCTTCGGTCGCTGTGACGTGCGAGTGGCCAGCGACGGCACCCCCTACTGGCTCGAGATCAATGCGAACTGCGGGATCTACTATCCGAAAACGGACCCCGGAGGCGCAGACCTGATCCTGATGAATGATCCCGCCGGGCACGAGGGGTTCACGCGGCAGATCGTCGCCGCGGCGATCGCGCGGCACGCCGGGCGTGGCGCCTGATGAAGGAATCAACGGACATCGAACGTACCCCGCGCCCCCGGGATCAGCTCCACGCGAAAGCCCCGCTCGACTGTGGACTCGCATCACCGGGATCGCCACGGTGCTGATTTACGGGACGATCAGGCCGCCCCGTCCGCGCGGATCATCTTCACAGCTTCCTGCACTGTGGTCATGAACTGTGCCGGGAAGATGATGGTCGAGTTCTTTTCCACGCTGATCTCGGCCATCGTCTGCAAGGTCCGCAGTTGGAGGGCCACGGGATGCGCCGCGATGATATCCGCCGCCTCACCGAGCTTGACGGCCGCCTGAAACTCGCCTTCGGCCGCGACGATCTTTGCGCGGCGCTCGCGTTCGGCCTCTGCCTCCTTGGCCATGGCGCGCTGCATGTTGTCCGGTAGCGTGATGTCCTTGATCTCGACGGCCGTGACCTGGGCGCCCCACGGCTCGGTATGCCCGTCGATGACATCCTTGATCCGGGCGTTGATGTCCAGCGTTTGCGAGAGGAGTTGATCGAGGCTGAACTGGCCCACGACGTTGCGCACGGTGGTCTGGCTGATCTGATTGATGGCGGCGTCGACGTTCTCGATGGCAATCACGGACTTGGCCGGATCGACGATGTGATAGTATGCCACTGCGGCGATGTCGATGGAGACGTTGTCCCTGGTGATGATCTTCTGCGAGGGAATGTTCATCGTGATTGTGCGCAGGGTCACCCGCGTCATCTGCTCGATTGCCGGGATGAGGACGATGAGGCCGGGGCCGCGCACTCCCGTGAACTTGCCCAGGCGGAAAATGACGCCACGGTCGTATTCCTTCACGACCCGCAGCGAAAGGGCCACCAGCGCGACGGCGACCGCACCAACGAACATGGCAATGGACATGGACATCACTCGACGGAAGAGGCGGAGAAGCGACTGAGCTCTGAGTATACGCTAAAGACACCCGGGCTGCTCATCACGCCGGCAAGGACGATGCGGGCATGGGGAGGCGCCATCGCGGACCGGCCGATTACCGCCCGTCGGCCAGCAGCACGGCGGCCCGCGCCCGTGGGTAGTCGAGAATGAGCGTGACGTACCGCCACACGGACCCGCCGAGCGCTCCTTCGATCGGCTTATCCATATACTGCGACATGAAGGTGTCGAAGGATGCGTTGGGCCGCTCGCTAAACCACACGGGCCCAATGTCTCGGCCGCCGATATTGATACTCGGCACTCGAATCATCGCGGCGCTGTCTGCGGCTTCGGCGTCTCGGACCACAACCCAGTCGGGGTGCCGTTGGTGCCATGCCTCGAAGCGTCGCGTGGTGATGAAACTCGTAGCGCGTTGTCGGGGCTCGCCGGGCGCGATGGCCGCCCACGCGTGCGGCGTGAGTTCAGTCATTGCGCCGGTATCGAGGAGAAATTGGATCGTGTCGCCGTCGATCTGCGCGGCGATGCGGGGGAAGCTGTTCCTGCGATGCCCCGCAGCATCGGTTTGGAAGCCAAGCGGCACCCAGCACGCAGGATCGGTTGGCCCCGTTGGCGCCGTGCCGTTGAAATAGAGACGGCGATTCGGATAATCAAAGGTCCACACGCGGCCAGCAAACCAACCGGTGCCCAGCCGTCCGTCCCACGCGTACCCACCGGCCTCTTGTGGCGGCGAGTCGTTGTACTGGACGAGCAACTCAGCCGTATCCGGCCGTGATGATGGAATCGCCGGGAAGGTGGAGTCGCCGCGAACCAAGGGCACTTTCGCCAACATGCTTAGGCCGTGTGCCTGCCCGTTCGTCCATTGCTCGGTATCCACCGGAACTCCGAGACGTCGCACGGCCTCCGGATAGAGTGAGTTCAGGCCACCACCGGTATCCGTGTAGAGGCACAAATCACCGGCTCCCGTCACGTGCCAGAGGGCGAAGACGCGGTTGCCGATGAAGTCGGTTGGCACCTGTCGCCCGTGGCTCGTGGCGGTACACCCCGCTGGCGAGAGCGGCGGGATCAGCCCTACTGGCGCTGTCAACGCCATGACGAGCAGGAGAGAGAACATTGGCGTGAGCCTCGGGTTTGGAGAGGGACCGCCGAGTCCTGCCGAGGTATGCATGCTGAGGCCGCCGCTCGGGAACCCGAGGCCCACGGCCGCGTGCAACTCGGCGCGGCCCCAGGGATCCTGGGCCCATAGGGGCGCGGCGACGGCCATTGCGACCAGCGTTGTGCGAAGGAACAGACGCGAACCCTGACACCACGGAAGACGGATCATACGGCGTCTCCTCTCCTCAAGGTTGGGTGCCAAGGTGTCCTGCCTCGAACGGGGTGCGCCGTTGACCTCACCCCCAAAAATCGATAAGAACCGTTCCGGGTTTCAGCCACGCGATGGCGGGAGGGCCCGCCGCGAAACCGACGGTCTATGGATCAGCGGGTTTGTCCGAATTGTCAAGGACCTCGATGCCGGCGGGGCATGGGCGGAGGTAATGCGCCGCGACGGTATCACCCGGGACTGCTGCAATCAGGATTACTGGATCATACCCGAGAATTTGCACTTTGCGCAGCCTGCGACACGGCCGCGCGCAGGTGCCGGCCGCGCACCCGTTGTTCGGCGTCGTGGGCGGCCACGGATCTTCAAGCATCTTCGCTACACCCCACACGGGCTCGGTGTCACTGCTGGTGGCCTGCTGTGCACCCCGGTTCGTAAGGCAGTTCAGAATCGCCCATCGTGATGCAACGCGTCTCACCGATTCGGGCACTCAGCAATGGCGTTCACGATTCTTCGAGGGCGAAACGAAGCGCCCATACTAGCCCGAGCGCGACGAGCAGCGTCCCTGAGGCGAAGAGCAGGCCGACCCCCGGCATGGGCGGACCCCAGACTAGCGTGGAAAGGCCGGATGTGGCCGCTAGCGACGCGGCCCACGCCGCGCGGACTCGACGCGCTGAACGCCGCCACCGGAAGCAGGTGGCCACAACCAGCAGGCTCAGGAGACCGCATGCCATCTGAATGGCAGTCTCAATCTGCTGCCCTGGCGCTACGGACCGCGGGAGTTGCCTTAGCGCTCCAGCGATTAACCCCCACGCGACCGCGACGACACTCAGTAGGGCGACAACGAGTAATCCGCGCCGAACGATGAGCCGGTAATTCAACGAACCCCCTGCCAGATCTGACCCCCGCCGCCGTGCTTCGGCTAACTCGTGAACAGCATCCCGAGGTACATTCGGGTCAAGCAGGCGTCCAATGCAAGCCCGACGGCGGTACGCGGGGCGTGTGAGGTCGAGGCAGTGAGGCTGGTGCGCGAGCGCCCCTGAGTAACACTTCATAATCGCCGCCGCCCAACCCGACCCGCACGGAGGTCGAAGTTGCTGAATACTTGCTACTCCGCGCCGGGTTTCAGCGGGTTTTGCTTAGCAAGTCAACACTCTCTCAGGCGCCGGGACCAATCGAACAGCACAAGCGCCGCAACGGCCTAAGCCGCTGCGGCGCTTGCACTTGTCGAATGATCATTGCCCGGCGGATCCGGATCGATGGAGTGGGCCTGAGAGGAGTTGAACCTCTGACCTCACGCTTATCAGGGGCCTATAAGCGATATCGAATAACGGCAGGATACCAGTAAGTTATTGACGGACAGCGCGATCTGTCGGAACCTGCCGGAGGCGATGCCGGGCGACGCCGCAATGAACGGACAGGGGAACGGACACTAGGCTACAGTCAGTTCCCTCGAGACTGGGCCGTAGGTACACTGCGGCCGTTCGGTCCGGAGCGCCGGCGGGGCCACCGCAATAACCCCCGGCCAGGCCACGTCCGTCGAGCCGGATGCATCACGGGCGGGCGGTCGCAGCCGCGGGGGCGCCCGAAGTGCGCGGTCAGGCCCGTCACATCCCCGCCCCAGCATATACTGACCGCAGTGTGCAGCGAAAGACGACGCCGACTCCTTTGTTAGCAGTTGCTCAAGGTCCTCTGGCGCAACGAGAAGCAGCGCCTAATAATGGGAATGGGATTCCTGATTAGGCTGACCAATGATTGCATTGATGAAGACTCACATTTCACGAACGTCGCAGGTTAGTCAGCGGTATACAGCCACCCGGCCCCCTCTTTACCCAAATTCAATGTTGGAAGCCTCTACGAAACCGGACATCGCTCTCTCCCGCGGCCTGATGATCAATCACGGCGGGACCTTTACGCTCTCGAACATACGCCTTACGATCGGCCCGGACGGTGTATCGGCAGAGGCGCCCACTGTCACCATCGCGATCGCTGTCACTCCGTTCTGGCTTGAGATATCGCCGTAGCGCACGTTCGAACTGCTGCGAACGAGCATCGTCGTGTAGTCGAGGCGTCCCGGGCTGAAGACAACGAGACCGTGAGCGACGCCATGGAAGCGGAGTGCAAAGCGTCAATGCAAGCAATCGTTGCTGCAGCCTGTGCCTTAGAGCCTTCTATGCGGCGGTCAAAGAACGGGTGTCGCTTCCCGAGCCGCTGTCCTCTCAATGGCGAAAGAACAAGACAGCTCGCTATACGCAAATACCCGAAGTCTTTCGGCGGTCTTGCGAGGTTAGGCGCAAGTCGACTACCACGTTACGATTGGCATTGAAGGAGGTCTTCACGTCTCGAGATGCCGCTGTTCATCCTCCGGCGGCGGCGCGACAACCGGCATTCTATCCTGAGCTCGGCCTGAGCACCGAGTGGCGCTTCGTCGCCTTTCGTTCGTATAACGCGCTTACGGCAACCGGAGCTGCGCTCAGCCTTATTTCGCAGCTCGCTGCGATGCCCAAGAGCAAGTATTTGGCATTGCCACCGTATTGCGAAAGCGCCTTAAAAGGCATTCAGCCGATCCTCGATCAATGGCAAAGCGAATACTCGGGGTTACTGAAATCATGTTCACTCCGCTACACGGTATAGCGATCGTTGGAGCTTACGGTCGATCTAAGGTTGGCGTATGCTTCGCATGCGCTCTTGTTTCAATCGCGCGCGCAGCTCAACTCGGCGTTAGGTAACCGCAACACCACAATGTGAGTATTCAAGGGCACCATGCCACCTGAAGCCACGGGAATGGGAACGCGAGGCGCACGGTTCTTCCGGTGCGCACTGCAGGTCAATCCGTACGCATACCTCAAGCGTCACTCGCGCCCAACTGCCTTTGCTAACGAGGCAGACTATAACGCGGCGCTCGTTTCCGCTCTCGTCGCGTCCGGCATCGAAGTGATTTGCGTTACGGACCACTACCGCATCAAGGATTCGCTGGGGCTGTGCGCAGCCGCACGCGCTCAAAGCCTTCATGTTTTTCATGGCTTCGAAGCCGTCTCAAAGGACGGAGTGCATTTCCTCTGCATCTTCGACGACACGGTTCGCCCGGAGATACTCGAGCGCATTATCGGTGAGTGTGGCGTCCGGGACGAATCTTCGCCCTCCCCCAATGGATCACTTGACTCGCTTGCGCTGCTGGCCCGCGCACGTGACTGGAACGCTGTGATTATCGCCGCGCATGCCTCGTCACCGGGCGGACTTCTGAGTACGCTTAGCGGGCAAGCCCGCATTCAGGTGTGGACCGACGAGCACCTACTCGCTTGCAGCCTTCCAGGGCCCGCGGAGGATGCGCCGCGGGACCATCGCGATATCGTATTGAACGTTGACGCAGCCCATAGGCGGCCCAAGCCAATCGCCGTTCTCAATGCTCAAGATCTCGACGACCCAGGCGATGTCGGCGCTCCGTCAAAGTCCTGCCTGATCAAGATGACGACACCATCGGTCGAGGCTTTGCGGCAGGCGTTTCTCGATGCCGATTCTCGCATTCGCCTCCTTTCCGACCCCATCCCGGAGGTCCCCTACGAGATCGCTTCTCTGAGCTGGGAGGGCGGGTTCCTCGATGGTGTTTCACTCGGGCTAAGCCCACACATGAACTGTCTGATTGGTGGTCGCGGGACCGGGAAGTCAACGGTAGTGGAGTCGATTCGGGCACTCTTCTCGCTTCCACCGTTAGGGCCCGAAGCCCGAAAGCGTCACGACGCAGTGGTCAAGAACGTGATACGCCCTGGTACCAAGCTGGTCGCCACAGTGGTGGTCAACAAGCCGCTCCTGACACAGTATAGCGTTGAGTTGATCCTTCCAGGCGCACCGGTAGTGCGGAACTCGGAGGGAGAGAGATCGCAGATTGCATCGTCTGACCTGATACCCGGGCTTGAAGTCTACGGCCAGCACGAGATCTCGGAACTGGCGAGCGATCCGAGAGCGCTGACAGGAGTGCTTGCGCGCTTTCTCGACCCCTCGGACAGCGACGAGACTGTGCTGAGGACGGTCCGTCGCGACCTCGACTCATCACATACTACAATTCTCTCCCTCGAGAAACGTGCCCGCGAGCTCGACGAGCGGGTTTCGACACTTCCACGCCTGGAGGAGCAGCTGAAGCGCTTTGAGGAAGCAGGGTTCAGTGCGCACCTCAAGGAGCAAACGGCCGTGATTAACGAAGAGGCGGAACTAGACGAGGCGGCCTCTCTTCTCGAGCCGTTGGAAAGCGTTCACGGGCAGTTGGCTGAGCTCTTACCGATTGCTGATGAGGAACTCAGTTTCACCGCCCTTGCGGAGTCGCCCCTCTCCGCGGACATACCTGTGCTCCAGCGGGCGCTGGGTCAGCTGAGCGAGGCCGCAAGCACGGCTGCAGACGCTCTTCAGGACGCGCTTGGTAAGGCGGGGAGCACCTTTGCCGCGGTTCGCGGCCGTCATGCATTACGGCGGAAAGAAGTCGAGAAGCGTACTCAGTCGTTACTACGGAGTCTGGGCTCGGGGAGCACCGATGGGCAGGAGTACTTGCGCACTAAGAGCCGAATCAACGAGTTGGTGCCTTTGAGAACCGAACTTCAGAAGTGCGGCGATCAACTCGCGGTCGCTCGGAAGAGGCGGCAGGAGCTCCTCACAACACTTGAGGGGGTCCGTGCAAAGCAGTTCCGCGCACTTGAGAAAGCTGCCAAGCGTGTTACCAAGAAGCTCAATGATGCTGCGCGTGTTACAGTGCAATTCCACGGCGAGCGAAGCCCTCTCGAAGACATCCTACGGCGCGTCGGCGGTCGGATGGCGGAGGCAATTGCAGCATTTGAGAGCCACGACGCGCTGACGCCTCTCACCCTCGTCTCGAAGATTCGTGAGGGTGCGGCGGCGCTCAGAACAACGTACCAGCTGCCAGCCGCCGCGGCGGAGCGCCTGTCTCAGGCGGACACTGATATCATCATGGATTTGGAGCAGCTTGAGCTTGATCATACCACGAAGATCGACCTGAATGTTGCCGCGCCCGGGGCAGATCCTGTGTGGAAGTGCCTAGAGGACTTATCTTCTGGTCAAAGGGCCACGGCGGTCCTCCTCCTGCTTCTCTTGGAGAGCACCGCTCCGCTCGTGATCGATCAACCGGAGGACGATCTCGACAATCGATTCATTTTCGATACGATCGTTCCCCGAATGCGTTCAGAGAAGCATTCGCGTCAGCTCATTTTCGCAACGCACAATGCCAACATTCCGGTTCTCGGTGACGCAGAACTCATAGCCGGCTTTCAAGCGGCCGGAGACAAAGGTTCGGTGGATCCTGAACACATCGGCGCGTTGGACCGCCCGACAGTTAAGGCTCTAGTCGAGCAAGTGCTGGAGGGTGGTCGCGAGGCGTTCGAGTTGCGCAGGCGGAAATACCGCTACTAGCGCTTCGCAACGACGGTCGGTGCCGATGGCCAGCCACGGCGGTGCGAGTGCGCCGGCTGCTCCTTCATAAGCACAGTCCGCCGCGGCCGTGTTCCCCGCACTTATCGAATTGGCCACGGCACAACCTGACGTTAGCCGGTGCCGCATCCCGCATTTCGTGAGGCCCCTTACGTTGATCACGGCAGGCCCCAAGTGCCTCACGAAATGGCGTCCAGAGCATGATTCAGTGGCGTCGGATTGGGAACAGCGAGAACTTGGAGCGCCCCTCGCCTTGGAAATTGATAATCGGCGAGGCAAAGCGCTTCCGCTCGTGCTCTGCCCTTGCACGATTCCGGCGCTGCTGACAGTCAAGGCGTGCGCGGATCTTCGCGATCCGAATAGATATAGAGAAGAGTTCGACCGCTTGGTGCTCTCACGGACGCGTTGAATTGCGGTCTGCTGGCATGCCGGGGCGCCCTGGCTGCCACACGCGAAACGCCCGGACGGGCGCGAGTGGCCGTGGCGAAGCGCCGACCTAACGATGCCATTTTGCGGCCGGCGCTGCCTGTGGAAGCGGTCGATTCGCCGCGCTCGCAGGCTGTGCGTACTATGACGCCGCAGCGGATCGATTGAGCGTTAGGTGGTTTTGGTAAACGGGATCCCACATATTGGAGCGGCATTCTAAAGAACGAGGGACGACTATGGCAACCAAGAAGAGAAGCCGAGCAAGACCGGCCAGCGACGAGAAGCAGAACAAGACCGCGCCAAAGTATCCTCCGTATGTCAATGCATACGGCGCGATCGCGAAACTGTTCGAGGAAATCAGTAAAGCATCAGTCCCTCCGAAGTTCACGCAAGACTATATGGAGTCGGTGCTCGGCATGAAGTCATCAAGCCACCGAGCCCTCGTTCCCCTACTAAAGAAACTTGGCTTTCTCGACGTCGCGAACGTCCCGACAGAGGCCTACAAGTCGTATCGTGACGCTTCTCAAGCAAAGCGCATCATGGCGGAGAGAATGCGAGCGGCATATTCCGATCTGTTCAAGGCCAACGAGTATGCGCAGACCCTTTCCAAAGACCAGCTGAGCGCCAAACTCAAGACGCTGACTGGCGCCGCGGGCAATGATCCCTACATACCAGCAGTCGTCGCTACGTTCCAAGAACTTCGGAAGCTCTCGGACTTCGAGGCGGAGGCCGGCGAAGCCTCCGAGGCGGGCGGAAACGAGGAGCCTAATATCGAATCCGGCGATAGTCGTGCGGGCGGTCGCGGAGCACCTCTGCCCCTTGGCATGTCGTACACGATTAACCTAAATTTGCCGGCGACTACTGACATCGACGTCTTCAACGCAATTTTCAAGAGCCTCAGGGAGCACCTCATACGTGACGCGTAAGGCGACTTCACTGGACCGACTCCGCCTTTTCGGGATGCGGAACTTGATGTTGGAGGCAGACCTCGCCGCGCTCGAAGGCTCCGGTGTCGACATTGGCCACTCGGCAACGATTAGGCAGGACGAGCTAGTCGATCCGGACCTATTTGAGGCAGACATCCGCCAGTCGGCTCGGCGCATGGCGGAGTTTTATGTTCTCTATTTCAGCCTCGAGAACAGTATCCGGCGCTTGATCTCCGGTCGCCTTGCGGAGAAGCACGGACTCGACTGGTGGAATCAGCACGTTCCGCCGGGAGTGCGTAGCCAAGTCGCTGACAAGCAAAAGCGAGAAAAGGACTCACCAATGTCGATACGATCCGACGATCCGTTGACGTACACAAATTTTGGTGAGCTTATCGACATCATGAATGCCAACTGGCTTGATTTCGCAGACACTCTTCGGAGTCAGAAGGCGGCGCAACAGATTCTAGGACAGTTCAACCAAATCAGAAACACTATTGCACACAGTGTTGAGCTCAGCGAAGACGAGGTCTTGCGCTTCCAGCTACTGATTCGCGACTGGTTTCGGATAAGCGGCTAGGTTGCGCTTTGCGGTCCAGTAAGACAGGGTGTTGGGTGTGGTGACGCCGTGCTCCGCGGTCGTGACAAACAATCGCTGTGGCCGGTGACGGCGTCGTGCTGAACACGTGCCGCGTCTACCTAAGCTCGCTCGCCACGTGGGGGCGTTGGACTGGGACTAGGACTGCGGTCGGCTTCAGAACAAAGGAGGAACCCGTCACCCCACTGGGGCGGCGCAACTGCCAATGTTCTTCGATCGATGAGGGACCAAGACGGCCATTGGGATCACGGCGCTAAACTCCGTCACGCCGCCGGCCGATCATAGGTCAACCCAAACACAGTATCCGTGAGCCACCGCCGGAACCCCTCATTGTCCATGAACTGCTTGAACAGCTCGGTATCGTCTTTCAGCACGGCTGTCATTACGCGTCCCAGAGCCCTGTCGTGTTCAATGCGGGCATTTTGTTTGTCGGAGTTCTTCATAGCGTTCTGATACGCCGTGTCGGCTGCGACGCGATTTGGAATGTCTTTAGTAATCAGATTGTGCACCCGGTCGGCGTCGGTCCAAGGAACATTGCCGAAGGCTTCGTTGAACATCTTGATGATGTTTGACAGGCGATCAAGCTCCGGCTCTGGCTTGTGGCCGCCGCCGCTGGTCGGCACGGGGCCTATCTCCCCATCGGCGTCAGAGAGCTGAATCTTTGCCGCGGCTTGCATCTCGACCCGGTAGCTGTCCATGTCAATCGCTTCGAGGATACCCCTGGCCAGGTCGATCTCTACGGGAGCTGGAAGCTTTGGTACGAGGAAGGTCAGGAGGATGGAGAGCTTTTCCCACGCAGAGTTCGTGAATGGCAGGATTGACGAGAGGAAGCCATAGGTTCGCAGGAATGCCTTGGCCTTGCCCTTGAAATCCACCTGACCGTCCTCGCCCAGCTGCTCCAGATAGGTGGCCACACACGCGTCAAGGATCGGGTCGAGGCGATCGCGGTCGGCCCCACCGAGGTACAGCTCCACGAACTCATCGATCTGATCGCTCGCGTACACCTGGTGGCCGGCCAGCGCGGCCTGTAGGTCATGTAGTTTGTTCGGATCGGTTTCCTCCGCGAGGATCGTAGTCCTGTAGTAGTCGCTGAATGCCGCCTGGATCGTGTCCGCATCATTCATGAAGTCGAGCACGAACGCGTCATATTTCTGCGGCCGGGCACGGTTAAGACGCGAAAGCGTCTGCACTGCTCTTATGCCCGACAGTACCTTGTCCACATACATTGTGTGCAGCAGCGGCTCATCGTAGCCCGTTTGGAACTTGTCCGCGCAGATGAGGAACCGGTACGGATCTTCTTGGATCTTGTCGGCGATCTGGTTGGACGGGAAGCCGTTTAGCGAGCCCTCCGTGACCTGTACGCCCCCGTAGTCATGGTCTCCAGAGAAGGCGACGATGGCCCGATAGAGGCTCTTCCGTTCGATGAGGTAGTCCTGGATCGCATGATAGTACTGAATGGCCCGGTCGACGCCGCTGGTCACAACCATCGCCCGCGCCTGTCCGCCAATCTTATTTAGCGCCAGGACTTGGTTGTGGAAGTGATCCACCATAATCTCGGCCTTGAGCCGGATCGCGTGGTCGTGGCTCTCGACGTAGCGCCGGAGTTTCTTCTGGGCGCGCTTGGTATCGAATTCAGGATCGCCCTCGACCTTCTTGACCAGTTTGTAGTAGCTCTCAACGGGCGTGTAATACCGTAGCACGTCGAGGATGAAGCCCTCCTGAATCGCCTGCTTCATCGTATAGCTGTGAAACGGTCGGTGGCGCACCTTCCCATCTGGCTGCGGTTCTGGCTCCCCGAAGATTTCTAACGTCTTGTTCTTGGGCGTCGCGGTGAAGGCGAAGTAGCTGGCATTAGGTAGCAGCTTCTTGGCCTCCATCAGCCGGTTGATCTTGTCCTCGGCCGTTTCATCCTGCTCCTCGGCGCCTGCCTCCGACAGTGCCACGGAAAGCGCAGCAGAGGTCCGCCCCCCCTGGCTCGAATGCGCCTCGTCGATGATGATCGCGAACCGGCGGCCCCGGTGCTCCGTGCCGATGGCGTCCAGCACGAATGGGAAGGTCTGGACTGTCGAAATGATGATCTTCTTCCCTGAGGAGAGGAACTCCGCTAGTTGGCCGGTCTTGCTCCGGGAATCGCCCGTGACGGCACCAATCGTCGCTCCAACTTGAGCGAATTGCTTGATGGTGTCCCGGATTTGCTTATCCAGGATCTTCCGGTCCGTGACGACAATGATCGAATCGAAGGCCCGTATCCCATCCCTGGTGAGCCCGATTAGCTGGTGCGCAAGCCACGCGATGGAATTTGACTTTCCGCTCCCAGCCGAGTGCTGGATCAGGTACCGTCGCCCAGCCCCGTGCTCTCCTGCGTCGGCTAGCAGCCGGCGCACTACGTCGAGTTGGTGGAAGCGCGGCCAGATCTGTGTCACCTGCTTTCGTCGAGTCTTCTCGTCTTTCTTTTCGACGACCTGCGCATAGTTCTCCAGAATGTCGGTCAGGCCATCGCGCGTGAAGATGCGCTTCCAGAGATAGTCGGTCTTGAGGCCGTTCGGGTTGGGTGGATTGCCCGCGCCGTCGTTCCAGCCCTGGTTAAAAGGTAGGAACCACGAGGCCTTGCCTTTGAGGTGCGTGCAGAATCGCACCTCGTGCTCGTCCACCGCGAAGTGGGCCACGCACCGGCCGAACTCGAACAGCTTCTCGCGCGGGTCGCGGTCACGCTGGTACTGCTGGACGGCGTCCTCAACCGTCTGCTTGGTGAGGCTGTTCTTAAGCTCAAAGGTGGCCACCGGCAGGCCGTTGATGAACAGCCCCAGGTCAAGCGCGCGTTGCGTCTCGTCGCGGCTGTAACGGAGCTGCCGGGTTACGGTAAACCGATTGGCGGCATAGCGTTCGGAGGCCTGCGCGTTGCCCGGCGACGGCGTGCCGTAAAATAGTTCGAGTTGATGTGGGCCGTGCTTGATCCCGTTTCGGAGCACGTCGATGGTGCCCCGCTTGCTGATCTCACCCTGAAGCCGCGCCAGGAACTTGCGCCGTGTCGGCCCATCCTGGCCGAGATCGAGCGCTTCGGCCACCTCCGGCTGAGTCTCGCGCAGGAATGCCGAGAGTTGTACGAGGTCCACGCAGTACTCGCGGTCGAAGTCCTCAGGTGCGCCGCAGATCCACCCAGCGCTGTAGGCCGCCGGGCGCTCGTGGACGGCGTTGGGTCGGCCCGCCCCCGGGTCGCAGGGCGCGCCTGTCAGCGCCGTGCAGATGAGTCGCTCGAGCCCGCGCTCGCTGGTGTCCGTGGTTGTCACAAGAGATCTGCCGGATATAGAGGTAGATCGAGCGACTTGATCAGCGGGACGAACGGAATTCCGTCTATCGTCCAGCGTTTGTTCCACACCGCACCTAGAAAAAGCGGCTCACTATGCGCCCGCACGACATCCTCCCAGGCTTTGTGCTCCTGAAATGGCCGGCCTTTGTCGCTCATCTCATTGGCGCGAAGGAAACCCAAGTAGACGAGAATGACTGGGATTCCAAGCTCGGTTAGCTTCCACGCCCATGCGAATCGGTTGGACATTTGGTAGTGCGAATCCCGCGATATTTTCCAGTGGAGCTTCGTGGCTGCGCTCATGCCGATACACGCGGCCTGAATCGCGGCCGCGATCGTTTTGTGGCTCGCCCTTCGGTCTTCAGACGCATCATCAGCGAGACGTCTACCGGCTGCCTCGTGGTTCAATTCCTCATCATGCGCCTTCGCTTCGACGAGCAATAGCCCCTCCATTCCCTCGATCGAGCAGGTGCTGGCGATATCGAAGTTCGGGGTTGTGGCACGCAACCGATCTGCCGGCAGCCACCACTCCGCCAAGCGCAGGCGACTTTGCGAGTCGATCAGACGGGGGGCTTTGTCCAGCTGCGCTTCAAGTGTTGTCTCGAAACCTACCGGCATCCATCGATCGGTATCGAACACGACCCCCCAGGGCGACGCCAGCGCATTCAGCCGTGCGGCGACTTCCTCGGGACTGCCATGAGTAAGCCAGTGGCATCGAGGCTTGCTGCCCCTTCGCTCCTTTGAGCCGAGCCGGTCAAGTGGCGCGCTCACGCCTCGGCCTCCTCCAATGGCTCGGCGCTGTCGTCGTCGCCAGAGTCCTGAGCCTCGCCTTCGGCTTCCACTTCGTCGAGAAACTCCGGGGCCTCGGCCTCGTCCGGCAGTCGCGCCGCTGCCTCGCGCACATCGAGCTTGCCGGTGACCACGTCGGCGATCAGGCGGGTGCGGTACTCGCGTAGGAGGGCAATTTCGCGCGACGCTCGCTCAACTGCGACTGCGAATGGCGCCACTTGTGATGCAACGGCCTCAACAATTTGCACTTGCTCCGTCGCCGGTGGAAGCGTTATGCACATTCGCTTCAGGTGCGTTGGCCCGAAATGCTCGATTCCTACGCCGGTCTTGGCAGCGTCGATCTGCTCCTGAAAGGGCCTGGCGCCCATGTACAGACGCACGAACGGCATGTAAGCCGCGTCCGAGAGCGGCCAGAGGCGCAGTATGCCCGTGTACGGAATTGCACCCGCAATCACTTCAGTGGCGAGCACGACGTTTCCGGTGCTCGCGCTGGCGCTCAACAGGTACTCACCAGTACGCACGGCGAAGTGGCTCCACCGATGTCGCACCATGCTTGGATCGAGGAAATTGCATCCGTCCAACGATGCGGTTTGACCACGCAGGCATGAAATTCGAAGCAGCGGCACTCCTGCCATCCTGAAGTCTGCTGCCATGATTCCTGGGCCTTCCTGGAACCCAACTCGACGCTTGAATCGCACGACCTCCCAATGCTCTGGCACATCTCCCAGCCACTGCACGCCAGAGGGCGTGAGGCGGACGTTGGGGTCGAGGCCGCGAGTGACGGCAAGGTGGACGATGGCCTGCTTCTGCTCCTCCAACAGCCTGATCAGCTTCTGCTTGGCGCGGATGAACCGGCGAATCCGCCGGTCCGCGTGGTCGAGGAAGCGGACAATGGCGGCTTGCTCCGGGAGGGGTGGGAGGCACGAGTATATCATCTTGAAGTGCTCGGGCCGCAGACTCCACATGTCCGAGGTGATCCCGTAGGACCATCGCCCGGCTTCTTTGGCAAATGCCGGGGTCCGTAGCAGATGGTGCAGATAGCGGGGAGCTGCGCCTTGACGTGGACGCTGCACGACGTAGGCTGGGCTGACGATGCCCTCGTACTCAGAGACCCCAACGGCACCCTGCCAAGCACGCATCTTGTTGTAGACGATGTCACCCGGGCGGACGAGCTTGTAGGCCGACCTGTCCAGCTTGGAGCTGTCCTTCTTCGAGCTATCTGCGAGCAACTCCTGTTGTCGAATCACACCGTTGGTGATCGTCACCGAGAGCATTTCCGCATGCGGGCGATCTCGCTCCTTCACCTCAGTGAAGACCGCACGATTAGGCAGGACCTGCCAGTGCGCCGGAACCAGCCCCAGCCAAGTCACGCCGGAGTCTCTAACCGCCGGATACGGTTTGAGATCTCCCAATGGATCTCTCCGAGGCGCCGTCTTACCTAGGTAGTCCGGCGCAGGCACCGGTCTGGCGGATGAAGCATCGAAAAGCGACGCCTGCGCAGCCCGATCCTGGCCAGGCCGCCGGCCTGGAGTTTCGACTGGCGCCGCTGCGGAATCTTCCGCCGCCACGCCGGACTCGCAGATCGCTCCGATCGGCCGGCCAAACAGCAGGAACTCCGAGATTCCCGGCGGCTCGACCGTTCGGAACGCGTCGCGTCCTTGGGTCTTCATTAGTTCGCGCAGCTCCATAAGCAGGCGCCCAAGCACGTTCACGCCAACGAGCGTCTGCTCATCCGCAGGTTTCGCGCCCCAGAAGTTGTCTCTGCGCGACTCTTCGACGATCGGTCGATTACCTGTCCGCAGCAACAGCTCGCCGAACTTTGCCCAGTTTTGCGCCAGCTTCACGCGCAGACACCAGCGCATCACCTTGACACGCACCCTGTCCCAATCGGGCCGCGAGTCCTTGCAATGCGGCTTGCTCTTCATCTTGGCTGTCATGGGGCTCGTCTGCCTGATGACCAGCCTTTGAAGGTCGGGCAGTTGCGGGAAGCGGCAGGCCTGATAGAGCGCCTCCGATGTGTAGATGCGGGCGCCTTGCACGTGAAGGGGAAACCCACCAGCCATGTTTGACAGACCGCCGAACGGCTCGTTCGTCTTTAGGAATACGATGCTGCTCGCGCGGTCGTAGGTCCGTGCCTGGCTATTCGACGACCGCTCATGAGTCGATGACATCGAAATCGACCTCTTGGGCATAGGTCTTCCGCGGAAGCAGTGGATACCACCTCGAGAACGGATGACCCGCCCCCGCGTCTGGGTCGCCCCACCAGAGCGCCAGAGGCACGTTGTTCGGACAATTCCGATACGTCGCGATCATCGACCCGAAGCCAAGGCCGAACGGACTGAAGCCGAGCGGGCGCAAAGCCTTACTTGGGTTCTCGCTGAAGGAGCGGATGCGCATTCCTGCAAGCAGAAGTTCGCCTTCCAGGAGCTGCCGGCCGTCTTCCGACGAGAAGATGGGGTGCTCAAGCTTGCCGCCTGGCTTTCGCGGCTCAAATGGGAACTTGGTCTCCGCAGCCAAATACGCTGCGAGTGCATCATCCTGTGGGACGACAGCCGGCCACAGAACCTCGGAAACGGCAGTGTTGCTCTTTCTGTTCTCGATACGCACAGCAGCCCAGAAGTTAAATGTCAGCGTCTTGTCGGCTGCCGCAGCCTCCTGTTTGAGCCTCTCGCTACACTTCCATTCGCCAAACCTGTGCGCCGCAATGACCACGACGTGCACAGTACCCTTTGCCGGAGCATCGTTGACGATCCAGGCCGACAAATCACTGCCTATACGCCCGCCCGTGAACAGCACATCGTCAAGATACACGTAGTCACCGCCATCAGCGCCGCAGCTGTCGATCTCAAGTCCGCACTGGTCGAGGAGGCCTTCTCCGAAGACCTGGCGGATCTCTGTCTGGCTGTGGCCCTGTTGTTGGATGTCAAGGAAGTGCGCCTTCTGCCAGTACTCGCAGGGAGTATCTCCAGCGAGCGCCTTGTGACCAATCAGTTTAGAAAAGAACTCTGAAACGTTGGCCTTCGTGAAGTACGTCTGGTTGAGGACATGACCCATTTCCCGAAGGAGCGGCACTTGAATCCCCTCCGGAAACTGTCGGATCCAGCGATCCACGTCATCTCGGGTTCGGGGGGCGAGGTCACCAGCGCGATAGTCCTGAATCGTTGCGGCGAGTAACGCCAATAGTTCATTGCGTTCGCTCACGACGGCACCTCTCCGATAATTTCTCCTAGCAGCCCTTCGGTCTCCTTCTTCAACGCCAGGATGTCCGCCCGGATCGTCTCCAGGGTGCGAAGCGGCTGCGGCTTATAGAAGTAGCGGGTGAAGCTCATCTCGTAACCGGTCTTCACGCTCTCGGGCACGTACCAGGCGTCGCTGGCATACGGTAGAACTTCCCGGCGCAAGAACGTCTCGATGCCGCCGTCCTCGAGTAGCGGCACCTGCTCGGTGTCACGGAGATCCGTGTCGGGTTCGTATTCGACCACAGCCGGCTTGCCGCCAATGGTCGCCGCAAATAAGCCAAAAAGTGGGTTCGCGGCGGCCCCCCTCTTGTGGACCCTCCTGATCACGGCCGGAGCGTCGGCGGCGCGTTCGCAATCCTCCTTGAGCTTCTTGATTTCCGCATTGGTATAGGCGCGTTCCGGCTCGATGCCACGTAGGCGTAATGGACGCTCCACGGTCACCTTCCAATAGCCGAACGCCGCGTTGGGGACGACCTTCGACTGCTCCGTCTCCTTGAACGCCAGAAAGGTCGCACAGATGCGCTCGATGTCTTCGTCGGACAACTCGCAGTTCTTCTTGCCGAGGTTCTTGCGTAGCGGGTTGAACCACTGCGTCGCATCGATGAGCTGCACGCGCCCGGCACGGTGCTTGGGTTTGCGATTGCTCAATACCCAGATGTAGGTCGCGATGCCGGTGTTGTAGAACATGTTGAGCGGAAGCGCGACGACGGCTTCGAGCCAGTCGTTCTCGATGATCCAGCGGCGGATGTTGCTCTCCCCCTGCCCCGCGTCACCCGTGAAGAGCGAACTCCCGTTATGTACCTCGGCAATACGGCTCCCGAGCTTTGTCGCATGCTTCATCTTGCTGACCATGTTTGCCAGGAAGAGCATCTGTCCATCGCTTGATCGCGTGATGAGCGAGTACTCAAGATCACCCGCATGCTGTATCACGAAACGGGCGTCCTTGATACCGCTCTTGCCCCCCATGCGCTCGAGGTCAGTCTTCCAACTCTTCCCGTAGGGCGGATTGCTCAGCATGAAGTCGAATTCGCGCGACGGAAACGCGTCGTTCGACAACGTTGAATACTCTGGGCCACCCACCAGATTGTCTGCGGCCTCGCCCTCGCCTTTAAGCAATAGGTCTGCCTTTGCGATGGCGTAGGTCTCCGAGTTGATCTCCTGCCCATAAAGGTGGGTCGCTACCTGCTTGCCGTGCGCTTTGGCCAGATCTTGCAGGGTTTCCTCCGCGATGGTGAGCATGCCGCCCGTACCGCACGCCCCATCATAAATGAGGTAGGTGCCGGATTCGATCTCGTCGGCGATCGGCCGAAAGATCAGGTTCGCCATCAACTTCACGGCGTCGCGGGGCGTCCAGTGCTCACCCGCTTCCTCGTTGTTCTCCTCGTTGAAGCGGCGGACAAGCTCTTCGAAGACGGTCCCCATGCCGTGGTTGTCGAGCCCTGGGTGCTTCACCAATCCGTCGCCGTTCTTGACCGGGTTGGGGCTTAGGTTGATGTCGGGCGACAGGAACTTCTCGATCAGGGTACCAAGCGCATCTGCCTTTGAAAGGCGCGGGATCTGATTTCGGAACTCAAACTTCTCGAGAATGTCCTGCACGTTGGGGGAGAAGCCGTCGAGGTATGCCTCGAAATCTGCCTTGAGCTGCTGCTGGCTTGCACGGGCCTTGAGATCACGGAGCGTGAACTTGGAAGTGTTGTAGAACCCGTGGGCGGCCGCCGTGCGAAGGGCTTGGTCCTGATGGACCACTTTCGCCTTGTCGAGAGAGGCCTTCATCTCCACGACGGCCGGCTTGGTCGGCTCGAGCACCGCGTCCAAGCGTCGAAGGACGGTCATGGGCAGGATTACGTCTCGGTACTTGCCACGGACGTAGAGATCTCGCAACACGTCGTCCGCGATGCCCCAGATAAAGTTGGCGATCCAGCTTAGTTGGGGCTGATCCATGCTCATTAGTCTTCGCTCCGGTTGAATCGATACCGCGTCTCCAAACGTCAATGATGGCCGTCTTTTCAGATCAATGCCAGACCGAATGTGAGGACGAGGCGCGCATGTTCTTCAGGTATTTCGGTACGTCGGCCAGTTAGCATCGACGCTCGCGATCCCTGCCGATTCGATCGCACTTCTATCAGGAGCCTTGCCAAGGCAACCGATCCGGCGCGTCGCCCCGGGCCTGACCTTTCACTTTGGTTGAGGTCCTAACTCCCGTTTGAAGATGCTTGCATTCTTGATTGCGTTTTCGCTTCAGTTTCCGCTTGAATTTCCGCGGGAGTTTCCGCTGAAAGTTCCGCTGGAGATTCGGCCGGATTTGCCTCCGGAGTTTCCCTGGCGCTGCGGGTTCCTCTAAGGATTTCCGTAAGGATTTTCGTGGCGCATTCCCTGCCGGTCTCGTCAGGAATTCTGGAGACGCCTGAATTTGCTCTGCTGCGATCGGAACTTGCGGCCAGATTGTATCGTACGCCCCGGAACCTAGAGATCTTTCGGATCGACCCCACAGGTAGCGCGCGTTCTGACCAAGGAGAGGTTTGACGCGACCAAAGAATGTTGCGAGGCCGAGAGCCGGGAGCCTGACGCGGTTGCTCTTTTCGGTTCTGCCCTTGGCGGTGGACGATACTGGAAATTCGGTCCTGTTACCCGGTCAGATGCTCGAGCCGAGTTTCCCGTGGAGTTTCACGTTCAGTTTCGCCTTCATTTTCACCTTCAGTTTCTCCTTGAGTTTCTCCTACAGTTTCCCCTTGAGTTTCTCCTACAGATTACCCTGGGGTATGCTGGGACTCCACTGAGATTCCGCCTACCGTCGTACCTCCGATTCGGGGGTCAGTTTCCGGTTCCCCGACGTAGCCGGCATGGATTATAATCCGTTATCACAGTGGGGCTCCGGCCACGAAGCCGGGTTTCGAGCGGCAATCGCAATGAGAACGGTGAGTGCGAGGGTCGAAGTCCCCGTGGTTGGCCGTAATGGCGCCTTTGGATCCCACGGCCGCACTTCGGTATCTTAGGATTCCCCTCATCGTCCCGCCTTCCAACGGCGGGGAGGACGCATGAAGTCAAAGAGCGATGCCAAGCGAGGAGCACGCCGGCAAAGTAGGATACTTTTTTCAACCATTCTCGCCGGGCCCGGTGAGAATGGCGGCCTGACTACGCTGCCCTCGCAGTTACTCGGTCCGATCTACGTTGAAGACGCGCTGATCGGCCCCCACCAGCTGCCGTCGAGCCTCCTGGTGAGCCTAATGCGCATCGTTCTGCAGGGTCCAGGGAACGACGGTTATCGCGCTTTCCTGTGCCAGAGCCTCGCCGAAAATTTCTACCCTCGCCCGGTGGATAGGCGGCGTTGGCCTGCCGTGCGCCGTGCTGCAGAAGAACGGGCTCGGGAACGACGAACCACGGTTGAGCGACAGCTCGTGGAAGCGACGGCCGCGGCAATTGCACTAATCGCGCCCGCCGACGTCGTATCCTCTCCCGAGCGGACCTTTGAGCAGGCCGTTCGACAGCGGATCAATGAGCTCGTGACGGCAGATCTCCTCGGACCCGATTGGCGGCACTGCAGCGGGAACAGACGGGCGGGCGAGCCTCGTGATAGTGACCGGTGCGACGACGCTGCATCGACCAGTCCAAGCCCTGAAGACCACGTCATTGAAAGCGAGCACCTCCGTGAGTGGGTTGGCCGGGCCAAATTGAGCCCTCGTGAACGGGAAGTCCTGTCCGCGGTGGCCGACGGCTGGACGGTCGAGGAGTGGGCCCGGAGCCAAGGCATCAAGGCATCGGGCGCTCGTACCGCGCTCATGAGGGCGCGCCGAAAGCTCAAGGCGGCAGCGGCGGAATAGGCCTGTAGACGTTTCGTCGCTGGCGGCGGAATACTCGTGTGAGGCGCCGGACTTTGCTCCGGGGCCTTTTCGTTTGCCCGCTGCCCAGGAGGGCAGCTTCAGTTCCACGAAACGTCGAAGGAGAGCACGATGCTGGCCGCCAACTCGTTGACCCGGGCCGACTTCCTCAGTCGCTGGACCTCTGCGCGAGCTACGCTCGCGGAGTCCGGAGCATTCGTTGACGCCGCAAGGCTTCTGGATCGCGTTCTGGCCGACGTGGAGGCGGTTTTCGCATCCGAGGAGGGTGAGACCTTAACTCTCCGTCAGGCGGCAGAGCAGAGCGGTTATTCGCCGGACCACATCGGCCGGCTCATTCGGACCGGAACGATTCCGAACGCCGGGCGGCCCCGATCGCCCCGGGTCCGCCGGGCCGACCTCCCGCGCAAGCCGTCCAGGTTGCCGAATCCCCACCCCCGCCCCCAACTTCTGGGCGCAGAACCCGAACAGATCGCGCGGTCCGTCGTCACCTCACACGCATGAGGGGTACGATGAACCGAAATCGGGGAAGGTGGAGCTATCTGGCGGGCGAAAAGGGGAGGAACCGCGTTCGAGCGTTCGAGGACCGAGCGAACGGGCGCATCTTCCTCGAGCTGATGTCCAACGGCCGGAAACGGAGAATCGCCACCGGCCACCGGGACCGCGAACTCGCCAAGCAGCAGGCGGAGGAGTTGGCGGTCAAGCTCAGGCGGCCGGCGACGGCCGATCGACAAGAGGTCACGCTCGCAGAGCTGATTGACAACTACTTGCGTGAGGTTACCCCGACGAAGGGACCCGTGAAGCAGGTGCACGACCGGGCTTCGTCGCGGTTGGTGCTCGAAATTCTCGGCGGTGGGCGCACGGCGTCATCGTTGACTCACCGGGACGCAGCGCGATTCCTCGCCGAGCGGCAGCGACGTGGCGACCGCAGGCCCAGGGCGAAATCCAGGAAGGATGAGCCGCGAGATGACTCGGACAAAAAGCCGCCGGCAGTTCGTAGCCGGGTGATCGGGTACGATCTCCAGTGGCTGATGGCCGTGCTCAACTGGGGAACGCGGGGCGGATTGCTGGATCGGAATCCACTGTTGGGATTCCGAATCCCGCGTGAGCCGAGCCCTCGGCGGCCGATCGTCACCGACGAGCAGTACAAGGCGCTGCTCGCTGTAGCCGAGTCGGAGGACCCGTTTGCTCGACTGGCATTGGTTCTCGCCAATGAAACGGGGCACCGCATCGGAGCGATTCGCAACCTGCGGTGGAGCGATGTCGAGCTTCAAGGGGCCGAGTCGCGTATGAAGTGGCGTGCCGAGAACGACAAGATCCATTTCGAGCACACCACTCCCCTCACCGACGCCGCGGTTCAAGAGCTCGAGGCCGCGCGTCGTCGGAGACGTGCTATCGGCGACGGATGGGTCATCCCATCGCCGACGGATCCGCGTGAGCCCGTGTCGCGGAATCTCGTTCGCGACTGGTGGGAGCGGATGCAGACGCTGGCAAAGCTCCCCGAGGAGAAGGGACGCGGGTGGCACAGTCTCCGCCGGAAATTCGCGACGGAGTTGAAGCACGTTCCACTGAAGGATCTCTGCTATCTGGGCGGTTGGAAGGACCCGCAGACGATTCTCAAGTGCTACCAGCGAGCGGACGAGGCGACGATGCAGGAAGCCCTCAAGTCTCGACGTGTGTTAAACGCATGAACGGACAGGGGAACGGACAGGGCGGCCCAATTTTCGCCCCACGCGAAAGCCCCGCTCGACGGTGGAAGTCATAGCGGGGCTTGATGTTCGCGGACAGTGGGCCTGGGTAGAGTTGAACTACCGACCTCACGCTTATCAGGCGTGCGCTCTAACCAACTGAGCTACAGGCCCTGCAGGAGCCCGAAACCTAGCCCAGCCCACGACCTCGGTCAACGATTCCACAGACTGGCCGTTCACTCGTCGTATTTGCCCGGCCGAGTGGGATGCTCGTCGTCGTCCACGTCCAGCTCGTCGTACTCGTCGTCGAGATCTACGAGGTCGTCGTCATCCTCATCATCGAGATCGTCCTCGTCATCGTCGAGGTCGTCGTCGTCGAGATCCTCGTCATCGTCGAGATCATCGTCATCGAAGTCGTCGTCGTCCGGTTCGGCGTCGTCCGCCTCCAGGTCATCGTCCCCGAACTCGTCGGGCTCATCATCATCCTTTCTCGGGCGCAGAACGAACCCCTCGTCTGACGAACCGCACTCGGCCAGCATTGCTCGACTCTCCATGGAGGGTTGGGGAAAACTCTACAACGAAGCCCGCTCGCGCTTGGCACCGCGCATCAGCTTCTTCCGGTCCGACGTACTCAGATACCGCTTCCGCAGCCTGATGCTCGCCGGCGTGATCTCGATCAGTTCGTCATCCTCGATATACTCAAGAGCGCCTTCCAAGGTCAACTCCCTGGGCGGCTCCAAGTTAATGTGGTCGTCGGCCGACTTGGACCGCATGTTGGTCAGCTTCTTTTCCTTGGTGGGGTTGACGTCCATATCGCCCGGACGTGAATTCTCCCCCACGATCATCCCTTCGTATACCAGGTCGCCAGGTTTCACGAACAGCGTGGACCGCTCCTGGAGGTTGCCCAGCGCGAACGCCACGATGGCCCCCCCCTCCATGGACACCAGGGTGCCACGGCTGCGCCCGGCCAGCGGGCCCGCCCACGGACCGTAATCCAGGAACCGGTGGTGCATGATGCCGACGCCCCGCGTGTCGGTGAGGAACTCGCTCCGATAGCCGAACAGTCCGCGCGCTGGGATCCGGTACAACAGCCGTACCAGCCCCTGCCCCGGATTCTTCATCTCGATCATCTCGGCCCTGCGCGGCCCCAGCTTCTCGAACACGATGCCCAAGGACTCATCGGGCACGTCGATCGCCAATTCTTCATACGGCTCGAGCCGCTCACCGTTGGGACCCTCGCGCGTGATGACCCGCGGACGGCTGACCTGGAACTCGAACCCCTCGCGACGCATGGTCTCCATGAGGATGGACAGGTGCAGCTCGCCGCGCCCCGATACGGTCCAGGTGTCGGTGGCGTCGGTCTCCTCCACGCGCAGCGCCACGTTGCGCTCCAACTCGTGGAACAGCCGCTCCCGCACCTGCCGCGACGTGACGAACTTGCCGTCCTGACCCGCGAACGGCGAGTTGTTCACCAGGAAGTCCACCGAAATGGTGGGCTCCTCCACGGCGATGCCGGCCAGCCGGTCGGGATGCTCGAGGTCGGTGACGGTGAGCCCGATCTCCACGTTGTCCAGTCCGGCCAGGGCCACGATCTCGCCGGCCGCCGCCTCGGTCACCTCCACCCGCTCCAGCCCCTCGAACGCGAACAGCTTGGTCACCCGCGCCTGGTCGCTCTTCTGGAGCGGGTCGAGCGGCAGCAGCATGACCTGGTCGCCGACGTGCACCGTGCCCCGCTCCACGCGCCCGATGCCCAGGCGTCCGAGGTAGGGCGAGTAGTCGATGGTGGACACCAGCATCTGGAACGGCCCCCCGGCGTCGTGCGGCGGCGCCGGCACGTGCTCCACGATGGCGTCGAACAGCGGCTTGAGGTCCACGGCGGGCACCGCGAGGTCCATGGTGGACACGCCCTCGCGCGCCGAAGCGTACACCACCGGGGCGTCGAGCTGCTCATCGTCGGCTTCGAGTTCGATGAACAGGTCCAGCACTTCGTCGTGCACGCGCACCGGGTCGGCGCCCGGGCGGTCGATCTTGTTGATGACCACGATGGGCACGCGGCCCAGGGCCAGCGCCTTGCGCAGCACGAACCGCGTCTGCGGCATCGGGCCGTCGAACGCGTCCACCACGAGCAGCACGCCGTCCACCATGCGCAGAATGCGCTCCACCTCGCCACCGAAGTCGGCGTGGCCCGGCGTATCCACGATGTTGATCTTGGTGCCCAGCCAGTGCACCGAGGTGTTCTTGGCCAGGATGGTGATGCCCCGCTCGCGCTCGAGCGGGTTGGAATCCATCACGCGCTCCTGGACGATCTGATTCTCACGGAAAGCGCCCCCCTGGCGGAGCATCTTGTCCACCAGGGTGGTCTTGCCGTGATCGACGTGCGCGATAATGGCGATGTTGCGAATTTCCATAGCCTTGAAACTTAGCGGGAAATGGGGTGCGCGTTCAAGTCACGGTGAGGGGCAGATTTAGGCGCTGGGTGGTGGGATAAAAGGAACGCAGCCGTGGCCCGGTAGGTAAGCACCGCCAACTCCATCGCCTCGCCGGTGACCTCGAGATTGCCAGGATTCTGCATCCTTCATTCTGGTCCAAATCGGCCCATTCAGCGCACCAGAAGGCAGCGTTCGTCATCGAACCGCTGCATCCGTTTGCCCGAAGTGCTGTCCTACCGTCCTACCGTCGTACGCTCCCCAGCCATCCAGATCCCCACTCTGCCCCCTTGCCAACCGGCGCCCAATTCCCCATCCTGTCAAATACTGGCCTCACGTAACCGAGGAGGTGGTCGCATGCACCAGTCCGGCGACACCGCCAGCATGGATTACCCGCACGGACGCGGGTACGGTCATGACTACATGCGCGGTGGCGAAGTACTCGGCGGCTATGGATACGCCGACAGAGAGGAGTACCAGAAGCCCCGAGGCGAACAGGAAGAAGCCAAGGACGAAAGGAACGACGGGAGCCAGGAAGGGCGAACCTAGCGCACGGCGCGACATGATCGTCGCTCTAGTGCGCCAAGCCAGAAACGAAAGCGGAGTGCAGATCGGGAATTCGCACTCCGCTTCTCTTTGCCGCCTGGAAAGGAAGACGGCAAGACGGCGCTTCGCAATTGGCTGTCCGACGGTCCGACGGTCCGACTGTTTGACTGTCCGACTGCCATCCTGGTATTCAGTGCACGTGCTCCGCGTCGCGCGCGCCCATCCCGACGCGCTCCAACTGCATGGTCACGTGGTGAATACCCAGCTCCGCCAGCACGTCGTGAGCCTGCTCCAGCACCGACTGGTGCCGCTCGGGATCGCGCACCAGCGCGTGGGCGCTGGCCGCCACGAGCCCCGACGACACGGTCCAGACGTGCAGGTCGTGGACGCTCTCCACACCCGGAATGGCTTCGAGCCTGGCGCGCACGCCGTCCAGCGGAATGTGGCCCGGCGCCGATTCGAGCAGCACGTCCACCGACTCCCGCACCAGGCGCCAGGCGCCGCGCATGATGAGCACCGTGCTGAGCAGCGAAGCCAGCGGATCGGCGGGCAGCCACCCAGCGGTCCGGATGAGAATGGCCGCCACCACGGTGCCCCCCGACGCCAACAGATCGCCGACCACGTGCAGGTAGGCGCCGCGCACGTTCAGGTTCTCACCGTGCACGGGGTGCAGGATGAGCGCAGCCAATGCGTTCACGGCCAGTCCGGCCACCGCCACCAGGAGCATCAGGCCGCCCGCGACGGGCTCCGGATTGCGCAGGCGGAGCACGGCCTCCACCAGAATCCACGCCGAAATGCCGAGCAGGGTAGCGCCGTTGATCAGCGCGGCAAGGATCTCCCAGCGTAGGTAGCCGTACGTCTTTTCGGCGCTGCCCTGCTGGCGGCAGAACCAGGCGACGAACAGCGAAAGTCCGAGGGCGCCGGCGTCGGTGAGCACGTGGCCGGCGTCGGCGAGCAGGGCCAGCGAATTGGACAGCCAGCCGCCGACGGCCTCGCCCACGAGGAGTACGAGCGTGAGGGCGAGCGCGATGCGCAGGGCGCGCGACCCGGCGGCCTGCGCGTGGTTGTGCCCGTGGTCATGCGAGTGCTCGTGCGCCATGGAGGCAGAAGCTAGACCGTAGGACGGTAGGACGGTAGGACGGACGACTGCAAACTACGAACGCCCTGCTCTCCGACTGCCCGACTGTCTGACTGCCCGACTGTCTGCCACCCCCCGCCGGCCGTACCTTTCATGCATGGCCATACGCCTCGCGGTTATCGTCGTCCTGCTGCTGCTGAACGGATTCTTTGTGGCGGTCGAGTTCGCACTGGTGCGGTCGCGCCGGTCGCGGCTCGAGGCCATGGCCCGGCGCGGCAACTGGATGGCCAAGCTGGCCATCCGCGCCACGCACAACCTGCCGCGCATTCTCTCGGCCACGCAGATCGGGGTCACCGTGGCCAGCCTGGCCATCGGCGCGCTGGCCGAGAATACGCTGGGGCCGTACCTGTCGGCATGGCTGGGCGGATTGCCCCTGCCGCTCGACGTGGGCGTTCGGCTGGCGATCGGGGCCACGGTGGCGCTGGCGGTGGTGAGCTACTTCCACGTGGTGGTGGGCGAGCTGGTGCCGCGCGGCGCGGCGCTGGCCCACCCCGAGGAGATGGCGGGCTGGCTCACGCCGCCGCTGCTCGCCTTCGTGTGGCTCACGGCGCCCTTCTCCTGGCTGCTCAACCGGTCGGCCCAGCTCACGCTGCGGCTGCTCGGCCAGGGCACGGGAAAGGCGGGCGAGAACGTCCACTCGGCCGAGGAGCTGCGCATCCTGGTGGAGCAGAGCCAGGAAGGGGGCATGCTGCTGCCGCAGGACGCCCACCTCATCGAGGGGGTATTCGAGTTTTCTGAAAAGAACGCCCGCGAGGTGATGACGCCGCGCACCGAGATCGACGCCCTGCCGGTGGAGGCGACGCTCGACGACACGCTGCAGCTGGTGGAGACCACCCACCGCTCGCGCTACCCGGTGTACGAGGACTCGATAGACAACGTGATCGGGTTGGTGCTGACCAAGGATCTGCTGCCGGTGCTGCACCACCCGCCGGAGCGGTTCTCGCTGCGCCAGATCATGCGGCCGATGCACGTGGTGCCGGGCTCGCGCGAGGTGGAGGACGTGCTGGCCGACTTCAAGCGGCTCAAGGAGCACATGGCGATCGTGCTCGACGAGTACGGCGGCACGGCCGGCGTGGTGACCATGGAGGACCTGCTCGAGGAAATCGTGGGCGAGATACTGGACGAGTACGACGAGCCGCTGCCGCCGGAGACGTTGACCGCGGGTGACGTGACGTTGGTGCCCGGCTCGATGAACATCGGCGAGTTCAACGAGCGGTTTGCGCTGTCGGTGCCCGAGACCGACTACACGACCATCGGCGGGTTCGTGTTCGGCACGCTGGGCCGGCTGCCGGTGGCGGGCGACCGCGTGACGGCGCACGGCGCCACGTTCACGGTGAAGGAGCTGGACGGGCGGCGCATCGAGACGCTGGCCGTGAAGGTGCCCGGGAGCGACGCGAAGAAGGCGGCCACGGCGGCGAAGTAGCCAGGCGGTAGCGTTTCGTGAAGGGAATCCCTATAGTGGCACCGACCGTTCCCCCCGTTGCAGTCCCCCCTTCCAGGAGACTCGCCCATGGCTAGCGCATCCAACACCCGCGCGCTGAGCATCGCCCTCGTCGTGTTCGGCCTCATCTTCGTGCTCGGCATCTACCCACTCACCATCGTGTGGCCGTCCGGCTGGAGCTGGGCCCCCGGCGGAGAACACTACCTGCAAATGATCTTGGGCGTCTACGCCACTCTGGGAGTGTTCCTGCTGCTCGCCGCGCGAAATCCGCTGCAGAACCTGAGCCTGATCTGGTTCACGGTGTGGTCCAGCCTGGTGCACGCCGGGATCATGGCGTACCAGGCCATGACGGACCCCATGCAGCGCGGCCACATGATGGGCGACGTCGCCGCGCTGTTCCTGGTGGCAATCGTGCTGGCGGTGCTCACTCCCCGCGGGCAGGCCGCAGCGGCCTAACCGGCACCCTCCGGCCCGGATCGCGCCGCGATCCGCGCCGCGATCCGGGCCGCGAGCAGCGCGGCCGCGATGATGCTCGACGGGTCGGCCCTGCCCTGCCCGGCGATGTCGAGCGCGGTGCCATGGTCGGGGCTGGTGCGCGGGAACGGCAGCCCCAGCGTGACGTTCACGGCGCTGCCGAACGACGCCACCTTGATGGCCGTCATCCCCACGTCGTGGTACGGGGCGATGACGGCGTCGAACTCGCCGCGCAGCGCGCGCACGAACACGGTGTCGGCGGGGAACGGGCCGGCCAGCCCGCCGGCGCGGGCCGCCGGCATGAGTATACGCTCATCTTCGTCGCCGAACCGTCCGCCATCGCCGGCGTGCGGATTGAGCGCGCAGAGCGCGATGCGCGGCTCGGCGATGCCGAACCAGTTCTGGAGGCCCCGCCGCGTGATGGCGGCGACCGACGCGATGGCCCCGGCGGTCACGGCGCGCGGCACGTCGCGGAGCGCCAGATGCGTGGTGGCGAGCACCACGCGCAGGCGGTCGGAGGCGAGCATCATGGCCACCCGCTCGCCCGTGAGCGCGGCCAGCATCTCGGTGTGGCCGGGGTAGTCGTAGCCGCCGGCGGCGAGCGCGGCCTTGTCGATGGGCGCGGTGACGATGCCCTGCACGTCGCCGGCGGCGGCGAGGGCCACGGCGCGCTCGATGGACAGGCCGGCCAGGCGGCCGGCGTTTGCGGCCGACTGCCGCGGCGCCCACGAGCCCACGGCCACGTCAACGTCGAGCCCGGCGCCGGCCGGCCCCACGAGCACGAGGTCGGCGGCCGCGGCTACCCGCGGGTCGGCGCGGAGGGCGGCGACGATCTCCGGCCCGATGCCCCGCGGGTCGCCCAGCGTGACGGCGAGGCGCGCCCGCACGGCGTCAGGGCGCCGGCCCGCCGGCTGGCTTCCAGCCGAAGGGCGGCAGCAGCGCGTCGGGTTTGATCTCCACGAACTCCGTCTTGCGCAGGCCGTCGAGGTAGCGCCGGATGGCGGCGCTCTGCTCGAGGTTGTCGCGCAGCCGCGAGCGCACGTCGTCCAGCGTCATCGGGCCACCCGCCTCGTACGTCTCGATGCGGGCCACGACGAACTTGGGCACGGCCGGCGTCTGCGCATTCGCGATCCGGAATACCACGACGTCGTCGGCCTTGAGGCCGGCGAACGCGTCCTGGTAAGTCTGGGGGAGCGAGTCGAACGGATACGGCGTGAGGATGGCCGTCTCCTCGCGGCTGGCGTAGTCGTGGTACTTGGTGGCCAGGGTGTCGAAGGGCACGCCGTGCTCCCACATCCTCTTCACCGAATCGGCCAGCCGCTCGGTGCGGGAAATGTCGGCCGAGTCGATCACGGGCCGGATGAGGATGTGGCGCGCCTTGCGCTCGGGGCCGTTCACCCGGTCTACCCGCACGATGTGAAAGCCGAACGGCGTCTCGAATACCGGACTGATCTCGCCCGGCTGCAGGGCGAACAGCCACCGTTCGAACGACGGCACGAGGCCGCTGCCGCGCCGGTTCCAGCCCAGGTCGCCGCCCACTTCGCGCGTGGTGGAGTCCATGGACTCGCGCTTGGCGATGCGGGCGAAGTCGCCGCCGGCCACGAGTTCCACGCGGAGCGATTCGGCCTTGGCGTACGCGGCAGCCTTGGCCTTGGCCGAGGGCTGCGGGTTGATCACGATCTGGCGCCAGGTGAAGGTGGCCGGCCGCTTGGGCAGGTTGCCCTTCATGGCGTCGAACGCCTGCTGCACTTCCTGTTCGGACACCGACACGGGCAGGATCTTGCCATCCTGTTTGAGCTTGGCGGCCGCCGCCTGCTGCAGTTGTGCCTTGCGGAGCTGGTCGATCAGGAACGCCCGGTATTCGTCGGGCGTGCCGAGCCCGGCCTTGGCCAACTCGGCGCGGAACTGGGCTTCGGTGGGAAAACGGGCGCGTGTCTGGCGGATCTGGGCGTCGATGGTGGGCGCGAGCACGGAGTCCGGCAGATCGACCTTCAGCTCCTTGGCCTTGGCGAGGAGCAGGCGTTCGTCGATCAGTCCGTTGATGACGTTGAGCTGGAACGACCCCCAGTCGGCGGAGTCGGCGGGCAGCCGGAAGTTGGGGTCCTGCTGCTGCCGGGAGACGATCGCTTCCTGCACCTCGGATTCCATGATCGGGTCGGAGCCGACGACGGCGACCACGCGATCGAGGGGAAGCGGCTTGGGAAGGCCCTGAGCCGCGGCCAGGTGCGGCGCGGCCGCGGCGGCTACCGCGAGCAGAAAGGCGAGCGACTTCTTCATGATCCAAAGATACCCACGACGCGCCGCCGGGGTTCGTACGGCGGCGCGCCGCGGGTATGCCTTACGGCTTCTTGGTCTTGGTGGTGCCTGCCGGCGGCGTCGGGCCGGGCAGCGGTACCTGCGACGGCGGCTGGTTGGCCGCACGCGTCGAGTCGGCGGTAGTGCGCAGTTTGCGCGCGATCTGGACGGCACGTTCCAGGGCGTTCTGGTTCAGACTCCAGTCGTACTTGGACTCGACCGCGAGCTTGAGCGGCGTGGGGAGCGCGATCGGCCGCGCCGTGCCCGCCAGGATGGCGTTGATCAGCGAATCCACGCGCGTGGCGGCGAGCTTTTCGCGCGCCGACTCGCTCTTGGCGCTGTCGGCCAGGGCGTGCGGATCCACCCCGAGCGAGGTCCACCCGCCGGTCACCCACTGGAGATACCCGTTGTCCATGGTGCTCTTCTCTTCCGGCGTCAGCGTGATGTGCAGGCTGTCGGCCCGCTTGAGCATCACTTCCTGGCCGCTGAGGCTGCGCAGGAAGATCTGGATGAGCGAGTCGGGCGCCTGCTGGATCTGCTGATTGATGTTCTGCTGCGGCGGCATGCCGTCGAGCCAGGTGAGGTAGCGCGACACCGTGAGGTTGCCGCCCTTGAAGCTGGCCAGCAGGGCGTTGTCCTTGCGGTGGGCGGCGGGATCGGCCGCCGCGAGCTTGGCGGTCTGCGCGGCGCCCGACTTCAACTGGATATTGGACGACGAATCGAGCTGGCCGACGTAGGCCTGCTCGGCCTTGCCCGCGGCGATCCGCGTGAACTCGCTGTCGTACTCGGCCTTGGCCTGCGCGTAGGTGAGGCGCTGGATGATGTGGTAGCCGAACTGCGTCTCGACGAGCTTGGAGATCTCGCCGGGCTTGAGCGCGGCCACGGCGTCGCCGAACTGAGGCACCATCTCGCGGCGCGGGAAGACGCCCAGGTTTCCGCCGCGCTGGGCGGACCCGTCGGAGCTGTACTTCTTGGCCATGTCGGCGAAGTTCTTGTCGTTCACCTGCGCCAGCACGCTCAGCGCCTTCTTGTGCACCGAGTCCTTCTGGGCCTGGGTGGCGCTGTCGGGGAACTGGAACAGGATGTGTCGGGCGTCCAGTACGTCGGCGGCGCCGGCGTCGTACGTGGCCTCCGACGGCGGCTGGTTGGTGAGCGCGCTGTCGATGTGCGCCTGGAAGTGCCGCAGGATCATGTTGATGGTGTACGTCTGCCCGGCGGCGACCAGCTCCTTGGGACTGTTGAGCGAGTCGTTCCTGGCCGCGGCCTGTCCGAGCAGTTGGTAGTCCACCCACAGGCTGGCTACGATCGTCGCGTTCTCCTTGGTGGGCTGTACCTGCAGCGGCGTCTTGCCCAGCAGGTCGCCGAGCCGTTGGACGGAGAGCTCCTGCGAACCGGCGCGGGCGACGGTGTCGGAGTGAGCGTTGAAGGCATCCTTGAGGCCTTGGCAGGCGGTGACCGTCACGCAGGCGACGGTGAATGCCAACAGGGACCGAGTCTTCATCTGCCTGATGCTCCAGGGTATAAGTGGCGGATCGTCATACCAGGCTGCGCAAGGCGCGCGCCAGCCCGTCGAGCATGGAGGCTCCGCCCAGCCGCGTGAGCTTGAGCGCGAGCGGCCGGGACCGACGGACTTCCGCCTGGAACTGCACTTCGTGAAAAGCCGCGGACAACCCCTTCATGCGAGGCACCGCGGAATCGTGAAAGGTAATACGAGCCTCGTTTCCGCGCACCATGATGCTCTCCACCCCGAGCGCGCCGCCGGCCAGGCGCAACTCGGCCAGGGCCAGGGTGGCGTCGGCGGGCGGCGGAAGCGGGCCGAACCGGTCGCGCAACTCGGCCCGCAGCGCCTCGAGATCGCGGGCGCTTTGGAGCCGCGAGATGCGCCGGTAGATGTCGAGCTTGGCGTCCTGCGACTCCACGTAGTCGTCGGGCAGGTGGTGCGGCACGTCCATGTTGACCTCGGCGGGCACGAGCTTGGGCGCAGCTTCGCCCGCCACCAAGTGGTGGACGGTCTCGTCGAGCAGGCGCAGGTACAGATCGAAGCCCACGGCCTGCACGAACCCCGACTGCTCGGGGCCGAGCAGGTTCCCGGCCCCGCGCATCTCCATGTCGCGGAGCGCAATGCGATAGCCGGCCCCCAGCTCGGTGTGGTGCTCGAGCACGCGCAGCCGCCGCTCGGCGTCCAGGTCCATCACGTCGGGCACCAGCAGATAGCAGTGGGCGCGCCGGTGCGACCGCCCCACGCGGCCGCGCAGTTGGTAGAGCTGGGCCAGGCCGAAGTGGTCGGCGCGGTTCACGAACATCGTGTTGGCGTTGGGCACGTCGAGCCCGCTCTCCACGATCATCGTGGACACGAGCACGTCCACCGCTCCGCTCACGAACCGGTGCATCACCTCTTCCAGCGCGCGCTCCGGCATCTGGCCGTGGGCCACGGCCATGCGGGCCCGGGGCGCAGTGCGCTGCACGTGGTCGGCCACGCCGACGATGGTCTCGATGCGGTTGTGCACGAAGAACACCTGCCCGCCGCGATCCAGTTCGCGGGCGATCGCCTCCTCGATGAGGCCGTCGTCCCACGGCTCGAGCGAGGTGAGCACGGGCGACCGGTCGCGCGGCGGCGTCTGCATGAGCGTCATGTCGCGCAGCCCGGCCAGCGACATGTGGAGCGTGCGCGGAATGGGGGTGGCGGTGAGGGTGAGCACGTCGGTCTCGAGCCGCAGCTGCTTGAGCCGCTCCTTGTGCTTGACGCCGAACCGGTGCTCCTCGTCGATCACCAGCAGCCCCAGTTCCTTGAACGACACGTCGGGGCTGAGCAGCCGGTGGGTGCCGATGACGATGTCCACGGTCCCCTCGGCGAGCGCGGCCACGGTGGCCTTCTGCTGCTTGTCGCTCTGGAAGCGGCTCAGCGTCTCGATGCGCACGGGGAAGTCGGCCAGCCGCTCGGTGAACGTGCGCTGGTGCTGGTCGGCGAGGATGGTGGTGGGCACGAGCACGGCCACCTGCCGCCCCGACTGCACGGCCTTGAACGCGGCGCGCACGGCGATCTCGGTCTTGCCGTAGCCAACGTCGCCCACGAGCAGCCGGTCCATGGGCCGCGTGCTCTCCATGTCCTGCTTGACAGCCAGGGTGGCGGTGCGCTGGTCGGGGGTGTCTTCGAACAGGAACGAACTCTCCAGTTGCTTCTGCCACGGCGTGTCGGGCACGTGCGGCGGCCGGGTGGCCACCTTGCGGCGCGCGTACAGCTCGAGCAGTTCCACGGTCATCTCGCGGATCGCGGTGCGCGTCTTGTCGCGCTGCTGCGCCCACCGCTTGCCCCCCAGCTTGTGCAGCCGCGGCGGCGGCGAGTCTTCGCTCACGTCGGCCGCCGAGCGATAGCGCTCGAGCTGGTCGATGCGGTAGAGGGGGACGTTGAGCCGGTCGCCGCCTTCGTACTCCACCACCGCCACCTCGAGCGTGCTCTGCCCCACGATGATGGTTTCCATGCCGCGGTAGATGCCCACGCCGTGCTCGAGGTGCACCACGTAGTCGCCGGCCCGCAGTTCAGCCGTGTCGAGCGCCACTCCGCTCACGTACCGGCGTTTGCGGCGGATGCGGCGTTCGCGGCGGAAGATCTCGTGGTCGGTGAGCACGCGCAGCCCGGGGGAGCCGTCGCCCGGGGGGACGACGAATCCGCCCTGGAGCACGCCCACGGTGAGAGCGGCCGGAGAGGGCCCGCTGCCCTCGTCGGTGAGCAGCTCATCCAGCCGCTCGGCCTGGCCGGTGTTGTCGCACAGCACGATGGTGGGCGTGCGGTCGCGCACCAGCCGGCGCAGCAGGCGGATGTCGCGATCCACCGACTCGGGCTCGAGCAGCGGGAAGACGACGTCGGCCGGGGCGCCGGCCGGCGCGACGCGCAGGGTGCCCAGCGCGCCGAGTTCGCCCAGCACCTGGTCGGGAGACTCGAACATCTCGTCGCGGGCCGCCGGGTCCTCGCCGCGCCGCTGGGCCACGGCGATGTGGTGCAGCGCTTCGTCCCAGGTGCGGCGCAGCTCCGGCTCGAGGTGCGTGCCCTCGGGCTCGACGATCACGGTGTCGGGCGGCAGCAGCGCGAGCAGCGTGGTGCGTTCGGCGGCCGCCGCGGCGCCCGGCGCCGGCGCTTCGGCGGGCAGCACGAGGGCGTGCGCCACCTCGCGCGTGAACCGCTGGGTGCCGATGTCGAACTGCCGCAGGTCCACGATCTCGTCGCCCCAGAACTCGGCGCGCACCGGGTCGGCCATACCAAAACTATAAATATCCAGGATGCCGCCGCGCACGCTGAACTGGGCCACGTCGTCCACCATGGGCACCCGCTCGAAGCCCATGGCCTCGAGGCGGTCCACGAGATCGGCCATCCGGTGGAGGGCGCCCTTGCGCAGCTCCATCCGCAGGCTGCGCAGCGCTCCGGGAATGCGCGTGCGTTCGAGCACGGCGCGGGCGGTGGTGACGAGAATGCGCACGCCGCCGCGCGACACGCGTTCCATGGTCTCCACCCGCTCGCCGGCGATCTCGAGATGCGGCTCCGCCTCCCCCAGCCCCTCGCGCGGCGGGTAAAACGCCGCGGCTCCCTCGGGAATCAGCGCCTGCAGGTCGGCCAGCCAGCGCTCGGCTTCGGGCACGCCCTCGGCCATCACCGCGAAGAACCGCGTGGGCAGCCGGCGTGCGAGCGCGGCGAGCAGTACCGCGTCGCTCGACCCACGGAGCCCGCTCAGCTGCACCGCGGCGCCCGGCGCCGGCAGCGACACCAGCGTGCGCGCGAAGGCGGGCAGCCGTTCGAGGCCGTCGAGCAGGGCGTCGAGCGCCATCAGGCCTCGCCCCCCGCCCCGCGGGCGGCGATCGCGCCTTCGAGCACGAGCACCATGAGCAGGGCCACGAGCAGCGGTACCACGATGGGCCGGCGCGCCGTCACGTCGAACACGGCGGCGGCGAAGCGGCCGTCGTCGGTGAAGGTGCGGGTTTGGCCGCCCAGCAGGCGGTTGAAATCGCCCGGCGCCCACCGCGCCAGCTCGGACTCGCGGGGCTCGGGGTTCACCACCAGGGCTCCCACACGACGCCCGGCTTGCGTGAAGAAGTAGGTGCCGGCGCGGCCGGGTGCCGTGAAGTCGGCGCCCGCCGCACCGGGAACGCCATCCAGCGCCTCGGCCCACGACGGCCATATGACTTTCTGTATAGGCGCGGCGGCCACCACGCGCCCCGGGGCGCCGGACAGCCGGTCGGCGAGCACGCCGGCCAGCCAGGGCACGAAGCCGGCGCTCACCGGAAAACCGGTCGCGTCGGGGGTGAGCGGCGATGCCACGAGCACGTACCCCGGGCCGGCCACGATCCACGGCTCGGCGCCGGCGCGGGCCAGCGTGTCGGCCGGCGCGGCGCCGGTGGGGCGCAGTGGATAGCGGAGCGTGGCCTGCGTGGCGCCGGTGCCCTCGCCCGCCACCGACACCGACACGGCGCCACGCAACGCGGACCCGAATTGCCAGGGTACGCCCGCCCGCGCCAGCGCCCGGTTGGCGACGCCCAGGCGCACCGGATCGGCGGGCGGCGTGATGAGGGCCGGGAGCGCAGTGATCTCGTCGGCCGCCGCCACCGTCACGTCGCCGCCGTCCGCCACCCGCCCGTTGCTGCGCAGCACGGCCACGGCGCTGGCCACGAACGGTCCGGCGCCCGCGGTCACGCGCACCCGGGGCGCCGCGCCCACCCAGACGGCGAAGTGCCGCACGTCGTCGCCCGGCATCTCGTCGGCGTCCAGTTCCACGGTGCCGGCCACCCATCCGCGCGCCGCGGGCGCGGCGCGCACCAGGATCTCCTCGCCCGGCGCCGCCGTGCCCCGGGCCAGCGTGCTCCCGGCGAGCATGATGCGGTACGTGGTGGAATCGCGGGCCATGACGCGCGCGCTCACCGCGCCGACCGGGGTCCACCGTTCGGGCTCGGCGGCGGCGCTCACCACCGCGCGGTTGGCCGGCGGCGCGCCGGCCGGCACCCAGGCCACTACGGGCACCGCCCCCAGTTGCGGGGCCGCGGTCCAGGCCGTGCGCTGGGCGTCGGTGATGAGCGCTACCTGCTGCCCCGCAAGACCGGCGTTGCGCACCGCCGCGGCAGCGAGCTCGAGCGCCAGCGCCGGATCGCCCGCACCGCCGATGGGCGAGACGCGCTCCACGGCGTCGCGCAGCTCGGCGGCCGTGCCGGCGCGGGCCTGTCCGTCGGCCGTCACCAGCCACACGCGGTCGGCGGCGGTGGCGCCGCTCAGCGCGCGCGCGGCCAGCGAATCCAAGTGCGCGAACAGCGGACGGCCGTCCTGCACGGCGGTGGTGCTGAGCGAATTGTCGAGCACCACCGCCATCGCGGTGGGGCCGTGTCCGCCGCCCAACAGCCGAGCCGCCGGCCGTGCCGCGGCGAGCGCAATGAGCAGCACGGCGGTCACGCGCACCACCATGAGCAGCAGGTTGCGCAGGCGCAGCGTGCGGCTGTGCTCGCGCTCGGCGCGGGCTACGTAGCGGGCGGCGGGAAATTCCACTCGCGCCCCGATGCGCCGCCGCAGGAGATGCAACAGGAGGGGCACGGCGGCGGCCACGCCGAGCGCGAGGAGCCAGGGAGAGAGAAAGCTCATGGCAGGTGCTGCCGCGCGGCGAACGCCTTGCGGAGCGGCACGCCGAAGGGCGCGTCGGTGGACACCACCTCGTAGCCCACGCCCACTGCGCCCAGCCGCGAGCGCCACTCGTCGAGCACCTCGTTCACCGTGGTGCGATAGGCGGCGCGGACCTCGGCAACGGTGGCCGGCACTTCGAGCGCTGACTCGGGGTCGACGAACAGCAGTTCGCCGTGCGAGGGCAGCTCGCGCTCGTCGGGATCGAGCACGTGCAGCACGGTCACGTCGTGGCCGGCGGCGCGCAGGCCGCGCAGGGCGCGCACGACGTCTTCCGCGTCCATGAGCAGGTCGGAGACGAGCACCACCATGCCGCGGCGGTCGAGCAGCCGCGCCGCCTGATCGAGTGCCGCCGGCGCGCTCGACGCGCGCCCGGCGCCCGGATCACCCAGCGCGGTGACCAATCGCCGCCACTGACCGTGGCGGGCGCGCGGGGGCACGGCGGTGCGTACCCGGTCGTCGAACCGCACGAGGCCAACGGCGTCGCGCTGCCGCAGCAAGACGAGGGCGAGCGACGCGGCCACGACTTCGGCGTAGGCGAGCTTGGTGAGCCGTTCGGGAGCGTGGGCGCGGCCGGCGGCCGGCAGTTGCGCGCCGCTCCACACCATGGACCGGCTCACGTCCAGCACGATCGTGGCCCGGAGGTTCGTCTCCTCCTCGTACTGCTTGATCACGAGGCGGTCGGCGCGGGCGGCGATGCGCCAGTCCACGTGCCGCAAGTCGTCGCCGGGCAGGTACGGGCGGTGCTCGGCGAATTCCACCGAAAATCCCTTGCGCGGCGACCGATGGAGGCCGGTGAGGAAGCCGTCGACGACCCAGCGGGCAATAATTTCCACGCGGCCGAGCGCCGCGAGGTGCGCTGGGTCGAGCAGATCGGCTCGCGTCGCGCGGGCGGTCTCCATCGGGAGGCGAAAGCTAGACGGCTGCCGCGGTGCGGGCAATTGCCGGCCCGACTAACTTTGATGGTTGGCTCTTAATCGCGCGGCCGCTCACCCGGCCGCCACCTCGGAGCACCGTGGATCTCTCGCACATCCGCAATTTCTGCATCGTCGCCCACATCGATCACGGCAAGTCCACCCTCGCGGACCGCCTGATCGAGGCCACGGGCATGCTCCAGAAGCGCGAGATGAAGGAGCAGGTGCTCGATACGCTGGACCTCGAGCGCGAGCGCGGCATCACGATCAAGCTCAACGCCGTGCGGATGTCGTACACGGCGCCCGACGGCCAGACGTACGAACTGAACCTGATCGACACCCCGGGACACGTGGACTTCACCTACGAGGTGTCGCGGTCCCTGGCGGCGTGCGAGGGCGCGATTCTGGTGGTGGACGCGTCGCAGGGCATCCAGGCGCAGACGTTGTCGAATCTGTTCCTGGCCATGGACGCGGGGCTCGAGATCATCCCCGTGCTCAACAAGATCGATCTGCCGGGCGCCGAGCCCGAGCGCCGCAAGCAGGAAGTGCACGACCTGATCGGGGCCAACCCCGACGAGATCCTGCTGGTGAGCGCCAAGGAGGGCATCGGCGTGCCCGAGCTGCTGGAGGAGATCGTCAAGCGCGTGCCGCCGCCTAAGGGCGACCCCGACGCGCCGCTCCGCGCCCTGATCTTCGACTCGTACTACGACCGCTACCGCGGCGCCATTCCCAGTGTGCGCGTGGTGGACGGCACGATCCGCGCCGGCCAGAAAATATTCTTCGCCAGCGGCAGCCGCGACGCGTACGAGGTGGCGCAGGTGGGCGTGAACCAGCTGCGGCAGGTGGTGGCGCCCGAGCTGGGCCCCGGCGAGGTGGGGTACGTGGTGGCCAACGTGCGCTCGGTCAAGGAGACGCGGGCCGGCGACACGATCATGGATTTCGAGCGGCCGGCCGCCACGCCGCTGCCCGGGTACCAGGACGTGCATTCGATGGTGTTCTCGGGGCTGTACCCCACCGACACCCAGCAGTACGAGACGCTGCGCGACGCGCTCGACAAGCTGGTGCTCAACGACGCGTCGCTGCACTTCACCCCCGAATCGTCCACCGCGCTCGGGTTCGGATTCCGCTGCGGATTCCTGGGCCTGCTGCACATGGACATCGTGCAGGAACGGCTGGAGCGCGAGTTCGATCTCGACCTGATCACCACCGTGCCCAACGTGGAATACCACGTGTATCACACGGACGGCACCATGGAGATGATCGAGAACCCGTCCAAGATGCCGCCGCCGGGGGAACTGGCCCGCATCGAGGAGCCGTACGTCAAGGCGCGCATCATGGCGCCGGCCGACTACATCGGCCCCATCATGACGCTGGGTACCGAGCGCCGCGGCGTCTACAAGAATATGACGTACCTGGATCCATCGCGCGTGGAGTTCGACTGGGAGTTTCCGCTGGCCGAGGTGATCCTGGACTTCTTCGACCGCCTCAAGACCATCAGCCGCGGCTACGCCTCGCTGGACTACGAGATGCTGGACTACCGGCCCAGTGATCTCGTGAAGCTCGACATGCTGATCAACGGCGACTCGGTGGACGCGTTCTCGGTGATCATCCACCGTGACAAGGCGTACGAGTGGGGGCGCAAGATCGCCGACAAGCTCAAGGAGCTGATCCCGCGGCAGCTGTTCGAGGTGGCCATCCAGGCGGCCATCGGCACCAAGGTCATTGCCCGCACCACGGTGAAGCCGCTGCGCAAGGACGTGCTGGCCAAGTGCTACGGCGGCGACATCACGCGCAAGCGCAAGCTCCTCGAGAAGCAGAAAGAGGGCAAGAAGCGCATGAAGCAGGTGGGCGCAGTGGAGATCCCGCAGGAGGCGTTCCTCGCCGTGCTCCAGGTCGATTAGCCGGCCAGCGGGCGTAGATTGGTTCGTGACCCCGACCCCGCGCGCATGACCTCCCTGGTGGTCCAGACCAGCTTCCTCGGCGACATGGTGCTCACCACTCCGCTCATCGCGGAGCTGGCGGCGCGCGGGCCGGTGGACGTGGTGGCCACGCCGGTTTCGGCCGGACTGCTCGCCAACAACCCGTGCGTGCGGCGCGTGATCGTGTACGACAAGCGCCGCTCCGCGCGCGGCATCCGCGGGTTCCGGCGAATTGCCCGCGAGATGCGGGCGAGCAGCGCCGACGCGATCTACCTGGCGCAGGGCTCGATGCGCAGCGCGGCGCTGGCCGTCGCGGCCGGGGCCCGCGTGCGCGTGGGGTTCGCCACCTCGGCGGGGCGGGCGCTGTACTCGCGCACCGTGCCCTACCACCGCGACCTGCACCACGCGGCGCGGCTCTGGCAGCTGGCCGCTCCCGACCGCATACCGACGGATGAGCAGTTCCGCCCGCGGCTCTATCCCGGCGACGCGGAGCGGACGGCCGTGGACGCGCTCATCGGTGGGCTGCGCGACGAGCGTCCCCTGGTGGCGCTCGCTCCGGGGAGCGTGTGGGCCACCAAGCGCTGGCCGTATTACGCCGAACTGGCGCGTGAACTCGCCGCGTCAGCCCGCGTCGTGGTACTGGGTAGCGCCGACGACCGCCCGCTGGCCGCGGGGATTCTCGCCGCCGCGGGCGCTGGAGCGCTCGACGCCACAGGGGCGCTCGCCCTGCTAGGATCGGCGGAGCTGATCGGGCGGTGCGCGGTGCTTGTGACCAACGATTCGGCGCCGCAGCACCTGGCGTCGGCCATGGGCACGGCGACCGCCACCGTCTTCGGCCCAACGGTGCCGGCGTTCGGGTTCGGCCCGCTGGCCCCCCATTCAATAGTTGTGGAGCGCTCGGAGCTCGAGTGCCGGCCGTGCGACAAGCACGGGCCGCCGGAATGCCCGCTCGGGCACTGGAAGTGCATGCGCGAATTGACGGCCGATGACGTGGCCGCGCGCGTGCGCCATCTTCTCACGATCACCAGCCAACGCACATGACCGCAGCAACGACGCAGCAGTTCATCATCGGGGTGGACCTCGGCGGCACCAACGTCGTGACCGGCGCGCTCCCGGCCGATGGGTCGCGCACCTACGGCGTGCGGTCGGCGCCCACGGCGGCGGAGACCGGCGCCGAGGGGGTCGTGGACCGCATCGTCGGCCAGATCGAAGCGACGATTGCCGACACGATGGCCGAAGCGGGCGTGACGCGAGGCGCGTTCCGGGGGGTGGGCATCGGCGCGCCCGGGCCGCTCGACCGCCGGCGGGGGCTGGTGATTGTCGCGCCGAACCTCGGGTGGCGCAATTTTCCGCTGCGCGACCGCATCTCGGAGCGGGTCGGCCTGCCGGCCTCGCTCGACAACGACGCCAATTGCGCCACCGTGGGCGAATGGTGGCTGGGGGCGGCGCGGGGGGCGCGCCACGTGGTAGGGCTCACGATCGGCACCGGCATCGGCGGCGGATTGATCATCGACGGCAAGCTGTTTCATGGCGCATCGGACGTGGCGGGCGAGATCGGCCACACGACGCTCGACGTGAACGGCCGCCACTGCAAGTGCGGCAACTATGGGTGTCTCGAGGCATACGCCTCGGGGCCGGCCATCGCCACGCGGGCGCGCGAGGTGCTGATGCGCGAAGGCACGGAGTCGCTGATGCCCGGCATGGTGAACGGCGACCTCGAGCGGCTCACGGCGCAGACGGTGTACGACGCCGCCAAACAGGGCGACCCGGTGGCCGACGAGATCGTGCGCGACACGGCGCGCTATCTGGGCGCCGGCGTGGCGAACCTGCTCAACATCTTCAATCCGGATGTGGTGGTGGTGACGGGTGGCGTGACACATGCTGGAGAGCGGCTGTTCACGCCGCTGGGCGCCGAGGTGCGGCGGCGGGCGTTCGCACCGGCGGTGGCGGCGGTGAGGATCGTGGCGGGGGAATTGCCGGGGACGGCGGGGGTCGTGGGGGCAGTGAGGACATTTCTGGACAGCTAAAGAGCGGGAGCCGATACCACGCAGAACCGATGCTACGCAACACCGAAACGGCGCGGGACCGATGAACCGCAACACGAAGACGGCGCAGGACCGATGACGCGGGGAAGCGGAAGTATGGAAACGGCGGGTTGGAGAAGGGGCGATCGCCGTTTCCCCTCGATCCGCAGTTTGTGGGGCCGGAGGCCCCCCTTCGATTCCCCGCCCGTTCGGCTCTGCGCCGTGCTGGCCGTGCGCCGTTTCGGCCGTGCGTCGTTCCGGCCCTGCGCGGTTCCGGCCCTGCGCCGTCTTGGGGTTCACGCCCCGTGAAGATCGGTCTCCTCGGCACCTTCGTTTGGGACATCATCTACGGGCGTGATGTCCGCCAGTCGCCCATCGAGGAATGGGGCGGCGTGACGTACACCCTCGCCGGGCTGGATGCCGCGCTGCCCGCCGGCTGGGAGATCGTCCCGCTCATCAAAGTCGGATCGGACCTCGCGCCGCGGGCCCGTGAGTACTGCCGCACACTGCAGCACATGAGCCCTGGCGCCCCGCTGGTCGAGGTGCCGTATCCCAACAATCGCGTCGAGATCAGATATGTGAGCGAGTCGCGGCGCACCGAACGACTCACCGGCGGTGTGCCCCCGTGGAGCTGGGCTAGGTTGCAGCCGCTGCTCCATGGGCTGGACGCGCTCTACATCAACCTGCTCGCCGGGTGGGAGGTGGACCTCGAGACCGCGCAACTCATCCGGCAGCACTTCCGAGCGCCCATCTACTGCGACCTCCATTCCCTGGTGCTGGCCATCCAGCCCGACGGCCTCCGGACCCCGCGGCCGCTGCCCAACGTGCGCGACTGGTGCGCCTGCTTCGACCTGATCCAGGTGAACGAGGACGAGATGGCGCTGATGGCGCCCGACCCGCTGGCGCTGGCCGCCACGGCGCTGGACGCCGGCGCGCGATGTTTGGTGGTTACTCTCGGGGCGCGGGGCGCGGTGTACTTCGCGGCGCCGGACTTCGAGCGGTTGAGCGACCTGCGGCGCCCGCGCCCGCTGGGCGCCGCGGCCGGGCCGCTGCGCACGGCGCTCGTGCCGACGCCCGTGTCGAGTCCGGCCGGCGGCGATCCGACGGGTTGTGGAGACGTCTGGGGCGCGACCTATTTCTCTCGGCTGCTTGCCGGTGATATGTTGCGTGACGCCATCGTTGCTGCCCATCGTGCGGCCGGCCGCAACCTGGAGCACCGCGGAGCCACTGGGCTCGCGCATCACCTTCGAGGGGAACTCAGCGCCACGTGACCACCGTCATCAACGTCCCGCCGTCGCTCGACGATCAGTCGTTCGAGCAGGTGCTGGAACAGTTGGTTCCCGTGCCCCTGGACGAGAAAGTCCTGGTGGACGCGCGCCACTGCCGGTGGGCGTCGCCCTACGGGCTGACGGCGCTGCTCACGCTGGCGCAGTCGCGAGCCGAGCGGCCGGCGTTCGCGGTTCCCGAGGGGGAGGAGACGGTGGGCTACTGGGCCCGCACGGACTTCTTCAAGTACGCCGACGACCTCTACGAGCTGCACGGGAGCGTGCCCAAGCGCGCGGGGGGCGACTCGCACGTGCTGCTCGAGGTCACGCCGGTGGCGAAGAGCGAGGACGTGCACGAGGTGGTGGAGCGCATCCAGCAGAAGGCGCAGCAGATCATCAGCACCGAACTCAGCCTCGACGCCAAGGCCACGGTGGGCTTCGCGATGACGCTCTCCGAGATCTGTCAGAACATCGTCGAACACGCTGGCCGCGGCGGGTGGGTGGCCGTGCAGGCGTACACCTGGAAGAAGCGGCTCGGGCGGCGCGTGGTGCAGATCGCCGTCTGCGACGCCGGCATGGGGTTCCGCACGTCGCTCGAGGGCGCGCCGGGCCGCGTGCGGGACGACCGGTGGGACGACGGTGCGGCGCTCGAGGCGGCGGTGATCCGCGGCGTGAGCCGGTTTCGCGATCCGGGACGCGGCCAGGGGCTGTCTGGCGTGCGCCGGTATTGCGGCCGGTGGGAAGGCAAACTCTCCATTCGCAGCGGCACGGCGCGCATCGCGCTCGTGCCCAAGTGGGATGAGGACGTCCCGCTTGAAGAAGGTCTCTCCCCCTTTCCCGGTGCTCAGGTGCAGGTCACGATCCCGGAGCGCGCGGTGGCGAAAGAATGAACCACATCGACCTGGGCACCGTTCTGCGGCAGACGGTGTCGGCCAATCTCTACTCCAACCTCGTGACCCGGCCCACGGGGGCCGCGGTGCGCAATCAGATCGAGCTGCTCATGCGCGAGGCGCACGAGCGTACGCTCACCGTCCTCGACTTCTCGCACGTGTCGATGATGGATTTTTCGTGCGCCGACGAGGTGATCGCCAAGTTGCTGTTGCGCTACTGCGACGAGAACCCGCCCCACGAGGCGTATTTCCTGTTCCGCGGAATGACCGACGACCACTGGGAGGCCATCGAGACGGTGCTGGAGCGGCACGGCCTGGCGCTGGCCATCGAGCAGGAGGACGGGGTGCACGTGGTGGGCGTGCTCAGCGAGCGCGAGCGCCGGGCCTGGGAGGCGATCCAGCGCCACGGGCGCGCTGTGGCCGCCGACTTGGCCGGCGAGATCGACGAAGACGAGCCCGCCATCCGCCGCACGCTCGACGCGCTGTGGCGGCGCCGTCTGGTCATGCGTCTTGATGAGGAATACGTGGTACTCGGAGGAGAGCGTGGTTGAGAGGCTCCACCGTCCGTTGCGGGTCGCGCAGTTGATCGCGACCCAGACGGGCGATCCGGCGCGCGGATCGGCGGTATTCATGCACCCCGAAGACGCCCGCCAACGCCTGCTCACGGATGGGGAATTGGCTTGGGTGTACGGTCCGCGGCGCCACGAACTGGCCACGGTGCACGTCGACGACGCGCTGCCTCGCGGGGACGTGGTACTGCGCGACGTGGTCGGCGCCTCGCCGTCTGAAATCGTGCGGGTGATCAAACCCGATCTGGATTCGCGCGGGCGTCCGCCCGCTTACGCGTGAGAACTTGTCGATGAGCAGAAAGCCACGGCGCCCCCTCGATCGCGCTTCGCTGCCCCTCCATGGCGGCCCCGACGCCGGCGACCGCGAGGTCGACGCCCCGGTGGTGCGCGCCCTCTACCAGTCGGTCAATTACATCCAGGAAATCGGCACCGCCGAGGGATTGCGCTATCCGCGGTACGGCAACGCGCCCAACGCCGAAGCGGTGCAGCGCCGCATGGCGGCGCTCGAGGGCGCCGAAGCGTCGGTCCTGCTCGCCAGCGGTATGGGCGCCACCGCCTGCGCCCTCATCGCCCTGCTCCGCCCCGGCGACCACATCGTGGCCAGCGCGGCCATCTACGGCGGCACCCGCGCCCTGCTCGAGCACGAATTCGCGTCTCTCGGCATCGACGTGTCACTCGTCGAGCCGTACGAGGTGCGCGTGTGGCGCCGCGCGGTGCGCAAGAACACCCGCGTCGTGTTCATCGAGACGCCCATCAATCCCACCTGCCGCGTGCTCGACCTCAAGCCGGTGACCTACACGTGCAAGGACTCCGGCATCGCGCTCGTGGTCGACGCCACGTTCGCCAGCCCGATCAACTTCCGCCCCCTCGAGCAGGGCGCCGACGTGTCCATCCATTCGGCCACCAAATACCTCAACGGCCACCACGACGTGATGGGCGGCGTCGTCTCGGGTACCGCGCCGTACATTGAAGAGGTCCGGCAGAAGATGATGATGTGGGGGCAGGCGCCCGACCCGTTCGCCGCCTGGCTGCTCGAGCGCGGGCTCAAGACGCTCGACGTGCGCGTGCAGCGGCAGAACGCCAACGCCATGCGCGTGGCCGAGTGGGCCGAAGGCTGCAAGGAGATCCGGCGCGTGCACTACCCCGGCCTGCCCTCGCACCCCGACCATGCCGTGGCCAAGCGCACGCTCGACGGGTTCGGCGGCATGATGGGGCTGGAACTGGGCGGCGGCGCGCGCGCCGTGGATCGCATGCTCCGCCGGCTGCGGCTGTTCCAGCACGCCCCCAGCCTGGGCGGCGTCGACTCGCTGATCTCGGAGCCGCGCCACACGTCCCACGCCAGCGTCCCCGAGGAGCAGCGGATCAAGGCCGGGATCACCGACGGTTTCGTGCGGCTGAGCATCGGCATCGAGAGCGCCGATGATCTCATCGCCGACCTCGATCAGGCGCTGCGTTGACGGCCACCGAATCCCCCGGGGTGATCCGGTTCGACCGGGTGACGAAGGAGTACCCGAAGTCGGGCAAGGCGCTGCAGGAAGTGTCGCTCCGCGTGGCCCGCGGGGAGTTTCTGTTCCTCACCGGCCCGAGCGGCGCCGGCAAGAGCACGATCCTGCGCCTCACCTACTTCGACGAACGCCCCACCAGCGGCCTCGTGCGCGTGAGCGGCGTGAATTCCGAACACGCCTCGCGTCGTGAGATCTCCAAGCTGCGCCGCCGCCTCGGCATCGTGTTCCAGGACTTTCGCCTGCTCGAGGACCGTACCGCCGAGGCCAACGTGGCGTTCGCCCTCGAGGTCACCGGCACGCCGCGGCCCCAGATCGGCCCCAAGGTGAGCCGCGTGCTCACCCAGGTGGGGCTCGCATCCAAGGCCACCGCCTTCCCCAAGGAGCTCTCCGGCGGCGAGCAGCAGCGCGTGGCCATTGCCCGCGCCCTGGTCAACGATCCCTTCGTGCTCATCGCCGACGAACCCACCGGCAACCTCGACGAGCGCGCCACGCGCGGCGTGTTCCAGCTGCTGCGCGAGATCAACGCCGCCGGCACTGCGATCATGATGGCCACGCATGATCTCGACCTCGTGCGCAATGCCGACTATCGCACGGTGGAACTCAACCGCGGCCAGATCGTGTACGACTCGGCCGAAACGCCGGAGCCAACCGGATGAGACGAACCGTGCGCGACGCATCGGCGTCGTTCGGCCGCGCCCCGCTGCTGAGCGCGCTCAGCGTCACCACGATCGCGTTCTCGCTGTTCGCCTTCGGGCTGTTCGGGCTCGTGGCGCTGAACATCCGCGCCGCATTGCAGCAGGTGGAGGAGCGCGTGGAGATTCGCGCCTTCGTGGCCGACGGCACCGACGCCCAGGCCATCGCCGCCGCCGCGGGCGACATCGGCGCGTTTCCCGAAGTGCTGAGCGTGGACATCGTGTCCAAGGACCAGGCCCTGACCCGCGCCCGGCGTGAACTCTCCGAGTTCTCCGACGTGTTCGAAGCGGGCGTGCTGCCGGCGTCCATCGACGTCAAGCTCAAGCCGGGGTTCCGCGATCCGGCCACGGTGGACCGGGTGTCGGAGCGGCTCCGGAGCTACCCGTTCGTGGACGACGTGCGCTACGGGGAGGACTGGCTCGTGCAGCTGTACCGGCTGCGCAACATCGCCGGCGTGGCGGGGCTGGCGCTCGGCCTCGCCTTTGCCGCCGTGGCGGTGATCATCATCGGCGCCACGATCCGCATGGCGGTGCTGGCGCGGGCCGAGGAGATCTCGATCATGCGCCTGGTGGGCGCCACCGATGGCTTCATCCGCCGACCCTTCCTGCTCGAGGGGTTCGCCAAGGGCGTGGCGGGCGGGCTGCTCGCCCTGCTCCTCACCTGGGCGGGCATGCAGCTCATCGACCAGTACCTGAACTTCCATACGGTGTTCTTCACCCCGCCGATGGCCGCACTCGGGGTGGTCGCGGGCGCCCTCATCGGCGTGCTCGGCAGCGCGGTTGCCGTTGGGAGGCACTTACGCGGGCTGTGACGCGGCCCCCGGGCTTCGTCGCCGCGCTCGCTCTCGCAGGTGCGTTCGCGCTCGTGGGAGCGCCGCGCGCTGCGCGCGCCCAGCAGTCGCAGACCGAGATCAAGCTCCGCGCCCAGCGCGACACGCTCGACCAGATCCGCCAGGAGCGCGCGCAACTGGAAGCGCGGATGCGCACCCTCCAGAACTCGGCGCACAACCTCGGCGACGAGGTGGCGAATCTCGACGACCGCGCGCGTGCCACGGCGCGCCTCGTCGCGGCGCTCGACCGGCAGCTGGTCACGATCAACGCCGACGTGGCCGAAGCCAGCGGCAGCATGGTGCACGCCGAGGACGACCTCACCGCCCAGCGCGCCGTACTCGACCACCGGCTGATGGAGATCTACAAGCGCGGGCCGCTGTTCACCTTTCAGGTGCTGCTGTCCGCCCAGTCGTTCGGTGACCTCGTGGCGCGCTACAAGTACCTCCACCTGCTCACCCTGCGCGACCGCGCCCTGGTGAAGCACGTGCAGGACCTGCGCGACCAGGTCGAGATGGAGCGCGACCGGCTGGTGACGCTGCAAAACGCGATCGTCCAGAACCGCAGCGACAAGGCCCGCGAGGAGGCGGAGCTGCGCGCGCTCGAACGCGAACGGCAGCGCAGCCTGTCCTCGGTGAACCAGCAGGTGCAGCAGACCCAGACGCGTCTGGACGCGGTGCGCCGCACCGAGTCGCAACTCACCGGCGCCATCGCCGCCCTGGAGGCGGCCCGCAAGCGCGCCGAAGCGGCGAGCGCCAGCGCCGCCGCCGGCCGGAGCACCATCAGCACGAGCGACTACGGCACCCTCGACTGGCCCGTGCAGGGCGACATTCTGTATCCGTTCGGCCGGCAGGTGCAGACCAACAACACCACCATCCGCTGGAACGGCATCGGCATCGCGGCGCCGATCGGCACCCCGGTGCGCGTCGTGGCCGCAGGTGACGTGGTGAGCGTGTCGCAACTCGGGCTCTATGGCCTGACCGTGATCGTGGACCACGGCGGCGGCGACTATTCCATCTACGGATCACTGCGCGAGTCGCGCGTGAAACGCGGCGACCACGTGACCAAGCACCAGGTGATCGGCAGCGTGGGCATGTCCGATCCGGATTTCCCCGCCCACCTCCACTTCGAGGTGCGCCAGCACGGCGGCCCCGCCGTGGATCCCACCACCTGGCTCCGCCACCAATGACCGTCGCCAAACGTTGCAACGTGTGCTCGCGCTTTCGCGCGTACGAGGAGGCCGATCGGTTCTGCCTCGCCTGCGGGCATGAGGGATTGGATTCGGCCTGCTCGTGCGGCCGGACCTTCGAGTATGCCCTGGTCGAGCCCGAGGGCGAGCTCCACTGCCCGCGGTGCGGGCAGTCGCTGCGCGGCCGCTCGTCCGAATTCGTGTGAGCGCGGCCAGGGCCGGCCCGGAAGCGCCGAAGCGCCGCGCCGGCGTCCGCCGCACCCCAGCCGACGGCCCCGGCGCCGACCTGCTCGGCGCCCACGTGTCGATTGCCGGGGGAACGGCCCAGGCCCCTCCGCGCGCCAGGGCCATCGGCGCCACGACCATGCAGATGTTCACCAAGATGGCCAACCGGTGGGCCGAGCGCACCGTGGACGCCGGCGAAGCGAAGGCGTTCCGCGACGGGCTCGCCGCCACCGCCGTGCGGGTGACCGTGGTCCACGATTCCTACCTGATCAACCTGGCCAGCCCCGATCCGGCGCTGCGCCGGCGGTCCATCGAGTCGTTCGTGGCCGAACTCGAGCGGTGTGCGGCCCTCGGGATCACATATCTCGTATCGCACCCCGGGAACTTCATGGACGAGCGGGCGAGCGGCATCCGCCGCAACGCCGACGCGATCACCGAAGCGCTAGAGCGGGTGCCGGGCAGGACGGTGGTGTGCATGGAGACCACGGCCGGGGCGGGCACCGTCATCGGGAGCACGTTCGAGGAGCTCGCGCAGCTCCTCGAACGCGTGCCCGCCGTTCAGCGCAGGCGGCTCGGAGTGTGCGTCGACACCTGCCACGCGTATGCGGCCGGCTACGATCTCGTACGCGACTTCGATGGCGTGTGGGCGCGGTTCGACGATGTACTCGGCAGCCGCCGACTGCGCGTGCTGCACCTTAACGATTCCAAAATGCCGTTCGATTCGCGGCGCGACCGACACGAACTGATCGGCGAGGGTACCCTGGGCCCGGGTCCCTTCCGGCGCATCATGACCGACCCCCGGTTCCACTCGGTACCCAAGGTGCTGGAGACCCCGAAGGGCGACGACCCCACGAAGACCGACCGCCGCATGCTTGCGCGGCTCCGGCGGTACGCTGCCGGACGCTGACCCTGCGCTCGTCATCGAGCCAACCTAGCGGTTTGGGGGAGCTGCCCGTATGCTCTCGGGAATCATGCCGATCTTCTCGCGTCCGTCCCGCCGCCATCCGATCCGTACCTCGCGCCGGATCGCGCTCTTTGCGCTCGTCGCGCTGGAGCTCGTGGTGGCGTTGGCGCCGCTGCTCGAACCGACCCACGAAGCGACGGCGCCGCACGTCGAGCAGACGGGAACCCTGCACGACTTTCTGGTGCACGACGACGCGAACTGCGCCGTCTGCACGCTGCGTTCGATCACCGCGCTCCCCATGGGCAGCGCGGTCGTTCTCCCGGCGGCCTCACCACATTTCGTCGCCAATGCCCGTGTGCACTTCACCATGATCACGCGCACCGGCGCGGCCAATCCGTCGCGAGCTCCGCCGATCGCCGGCTGAGTTCGCTGCGGCCTCAGGATGCACCGCGCGCATTCGCGCGCCGGGGACACCCCCAGCATCCGTTTCGACCATCATCGAGGGCTTGCATGCGAACGTCCATCTGGATGTGCGCGCTGGTGTTCCTTGCCAGCGTCGCAACCGCCCAACAACGCGCGCCTGCCGGCGGCTCCACCGCCGACACGCTCCGCCTCACTCGACGCCAGGCCATCGCCATGGCGCTGTCTTCCAACCCCACGATCGACGTGGCAAGGGAGCAGACGGCGCAGGTCCAGGCCCAGCGCGTCGAGGGCATGGCGATTCCCGACCCGTCGTTCTCGGCGGCCTACGACTCGATGCCGCGGCTCACCGGCTTCAGCCCGTCGGTCTCCAAGCCACTGAGTCTAAGCATCGTCGTGCCCTTCCCCGACAAGATCCGGCTCCAGAGCCGCATGGGCACCGCCAACGTCAACGCGTCGCAGGAGAACATGCGGCTCGTGGCGCAGGGCGTGGCCGCATCGGCCAGTGAGGCCTACGATGCGGTGCTCGTGGCGGCCATGCACCGGCGCGACTTGATCGAAGCCGATTCGCTGGCTACGGACTTCCTCAAGAAGACCCAGGCCCGGTTCAACGCCGGCACGGTGGCCAAGTTGGACGTGATCAAGGCGCAGGTCGACCTGGCGTCGGCCGGCAACGACCTCATCGCCAACGCGCGCGACGTGGCGAACGCCGAGGCCAGCCTGAACCGCGCCATCGGGCGCGCCCTCGGCTCACCGCTGGCGCTCGCCGATTCGCTCGATGTGCCGGCGCCGCTGCCCGACCTCGACGCCCTGCAGCAGGCCGCGCTCCGGTCCCGCCCCGAAATCCGCTCGCTCGAAGCCCAGCAGCGCGCGGCGAAAGCCAACTCCTCGCTCATCCGCGAGCAGGCCTTCCTGCCCGATCTGTTCGCCTCGGCCAGCCGCGACGCGTCGGTAGCCGTCCCGACCTGGTATTCAGTGGGCATCACGCTGCCCATTCCCATCCTGTTCTGGCAGCATTCGGGCGGTGACTTCGCCGAGACCCATCATCGCGAACTCGAGCTGGCGGCAACGCTGCGCGACACGCGGGCCGCCGTGGGCCAGGACGTCCAGAACGCGTTCGCCACCGCCGACGCCGCCGAGCGCCAGGCCGTGTTCATCCGCGATCAGCTGCTGCCGTCGGCGCGCGAGGCCTATCGCGTAGCCACGACGAGCTACGCCCTGGGCGGGCTCTCCGCCCTCGACGTGCTCGACGCCCGTCGTTCCCTGCTCGATGCCGAAAGCCAATACGCCGATGCCCTCGCGGCCGCCAACTCGGCCCGCGCCGATCTCGAGCGCGCCGCCGGCGTGCCGCTCACCACGTTCGCCCCTGGAGCTTCCCGTGAGTAAGCGCCCGTTCGCGCCCGCGACGTTTGCCGTCGCCGGGCTCATCGCCCTCGCCGGCGTCGTCGCCGGATGCACCCCGTCGTCGTCGGCCACCGAAGACACCACGGCGATCGTCAAGCCGGCGATGTTCAAGGTCACCGACGCCCAGCGGGCCCGACTCAAGATCGTGACGCTGGCCGACTCCACCTTCCGGCCGTCGCTCGACGTCACGGGCACCGTGGCGTTCAACGGCGATTCCTCCACCCAGGTCATCGCCCCGATCTCCGGTCCGGTGACGCGGTTGCTGGTCAACGTCGGCGCCGAGGTCAAAGCCGGCACGCCACTGGCCGCGGTCTCGTCTCCCGACTTCGCCTCGGCCGTGGCCGACTACCGCAAGGCCGAGGACGCGGCGCGCAACACGCAGCGCATCCTCACGCTCAACGAACAGCTGTACGCCAACGACGCGTTGGCTCGCAGCGACCTCGATCAGTCGCGCACCGATGCGTCGTCGGCGGCCGCCGACCTCGACGCCGCGGCGGAAGCCCTGCGGGCGCTCGGCGTGTCCGACAGCACGATCACGGCCATCCACAACGGCCAGCAGACGGGCGTCGTGGAGGGGGTCATCCGGTCGCCCATCGCCGGCGTGGTGGTGGAGAAGCTCATCACGCCCGGCCAGCTGCTCGCGGCCGGCACCACGCCGACGTTCACGGTGGCCAATCTGTCCACAGCGTGGGTGATGGCCAGCGTCTACCCTGCCGATCTCGACCTCGTGGGCCGGGGCCAGTCGGTGAACATTTACACCGATGCGTCGGCGAGGCCGGTGCCAGGCCGCGTGGACTACGTGGCCGCGCTGGTCGATCCGGGCACCAAGGCCACCGCCGTCCGAGTCGTGGCCGACAACCGCTCTCAGTTGCTGAAGCGCGACATGTTCGTGCGCGTGCAGATCCATTCCACCCGGGCGCGCAAGGGCGTCCTCATTCCCACGGCGGCGCTGCTCCGCAACAATGACAATCTGCCCTTCGTGTTCGTCGCCACGCCCGACGGTTCGTTCGCGCGGCGCGACATCACGTATGGGTATCGCGTGGGCGATAGCTACGAAGTGACGTCGGGCCTCGTCGCCGGCGACAAGGTCGTGGCGGACGGTGCGCTCTTCCTCCAGTTCGCGGAGAGCCAGTGACCAATCCCACCTTGCCTCCGGCAATGGCGGCCGGGGCCGCGCCTCCGTCGCGCATCAACCGCGTCGTTCGGGCCGCGCTCGGCCAGCCGTTCCTCGTCATCATCTTCGGGATCACGCTGATCGCCCTCGGTGTGTGGACGTTCACGCGCCTGCCTGTGGACGCCTACCCGGACCTCTCGCCGCCGATGGTCGAGATCATCACGCAGTGGCCGGGCCACGCCTCGGAAGAGGTGGAGCGGCTGGTCACAGTGCCCATCGAGACCGATATGAACGGCGTCGAGGACATCACCGTGCTCCGGTCCATCTCGCTGTACGGGCTGTCCGACGTCATCATGTCGTTCCGGGACAACACCGATCCGTACTTCGCGCGACAGCGGGTGTTCGAGCGGATCCCCGACGTCACCCTCCCCGACGGCGTGAGCGCGAGCGTCTCACCGCTGTTCTCGCCTTCCGGCCTCGTGTACCGGTACGTGATCGACAGCCCCGACCGGTCGACGCGCGAACTCAAGATCCTCAACGACTGGGTTCTGGCCAAGGCGTACAAGGCCGTGCCCGGCGTGGCCGACGAATCGGGACTCGGCGGCGAGACCATGGAGTACCACGTCGACGTGGACCCCACCAAGCTAGCCGGGGCCGGGCTCGCCGTCTCGGACGTCGAGAACGCCCTTGGCAACAACAACGGCAACGCCGGCGGCGGCTTCTATAGTGAAGGCGGGCAGTTCTACTACGTGCGTGGCCTCGGCCGCCTCGAGACCACCGACGACATCGGCAACGTCGTGATCACCGTGAAGAACGGCGTTCCGGTGCTGATCAAGGACATCGCGACGGTAGAAATCGGCCACGCGCCGCGGCTCGGGCAGTTCGGGTTCAATAATCGCGACGACGCCGTGGAAGGCGTGATCCTGATGCGCACGGGCGAGCAGGCGCAGACGGTGCTCAAGCGCGTGGAGGCCACCACGCGCCAGCTCAACGACTCCATCCTCCCCAAGGACGTCAAGGTCCATCCGTTCTATGACCGCAGCGACCTGATCCATCTCACGACGCGGGTAGTGGAGGACAACCTGCTGCGCGGCATCATCCTCGTGGTCGTCATCCTCATCTTCTTCCTGTACGACGTACGTGCGGGGCTGATCGTGTCGGTGGCGATCCCCGGATCGCTGCTGTTCGCGTTCATCGTCCTCGACCTGCGCAACATTCCGGCCAACCTGCTGTCCATCGGCGCCATCGACTTCGGCATCCTGGTGGACGGCGCGGTGGTGATGGTGGAGAACATCTTCCGGCGACTGGCCGAACGAAACGGCACGGAGTACTCGATCCGCGAGGTCATCGCGCAGGCCGCCGCCGAGGTGGATCGCCCGATCGTCTATGCGATTGCCGTGATCGTGGCCGGCTTCCTGCCCATCTACGTGCTGTCGGGCCCTTCGGGCCGGTTGTTCGAGCCGATGGCCGACACGACCATTGCCGCCCTCGTCGGCTCGGTGCTGATCACTGTGCTCGTGCTGCCGCCGCTTTGCGCGTGGGGTTTGCGCAAGGGCGTGCACGCGCGCCGCAACCACGCATTCGAATGGATCAAGGACGTGTACGGCCACGGCCTCGACTGGAGCCTGGCCCACCGTGGCTGGGTGGTTGGGGTGAGCGTCGCGCTGTTCGCGGTGGCCATCGCCATGACCGAATCGATCGGCGCCGAGTTCATGCCCAAGCTCGACGAGGGCGCGCTGTGGGTGCGGGCCACGATGCCGTACACCATCTCGTTCCAGGAATCGTCCAAGTTCGCGCCGCAGATCCGGACCATCCTGAAGTCGTTCCCGGAGGTCACCGACGTGGCCGACGAGCACGGCCGCCCCGACGACGGCACCGACCCTACGGGCTTCTTCAACATGGAGTTCTACGTCGGCCTCAAGCCGTACGCCGAGTGGACGGGCCCCTACCATACCAAACCGCAGCTGATCGCCGCCATCGACAAGAAGCTGCAGAGCTTTCCCGGCATCACGTTCAACTACACCCAGCCCGCCGAGGACGCCGTGGACGAGGCCGAGACCGGCCTCAAGAGTGCGCTCGACGTGAAGATCTTCGGTGACGATCTGACGACGCTCGAGGCGAAGGGCCGTGAGGTGGAGCACGTGCTGCAGGGAGTGCCCGGCATCAACCAGATCACCCTCGTGCAGGAGCTGGGTCAGCCCTCGCTCACCGTGCAGATCGACCGCGCCAAGCTGGCGCGGTACGGGCTCGGAGCCGGCGACGTGAACAACCTCATCGAGGCAGCGGTGGGCGGAACGGCGGCCACGCAGGTCGTGCAGGGCGAGCAGCTGTTTGACCTCGTCGTGCGTCTGCAACCGCAGTACCGGAGCACCCCCGAGCAGATCGGCAACATCCTCATCGCCACGCCCGACGGCAGCCAGATCCCGCTCAAGGAGGTGGCCACGATCTCGGTGTCCAACGGGGCGTCGTTCATCTACCGCGAGGACAGCCACCGCTACATCGGCGTGCAGTTCTCCGTGCAAGGCCGCGACCTGGCCGGCGCCGTCAACGACGCCCGCGCCCGGGTGGCGCAGCAGGTCAAGTTCCCCGAGGGGTACCGGCCGGTGTGGGGCGGCGAGTTCAAGGAGTACACGGACTCGCGCGCCCAACTGCAGATCGTGCTCCCGATCACGCTGGTGCTCATCTTCCTGCTGCTGTTCTTCCTGTACGACAACTTCAAGTTCCCGCTGATCACGGTGGTCGGCGTCGCGCTGTCGGCGCCGCTCGGCGGCCTTGCCGCGCTCATGCTCACCGGCACGCCGTTCTCGGTGTCGTCGGGCATCGGGTTCCTGGCCCTGTTCGGCGTCTCGGTGCAGACCGCCGTGGTGTTCATATCGTACGCCAACGAACTGCGGCTGGGTGGCATGGGCATCGTTCAGGCCACCCGTGAGGCGGCCCTGCTCCGATTGCGCCCGATCATGATGACCGCCCTCGTGGCGGCGTTTGGGCTGCTGCCGGCGGCCATCGCCACCGGGGTGGGTACGGACTCGCAGAAGCCGTTCGCCCTCGTCATCGTGGGCGGCCTGTTCTCGCGGCTGCTGATCAGCGTTTTCCTAATGCCGGTGCTTTATGAGATGGCCGCACGGCCGGGAGACGCGCTCAAGGTGTGACGCCCCGTCCCCAGCCGGCGGCGCACGGCCGCCGGCTGGGGACGATGGCCGCCTCTTCGGTGTTTTGCCGGTCATGGTGCCGGGCGCCCTGCGCGGGCGCTAACTTTGTGGCCTCACCATGACCAAACGCGACGACGCTCTCGAGTACCATCGGCAGGGACGGCCCGGAAAGATCGCCGTCGTCCCCACAAAGCCGCTGACGAACCAGCACGACCTCGCGCTCGCGTATTCGCCCGGCGTGGCGGAACCGTGCCTCGAGATCCAGGAATCGCCCGAGAAGGCGTACGAATACACCGCCAAGGGCAACCTCGTGGCCGTGGTCACCAACGGCACGGCCGTGCTCGGGCTCGGCAACATCGGGGCGCTGGCAGGCAAGCCGGTCATGGAGGGCAAGGGCAACCTGTTCAAGACGTTCGCGGACATCGACGTGTTCGATCTCGAAGTGGGATCGGAGAACCCTGATGACGTGATCCGGTTCTGCCAGCTGCTCGAGCCCACGGTGGGAGGCATCAACCTGGAAGACATTCGCGCTCCCGACTGCTTCTACATCGAGGAGACGCTGCGCAAGACGATGTCCATCCCGGTGTTCCACGACGACCAGCACGGAACGGCCATCATCTCCGGCGCGGCGCTGCTCAACGCGCTCGAGATCCTGGACAAGGACATCGCCAAGGTGCGCGTCGTGTTCTCGGGCGCCGGCGCGGCCGCGATCAGCACGGCCGAGCACTACGTACGGCTGGGCGTGAAGCGCGAGCACATCCTGATGTGCGACCGCAAGGGCGTGATCCACGCCGGGCGTGCCGCTTCGGAAATGGATCCGTACAAGGCCCGCTTTGCCGCCAAGACCGACCGGCGCACGCTGGCCGAAGCGCTGCGCGGCGCCGACGTATTCGTGGGCCTCTCCATCGCCGGTGCGGTGACCCCGGAGATGATCGCCGCCATGGCGCCGCGGCCGATCGTGTTCGCCCTGGCCAATCCGGTGCCGGAGATCCTGCCCGAAGAGGTGCGCTCGGTGCGCGACGACGCGATCATCGCCACCGGCCGCAGCGACTATCCCAATCAGGTGAACAACGTCCTCGGCTTTCCTTTCATCTTCCGCGGCGCGCTCGACGTGCGAGCTACGGAGATCAACGAGGACATGAAGATGGCGGCCACGCGCGCCCTGGCGTCGCTGGCCAAGCAGGACGTGCCCGACAACGTGGCCGCGCTGTACGGGCTGCGCGACGTGAAGTTCGGTCCCGACTATCTGATCCCGTTCCCCTTCGACCACCGCGCGCTGCTTTGGGTGGCGCCAGCCGTGGCGTGGGCCGCCGTGGCGAGCGGCGTGGCCAAGGAATTCGTGGAGCTGGACCTCTACCGCGAGCAGCTCGAGGAGCGGCTGGGCCGCGCCCAGGGCATCATGCGCGGGCTCATCAACCGCGCCATCCAGGACCCCAAGCGGGTGGTGTTCCCGGAAGGCGAGGAGCCCAAGATCATGCGCGCCGCGGCCCAGCTCGTGGACGACGGCATCGCCGAGCCCGTGCTGCTCGGCAACCGGGGCGTGATCGAGGAGACGGCGGCGCGCATTGGCGTCTCGCTCGCCGAGGTCGTAATCGAGGACCCGGGCACGTCGCAGCGGCGCGAAGCGTACGCGCACTTCCTGTGGCAGCGCCGCCAGCGCAAGGGATTGTCCCTCGACGAGGCCAGGCGCCGGCTGCTCAATTCCAACTATTTTGGTTCTTGTATGGTGGCGCTGGGCGACGCCGACGCGCTGGTGTCGGGCGTGAACCTGCACTACCCCGAAACCATCCGGCCGGCGCTGCAAGTCATCGGCGCCCACCCCAAGGCGGGCATCGTGAGCGGCATGTACATGCTCGTGTTCGCCAAACACGTCATTTTCTGCGCCGACACCACGGTCACCCTCGACCCCACGGCCGAGCAGCTGGCCCAGATCGGCTACGCCGCCAGCCGCATCACCCGCACCCTGGGCATCGTGCCGCGCATCGCCATGCTGTCGTACTCCAACTTCGGGTCGGTGCGAAGCCCCGACGCCGAGAAGATGGCGCGGGCGGCGCAGTTGCTCCGCGAACGCGACCCGTCGCTCATGGTGGACGGCGACATGCAGGCCGACACGGCGCTCGACATGCAGATCATCGAGCGCGACTACCCGTTCAGCCAGCTCACCGAATCGGCCAACGTGTTCATCTTCCCCAACCTGAGCGCGGGAAACATCGCGTACAAGCTGCTCATCCATTTGGGTGGCGCCACCGCCATCGGCCCGATTCTGGTGGGCATGCGGCGGCCGGTGCACGTGCTCGAGCGCGGGGCCGAGGTCCAGGACATCGTCAACGTGGCCGCCGTGGCCGTCGTCGACGCGCAGGAGCGTTCGCGCTCCGGCACTCCGAACCGCATGGTGTCCGAGCCAATCCCGACCGAATTCTCGAGGTTATAGCATGGCTACGCAGGCCACCCCGACCTCCGCCCGCGGCCAGGCGCTCGACGCCCAGGGGCTCTGCCCCCGCGGGACGGTGAACTGGAATCTCGTTCCGCCGCAGCTCATCGAGCGCGCCATCGAGCGCCACGAGGGCCAGCTGGCCGACATGGGGCCCTTCGCCGCCATCACTACGCCCCACACCGGACGGTCGCCCAAGGACAAGTTCATCGTCCGCGAACCGTCTACAGACGGAGACGTCGACTGGGGCAAGGTCAACCAGCCCCTGTCACCCGACCGGTTCGAAACGCTGCTCGGCGACGTACGCGCCTATCTCAACGACCGCGACGAACTGTTCGTGCAGGACCTCTACTGCGGCGCCGACGCGACCCACCGCCTGTCGGTGCGCTACGTATCGCCCAACGCGTGGCACATGGCGTTCGTCCGCAACATGTTCATCCGCCCCGAGCTCACCGAGCTCGTGGACTTCGCCCCCAACTTCACGGTGCTGCACGCCCCCGAGTTCCAGGCGGACCCGGCGCGCCACGGCACACGCACCAGCACGTTCATCGTGCTCAACCTCGCCCAGCGCATGATCCTGATTGGCGGCACGCGCTACGCCGGCGAGCTGAAGAAGGCCATGTTCACGGTCATGAACTACTACATGCCAAAGAACGGCGTGCTGTCCATGCACTGCTCCGCCAACGTCGGGCACGACGGCGACACGGCGCTCTTCTTCGGGCTCTCCGGCACCGGCAAGACCACCCTCTCGGCCGACCCCCACCGCAACCTCATCGGCGACGACGAGCACGGCTGGTCGGCCGACGGCGTGTTCAACTTCGAGGGCGGCTGCTACGCCAAGGTCATCAACCTGTCCGCCGAGAGCGAACCCGACATCTACGCCACCACGCAGATGTTCGGAACGATCCTCGAGAACGCCGTGCTCGATCCCGCAACGTCCAAAGTCCGGTTCGAGGACCAGTCGATCACCGAGAACACGCGTGCCTCGTATCCGCTGCCGTACATCCGCAACCACGTGCCCTCGGGACGGGGCGGCCATCCCGAGAACGTGATCTTTCTGTGCGCCGACGCGTTCGGCGTCGTGCCGCCGGTGGCCAAGCTCACCCGCGAGCAGGCGATGTACTACTTCCTCTCCGGCTACACCGCCAAGGTGGCCGGCACGGAGCGCGGCGTCACCGAACCGCAGGCTACCTTCTCCGCCTGCTTCGGCGCCGTGTTCCTGGTGTGGCATCCGGCCAAGTACGCGGAGATGCTCGGCCAACTCCTCGACGAGCACGACGCCACGGTGTGGCTCGTGAACACGGGCTGGACCGGCGGACCGGCCGGCGTCGGTTCGCGGATGAAGCTCGGCTACACGCGCGCCATGGTGCAGGCGCTGCTGCGGGGCGAACTGGCACACGCCAAGACCGAAGTCGACCCCGTGTTCGGCCTCCATGTGCCGACCGTCATTCCCGGCGTGCCGGCTGAGGTGCTCAAACCGCGCGACACGTGGGCGGACAAGGCGGCGTACGACACGCAGGCGGCCAAGCTCGCGGATATGTTCCGCGAGAACTTCCGGCAGTTCTCGCACGCGGTGGGGGCGGCGGTCACGGCGGCAGGGCCGCGGTAACCTCAACCCGAACCAGCGTGGGCAAGTACAGCGCCAACGAGTACGGCGCCAGCGATTACAGCGCTGGCAAGTACGCCGCGGGCCAGTGAAACGCGAGGCCGAAACTACGGAGAATTCGGAAGGGTGCAAACGGCCAATGGATCAACCCCGTTCGCCGTTCGTGGGGCCGAAGGCCGCCATCCGACCGCCCGTCGCACCGGCTGCGCGCAGTTGCTGCCGGCGCCGGTTCTGTCGGCGCCGTTGTTGTTGGCGTTCTTGTTGTTGGCGCCGTTTTGCCCCTTCGCTGTATCTTGATTCCCATGTTCTATCTCCGCGATCCCCTCTGGAACACCATCCCGGTCGATCCGGTCGCCCGGTCGCTGATCGACACGCCGGCGTTCCAGCGGCTGCGCAACGTGCGACAACTGGGACTCGCGTATCTCGTGTATCCGGGGGCCACGCACACCCGGTTCGAGCACGCCCTCGGCGCCTACCACCTCGCGCGTCGCGCCCTCTCCCTGCTCGATGAGAGCGGCGTGCTCGACAATGCGCTGCGCGCCGAATCGGGCATCGTGCGCGCCGCGGCGCTGCTCCACGACATCGGCCACTACCCCTTCTCGCACGCCCTCGAGGAGATCGGCGCCTTCCATCACGAAGAAGTAGCGCGCCCCCTCGTCACCACCGGCGAGATCGCGCGGTTGCTCACCGAAGCCTACGGCGATGGCGCCCCGGGGCGCGTCATCGCCCTCATCCGCGGCGAGAGCCACAGCACCCTCCAGGGTCTGATTTCGGGATCGCTGGACCTCGACAAGATCGAATACCTGCGCCGCGACGCATTCATGTGCGGCGTCGCCTACGGCGAGATCGACCCCGAGCGCCTGCTCAACACGCTCACCATCGTCGTCGACCCCGAAACCGGCCAGCGCCGCCTCGGCATCGTGGAAAAGGGACTCGCCGCGCTGGAATCGCTGCTGTTCGCCAAGTACCAGATGTACCGCAACGTGTACTGGCATCACGCGGCGCGGAGCGCCACGGTCATGTACAAGCGTCTCGTGTCCGACGCGCTGGACGCCGGCTCCCTCGACGCCGGGTCCCTCGCCGGGTTCACCGACGAGGCCCTGCTCGCCCGACTGGAGCGCGACCACCCCTCGCCGTTGCTCGACGGGCTGCGCACGCGCCGCTTGCACAAGCGGTCATTCGAGTGCCCCGCGGCCCAGCTGTCGGGTGACGAGTGCGAGTGGATTGCCGAAGACCGCGCCCTGGTGGCGGGCGTCCAGCAGGCGCTGGAACGGGAGCTGGGCCTCGCGCCCGGCCAGCTGCTGCTGGACTACCCGGCCAAGACGCAGATGCTTGGACTCGACATGCCCGTGCTACGACGCGACGGAAGTGTCGTGCGCCTCCGCGCCGGCGGTCTCCGCGGCGCCATCGACCTGCCCGAGTTGTCGGAGGAGCTGTACCGCTCGGCACGCTGGCTGCGGGTGTTCACGGCCAACCGCACGAAGATCGCGCCGGAACCGCTGTTGGGACTGCTGCGCAAGCCGGCGGCGGAAGTGCGGCAGATGGTCGAGCAGGGCGGGCCGGTGCTTTCGCCGTCGGACAGTCAGAGAGTCAGAGAGTAGGGGGCAAACGGCGTTCCGCACTTATCTGTCCAACTGCCCGACTGCCCGACTGTCCGACTGTCAGACTCTCAGACTGCCCTTCTCCCTGCCCCGCGCCTCCGCCAGCTTTCGCGCAATCCCGCGGTAGAACGCAGCGTCGTCGGATTTCCCGTCCGTTTCCAACGACATCGCGGCGAGTTCGAGCGCGTACAGGAGATTACCCAGGTACAGCTCCGCCACCGCCCCCACCGTCTCCCCATCAGCCACGCCGCGGCCTCATCGCTGCGATTTCCGCGGTCGTGGCCTCTTCGAGCCCGGCCGCGTCACCCGGCTCCACCTGCACGATGATCGCCGTGATATTGTCGAGCCCACCGCGGCCGTTGGCTTCGGCGATCAGCGCGTGCGCCTTCCGCTCCGGCGCCGCGCGCGCCATGAGCAGTTGCTGGAGCCGCCGGTCATCCACCATGCCCGTAAGCCCGTCGCTCGCCACCAGAAACAGGTCGCCGGCCTGCACTTCGCCCGAGTACACGTCGGGTTCCACGTCCGGACTCGCTCCCACGCACCGCGTGATGACGTTGCTGTAGGGATGGTACCGCGCCTGCTCGGGGGTCAGGTTGCCCAGGTCCACCTGCTCCTGCACGTACGAGTGGTCCTTCGTGAGTTGGGACAGGGCGCCGTCGCGCAGCAGGTAGACGCGCGAGTCGCCCACCTGGCCGATCATGTACCGCGTACCCGACACGAGAAGCACCGACGCCGTGGTCCCCATGCCTTGCTTGTCCACCTCGGTGATCGTGCGGTCGTGGATGGAGCGGTTGGCGTGCCTGAGCGCGTTGCCGATTCGCTGCGCCGCGTCGTGGGCATGCAAGTCCTGCACCGCACTCAGTTCCCGCAGCACGATCTGCACCGCCATTTCGCTCGCCACCTCGCCGGCGGCGTGTCCGCCCATGCCGTCGGCGACCATGAACAAGCCCCGCGTCTCGCTCAAGTCGACCGCGAAATTGTCCTCGTTGCCGGACCGGATCATGCCGACGTCCGTGCGCGCGGCGTGCAACAGCCTGACCATCAACCGTTCGTCACGAAGAAGATGACGCCCGCAACCACGGCGAGCGCCCCGACGATCCAGACCCAGCGGGGGATCCCCCGCCACTTCTTCGCGCCCCGTGTGCGCCCCGCGTCGGAGCCGGCCCCCGACACCTGTCGCGCGCCCGCAACGGCCATGGTGGGTTGCTCGGCGGGGCGGAACCGTACCCGCACGCCTCCGAACCGGACGTCGGGCGTGCCCTCCAGGCGCCGCTCACCCGATATGCGCACCCCGCCCACGAACGTGCCATTCGCCGACCCGGCGTCCACCACGTACCAGCCGTCGTCCCGCAGCTGCAGCCGGGCATGGGGCTCACTCACGCTCTCGTCGTCCAGCGCCACCTCGTTGTACTCCCCGCGCCCCACGTGGGCCACGGCGTCGCGCAAGTCGATGCGCTGCCCCTTGTTCGGGCCCTCCTTGAGAATCTCCAGCGTGGCCAGCACGGGCCGCGTGTCGGATTCCGCCGCCCCGGCAGCCACCGGCTCTTGCGTCTGCGAGGGCAGCGTCGCCGGCTCCTGTGAGAGCGGCTCCGTCGTGGGCCGGGCCGGCGGATGAACAGCCGGTGCCGTCGGCGGCGTCTGGGCCTGGGCCGGCCACGCGATGTCGGAGTAGAACCGGAACTCGGCCGTGCCGATCCGAATCACGTCGGCGAGCGATAGCACTGTGGCGTCCTCGACGCGTCTGCCGTTCACGAGCACGCCGTTCGTGCTGTGGTCGGTGATCACGAAGCCTCCCGCGCCCAACGCGATGCTCGCGTGGTGCCGTGAAACGACGTTCTGCGCCACCACGACGTCATTGCCCGGGTCGCGCCCCAGATGCAGCCCAATGTCGGGGATCGCGTATTCCTGGCCGTCGGCCAGCGAAACGAGCCGACCGCGGGCGGTCGAGGTCGACGGGGTCCCGCCACCAGACTCGGCGGCGGCAGTTGTCCACGGGTCCGAAATGGCTCGAGTCTCCGCAGTCGACTCGTCGTCAAAGAAGCGCAGTTCCACCCCGCCCACCTCGATCCTGTCGCCGTCGACCAGCGGGACGGGCTCCGCGCCCGGCGCGAACCCGTTCACCGTCAACACGCTGCGCTCGTCGGCCCGGCGGATCACGGCCCGGTTGTCGGCGCCCAAATAGACCACGGCCTGCACACCCAACGACGCGTCGCCGCCCACTCGCAGGTCCGCGCCGGGGCCGGAGCCCACGCGCGTCTGTCCGCGTTGCAGCGAATACTGCTGATCGTTGACGTGGATGACCGGCATGAATGCTCGGCTCGACGGTCGGGAGAGGCGGAATGCGGCGCGCCGCGTGGACACGCCGCCCGGAATGCGATGTTCGGAAGAACCTACCCCAACACCCCCGAGGCTGGCAAGCGCTCGGACCCGCTGTGTGGGGCGTCACCGCCTCCGGCCTGCAGCCGATACAACCGCTCGTACAGCCCCCGGCGCGCCAGCAGATCGCGGTGCGTTCCCCGTTCCACCACCTGGCCGTGGTGCAGGACCAGGATCTCGTCGGCGTCCACGATCGTGCTCAGCCGGTGGGCGATCGCGATCGTCGTCCGCCCCGCCATCAGTTCGGCCAACGCCCGCTGGATGTCGGCTTCGATCTCGCTGTCAACTGCGCTGGTCGCCTCGTCGAGCACCAGCACCGCCGGATCGGCGGCGATGGCGCGCGCGAACGACAACAGTTGCCGCTCCCCCACGCTCACCGACCCACCGCGCTCGCCGAGCGGATGGGCGTAGCCGTCGGGAAACCGCCGGATGATGCGATCGGCGCCCACGCGCATCGCCGCGCGCTCGACCTCGGCCTCGCTCAGCGGCGCCGACAGGCGGATGTTGCCGGCCACGTCCCCGGCGAACAGGAAGATGTCCTGCTGCACATAGCCGATGAGTCCGCGCAGCACCCGTGGCGGAATGCGCCGCGTATCGAAGCCGTTCACGGTGATCCTGCCCCGCTGGGGATCGTAGAACCGCAACAGCAGGTTGACGATCGTCGTCTTGCCAGCGCCGGTGTGGCCCACCAGGGCCAACGTGTGCCCCGGGCGCGCCTCGAAGCTCACGCCCTTCAGCACCCAACGCAGCTCCGACTCCGGCGTGCCCGGCGCGTCGTACGAGAACCACACGTCTTCGAACGCGATGGTCACGGCGCGCGCCGTGGCCAACGTCGCCAACTCCGACACCGCAATGGGAGCCGCCCCGTCCGCCGCCGGGCCCGCCGCCTCGCCCCCGGCCGCCTCGGGCTCGTCGAGCAGGTTGAAGATCCGTTCCGAGGCCGCCATGGCCTGCTGGAGCGTGTTGAATTTGTCGGAGAGGTCCTGCAACGGCTGGAAGAACCGCCGCACGAGCTGAAGGAACATCGCTACCGTGCCCACCAGCAGCCCGCCGATCTGCACGCGGTGCGCGCTGGCCACGAGCAGGCTCGCCAATGCCACCGTGGTGAGCACCTCGATGGTCGGGAAATAGACGGCGTAGTACACGATCGACTTCAGATTCGCGTCGAGGTAGCGCTCGTTCAACCGCTCGAACGCCGCCGATTCCCGCCCCTGCATCCCGAACAGTTGCAGGATGCGCATGCCCGAGAGCCGCTCCTGCAGGAACGCGTTGATGCGCGCCAGTCGCGTGCGGATGTCGCGATAGGACGTGCGCACCGCCCGCCGGAAGAGGTGTGAACTGAGATAGATGAACGGGATCACGCCGAACGCCGCCAGCGCCAGCCGCCAGTCGGTGACCAGCATCATGATCCCGATCGCGGCCAGCGTGAACAGGTCGCCGAGCCCGGCCACCACGCCGGCCGTGAACAACTCGTTGAGCGACTCCACGTCGGCCGTGGTGCGCGTGACGAGCCGGCCCACCGGTGTGCGGTCGAAGAACCGGATGGGCAGCCGCTGCAGGTGCGCAAAGATGTCGTTGCGCAGATCGCGCATCACGCGCTGGCCGAGCAGGGTGGTGAGAATGGTCTCGCCGAACTGGGCGACGAACGCCACGCCCAGCGACGCCGCGAACAACAGTGCGGCGTGCGTGGCCATCGCGACGTCGTGGCGCGGCAGGGCAACGTCGATCACGCGCTGGGTGAGCACCGGGCCGACCAGTTGGAGCAGGCCGTCCAGCATGAGGAGCACCAGCGAGACCACGACCAGCCATCCGTACGGACGCACGTAACGGAGCAGCCGGCGCATCAGCCGGCCGTCGTACGCCTTGCCGAGAACGTCTTCTTCGTGGTAGGTGGGAGCGTCCGGCATGGCAGGAACGGTATCGGGAAAGAGCGGAAACTACAAACCGAAGGCAGAGGGCGGGAAGGTGACGGCTGTGAGCCGTCGGCGCTATGCCTTCAGTTGGGGCGGGGCGCATGGGTCCGCCCCTTCCCCAAGTAGATTCCCCCTCACGGTATGAAATCCTCGATCGTCGTTCGCGGCGCCCGCCAGCACAACCTCAAGGGCTTCGACCTCCAGATCCCGCGCCGGGCGATCACCGTGGTGACCGGTCCGTCGGGATCGGGCAAGTCGTCGCTCGCCTTCGACACGATCTACGCCGAGGGGCAGCGCCGCTACGTCGAATCGCTGTCCGCCTACGCGCGCCAGTTCCTGGAGCGCATGGAAAAGCCCGACGTCGACACGATAGACGGCCTGTCGCCGGCCGTCGCCATCGAACAGAAGAACCCCACCAAGACCTCGCGCTCCACGGTCGGCACCGCCACCGAGATCTACGACTACCTGCGCCTGCTCTGGGCGCGCCTTGGGCACACGGTGTGCCCGAAGTGCGGACGCGAGATGCGCCCCGACACGGTGCAGTCGGTGTGCGACGCCGTCGCGGCGCTGCCCGAAGGCGCTCGCTTCTCGGTCGCGTTCCCGCTCCACATGTCCAACGAGGTCACGCACGAAGTGGTGGTCGAGAACCTCCGCGCGCAGGGCTTCGTACGGGTGAGCCTCAACGGCGCCGTGAAGCACCTCGACGAGCTGCTCACCGAGCTCGTGGACATCACCTTCGCCAAGGAGGCGCTGGTGATCGTGGACCGGCTGTCCGTGAACGCCGATCTGCGCGGTCGGCTGGCCGACGCGGTGGGCACGGCGTTCGCCGAGGGTGAGGGCGACTGCCTGATCCTGCTCGCCGAGCCGGCCGGCGCGGCGCCACACCGCCTGCGGTTCACCGAACGGTTCGAGTGCCCCAACGACGGGACCCCGGCGCCCAGCCCCACGCCGCAGCTCTTCTCCTTCAACAGCCCGCGCGGCGCCTGCGCCACCTGCAACGGGTTCGGCGCCGTGCTCGAGTATGACGAAATGCTGATCGTGCCCCACCCCGAGCGCACGCTGCGCGAGGGCGCGATCGATCCGTGGACCAAGCCGCGCTACGACAACAAGCGCCGGGCGCTGGCCGAGTTCGCCAGGCGCGAGAAGATCCCCATGGATACGCCCTGGCGCGACCTCCCCGCCAAGGCGCGCCACGCCCTGCTCAACGCCCGCGTGAAAGGCTTCAAGGGCATGCTCCCCTTTCTCACGGACCTCGAAGAGAAGCGCTACAAGCAGTACATCCGCGTCTTTCTGCGGCAGTACCAGACGGCGCAGATCTGCACGGCTTGCGGTGGCGCCAAGCTGCAGCGCGAGGCGCTGCACGTGCTGATCGCCGGGCGCAACATCGCCCAGGTGAGCGAACTCCCCATGGACCGGCTCCTGGAATGGATCGACGGCCTCGCCCTCTCCGACTTCGACCGCGAAGTGGCCGGCCACGTGTTGCGCGAGGCCCGCAACCGCGTGCAGTTCCTCTGCGACGTGGGGCTCGGCTATCTCACGCTCAACCGCGCCACGCGCACGCTGAGCGGCGGCGAGGCCCAGCGCATCGGACTCGCCAACTCCCTCGGCTCGCAGTTGGTGGACACGCTGTACGTGCTCGACGAACCGTCCATCGGGCTGCATCCGCGCGACATGGACCGCCTGCTCGCCCTCCTCAAGCGGCTGCGCGACTCCGGCAACACGGTGATCGTGGTGGAACACGACCTCGAAGCCATCCGCGCTGCCGACTTCATGGTTGAACTCGGGCCGGGCAGTGGCGAGAAAGGGGGCCATCTCGGTGTTCGCCGCCGCGATGGCCCGCGCCGCGGAGAGTCCTCTCACCGGCCAGTACCTGACCGGCGAGCGCGAGGTGCCGCTCCCCGCCAGGCGCCGCAAGGTCGGCCCGCGATGGATCGCGCTCACCGGCGCTCGCGAACACAATCTCAAGGGCATCGACGTGCGGATTCCGCTCGGCACCGTCACCGCGGTCACCGGCGTGTCGGGCTCCGGCAAGAGCACGCTCGTGCACGACGTGTTCATGCGCGCCCTCGAGACCACACTGCGAGGCGAGACGTCGGCCAAGCAGCACTTGGGCGAGCGCGTGGGCGCCTACGACGCGATCACCGGCGCCGACGCCATCGACGACGTGGTGAGCATCGACCAGAGCCCCATCGGCAAGTCGCCACGCTCGAATCCCGTGACGTACGTGAAGGCGTTCGACGAGATTCGCCGGCTTTACGCCGCCGTGCCGTTGTCGCGGGAACGGGGCTACACGGCCGGCACCTTCAGCTTCAACGTGGACGGCGGACGCTGCCCCACCTGCGAGGGCGCCGGATATATCGAAGTGGAGATGGTGTTCATGGCCGACGTGTTCGTGCCCTGCGACGAATGCGGCGGCAAGCGGTTCAAGGCGGGCGTGCTCGACGTGCGCCTGAACGGCCGCAACGTCCACGAGACCCTGCAGCTCACCGTGGACGAGGCCATCCGCGCGTTTCCGCACGAGGACAGACTCGGGCAGGCGCTCTGGCAGCTGCAGCAGGTGGGGCTCGGCTACCTGCAGCTCGGGCAGCCGGCCACCACGCTCTCCGGGGGCGAGGCGCAGCGCCTCAAGGTGGCTCGCGAACTCGCCACCGCCGGCAAGACGCCGGGACGCAAGCTCTACATCATGGACGAGCCCACGACGGGCCTCCATCTGGAAGACATCCGCCGTCTCGCGCAGGTGTTCGACCGGTTGGTGAACGCGGGCCACACGCTGGTGATCGTGGAGCACAATCTCGACGTGATCAAGCTGGCCGACTGGGTAATCGACCTCGGTCCCGAGGCTGGTGACGCGGGCGGCCAGGTCGTGGTGTCCGGCCGCCCCGAGGATGTGGCCAAACATCCCACGTCGCACACCGGGCGGTGGCTGCGCACGGTGCTGCCTGGATATCCCGAGTACGCCGAGCGGCACCGCGCGGCGCGTTGAATCACCGTTCCGTTGACATCATCCCGGGTCCGGGTAGCTTTCAACGACCATTCCCCAGTAGCTCAGTTGGTCAGAGCATCCGACTGTTAATCGGAGGGTCGTAGGTTCAAGTCCTACCTGGGGAGCTTCGGGAAGCTGATGTAAAATTGGCAGTTGTGAAGTTTCCACGCAAAATCGACGCAATCTCTCGACCGTTGCTATGGCACTTGCTATGGCAACGGTCGTTGCTGCTTCAGGAGTCTCTAAACGACGGAAAGATTGTTATACGTTGCCATCTATCGCCTTTGGATGCGGGCATTATGCGAGTACGGGGTTCACGAAAGCTGGTCCTGGCGGCCATTCTCGTTGGCATGACCCCGGGAAGTTCGTTCGCGCAGACGAGCTTTGAAATCGGTGCGCTCATCGGCTATTACGCGCCGCAGGGATCCTTCGGCCATCCAACGATTGGCGGGGGCCCCCCGACCAGTCCGAACCAAATCCGGGGCACGGCGCTGGGTGCGCAAGGTCGATTTTGGTTCAACTCCGGACTCGGACTCCAATTGCAGGTCGCGGCGACTTCCCATAGCGTGGGTGGAGGACTGGTCACGCCCGCCGGATACACGACGTCATCAGCAACCGCTGACCTGACCGCCGTAAGCGCACAGGTCCTCTATAAGCCCGACCCCAGCGGGGTTCCGCTCTGGTTGAGCGCTGGGCTGGGAGTCGTAGATCATGGTGGGCCGGCGTACACTCAGAGTGGGTCCGTCGATGGAACGGCGGGGCTCACTCCAGTTGCCGTCGCCGCGGGACTTGGCTTCGATATTCATGTTGGCTCCGCGATGACGGCAACTTTCGGCGTATCCACGCTGTTCTACTCTCTGAACGTGCACGGCCAGGGCGGTCAGTACTTTGAACGAGGATTCCAGACGGACCTGATTCCGTTCGCTTCACTGGCGTGGCGCTCGCGAGACTAGGACGACGGATCATGCCGTCCGGCACCGCCATGCCATCTATTAATAATCTCGTATCCTTGCAGGAAAGTCGTGGCGTCCCGACTGTCAAGAGTCCTGGCGTAAGGCCTCTGAAGCGTCAGGTGGCGGCGACTGGCCAGCGGCGCCGCGGCGGCGCTGGGGTTGTGGACTCCAGACCGGCGAACCCGTCAGGGCTTCACGACGATGTTGAGGCGATCGTGCTCAGACGCCACGCGCCGGAGCTGCGTGTCGATCTAGTATCGCGCCTCCCGCCGTTCCATCACCTGACCGTGCACGTTCCGGTGGACAGCGGCTGAACGTAGAAGCCAACCCCCTGGAACGCTTCGTCGCCTCCAATTCTCATCACCGAAGCGCGCGCAGGAGAATCGACAGCACCAGCGCAACCGCCGCTGCGACGCCGGCCGATATGCCGACCATTTTCGCCGAGCGTTTCGTGAGCACGTGGGCACGCCCCTGGAGCAGGATCGCCACCACGCCGCCCAAGAGGACGAGGCCGACCAGGTCCCATGATTGCTCCTGCCGCGCGAACGCGCGATAGGCCATGTCGAGCAAGAGCCCATAGGTCATCACGAGGTAGGCCCAGCGATAACTGGCGTTCTCGGCGGCGACCGTGCGCTCGTCGCGATCCACCGTGGTTTCGGGCGTCATCGATCCTCTCCTTCAACAAGGGTGTACAGCTCGTCCACGCGTTTCCCCAAGCGGGCGGCAAGCACGAAGGCGAGGAGCGCGGAAGGCACGTATTGCCCGGTCTCGATAGAGCTGATCGTCTGCCGCGTGACGCCGGCCATCTTCGCCAGCGCCTCTTGCGAGAGGCCGAGCTCCGCGCGCGCCACTTTGAGTCGATTCGTCAAGTGCCATTCTGGAATAGGAACCTCGCTCGTGTTCCAGGTCCAAGATGCGGTCCGATGGTGGAATTGTCAAGGATGCTTTGCATATTGCCTGCTATAGCAGTCGCACTGCATGGCATACTTGTCGGGAAATCGCGGACAGCCTTATGAGCCGCAGGTCTCGGGTGTGCCAGTCGACCGTGCTGCTGGCTGGCGCGGCGATTGGGGACTCCCGAAGCCTCGCGACCCGCAGAGACTGGCCAAAGCGGGGCGCTGTTTAACGTCGCGGCGCTCTGCTGTACGAACTCTTGGCCTTGACCCCACCCTCGATTCCACAGCGAGACACGCGGGTCACTTCCACCCGGCCCGGCCATTTGAACTGGGACGGGGTCTGGCCAGCCGTCTTTCATCTTCCTTGGGCCGGGGGCCGTCAGATCGGTGATGGAACAGACTTTCCCGAGTTGCGCGGTGTTTGCACTTGAGCGCCTAGACCCCGCCAGGAGGACGTCCCCGTAATCGGGCGGCGATTTATCAGAGAGGGCACCGCCAGATTGGCATCCGCGTCGTTCCGGGCAACGACCCGGGCAGAATTGGGTACAGCGCTATGGCGTATTTAATGGCATTTTCCCCGCAGTTCGGTGCCTTTCGGCGCCCCCTTCCTGCACGCAGTGCATTCTGAAATAACGCCCCGTGCGCCCTCTTCACACCGACCGCTAATCGGAGGCTCGTAGGTTCAAGTCCTACCTGGGGAGCCTGCGCCGTAACTGGCGCCGCGAACGCGAGTTGCCTGCCGCATGCGGCGAGCGGCCCGCGTTCAGGTTTTGGAGAGCCCGCCCACGGCGCCTTCGGTAGAGCCCCGGTGCCGCGCGACCTATATTATGGGGCGCACCGGTCGTGCCCCCGCCCCTCTCACCACGGGTCTCCCAACATGCCGTCAGCGCGCGCGCCCCGTTCGTCCGCTCCCCGCGCTCCGGCGCCGTGGGTCGGCGTCATCATGGGCAGCAAGTCGGACCTCGTCCACATGCGGGCCGCCTCCGAAACGCTCACCGCGCTCGACATCCCCCACGAAGTTCGCGTCGTGTCGGCGCACCGCACGCCCGACTGGATGTTCGACTACGCGGCCAATGCCGAATCGCGAGGCCTGGAAGTGATCATCGCCGCAGCCGGCGGCGCCGCCCACTTGCCCGGCATGGTCGCCGCCAAGACACTGGTCCCCGTGCTCGGCGTGCCCATCCCCGCCACCACGCTCAACGGCCTCGACTCGCTGCTCTCCATCGTGCAGATGCCCAAGGGCGTGCCCGTCGGCACGCTCGCCATCGGCGAAGCGGGAGCGGTGAACGCCGCGCTCCTCGCCGCCGCCATCGTCTCGCAGCATCGCCCCGACGTGCGCGAGCGGCTGCGCCAGTGGCGCGAACGCCGTACGGCCGACGTCCTCATGGAGACCGATCTCTCGCGGCACCTCGCCAAGTGACGGTGATCCAACCCGGGGCGACCATCGGCATCCTGGGAGGCGGGCAGCTGGGCCGGATGACCGCGCAGGCGGCGCGAACGATGGGCTACGCCGTTCACGCGCTCGATCCGTGGCCCGACTGCCCCGCGCACGCCGTGGTCGACCGCCTCGTGACCGCGCCTTTCGACGACGTGGACGCCGCCGCTGATCTCGCCCGCCACTGCGACGTCGTCACCCTCGAAATCGAGCAGATCGCCGCCGCCGGCCTCGAGGCCGCCGAGCGCTTCGCGCCGGTGCGCCCGTCGCCCGCCGTCATCGCCGACGTGCAGCACCGCGGGCGCCAGAAGGCGTGGCTCAGCGCGCACCAGTTCCCGATCGGGCCGTACCGCGACGTGCGCACGCTAGACGACCTGCAGGGCGCCGTCCGCACGCTCGGCGCCTGCTTCGTGAAATCCTGCCATGGCGGTTACGACGGCCGCAGCCAGGTGCGCGTGGACTCGGTGGACCAATGCGCCGGTGCCTGGCGGGCCCTGGGTGAGCGCCACGCCGTGGCCGAACGCGCCCTCGATCTCGCCATGGAGATCTCGGTGATGGTGGCACGCCGCCCGTCGGGCGAGACGGTCGCCTACCCGCCAGCGCTCAACCACCACACCAATCAGGTGCTGTCGTGGTCGGTGCTCCCGGCGCCCGTGCCGGCCGAGCTTGCGGCGCGCGCCGACGAGGTGGCGGCGGGCATTGCGCGCACGCTGTCGCTCGAGGGCTTGCTCGCGGTGGAGATGTTCTGCACGCGGCAGGGCGAACTGTTCGTGAACGAACTCGCGCCGCGCCCGCACAACTCCTACCACGCCAGCGAACGCGCCTGCCCCACCAGCCAGTTCGAGCAGCTCGTGCGCGCAGTGTGCGACCTGCCGCTGGGCGACGTGCGCATCGTCCAGCCGGCGGCGATCGTGAACCTGTTCGGCGACCTCTGGACCGGCGGCCGCATGCCCGACTTCACGCCGGCTCTGGCCCGGCCCGGCGTGCGGCTCCACCTGTACGGCAAGACCTCGGCCCGCGCTGGCCGCAAGATGGGCCACCTGTCGGTCGCCGGCCCCACACCAGACGAGGCGTTCGCCAACGTGCGCAGCGCGGCGGCGGCCATCGGGGTCGTCATTTAGATCTCGACAATGCGACGGAGCGTGTCCCATGAACGTGCTCGTGCTCAACTCCGGCTCGTCCACATTGAAGTTCGAAGTCGTGCGCACCGACGCCGACCGCATGCGCGACAACACCGACCAGAAGCTCGTGCGCGGAACCGTCGAGCGGATCGGCGGCGAGGCCGTGTATGCGTTCATGGTGCCCGGCCGGCCCACGGCGCGCGGCACCGTCGCGGCCCGCGACCATCGCGCCGTGCTCGAATTCGCCATCAACTGGATTGCCGAACCCGACTCGGGAGTCGACATCGACGCCGTGGGCGCCATCGAAGCCGTGGGCCACCGCGTCGCCCACGGCGGCGAGCGATTCCGCTCATCGGTGCGCATCGACGACGAGGTGCTCCGCGCCATCGAAGACACGATCGATCTCGCACCGCTCCACAACCCCAGCAACCTCAAGGGCATTGCCGCAGCGCGCGCCGTGCTCGGCGCCGGCATTCCGCAGGTGGCCGTGTTCGACACGTCGTTTCATCACACCCTGCCCGAGCGCGCATACTTGTACGCGCTGCCGTATCAACTCTACCGCCGCTACCGCATCCGCCGCTACGGCTTTCACGGCACTTCGTACCGCTATGTCACGTGGCGCTACCGCCAGCTCACCGGGCGCACGCGCGAACAGACCAGACTCATCGCCCTCCACCTGGGCAACGGCTGCTCGATGTGCGCCGTCGACGCCGGTGATTCGGTAGACACCTCGATGGGCTTCACGCCGCTCGAAGGGCTGGTCATGGGCACCCGCTCGGGCGACCTCGACCCGGCGATCCTCGACCACGTGGCCGCCAAGGAAGGGCTGGCGCTGAGCGAGATCGAGAACCTGCTCAACAAGCAGTCGGGGCTGCTCGGCGTTTCGGGCCTCACCCACGACATGCGCGATCTGCTCGCCGAGGCGAACGAGCACGACGACCGTCGCGCCAAACTCGCCGTCGAACTGTTCTGCTACCGCGCGCGCAAATACATCGGCGCCTACCTGGCCGCGCTCAACGGCGCAGACGCGATCGTCTTTGCCGGCGGCATTGGCGAAAACGCCGCTCCGGTGCGCGCGAGCATCTGCGCCGGACTCGACTGGCTCGGCGTGACGCTAGACGCCGAGCGCAATGCGCGCACCGTGGACGGCGCCGAAGGGCGCATCAGCGCCGACGACTCGCGCGTCGAAGTGTGGGTCATTCCCACCGACGAGGAGTTGCTCATTGCCCGCGACACCGTACGCGTCGTCTCGGGGCTCGAGACCCGGTACTGAGCCCGGCCGGAAACCACGCCCCCTTCGCGATCGCCGCGCTGTCCGGCGCCGCTAACTCGCCGCCTGCTCGGGCACGCCGCCGAACCGCCGTTCGCGGCGTTCGAAATCGGCCAGCATCTCGAGGAATTCCTGGGGCGTGAACTCCGGCCACATGCGCCGTGTGAACGCCAGTTCGGCGTACGCGCACTCCCACAACAAGAAGTCGCTCAACCGCTGATCGCCGCCCGTGCGGATGAGCAGGTCCACGTCGCGAGTGGCCGCGCCCCCGTGGTCGGCCCGCGCCAGTAGCGCCGCGAACTGCTCGCGCGTCGGCGTCGTGCCCTCGGCCAGCGCCGCCGCGCGAAGAATCGCCTCGCGCGCCGAGTAGTCCACGGCCACCCGCAGCTGCATGTCGGCGCACGACGCCGTCATCGCCTCCGCCTCGTCGATCGTCTGCAACAAGATCGGTGGCAGTCGATCGCGGCGACCGATCACCGACATCCGCACCCCGTTGTCGGCACAGCGGCGCGACTCGGCGAGCAGCGTGCGGCGAAACAGCCGCATGAGCGCCGTGACCTCGTGTTGTGGGCGCCCCCAATTGTCGGAGGAGAACGCGTACAGCGTGAGCGTCCCCACCTCGGCGCGGCGCGCCGCCTCCACGATCGTGCGTGCGGTGCGCACGCCGGCCCGATGGCCGGCCGTGCGCGGCAGGCCGCGCGCCGTGGCCCATCGGCCGTTGCCGTCCATGATGATCGCCACGTGAAGCGCGCCCCGCGTGCCCGATGCCGGTTCCATGTGCCTAGCCCTCGCGCGTGGCCCGGATGAGGGCCTCCATGTGTCCGAGATACCGTTCCAGCGCACGCCGGCCGGCGGCGGTCAGGCTGTACTGCGTCTTGGGCATCCGTCCCTCGAACGTCTTGGAGCATGTCACGTAGCCGGCCTCCTCGAGCTTGCGCGCGTGGACGCTCAGGTTGCCGTCGGTGGTCTGGAGCAGCGCCTTGAGATCGTTGAAGCTCAACCGCTCGTTCACGGCCAGCGCGCTCACGATGCCCAGGCGCATGCGTTCGTGGATCAGCCGGTCCAGGTCGAGCGCGCTCCCCGGCTCGTCCGGCGACTTGCCGCGCACGGGCGTGAGCCCGTGGCCCGCCTTGCGGCCACCGCGCCCGCGGTCGGCTTCTTCCCTGGGAACCGCACTCTGTCTAGCCACCGTGCCTCCGCGCGATCATGATTCCGAACGTGATGTGAAGACCGCCGAACCCGGCGATCAGCAACGCCGTGCCCCACGCCGGCGGCGCGAACAGCGCCGCCGCGCCGAGCGCGACGAACCCCATCCCCATCACTGGCACGATCCGAACCGAAAAGGCGCCGGCTGCAATCACGCCGGCTCCGTACAACAGCATCCACACTCCCGGCAGCATCGCCTCAAGCCCGTGCAGCACGCAGGCCGCGGTGAGCATCCCGCCCACCAGCATCGCCGGCGCGAACGCCAGCACCAGCTTCCTGCCGGGTCCCGACAACACCGGCACGTTGGCCGCACGCGCCTTGTGGGACGTGGCCCAGGCCGAGATGGTGCCCGCCAGCAGGGCCTCGCCCAGCCACACCGCTACCCACCGCACCGGCGACGGCTGGCGCGCGGCGACCGCCGCCGCGATCACCGCACTCACACCGATGATGATCTCGCCCCATCCCGACACGGCCGTGAACGTCCCGGCGCGCTCCATCGTTTCACGGATGAACCGCAGGTTGTCCATCGCCCGGGCGTGCATTTGGGGCGGATCGGCCGGCTGCGGCCGCGGTGGCGCCGAGATAGGCATGGAGGGGAATGATGGCGGGAGTTCGCGCTATTGGCAAGTACTTTGAACCGTAGAGTGAGCTTCGCGCTCGAAGTGGGAGGCAGTCCGAGAGTCGGTGAGTCCGACTGTCCGACTGTCCGACTGTCGCACTATCTTCACTCCCGTGCCACTCATTCCCCTCTTCGGCCACACCGCCCTTCGCCGGCGCTTCAATTCCGCGATCGACCGCGGCACCCTCCCGGCCAGTCTTCTCCTGCACGGGCCGGCCGGCGTGGGTAAGCAGCGCCTGGCGCTGTGGCTCGCCCAGCGCCTGCTCTGCGAGGGCCCGGCACCCCGCCCCTGCGGCGCGTGCCAGCAGTGCCGCTATGCCCTGGCCGGCACGCACCCCGACCTCCACTGGATCTTCCCGCGGCCCCGCCTCAAGAACGGTGACGCCTCGGCCGCCGACGTCGAGGCCGACTACGGTGACGCCATCGCCGAACGCCTCGAGACCCACGGGCTCTACGCGCCCCCGGGTGGCAACGAGGGCATTTTCGTCGCCACCGTCCGCGCCATCGTTCACGCCGCTGCCCTCGCGCCTGCCGTGGCCGCCCGCAAAGTGTTCGTGGTCGGCGACGCCGAGCGCATGGTCTCGCAGGAAGGCGCCGACCAGGCCGCCAACGCCTTTCTCAAGCTCCTCGAAGAGCCGCCGGCCAATACCAACATCGTACTCACGAGCAGCGAGCCGGGCGCTCTGCTCCCAACCATTCGTTCGCGTGTCATCGCGGTGCGCGTACCGGGCCTCTCCGATTCCGACATGGCGGCCTTCCTCGACGACGAACGCGTGCGTGCCCACCTCGAGACGCTGTCGCTACCCCGCGATCGCGCCGACCTGCTGCGTCTGGCCAGCGGCGCGCCGGGTGCCCTGCTCGGCCAGCCGGCCATGGACGATGCGTTGGCCCGGGCCCGGCGCTTGCTCGAGGCGGCAGCCGGCAGCGATCGCGCGGCCCGCATCCAAGCCGCGTTCGTGCAGGGCAGTTCCGGCGCCCGGGGCGAATTCACCGACGCCCTCAACGCCCTCACCCTGCTGTTGCACGAGCGCGCCCGGGCCGCTGTGGCCATCGCCGATGAGGCCGCTGCGCTCGGCGCTTCGAGCGCCGCCCAAGCCGTGGAACGCGCCAAGCAACGCGCTGCCGGCAATGCCAATCCACAGCTCGTGACCTACACCCTCATGCGCGAGTTGGAGGCGGCCCTCCGATGACCGACCGGCTTTCCCACGTGGGACCCGACGGCGAAGCCCATATGGTGGACGTGTCCGCCAAACCCGTCACGGTTCGCACGGCTCGCGCAGTGGGCTCCATTCGCATGGCCGCCGCCACCCTCGACGCCATCGAAGCGCACTCATTGAAGAAGGGTGACGTGCTCGCCGTGGCGCGCGTGGCCGGCATCATGGCCGCCAAGCGCACCGCTGAAGTCATCCCTCTCTGCCACCCCCTCCCTCTGGACGACGTACAGGTTTCCCTGACGCCAGACCGGGCGCTGCCTGGCATCCGAGCCCAGGCCACCGCGCGGGCCACGGGCCGGACCGGGGTCGAAATGGAAGCCATCATCGCCGTCTCGATTGCCCTCGTCACCGTGTACGACATGGCCAAGGCTATCGACCGCGAGATGACGATCGGCGAGGTCATGCTCCTGGAAAAAACAGGTGGACAACGGGGGGATTGGACTCGAGGTTGATGCCGGGCCCGCCGTGGCTTATTGTCCAGAAGAGCCCATAGGGGTCCTGTGACCTTAACTTATTGCTATTAAAACACTTATGCGTGACCTGTCTGGTACCTACGCACGCCGGGGAGACGCCGTCCGACGGAAACGCCGGGCGAAACGTTTGCTCGCGATCGTATGCACCGGAGCGGCCGCAGCGGTACTCCTGGTGCTGTATCCGTCCCCTGCGGCCGAGGTCGCTCAGGCGGCCGTGGTGGCGGGTCGGGACTCCTCCGCCCCCGTCAGCGAGGCGGACGCCCTTCGTGCCCAGTTGGCTGAGTCCCGCGGGAAGGTGACCAACCTCCAGGCCCAGCTGCTTCGGGCCAACCTGGTCATCGGCTACTCGACGCGGTATGCCATCTCCGCCGACCTTGCCGGCAAAGTGTACGATGCCGCGATCAGCGAGAGCGTGGACCCTGAGCTCGCGTTCCGGCTGGTCAAGCTCGAGAGCGATTTCAACGCGCGCGCCGAGAGCCCGGCCGGCGCCATCGGCCTGACGCAGCTCATGCCCGCCACGGCGCGGTTCTATCAGAAGGGGCTGCGGGCCGAGCAGCTGTATGACGCCGACCTCAACCTGCACATCGGCTTCCGCTATCTGCACTCGCTGGTCGAGCAGTACGGCCAGGTGGATACGGCGTTGCTGGTGTACAATGGCGGCGAGATGGCGGCGTCCACCGCGCGGGCCGAGGGCAAAAGTTCGTCCAACGGCTATACCAGGATCCTGATGAGGGGCTACAAGGGCCCGGGCATCATCGACTGATCCGCAGCTTCTGCCCGATGCGGATGGTGTCGTGGCGGAGCCCGTTGAGCGCTTTGATGCGTGCCACCGTGGTGTGGTACTTTGCCGCGAGGCCGCTGAGCGTCTCGCCCTTGCGAACCACGTGCAGCCCGTCCGCGAGGCCGTAGAGTTCGATGGATGGATTGGGCACGTCGCGCGCAGCGTCGGCCACGACCCGGGTGGGCACCAGTACCGATTGATCCGGCGCCAGGCGCCCGCTCTTGTAGCGGCGCAGGCGGGGATTGAACTCTTCCAACTGGTGCTCCGTGATGCCGTACTTCCGGGCGATCGTCGAGGCATACTGGCCCGGCTTCGCGTGCACGGTGCGGGCACCGACGCGCTCGGAATCGGGCAGTGCCGCTAAGCTGCTGTCGAACCGCGCTGCCGTGCCCGGCGGAATCCGCACGTCGATGGAGTCGCCCGGAGGGGCCATGCCGCGCAGGATCTGCGGATTGAGTTCCTGCAGGGCGGCCACGGTCGAGCGGCTGGCCGCGGCGATGGCGGCGAGCGGCGTGGCGGGCCCCACGCGGACCGAATCGTAGACGAACGACGACTCGGGCTGGATGTCGAGCCCGTAGCGCTTGGGATCCTTGGCCACGAGGGCGGCGGCGATCAACCGCGGTACGTATTCGCGCGTCTCGTTCCGCAGGTAGTCCTTGTCGGACAGCGCGAAGTACAGATCGTCGCCCTGAGTGTCCTGAAAGGCGTCGGCGTAGCGCGTGAGCCCGCGCTGGATGCGTCCCGGGCCGCCGTCGTACGCCGCGGCAGCCAGGTAGAGCGAGCCGAACTGATCGCGCAGCTCCTTGAGGAACTTGGCGGCCGCCATGGTGGACCTGACCGGATCGCGGCGTTCGTCGATCCACCAATCCACGCGCAGCCCCTCACCGCGTGCCGTCCCGGTCATGAACTGCCACATGCCCACAGCCGCCGCTTTCGAGTACGCGTTGGGGTCGTAGCCGCTCTCGATCAATCCCAGGTAATACATGTCCTCGGGAAGGCCGGCAGCGCGGAACTGGGCGCGGATCATCCCCTCGTAGCGGGTGCCGCGCTCGATCTGCTGCGTCACGTGCTCCTTCGAAGGCCCGGTGAACACGGCGAGGTAGCGTTGCACCCGCTCGCGCGTTTCGTACGACCGCACGTCGATATCCCAACTGGGGCTCGCCGAATCGGCGGCCACGGCGGAGTCGCCGAACACGCTCGAGGCGCAGGCCGCGACGTCGCGGGCGCTCACGGCGCCCGAATCGGCGGCGGCGCATACGGAATCGGCGGCGGCCGCTCGGCTGGAATCGGCAGCGCCGGCGCGAGCCCCTGCCGGCGCGGCGGGGGGCACGGGCGCCGCGGTCGGCGCTGGGGCGGTCGGGACGGGCGCGACGACAGGCGCCAAGCGCGGTGCGCAGGCGGCCAGCGCGCACACCGCGAGGAGTGCGGAGGCTGTGCGGTTCACCCATCCACTATATCGGCCGGGCCTCCCGAGGTCTAGCTCCGACCGCGCGAAACCGTAGATTGCCTGTCATGATCGTCGCCATCGGCATGGACCACGGTGGATTCGGCCTCAGGGAGCGCGTCCTACGCGCGGTGGTCGCACTCGGACACGAGGTGCACGATTGTGGGGCCGTGACGCTCGATCCCGGCGACGACTACCCGGACTATGCCGAGCTCGTGGCGGACGCCATCACCACCGGCCGCGCCGAACGGGGCGTGTTGATCTGCGGGAGCGGCGTGGGAATCTCAGTGGCAGCGAATCGCTTTCCCGGCGTGCGTGCCGCGGTCTGCCACGACACCTACTCGGCGCGCCAGGGCGTGGAGGACGACGCCATGAACGTGCTCTGCCTGGGTGGCCGGGTGATAGGCCCCGAACTGGCCGCCGAACTGGTGGCGGCATTCCTGGGCGCGCAATTCAAGCACTTCGAGCGCTACGAGCGACGGCTCCGGAAGGTGCAGCGCTTCGAATCGTGGCCAGCTAAGTAGGAAGGCGCTCGATCCGCGTGTACCGCAGGGCACCGCTCGGGCACCGGTCGACGGCGGCGGCAATCTCGTCGGCGTCTGCCTGATCGACGTGTACCCACGGCCGTGAGCGCGGGCGGAACACACGGCCCAACGTGCGCGCGCAGATACCCGAATGCTGGCAGATGGCCGGCTCCCAGTGCACGACGATGCCGTCGCCGCTGTAGTCGCGCTTGCCTTCGGCATGGCGGGCTTCGGCCGCCTCTCGATCGTCGGTCGCCATCGGTCATCCTCCTGCGTGGCCGGACCCGGACGCGTGTCCGTCAGGTTGGAAGGTATCCTTCGTGGCAAGGGGGTGCCCGTACGTGCGGGGCGCCGCGAACCGGGTGCTCGCATGGCGGGCTCGCGGTACCGCTGGTAGAATGGACTCCGCCCTTACCCGCCCTTCCCATGACTACCGCAGAACTGATCGGGGCCATCCTCACGCGCGATTTGCGCGCCGTCAAGCGCGAACTCGAAGCCTACCCCTCGGAGGCCGATGTCTGGCGCCTGACCTCGTCCATTCCGAACTCGGCCGGGACGCTCGCCCTTCACCTGGCCGGCAACATCCGCCACTTCGTGGGCGGCGTGCTCGGCGGCACCGGTTACGTGCGCGACCGCAAGGCGGAATTCGCCGATCGCGACGTGCCGCGCGCCGAGTTGCTACGCCGGCTCGACGCCGCGATCGCCGACGTCGGCTCGACGATGGCGAAGCTCACCGATGCGCAGATGGCGGTGACCTTCCCGGAGCCGGTGGCCGGCAAGCTCGTGGCGACGACGGACATGCTCATCCACCTGGCCGTGCATCTCACGTTTCACCTGGGCCAGATCGACTACCACCGGCGGCTCGTGGCCGGCAACGCCGCGTCGGTAGGAGCCGTATCTCCTGCTGAGCTTCGTTCCGCCACACCTGCACCATAGCCGCTTCGGGAAGGGTCCCATGCTTCGCGGATTCCGCGCGTTTCACGTCTCCTCCGTCATTCCTTTGATCTTCGTCGCGATGACGACTGTCCCTGCCGCCGCCCAGAACACACCGATCACGATCCGGGCGGATCGCATCCTCGACGGCCGCGGGAACACCATCGATCAGGACGTCACGATCACGATCTTCAACGGCCGCATCGTCGCCGTCGGTTCCCAGGCCCTGGGCCGCGGCCGCTTCGGGGGACGGGGCCCCACCACGCCCACGTACGACCTCACCGGGCTCACGATTCTGCCGGGACTCATCGACTCGCACGCCCACATCGCCTGGTACTTCGACGCGGCGGGCCGGCTGCATACGGCCAGCGACGGCGATACCCCCGACCAGGTGGCGGTCGCGATGCGGGATAACGCGCTCGCCACGTTGCTCGGCGGCGTGACCACCGTGCAGAGTCCGGGAGATCCCCGGGACCAGCCGTTGCGCAACGCCATCGCCCGTGGAGACGTTCCCGGCCCGGATATCCTCACGTCGTTGCAACCGTTCGAGAACCCGCGCCTGTCACCCGATTCCCTGCGCACCCTCGTGCGCCAGCACAAGGCGCAGGACGCGGACTTCATCAAGATCTTCGCCTCGGCGAGCATCCGCGACGGCGGCAAGCAGACGATGAGCGACGCGCAGCTGCAGGCCCTGTGCGGCGAGGCCAAGGCGGTGGGACTGCGCACGCTGGTGCACGCCCACAGCTCGGCGAGCGTCGAAGCGGCCGTCAATGCGGGCTGCACCCAGATCGAGCACGGGATCTTCGCCACCGACTCCGATCTCAAGCTGATGGCCGACCGCGGCGTGTACTTCGATCCGCAGTGCAGCCTGGTGTTCCGCAACTACCTCCAGAACCGTCAGAAGTACGAGGGCATCGGCAACTACAACGAGGCGGGCTTTGCCGCCATGCAGAAGGTGCTGCAGCCGGCGGTGGAGCTGTTCAAGCGCGCGCTGGCGACGCCGAACCTCAAGGTGGTGTTCGGCACCGACGCCGTGGCCGGCTCCCACGGGCGCAACGTGGACGAACTGATCTGCCGCGTGCGCCAGGCCGGCCAGGAGCCGATGGCCGCGATCATCTCGGCCACTTCGCTGGCAGCGCAGGCGATGGGAATGGGAGAGTCGATCGGCACGATCGCGCCGGGATATCAGGCCGACCTCATCGCCGTACGCGGCGACCCGTCGGTGGACATCACCGCTCTCAGCCGCGTGGAATTCGTGATGAAGGGCGGCAAGGTGTACCGCGATCTCGTGCACGCGGCGCCTCCCGATTCCCAGGCGGTGATCGCGCGCTGGCTGGGGATGACCGGACCCGACGTGCCGGTGAGCCTGGATTTCGGATCGGGCGGCGCCGTGCAGGTGGTCGCCGAACCCGGCCAGAGCCCCACCGCCGCACGCTACGCCTTCTCCGCCGACCACGAGGTCGCCATCACGTTCGCCGACAGCACGGTGAAGACGTACCGCTTCTTGATCGACGGGCCCCTGTTGACCCTCGACGAGGATGCCGGCCCGCGCTTCATCTTCCGCCGCGCGCCTTGAGCGCCGTCGCGCGGCGCGCCGACTGACGCATTCGCGCTCACCGGCGCCGGGTGTATCTTTGCGAAAGGGCGTGGTGCCCGGCACCCCGCTTGCAGTTGGCACGGGACTCCAATCAGGGGAGCATGTCATGTCTGCCGACGAAGGCGGGGGTCCGCTCCACCTTTCGATGAACGACGCCATGACTCTCGTCCGCTACGCGGTGAGCCTGGAGGGGGCCTCGGAACACGAAGCCAGGTCGCACGAACATACGGCCGGCATCCGCCATCTCGCGCGGCGCATCCAGAACGAAGCGACGACGGGAGCGCACGGCAAGTACACCGCCGCCGATGTAGCGCTGGTGGAATCGCTGGCCCCTTCACTCGGCGCAGCGGGCGACCGTATCGCCGCGGCCCTGCGCAGTCGAGTCGCCTGAGCGCACGCTTCCCTCACACCGATTTCCAACACGATGAACCTGACCGACCCGCTTCGCGAGCTGCTCGGATTTCTGGGCACGTACCTGTCCGTGGGCGTCGTGGCCCTCCGCTACGGCGTGCTCGGCCCGGCGCTCGGGCGCGCCGGCGGCGAACCGGTGCGCGGATGGCTGTTCCGTGACGCCGGCCGACGCGCGTCCGGTGTAGGGCTCGCCGGCGCACTGCTCGCAATAGGGCTTGCCATTGCCGCCGCGTACCGCGTGGCGGCCACGCGCCATCTGCCCGTGGTCGAGGTTCTCACGGCGGGACAGGCCGAGGGCGCGGTGCGGCTCGTGTGCTATGCCGTGGCCATCGTGGGGTTCGGCCTCGTGCTGGTGGGCTTGCAATCGGGGTGGCCGCTGGCGGCGATCGGCGCCCTGGGTGGAGCGCTGGTCAACGTGCTGAGCCTGCGCTGGACCAGCATGGTGAACCCGGTGCACGTGTTGGCCGGGTCGCTGTGGATCGGCACGCTGTTCGTGCTGGTGACGATCGCCATTCCAACCGTACTCGCCGGGTCGCAGACCGCCGGCGACAAGGCGCGAACGGTGGCCGACATGGTGAACGCATTCTCGCCCATGGCGCTCACCGCGGTGTCGGTGCTCGTGCTGTCGGGGGTGGTCACGGCCGTGCGCCATCTCAAGTTCGTGGCAGCGCTCTGGACCACCAGCTACGGCCTGACGCTCATCTGCAAGCTGTGCGTGGTGGCCGTGGTGTTGGGACTCGGCGCGTGGAATTGGCGCCGTGTGAAGCCCGCGCTGGGCACCCCCGAAGAGTCCGACCGGCTGCGCCGCTCGGCCACGCGCGAGTTGGCGTTCGCGAGCCTCGTGCTCATCATCACGTCGGTGCTGGTGAGCCTGCCCTCGCCCAAGTTGCCCAAGTAGTTCCGTTCAGCGCGGCGGCGCGGCGGCGAGCCGCACGCGGGCGTCGAGGGCCACCACGCCCCGCTCGAACGCCACCAGCGGATTGACGTCGAGTTCGGCGATCCGCGGCTGGTCGAGTGCCAGCTGCCCCACACGGCGCAGCGTGTCGGCGATGGCGGCGAGGTCCGACGGCGCGCTGCCGCGCGCGCCGGTGAGGATCCCGAGCCCGCGAATGGCGCGCACCATCTCGTCGGCCGTTCTCGGGCCGAGCGGCGGCATGCGGAACACCACGTCGCGCAGCGATTCCACGAACACGCCGCCCAGCCCGAACATCACGAGCGGGCCGAAGCTGGGATCGCGCACGACGCCGGCAATCGTCTCGCGGCCGCCGCTCATCTGGCGCTGCACCAGGGCGCCGGCGACGTGTGCGCCGGGCACGCGCTCCACGACGGTGGCGATCAGGTCGTCGTAGGCCGCGCGCACGTCGCCTGCCGAACGGAGGCCTACACGCACCCCGCCGACGTCGCTCTTATGCACGACCTCGGGCGACACGATCTTCAGCACCACCGGGAACCCCAGGGCCTGGGCCGCCTCGGCGGCCGCTTCGGCTCCGGTGGCCAGGCGCGCCGCCGCAGTAGATACGCCGTACGCGCCGAGCAGCTGCAGCGCTTCGAGTTCGGTGAGCTGCTCGCGGCCCTCTCCCAGCGCCCGTTCGACGATGGCCGTCGCCGCCGCCCGGTCGACGTCGAGGGCTACCATCGCCTCGAGGGGCCGCGCGGTCCACTCGCGGTACCGGTTGAGCGCGCCGAGCGCCCGGGCGGCCGATTCAGGGAACACGTATGCCGGAATGCCGGCTGCGTGCAGCTCGGCGCGCCCCTCGGGCAGGCCGCGGCGGCCCATCAACACGGTGAGCACGGGCTTGCTGCGATTGGTGCTTGCCGCGGCGGCGATCGCTTCGGCCACCGCCTCCTGCTCGGTGTTGAGCGGCGGGATGAAGATCGGCAGCACGGCATCCACCCGCGGATCGGCGAGCAGCGCCGAGACGGCCAGGCGATAGCCTTCGGGCGTGGCCGAGGCGATCATGTCGAGCGGGTTCCGCACCGACGCCTCCGGCGGGAACATGGGCCGCAGACGCTCGATCGTGGCCGGGCTCAGGTCCACCACGTCCAGCCCCGCGGCGTCGAGCGCGTCGGCGGCGAGGATCCCGGGGCCACCGGCGTTGGTGACCACGGCGGTGCGCCGCGACGCCGGCAGCGTCGTCACGCCCAGCGCCATCGCCATGTCGAACAGCTCCTCCACCGACCCTGCCCGCAGCACGCCCGCCTGGGCGAGCAGGGCGTCCACGGCGGTGTCGCTCGCTGCCAGCGCGCCGGTGTGGGACCAGGCGGCCCGGGCGCCGGCCCGCGACCGCCCCGATTTGACCACGACGATCGGCTTGTGCCGCGTGATGCGCGAGGCAATTTCGAGAAAACGGCGCGGATTGCCGAAGTTCTCCACGTACATCAGGATCACGCGCACGTTCTCGTCGTGCTCCCAATGCTCGAGCAGGTCGTTGCCGCTCACGTCGGCCTTGTTCCCCACCGAGGCGAACTGCGCGATGCCGATGCCGTACTCGCGGGCGTAGTCCACCACGCTCACCCCCAGCGCGCCGGACTGCGACACGAACGCGGCGTGCCCCGCCGGCGGCATTCCAGGCGCGAAGGTGGCGTTCATCGACACGCCGGGATGCGTGTTGATCACGCCCATGCAGTTGGGCCCGATCATGCGCATGCCGTGCCGGCGCACCTGTTCCAGCAGCGCGCGCTCGCGCGCCGCGCCTTCGGCGCCCACCTCCCGGAATCCGGCCGAGATCACGACCAGCCCGCGCACTCCCATCGCGCCGCACTCGTCGGCCACGTCCACCACGGCCTCCTTGGGCACGCACACGACGGCCAGGTCAGGCGGCTCGGGAATGGCCGATACCGAAGGCGCGCAGGCCACCGAACAGACGGCTCTGGCCTTGGGGTTCACGGGGTAGACGGGCCCCGTGAAGCCTTCGGCGATAAGGTTGGTGAGCAGTTGGTGCCCGATCGTCCCCGGCGTGCGCGACGCGCCGATCACGGCGATGCTGTGCGGTGCGAGAATGGGCGCGAGCGGCCCGCGTTCGTCGGGAAGCGAGTCCGGTCCCTCCGGGTTTTTCGCCTTGGGGTTTTCGCTGGGCGTCACGACTCCTCCGCGGGGTTGTGCCATGGCTGCTGCCACCCCAATGTGGGGAAGCCGCCGGACGATCGCCGTCGACAAACGATCCCATCGTCTGTCGGGAATCCGACGACCGTGCCTTCGAGCAAAGCTAGCCGCGTCGCCGCGCGGCATGCTGCCCTGGCGCCGCGGTTTGCGCCCGGGGAGCGTATACTCCAGTGGGCGCGCCGCGGGGAAGATCGCGGTGTCGTCCGGGTTGGCGCGCCGCGGCGCGGCCAACCCTGGGGAAGTGAGAGTTGTCTTAGGGTATGCGCGCCGTGCGCGCGCCGCCGCGATCAGTCCGCCATGACCGATATTCTCGACGCGTTGCAGCACACGCTGGGCCCCACGTACACCATCGAGCGCGAGCTTGGTGGTGGCGGAATGTCGCACGTGTTTGTGGCGCTCGACCAGACGCTGGGCCGGCGCGTGGCCGTGAAGGTCGTCTCGCCGGAACTCGCGGCATCGGTAAACCTCGAGCGCTTCATGCGCGAGATCCTCGTGGCCGCCACGCTGCAGAACCCCCATATCGTGGGCGTGCTCACGACGGGCGAGGTGGACGGCCTGCCGTACTTCACGATGCCGTACATCGAGGGCGAGTCGTTGCGCGCCCTCATGGCGAGAACGGGACCGATGCCGGTGCGCGACACCGTCACGATCCTGCGCGACGTGGCGCGCGCGCTGGCGTATGCCCACGAGCGCGGCATCGTGCACCGCGACATCAAGCCGGACAACGTGCTGCTGGCGTCGGGCTCGGCCATGGTCACCGACTTCGGAATCGCCAAAGCGGTGCTGTCGTCGCGACGCGCCACCACGCCCGTCCGGTCCACCCTGCCCGACACGAGCTTCCTCACGCAGGTGGGCACCACGGTGGGCACGCCCGCCTACATGGCGCCCGAGCAGATCGCCGCCGACCCCGACGTGGACGCACGCGCCGACATCTACTCGTTCGGCGTGATGGCCTACGAGATGCTCGCCGGCGGCCCGCCCTTCGCGTCGCTCACGCCGCAGGCCCTCCTGGCCGCCCACCTGACCAAGATCCCGCGGCCCCTCGGCGAGCTGCGGCCGGAGCTGCCGCCGCTCCTCGTCCAGCTCGTCATGCGCTGCCTGGAAAAGGACCGCGCCAAGCGCCCGCAATCGGCCCGCGAGATCGTCGACGCACTCGACGACCCGGCGGTGGTCAGCAATGGTACCGTGGCCGCGCTGGCCGTGCCCCATGACCGGCTCCGCCGCCGCATCACCGCCCTGGTACTGGCCGCCATCGTGCTCGGCGCGGCGGCCACGGCCGCGGTGTTCACCATGCGCGGCCGCCCGGCGACGCGGGTGGCAGCCATGGCCCGCGATACCGGCCAGACGCGCTCGGTGCTCGTGGTACCGTTCGTCAATGCCGGGTCTGACTCCAGCGATGGGCCGCTGGCCCTCGGCATCACCAGCGAGCTGCTCAGCGCGCTCGCCCGCATTCCCGGACTGCGCGTGGCGTCGTGGCCCGCCGGCGCCGCCGGAGGCGACCAGTATCCCACCGAACAGGACCTGGGCAGGAAATACAAGGTGGGCTACGTACTCGAGGGCACGGTGCAGAAGGACAGTTCGCGACTCCGCATCACAGCGCGGTTGGTGAGCACATCCAACGGATTTCAGGTGTGGGCCGACGTGTTCGACCGCACGGCCGGCGACGTGTTCGCGGTGCAGCAGGACATCTCGTCGTCCATCGTGCAGGCCCTCGAACCGCAGCTCACCCCGCCGCCGGAACTCCTGGCCGAGCGCGGCACGATGGACGACACTGCCTACGAAGCCTTCACCCGCGCCAACGGCTTCATCAGCCGGCGCGGGGGGCAGTCGCTGCGGCGGGCCATCTACATCCTGAGCGCCGCGGTGCACCGCGACTCGTCGTTCGCCAAGGCCTACGCAGCCACGGCCCGCGCCTACTCGTTGCTTCCGCTCGACGACGCCGCCGCGGGTGACACCGCGATCGCCCGGGGCATCGCCGCCGCAACCCGCGCCATTGCGCTCGACAGCACGCTGTCCGACGCCTACGCCGCGCGGGCGGCGCTCTACCGCGCCAGCTTCCGCTGGGCCGACGCCGAGCAGGACTACCGGCACGCCATGGCCCTGAATCCGCGCGACGCCGCGGCGCGCACCGGGTTCGGCGAGTTCATGCTGGTCCAGGGCCGGGTGCGCGAGGGCACCGGCCAACTGCGCCGCGCGCTGGCCCTCGACCCGACCTCGGCCGCCACGGCCGCCGCCTACGCCGTGGCGCTGGGCATTTCGGGAGACACCGCGGCGGCGCTCGATACCGCGCGCCGCGCCATGGCGCTCGACTCCACGGGCTTCGTCACGCGCCTCGCCCTGGGAAGCGCGCTCATCTTTGCCGGCCGGGCCGAAGCTGCGCTTCTCCCTCTCGAAGCCGCCAGCTCACTCGCCACGGCGCGCAACCCCACGTCGAGCGCCGTGTCGGCGATGCTGGCCTACGCGTATGCTCGTGTGGGCGACACGCATCAGGCCCAGGCCATCGCCCAGGACGCCGCCACCGCCAGGAATCCCGACGCCGCGCTCATCCTCGCCCACGCCGCGCTCGGCGCCGGCGACACCACCCGCGCCCTCGCCGAGTTGGCCACCGCCGCCGCGCAGCACGCGCCCCAGCTCTCCGCCCTGCCGCTGGCCGAGCCGATCTTCAACCGCATTCGCCGCTCGGCAAAGTTCACGGCCGTGTTGCGCACGCTCGGCCTGCCCGATTCCATCGCGGTCGCGCCGGTCCGATAGGCGGCACCGCTTGGCACGGCGGCCCCGCGCCGTCAGATTTGCCGAATGTCCGCTCTGACCCTCGCGCTGCTCGTCGCCTCCGGGGCCGTCTGTGCCGGCCTGCTCGGCGCCCTCACCGGCCTCGGCGGCGGGCTCGTCATCGTGCCGATGCTCACGCTGCTGTTCCACGTCAACATCCGGTACGCCATCGGCGCCTCGTTGGTGTCGGTGATCGCCACGTCGTCGGGTGCCGCAGCCGCTTACGTGCGCGAGGGGTTCACCAACGTGCGCGTGGGCATCCTCCTCGAGACAGGCACCACCATCGGCGCGCTGGTCGGTGCGTCGCTCGCCGGCTTCGTGCCAACCGGCGCGCTGGCCATCCTCTTCGGCGTCGTTCTGCTCTACTCGGCGTACCAGTCCATGCGGCCGCGCGCCGAGCACGTGTTGGCCGAGCATCCGGACAAATGGGCGCGCCGATTCAGCCTCGATTCCACCTACCCCACTCCGCATGGCCTTCAGCCCTACTCGGTGCAGGGCGTGCCGCCGGGGCTCGGCCTGATGTTTATTGCCGGCATCCTGTCGGCACTGCTCGGCATCGGGTCAGGGATCATCAAGGTGCTGGCCATGGACCACGCCATGAAGCTGCCGTTCAAGGTGTCCACCACGACGAGCAACTTCATGATCGGCGTGACCGCCGCAGCGAGCGCCGGGATCTACCTTCACGCGGGCTACATCGAGCCGACCATCGCCTTTCCCGTCATGCTCGGGGTGCTCGCCGGGGCGGTGGTGGGCGCGCGCTTGCTCTCGCGAATCCATCATACCTGGCTGCGGCGGTTGTTCACCCTGGTCGTGGTCGTGATGGCCGTCGAGATGCTGTACAAGGGCATCACGGGAGCCGTATGAACACCGACCGACCGCCCAACGAGCCCCGCTGGACCGACCATCAGGTGGACATGGTGATCGGCCGGCTGCTGCAGATTGGCGTGCTGCTCGCCGCCGCCGTCACGCTTGCCGGCGGCCTGCTCTACCTGGCGCACCACGGGGCCGTGGCGCCCGACTTCCGCTCGTTCACGGGCGCACCCGCCGCATTGCGCAGCCTGTCGGCCATTGCGCGCGGCGTCGCAGCCGGCGACAGCGCGTCGCTCGTGCAGCTGGGGCTCGTGCTGCTCATTCTGACGCCGATGGCGCGCGTGGCGCTCACCCTCGGCGCGTTCCTCATTCAGAAGGACCGGCTGTACGTCGGCCTCACCACCATCGTGCTCGCCGTGCTCGTGTACGGGCTGTTCTGGGCCCGCGGCTAGCGCGGCGCTACCAGCCGGCCAGGTGCCGGCGCACCACGTCCGCATCGGCGGCTTCGACCACGACGATCAGCCGGTCGCCCGCTTCGAGCACGGTCTCGGCGCGCGGGACTACGAAGGTGTCGCCGCGAACGATCGCGATGATGTTCGAGTCGTGCGTGCCCAGCCGCCGGCCGCTCGCGCCCACCGTCGTGGCGACGAACGGACTGTCCGCCTTCAGTGTGCCGGCAATCAACTGCCGGCCGCCCGGCACTTCCACCGAGAGATTCGACCTGAGCAGAGAAAGCAGATCGAGGTCGCCGACCTCCGAGAGGTCGGGAAGCGACTCGCGCCTGAACAGCCGCAGCGCCACGGTGAGCTGATCAGCACGGTGAGCCGGCGATTCGGCACGATTGGGCACCTGTGCCTCGTAGATACTGCGGTACTTGAGCCGGGCCGACAGCCGCATCTGCACGATGTAGCTGACCATCACCGCCAGCGCCGCCGGAACGAGCAGCGTGTAGCCCCCCGTCATCTCGGTGACCATCATCATCGTGGCGATCGGCAGGTGCGCCGACGCCGCGAAGACGGCCGCCATACCGACCACGACGAATGGCGCCGGCGGCTGGTGCACGAGCACGGCGCAGCCGCCCCCCAACATCGCTCCCATGAACAGGCTCGGCGCGAACACGCCGCCGGAGCCGCCCGACGCCACCGAGAAGCTCAACGCGAGCATCTTGGCGAACGCCAGGATCACCAGCCCCCCGAACACCAGCTTCCCGTCGATCGCCAGCTGCATCCACCCGTAGCCACCCCCGATGACCTGCGGATAGACCAGCGCGAGCAGCCCCGTCAACAGCCCGCCGATCGCCGGCCGGACGTACGCGGGCACCGGCAGTTGGCGGAACCAGTCGCGCAGTCCATAGAACACCACTGGGAGCAGCGTCCCGAGGATGCCCGCGGCGAGTCCGAGCCCGACGTACCATCCATAGTCGAGGTACGACTGCAACTCCGGAATCGGCCCCGGCATCTGGAACAGCGGCTGCCAGCCTACGAACAGGCCGTTCACCGCGTACGCGATGACCGCTGCCAGCATCGTGTAGAGCAGCGCGCCCGGCTCGAACTCCATGTCGGAGTACAGGACTTCCACCGCCATGATCGCCGTGCCGATCGGCGATCGGAAGATCGCCGACAGCCCGGCCGCCATGCCGATCAGCAGGATCAGCCGGCGGTCTTCGGCGTCCCGGTTCAGCAGCGAAGCGTACCAGGACCCGAACCCCGCCGTGATCAGGGCAACCGGTCCCTCGCGCCCCGCCGCCCCACCCGATCCGATCGTGATCGCCGACGCGACCATCTTGACCGGAGCCACGCGTCCGCGCAGGACGCCCTCGGATTGATGGAAGGCGCGGATCACGGTGTCGGTGCCGTGGCCTTCGGCCTCGGGCGCCAGGTCGTATACGAGCAAGCCGACGATGAGACCGCCGATCATCGTGGCGACCGGGACGAGCCACAGTCCGTAGGGGCCGATCGTCTCCGTGAGCGAGCCGCCCTCGGAAGGCAGCGCCGGCGCATGGTAGTGCGCCAGGAACGTCATGAACACGCCGCTGCTCACGGCCACCATGCGCAGGAACAGTTGGGCGGCCAGTGCGCCTACGACCCCGAGGATGATCGTGTCGATGAGACGCTGGCGTTGGCGCCGGGACGCTTGCTCGAATCTCTGCGCCGGCCCGTCGGACGCGCGAAAGGGTCTGGCGAATTCGGCCAGGCGCTCGGCCCAGGTCATGGCCACCGGAGTGCCGGTCGCGCGGCCGTGTTACTGCCTCAGGTAGACCAGCGCCAATCCCTGCGCCGACATGTTGAGCGTGTTGCCGCTGTACGAACCGGTCCCCGTGGAGCTGCCCCCGCCGAACGTGAACGCGATGGTCGAGCCGGTCACGACGAAGCTGCCCGCACCGAGATAGTTGTCCGTGGTCGTACCGGAACTGCTCACGTATTTCAGATCGCCCTGCTGCAGCATGGAGCCGTCGGCGTTGAGCGTGAGCACCTCATCCAACCAGATCTCCGTGGAGCCACCGCTCGTCCCGAGGGTGTATGGCAGACTGTCTCCATTGACCGTCTCGAGATTCCAGGCGCCGACGATGTCCGGCGGCGCGGGCGTCAGCTTCGGTTGCGTGCTCCCGACGCACGCGGTCACCGACAGCGCGAGCGCGCAGCAGCAGAGGAGCATTCGCATCGTGGGTCTCCGAGTGAGAACGTCGCCGGTCTCATCCGGCATCGGCCGGGCAGCCGGTGGCCCGGAGGTCGGGTGAGGAAGGATGGCGACTGATGTCTAAGCATGACGGCCGGTCTCACGATTGGCAAGAATCCCCGCCGGATGCATGGCGGGGCCGTCGGCAATCGGGTGGTCGGGATGGGTGGACCGCTGTCCGGAAGTCCCTGAGCACATCTCCGGCCGCTATTGCCCCGGCGGCAGGCGGAAGATGCTCAACTGCGGTTCGAGCGCCGCGAGCAGGGGCTTCGCCCCCGGGGCGGCGAACTTGAGCGTTACCGTGGACGCACCGTCCGGCGTGTCCACCCGGTAGAACGCCATCGCCCCGGGCTCCATGGCCGCCAGCGATGTGTCCGTGGTCACCGGTGTCACGACCAGCGGAAATGGCAGCGGCGTGAGCGCCCACTCCGTCCACAGTTGGCGCATGTTGCGCGACACGAACCGGTCGACCGCCGGTGCCGTCGCGCGCGGCAGCCCGGGCAGGCTGTCCGTATATAGCGCCAGTCCGAAGTCCGCGAACAGCGACGGAAAGCTCTGCCCCGTCGCCGCCTCGATGTCCGCGATCCCGTCCGACGGCCCGTGCTCGAGCTTCCGGTAGAACCCGGACCCCATCTGATCCCCCAGCCACCGTGCCAACGTCCAGTCGCCGCCCCGCCACGAGAAACCGACCTCTCCGTCGGTATGCAGCGTCACGCTCGCCGTGTCGGGATCGAGCGCATAGTCGTACGAATCGTTGGGAAAGCTCTCCGTGAACATCTCCGACGAATCGGGGAACAGTTGCTGTGGATTGGTCCGGCACGTCGGCGGCGGACACCGCGCCTCGTACTGCAGCGAACCCAGTTCCTCGGCCACGAGACTCAGCCCCTCGTCCAGCCAACTCGAGGCGGGCAACCCGCCGTTCACGATCACGTGCTGCGAGAAGTTGATCAGGTGTTGCAGTTCGTGCAGAAAGGTCGCCGGGATCACCGCCGCCACGCTCGACGCGGAGTGGGGGCAGCTGAACTGCCCGGTTGGATCGGGAACGATCGAATAGAAGATCTCGCCCTGGTTCGACACCGAATCGCTGGGGCCGTTGAAATCCTCCGCGTCGAAGAATCCCGCGATGTAGCCCTGGCTGCCGCACACGCCCGCCGGCGTATCGCCATTGACGACCGGGGAGAGCAGCATGATCACGCGGCCGTTGTCGTCCACGTCGGACGGCTGGCCGAAGGCCACGGTGTCGATGGGATAGAGATTTTGATCGAAGTACGCGCTCAATTGCTGCAACTCCGCCGGCGCGAATCCGCCTGCCGGCGCCAGCGTGTCCACATATACGAGAACATTGCTGCCGATATAGTCGAGCTGGGCGCCCACCCGCTGCCACGCGGGATTGTCGCCGTCGAAACTCGACAGGACGTGGAAGCTGCGAATGCTCCCCACGGGCGGCGGAGCGACGGCCGCCTCCGGCACGGAGCCCGCCGCCCGCCGGCGCGCGAGTGCGAACGTGCCGGCCGCCGCGAGCGCGCGGCCCCGGGCGCGCAACAGGGCGTCGGCGGCTTCCTGCCGTTCATGATTGAAGCCGTTCGCGATCGCGGCGGGCGAACCGAGCGCGGCGATCGTTGCGCGCACACGATTGGCAGACGCGGAGACGGCGGCGGTGTCCACGGACAGGCTGTACGGCACGAAGTCGATGGGCACCTGCGACGTCGCAAACTGCGCCACCACCAGGTAGCTTGCCCCGCTGCCGGCCAGCTGCACCCGCACGCCGCCGTTGGAGCAGTCCACGCGCATCGCCTGGGCAACGCTGAGGTTCACCGTACCGGGTGTGCACGCCGGCGCGTTTTCCACGAGCGGAATGGTGGGTGCATCCTTCGCTCCGTTGCACCCGGCAGCCGCGATCAACAGTGCAAGGCCAACCGCATCCCCGCGGCGCGCGCGCATTCTCATTGCGTGCAGTCTGGCGGAGCGCCGGTCGGCCCGCAATGCCCGTCGGCACTGGCCCTCGCCGCGCTCTTGGGGACGCCTTGAGGCGCGAACGTTTGGCCGTTCATCCACAACTTTTTCTTAGTGACGGTGGACAGGGAGCTTTTGAAGCAACGTCGGGTATTACTCAAGCAATGACCCAGCGCCGGATGGTCCGGGATTGGATGCAGCGCACCGAACACGGCGCGCGCGACGCGGTGCTGCGCATGGCGCTCGCCCGGGCCCCGTGGCGTGCGCGGGCGGCGGAACCGGGAACGCTCAGCGGCCGGCCGCTCCGTGTGCTGTTCATCCGCGAGGGACCGCTCGGGGATCTGGTGCTCACGCTCGGCGCCATCCGCGCGATTGCCGAGTCGCACCCCGGCACGACCGTGGACGTCATCGCTACCGACGCCAACGCCGAATTGCTCAAGGGCCTGCCCTACGTGCGGCGGGTGATCACGTTTCCACGCGGTGACCGCCGGCTGGCCAACGCCGTCGCCGTCATCCGGCGCTTCGCGCCGTACGACGCCGTAGTGGACGGGATGCTGGTGCACGGCCACGTGCGCACGCGTTCCATCGTCTTCATGCTCGCGTCGAGGGCCCCGTTCTGGGTCGGCGAATCGGGCCGGCGCACCAGCTGGGTGTACAACGTGGCGGTGCCGCCGGCGCCCGACGGACTGCTGCATCTGGAGCGCGAGCTGCGGCTGGCTGCGCCGTTCCTGGAAGACCGCGCCGCAGTCGAAGCGCGACCGATGCTCGTGGTCGACTCTGGCGAGCGGGCCTGGGCCGAGCGGCAGTGGCAGAGTTGCGGCCGGTCGGGCGCGCGAATCCTGGTGAACCTGTCGGCCGGACATCCCGCGAGGCGATGGCCCGACTGGCGGTTCGGTGAGGTGCTGGAGTATCTCCGCCGTCGCGACCCGGACGCCATCGTCGTGGTCGTCGGTCTGCCGCAGGACGCCGCGTCAGTCACCGCGCTCGCGCAGCGCGCGGGAGCGATCGCGCACGTGCCCACCATGCGCCAACTCGTGGCGCTCGTGGCATCCGCCGAACTCGTGATCAGCCCAGACACGGCGGTCTGCCACATCGCCTCGGCGTTTGCGACGCCCCTCGTGTCGCTCCACATGGCCGGCCTCGAAGTCTGGTGGCCCTTCGCGACGCCGGGCCGGCGCGTCGTGAGCACGCAGCGCGAGAATCTGCTGGGCGTCGAGGCCGGGACAGTAATTGAGGCACTCGAGGAGGCACTCCCGCCCCGGCAGCGCGCAGAGGCGGTGTATGTCGCCGCGGCGCCAACTCTTGACGACGACGCGACGACGGAGCCTGCCGTACTGGAGCCGGCGTAGATCTTCTCGCGGGTCAGTGAGTGATCCGTTGCGTCGATGCCTTGCAAATGCAAACCGCCCGGCACGATGCCGGGCGGTTTGTTTTGGTGGTCCGCTTCGTCGCGCAGCATTGAGACCCTAATTCTGTCCTGGCAAAGGACAACCTAGCAGGTAGTGACCGTCCCGGTGGCCTTGGCGAAGCTCCCGGTGCCGCCGCTGAAATTGAGGCAAAAATTGAAATCGGCGATCGCCCGCGGACCCGCCGACCGGCGAGCGGAAGGGACTGAGACACCGCCCTATGCGCGGCGTTACTTGGTCAACACCATGTTCAGCTTCGCCGGCTCGTCGATGCCGTCGTCGTTGAAGTCGAAGTCCACGTTCGCTCCACTGAGCGTTATGGTGTTGCCGCTCAGATTCATGTCGAATTGGCGCTCACCGGAGATACCCGCCATCGTCATCGTGAGCACGTCCGACGAGGAACTCCACGTACCGCTCGTCACTTCATCCGCCTGGCCCGGCATCCTAACGGTGAGCGTGTAGTCGTGGCTTGCCATCATCTGGAGCGTGACGGTCGCGCCGTTGGCCACGAGATCCACCGCCGTGGCCGAAGTGCCTACCTTGACGAACTCCATCTTGGTCGCCGTCCACGTCCCGGTGAGAGACGAAGGGTTCGGACCCGAAGATGAGCTGCTGCACGCCACAAGGGCCGCCGAGGCCAAGATGAAGCCGGGCATGATAAGCTTCGCGCGATTCCACATAATCCCCCCCGCGAGTTTGTCGCGACGTGCGGGCCGGCCCCCATCCGTCTCCAACCGCCCCGTCCCATCGACGCCACACGCGGGCCGGCCATCGGCATACATGGATGATGCGCATCAGAGGAGCCGGCGCCCGTCGGGAGAAGGGCATCATCACGTCGGGCGAATCGCCATGCGTCCACCGCCGCCCCTGGTCCGATTGCGTCCCCCATCGTTGCTCCGATCACGAGGGGCACAATTGAGGCACAGTCTGGCGGCTGATCGCCAGCGAGAGCATTTCGCTCGGTTGTGCCGGTTGTTTGGATGTGCGGACTTTGCTCCAGCACGACCCTGTGGCTCAGCTGGTAGAACACGGGGCCGACAGGCAGGTCCCGGTTAGGCCGTGGGGTCAGGGACGAAACTGGCGGCGTTTGAGAGACAACGCCATGCAGTCCTCCGCAATCAACGGACTCTCGAACGCACACTTGCAGCAGGAGCTTCCCCCGTTCCCGGCTGCTGACCCGATGACCACCGCCGGCCCGCGCCAGTACGTCCAGTGGGTCACCGGCGCCATGCCGGGAACATACGACCTCGCGCTCACCGACCCCGGCTACGTGGCATGGACGAGGAAGGGCGTGGCGGCGCCTGCAGCCGATCCTGAGGGCTGCCTCGCGGTCACGCAGTCAAGGGATGCGGAAAAGCAAGTTCACACCGGAGCAGATCCTGCAGGCGCTGCGGCAAGCAGAAGGCGGGGCGGCGGTGGTCGACATCTGCCGGAAGCTCGGCGTGACGGAGACGACGTTCTATCGTTAGAAGAAGCAATGTGCGAAGCTGGACGTGAGCGAGCTCCGGAAGCTGAAGACGCTCCGGGACGAGTCGGCTGTTACGAGCATCAGAACTCGTGTACGTTGAGAGGCAGTACCAGCGACCGCTGCTGGCGCCTGGGGGGCCGTGGCGTACGAACGTCCGGCATCCGGATCGTGTCGTTTATTGACTTCGGCGACAGTCGGAAGGGAGCATGTCCATGGCAACCGAGTACTCCAACCTGCGTGTCCTCAACGTCGACGATCAGCCGGAGGTGCTCGCGTATCATAGGCGCATCCTCCAGTCTCTCGGGATTTCCAACGTCGTGGAGGCGGCAGGCGGCCGTGCCGCGATCAGGCTCCTCACCGACCCTACCAACGAGTTCGACCTCATCTTCTGTGACCTGCGCATGCCAGGACTCGACGGCGTCGAAACTCTCCGGGCGCTTTCCTATCTTGGGGTGCAGGGTGGAGTCGTTATCCTCAGCATTGAGCCTGAAGAGATCATCGCGGCCGCCGGCTTCCTTGCCGAAATGCACGGCTTGCACGTGATCGGGGCCCTCGAGAAACCGCTCACGAAGGAAAAACTCGATCCCATACTGGAGAGCCTCTCCTCTGTTACCAACCGGTGGGTTGACACACCCCGCGCGGAGCCGCCCACGGCGGTCGACATCGCGCAAGGCTTTGAACGAGGAGAGTTCACGTTTCACTTTCAGCCCCTGGTGTGGTTTGAATCGAGCGCCCTGTACGGCGTCGAGTGCGTCCTGCGGTGGAAGCATCCCGTCCGCGGCCTCGTGTTGCCCGGATCGTTCCTGCCGGCGGTGCATAGGTCGGATGCCTTGGGGACGGTCCTTACGGATTTCGTCCTTGCCCAGGGTGTAGCGTTCGCTGAGCGCTGGCGCGCCGGGGGACACGAGATGCCGGTGGCGTTCAACGTGCCCGGTGCCGCCCTCGGCGAGCTCGGCTTTCCTGAACGCCTGGAGTCGGTTGCCGCCTCGTGTCACGTTCCCCATGAGGCGCTTCGGATCGAGGTGAACGAGCAAGAAGTCGTTACCAATCCGGTTAAGATTCTTGACGTGGCCACACGGCTCCGAATGAAGCGCTTTGGTGTGTCGATCGATGAGTTCGGTGGTGCCGAGTTCGGGCTTCAGCAGCTTCAGAAGTCCCCGTTCACGGAAGTGAAGCTCGCTCCGAAGTTTGTGGACGGGTGCGCGACCGCGCCCAGGCGCCAGGCCATCATCGAGGCGACGATTGCCTTGGCGCGTAATCGAAAGATGGTCTCAGTGGCAGAAGGCGTACGGAACCAACCCGATTGGGAGTTCTTGAACACGCGGCGCTGCGATGTCGCGCAGGGGAATGTCGTCGTACGGGCGCTGCCGGAAGACATCCTCGCCGCCTGGGCCTCGGCATGGGAGAGGAACAGGTGATGACGGAGTGCCCGGGCCGGGTTCGCCACCTGTGTCGTCGAGAGCCTCGCGGCGGCCGATCGGTCGGATTGCGGAGACGCGTCCTCGTGAGTCGCACGCGTACCAGCCACAACACGCAACGTCGGAGAGCGACGCCATGACGCGGAAGCCCCGCAAACAAGCGCCGAAGCGAGTCAATGGCAGCCGCGACGGTACGGAGAGGACTAAGCGCACGCAGGCCAAGCACGGACAGACGGAGAGCGAAGACCACTATCGCTCGCTGATTTCCACCATGCGCGCTGGGTTCGCCTATTGCAGGGTGGTATACGATGAACGCGACCGCCCCGTGGACTTTGTGATTCTCACGGTCAACGAAGCGTTCGGGCGCCTGACGGGGCTGACGAATGTGGTCGGAAAAGCTGTCAGCGAGGTGATTCCGGGAATCAGGGAACTACGTCCTGAGCTGTTTGCGACATTTGGTCGAGTCGCCTCGACCGGCATTCCTGAGACCTTCGAGTTCCATTTCCGGTCGCAAGGTCAGCGGTCGAATATCTCTGCTTATAGTCCGAAAACGGGATACTTCGCCGCGCTTCTTGATGACATCACTGAGCCGAAACGTGCGATTGACGAATTGCAAAGGATCAAGGGCGTCCTCGCGGAGTTGCAACGGATCGCACATTTCGGGACCTGGGTCGTGGATCTGGAGACGGACAGGCTCATCTGGTCTGACGAGCTCTACCGGATCTATGGCGTCTCGCCTGACGTATTTGTGCCGACCCCCAGCGCCTTCGCTGCCCTCATCCACCCTGATGACCGGTCGGCCGTGATGGCCTGGATCAACGCAATTCGGTCGCGGGCAACGCCAGGCCCCGTCGAGTTTCGCATCATTCGACCGGATGGAACGATTCGCGTGATTGAACGACGCGGCGAACTCCAGACCAATGCAGAAGACAAGCCCATCCGCATTACCGGGACGGCGCATGACATCACCGACCGTAAGGCGTCAGACGTAGGACTCAGACTCTTTCGAGCGCTGTTCGATCGGTCGAACGACAGTCTTCAGGTCATCGATCCGACCACAGGTCGGTTTCTCGACGTCAACGAGACGGCGTGCCTGGAACTTGGCTACAGCCGTGAGGAATTGCTGTCGCTGACCGTTCCCGACGTCGATTCCACGCTCGACCAATCTTCGTTCAGTGAGAGCGTAGAACGACTTCGGACATCCGGCGGCATGTTATATGAGGGGTACCACCGACGGAAGGATGGTTCAACATTTCCGGTTCAAGTCAGCATTTCCCTCGTTCGGCTTGATCGAGAGTACGCGGTCGCGGTCGTTCGCGACATCACCGCTTGGAAAGCATCCGAACAAAGACTCGCCGATGCGGTGCGCTACAATGAAGCGATCATGAAGGCTTCTCCGATAGGCATCATCACCTATCTGGCTTCCGGCGAGGTGGTGGCCGCCAACGCCGCCGCTGCTCACCTGCTCGGCGGTACCGTCGAGCAGGTGGAGAAACTGAATTTCCGCCATCTCGAATCCCGGCGACGATCGGGCCTGCTGGCCGCAGCCGATGCCGCGCTGGAAAGGCATGAACCTCACACGGAGGAAGTGCACTCCACGAGCGCGTTCGGGAAGGAGATCTGGGTATACTGCCGCCTCGTCCCTTTCGAACATGAGCACCAAACGTATCTGCTGCTGGTCTTGTCGGACGTCAGCGAGCGCAAGCACGCCGAAAGGACCCTGCGCCTGCAAGCTGCCGCGCTGGACGCGGCCGCGGATGCCATCATGATTACCGACCGGGCAGGCGCCATCGAGTGGGTGAATCCGGCGTTCACCCAGCTCACCGGATACACGGCCGAAGAAGCCCTCGGCAAGAATCCGCGAGAGCTGGTGAAGTCGGACAAGCATGCCCCCGGAATCTACAAGGACTTGTGGGATACGATCCTCGCTGGACAGACGTGGCACGGCCAGATGATCAATCGCCGGAAAGACGGCAGCCTGTATACGGATGAGCAAACCGTGACCCCAATCTTGGATTCGGCCGGCGCCATCACGCACTTCGTCGCAATCAAGGAAGACGTCACGGAGCGCCTGCACGTGCAGGCCCAGTTGCTGCAGGCGCAGAAGATGGAGAGCGTGGGCCGACTGGCGGGTGGCGTGGCGCACGATTTCAACAATCTGCTCTCCGTGATCCTCGGGTGGACGAGAATGGTGCTGGACGATCTCCCGGCGGCCAGCCCCGTCAGGCCATCGCTGGAGGAGGTCTTGAAGGCCGGTCAGAAAGCCGCGATGCTCACCAAGCAACTGCTGATGCTTTCGAGGCAGGAAGTGGTGAGGCCCACGCGCTTCAGTGTCAATTCGGTCCTCGGCGGGCTGGACAAGATGTTCCGGCGAGTCCTTGGCGAAGACATCGAGATCGCCCTCAAGATGGACCCGGAACTCGGCACCGTGCAGATGGACCCGGCGCAGCTCGAGCAGGTGCTCATGAATCTCGCGGTCAATGCGCGTGACGCGATGCCCGCTGGTGGCAAACTCACGTTAGAAACAGCAAATGTGGTCCTGGATGCCCGATATCTGCGGAGGGACACGGACGTGGCGCCGGGTGAATACGTCGTGTTGACCGTGAGCGATTCGGGCATCGGCATGAGCGAAGAGGTTACGGCGCACATGTTCGAGCCGTTCTTCACAACGAAGACGGCCGGCAAGGGGACGGGTCTGGGGCTCGCGACGAGCTATGGCATCATCAAGCAGGCCGGCGGTCAGATCACCGTATACAGCAAGGAGGGACTGGGCACCACCATGAAGGTCTATCTGCCGCGGCATCATGCGGCCGCGGACGCCGTGGTGCCCGCCCGAGAGACGCCGTTGCTTCATGGCAGAGAAACGATTCTGGTGGTGGAGGATGAGTTGGCCGTACGCCAAGTGACCGTGCAGATCCTCACGCGGCAGGGATACCATGTGCTGACCGCGGACAGTGGGGAGGCGGCGCTCCGGGTGATCGAGGAAGCGCGCGAGCCCGTACATCTTCTGTTGACGGACATCGTGCTGGGCTCGGGGGTCAGTGGGCCTGGGCTGGCGGACCGTGTCCATGCGACGAGACCTGATCTCAAGGTGCTGTTCGTCTCAGGCTACGCGGGTGACGTGACGACCCGTCACGGCCTGATGCAAAGCGGTATTCCACTCGTGCAGAAGCCATTTTCCGCAGACGTGCTGGGCCGCAAGGTGCGCGAGGTGCTGGATGCTGGCTGACGGTCTCACGCGCAGCCGGAGCACGCATGCCAACGCTACCTGACGGCAATTCGCTCCTGCGTGTCCTGGTCATCGACGATCAGTCGGACGTGCGGAGGTTGGTGCATGAGATCCTGAAGAGGATGGGCATCGTCGAGGTCACCGAGGTGGAAGACGGCTACCGGGCGCTTGCGGCCGTGACGCAGCCGGGCGCCTGGTTCGACCTGATCCTCTGCGACCTCCGAATGCCGGGGCGGGACGGCATCGAGACGATCCGCTCGTTCAGCGCACTCGGCCTGCAGTCCGCCATCGTGGTCATGAGCATCGAGGAAGAGCGGGTGATCGAGACCGCCGGAATGCTCGCCCAGGTACAGGGGCTGCGAATGCTCGGCACCATCCAGAAGCCGCTGACGGTCGAGAACCTGGAGCCGATTCTCAAGCGAATGCGCGAGGTCCCCGGTCAGCCCATGGACGACACGGTCATGGCGCCGGTTCAGGATTTCCCGAACGCCTTCACGCACACCGAACTGTTCTTCCAGTATCAGCCCAAGGTTTGGATGCGCACCGGAACGTTCGAGGGGGTCGAAGCCCTCGTGCGCTGGAACCATCCCCACCTCGGCGTGTTCCAGCCGGCGTCGTTCCTCCCGGCCATGGAGGAAGATGCCCACTACAGCACGGCGCTCACGGACTTCACCCTGCACCACGCCATCGCATGCGCCGGACGGTGGCACGAGGCCGGCCGCCTCATGGGCATCGCCACCAATCTCTCGGCCCGGGCGTTCGATCGATTGGACCTCCCGGAGCAGATTGAATCCCTCGCGCGGGATGCGCACGTGCCGCCCGAGCGCATCACGCTGGAGGTGACGGAAACGCAGGTCGCCCGTGACGCGATCAAGATGATTGACGTGGCCACTCGCCTGCGGCTCAAGGGATTCCGCCTCTCCATCGACGACTTCGGCACCGGGGAGTCGGGGCTTTCGAAGCTGCAAAGCCTGCCATTCAACGAGTTGAAGATCGACCGCAGGTTCGTGCACGGCTGTTCGACATCCCCGTCGCAGCGTTCGGTGGTCCAGGCCAGCATTGCGCTCGCACGCAACCTCAAGATGACGTCAGTCGCCGAGGGCATCGAGCAACGGCCCGACTGGGACCTGCTCAGCGAGCTGGGCTGCGACATGATGCAAGGATTCTACGTCGCAAGACCGATGAGTGAAGAGGGGCTCGACGCATGGGCCGCGCAGTGGATCCCCCATGGGCGCCAGCGCGACGCAGGCGCCGAATGAATCGAGGGACGAGCAACCGGTGCAGGCGATGTTCCGAAAGGTCGACACACACCGTCCAATGTCAGGAGTGCCCGAAATGAAGAATTCGCCCCAGACGCCGCGCATTCCACCCCTGGCACTCGCGATTTCGGTCGCTGCGTTCGCGATACCGGTCGGGACCGTCTACTGGCTGCCTGAGTCAACGAGCAACGGTCTCGGCATGTTCATTTGGCTCACGGTGCTCCTCCCGGTCATCCTGCTCGCGCACTACCGGGGCGTGAAAGGCGTGGCGGGCGCCTGGGCCGGTGGGATGGCGGTCATGACCGTGACGCAAGTCGGCGTGGTCGCGTCGCGGATCGCCGTCCCGAACTGGACGCTGCTCTTGGTGATCGTCTCGATTGACGTGGCCGTATCGCTCGGCATCGCCACCCTCGCGGAGGCCCTCCGCCGGGCGCGGTTCGCAGGGATCGACCAACTCACGGGATTACCGAATCGGCATCAGCTCGAAGTAACGCTGGCGCGCGAATTCGCGGCGGCTGGGCGAGGCCAAAGCCTGACGGTCGTCATCTTCGATCTGGATCAGTTCAAGCATGTCAGAGACCTTCACGGGCACGCGGCAGGCAACATGGCGCTCAAGGCTCTCGCGAAGATCCTTCGGACCACCACGCGCCTGGAGAATCTGTCCGCGCGCTTCGACAGCGAAAGGTTCATTGCGGTACTGCGCTGCAGGCCGGAGTCCGCCGTCATATACGCTCAGCGCGTGCTGGATCAGATGCGTACCTGGCAGGCGCCGTGGGGTGTCCAGACCGTGAGCGCCGGTGTGGCGGGATACCAACAGGGCATGGGATCATACGAAGTGCTTCTCGCGGAGGCGGACCGCGCGCTCTATCAGGCCGAGGAAGGCGGCCGGGATATGGTATGCACGGCCCCCCCGTACGAACAGCCCGGGACCACTGCCGCCACCCGCGACTCGGTACCGTTGACCGACCTGCCCAACGAAGCCGCTGCGGCGAAACCGGTTTCGGCCACGATCTGGATCGTCGATGATGATTCAGCGGTTCGTAGTCTGGTGAAGCGCATGCTCATCCGGCACGAACACAAGCTGTGGGACACCGGCGATCCCCTTGAAGCCATACTCCGCTTCGGCGATGCATCCCCAGATCATCGGCCTGACGTCATTCTCACCGACGTGATGATGCCGGCGATGAGCGGAGTGAGGATGATCGACCAGATCGCGAAGATTGATCCCGCGATCAAGGTCATCTACATGTCGGGATATATGCAGAGCGCCATGCAAGAGCGGCAATCGCCAGGCGCGGTCGTGGCCGTTCTGGAAAAGCCAATCGCAATAGGCGCACTGCTCGACACCGTACAGCGTGTGATTGGGACCGCACCGGCCCAACCGCCTCCGTGAATCAAGGGTCTCCGGCAGTTCGCCGCCGTCGCCGACCTCGGCCCGCTGACCACGGGAGGGGGGCGCGGTGGCACAGCGCTGATACGTGCTACGCCACCGCCGCCCGCTCCAGCCGCCCCGCCTCGTGGGCTTGGCCGAGCGCTTCCTCACCGCGGTGCTGAACGGCCGCCAGCGTCACGCCGGCGGCGGCGCGGTACGCCCGGTCGGCGTGCTGCACTCGCTCGTATCCGGCGGCCCGGGCGATGAGCGCAAGCTCGGCGATCTCCCCGCATGCGAGGGCGGCGGCCGCTGCCTGAGCGCCGTGCACGAGCCGAGCCCATTCGAGAATCCGGGCCGGACTGGGGAGCGCCAGGTCGGCGCACGTCCGGCGGAGTTGGGTGGGACTTTGCGCACAGGCGCGGGCGAGATCGGCCACTTTCGCCCGGGCGGGGGCGCGCCACGCGGCACTCACGATGGCCGAGCCCTGCGCGGCATCGAGCGTGGCGCAGGATGCGAACCGGTGCCGGAAAATGTCGGGCAGGTTGCGCGGTACTTGGCCGGCGGTTGAGCCGAGGGCCGCGTCGCGCAGAATGGGCGCCAGCTCCTGCGCAGGCGCGAACACGAAGCGGTCGGCGCCGGCACGCGCCATCATGAGCGTGAGGGCGGTGTCCGGAATGAGCGCGTCGAGTACGGCGATGATGGGCGTGTCCGGCGCCATGACACGGGCCAGGCGCACGATCCGGGAGCTGCGGTGCGCGTCGGGGCCCGTGCGCGCCGTGACGACGAGCGCGAAGACATCGGGGCGCCGCATCCATTGCACGACGTCGCGGTGGTGTTGGAGCGCGACGATGTGCTTGGGCGCCTGGAGCGCGCGGGCGGCTGCGGACGCGATCGGGTCCGCAAAGGGGGCTGCGACCAAACAGACGGTTGGCGTCATGACGTCATCCCTTTCGAAAGGTGATTGGGGAGACGCTAGGCCAGCGGGCCCTGCGCGTGCGTTACACCGCGTGATGGTGAGTTACAGATAGTTCGGGCGCCCATAGGCGGCCATGGCCCCGCCATCCCGCAAGAAGGACGGTGAGGCACGATGCAGACTACGGATCGGTCGGCGGCGGCGATTGCCGGACATTGCTGCGCACAGCCCGGGGCTAGGAGTCCTCTCCCCGCTCCCGCCCGCCCCCGGCCTCTGCCGCGGCGAGAAAGCGTTCGAACACGCGATCCAACCCCTCGCCGTGGCGGATGTCCTGCGCGCGGCACCCGGTGTACCGGCGGAGCTTGTTCCGGAGCGACGTGGCCGAGGGAAAGCCGAACTGCACCGCGAGCTGCTCCACGGTGGACGTCCCGCGGCGCAGCAGCTGTGCCACGACGAGCAGCGAGGCCCAGGCCACCAGCGCACCGGGCAGCGGCAGCCCGCCCTCGCGGCACCGGCGCCGCAGGCCCTGAAGCGACCATCCCATGGCCTTCGCCAGGTCCTCTCGGGACAGGCCGCCGCGGGCATGCTCCAGGCAGTACCGGAGAATGGCCATGCCGTCGGGCGGCAGATGCCCCTCCACCGCCAACAGGATGGGCGTCACCACCGACAGCGCCGTCGCGCTGCGGAGCGTGGTGAGGAGCGCCGATGGGGAGTCGTCGGCGCCGCGCCACAGCAGTTCGTGCACGCCGGCCTGGGAGAGGGCGAGAATGGCGCTCGACTGAGTGGCCACCGGCGTGCAGTACCCGATCACCGCCACCGTCGGATAGACCGACCGGATCTCGCGCACCGCTGCGCTCACGGATTCGCCATTCGCGTCCACCGGCTCGACCACTACCGCCATGAGGGGTGCCAGCGAGTCGCGCAACCGCGCCTGGAGTTCCTCGACCGTGTCGACGGCGTCGAAGGTGGCCAGGTGGCACACGGCGCCGCGCAGGCGGGCACGCTCCTGACGGCCGATGACGAGCGCTAGGATGCGCGCGCGCGGGGTGGTTCTGGTCGAAGGAGCGGGTCTGAACTCCTGCACTTGGCGGGGCTCCGTGCTGTCGCGCATTCCCTACGGTAACACCATCGCCTGCGCAGCACACGGTGTAACCCCGGGAGCACGTCCTGTAACGCACCGCGGGTAGTCGGAGGGCCATGATTCGTGCGCCGCCGGGAAGCCCCCGGCGTCGGCCCCTTCCCTGCTCCGGAGATTGCGCCATGTCCCGCTACGCCCGCGTTGCCCGCCTCGCCGCCCTCGCCATTGCCACCGGTGCCATCGCCCTCGCCGCGGGCTGCGCCTCCATGACCGCACCGAACCACGACACCACCGCGGATTCGACGGCGGGGATCTCGGGGTACAGCGTCTCCAACAACTGAGACGCGGCCGTTTGGCAGCGTTCTTGCTTCAGGCTTAGACGGCGCCGACCAGTTCGGCGCCGTCAAGCGCGTCCACGAACCGCACCACGGACTCGGCCAGCTCGTCGAGCGCCATGGCCGCGGTGCGCGGCACGCCCACCGGCTTGTCGAGCACGAGCAGCAGTTCGTAATAGCGATGCGCCTCGGCGAGCACCCGCGCGCGCGCGGCTAGCCGGTCACTTGCGGCTGCGTCTCCCGTTGCCGCCATTGCCTCGCGGAATTCGAGGAGCGCGGAGGCCGCTGGATATGGCAGAGTTGCTGCACCGCCGATCGAGTCAAAGACCCCTTCGAGCTGTTCGAGAAACCGGCGCACCACCATCGGCGCTCGACGCCGGTCAAGACTCCGTGCGGCTGCGACGGCCGCGCCCCCGAGAATGGGCAGTGTTAGACGGTGCGGCACCGACGGGCGCGCCATAGCGGCCGAGAACGCCCGGAGCCCGCTCCGCGGGCGCCCCACGTCGACCAGCAACTGGGCGACGTTGAGCAGCATTTCAGTCTGCTTCACGGGTGTATCGGCGGCCTGGTAGGCCTTCCACGCGTGTACCAGCGCCTGGCTGAACTCGCGCGCCGTCGCGGCGGCCACCATCAGCGTGTGGTGCGCGCCCATCTGGAGATCTGTCCCGATGCCTTCGAGCGCCAACACTCGATGCAGATGCTGCCGCGCCACGACATAATTGCCGCGGTTCTGCGCCAGAATTGCATGTCCGAGTTCGGCTCGCGCGCGCAGGTCATTGCTGTTCTCCCTCTCGGCAAGGGCCCCGACCTCGTCATACCAATTCTTGGCCGTCGCCACATCCCCGTGCTGACGCGCCATTCGCGCCCGCCAGGCCACCAGCCGGCCGAACAGCGCCCACTCGCCTTCCCCCAACAGCGTGCACAGGCTCTGCAGCATCTGATCGGCCACCGTGAACCAGGCCGCATCTTCGGCCGCCACGGCAATCGGTTCCACGAACGCGACTACCTCGTCGGCCAACCGGCTGGCCGGTCCGATGGACAGCACTCCCTGCATGGCGAGGAATCGCCGCAACGCGTCAGTGCGCGCGGCCGCCCCGTCCGTTGCCACCACGTGATCGAGCTGGGTGGCGACCATCAACCACCCCGGGGCGTCGTCCGGGGGCGCCACCGGGTGGGCGGCCGAGTCGTCACGGTACGCGTCGAGCGCCGTGGTACCGCGGGGGAGCATCGGCGAGTGCGGCTCGCCGGGGGGTCGGGTGGCCATCAGGGGTAAAGCATAGATGCGCCCGTGCGCGCCGCAAGCCCGCCGACGAGTACTTGGTTGATTCTGGGCCGGAAACGATATCCCGCGTAACCCCGGAAGCGGCCCTGCTGTTGTATGGTGAACGCATCACCCCAACCCGCCGATTGCCATGGAACTTGCGACGCCGCGTCTCCCCAAGCCGACCGTGCTCTTCGTAGACGACGAAGACATGATCTGCGAGGTGATGAGCCAACTCTTCCCGCGTCACGGCCTCGACATCATTACCGCGAACACCGTGCACGAGGCATGCCTCGCCTTGCGCGAGGTGAACGTTGACGCGGCGGTGATTGACTATCGGCTCGCGTTCGGCGAGAGCGGCGTGGAGGTGGTGGAGTTCATCCGCAAGATCCGGCCGGAACTCGGCAGCCGCATCCTCATGATCTCGGGCGACGTCACCGACGGGCCCTACCGCGCTACCACGAGCGGACTCAAGCTGCCGTTCCTGCCCAAGCCGTTCGACATCGGGCAGCTCGTGCTGACCGTGCGGCAACTGCTCGCCCAGGACCTGCTCCCCGGACTGCTCGACCGGAAGACGATCGGGAAGTGAGGTGACGCCGGGCTACGACCCGCTCGTCAGTTCCCTGGCGATGGTGCCGAGCAGCGCAACCAAGACAGCGACCGGGGACGACGCGATGAGCCTGGGCGTCGGGCCCCACCGCGATGGAGCGCGTTGGGGGCCGTAAGCGGCAAACGGTCGTCGAGCATGATGCCGGATCGCAACGCAGCCAGTGCCCGTCGACGGGCGTTCCGATCACGAAGGGCACGATTCGGGCACAGTCAGGCGGTTGACCACTAAAGCGGATACCAGCTTCAGTTGTGCCGGTTGTTTGGATGTGCGAACTTTGCTGCATCACGACCCGGTAGCTCAGCTGGTAGAGCAACGGACTTTTAATCCGTAGGTCGCGGGTTCGAGACCCGCCCGGGTCATACGAGCGAAGTCGTTGGAACAGCGGGCTACGGGAACCAGGAACGGCCGCCCAGAGTGCGGCTGTTCGCTCACCGGACCCGAGGGAGACTCCAACCGGCCAGGGAGCACCATCTCCGCTTCGTTTCGGGCCCAACTGGCGCATCAACCGTTGGCAGCCAACTCCTCGCCGAAGGCGCCGTCCTGAACGCACCGGGGACCGCGTTCAATGGGAACCATTGCATATGAGGCTGCGGCAGCGCCTGCCCGTTTACCGGACATACATCTCCCTCCGACCTTCCGCTTGATTCAGGTGTACGTAAGCATGTCGGACCACTCGTAGTGAAACGGAGATCGTCTATATGCGTCGTCAAGCCTTGCTCCTCACCCTCGCACTCGTCGGCGCAGGGTGCAGCTCCAGCCCCAGCACGATCACCTCGACGACTCCGACCATCTACAATGACGTGCTCACGGGGACGGTGCAGCCTCCCGTCAACGGAGTACTGCAGAGTGCCTTCAACACGTTTGTCGTCGGCCAGGGCGGCGGCTCGGTCTCCATAACCCTGACGTCGGCGGTGGAGACATTGCCCGGCGGCTCATTGCTGACGACTGTGACGATGGGTCTTGGCGTGGGAACGGTCACTGGCACCGGATCGAGCGCCGTCTGCACCATGATCGCGAACGCCTACGTGACAGCGGCGGCGGGAAGCAGTGCCCAGCTCAGCGGATCCCTGGACGCCGGTACGTATTGCGTGGCGGTGTCCGACGTCACGAACCAGTTGGGGCCCGTGGCGTACGCCGTCCTGGTTTCGCATCCGTAGCGTCATCGACTCGAACGGCACGCGTCAGGCGGGGCCTGTCGTCAGTAGCGTCGGGGTTCGAACGCCTCCCGGGTCATCACGCCCTCCGGAGAAGACCCTGTATCACACATGCGATACAGGCCGTTCCCGTTCCGCGGCTCGCCCCCTTCCCCCTTGACGCCGCACCAATTGCATACAATTTTTTGGTAGCGACTGACCGAATTTCTCCGGCCAAGGATCACGCCGACCATGCGGCACCTCAGGCGCGTGGCAATTCCTCGCCTCATCACCCTGCTCGCGACCGCCAGCGCACTCCTGCTGACACCGCACGCGGCACGCCCGCAGGCCGGCGGTGGCGCCGCCGGCGCCAAACCCGACACGGGCGCCCGCACCAAGCCTGACAGCGCGCCAACGCCCGTGCACTTCCGCGTGCTCGGCGTGTTCGATGAGGAGACCGGCGACCCGATCGAGAACGCCGACGTCCACGACATGATCACCGGCTTCACGGTGCGCACCACCAAGACGGGTACCGTCCCGATCTTCTTCACGGACGGCCCCGGCACGGTCGTAACGATCAAGAAACTGGGGTACCAGCGAGCAGTCGTCGCCGTCCCGACATCTCTGGCCGACTCGACACCGGTCACGACGACGCTGCTGCGCGCGGGACAGGTGCTGGAGCCCGTGATCGTCGTTGGCGACCGCGCCATTCTGGCTGTCCAAAAACGACACGATCTCCACGCTGCTGCGGAACGGGTTCTACGAGCGGCGCGAAATCAGCGCCGCTCCGCGATCGGCGTTCATCACCGGCGACAAGCTGCAGGGCACGATGCTCGCCACCGACGCCCGCTACTTCGGACGCGGCATCTGCGAGAGCAACGTCTACATCGATGGCATGCCCTTCGTCGTGCCCAGGCGCACCGGTCGCTTCCTCAAGGAAGGCCTCGACGCGATCATCGATCCATTCGACATCGCCGGCATCGAGACCTACACCACGGGCGAACTTCCGACGGGCGCCGCACACACGACCGAAGGCGCGGGCGCGCTCGATATCAACGCGAGCGGATCGGCCAACGCAGTGGCCAACGCGTCGGGGACGCTCGCGGGCGCAGGATGCGTGACGATGATCTGGCTCCGGCACTGAACCCGGCGCCACAGCCCGCGAAATGCACGTGGGGGGGCGACTATCGTCGCCCCCCCACGCGTACTGGTCGCATTCAGGCCGCCAACCGCTCGGCCCATCACGAAACCTCAGGCGTTGGTATCGATGCAGCCGGTGAAGTTCGGGTTGGTCCTTTCGGCATCCGGCACCGGGAAATTCACCTGGGTGCCGTACTGCCCTGCCGGCTGTCCCAAAGCCGTGAAGTTGCCGGACGGGAAGACCGTGTTCTGCGGCATCTTGTACTGACGCACCATCCGCCGCAGGTCGTCCATGCGGTAACCGCGCTGGAACTGCCAGAGCGCCTTCTCACGGAAGAACAGCGCGGTTGCCGTCGGAATGTCGGGCGGCGTCGGCAGGGCCGGCATCGCCGCAATCTTGAAGATCCCGATCACCTGCGCCGACGTGCGAAGGGCATTGAGCGTCGTCATCATTCCCGCGATGTCCCCGGCCTGCAGGCTGGCCTCGGCCTGGATCAGCCGGGCGTCGATGCCCGTGAACGGCGGAATCGGATCATCCCGGTTCCAGTTGTTCACCTGAACGAAGTCCGAAATATTGTCCTCGGCCTTGGTGTGCGTGTCGGTGGCCGACACGCGCGGGTCGTTCAGCCGCCAGAACGGAATGGCGTTCAGGATCTGCCCGGCGACGTCGGTGCTGTCCCCCGCGGAGTAGCGCTTCACGCTCGCGCCCATCACCCACCACTCGTTGTCGACCGTCGTCTGCGAATAGTCGAACGTGTATTGGAAGCTCGTCGGCACCGACGCCACGAGGGACGCGGCGGCGACAAAGTTGCCGAGGTCCACCTGTGCGCGTGCTTTGACGATGAGCGCCGCGTTCTTGATGTTGGCCGTGCCGGCGTCAGTGCCCGTGAGGTACGTGAGCGCCGTGTCGATGCGGGCGCTCGCCAGCGTGGCCCCCTGGGCGCTCGTGAGCGGCTGCGTGTACTGCGGCACGCCGCCCACCGTCTCGCCGAACGGAATGCCGTTGCAGAACACCGCCGACATTTCCATCTCGAGGTCCCCCATCATCAGGTACATCTCACCGACGTCCCGCTTGCCGGTGGCCGACTGGTCGTAGGCCAGCAGATTGTTGATGGCATCGCGCGCGCGGCCGCGTGCCTGCTGGGCGTTGTTGTAGATGGTTGTAAGGTCGGCGTCGTTCGTCGCCAGGTTGCGCTGGTCCGCGGCCTGGCGCTGGACGAAGGTATCCGTCGATCGATCTTCGTCGGTGAACAGTGCCTCCTCGTTCCAGATCGCTTCGATGTTGCCCCCACCGCCGTTGAGCCCCGCCTTCCATTGGCCGAGCGCGCCGGTGTAGAGCGCGTCGGCCGCCGTCGCGGTGGTCACGGAAGCCGGGCTGATGACGCCCGGCTGCTCCGGGGCAAGGAGTTGGTTGTTGAGGTCGCAGGCCGTGAGGAGCAGGCTGCCGCAGGCGACCGTGATCGCCACGGCGTTCCCTCGAGCCCGATGGCTGAGTCTTATCATCGTAGATCGTCCTCGGCGGGTTTTAGTAGTGGAGGTTGAGGCGCACGACGAAGTACGTCGGCGGCGCCAACGTGGAGAAGTCGGTCTGGGTGTCGCCCGTGGCGTAGTTCGACTCGGGATCCACGCCGGTGTAGCCCGTCCAGGTATGCAGATTGCGCGCCGAGAACACGAGCTGCGCGTCGCGCGCCCGGAGCCGCTGCGACACCACGTGGGGCAGCGTCAACGCCGCCGAAATCTCGCGGAGCTTCCAGAACTGCCCGTTCTCCTGGAACCCCCAGTACGAGTTGGTGGGGTTCTTGGCACTCGAATACGCGACGGCGCGCGCCTGGTCCCAGAGCGGCGTGGACTTGACGTTGCTCGAATACCATGTGGTGTTGGCCGAGTAGAATTCGTACGAATTGTTGAACAGGATGTTGCCGCCCTTGTAGTCGGTCAGGACGGTGATCCGGAGTATGTGGTTGAACAGATCGAACCCGTTCGTGACCGAGAAGATGTCGCGCGGCGCCGAATAGCCAGCGTACGCGTAGTTCGGCGAAACGGTTACCTCGTTGGGCGTGATGATGCCGTCCCCGTTCAGATCGGAGTAGGTGTACGGCCGTCCGAAGACCGCGTTTACCGGCAGGCCCACGGAGTCGCGGTACAGACCCGTACCGATCGTGGCGTTGGGCGTGCCGGCCGGGCTGTTGCCGAGTGACAACACCTTGTTGCTGTTGTGCGAGGCCGCGATGCTCACGTCCCAGCCGATCATCCGGCGGTCGAGCAGGGAGGCGTTGACCTCGAGTTCGAGGCCGTTGTTGTCCACCGACGCCAGATTCTTGAGCACCGAAAGTGCCGACGCGCCCGACGACGACGCGATCACCTGGCTGATCAGCGCGTCGTGCGTCCGCTTGTCGTAGTAAGTGAAGGTGATGTGGGCGCGGTTATTGATGACGTCCGCATCGAATCCGGCTTCGAATTCCGCCGACCGCTCCGGCTTGAGGTCCGAATTGCCGAGCGCTGCCGCCAACAGGCCTGGCGTATCGGTGCCAACCGTCGACCCAGGCGTGCTGGCGATGTTGGCCGTCGACGCGTTGAACGTTTGCAGGGCGACCACACCGCTCGGCGACACGCCCGACGCGCCATACGCGCTGCGAAGGCGGAATTGGTTCAGCCAGCTGAACTTGGGGAAGAAGCTCTCGTCGGAGACTATCCAGGAGAGCCCCGCCTTGGGATAGACCACGTTGTGGAACTGCGATCCGAATGAACTGTTCTGGTCACTGCGGGCGGCGACCGTCAGGAACATCCGATCGCGCCACGCGGCTTCCTCCTGCGCGTATACGCCCCAGGTCTTGTTCACGGTCTGAAGCGTGTTGCTCGTGGCCGTGGTCTTGACCGCTGCGGCCCCCACCGTCTGCGCGCCCGGCGGCAGGTTCGTGCCCGCTGCCGTAACGCCATCGGTCTCGCCGTTGGTGTAGTCGGTGCCGAAGGTCGTGGTTAAGATCAGGTTCGACCGCGCCTGCCAGTGGGAGTTGCTCACCAGCTTGGCCGAGAAGTTCCGCAGGTTCGTCTGGGACTGCGTCACGCTGCCCTGTCGCGTCGTGCCTGAGTTCGGGCACTCGCCGAACCGGCAGAGGGCGACATAGTCGTTGTTCGCGAGGTCGACGCCCATCGTGCCGGTATTGGCCATCCACGCGAATGGCCGCCAATTGGCGTCAGCCGAGCCGGTAAAGCGCTGGGTTCCATTGGAGTGGTACACCTGGAAGATCTGCGCCGGGCTGAAGCCGCCATATCCGTTGCGGAATTCGCCGAGCGTGCCGGCCTCGGTGTACCCCAGGCCATTGTGGTTGAAGCCCGGGTTGTTGAGCGCGCTGTAGATGAAGCTGAAGGTGTTGTTGTCCACCTGCGGGAGGCGCTGGATCGTATTGTTGAACCCCGCATTCATGTTCAGGTCGAAGTTCGGCGCGAGGCTCGCGCTGAGGTTCGTGCGCAACCCGTACGTCTGGAGGGCCTCCGGATGCAACCACTCGTCCCGCATCGCAACCCCCATCGTATCGACGAGCGTCGCCTGCGCGAACGACGGCATCTCGGATCGGCCCGATCTCATTCTGGATGTCGCCGCTCACGAAGAACCGCACCTGGTCGGTGCCGCCGCTCGCCTGCGCCCCGTACTGGTTGCGATTCCCCAGCGTGAACGGCGTCGTCGCCGGGTTCATTAGCACGTTGAAAGACGTCAGGCTGTCGAGCGTGCAACTCCCCAGGCTCTCACTCACCAGCGTGCACCGTTGCAGCGCACCAGAGGTGGGGTTGTGCCCCCACGAAGCATAGGTCGTGGGATACGTGTTCCGGTCGTCGACCGTCCCTTGCTCGCCGTAATACGTCCAACGCGTGTCGCCCGCGCGGCCTTTCTTGGTCGTGATGACGATCACGCCGTTGGCGGCGTCGGTGCCATAGAGCGTCGCCGCCGACGGCCCCTTTACGACCTCGATGCTCTCGATGTTGTCCGGATCGATGTCGTTGAGATAGCTCGCGGTCGTCCCGCCGGTACCGAGGTTGATCGTGCTCGACACTGCACGTACGCCGTCGATGATGTAGATGGGGTCGTTGGTGATGCCGCTGCCCGCGGTGGCCAGCGAGCCGACGCCGCGGATGCGGACCACGGGCGCCGCGCCCGTCATCGCCCCGGGCAGCACCACCACGCCCGGCATCTGCGCGACCATCAGCGTGGCCAGGTTGGTGATCGGCATGGCCTCGACCCGCCCGCTGACGTTTTGCAGGCTCGACACCACGTTGCCCAGCTCCACGCTGCGCTGCTCGCCGGTGGCGGTGGTGACGATCTGCGACAGTTGGAAAGCCGCTTGGACCATCGCGAAGTCGAGCGTCACGGCCTCACCGGCCGTGACGGTGATCGGCTTCTTGAGTTCCTCATAGCCCACGCGAATGACCCGAATTTCAACGGCACCCGCCGGCACGTTGCGCAGCGTATACCGGCCATCGGCGGCCGTTTCCGTAACCGCGGACGTGCCGACGAGCATGACCCGGCTCCCGCTCAGCGGCACGTCGGTGCCGGCAATCGTCACGCGCCCAGTCACCGTACCCTGTGCCTGCATGGACGATGCCGTACCGATCAGGCACAGCAACGCGGCCGCATTGGCCACGAGCAGCTTCCACCGTCCCAGTCGCATGGTCTTCCTCCAGTGATTCGCCGCTTGGGAGCGACGTGTGCAGATGGCCGAGCGCGGCAGGGGACCTCGCGCGGGTCGTGCGAAACTTCACCAACGCAACGCGGCGAGCGCCGCGCGGCGTTCTACAAACTCATATGGGTTGGCCGTTCGGAAGCGAGTGCAACTGCAACAGCAGGGGGTACTGCGAGGACTCGTACGTGCCGTGACGCCCGCGAAGGGATTGCAGGTACAGCCGGTTCAGTCTTCAGGCCCGGGGAGGGCCGCGGTGCTGGTCGGTCCTCAGCGGTATTCCCAATCACACAACTGCGCGAACTTGTGGGGAAGTCACAAGGAAGGCAAGAAACCTTAAAGGAAATCGCGAAGATATTTACATGGGCGCCAATTGACATACCGACGGCCGGCCGCGCTTCTCTCCTTTGTAGAAGGGAACCATGCGTTCCCTGTGGTTGACGGGGAACGGGCGGTGGGGCCGGCGCGCTATTCAAAAATTTCGAGTTGGCGCAACGGAAGAAACGACCGCCGGTGGTGCACGGTGGGCCCGCGCCCCAGCAGGCCTTCCAGATGCGCCGGGGTTCCGTAGCCCACGTTGCGCTCCCACCCGTAGCCGGGATGGCGGCGCGCCAACGCCCGCATCAACCGGTCGCGCGTCACCTTGGCCATGATCGACGCGCACGCCACGCTGTAGCACCGCCCGTCGCCCCCCACCACCGCGGTATGCTTCACCCCGAGCGTCCGGATGGGATTGCCGTCCACGATCACGTGGTCGGGCGGCACGGACAGCCGCCGGAGCGCCCGCCGCATGGCCAGCACGCTTGCCTTGTAGATGTTGAGCTCGTCGATCTCACGCACGCTCGCCGCGCCGAGGGCGAATGCCACCGCCCGCGCCGGGATCAGCCGGGCCAATCGCTCCCGCTCCCGGGCCGTGAGTTGCTTGGAGTCGTTCACGCCGGAAATCGCCCGGGCGCCGGGCGCCATGATCACGGCACATGCGACAACGGGGCCCGCCAGGGGGCCCCGTCCCACGTCATCCACACCGGCCAGCAGCGGGCCGACGGTCTGCCGCAGTTCGCGCTCGAGCGCGCTCCACCGGTGACGGCGGGCGCCCGGCGCCATCGCCTACTCGCTCTCGGCGGAATCCGTGGAGGGGACCTGCACCCGTACCTTGCGCTCCTTGATGCGCGTGGCCTTGCCGGTGAGGTGGCGCAGATAGTACAGCTTGGCGCGACGGACGCGCCCGCGACGCACCACCGTCAGATCGGCGATCATCGGGCTGTGAACGGGGAATATGCGCTCCACGCCCACGCCGTTGGAAATCTTGCGCACGGCGAACGTCTCGCTGACGCCCGACCCGCGACGCGCGATGCAGACGCCTTCGAACGCCTGGATGCGCTCCTTGTCGCCTTCCTTCACGCGCACGTTCACGCGCAGCGTGTCGCCCGGACGAAAAGCTGGCAGGTCGGGGCGGAGCCACTCCTTCTGGGTTTCGATGAACGCGTGCATGTATGCTCCGGGCTAAGGGCCCGTGAAATATCGAGTTATCGTGTGTAGAGTGATGAAAATAGCCTGCCGGACGTCGACCCGCTAGTCCTCCAGGCGCAACGACCAGGCTTGCCAACGACCATGGGCCAGTTGCACCGTGCATCAGTCAGAATGTGCGGCGGAGGACACGCCACGATGATCGGAACGGGCCGCGCCGGTCTACGCAGATTGGCCATCGCCGGTGTCTTGGCGACCATGACTTTCAGTACGTCGTATGCCCAGTCGGCCACAGGTCGTGGGCTGGCGGTGCGACTGGTCGGCGTATACGACTCTGAGAGCGGCGCTCCCATTGAAGGCGCCAAGGTTCGCGATGTGCTCACGGGCCTTTCCGTTTCCACCACGCGGACCGGCACGGCCTATCTACTCCCCGCAGACACCGCCACGACATTGATCAGTATCACGAGTGCGGGCTACCGTCCGTTGATGCTCATCCTCGGGAATTCGCCCCGCGACACGACACCGCTCACGGTGCTCATGGAGCCCTCCGGCACCGTGCTGCCTGCGGTCGTTTCGAGGGCGCACAAGAGTGGCGCACTAGGTGAAGATGACGACGACGTCGCGCGACTCGAGCACGTCGGCTTCTACGACCGCCAGCACAGTTCCATCGCGCCTTCGGTCTCGTTCGTCACCGCCGCCACGCTGGCACACTGGAACGTCCATTCACTCGACGAGCTTGCGGCCGTCAGCGGACGGTCCCTCTGTACAGGGAACCTCTATATCGACGGAGCCAAGGTGCAGGTGCCTTCTCGGAAAAATGCCGACGGTCCGGGGACGATCAGTCTGTCCTTCGAGTCTCCAGCCGATGAAATGGTCGATATCGGCGACATCGCGGGAATCGAGACCTACCGGGACCTCGAAGTACCGGCAGAGTATGGATGGGGCGGCTGCGTATCGTTGATCTGGACCAAGTAGGCGCTCGGCCGACCCTCCCGCGGCTCACTCGAGACCTGCGCGGCCCCCCTCCGTCGGGTGCTCTTCAGTGAGGCGTTCTCCCTCCCGGCGCCGCCACTCGGCGATCCTCTTGTGATCCCCGGAAAGCAGCACGTCGGGCACCGCATAGCCCCGGTACTCGGGTGGCCGCGTATAACTGGGCGCGCTGATCCCCGACTCCGCGTGAAACGAGTCGGTTCGCGCGCTCTCCGGATCGGACATCGCCCCGGCCAGCAGCCGCACGGTGGCGTCAACGATGGCCAGCGCCGCCGGCTCTCCGCCGCTCAGCACGAACGAACCCAGCGACAGCTCCTCGGTGGCCAGGTGGTCGGCCACCCGCTGATCCACATCCTTATAGTGGCCGCACAGGATGGTCAGCTCGCTCCCCGCGGCGAACCGGGCGGCGTCGGCCTGGGTGAACGGCCGCCCCCGCGCCGACACGAGCACGATCGGCGGCCGGGCGCCGAGCGCCTCCACCGCTTCGAAGAACGGCTCGGGCTTCATCACCATCCCCGCCCCGCCGCCGTACGGATAATCGTCCACCGTGCGGTGGCGGTCGTGCGTGTAGTCCCGCAGGTCCACCACGCGGTACTCCACGCTCCCCGCCGCCTGGGCTCGCGACGGAATGCTCAACGACAGCGGCCCGGCGAAGAAATCGGGAAAGATGGTGACGAGGTTGATGCGCAGCATCAGTCGAGGAGCCCCGCGGGCGGGTCGATGGTGATCACGCGCGCCGCGCGGTCCACCGCGGTCACCACCCGCTCGTCGAACGGCACGAGTACCGTACCCCTGTCGCGCGCGACGTCGATGGCGAACCCCTGCGGCAGTTCGTACACCTCCCGCACCTGGCCCACGGCCTCGCCCGTCACCAGCACCACCTGCATGCCAAGCAGGTCGTGGACGTAGATCTGGTGCTCGTCGGGGGGCGGCACTTCGCTGCCCGGCAGCAGCAGGTAGCGGCCGCGCCAGAGTTCGGCGGCCGTGCGGTCGGCGATCTCTTCGAACGTCACGAGCAGCCCCTGGCCCATGGGGCGCACGGCGGCCACGTGTAGCTCGCGCCGGTCGGGAGACACATCGCCGCGGGCATTGCCCACCAGAACGCGACGGCCGGGCGCGAAGATCGCGTCCGGCCCATCGGTGATCGGCTCGACGACGAGTTCGCCGCGAATGCCGTGTGCCTTGCGAATCCGCCCGACGATCAGGAATTCGGGCGCGGTCATGTCCCGATGCCTCGCCTGCGCGTTCAGCCCTCTTCGGGCGCAGCGATCGGGACGGCGCCCGCCTTGAGCTTGCTCGCCAGACGCGCTTCGTGCCGCGTCTTGAGGATGCCGGCCTTGCGGAGCAGCGAACGGACCGTGTCGGTGGGCTGGGCGCCGTTGTCGAGCCAGTGGTGCACGCGCTCGGCCTTCAGATTCAGCGCCGTCTCGCCCTGGCGGGGAGCGTACTGCCCCACGATCTCGATGAACCGGCCGTCGCGCGGGCTGCGTGAGTCGGCGACGACGATACGATAGTAGGGCTGCTTGCTGCGGCCGGTGCGGCGCAGGCGGATCTTGACTGCCATGGCGGTGTGCTCCTCGTTCTGGGTAACGGCACTGCTCCGGGCTCCTCGCGTGCCGGGCATTTCCCGGCCGCACCCGGTGGGGCGACCTACAAACCTAACGCATCCCGAACATGCCGGGGCGGAACTGCCCGCCGCCGGCCGTGGCCTTCTTCATCATCCTCTTCATGTCGCGGAACTGCTCGAGCAGGCGGTTGACCTCCGAAATGGGCCGGCCGCTCCCCTTGGCCACGCGCGACCGCCGCGACCCGTTCATGATGCCCGGCTCTCGTCGCTCCGCGTCCGTCATCGAGAGGACGATGGCCTCGAGGTGCTTCATCCGCCTGGGATCGGCCTGCTTGGCCTGCTTGAGCATCTTGGTATTGACGCCGGGCAGCAGCTTGAGCACGCCCTCCAGGGGGCCGAGCTTCTCGATCTGCTTCATGGCAGACAGGAAGTCGTTCAGGTCCATCCCTTCCTTGCGCACCTTCTTCTCGAGCTTCTTGGCGGCGTCGGCGTCGAACGTGGCCTGGGCCTTCTCCACCAGGGTGACGATGTCGCCCTGCTGCAGGATCCGCCCCGCCATGCGGTCGGGGTGGAACTCCTCCAGGGCGTCGGTCTTCTCGCCCACGCCCACGTACTTGATGGGCTTCTTGGTCACGCCGTAGATGGAGAGCGCGGCGCCGCCGCGGGCGTCGCCGTCCATCTTGGTGAGCACCACGCCCGTCACGCCGAGCCTGGCGTCGAAGCCCTGGGCGATCTTCACCGCTTCCTGGCCGGTCATGCCGTCGGCCACGAGCAGGATCTCGTCGGGGTGGATGGCGGCCTTGAGCCGCTCCAGCTCGGCCATCATGTCATCGTCGATCTGCAGCCGGCCGGCGGTATCGACGATCACCACGCGGTCGCGGGCGCGGCGGGCCTGGTCGAGACCGGCCATGGCGATCTTGATCACGTCGGTGGTGGACCGGTCGGCGTACACGGGCACGTCGAGGTCGCGACCGAGCGCTTCGAGCTGGTCGATGGCCGCCGGACGGTAGACGTCGGCGGCGATGAGGCGCGTCGAGCGGCCCTCGCCCTTGAGGCGGCGGGCGAGCTTGGCGGCGGTTGTCGTCTTGCCCGAACCCTGCAAACCCACCATCATGACGACCGTGGGAGGCACCGAACTGAGTTTGAGCCCTTCGCGGCGTTCGCCGAGCATGGCCGTGAGCTCGTCGTGGACGATCTTCACGAGCTGCTGCGCCGGCGACACCGTGCGCAGTTGGCTCACGCCGGTGGCTTTCTTCTCCACCCGTTCCAGGAACTCGCGGGTGAGCTGGAAGTTGACGTCGGCTTCGAGGAGGACGCGGCGCACCTCGCGCAGTCCCTCCTTGATGTCGGTATCGGACAGGACGCCGCGTCCCCGCAGTCGCGAGAACGCGGCTTCCAGCTTGGAACTGAGCTCATCGAACATAGCCGTTAAACGTAGATGCTGTTATGATTTAAGACAAGGGAACGGGGTGCGTCGCGCACCCCTCCGCCCCCGCCCCACCAGGCCGCCGTCCGACTCGCATCCCACCCCTTGAGGCGAATGCCCAAAGTCCCTCGGCAGGAAGATCTGTTCGCATCGTTGCTGCCGCGCACGATGCCGCTCATGGCGCTGCGTTCCACGATCGTCTTCCCCCACGGCACGATTGCCGTGCAGATGGGCGCCCCCGAAAACATCACGCTGCTCGACGAGAACCCCGACGCCGGGTTGATGGTGGCGCTGGTGGTGGCGCCGGGCGAAGCCGAAGACGCGCTCGACACCGAGGCGGTGGTGAACCGCATCGGAGTGGCCGCGCGGGTGCACGAGCGCATCAACCTGCCCGGCAACACGGTGCAGATCACGCTGCAGGGAGTGCAACGCATCCTCATCGAAGGGGTGCAGCAGACCGAGCCCTACCCCGTGGCCATCGTGCGCGACACCAGCGAGACGCCGGTGGACGCCGCCGAGGGACGCACGCTGATCACGCAGGTGATCACGGCCGCCGAGACGCTGGCCGACCTGGCCGACAAGGTGTCGGCCGACGTGCCGTCGATCCTCCGCATGAACGTGGCCGATCCGGGACGGTTCGCCGATCTGGCGGCCACCAATCTCGGGTTTCGCATCGCCGACCGCGACGAGGTGCTGCAGCGGCTCGACGTGGGGCAGCGGCTGCGGTTCGTGCTCACGCGGATGGAGCGCGAGGTGGCACGGGCGCGCGTGCTGGAGGACGTGAAGAAGCAGACCGAGATCAAGATCGACGAGCACCAGCGTGAGTTCTACCTGCGGCAGCAGCTGCGGGCCATCCAGAGCGAGTTGGGCGAGGCCGATCCGGCGGAGAAAGACGCCCAGGATCTGCTGGCGCGCGTGGACGCCGCGGGGCTGCCCGAGAAGGCGCTGACCGAGGCCAGGCGCGAAATTGAGCGTTTGCGTATGCTCTCGCCCGCGTCGAGCGAATACCAGGTGGTGCGCACGTATCTGGATTGGATGCTGGCCCTGCCGTGGAGCGTCAGCTCGGGACACCACGAGATCGAACTGGCCAAGGTGCAGGAGGCGCTCGACGCGCGCCACTACGGGCTGGACGAGGCCAAGGAGCGGATTCTCGAGTTCCTGGCGGTGCGCAAGCTCAAGGGCGGCACGTCGCAGGGCCCGATTCTGTGCTTCGTGGGCCCGCCGGGCACGGGCAAGACGTCGCTGGGCACGGCCATCGGCGCCGCCATCGGACGGCCATCGTACCGCATCTCGGTGGGCGGCGTGCGCGACGAGGCCGAGATCCGCGGCCACCGCCGCACCTACGTGGGTGCCATGCCGGGGCTGCTGCTCCAGGCGCTGCGCCGGGTGGCGGTGAACGATCCCATCCTGATGATCGATGAGGTCGACAAGATGTCGGGGGGCGGACCGTCGGGCGATCCAGCGGCGGCGATGCTCGAGGTGCTCGATCCGATGCAGAACGCGACGTTCACCGATCACTACCTCAACCTGGCGTTCGACCTTTCATCAGTGCTGTTCATCTGCACGGCCAACAACCTGTTCGACATCCCCGGCCCGCTGCGCGACCGCATGGAGGTCATCAAGATCGCGGGCTACACGGTGGAGGAGAAGGTCGAGATCGCGTGGCGCTACCTGCTGCCGCGGCTGCTCGCCGACCACGGGCTGTCCGACGTGGACATCCAGTTCACCGACGAGTCGCTGAGCTTCCTCTCCAACCGCTATTCGCGCGAGGCAGGACTGCGCAACTTCGAGCGCAACCTGGCTGCGATCATGCGCAAGCGGGCGCGGCGCAAGGCGGAGGGCGAGGAAGGCGCGTGGATCATCGACGAGAAGTACGTGGAGGCGCTGCTCGGCGTGCCGCACTACGTGCCAGAGGCGGCCGAGCAGGCGCCCGAAGTGGGCGTGGTCACGGGGCTGGCCTGGACCACGAGCGGCGGCGACCTGATCGTGATCGAGGCGCTGCGCATGGCCGGCACCGGACGCCTCACCGTCACCGGCCAGCTGGGCGACGTGATGCGTGAATCCGTGGACGCGGCGCATTCGTACGTGCGGTCGCGGGCCTCGCAGCTCGGCATTTCCGACGCCACCTTCACGCAGAACGATCTGCACATCCACCTGCCGGCCGGAGCGATTCCCAAGGACGGTCCCAGCGCCGGCATCACGATCACCCTGGCCATCGCCAGCGTGCTCAGCCAGCGCCCCGTGCGGCGCGACCTGGCGATGACCGGCGAGGTGACGCTGCGCGGCAAGGTGCTGGAGATCGGCGGCGTGAAGGAGAAGGTGCTGGCCGCCTACCGCTCGGGGCTGCGCGAGGTGATCCTGCCCAAGGCCAACGAGAAGGACGTGCGAGACGTGCCCGACGAGGTGCGCCAGCACATGGCGTTCGTGTTCGTGGAGCGCATGGACCAAGTGCTCCAGCACGCGCTGCTCGACCGCGAGGGCGCCCGCGCGCGGCCCCCCCGCCGCCGGGTCGACGACGCCGCGATGGGCGACGCCAAGACAGCGGACGCCGCATCGCGCGAGACGCCGCCTTCGGGCGAGCCGATGGCCGCCGACGCGCCCTGAGCCGGCAGGCCGCCGATGATCGATCCGCAAAATCCGTGGGTGCAGTTCGGCGTGCACGTGGCCATCGGCACCGTGGCCGGCGGGGCGTCGGACACGGTTGCCGTGTGGATGCTGTTCCATCCGCGGCGCAAGGTGCTCGGCTTCCAAGGCGCCATCCCCAAGAACCAGGCGCGCCTGGCCAGGAGTCTGGGCCGCATGGTCGGCGAGCGGCTGCTCACGCCGCACGACATCATGGCCGAACTCATACGAGCCGGCGTGCGCGAGAAGTTGGACGAGACGCTGGCCCTGGTGATCGAGAACGTGCTCGACACCGAGCGGGCGTCGCTGCGCGAGATCCTGCCGCCGTCGGTGCTGCTCGAAGTGGAACGCGCGCTGCTGGCGGGCGTGCCGATCCTGGCCGAGCGGCTGGCCGGGTTCGTCGACTCGCCCGAGTTCACCGCGCGCACCCGTGCATTCGTCCAGCGCCGGCGCGCCGAGCTCGCCGACCGGATGGTGGGCAACGTGCTCACCGCGGAGCGACGGTCGGCGATCACCGCCCGCGCCGCCGCGTGGGCGGAGGAGTTCGCGCAGTCGGGCGAACTCGAGCGCGGCGTGCACGACTACGTGCTGCGGCGGGCCCGCGCCATGCTGTCTTCGCCGGACCCGCTCATGGAGCAGGTGCCACCGGCGTTCGTGTCGGCCATCGACGGCGGCATCGAGGCCTATCTGCCGATCGCCGTGGAGAAGCTGGCCGGCGTGCTACGCGACCCCCGCGCCCGGGAGCGCATTCGGCTGCGGCTGCACGGGCTGTTCCGGCGGTTCGTGGAAGATCTCAAGTTCCACGAGCGTCTGATCGCCAAGCTGGTGGTCACCGAGCACACGCTGGACAAGGCCCTCGACTCGGTGGAGAAGGAAGGGGCCGAGCAGTTGGGCGAGCTGCTCGAGGATCCCGTCATGCGGCAGCAGATCACGGCGGCCGTGCACGAGGCGGTCACCTCGTACTTCGCCAAGCCGTTGTCGGAGATCGTCGGCCCGCCGGAGAGCGACCGGGCGCGGTCGCTCGTGGACACCGTGGCCGGCGGACTCGTGCGCGTGCTCCGCGCCGCCGAGACGCGCGGCCTGCTGGTGGAGAAGCTCGACCAGGCGCTGGCGCGGGCCGAGCAGAAGACGTGGGGGGACCTGCTCGCCCCGCTGGACGACGACACTCTGACAGGGTGGATCGTGACGGCGGCCCGCTCGCCGCGGTCGCGCGAACTGCTCGAGGACTGGGCGCGCTCGACCGTCGAGCGGTTGCTCGACCAGCCCATCGGCCGGCCGGGCCGCTGGTTGCCGCCCGACAGCGCCAGGCGGCTGGGCGGCGCGTTCGCGCCGGCCATCTGGGAGCTGGTGGAGTCGCAGCTCCCCGGGCTCATCCAGCGGCTCGACGTGCAGGCGATGGTCGAGCGCAAGGTGCTCGCGTTCAGCTTCGACCGGCTGGAGGAGTTGATCCGCGGCGTGATCAATCGCGAGCTGCGACTGATCATCTTCATCGGCTACGTGCTGGGCGGGCTGATCGCCGTGCTCGGATTCTCCCTGTCCCGCCTCGCCGGCATGTAGCCTATTGGTGAACGCGTATGGCGGCCGGATCCAACAGGGCGAACGAACCGCCCGCCGGCACGTCCACGTACACCACCGCCTGCCGCCCGCCGATCGTCATCGGCGTGATCTGCACCTGGCGCGCCTTGCCCCGGTAGGTGCGGCGCCCGTTCGACGCGACCACCGGATTCGGGGTCTGGTACCGCCGCTGCGAGGCCTGGCCCAGCGCGTTGACGAACTGGGCTGCGCGCGTGGTGGTTCGCCACACCGTCACCCACACCACCGCCGTGCCCGACGGCTCCTTGAGGACGCGATAGCGCCCGCCGTCCCAGCCCTCGGCGGCGTTCACGGCCAGCGTCTGGTCGCGGGTATGGCGGTACAGGAACAGCCGCGTGTCGAATTCGCCGAGGTCGTTGTCGTCCACCGTCGTGCCCGTGGTCGGGGGAAGCGTCACCGTCGCCGGCACGTCCACCGTGTCGCCGAAGAACGCCGACTCGTGGAGGATCTGCGTGGTGGACACCGGGATGTCCGTGAGCGGCAGCTTGTGGGGATAGTGCGTCTTGAACTGCCGGATGAACTCGGCGCCGCTCAGATACGGAAAGAGCAGTTCCTCCTGGATCACCTCCGGCGCCGAGCCGAACACCGGCTGTGAACCCTGCGTCTCACGGATCATCTCGCGCACGTGATCCCACCCGCCCGGCATCAGCGTGGCGACGTTCCCGCCGCCGGTCATGACCGACATCTGCTCGTACGTCGCCTCGCCCTCGATCACCGCCTGGGCCGCCATCTGCCGGTCGTTGTCGCCGGTGGCCCGCTGGATGGAATCGAGATTCACGTACTGGTCCTGCAGCGCGTGCACCAGCTCGTGCGTCACGGTCACACCGGCCAGGTCTTCGGGTGCGCCCTCCACGATGTAGAGCACCTTGGTGCCCGGATCGTAGTAGCCGATGATCTGCTCGGTGAGGAGCTTCACCAGGAAGTCGCGCAGGTGGAGCGTGTCGGGAATGAATCCGAACGCCTTGTACGCCGCTTCCTCGCCCGCCAGCTCGGCGGCCGGCGTTTCCTCGTCGAACTTCTTGAGCAGGAAGTCGCGCACCTGCTCGCGCGTGCGCACTTCGAGCCTGGGAGGCGTCTTGAACGGCACCCCCACCGCCTTCTCGATCTTGGGCACGGCATCGGTCACCATGTCGGCGTACGGCCCCTGCCCCGTGCGGCCGTTCCGGCGGCCGCACCCGGCGAGCACTACCGCGCCGGCGGCGAACGCCAGCGCGCACGAACGCGTTGTCAACCCCACGTAACGGGACCTCCAGACATCAGTGCTACCACACGGGCCACGTCGTGGCCGCGAACGATGATCCCTTCGTCCATCAGGCGCCGCGAGATCTCGGCATCGAGTTCGGCACCGGCCGGCATCGCGGCACCGGGGGTGGGTCGCGCCGAAGGAGCGGCCGGCGGTGGCGGTGGCGGTGGCGCCGGCGCGCGTTCCGCGCCCTCGGTCTCGCCCAGCGCCCGTTCGAGCCCGGCCCCGAATCGCTCCAGCACGGCGGCGATTGAATCGATCGGATCGTCCTCCGGCTCCCGCTGGCGGCGCGGCTCGCTGGGCGGGGGCGCCTTGACGCGGGCCGTCCGCCGCGCCTTGAGCAGCGCTTCGGTGCGAGGCGAGTACACCGCGCCCGCCTGCAGATGGGCGCAGGCCTCGTCCAGGGCGTCGATGGCCTTGTCGGGTCGGCGCCGGTCGCGCACGTGGGCGTCCGTCAACCGCACCGCCGCCACGATCGCATCGTCGCTGATCACCACGTTGTGGTGCCGTTCCAGCCGCTGCTGCCGCGCGCGCAGCACGTCGAGCGCCGCCTCGACGCTCAATTCGCGCACCGCCACCTTCTGGAAGCGGCGTTCCAGCGCCGGATCGCCCAGCACCCAGCGGTCGTACTCCTCGTCGGTGGTGGCGCCAATCACCCGGAAATCCCCGCGAGCCAGCGCCGGCTTGAGCATGTTGGCAGCGTCCATCGCCGTTCCTATCGCCGTGCCCTGCCCGATCAGGTTGTGCAATTCGTCGATGAACAGGATGACGTCGGGCGCCGCCTGCGTCTCGGCCACCAGCGTGCGGATGCGTTCCTCGTACTGCCCGCGGTAGGTGGACCCGGCGAGCAGTGATACGTGGTCCAGCGAGAGCAGCCGCACGTCGCGGAGCGCCAGCGGCACGCCTCCGGCGGCCACCCGCTGGGCCAGCCCTTCGACGATCGCCGTCTTGCCCACTCCGGCCGGGCCCACGAGCGCCGGGTTGCTCTTGCCGTGGCGCAGCAGGATGTCCACCAGGCGGGCGATTTCGTCTTCCCGAGCCCGCACCGGTTCGAGCCGGCCGGCGCGGGCCTCCGTCGTCAGATCGCGCGTGAAGCGCGCCAGCGCGCTGGTCACGGCGCGGGGCGATCCTTCGATCATCGGCGGGGGAAGGGCGAGGGGCGGTCAGCCCCCCAAGATCCGGGCGAACAGCGCATTTCCCCAAAGCAATGTCACGACTGCCGCAGGCGCAAGGAACACGCCGAACGGCACCAGCGGAGGCTCGAACGCCGGGGTTCCGAGGGGGAGCTCGGCCTGCACGCCGTGCCGCCCACGCCTCAGCCACGCGATGGGATACACCACGAGGAGAAACACCACCGCGCCGATGGCGGCGCCCACGAACACCGTAAGGACGGCCCGCTCCGGGCCGACCGCGGCTCCCGCAAATGCCATCAGCGTCATGTCACCCATTCCCATCGCTTCCTTCTTGAACGCCAGCTCACCCAGCCAGCCGACGATCGCGATCATCCCGGCGCCCGCGCACGCCCCGATGCAGGCGTCGTACGCGCCGGCAAAGGGACCGGGGTTCAGCGTGATCGAGGCGTACACCGCCATGACGAGCGTGAACGCGAGCCCGAACAGCGTGAAGCCGTCGGGAATCAGATAGTGCTTGGCGTCGGTGATGGCCACGCCGAGCAGCGTGGTCGCGACGACCGCCACCCGCACCGCGGTGAGCGTGGGCCCCAGGTACGCCACGCACAACGTCCACAGGATGGCCACGGCCAGCTCCACCAGCGGGTACTGCACCGAGATCGGCTCGTCGCAGCAGCGGCAGCGGGCGCGCAGCACGATCCAGCTGAGCAGCGGGATGTTCTCGAACCAGGCCAGCTGGTGGCCGCAGTGGGGGCACCGCGATCGCGGACGCACCACCGACCGCTCGGCGGGCCACCGGCCGATGCACACGTTCAGGAACGAGCCGATCACGGCGCCGAACACGAACGCCAAGATTTCGAAGTAGGTGCTGCCGGTCATAGGCGGAGCTCGTAGAGCAGGATGCCGGTGGCCACCGCGACGTTGAGCGACTCCGCCATGGGCGCAAGCGGGAGCGCCACCAGGCGATCGGCGCGCGCCCGCGCCTCGGCGGACACGCCGGCGCCTTCGTTCCCGACCACCAGACCCAGCCGTACGGGCGCCGGCGCGCCCCCCAGCGGGGCGCCGGCGGCGTCGGCCACCCAGAGCGCCAGTCCCGACCGCCGCTTGAAGGCGTCGACGTCGTCCCAGGTGGCGGCCATGCACAGCTGGTGGAACAGGGCGCCCATTGCACTGCGGACGACTTTGGCGTTCCACAGGTCAACCGTACCGGGCAGGGCCGCGGTGGCCGTGGCGCCGAGCGCGGCGGCGGTGCGGACGATCGTGCCCACGTTGCCGGGATCCTGCACGGCGTCGAGCACGAGCAGGCGCAGGCCGTCGGCTGGCTCGACCCGGTCGAGCGAGCGCTCGGGAATGGGGGCGATCGCGAGCACGCCCTGCGGGGAGTCGGTCTCGGCCGCGGTGTGGAAGTCGCGGGGCGACACTTCCTCCACCGGGCACCCCGCCCGGTTGATCGTCTCGCGCAGTGCGGCGCCGCGCGGCGCCTCGAGAAGCTGGGCCGCCACCACGATGCCGGTGGGCGCGATCGGCGAGCGGAGCAGCTCTTCCACCGCGCGCACCCCCTCGCACACGAACAGGCCCCGGGCCTCCCGGGCTTTACGGCGGCGAAGATCTCGGGCTAGGGTGAGCAGGCGCAAGGGTACGGGGGCGAGGCGGAAAGGCGGAGCGGCGGTCCGGAGTAAGACGACTCAGTGAGCAAAACGATTGCGCGCGAACCGGGGGGCCCCCACCCCTCAAAGCGCCGCCACGATGCCCTCGATCAGCGTCTCGAACCGCGCCGCCGCCCGCGCCGTGGTCTCGATCACCTCGGCGTGAGTTATAGGTGTTTCCGAAAGGCCGGCCGCAGGGTTCGTGATGCAGCTCACCCCGAGCACGCGCAGGCCGATGGCCCGGGCCACTAACACCTCGGGCACCGTGGACATCCCCACGGCGTCCACCCCGAGGGCGGCCAGCATGCGCACTTCGGCGCGCGTCTCGTAGCTCGGGCCGAGCAGCGCGGCGTACACGCCCTCTTCGAGCACGATGCCGTGGGCGTCGGCCACGCTGCGTGCCAGCGCGCGCAGCACCGGGTCGTAGGGATCGGACATGTCGGGAAACCGCTCGTCGCCCGGCTCCACGGGGCCGATGAGCGGATTGCGGAACATGAAGTTCACGTGATCGTCAATCAGCATCAGCGTTCCGGCGCCGAACGACGGGCGGACGCCGCCGGCGGCGTTCGACAGGATCAGCACCGGCGCGCCGAGGGCGTGAACCACCCGCGCCGGGAACGCCGCCACGGCGGCGGCATGGCCCTCGTACATGTGGAACCGGCCCGCCAGCATCAACACGGGACGGCCGGCCAGCGCGCCGGCGAGCAGTTCGCCGGCGTGCCCGGTCACGGTGGACGGCGGGAAGCCGGGAATCTCGTGGTACGGAATGATCGTCGGGTCCTTCACGTGCCGGGCGAGTCCGCCGAGCCCCGAGCCGAGCACGATCGCGGCCACGGGGGCAAACTCTCCGGTGCGGGTGCGCACCGCCGTGGCTGCCGCATGCGCGGCCTCGGCGCCGTACGGCGTGCTCACGCCGCCCCCCGCCTGAGCATCGCGAGGTCGCGTTCCGCCGCCGCCACCAGGGCACGGCGTTCGTCGTACGGCAGGAAGGCGCTCTCGAAACCGTTGAGCGCGAGGCGGGCCAGCTCGTCGAACGAGAAGTCGAGGGCCTGGGCGGCGTGCTCGTATTCATCGGTGAGCGTCGTGCCGCTCATCAGGCGGTTGTCGGTGTTGAGCACCACATTCATGCCGCGATCGTAGTACATGCGGAGCGGGTGCTCGGTGTACGACGCCGCGGCGCGTGTCTGCACGTTGCTGGTGAGGCAGATCTCGATGGGCACGCGCCGGTCGTTCACGTACTCGAGCAGCGCCGCGTCCTCGAAGATTCGCGTGCCGTGACCGATGCGGTCGGCGCAGCAGGTGTGGAGCGCCTGGCGCACCGATGCCGGACCGTCACCCTCGCCGGCGTGGCAGGTGCAGGCGAGGTCGTGCTTGTGGGCGTGCATGAAGGCGCGCGCGTGGAGCGCCGCCGGATGGCCGGCTTCGCCGCCCGCCAGGTCGAACCCCACCACGCCATCCTCGCGGTATGCCGCCGCCAGCTCGGCGAGTTCCAGCGACACGTCGGGCGCCATGCTCCGGATGGCGCAGACGATCACGCGTCCCACCACGCCCAGCTCGCGTTCGGCGCGGGCCAGCCCGCGCAACGGCGCCTCCACGGCTTCTCCCAGCGAGAGCCCGTGCCGCACGTTGAGGATGGGCGAGTACCGCACCTCGATGTACCGCACCCCGTCGGCGGCCGCATCGACGGCCAGCTCGTAGGCGATGCGCTCGAGCGCCGCCGCCGTCTGCATGACGGACAGCGTGACGGTGAAGCGTTCGAGGTATTCCTCGAGGTTGTGGGCGTCGGACACGCGCATGTGATTGCGCAGCGCTTCGGCGTCCTGGCACGGCATCGGCTGGCCGTATTCGCGGCCCAGGTCGAGCAGCGTCTCGGCACGTACCGACCCATCGAGATGGCAGTGCAATTCGGCCTTTGGTAACTTGAGGAGCAAGGTGCGCTCGATGGTCGGACTCATACGGGATCGCCGAAGGCCTCGGGATCTTCGGCGCCAGCGCTGCGGCGGGGGCCGGTGCGCAGGATGGCCCCCGCCTGGAGCGGGGTGGCGGCGTCCATCGGGAGGCCCCGGCTGTCGGTGATCAGGCGGGCTCCGGCGGAGACCGCGTCGGCCTCGCCGGGCTTCCAGGCGCGCACGGCGTCGAGGGCCGTGGCGCCGGGCGGCACCAGCACCGGCGCCGCATTGACGAAGGCGCGGAAGGGGTCGCTCATCGGCCGGCCCCCGGGCCCGCCCTGGATGTACGTTTCATGCGGAAAAGCTAGCGCGCCTGCCGGGGAGCCGGGAGTCCGCGGTTGACGCGCCCTTCGCGGCTCGATCAGCTTTCGGTGCGTCGTCACATTCTTCCACAGCGATACAGGATCGTGACAGTCACTTCGCGACGGTCGGGCGTCGGTTCGGCGAGATTCGGGTCACGTTGGACGCTCATCGGAGCTGCTGGGTGAAACCGCTCATCATCGGGATCGCCGGGGGCACCGGATCGGGCAAGTCAACGGTGGCGCGACGGGTGGCGGAGTCGCTCCCGGGCATGTCGGTGGCATTCATCGACATGGATGGGTACTACAAGAACTTCATCGAGCTGCCCATCGAGCAGCGCCGCAGGATCAATTGGGACCATCCGGACTCGATCGACTGGGAGCTGCTGGAGAATCAGTTGGCGGAGCTGGCGGCCGGCCGGGCGATCGAGAAGCCGGTGTACGATTTCGTGCAGCACGTGCGGAGCCCGCAGCGCGTGCCGGTCCCGCCGGCTGACGTGGTGGTGATCGACGGCATCCTGCTCTTCGTGGAGCCGCAGGTGCGGGATCTCTGCGACGTGAAGGTGTTCGTCGATGCCGACGCGGACATCCGGCTCATCAGGCGCATTCGGCGCGATATTGCGCGGCGCGGGCGGCCGCTGGAGGAGATTCTGGACCAGTACGTGAAGACCGTGCAGCCCATGCATCTTCAATTCGTGGAGCCGAGCAAGCGGTACGCCGACGTGATCGTGCCACGCGGCGGCCACAACACGGTGGCGATCGGGATGATCGTGGCGCGCATTCGCGAGCAGCTCGAGCAGGACCGCGCATGACGGCCGCGCCGGCGGCGGGCGCCCGCGTGCTGGTGGTGGACGACGAGCCCGATATCGTCGCCCTCGTCGCCTTCCACCTGGCCAAGGCGGGCTATCGCGTCTCGACGGCGGCGAACGGCACCGATGCCTTGGGGGCGGCGCGGGAGGAGCGCCCGATGCTGATCGTGCTCGATCTCATGCTCCCGGGCATGTCCGGGCTCGACGTGCTGCGCGAACTCCGGGCCGGCGAGAGCACGCGGGAGATCGCCGTGCTGCTGCTCACGGCCCGCCGTGAGGAACAGGATCGGGTGGAAGGGCTGTCGGTGGGCGCCGACGACTATCTGACCAAGCCGTTCAGCCCGCAGGAGTTGGTGCTGCGCGTGGGGGCCATCCTGCGGCGGGTGACGGCGAGCGGGCTCGGCCCCAGCGACGTCGTGACCCACGGCCCGATCGAGATCGATCGTGCCGCCCACCGCGTGCGGGTGGACGGCCACGAAATCGAGCTCACCCCCACCGAGTACCGGCTGCTCCTGCTGCTGTACGAGCGCCGCGGCCGCGTGCAGGCGCGCGCCCACCTGCTCGAAACGGTGTGGGAGGCCGCGCCCGACATCCAGACGCGCACGGTGGACATGCACGTGCAGCGGCTGCGCGCCAAGCTCGGCGCCGCCGGCGAGCTGATCGAGACGGTGCGCGGGTTCGGCTACCGTCTTCGCGGGCCGGCCTGGCGCGGCGCGTGAGCCTCACCCGGCGACTTCTCCTCGGCTCTACCGTCCTGATCGTCGTCCTCGTGACGGCGATCGTGACGATCGCCGGCTCGCGACTCCGCCAGCAGTTGCAGGCCGAGGCCGTGTCGGACCTGACGCGCTCGGCGCGTCTCGTGGCCGTCCTCTGGAGTCCGGGCCTCGACGCCGACTCTCTCGCCGACGCAGCTGGTGCCGCGCTCGACCGGCGCGTGACGCTCATCGGCACCGACGGCGTGGTGCGCGGCGATTCCAAGTTCACTCCCGCCGAGTTGCACGGGCTGGAGAACCACTCCACGCGGCCCGAAGTCGTGGCCGCGCGGCGCGACGGTGCCGGCAGCGCGTACCGCCAGAGCGCCAGCGCCGGCGATGAGGAGCTGTACGTGGCCGTGCGCCACCCCATGGGATTCGTGCGCGTGTCGATCAGTCTCGACACGCTGCACGACATCGTGGGGGCGGCGCAGCGCGACGTCGTCGTGGCGGGCGCTCTTGCCCTGCTCGGCGCGCTTCTGCTCGCCGCGTTGTTCGCCCGCTCGGTATCGCGGCCCGTCGTCGCACTCCGCGACGTATCGCGCGCCGTGGCCGACGGCGATCTCACGCGGCGTCCGAGTCTCAACGCGCCCGGCGAGATCGGGGACCTCTCGGCGGCCGTGCACCGGATGACGGAACAGCTCGCCGGCCGGCTGGCGGCGCTGCAGACCGAACAGGGGCTGATGCGCGCCACCATCGAGGCCCTCGACGAAGGCATCATGGTGGTGGACGCGCGCAATCAGGTGGTGCGGCTCAACGGCAGCGCCCGCCGCCTGCTTGGCGTGGCCGACGCCGTGCCCTTTGCCGCCGATCGCCTGCCGCCCGGGCGCACACTGCGCGAGACCCTGCGGGTGGCGATGGCCGGCGGGGCGCCCGACACGGCCGAGCTCGAACTCGACGGGCGCATCCTGGCCATCGTGGGGCGGCCGCTCGCCGGCGGTGGGGCCGTGCTGGCGCTGCAGGATCTCACCGCTCGGCGCCGGCTGGAAACGGTGCGGCGGGAGTTCGTGGCCAACGCCTCGCACGAACTCAAGACGCCGCTCACCGTGGTGAGCGGATTCGCCGAGACACTGGTCGATCCGGGGCTCGCCGTCGAAGATCGCCAGCGGTTCGCGGCCATGATCCGCACCAATGCGCAGCGCATGCAGCGCATCGTGGACGATCTGCTCGACCTGTCGCGTTACGAGTCGGGGAGCTGGCGGCCCGAGCCGCGTCGCCTCGACGTCCGGCAGACGGCGGCCGACGTGCTCGGCAGCGTGGACCGCGCGGCCACGGCCAAGCACCTGGCCGTGTCGCGCGACATTCCCGAAGACGCGGCGTTCGTGCGGGCCGACTCCGTGGCGCTGCGGCAGATCCTGACCAACCTCATGGAGAACGCCGTGCGCTACACGCCGGCCGGCGCCGTGACCCTGTTCGCCGCCCGCGAGCCCACCGGCGTGCGGGTAGGCGTGCGCGATACTGGAATTGGAATAGCGCCGGAGCATCTGGGCCGGATCTTCGAGCGGTTCTATCGCGTGGACGCGGCCCGGTCGCGCGAGGAGGGGGGCACCGGTCTCGGATTGGCCATCGTCAAGCATCTGGCGGAGGCCCATGGGGGTTCCGTGCGCGCCGAGAGTGTGCCTGGCCAGGGCTCGACGATCAGCGTCTTCTTTCCCGACGACGTGAACGGCCGTTCTCCCTGAACGGCCCACCCGTTGCGGCGCTGTGTCGCGCGGGTGACAGGTTCGTTGCCTGGTCCGGGATGGCCGGTGACGGGGCGTGCCTAGTCTCCGCGGTGCATGGAGACCTCGCTGCTCAACCGGCTCGCCGCCCGCGACCGCGACCTCTACATCCGCTGGGCCCTCGATGATGGATCGGCCCGGGCCTTCCGTGCCGTCCTCACCGCCATTACGCACGCCGGCGGGGCGTTCAGCAGTCTCGCCCTGGCCGCGCTCCCGATGGCGGGAGTGAAGCCGATCGCCGCCGCCGGGGCCAAGCCTCTGGCGGCGCTCGTCATTTCGCACCTCATCGTGCAGCTGTTCAAGCGCACCGTGGGGCGCCCGCGGCCATCGCGGTCGCTTACGGCACGGGTAATGATCGCCGAGCCCGACCGCTTCTCCTTTCCATCGGGCCACGCCGCGGCGGCCATGTCCATCGCGGTCGTGTACGCCGTACTCTTCCCGGCGCTCTCCGTACCGGTAATCCTGTGCGCCACTGCCGTGGGCTTGACCCGCGTGTTCCTGGGCGTGCATTACCCGGGCGACGTGATCGCCGGCCAACTGATCGCCGTGGCGACCGCTCTCGCCGTGCTCGTGCGGTGACGACGGCAATCGCCGTGCGCATTGCCGCAATCCAGAATCCCGCAGGCGCCGGGCGAGAGGCGGTGGAGCGGGCCCTGCTCGACGCCCCGCAGGCTCAGACGGGGCTCGACATCGGAACCCAGGCGCTGCCGCCTCGGCTCCGGGCCGGTGCGCGGCGGGCCGTGCTCGACATCACCGAGTTCTTCGGCGAGACCAGCGGCGGCGTGCGCACGTACCTGTTCGAAAAGGCCAGGTACGTGGAGCAACGCCCCGGCCTGCGTCACGTGGTGGTGGTTCCCGGCCGGCGCGACGCGATCACCGAGACGGCCGGGGTGCGCTGCTACCGGTTGCGCGGCCCCCGGGTCCCCACGCAGGCCCCGTACAGGTTCATGCTCGCCACGCGCTCCAGCCGTCGCATAGTGGAGCACGAGCGCCCCGACGTAATCGAGGTCGGCAGCATTGGGCTGGTCCCGTGGGTGGTGCGCCACGCCGCGCGCGGGACCGAGGTACCCCTGGTCGCGTTCTACCACAGCCACCTGCCCCGCATGATCGCCCCGCGCGGCACCGGCTCGCCAGCCCATCGGCGAATGGTCGAGGGCTTCGCCTGGCGTTACCTGCGCGCCCTCGACCATGCCTTCGCCACGACCATCGTCGCCTCGGGCTTCGTCAAGCGTGAACTCGCCGCGGCCGGCATCGACCGCACCACGCAGGTGCCGCTCGGCGTGGACCTCGAGCTGTTCCATCCGCGCCGGCGCGCCAATGCCCGCCTGACGCGGGGGCTGGCCGGGATTTCCGACCGCCCCCTGGTGCTGTTCGTGGGCCGGCTGGCGCGCGACAAGGAACTTGAAACTCTGATCGACGGCTGGCGGCTGGCCGAGCCGTCGATCGACGCCCAACTCGTGATCGTGGGCGGGGGCCCGCGCGCCGACGCGCTCCGCGCGCGGGCCCGAGGGCTGCGCCTGCACTGGCTGCCGTACATGCCCGATCGCATGCGATTGGCCCATCTGATGGCCGCCGCCGACGTCTATGCAGCGCCCAGTTCCGTGGAGACGTTCGGCCTCTCGGCCATCGAAGCGATGGCCAGCGGCGTGCCGGTGCTGACGGCCGACCGCGGCGGCGTCGCCGAACTCGTGGAGCGATCGGGGGCCGGGGCGCGATTCGAATCGGCGGCCGCCGGCTCGCTTGCCGAACAGCTCACGGCGCTCCTCCGGTCGGATCTCCGTGCGCTCGGCGCCCGGGGCCGGATCTACGCGGAACGCGAACACGGCTGGACCCGGGTGCTCGACCGGCTATTCACCGTATACGAGTCACTAACCCGATCATGAAACTTCTGGTATCGATCCACGACGTGACGCCGGCCCTGGAGCGCGATGTGCGGGCGCTGTGGGACCTCTGCGCCGAGCGCGGCCTGGTTCCCGCCTTGTTCGTCGTCCCCAACTGGCACGGCAACTGGCCGATCGAGGAATATCCCCGGTTCACCGCTTGGCTGCGCGCCAAGGCGCGGGAGGGTGCGGAGATCTTTCTGCACGGCGAACGCCACGACGAGCACGGCCTGCGCCGCGGCCTGGGCGACACGGTGCGGGCGTTCGGCGCGACCGCCCGCGAGGGCGAGTTCCTCGCCCTCAACGAAGCGCAGGCCGGCGTGCGTATCCGTCGCGGCCTCCGGTCGCTGGAGCGCGTGGGGCTCGACCCGATCGGATTCGTGGCGCCCGCCTGGCTGGCCCGCGAGGATACCTACCGCGCCGTGCATCGCGCCGGGTTGCGGTTCAGCGAGGACGTCAACTCCATCCACCTGCACGCCCGTGCCACGCGCCTCCCCTCCCCGGTCGTCCGGTGGAGCGCGCGCTCGGCCGTGCGTGCCCACCTCTCCACGGCCGTAGCCGAAGCGCGGTGGCTCATGCAGCGCCGCACCTGGCTGGCCCGGCTCGCCCTGCACCCGGCCGACCTGCGCCGTCCCGCCACGGCGTCCAGCGTGGCCGCCCACCTCGACCGGTGGCGACGCGCCCGTCACCAGTTTCGGTACGCGCTCCTGTGACACCCGCCGAAGAATTGCCACTGCGCTTAGCGCTGTTCACCGACACCCATCTGCCGCAACTCAACGGCGTCACGCGCACGCTCGACCGGCTGGAACGGGCCGTCGGCGCACGCGGCGGCGCGGTGCGGGTGTGGACGGCGCGCGCGCCGGGAGGCTCGGCGGAACTCCACGTGCGTGACCTGCGCAGTGTGCCCTTCTGGGCCTATCCGGAATTGCGAATCGCGCTGCCCGATTACAGACGGGTCGAACACGAACTTCGCGACTGGGCACCCACGCTGATCCACGCCGCCACGCCCTTCGGCGCCGGGCTGGCCGGCCGCCGCGCGGCGCGCCGGCTGGGAGTACCGATGGTGTCGTCGTACCACACCAGCTTCAGCGCGTATGCCCGGTTCTACCGCCTCGGGCTGCTCGCCGGGCCCGGGTGGTCGTTCCTTCGCTGGTTCCATAACTCCGGGCGTCGCACCTACGCGCCCAGCGAGGCCACGGCGCAGGAGCTGATCGACCGCGGCTTCCGGCGCGTGCGGGTGTGGAGCCGCGGCGTGGACGCGACGCGCTTCCATCCATCTTTCCGGTCGGCCGGGTTACGCGAACAGTGGGGAGCCGGCGAGGAACGCTGGGTGATCGGCAACGTGGGCCGCATGGCGCGGGAGAAGGGGCTCGACACGATGCTCGACGCCATGCACCTGCTGGAGCGGGAAGCGCCGGGGCGGTTCGTGTTCGCGTTCGCCGGCGATGGGCCCTATCTGGAGCCGCTGCTCCGTGGGGCCCCAGCGTCAGCCCGGTTCATGGGCCGTCTGGAAGGGGAGCCGCTGAGTCGGTTCTTCGCGTCGCTCGACCTGTTCGTGTTCCCGTCCGTCACCGATACCTTCGGCAACGTGTTGCTCGAGGCGATGGCATCCGGCGTTCCCGTGCTCGCCGCCGACGCGGGGCCCACTCGCACGCTGGTCTCGGACGACCGCGGGATGTTGTATTATGCGGGGGCCGGCGCCAATCTCGCCGGCGGCATCCGAGCCGCGGTCGCGCAGCCCGACCGATTGGCCGAGATGCGGAGGGCCGGGCTCACCTTTGCCGCGCAGCGTGGATGGGATCGAATCTTCGACGACCTGATCGCGGATTACCGGATGGCGATCGCCGAGGCGCGGGTCACGCCGCCATCACCGGCAACGGCGCCTCACGTCGCGCCGGTATGACGACCGCCGCTGCCCCGAGAGCCGGCCGTCCGCAGCGAATCGCGGCCATCGACATCGGGTCCAACTCCATCCGCCAGATTCTGGCCGACGTGTGGCCCGACGGCCGCATCCAGATCGTGGACGAACTCAAGGCCGCCCCCCGGCTGGGCTCGGGCCTGGGTGCGCACGCGCGACTCGACGACGGGGCGATCGCCCGCGCGCTCGATGCCCTGCGCCGCATGACGATGCTCGCCCGGCAGCAACGCGCCAACCGCATCGAGGTGGTGGCCACGAGCGCAGTGCGCGAGGCCGCCAACGGCGACGCCTTCGTGGCCGAGGTGCGCCGCGCCACGGGGCTCCCCGTGCGCGTGCTGAGCGGCGAGCAGGAGGCCCGCCTCGCCTTTCGCAGCGCGCAGGCGCACTTCGAAATCGGCACCGGCCGCGTGGTCGTGATGGACATCGGCGGCGGCTCGCTGGAACTCGCGCTCAGCTCCGACGGCGTGGTCGAGCACCTCGCATCGCTCCCGCTCGGCGCCCTCCGGCTCACCGAGCGCTTCCTCGTGGGGCGCGACCAGCGCAAGGGACTGGCCAAGCTGCGGCGGCTCGTGCGCGAGGAGATCCGTCCGCACCTGCCCATTCGCGAGTGGCGCGGCGCGCGGATCATCGGGTCGGGAGGCACGTTCACCAACCTGGCCGGCATCCACCTCGCGCGGCAGGGCATGACGTCGGCGCGGAGCGTGCACGGCACCGCCATTCCGCACGTCGACATGGAGCGCATCCTGGAACTACTGGCCGGGCTCACGCCTGCCGAGCGCCGTGGGGTGCCGGGGCTGAACGTCGGGCGTGCCGACATCATCCTGGCCGGCATCGCCACCGGCATGGAAGTGATGTCGCGGCTCGAAGCGCGCACGCTCCAGGTGTCGGCCTACGGCATCCGCGAAGGGCTGCTGCTCGAAGCCGCACGGGTGAAGCCCGCCGTGGGCGATCCGGGCCAGGCGCGCGAGCGGTCGGTGTGCGACTTCGGCGTGCGCTGCCACTACGACGCCGTGCACGCCGAGCACGTGCGCATGCTCGCCCTCCGCCTGTTCGACGCCATCGGCGCACGGCTCGGCTGCCCGCCCGAAGACCGGCAGATCCTGGCCGACGCCGCACTGCTCCACGACGTGGGCTACCACATCGGCTTCCGCGGCCACCAGAAGCATTCCTATCACTTGATTCTGCACGCCGACCTGCTTGGCATGTCGCCGGCCGAGCAGGTCATGGTGGCCAACGTCGCGCGCTACCATCGGGGCAAGCCGCCCCGCAAGCGCGACGAGAATCTGGCCGGGCTCTCCCCCGGAGTGCGCAAGCGCATCCGGCGGCTGGCCGCCCTGTTGCGCGTGGCCGACGGCCTCGACCGCGGCCACATGGGTGTCGTGCGCGGCCTGCGCGTGCGGTGGCTGGCCCGCGCGGTGCGCATCACGCCGGTGCCGGCGCGGCAGCGGCGGGGGCTTCGACTGGAAGTGTGGGGCGCCCAGCGCAAGAGCGACCTGCTCGCCAAAATCGCCAAACGTCCCGTGGAGATCGTGACGCCCGACGGCGCCGTGCACTCCTCGGCGGCCGTCGACGCGATTACGGTTTAGGTCCGGATCTCGGCCGCCTCGGCCGCCGCCTGATCCTCGCTCACCTCGTCCGCCGATCGTCCCCACGAGTCGCGCAGCAGGATCACGTGGGTGGCCCGCACCGCGCCGTCGGGCATCCGTTGGTGCCACACGCCGTCGGCGTCGAGTTCCCATGCCTGCCGGTTATCGGCCAGCAGCGTGTCGAACAGCGCGCGCAGCCGCGGATGCAGCGTGCGGTCCTCCACCGGCGCCACGGCTTCCACCCGGCGGTCGAAGTTGCGCGGCATCCAGTCGGCCGACCCCAGGAAGTACTGCCCCGCCCCACCGTTGGCGAAGTACCAGGTGCGCGAGTGCTCCAGGAACCGGCCGATGATGCTGCGCACCCGGATGCGGTCGCTCACTCCGGGAATGCCGGGGCGCAAGCAGCAGATGCCGCGAATGATGAGGTCGATCTCCACGCCGGCCTGCGACGCGGCGTACAGCGCGCGGATGATCTCCTCGTCCACGAGCGCGTTCATCTTGGCGATCACCCGCGCCGGCCGGCCGGCCTGCGCATGGACCGCTTCGCGCTCCAACAACTCGATGAACCGTGCGCGCATCGACATCGGGGCCACGAGCAACGCCTGATAGCTCTTCTTCCGCGAAAACCCGGTGAGCGCGTTGAACAGCTCCGTCACGTCCTCGCCGATCACCGGGCTGCACGTGAACAGCCCGACATCGGTGTAGATGCGCGCCGTGCGCGAGTTGTAGTTGCCGCTGCCGATGTGGACGTAGCGACGGATGCCGTCGGCCTCGCGCCGCACCACGAGCACCGTCTTGGCGTGCGTCTTGAGCCTGGCCGCGCCGTAGGCCACGTGCACGCCCACCTCTTCGAGCTGCCGCGCCCAGTTGATGTTGTTGGCCTCGTCGAACCGGGCTTTCAGTTCCACCAGCACCGCCACTTGCTTGCCGAGCTGCGCCGCTTCGGTGAGCGCATCCACGATCTGCGAGTCGCCCGACGTCCGGTAGAGCGTCATCTTGATGGCCAGCACCTGGTCGTCGTGCGCCGCTTCTTCGATGAACCGCTCTACCGTGGCCGTGAACGAGTCGAACGGGTGGTGCACCAGCATGTCCCGCTCGCGAATCACATCGAAGATCGACCGCGACGTATCGCGCAGCGCGGGCGGCGTGTTGGGCACGAATGGCTGGTCGCGCAGCGCCGGCAAGTCCAGGGACGAGAGCGAGATCAGGTCGCCCAACCCGAGCAGCGACCCGGCTTCGAACACGTCACGCTCGGTGAGCGCCCCCACCGGCAGGTCGCGCTCGTCGCGCAGCTCCTCCAGCAGCAGTTGCCGCAGATGGGCCGGCATCTCGTTCACGACCTCGAGGCGGATCACCTCGCCGAACCGCCGCTTGAACACCTGCTCCTCGATCGTCGCCAGCAGATCTTCGGGCTCGTCCAGGAACTCCGGCATCTCGAGGTCGGAAAAGCGTGTAATTCGGAAGGCGTACCAGTCGAGCACGTCCACGCCGGGGAACAGCGCCTCGAGGTGCGATCCCACCAAGACTTCGAGCGGCACGAACTGATTCGTGCGCCCTTCGATGGGAACCCACCGCGGCAGGCTCTTGGGCACCTTCACCCGCGCGAACCGCACGCCGCCCGTGTCGGGGTCGCGAATCTCCACGGCGAGCGAGATCGACAGGTTCGAGATGTGCGGAAAGGGATGCCCCGGATCCACCACGAGCGGCGTGAGTACCGGGAACACCTCGCGACGGAAGTAGGTGTCCATGGCGCGTCGCTCGTCCTCCGACAGCTCGTCCATCGGGGCCAGCCGCACACCATGGTCGGCCAGGCGGGCGAGCAGCTCGGCCAGACACGCGTTCTGCGCGGCCACGAGTTCGCTGATCTTGCGGCCCAGGGCATCCAGCTGCTCCTGCGGCGTGAGACCGTCGGGGGGCGTCTGCTGCACGCCGGCCGCTACCTGCCGCCGCAGCCCCGCCACCCGCACCATGATGAACTCGTCCAGGTTGTTGGCGAAGATGGCCAGGAACTTCAACCGCTCCAGCAACGGATTCCGGTCGTCCTCGGCCTCGTGCAGCACGCGCTGGTTGAACGCGAGCCAACTGAGCTCGCGATTGAAGAACAGCGACGGCGTGGGTGCGGCAGTCATGAATGGGGGCACGGCATAGTCCTCCACCCTAGTATACCCCGCCAGATCGTCGGCCACCGTCCCGTTTCGGGGACGTCACGCTTGGGTCACGCCCCGAGAAACGCCCGAAGCACGATGTAACCCACGGCGGCAAGCGCACCTGCGGCAGGGATGGTGAGCACCCAGGCCCACACGATCCGGCCGGCGATCCCCCAGCGGACCGCCGACAGCCGGTGCGTCGCCCCCACGCCTACGATCGAGCCCGTGATCGTGTGCGTGGTGCTGACGGGGATGCCGAACCGCGTGGCGAGCAGGATGGCGGCGGCGCCCCCGGTCTCGGCGCAGAACCCGCCTACCGGGCGGAGCTTGGTGATCCGCGAGCCCATCGTGTGCACGATCCGCCATCCGCCGAACAGCGTGCCGAGCGAGATGGACGTGTACGCGAACACCTCCACCCACAGGGGAATGATCGTGCCGTCGGTCACGTACAGGTGGTGCAGCACGCCGGCCTGGTGCGCGAACACCGGCTGCGTGGCCACGAGCAGCGCCACCACGATCCCCATCGTCTTCTGGGCGTCGTTGCCGCCGTGCGACAGCGACAGCAGCGCCGAGCTGGCGAGCTGCGCGTGCCGGAAGAACCGGTCCACGCGGGCGGGTGCGCTCCGGCGAAAGATCCGGAACACCAGTACCATCAGCACAAATCCCGCGCCGAGCCCGACCACCGGCGAGATCACGATGAAGGACAGGGTCTGCTTCCATTTGATGCCCCACAGTATCGCCCCCACCCCGGCCTTCGAGATCGCTGCGCCGGCATAGCCGCCGATGAGCGCGTGCGACGAACTGGAAGGAATGCCGAAATACCAGGTGACGAGGTTCCAGGCGATGGCGCCGATCAGGGCGGCAAGAATCAGGTTCGGCGTCACGACGCTCTGCTCCACCATGCCCGAGCCGATGGCCGTGGCCACGGCCGTCTTGACCACGAACAGCGCCGCGAAGTTGAACGTCGCCGCCCAGACCACGGCGGCGAGCGGGCTCAATACACGCGTGCCGACGATGGTGGCGATGGAATTGGCCGAATCGTGGAACCCGTTGCTGAAATCGAAGATCAGCGCGACGACGATGATCACGACGACGAACGCAGCCACGTCAGGCGTTCTTGAGGGAGATGCTCCGCAACACCTGGGCGACCCGCATGCAGTAGTCGGTGGTGCGTTCGAGGGTGTCGTACATCTCCTTCCAGCGGAGCACGTCGATCGCGTCCTCGCCATTGGCGAACAGCGCGCCCACGGCGTCGTGGTAGATCGTGTCGGCTTCCTCCTCCAGCTCCTTCACTGCCGCCACCTGGCGCTCCACTTCGGCCGGCTTCTTGATTGCCGCCACCGCCTGCTGCAGGTGGTCGGTGGCCGAGGCGAGCACCCGGGCCAGCTCCTTGGCCTGCGGCCGCACCTCCTTGATATGCAGCATCTCGTAGCGCCGCGCCGCGCCGTCGATCAGGTCCACCACGTCGTCCAGACGCGACACGAGCATGTGGATGTCTTCGCGGTCGAAGGGGGTGATGAAGCTCTTGTTGAGCCGGACGTTGATCGCCGCCGTGAGCACGTCGGCGTCGTGCTCGATCTCCTTGAGCGCGCGTACGTGGTGCGAGGCCCGGGCCGGGTCGTCGAACAGCTGGACCAACTTCCGCGTCGCCGTCACGAGCTGCTCCGCGAGTTGGTTGAAGGCCGCGAAGAACTGCTCGTCGTGTGGGATGAGCCGACCGAACATTGGATTCCGGGGATCGTAGGGTCCCCAAACCTACCGGCCGGTGTTCGGATGCGGGAAGGGGAACTCGACCGACGCCCCGTCGGGGAACACCCCGGCTACGGCACCTGGTACGCGCGCATCATCTGGGCCCGCTCGGCCATGAGTTGCGGCTTCACGAATGCCCGGATGAGCACCAGCCCCGACAGGAACCCGCCCACGTGCGCCCACACCGCCACCCCGCCGCTGATGTTGGGGCCCGGCGATGACAGGGACGGGAGCGCCGTGAGCACCTGCACCCCGAACCACCAGATGAGTACGATCCACGCCGGGATGCGGAAGACTTTGAAGAAAATGATGAAGATGAACAACATGTGGATGCGCACTCGCGGGTAGAGCAGCAGGTACGCGCCCATCACCCCCGAGATCGCGCCCGACGCCCCCACCGTCGGCACGGGCGACGCCGGCGCCGAGGCGATCTGCGCGGCAGCGGCGATGAGGCCGCAGGTCAGGAAGAACGCCAGAAAGCGCCACGGCCCCATCGTGTCTTCCACGGCCCGCGCGAACACCCAGAAGAACACGGCGTTGCCCAGGATGTGCAGCCATCCGCCGTGCAGGAAGATCGAGATGAGCGGAGTGAAGATGTTGATCGGCGAGTTGTCGATCACGCACGCCAGCCCGGGCGTCAACGGAAGCGCGTACCCCAACGGCGCCATGTGCGTGATCTCCCCAGGCACCATCCCCAGGTTGCACACGGCGCTCATCAGGGTGACGTCGTTGAAGCCCGCCCCCTCCACCAGGATCCAGACCGCGAACACGACCGCCAGGAGCACCCAGGTCATGATCGGCGGATGGAGGAACAGGTTTTCGTCGCTCAGGGGAATCATGCGGATCCCGCGTGGGGAGACCTGCCAACCCGTGCGGACGCCCCTGCCGGGGAGTCAGCCGCAGATCGGCGGCGCCAGAGTGTCAGACAGGACAATGCGAAACCGGGGGCAAGTCTGCCAGACTGGCGCGGATGCGCGGCCCCTGTCTTGCGTTAAAGGCCGCGGCAGGCGGGGGATAGGCACCCCGTCCATAACTAACAGGGGAGCAAATGGCGGACAAAGTCATCGGCATCGATCTGGGTACCACCAACTCGGTCGTGGCGGTCATGGAGGGGGGCGACCCCGTCGTGATTCCGAACGCGGAGGGTGGTCGGACGACGCCTTCGGTTGTCGGGTTCACCAAGGACGGGGAGCGCCTCGTCGGCCAGGTGGCCAAACGGCAGGCGGTCACCAATCCCCAGAACACGGTGTTCTCGATCAAGCGGTTCATGGGACGCAAGATGAGCGAGGTCAAGAACGAGACCTCGCGCGTTCCCTACAAGGTCGTGGCCGGCACCAACGATGTGGCCACGGTGGAGGTGCAGGGCAAGCGGTATACCCCGCCCGAAATCTCGGCCATGATCCTTCAGAAAATGAAGCAGACGGCGGAGGACTACCTGGGGCACTCGGTGACCAAGGCCGTGGTCACGGTGCCGGCGTACTTCAACGATGCGCAACGGCAGGCCACCAAGGACGCGGGTAAGATCGCCGGTCTGGAAGTGCTGCGCATCATCAACGAGCCCACGGCGGCCGCGCTCGCTTACGGCCTCGATAAGAAGAAGGATGAGAAGGTCGCGGTGTTCGACCTCGGTGGCGGCACGTACGACATCTCGGTGCTCGAGCTGTACGACGTGGAAGGCTCGCGCCAGTTCGAAGTGAAGTCCACCAACGGCGACACGCACCTGGGCGGCGACGACCTCGACCAGCGCGTGATCGACTGGATCGTGGCCGAGTTCAAGAAGGACCAGGGCATTGACCTCGCCAAGGACCCGATGGCGCTCCAGCGCCTCAAGGAAGCCGGCGAAAAGGCCAAGATGGAACTGTCGAGCACGATGTCCACGGACATCAACCTCCCGTTCATCACCGCCGACGCGAGCGGACCAAAGCATCTGAACTACACGCTCTCCCGGGCTAAGTTCGAGCAGCTGGTGGACGACCTCATTCAGCGTACGATTCCGCCCATGGAGCAGGCGCTCAAGGACGCGGGGCTCAAGCCCGACGAGATCGACGAGGTGCTCCTCGTGGGCGGCTCGACGCGCATCCCGAAGGTGCAGGAGATCGTCAAGAAGTTCTTCGGCAAGGATCCCAACAAGGGTGTGAACCCCGACGAGGTCGTGGCGATCGGCGCCGCCGTGCAGGGCGCGGTGCTCACGGGCGAGCAAAAGGACGTGCTGCTGCTCGACGTGACGCCCCTTTCGCTCGGCATCGAGACGCTGGGCGGCGTGACCACGGTGCTCATCCCGCGCAACACCACCATCCCGACCAAGAAGTCGGAGGTGTTCTCAACCGCCGACGATAACCAGACGACGGTCGAGATCCACGTGCTGCAGGGCGAGCGCGAGTTGGCGCGCGACAACCGTACCATCGGCAAGTTCCAGCTCACGGGCATTCCGCCCGCTCCGCGCGGCATGCCGCAGGTCGAGGTCACGTTCGACATCGACGCCAACGGCATCCTCCACGTGGGCGCCAAGGACAAGGCCACGGGCAAGGAACAGAAGATCCGCATCGAGGCGTCGAGCGGGCTGTCGGACGCCGAGGTCGATCGGATGGTCAAGGACGCGGAGAAGAATGCGCAGGCCGACAAGGCGCGCCGCGAAGAGATCGACACGCGGAACCGCCTCGACAGTCTGACCTACGAGGTCGAGAAGAACTCCAAGGAGTGGTCGGACAAGCTCCCGGCCGACCTCAAAGCCAAGCTGGACGCGTCGGTCGAGCGCGCGCGCAAGGCGCTCCGCGGTGACGACATGGGTGAGATCCGGTCCGCGCAGGAGGAGCTGTCCAAGACGTTCGCCGAGGCGGGCCAGAGCTTCTACGCGCAGTCGCAGGCCGCTCCCGAAGGCGGGACCGCGCCCGAAGGGGCGCCAGCCGCCGAGGGCGTGAAGCCGGACGAGACAGTGGAAGCCGACTACGAGATCGTGGACGAGACCAAGAAGCATTAAGTTTTCCTAGCGAGTGGGTCACGGGCGCCGGGATTCATTCCCGGCGCCCGCGGCCGTTGCGGCCGTGCGCTCGCGGAAACCGTGCGGCCACGCTATGTGTCCAAGGAGCGTGTCCACGCCGCCGGCGTGGCGCCGTGCATTGGCCGCGGGGGCGAACCATCTGCCGTCGCACGGGTAAAACACAGAGTCCGAAACACAGGTGAAATGACCAACATGTCCATGCGTTCACGTATCACACTCGGCGCCGCCGTCGCGGTGGCGTTCATTTGCGGCCTGGTGTTCGCGTCCGGGTTCGACCTCACGACGTTGAGCTGGGCCCAGGGCGCCCACCCCCAGTTCGCCTCGGCCACGCTCACGCCGCCCGCCTCGGTCGCGACGGCCGATGCGGTTTCGCAAGCGTTCGAGTGGGTGGCCAACACGGTCACTCCGGCCGTCGTCTCCATCCAGGCCTCAACGCAGCCCAAGCGGTCGCGGTCCCAGCTGCCGCAGAACCTCCCGCCCGGAATGGATCAGTTCTTCCGGCAGTTCCATCCGCAGCCCGACGACACGCCGCAACTGTCCAGCGGCAGTGGCTTCATCGTGTCGCGGGACGGTTATATCCTCACGAACAACCACGTGGTAGCCGACGGCAGCGACATGGCCGACAAGCTCACCGTCAGGCTGCTCGACAATCGCACGTTCACGGCCAAGGTGATCGGGCGCGATCCGACCACCGACGTCGCGTTGATCAAGATCGACGCCGACAACCTGCCCACGGTCGCGTTGGGCGAGGATTCCGCAGCGAGGATCGGACAGTGGGTGGTGGCCATCGGCAACCCGCTCGGCCTCAACTTCACCGTCACGGCCGGCATCGTGAGCGCCAAGGGGCGGCAGCTCAACGGGCTGCTCAACACGCGTGACAATCAGTACGCGATCATGGATTACATCCAGACCGACGCCGCCATCAATCCGGGCAACAGCGGTGGTCCGCTGGTCAACCTGCAGGGGCAGGTGATCGGCATCAACAGTGCGCTGGCCAGCGGCACCGGTTACTTCGCGGGCTATGGCTTCGCCATCCCCATCTCGCTGGCGCGCAAGGTGATGGATGACTTCATCAAGTACGGCCACGTGAGGCGCGCGGTGCTCGGCGTGAGCATCGGGGAAGTGGACCCGGCGGCCGCCAAGGTGGCCGGTCTCACGGACATTCATGGTGTAGTGGTCGGCGGCTTCACCGACGACAACGGCGAGAGCCCGGCCAAGCAGGCAGGCGTTCAGTATGCGGACGTCATCGTCGCGGTGGATGGGCAGCCGGTGAAGGACGTGGCCTCGCTCCAGCGCCTGATCCGCAACTACGAGCCGGGCCAGACGGTCAAGCTCGACGTCATGCGCTACGGCAAGGAAGTCACGATCCCCGTCAAGCTCGGCGAGCCGCCGGCCGCGTCACCGACCACTGTGGCCAGCAACGACGCCGGCGACAAGTCGGGCCGCAGCAAGGCGTTGGCCGAGACGAAGCTCGGGATCGCCGTGGCGGCCCTTACCGACGCCGTGGCGGAGCAGGACAGCGTGCCGTCGCAGTACAGTCACGGGTTGATGGTCACCGACGTGTCGCCCAACAGCCCGGCCTACCCCGATCCGGCATCGAGCAGCATCACCAGTGGGCTGTTCCCCAATCAGGACATCATCGTGGGGAGCCTGTATCCCAAGAAGTTCGACATCCGGACCATGGACGACCTGAACAAGGCCGTGCAGAGCGTCAAGAACGGGGACTACCTCCAACTGCTGGTTTACAACTGGCAGTCGGGACAGACGCATCCGGTGAATATTCTGATCGGGAAGTAGGACAGTCGGGCAGTCGGACAGTCGGACAGCTGAATAAGGAAAGGGCCGGCGTTCCGCCGGCCCTTTCCTTATTCCAAGCTGTTTCGGCTCTGCGCAGGTCTGGGCCCGCGTCGGTTCGGCCCTGCGTAGTCCCGGTCCTGCGTGGTTTCGGGGCTGCGCAGTTGGGACGTGACGCCGCTCCTGGTCTTGCGTAGTTTTGTAGCACGCGAGAGTGGCGGAACTGGCAGACGCGCAGGACTTAGGATCCTGTGCCGCAAGGCTTGGGGGTTCGAGTCCCCCCTCTCGCACTGGCCCGGCTATTCCTCGCGGATCACGTCCATCGGATTGGTCCGTGCCGCGCGGCGGGCGGGGATGAGCGTGGCCAGCACGGCGGGCACGAGCAGCGCCAGCGGCGCCAGCGCGAAGGTCAGCGGGTCGTGCGTCGTCACGCCGAACACGAGCGACGCCATGACGCGCGACGCGGCCCAGGCACCGGCGAGGCCGAGCGCAAGTCCAAGCACCATCACCAAGACCATTTCACGCGAGACGAGCGCGATGAGATCGTGGCCCGAAGCGCCGAGTGCGGCGCGGATGCCGAGTTCGCGCCGGCGCTGGGCCACCGAATACGACACCACAGCGTACACGCCGAGCGCCGTGAGAATTAGCGCGAGGGCGCCGAACATCGAGATGAGCAGCGCGTTCGTGCGCTGCGGGGCCACCGAAGCGCTCACCACGTCGTCCATCATGCGGACGCGGTAGACGGCCTGCGCCGGGTCTACGGCGTGGACGGCATCGCGCAGGCGCGCGAGCATGGCGGCGGGGGGCAGCGTGCCGTGGGCAACGATGGCCAGATTATCCGGCGTCTGCTGGGTGATCGGGAAGTACATCTGCAGGTGCGGCTCCTCGGCGAGACTGAGGTCGTGCACGGCCGCCACCATGCCTACCACGGTAAACGGGTGCGCCGTGTCCGGCCCCATCGTGAACCGCCGGCCGAGCGGATCCTGGCCAGGCCAGATACTGTCGGCCATCACGCGGTCGATGACGGCCACCTTGGGCGCGAGGGAATCGTCGGACGCGGTGAAGGTCCGGCCGCGAACCAGCGGGATGCCTATCGCTTTGAAGTAATCCCCTGACGCCTGCAGATACCGCGCGAACGTCATCGGCATTCCTGGTTTCCAAGCGGGGGTGCCTTCGGCGTGGAACGTGAGGGCGATGCCTCCGCCCCCCCGCAACGGGAGGTCGTTCACGACGCCGGCGGCCTGGATGCCCGGAGACGATTCGAGCCGCGCGATGATCTGCTGGAGCACCGCAAGCCGCTGGGGCCACCTGCCGGCGTCCGCTCCGAAGGTCATTTCCAGCGTTGCGGTGCGCGCCGGATTCAATCCGGTGTCCACGCGCATGAGGCGCGCGAAGCTCCGAAGGGTGAGTCCGGTCCCGACGAGCAGCGCCACCGCGAGGGCCAACTCCCCGCCCACGAGCACGCGCCGGAGACGCGCGGCTGTGCCGCTCGTCGCACCGTGTCCGCCACCCGACTTGACTGCTTCACCCAGATCGGCCCTCGCCGCTCCGAGCGCGGGCCACAACCCGAATCCCAGTCCGGTGAGAACGACCAGCGCCGCCGCGAACGCAAGGACCCGAGGGTCCACTTCCGACGGGGCGAGGCCGACCAGCCGCGGCGGCGTCATGGCGCTCACCAGACGCAGGAGCGGAGGCGCAACCGCCACGCCGGCAAGGACGCCGCCCACCGCGAGGATGACGCTCTCGGTGAGCAGCTGCCGCACGATCCGAGTTCGCGTCGCGCCCAGCACCGCGCGCACCGCGATCTCGCGGCGGCGCGTCGCTGCTTCCGACAGCAGCAGATTGGTCACGTTCGCGCAGGCGATGAGGAGCAGCAGAGCGGTCGCGCCCAGGAGAACCAAGAGCGCGGAGCGGTAGGACGCGCCCACCAGCGACCGCTGCAACGGCACGGCGAATCCGTTCTTGGCGAATTCCTCGAACCGCTCCCTGAACCAGCTCGCGTTGCTCGTATCCTTCGCCGTGGCCGCGGCCGCCGCCTGCGTCCACATCGCGCGCACTCGCCCGATAGCTTGATCCGTGCTCACGCCGCTCGCGACCCTGGCCAGCGTGTACGACGGGATGTAACTGCGGAACGCGGCGAAGGTGGCGCTCGTGTTGGGATTCGTCATCGGAATCCAGAGATCGCTCTGGTTCGGGAATCCGAACCCCCGAGGCATGACGCCGATCACAGTGTACGGCGTGCCATTGAGCGTGATCGTGCTGTCCAGCATGGGCCGGCCGCCGAAATGGCTCGACCAGAGCGCGTGCGAGAGGATCGCCGACGCCGGTCCGCCCGGGCGGCTCTCCGCCGCCGAGAACGGGCGCCCGATCGCTGGCATTACCCCGATCGTCCAGAAGAAGCTCGGGGTGACGACGCCCACCTGCACGCGCAATGGGCGTTGTGAAATGGAGAGGTTGAGCCCGCCCGCGGCGTACGACGCGACGCTCGCGAACGTGGCGTGCATGGCGGCCAGATCGTTGTAATTTGGGACGTGAAAGGGAATCGGATAGTTCTGGCTGGGATCCGACTGGAACGGCACGTCCACGTTATTGACGAGCACCAACTGGCCCGGATCCTTGAACGGCAGCGGCCGCAGCATCGCCGCGTCCACCGCGCTGAACATCGCCGTCGTTGCCCCGACCCCGAGCGCGAGCACCACCAACACCGTCGCCGTGAACCCCGGGCGCTGTTTCAGCCGCCGGAGCGCGTAGCTCACGTCCTGGCCCATGTTGCCAAACGCCTCCACCCGCAGCTGCCGCTGCAGCCGCCGCCCGTCCTCGCGCCGGAGCCGCGCCCGGATCGCATCGGCGTCGCCAAACCGCGCGCGCACCTCAGCCGCCACCTCCGCGCTGGATAGCCCCCGCGCCCGCAACTCGGCCTCAAGCCGCGCGACGTGATCGGCCAGCTCGTCGTCCACGTCCGCCTTGACGTCCGGGCCGAAGAACCGCGCATACCGCCGCCACATGGGCTCGCGCTTTTTCATCGCTCAGCCCTCGGCGGGCGCCGTCGCCGGCCCCGGACCCGGCGCCTCGAGCGCGGCCGCCATGGCTTGCGCGAACCGCCCCCACGCCGCGGTTTCGTGCCGCAGCTCCTTCCGCCCCGCCGCCGTGAGCGTGTAGAACCGCGCCCGCCGGTTGTTCTCCGACAGCCCCCACTCGGCTTCGATGAGCCCGCGGTCCTCCAGTCGGTGCAGCGCCGGATAGAGTGTCCCCTCCTCGACCTTGAGCGCCTCGCCCGTGGCCCCCTCGATCCACCGCGCCACCCCGTACCCGTGCCGCGGCCCCCAGCTCACGGCGCGCAGGATCAGCACGTCCATCGTTCCGCGCAGGATGTCAACCGGCTCGCGCATCCTCCCCCTCCATAGAAACGCTATGGAGCCATACTGCACCGCCTTCCATAGAAAGGCAAGGGGAATTTTCCGCACCGCCTTACCCTAGGACCCCCTCTCCCCGCCGATTAGCTTTCGGAACACCGGCCACCACCCGTGCCGCCCCTTCTTCTGGGCCCCGGCGGAGCCCGGCGCCGGAGCCCAGACCTGACCTCATGGACATCCAGATAACGACCAAGAAGAGCGCTGGCGTCGAGCGACTGCTGGCCGTGACGGTGCCCGCCGCCGACGTGAAGGCGGTGGAGAACACGACCGCCAAGCGCTACGCCTCCAGCGTCCGCCTGCCCGGCTTCCGCGCCGGCAAGGCCCCGCCGGCCCTCGTCAAGAAGAAGTACAAGGACGCCATCCGCCAGGAAGTAATCGAGCGCGTGGTCCAGGAAGCCTTCCAGCAGATCCTGGACAAGGAAAAGCTCAAGGTCGCCGCCCAGCCGCACGTCCACGACCTCAAGTTCAACGACGGCGAGCCGATGACTTTCGACCTGCATCTCGAAGTGCGGCCCGAGGTTGCGCTGGAGAGGGTCCATGGGTTCACGGTCAAGCGCCCGGCCGTCGAGGTCACCGACACGGCGGTGGACGAGCAGATCGAACAGCTCCGCGACCAGCGCGCGGCCTGGTCGCCCGTGCTCGAGCGTCCGCTGCCCGGCGACATGGTGACAGTGCTTCTGGCCACCGCGGACGAGAACGGGGTGGTCCCCGAAGGGCGCGAATACACGATCGTCCTGGGCGGCGGCCAGGCGATTCCTGGCATCGAAGAGCTGATCATGGAAATGGCGCCGTCCGAAACGCTGGAACGCGCGGTCCGCTGGCCCGAGGACTTCCCGGACGAAGCTCAGCGCGGCAAGACCAAGCCGGTGCGGGTGGTGCTCCAGGAAGTGAAGCGCAAGACGCTCCCCCCGCTCGACGACGCGTTCGCCCGCGAGGCGGGCGACTTCGATTCGCTCGACGCCCTGCGCACCACGGTCCGCAACGACCTCGCTGATCACGCCCGGCGCGACGCCGACGCCGGTGTACGTCAACAGCTCATCGAGCAGATCGCCGCTGCCAACCCGTTCGACGTGCCGCCGAGCTGGGTGAACCAGATGATCCAAGCGTACCTTCAGGTGTATCAGGTAACGGACGACGAGCGCGACCGGTTCGTGGGTGAATTCAGCCCGGTTGCCGAGCGGCAGGTGCGCCGCGACATGATCGTGGACACGCTGGCCGAGCGGGAGAAGCTCGCCGCCTCCGAAGCGGACGTGGACGAACGCGTGGCCGAAGTGGCGGCCAAGCGCAATGCCGAGCCCGGGAAGGTGTACGCTTCTCTCCAGAAGGCAGGGCGACTGAAGGAAATCGAGCGCAGCATCACCGAAGACAAGGTCTTCGCGTGGCTGCTGGAGAAGAACACCGTGGAGCAGGCAAACTGATGAGCGATCAACCCATGTCGACGATCTATCCCCCCTACGTCATCGAACGGTCGAGCCGCGGCGAGCGCAGCTACGACATCTTCTCGCGGCTGCTGATGGACCGCATCGTCTTCCTCGGCACGCCGGTGAACGACGACGTCGCCAACATCATCATCGCCCAGCTGCTGTTTCTGCAGGCGGACAACCCGGAGCGGGACATCCACCTGTACATCAACTCGCCGGGCGGCAGCGTTTCTGCTGGGCTGGCGATCTACGATACGATGCAGTATCTGAAGGCGCCGGTGAACACGATCTGCATGGGCATGGCGGCGAGCATGGGCGCGTTCCTGCTCGCAGCCGGCCGCAAGGGCAAGCGGTTCGCCCTGCCGCACTCGCGGATCATGATCCACCAGCCGTCGCAGTCGGGCGGGGGCGGGACGGCCTCGGACATCGAGATCCAGGCAAAGGAAATCCTGTACCTCCGTTCCAAGCTGAACGAGTTGATGGCCAAGCACACGGGACAGCCAATCGAGACGATCGAGAAGGACACGGACCGCGACCGGTTCATGTCCGCCGACGACGCAAAGGAATACGGACTGGTAGACACGGTGATCACGAACGCGTCGGAGATCCCCGAGGAAAACGACCTCGCGCAGGCAGCCAAGAAGTAGGGCAAAGGCCTTTGTTGATCCGGGGTTCGTGAAAACATTCACGAGCCTCGGTCGTCAGTTCCTTGACCGCGTGCACGCGGCCGGTATATGCTCAGGAAGCGCGTTGACGCCCCTATTCCTTCGGGTGGTTGAGTGACCAGCATGTCCCACGATAAACACCTGCGGTGCTCGTTCTGCGGCAAGTCCAAGGACTCGGTCCGGAAGTTCATTTCGGGCCCGTCCGTGTACATCTGCAACGAGTGCATCGCGCTGTGCAATGAGATCCTGGCGGAGGACGAGGAGCGCGAGGTCGCCGAGGCGATCACGCAGGTTCCCACGCCCCAGGAGATCAAGGACACCCTGGACCAGTACGTCATCGGCCAGGAGAAGGCCAAGAAAGCCCTCTCGGTGGCCGTGTACAACCACTACAAGCGCATCAACTCGGCGTCGCTGCGCGACGACGATGTGGAACTGGACAAGTCGAACATCCTGCTTATCGGCCCCACGGGCGTGGGCAAGACGCTGCTCGCCCAGACCCTGGCCCGCATTCTCGACGTGCCGTTCACGATCGCCGACGCGACCACGCTCACCGAAGCGGGCTACGTGGGCGAGGACGTGGAGAACATCCTCGTGCGCCTGCTCCAGGCGGGCGACTTCAACGTGGCCGAGTGCGAGCGCGGCATCGTATACATCGATGAGATCGACAAGATCGCGCGCAAGAGCGAGAACCCGAGCATCACACGCGACGTGTCGGGTGAGGGCGTGCAGCAGGCGTTGCTCAAGATCCTCGAAGGCACGGTGGCCAGCGTGCCTCCTCAGGGCGGCCGCAAGCATCCGCAGCAGGAGTACATCCAGATCAACACCAAGGACATCCTGTTCATCTGCGGCGGCGCCTTCGACGGCCTCGAAAAGATCATCGAGTCGCGCGTCGGCAAGCGGCAGATCGGGTTCAACGGCGCCGACGCGGTCACCCCGCCGGGAGTCGTGAACAAGACCCCATTCGCCGAGGTCGAGCCCGACGACATGCTTCGGTACGGGTTGATCCCCGAGTTGGTGGGGCGCCTGCCGGTCACGGTGGCGCTCGACGCGCTCGACGAGGAATCGCTGGTGCGCATTCTCAAGGAGCCCAAGAACGCGCTGACCAAGCAGTACATCAAGCTGTTCGAACTCGAAGAGGTGAAGCTGACGTTCGAGGAAACGGCGCTGCGCGCGATCGCCGGCAAGGCGCTCAAGCGCGGCACGGGCGCCCGCGGGCTGCGGGCGATCCTCGAAGAGATCCTCACCGACGTGATGTTCGACCTCCCGACACGCGAAGACGTGGAAGAGGTGAAGGTCACCGAGCCGTCGGTGTTGAACGGTGCGCCGCCGTTGCTGGAAATCGCGCCTCAGCGCAAGAAAAAGGAAGCGTGAAGAGTCGGACAGTCTGACAGCTTGACAGTCTGACAGCTTGCATCGATTGGCGGCGGGCCGGCATGGCCCGCCGCCTTCCTTTTCCAGACCGCCCGACTGCCCGGCTCTCCGACTCTCTCACGCTCCCCCTCGCCGAGCGCTTACTTTACGATTATGCCCATCCACGCACCTGACGGCCAACGCATCCCCGCCCCCGATCGCCTCCCCGTGCTCCCGTTGCGCGACGTGGTGTTCTTCCCCCACGTCGTGATGCCGTTGCTCGTGGGCCGGCGCGCCTCGCTGGCCGCGGTCGAAGCCGCCGTGGCCGGCCCCGGCGAGCACTTCCTGTTCGTAGTCACCCAGCGCCAGGCCGACGCCGACGAACCGGCGGCCGCCGACCTCTACCGCACGGGTGTGGTGGTGCGGGTGGTGCAGCACGCCCAGCTGCCCAACGGCACGATGCGTCTGCTGCTCGAAGGCGTGGCACGGGCCCGGGTGTCGCGCTACGCCGCGGCCGGCGGCGTACTCCGCGCTACGATCAAAGGCGACTCGCCTCGCGACGATGATGCCGTCGAAACGGCCGCGCTGGCCCGGCGTGTCATGTCGCAGTTCGAGGAGTACGTGTCGCTCCACCGCCGCATTCCCGGCGAGGTCGTGGCCATCGTCCAGAGCGCGCCGTCGCCGGCCCGGCAGGCATATGCCATCGCGGCCCACCTGGCACTGCCCCAGGAGGCGCGCCAGTTGCTGCTCGAGACCGCGCCCCTGTCGAAGCTGTTCAGCGCGCTCGACACTACGCTCACCGGCGAGATCGAGCTGCTGCGGCTGGAGCAGAAGATCGAGCAGGACGTGCGCGGCTCCGTGTTCCAGAACCAGCGCGAGTTCTACCTGCAGGAGCAGCTCAAGGCCATTCATCGCGAACTGGGGCAGGACGACGACGACCTGGCCGACCTCGAAGCGCAGGTGGAGCGCAAGGGATTGCCCGACCCGGTCAAGACCCGCGTGTACCGCGAGTTGCGGAAGCTGCGCCGCATGTCGCCCATCGCCCCCGAGAGCACGGTGTCGCGCAACTTCGTGGACTGGGTGCTCGCTCTGCCCTGGACGGCGCGTACCGACGACGTGCTCGACGTGGCCCACGCCCGCCGGATTCTCGACGACGACCACTACGGGCTGGAACCGGTCAAGGACCGGATCCTCGACTACATCGGCGTGTTGGCGCTGGTCGGCAAGCTCGAGGGGCCGATCCTCTGCCTGGTGGGCCCGCCCGGCGTGGGCAAGACGTCGCTCGGCCGTTCGGTGGCGCGCGCCCTCGGGCGCAAGTTCGTCCGCATGTCGCTGGGTGGCGTGCGCGACGAGGCCGAGATCCGCGGCCACCGCCGTACCTACATCGGCTCCATGCCCGGCCGCGTCATCCAGGCCATGCGGCGCGCCGAGGTCGTGAACCCGGTGATCCTGCTCGACGAGGTCGACAAGCTGGGGCAGGACTACCGCGGCGACCCGGCGGCCGCGCTGCTCGAAGTGCTCGACCCGGAACAGAACCGGGCCTTCAACGACCACTATCTGGAAATCGACTACGACCTGTCGCAGGTGCTGTTCATCACCACGGCCAACTACCTGCCCCAGATCCCCGAGCCGCTGCGCGACCGGATGGAGATCATCAGACTTCCCGGATATCTGGATCAGGAGAAGCTGGCCATCGCACGGCAGTTCCTGGTGCCCAAGCAGCTGACCGCCAACGGCCTGCCGCCGGAGACGGTGACCTGGGATCCGGACGTGCTGCCGGCCATCATTCATGAACACACCCGCGAGGCGGGCGTGCGCGAACTCGAGCGCAAGATCGCGCGGGTGGCGCGCAAGCTGGGCCGCCGCCGTGCCGAGCGGGGCACGGCAGCGACGACGACGCCCGCCGAACCCGACGTCGTGCGCACCGCCGACCTCAAGGAGCTGCTGGGCCCGGCGCCCTTCGATCCCACGGCCGTGACGCTCGAGAACAAGATCGGCGTGGCGATGGGACTGGCCTATTCACCGATGGGCGGCGACGTGCTCGAGATCGAGGTGAGCGCGGTGCCCGGACGCGGGCGGCTGCAACTCACCGGAACGCTCGGCGATGTCATGAAGGAATCGGCCAGCGCGGCGTTGAGCTACACGCGATCCCGCGCGTCCGCGCTGGGCATCGACCGCGAACTGACCCGCACCCGCGACTTGCACGTCCATATTCCCGCTGGCGCCACGCCCAAGGACGGTCCTTCGGCAGGAATCGCCATCGCCACGGCCATCGCCAGCGCGCTCACCGGCGTGCCGGTGCGCGGCGACATTGCGATGACGGGCGAGGTGACGTTGCGCGGCCGCGTGCTGCCCATCGGCGGGCTGCGCGAGAAGGCGGTGGCTGCTCACCGCAACCACATCGTGCAGGTGATCATCCCGCAGCAGAACATGCGCGACGTGGAGGAGCTCCCGGCCGAGGTGCGCGAGGCCGTGCGCTTCTATCCCGTGAAGAACATGGACGACGTTCTGCGCATTGCCCTGGTGGGCGACCGCTACGCCGGCGATGCGCCTTCGGCCGCGGCAGTCACCCAATGACCGCCGGGACGCGACGCGCCGATCCGCTCGTCGTGCGCTCGCTGGACTACCTGGGGCCGATGGCCACGCGGGGAGGCTGGCGCCCCGAAACGAAGCTCCCCGAGGTGGCCTTTGCCGGCCGTTCGAACGTCGGTAAGTCGTCGCTCATCAACACCCTTGTCCGGCGCAGGAAGACCGCGCGTGTGAGCCATACGCCCGGCAGGACGCGAGAAATTCACTTCTTTGCCGTCAACGACCTGTTCACCCTGGTCGATCTCCCCGGATACGGGTACGCCCGCGTTTCCAAGGAGCGGCGGGCGGAATGGAAGCCGCTCATCGAAGGGTATCTGACGGACACCCAGGCGCTGCGAGGGGTGGTGCAGCTGCTCGACGCGCGCCGCGACCCTACGGCCGACGATCTCCACATGCTCGACTTCCTTGCCGAGCTGGGCGTTCCAACCATCGTCGTGGCCACCAAAGTGGACAAGGTGAAGCCGGCGGACCGCGCCATGCGCATGGCGGATCTGGCGAAGCACGCCGGAATGCGGGAAGATGAAGTCGTCCCGTTCAGCGCGGTGACCGGCCAGGGGCGCGACGAATTGGCCGAAGCCTTGCTGGAGTTGGTGACCCAGCCGTCGTGGCGCGAGGCCTGACCCGCACGCCTCGGCGCGCACCAAACGAGGAGAACGTATGCCGCACCTGGTGAAGCGATCGGCCATCGTGGGGGCCACGGTCTGGGCCTGCTTGGCCGCGGCGTGCGGTGGCGGTGCCGCCGGCGGCCTTGGTGCGGGCGCTCCGGCCCCCGCGCCGGCGCCGGCGCCGGAGCAAGGCTCGCCGTTCGGCCCGGGTTCCGATACGCTCGCCTCCGGGCTCATTCCGGCCGGCTACGGCACCCTGCGCCAGGACGACATCTCCATCAAGCTGAGCCTCGAAGGAGTGCTCGTGCAGCTTCTGCCGATGAGTGAATCGGTGATCCGCACGCTGTCGCCCGACGCCTACCGCATGTTGCACGACCTGCGCCAGAGCTATGGCGCACAGATCTCGGGCTCCGCGGCGCAGTACGGGTTGCGCGACGACAACGTGTGGTACGTCTCGTTCTACGGCCTGGCGCCCGACGCCGCCTTCTCGCCGCTCGACCTGGTCATCCGTGCGCCGGGCCGCGACTTCACGCCGTTGCGGGTCATCCCGATCACACCCGGATTCGGCCAGAACCGGCTGCAGGTGCGCGATGTGCAGCGCGCCTTCTACCTGTTCGACGACGGCCTTCCCCTCAACCAACCCCTCACGGTTTCCATGGGTGCGGTAACCGACGACAGTTGGCAGACCACCGTCCGGAAGATCGAGGCCGAGCAGGCGCACGTGCGCGCCCGCGCCGCGAGAGTTCCGGGGAACTCGGGCGCGCCTCCGGGGCTACGTAGAAAGAGCATTCAGGAGCGCCACCCGTGACCTTTCTTCCCCTGCGGGATCTTCCCGACCGCGCAGTCTCGACGGCCGCCACCGAGTGGCTCGAAGGACTCCACGCCACGCTCGCCGATCCCGGGTGCGATCGCGCCCTGCTCTGCCGCAACACGCTCACCGAGCTGTGCTATCCGGACTATGCCGGGTACTGGGAAACCGCGGTGGAGGACGGCGCGCTCCCTCTGGCCACGCGGCTCGCCCTCTCGGCCATGGATCCGCGCAACGTCACGTTGGAGCCCGAATACTACGCCGAGTGCGACGACGAGCGCTTCCAGAGGGTGAAGCCGCTTCTCTGGCTCTGGTATTCATTCGACCGCACGCCGCTCGGTGGACAGAACGTGTGGCTGGGCGTGCTGCTCCGCCGGCTGCTGGCGCCGCACATCTTCAAGCGCTGCGGCGAGAACTTCAAGGCGTTCCAACACGTGGAGTTCTCGTTCGGCTACAATCTGGAAGTGGGCGACGACGTGATCGTACACCGGCACGTACTGCTCGACGACCGCGGCGGCATCCGCCTGGGTAACCACGTCTCGATCAGCGACTACGCCAACGTGTACAGCCACACGCACAGCATCGTGGACCCCCGCGAGGTAACCACTACCGCCACGGTGATCGGCGACGGCGTGCGCATCACGTACCACGCCACGATCCTGGCCGGCGTGCACGTGGCCGAGCAGGGCATGGTGGGCGCGATGGCGCTGGCGACCTCCGATGTGCGCCCATACCACGTGTACGTGGGGATCCCGGCCAAGAGCGTGCGCGTGAAGCCCAACGCGCCGTTGCAGGACCTGGTGTCGCGAACGGCCGCGCGGCCGGACGCCGAGACCAGGACCGACGGCGGCAGCTAGCGCACGCGCAGCACGTCTTCCACCCGGCCGATGTTGTCCGGGCTGAGGAGGCGAGTGATGTCACCGATGGTCCGCTGCGACCGCGGCCAGGTGAATCGCTCGGCGGCCGCTCCGGCATCCAGCCACTCGAAGGCAGCATGTTCGCCGCTCAGCGCCACGGCGCCCGGACGGTCCACGAATGCCGCGAACACCACCGACATTCTGGATGCTCGACCGTTTGGGCAGGTAGAACGGCTGCACGGCCACACAGTACATCCGGTCTGCCGACAGGCCGGTTTCCTCGCGCATCTCGCGCGCCGCGGCGGCTTCCGGACGTTCCGCCCCGTCGATACTCCCGGTAACGACCTCCCACGACCCCGGGCGTATCGTGTCGTCGGCGCGCTGGAGCACGAGCACACGCCAACCGTCCGCGTGCGGGTGGATGACGTAGATCTCCACCGTGCCGACGTCGACGCTGATGGGGGATTGGGACACGGGATTCCGCGACAAGGATGGAGCCCCTGGACGGGCGTTCACGACTCTCAACTTACCAGCCGATGGCGGCGCGGCAACGCGCCGTAGTTCTTCGAGCGAGGTCGCGCCGGCCTGCACGTGCGCCAGCCCCGACTCCCAGAGACTGACCATCCCTGCCTCGCGTCCCGCTTCGGCCAGCCGCTCGGCCGGCTCGCCCGCCGCCACCCGCCGTTCGAACTCGGTGGACGCCACGAGCACCTCGACGATGGCCAACCGCCCGTGGAAGCCATCGCCGCCGCAGTGCGCGCACACCGGCCGCTCGGCCACGGCGCTCACCCGCCCGACACGCTCGCTCTGGCTTCCGTTGAAGCCTTCGCCAGCCGCGCCGTGGCCGGCACAGTGGCCACAGAGCCGGCGCACCAGACGCTGGGCCAGGACCCCCTTGACCGCGCTCGCGATCTTGTACGGTGCCACGCCGAAGTCGGCCAGCCGCGTCACCGCACTCGCGGCATCGTTGGTGTGAAGGGTGGAGAGCACCAGATGACCGGTAAGCGACGCCTGGATGGCGATTTCGGCCGTCTCGCGGTCGCGGATCTCGCCCACCAACAGCACGTCGGGATCCTGCCGGAGGATCGAGCGCAGCGCCGATGCAAACGTCAGTCCGGCCCGCTCGTGAACCTGCACCTGCACGATGCCGGGAATGCGGTACTCGATGGGATCTTCGACCGTGACGATGTTCAGGCTGCGCTGGTGCAGCCGCTGCAGCGCCGCGTAGAGCGTGGTAGTCTTGCCCGAGCCGGTGGGGCCGGTGACGAGAATGAGCCCCTCGCGGCAGGCGAGCAGCGTGTCGATGCGCGCGTACTCGTCGGCGCGAAAACCCATGGCGTCGAGCGAGCGGAGCGCCGAGCGACGGTCGAGAATGCGGATCACCACCTTTTCACCGCGCGACGCGGGCAGCGTGGACACCCGCAGATCGACGGCGGCGCCGTTCACTGCCACGCGGGCCCGCCCGTCCTGCGGCCGCAGGCGATCGGCGATGTCGAGCCCCGAGATGATTTTGATGCGCGAAACGAGGGGCCGTGCGATGCGCCGCGGCAGGATGCGCACGTGACGCAGCATGCCGTCAATGCGGTGGCGCACCGCGATGCCCTGTTCCTCGGGCTCGATGTGGATGTCGCTGGCGTGGGCACCGACGCCATCGGCCAGGAGGTCATCCACCAGCCGGGTGACACCCACCCCGTCGTCTTCACCCACTACGGGCGGTGCGCCCTCCTGCTCGAGGGTGAGCATCTGCACCTCGCGGGCGGCGGCAGGGTGCTGCCCCGTGGACGCGGACTCGACGTACGTGCGATTCATGGCATCGCTGAGCGCCGACGGCACGGCCAGCGCGAACCGCACGTCGCGCCCGGTGGCGAAGGCCAGCGCGCGTTCGCATTCCAGATCGAGCGGATCGGCGGTGGCAAGCACGATTCGGTCGTCGGTGGCGTCGAGCGGAAGCACCTGGAACTGGCGCGCCCATCGTTCCGGCACGAGCGACCGCGCCGCGGGATTGGCCACGCTCAGATCGGCCAGCTCCACGTGCAGCGCGGCGGCGACAGCGCGCGCCAACGCGGCCTCGTCGTCCGGGAGCGGGCCCGGCACCGCGTCGAGCACGCGCTGCGGCCAGTCGTCATGGAGGGTGGTGGCCATGCACCACCGTAGCCGCGATGCCCCCCGCGTGCGCACCCATTTGCCCGCACCGCCAATGATTCGACGGCAATCCGGGTGCGCCCATCAGAGAATGGGCCAGAATTCCCGAGTGACGTCCAGGGAAAAGGTCCACCGGCCGCCGGCGTTGAGCCCGCGCGCCACGTCGAGCCGCACGAGGTCGAAGAAACTGATCAGCCCGACGCCCACCGCGGAAAACATGCGCTGCTCGCGCACCACGCCGTTGCCGTGATCCTCGGAAAAGGCGCTGGAGCCCGGCAGCGCCACCACGTTGAAGTAGGGGGCGAGGGTGGCACGGGCCGGCGCGCGGCCGAACGTGCCGAGGGAGAAGCCGAAGAACGGGATCGGGGCCCGCAGCTCGATGCGCTGCGAGATTCCGCGCGCGCCAACCAGACCGTGAAGCGCATAGCCGGGCGCCGTCACGGGCCCACCGAAATACACCAACTCCTGCGCCGGTACGTAGCCGCCGGTGCCATCGGCAATGGCCCCGTGGGTATGGCTCACCACCTCGATCGGTCCGACGTCGTGGGTGACGTCGATGACGGCGGCCGCCCGCCGCACCGTCGTCGCGGGCAATGTGCACAGCACGAGATCGGGCCCCGAGCACGGATTGGCGACCGCGGCGTGCCACCAGTCGAACCGCGCCGACGCGGTGACGTCGAACCCGCGCCACGACAGCGGCGTGGCGCGCTCCCCGCGGAGCGAAGCGTGCCACGGATCAAGCGCCGTCACCGGAATCGTCGGCGCGTAGACGCCCATCGCGGGCTGCGCGTGAACCGCAACGGCGCGCTGCTCCTCGCGCGCGACGCCAAGCGTCCACCGCACCCCTGCCACGGGCAGCGACAGATCCGCGCCGAGCGCCTTCAGGTCGTATGGCTCGCTGGCGTCGCTGCCCCACTCCTGCGCCGCCAGGCTGTTCGCGATTCGCGACCGCTCCGGCTCGTCGCGCGCGTCGGCCAGCGTGTGCGCGGCGAACAGCCGCACGCCGAATCCGCCGGCGCTTTGCCAGTCGAGAGCCGCGGTGCCCCGCACGATGGCATCGGCAACGCCGTACTGGGGGCGCAGCGACGCGCTCAGCTTCGTACCGAGCGGACGCTCCAGGCCGGCGCCCAGCGTCAACCCCTGCACCCGGTTCACGCTCACGAAGTCGCTCAGGCCGCGCGCGCTGAGCCGGGTGGCCTCGACGCGCTGAAGCGCCTGCTCACGCACCAGGGCGCGTGCCTCGTCCTGCACGCGGCGGACGTCGGCGTCGGTGGTCACGGTCACGTCGGGGGGCAGCGAGTCGAGGATGTTCCCGTGCCACGGATACGCCTTGAGTGCATCCGGCGGGTTCTGCACGAACTCGGGCCCGCTGAACATCCCCACGGGAATCTTCTCGTTCAAGTGGTAGTCCGACACCTCCCAGCGCCCGCGGATGATCCCCCGCACCGGGTAGTCGAGCCAGGTGCCCGTGCGGCGTATTTCAATTTCCTGATGGCGGGGCAGCCAGTACTTGGTGCCGATCAGGCCGTTCTCGAGCACGATCGAGATGTCCTCGAGCTGGGCGTCGAGCAGCGCCGCACGCGTGAAGCTGAACGCCATCCGCACCACCTGCCCCGTGTGCCGGTCGATGTACACGGCCCCGACCACGCGGGGCTGCGCGTCGTCCTTGGGACGGACCTTCACCTCGTACACGTCGATCGTCTGGCCCGGGATGGTGATGCGCAGCGAGTCGGAGATCGCGTAGTCGTAGAGCGTCAGCCCGGCGGACGACAGCGGATGCGGCACGTCACGCACCTCGTCGCCCTCACCCAGCCGGATGAAGTTGGGGAAGTTGTTCTGGACGATCCCCAGATGGTCGCGGTGGTAGTTGATGTCGGTGGGCAGCAGGGTCGTGTCGCGGCGCCCGATGATCAGCTGCTTGCTCATGTTGGGCGCTCGCCAATAGACTTCCAGCGCCAACTGGTCGGTCTTCACGATCTTGGGCGGTGTCGGAAAGTTCCGGCCCAATTGGACGAGAAAGGTGAGGTACCCGTGGGCCGTGGCCTGGTAGGCGACGAGACCCGTGTCGGCCAGTTGCGCGTTGCGGCGGTCGACGGCGGTATGGACGAGGGCCAGGGCGCGGGGGGAGTTCCAGACGGCTTGGGAGAGCGCAACCCCCGGGAACAGCGAACACAGCGCAACCAGCGCTGGGCCGAAACGGCGCAAGGCCGAACGGACGCCGGGCCGAAGTGGCGCAGGGCCGGTGCGGCGCAGGGCCGAAACTGCGGGAAATTCGGAAGTACTGAAACTGCGGGTCATTGTTAGCATCAAGTATTGCGAGGGGCGTACCGCCGGGCAACGGACGCAGGAGGAACCGCCGGCAGTTCTCCTTCGGCAGCGGCGTGACCGCTGTCGGCGCCCAACTCTCAGCTCGGGACCGTTGTCCGCCGTCCCCCACCCTTCGAGTGACCATGTCCTTTGAAGAGTTTCAAGCCCGCGCCGCACCCGGACACCTCGTTCCCGTGTGGGCCGATTCCGTGCTCGACACCGAAACGCCCGTCGCGGCGTTCGCCAAGCTCAAGCGCGGCCCCTTCTCCTTCTTGCTCGAATCGGCGCCCGCGGGCAGCGAGACCTGGTCGCGCTACACCTTCATGGGCACCGAACCACGCGGCGCCTGGCGCCTCATGGACGGCCGCGTCGAAGACTGGACCCCCGAACATGGGTGGCACGGCGCCCGCGCCCCGACCGATCCGCTGGACGACCTCGACCGGCTCGTCAAGCAATACCCCCCGGTGGACGTCCCCGAGTTGGGCGAGTTCTGGGCCGGCGCGGTGGGCTATTTCGGCTACGACGTCGTGCGGTGCATCGAGCGGCTGCCCAACGCGCCGCCGCGCACGCTCGGCGTACCCGACGCTCTGTTCGTGTTCACCAACGTGCTGGTGGTGGTGGACAACCTCCGCTCGCGCGCCCGCTTCGTGGCCGCCGTGCCGGTGCCCGTCGGTGCCGGCGACGCCGACCTCCGCCCACTCTACGTTCGTGCCCAGGCCGACATCGCCGACGCCATGCGCCGCGTGCGTGCTCCCGGCGCCCTTCCGCCACTGGCGCTCAACGAGGAGGCGCCTCCCGCTGTGGGCACGTCGCGCTATGCGCGCGACAAGTTCCTTCGCGATGTGGACCGCATCAAGGAGTACATCGTGGCCGGCGACGCGTTCCAGGTCCTTCTCGCCCGGCGGATCACCCTCCCCCACGACTTCTCCTCCGATCTGCTCTACCGCGCGTTGCGCGTGGTGAACCCGTCGCCGTACATGTACCACCTCGAACTCGACGGCGTGGAACTCGTGGGTAGCTCGCCCGAGCTACTGGTGCGGGTATCCGAAGGCCGCGTCACCGTGCGCCCGATCGCCGGCACCCGGCCCCGCGGGCGCAGCGCGGCCGAAGACGAAGCGCTCACCGCCGAACTGCTGGCCGACGAGAAGGAACGCGCCGAACACCTGATGCTCGTGGATCTTGGCCGCAACGACGTGGGCCGCATCGCGCGCTACGGCAGCGTCAACGTCACCGACCTCATGGTCGTGGAACGCTACTCGCACGTGCTCCACATCGTGAGCCAGGTGGAGGGCCACATGCGGCCCGAGCTGTCAGCCATGGATGCCTTCCGGGCCACCTTCCCGGCCGGCACGATGACCGGCGCGCCCAAGGTGCGCGCCATGGAGATCATCGATGAACTGGAGCCCGAGCGGCGCGGTCCGTATGCCGGCGCCGTCGGCTACCTGTCGGCGGGGGGCACGCGCATGGACCTCGCCATCACCATCCGCACCTGCGTGATCGCCGGGGGCGTGGCGTCGGTGCAGGCCGGCGGCGGCATCGTGTACGATTCGGTGCCCGAGCGCGAATGGGAGGAAACGGAAAACAAGGCGCGGGCCGTGCTCACGGCCATCGGCCGGGTGCGCACGCCGCCGGCCGGCGCCTAGTGGGGCGCGGCCGCACGCGGCATATTGCACCACCGATGCCCTTCAAGCCGACCGGGCCCGCCCTGCCCGCGGGCTACGAACGCCTGCACGTGGGCCGCGCCGACGCCGTCGCCGTGCCTGCCCTGCTGGACACCCTGCGCCGCGTCCTGGCCGGCGGCACGCTATATGATTTCGCTAAACAGTCGCCGGGACACATGCGGCTCACCGGCCGCCAGCCGGCCTACGCCGTGCCCCTGCCCGCCCCGGAAACGGGACGCATGGTGGTGCGCCACAACCGCCACGGCGGCGCCATGGCCGGCGTGACGCGCGATCTCTTCTTCCTTCCCACCCGCGCCCCGGCCGAACTCGCCATCGCCGCCCGGCTCGCCCACGCCGGCGTCCCCACCCCCGAAGTGCTGGGCTACGTCGTCTATCGCGCCGCGGCGCTGGTCGGACGGTCCGATGTCGTGACGCGCGAGGTGTCTCCGGGACGTGACCTCGCCGCCATCCTCGCCGCCGGCCCGGGCGCCGAGCGCGGCCCCGCGCTCGACGCCACCGCCGCCCTCGTGGCCGTCCTGTCCCGGGCCGGCGCGCGCCACCACGACCTCAACGCCAAGAACGTGCTCATCGCCGGCGATGCCGCACGGCCCACGGCCTACGTGCTCGACGTCGACCGCATCACGTTCGGCGGCGAACCCGCGCGCGCCCTCGAGTTGAACCTGGCACGGCTGGCCCGGTCGCTGCGCAAATGGCGCCAGCGGTTCGGCGCCGCGGTGGCCGACGAGGAGATCGCTGCGCTCGCCGCCGCGGCCGGCGAGCGCATCTGAACTGCGTGCCGTCTACTCGCCCAGGATCTTGATCACCACACGCTTTCGGCGCTGCCCGTCCCACTCGCCGTAGAACACCCGCTGCCAGGGGCCGAAGTCCAGTTTCCCCGCCGTGACCGGCACGATCACCTCGTGGCCCATCGTCAACGAACGCAGGTGCGCGGCCGCGTTGTCCTCGCCGGTCTCGTTGTGGTGGTAGCGCGCCGGGCCCCACGGCGCCACGGTGTGCTCCAGCCAGTACAGGATGTCGCGCCAGAGCCCCGACTCGTGGTCGTTGACGAACACCAATGCACTGATGTGCATGGCCGACACCAGGGCGAACCCCTCCCGGATTCCACTCTTGGCCAACTCCGCCTCGAGTTCATCGGTGATGTCGATGATCTCCTGGCGCTGTTTGGTGTTGAACCACAGATAATGCGTGTGCGAGCGCATGCCGCCAGCTTACGGAGCGGCGACGCGCCCAGCAAGCACGCCGCCGTACACGCGTTCCGTAGCGTCGGTCATGCGCTCCACCGAGAAGTTCGCGGCCCGCGCGCGCCCCGCCTCTCCCAGCCGCCGGCAAAGCACCGGGTCGTTCACCAGCCGCACGATCGCCGCGCCGAGTGCGTCAGGGTCCTCCACCGGCACCAAGAGTCCGCACACCTCGTCCTCGACGACTTCGGGAATGCCGCCCGCCCGCGTTGCGGCAATCGGACGCCCCAGGTACAGCGCGTCGAGCAGCACCGACCCCATTCCCTCCTCGCGCGAGCTGAGCACGCACACCGTGGCCGCAGCGAGCAGCGCGTCGGCATCGGTCCGAAATCCGGCCAGGTGCACGTACGGTTTCGCGTCGAGCGCGCGGATCGCCGCCTCCACCTCCGGCCGCAGCACCCCGTCGCCCACGAGCAGGCCGTGCAGCGCCGGAGCCTCGAGGCGAGCCCGAACCACGGCGCGCACGAAGTTCACGGGGTCCTTGTGCCCTACCAGCTGCGCCACCTGCACCGCCACCGGCGCGCCCGGGGGCACCCCGAGCGCCGCGAGCGTAGCCGCCGGCGCCGGGTCGATGTCACGGTGCACGTCGACGCCGTCGGGCACCAGGCGAATGCGATCGCGCGTGATGCCGCACGCCGCCAACACATTCGCCACCGCCTGGGACACCGCGATGATGGCCGAGGCCCGGTCGTACTTCCAGCGTGTGCCGGCATTGCGACGGAGCCGGAAGTCCACGCGGCGCGAAATCACCAGTCGGGCCCCTGTGCCGGCAATCGCCATCGCGCCCAACATGACGTCGTGCCCCGTATGGGCGTGCACGACGTCGATGTCGAACCGCAAGATGGCCCGCCGCATACGGTAGGCCCGGAGCGGGTCGCCCTCGAACCGCGGAGAGCAGTTGACCACGGGCAGCCCCGCCTCGTGCGCGCGCTGGGCCAGCGGCTGGCCGGCGCGCGCTGCAACCACTGACGTGTGCCCGCGGCGCGCCAGCTCGGCGGCCAGCCACCAGGCCTGGCGCTCCCCGCCGCGCCAGCCGCGCTCGGTATCGAGGTGCAGAATGCGCATGCGGAAGTGGGCCTGGCGGCAGGTTCCGGGGGATCGGGGTACGAACGGGGCGCTCGGGGCTTGCTTCGCCCGCCGCGGGCCCCGAAGTTGCGCGGCAGAGTGAACGAGAATCTAACGCGCGCCCCCGCCCTCGTGCCGCGGCGCCTGCTGCTGGTCAGCCTCGACAACCTCGGTGACCTCGTGTTCGCATCGGCGCTCACCCCGCCGCTCGCGGCACGATTCCCGGACCTCGCCATCACCCTGTGGTGCAAGGATTACACGCGTGAGATCGGCGCCTTGGTGCCGCACGTGGAGCGCGTGATTGCCGCCGATCCGTTCTGGGACCGCGCGCCCGGCCGCGGCCGGGGTGGCGTGCTCCGCTTCGTCGCCGCCATGGCGCAGGTGCGGCGCGGCGGGTTCGACACCGCGGTGCTGGCCGCGGCCCCCTGGCGCACGGCGCGCGCCGTCGCGCTGTGCGGCGTGCCGGTACGCATCGGATTGGAAAGGCGCAAGAACGCGCAGTGGCTCACCCACGCGCTCGCGCCCGAAGACGTGCAGCGCCCCGTGCTCGACGAGGAGGCGCGTCTTCTGGACCCCTTCGGCATCGCGCCCCAATCGCTCCACTACCGCCTCGACGCGCGTCGCCTTACGCCGCGGCCCGACGTGGAACGGACCCTCGTGCACCGCGTGGCCGCACTCCATCCGTTCGCCAGTCAGCGCCAACGGTGCGTGCCGGTGCCGGTGTGGATCGCCGTCGCCAGCGCCCTGGCGGCGCGGGGCTACGATCCCCTCTGGCTGGGCAGTACCGCTGAGCTGAACGAAGTGCGCGCCGCCGGCGGCCGGGTCGGATGGCTGTACGTGGATCAGTTCGGCGGACGGCTGGTGGATACCGCCGCCGCGCTCGCCCGTGCATCGCTGTTCATCGGACACGATTCCGGCCCGCTGCACGTCGCCGGCGCGTTCGGCGTGCCGGCGCTCGGCATCTTCGCGCCCGGCGAGCCCCAGCGCACCTTCCCCCAGGGCGTGGGTCCGTCGCGGATGATCGTGCGGCCCTCTCCCGACGGCATCACGGCCGACGACATCGTGCGCGAAGCGATCGCGCTCGCCGCCCAGGCGATATCTTCACGCCCATGATCGAAGCGAACCTCGACCGCGTCTGCGTCGTGATGATGAGCGCGGTGGGCGACGCCGTGCACGTGCTGCCGGTGATCAACGCCGTCAAGCGCGCCCATCCCGCCAGTCATATCACGTGGGTCCTGCAGCCCGGGCCCGCCATGCTCGTGCGCGGCCACCGGTCGGTGGACGAGATCGTGCTGTTCGACCGGAGCAAGGGGTGGCACGCGTTCACCGACGTGCGTGCGCAGCTCGCGGCGCGGCGGTTCGACCTCGTGGTCGATCTCCAGGTGTACTTCAAGGCCGGCGTCGTCACGTCGTTCACACGCGCCCCCTTCAAGCTCGGCTTCGACCGGGCGCGGGCGCGAGATCTGAACTGGCTGTTCACCACCCACCGCATTCCCCCGCACGCCGGCCAGCACGTGCAGGATCAGTATTTCGAATTCCTCACCGCCCTCGGCGTGCCGCACGAACCCGTGGTGTGGGACCTCGGCCCCTGGCCCGCCGAGCGCGCCTGGCAGCGCGAGTTCTACGCCAACCTGGAGCGGCCGGCCGCTGTCATCGTCGTCGCCACGAGCAAGCCCGACAAGGACTGGGCCCCCGAACGCTGGGCCAAGGTGGCCGATGCGATCCACCACGACTTCGACCTTCAGCCGGTGTTGGTCGGGGGCCGCTCTCCGCGCGAGCTGCACGCCGAGCGCGTCATACTGGAACGCTCAACGGTGGCGCCACGGTCGGCGCTGGGGAGTGGGCTGCGCAACCTCGTGGGGATCCTGGACGGCGCCGCTCTCGTGCTGTCGCCCGACACAGGACCCCTGCACGCGAGTGTGGCGCTCGACCGCCCGGTGGTGAGCCTGCTCGGGTACACCAATCCCAAGCGCACGGGTCCGTACCGCAAGTTTCACGACCTGATGATCGATGTGTACGGCGAGCCGGGCGAGGACTATCCGATCTCGATGGAGAACCGCCGGGGTCGCATGCCGCGTATCAGCGTGCGCGACGTGCTCGACCGCGTCGAGCGCTGGCGGTCGGCGTACGGGGTCAGCTATGGCCGCGCCGCCTCGAGCGCGCCGAACGGATAGCGCAGCCCCATCCCCTCGAGCAGGCCCACGAGGCGGTTGAGGGCCAGCCCCATCACCGCGAAGTAGTCGCCGTCCACCCGCATCACGATCGTGGCGCCGTACCCCTGAATGCCGTAGGCCCCCGCTTTGTCCATCGGCTCGCCGGTGGCGATGTAGCGCGCGATGTCGTCATCGCTCAGCGGGCGAAGGGTGACGCCCACTTTCTCCACTCCCGACGCGACGCGCCCCCGCCACGCGACGGCGACGCCCGTCATCACGACGTGCGAGCGCCCGCTCAACCGCCGGAGCATCGCCGCCGCCTCGGCTTCGTCCGCCGGCTTGCCCAGTACGTCGCCGTCCACCACGACGATCGTGTCGCTGCCGATCACTACCGCATCCGGCTCGCCCAGCGCCACCGCCTTCTCGCGGGCCAGCCGCTCGGCATGGGCCACCGGCCGCTCTCCGGGCAGGTAGGTCTCGTCGATGTCCGCTGGCCGCACCGCGTGCGGAACGCCGATGAGCGTGAGGAGATCCCGGCGCCGCGGCGATGCGGAGGCGAGGATCACCCGCGGGTGCATTACTTCTCCAGCCATAGCGTCACCGGGCCGTCGTTCACCAGCTCCACGTCCATCATCGCTCCGAACTCGCCGGTTTCGGTGGGCATACCCCGGGCCCGTAACAGTGCCACGAACCGCTCGTACAGCGGGATCGCCACTTCCGGGCGCGCCGCGTCGATGAAACTCGGCCGGCGTCCCCTGGAAGCGTCGCCGTACAGGGTGAATTGCGACACCACGAGCAGGGCCCCGTTCACGTCGGCCAACGAGAGGTTCATCTTGTCCTCGGCGTCGGCGAACAGCCGCAGCCCCACGACCTTCTCGGCCATCCAGGCGAGTTCGGCCTCCGTGTCGGTGTGCGTGAAGCCCGCCAGAAGCAGAAAGCCGCGGCCAATGGACCCGGTGACACGCGCGTCCACGCGGACTTCGGCCCGCGACACGCGCTGGAGCAGGATGCGCATGGGCGAGAATATAACCCGCCCGAACCCTCGCGCCCGGGCGCTCAGCCGCACATCTTGATGGCGCCCCGCCCAAGCCCGCACCAGCCACGGATAGCATGCCTCTCTTTGCACGACGACTCGACGACCTCGGCGTCGAAGGCTCGTTCACGTTCGGCGAGGACGTCGCCCGCGCCGTTGCCCGCGGGCGTGACGTCGTTCGGCTCACCATCGGCGAACCCGACTTCGACAGCGCCCCCCACATCAACGAAGCCGGCATCGCTGAGATCCGGCGCGGGAACACCCACTACTCCGATCCCCAAGGGGTGTTGTCGCTGCGCAAGGCGATCGCTGATTACGTGGCGCGTACCCGGCGCATCGCCGTCGATCCGGCGCGCGTGGTGGTGCTGCCGGGCGCCAAGCCTTCGATCTCGCTCACCCTCCAGACCTACGTCGATCCGGGCGACGAGGTCATCTACCCGAGCCCAGGATTCGCGATCTACGAGTCATGGACCACGTTCGTACGTGGCGTGCCCGTCCCGCTCCGGCTGCGCGAGGACCACGAATTCGCCTTCACGGCCGACGACCTCGCTGCGCTGATCACGCCGAAGACGAAGCTCATCATGTTCTGTTCGCCGTCCAATCCCACGGGGGGCGTGCTGCCCGCCACGCTACTGGCCGAAGTGGCGGCGGTGATCCGCGAGCGGTGCGGTCCCCACGTGCGCGTCTACAGCGACGAGATCTACGAACACATCCTGTTCGACGGCGTGGAACACGCCAGCATCGCATCGCAACCCGGCATGGCCGAACGAACCATCATCGCGAGCGGCCATTCCAAGGGATTTGCGATGACCGGGTGGCGCCTCGGCTACTCCGTGCTCCCTTCGGCCGAAGAGGCACAGGTGTTCAAGCGGCAGGTGATCCAGACGACGTCGTGCGTGGCGCCGTTTACCCAGGAAGCGGGACGGGTGGCGCTTGAGAGTCCGGCGTCCTACGAAGCGATCGCGCGCATGGTGGCCGAGTTTCAGACGCGCCGCAACTGGGTGGTGCCGGCGCTCAACGCCATTCCGGGGGTGCGCTGCAATACCCCGCAGGGGGCATTCTACGTCTTTCCCAACATCGGCGGCGTGTGCGAGCGACTCGGCGTGCTGGATGCGTACGCCGCGCTCGACCCGGCCGCTCAGCGGCGCACTTCGCCGTCGCGACTGTTCCAGCTGTTCGCGCTGTACCGGCATGGCGTGGCCGTGCTGCACCGTGAATCGTTCGGCACGCGGGGAGCTGAGGGCGAGCACTACGTGCGATTGTCCATTGCGGCCTCGCTCGACGTATTGCGGGAAGGCGTACGGCGCCTGGCCGCCGCTGCCGACGACCGCGACGGGTTCGCGCGCTTCATGGCGGAGCCGGAGTCGATGCGATGAGCCGTGTGTTCGTCACTCGCCGTATTCCCCAGGCCGGATTCGATGCGTTGGTCGAGGGAAAGGCGGAGATACGAGTGGGGCAGGAGAACGACGAAGCCCCCGTGGCCCGCCGCGTGCTCGAAGACGGCGCGCGCTGGTGCAACGTGCTGCTGTCGCTGCTCACGGAGACGGTGGACCGCGCCCTACTCGCTGCCAACCCGGCGCTGTTGGGCGTGGCGAACTATGCCGTCGGGTTTGACAACGTCGATCTCGCCGCGGCAACCGAGCTCGGCATTCCGGTGAGCAACACGCCGGGCGTACTCACCGATACCACGGCCGATCTCACCTGGGCGCTCATCCTCGCCGCCGCGCGGCGCATTCCCGAAGCCAACGCCTACATGGCGGCGGGGCGCTACAAGTTATGGGGCCCGAACCTGCTGCTCGGCGCCGACGTCAGTCCGGGCGGCAGCGGGCACCGCAAGGTGCTCGGCGTGGTCGGGTTCGGCCGCATCGGCGCCGCCGTGGCCCGGCGCGCCGCGGGATTCGAGATGGAGGTGCTGGCCTACGATCCCTATGCCCGCGACCGCATCGAGGCCCACCAGGCGGTCCGGTGGGCCGACCTCGCCGACCTGCTCCGCCGGAGCGACTTCGTGACGCTCCACCCGATGCTCACCGCCGAGACGCACCACCTGATCGACGCCCGCGCGCTGGCGCTCATGAAGCGCACGGCGTTTCTGGTCAACGTGTCGCGTGGCCCCGTAGTGGACGAATACGCGCTCGTGCGGGCCTTGCAGGACGGGACCATCGCTGGCGCGGCGCTGGACGTATTCGAGCATGAACCCGCCATGGAGCCCGGACTCGCCGAATGTGGGAACGTGGTGCTCGTACCGCACATCGCGTCGGCCAGCACCGACACGCGCGACCGCATGGCCATCATGGCAGCCGCGAACGCCCTCGCCCATCTCGCGGGCGCGCCCGCGCCGAATATCGTGAATCCGGAAGTGTACGAATCACGCGCCTATCGCGATCGCCGCACGGTGGGCCGTTGACGACCCAAATCACCGGCATCCAAGCCACGTGAGAACCTGATGAGTCCGTCCATCCGCAAAACCGGCATGATTGCGCTGGCGCTCACTCTCGCCGCACCCGCCGCTGCGCAGGCGCCACCCACGCCTCGATTCGACGTCGTGGAGGCGAGCATCGCCAGCGTCCACGCCGCGCTGCAGAGTGGCGCGATCACCTGCCACGGCCTCGTGCAGGCGTATCTGGACCGCATCGCCGCCTACGACAAGAACGGACCGGCGATCAACGCCATCATCCTCGTGAACCCTGACGCCGTCGCCGTGGCCGACAGCCTCGATCACGTGGCCGCGAGGGGCGCGGCCGCCGGCTCGCTGTTCTGCATCCCGATCATCGTCAAGGACAACTACGACACGAAGGGACTCCAGACCACGGGCGGCTCGCTCGCCTTCAAGGGCTACGCTCCCGATCACGACGCGTTCGTCGTGGCACGGCTGCGTGCCGCCGGCGCCATCGTGCTCGCCAAGTCGAACATGGCCGAGTTGGCGTTTAGCCCCTACGAGACCGTCAGTTCGATTCTGCCCGGCTACACGCGCAATCCCTACGAGTTGGACCGCGTGACCGCGGGCTCGAGCGGCGGCACCGCCGCCGCGGTGGCGTCGAGCATGGGCGCCGTCGGACTCGGCACCGACACCGGCAACTCCATTCGCGGGCCGTCGTCGCACCAAGCGCTGGTCGGCATCCGGCCCACGATGGGACTCACCAGCCGGTCGGGGGTGGTGCCGCTGTTCCTGGGCGCCGACGTCACCGGTCCGATGGCGCGCACCGTAGCCGACGCCGTCGCCGTCCTGCAGGTCATGGCCGGCCCCGACCCGGGCGACCCGGCCACATTGGCCAGCCGTGGCCACGAGACCGCGGACTACGCTTCGGCGCTGGTGCCGGGCGGGTTGCATGGCGCGCGCATCGGCGTGCTGCACCAGGCGTACGACACGCCCACGCTCGACCCCGAGATCGCCAGGCTGTTCGACGCCGCGCTGGACGACCTTCGGGCTCAGGGCGCGACGATCGTCGATTCCGTGGCCGTGCCCGACCTGACCGCCATCCGGCGCCTGCAGACCGCCGGGTGCAATACCTTCAAGCGCGATTTCAACGCCTATCTCGCTTCGCTCAGCCCGACGCCGCCCGTGAAGTCGTTGGCCGAACTGATTCGCACCCGAAACTACCATCCATCGATCGAGGTCCGGCTCAAGGACGCCGAGGCCGTGGACGACACGTCGGCCAGCAATCCGGGGTGCGCGAGCCAGGAGGCCATGCGGGCACGGCTCCGCACGGCCGTCACACAATTGCTGGACTCCATGCACCTGGACGCGCTGGTCTACCCCACGTGGAGCAACCCGCCGCGGCTGATCGGCGACCTCAACACGCCGGCCGGCGACAACAACCAGTTCTTCTCGCCGAGCACCGGGTTCCCGGCCGTCACCGTGCCCATGGGCTATTCGCGCGGGGGCGTGCTCCCTGCCGGTCTCCAGTTCTTCGGCCGGCCGTGGGATGAGCGTACGCTGATCAAGCTGGCGTTCGGGTACGAGCAGGCCACGCACCATCGGCGGTCGCCGACGTTGACGCCTCCGGTGAGAACGACGGTAGGACGGGGATCGTCGAACGCTCTCTCCGTCCTACCGTCCTACTTTTCAATCGGCGCCCGCACCGCGTTCCCCCACTCCGTCCAACTGCCGTCGTAGTTGCGCACCTTCTCGAACCCCAGCAGGTACGTGAGCACGAACCAGGTGTGCGACGACCGCTCGCCGATGCGGCAGTAGGCAATCACGTCGTCGGTGGGGCTGAGCCCCTGCTCCCGCTCGTAGATCGCACGGAGTTCATCGGCCGTCTTGAAGGTGCCATCCTGGTTCGCCGCCCGCGCCCAGGGCACGCTCTTCGCCCCCGGAATGTGCCCGCCGCGCAGCGCCCCCTCCTGCGGGTAGTCGGCCATGTGCAGCTTCTTGCCCGTGTATTCGTCAGGGGAGCGCACGTCCACCAACTGGCGGTGGGCGGTCACGTGGCGCTTCACGTCGTCTATGAAAGCCCGGATCTTCGTGTCGCTGCGCGCCGGCGCCATGTACTGCGTGAGCGGGTAGCGGCGCACATCGGTGACCAGCGGCCGCCCCTCCAGCTCCCACTTGATGCGCCCCCCATCGAGGATGCGCCCGTTGGTGAATCCATAGAGGTGGAACACCCACAGTGCGTAGCAGGCCCACCAGTTGCTCTTGTCGCCGTAGAAGACAACGGGCGTGGTCTCGTCGATCCCCAGCCGGCGGACGAGCGCCTGGAACTGGTCGCGATCGATATAGTCGCGCACCAGAGGATCGTTGAGATCCGCGTGCCAGTCCACCTTCTGCGCCCCCGGAATGTGCCCGGTGTCGTACAGCAGCACGTCCTCGTCGCTCTCGATGACGCGTAGGTTCGGATCGGCGAGGTGCTCCGCCAGCCAGGCGGTCGTGACGAGTGACTCGGGGTGCACGTATCCCCTGGCGACGATGGACGGATCGGCAGGCGTCGAAGCATTCATGTTCGAACTCCCGGAAGTGATGCGTGATACTGCTACGTAGTGGCGTTGACGGCGGCGGTCAAGTTGCCCGGGCCCGCAACTCGGCGGCGAGCGCTCCTAGTCGGTCGAGCGCCGCGCGGGTCTCTTCGGCGCCTTGCGAGCGGATCGATTTCGCCTCGGCCAGCGCGCGCGCCGTAGTGGCCTGGACGTCGGCCAGCGTCGCCCGGGTCATGCGCTCCAACCGGCGCCGGCTTTCCTCCACGCGCTGCGTGACCTCCCCCCGGACCCTCCAACTGTTCATCTTTAACAGTTGAACCAGAAACCGGTCAGCGTCGCGACGGAATACGTCCCGGGCGATCAGTGCGAGCACCACGTCGATTGCGTGCCGCAGCGGCGACGCCGGTTCGGCCACGCGAAGTTCGGCCTGGAAATAGAACGAGGGCTTCCCCTCCAATCGATCGGACGCCGCGGCGTCCGCCGCACCGGAGAACTCGGGCACGCCGAGCGCAGCCACGCGGGCGACGAACTCGCGTTCGAGCTTCTGGAACCGGGCGGAGAGTTCGGTGAACGCCGCCGCCGCTGCCACCCGTTGCTCGTCGAGCCAGGGGCCGATGCGGGCGCGCACGGCATCCACGGCGGCGGCCATAGCGAGGCGCCGCACGCGCGGGCCCCACCACGCCAGCCGCACCGCCAGTCGGGCGTCGAGATCGCGGCGGGCCTCCGGGAGCGCGGCCGCCACGAACGCCGAGCGGTCGGTGTCAAGGCGGCGGAGCACGTCCCGCTCGTCACTGGCCATGACCGCCGCAAGATCACGAAGCCACCGGTCGGCCTGCGCGCCGGCGGCGGCAAGCGTGGTGATGCGCGCTTCCGATTCCGCCAGCGGGAGCGTCAACGCCTCCTGATGCTGCCCGGTAATCTCCAGCAGGCGTCGCGCGATACGCACCTCGCCCCGGCGCGCGGCCTGCCGAGCCAGCGTCGCGCCCGACCCGCGCGCCAGCTCCTCCAGCGTCTCCACCAGCCGCGGCCAGTCCCGCGGCGGCCCGCGTTGCTCCAGCCGTTCCAGTCCGCTCACTTCATATATGTGGCCGATGGGCCGGCCGAGGCGGCCCTCGAGAACCTGGCGCGTGAACGTCGCGGCGTCGGCGAGGTCCCGGTCGCTCGTCCGGTCGGCCTTGTTAAGCACCACGATCAGGTCGGTCACCTCTTCCGCCACGGCCTCGACCAATGCCAATTCGTCGCCGCCGATCGGCGGATCCGCACCGAGCACGATCAGCGCCGCATCTACGTGCGGCACGAAGGCGCGCGTCGCTTCCGTGTTCGCCCGAAACACCGATCCGAGCCCCGGCGTGTCCACCAGGCACATGCCCGAATGGAGCAGCGGGCTCGGCACCAGGACTTCCGCTGCAACTACACCCTTGATGTTCTCGGGGTTGCTCGCCTCGGACACATAATCCGCGAGCCGCGCCGGGTCCACTTCGCGCCAGGCGCCATCGGCGAAGCGGATCCGGGCGCCCAGTGCCCCGTGCCGCACAATTGTCGGCACGGCAGTGACCGGCACCACCCCCGCCGGCAGCACGGTGTCGCCGACGAGCGCGTTGAGCAGGGTGGACTTTCCGCGCTTGAACTGCCCGACGCAGGCGACATAGAACCGACCCGCGCCCGCACGGTCGGCGAGTTGCAGCGCCTCGTCGCGCAGCCGGATTTCCCCGAGATCACCCGCCATGTCGGCCAGCCGGCGGAGCACGGCACCTCCGGCGTTGGCAGCTCCAGACGTATGGCTTGCTGGCGGGGAGGAGACGGACATGACGGAGCGCCGGCTACGACCCGTCGGCCTTGTCCCCGCTCCCCCGGTCGCCCGTCAGGTCGATCGACCAGCTGCCGCTGCGCCGGTCGGGTGGAACGTTCCCCCGATACATGATTACCTTCGCGCGCTCCAGCGTGATGAGCCCGCCCCCGATCATGTCGTCCAACTCAGGCAGGATATCCTCGATGCGCTCCGGCGTGTCCACGCATTCGACGACAATCGGCAGGTCGCTCGACAGCTCGAGGAACCGGTCGGTGTGCAGGTGCGCCGTGGCGCCGAATCCCATGATCCCGCGGAACACGGTGCAGCCGGCGTAGTGGCGCTTGCGCAGCAACTCCACGATCTGCTGATAGAGCGGCTTGCCCTCGTACTTGTCGCTCTCGCCGATGTGCACGCGCATGAGCACGCGCTCACCCTTGAAGCCGTGGGTGATGCTCCCCGGATGGTGCTCTGCCATCGTCACGCTCCTCCCCGCTGCAGGTGGATGGCGCCGCGGGCGGCCGCGAACCCGGCGAACATCGCCACCAGTGACACGCCGACGCTCAGGAACACGTACACCCCCGCCCGATTGTACTCGCCGTCGCGCAGCAGCGCGAACGTCTCGTAGCTGAACGTCGAGAACGTGGTGTAACCGCCACACAATCCCGACGTGAGCAGCAGCCCCAATTCGGGCCGCACGACCGCCGTCTCGGCCAGGTACGCCACCAGGAAGCCGAGTACTAGCGAGCCCGAGATGTTGACGAGCATGGTAGCCACGGGAAAGCCCGGGCCGGCCCGCCCTTGAATGAACACCGTCGCGGCATAGCGGAGCGCCCCGCCGATCGCCGCGCCCAGCGCCACGTATCCCACGTTTATGAGAAACCTCATGGCCGCGCCGGCGGGTTCGGCCCCGCCGCCTCCCACGCGGCCAGCCGCCCCACCGCCCGGAACCGCTCGATGAGGTCGTCCAGCACGGGATCGAGATGCTCGTGCACGCTCGGGTCCACCGCTCCGTAACCGCGCAGCCCGCGTGCCCGGCTGTCTTCCAGCCGGATCGTGGCCGACGTCACCATGGCGCGGATGCTCCGCTCCCGCGACATCCGGCGACTCCCCGTGCCCAGCAGCGCGCCCAACGCCAGGATGCGCGCGCGCAGGTCGGCAATCAGCGGATGCGCCTCGGCCGCGAACCGCGGCGGCAGGTCGTCCGCGTACTCGGTGAGCGGACCCCACGCTTGGCGGTCGGGGTCGGCCAACTGCTCGATGCGCGCCAGCGCTTCGTCGAGTCCCACGAGGAGCACCGAGAAGTGGCGTCGCTGGTGCTCGTTGAGCACCGGATGCAGATCGGTCATGGACACAAGTATGGCTCCCGCGCAGCGATTGCGTAGGAGCCATCAGCCAGTTACTCCGGCGGTTGCGGGTGAGCTCCATCACCCCTGGACTGCTTCTCACGTCAGTCTAAGTGCGTGCCGGCGGCCGGGTCAAGCGACCGAGCGCCCCGAAAGCGCAACGCGAGGTCCTCCGCGCGTCGGGCCGGGCGCCCGTCACCGCATGACCAGCGAGTCCACCTGCGCGTACGTGATGACGTGCGCCCAACCCTGCACGTCCCCCGCCTTGCGGAAGGTCAACGTCAGCGCCGTCGAGTCGCCCGGTGAAACTTTGCCGGCCACGCCGAACACCATGATGTGCAACCCGCCCGGCGCGAACCTCACCGTGTCGTGTGCGGGCACGCCCAGCGCGGCCTCCGGCATCATCTGGTCCATGCCCTTGCCCATCGCCATCGTGCGGTGCATCCGCGCGCTGTCGGCGTCGGCCACGTGCACGCCGGTCACCGTGTCGGCGTGCGACGTCGGGTTGGTGACCCAGAGGTAGAGTACGGCCGGGGACCCCGGCGCCGGCGACACGAGGTACCCGCGCGTCCAGCCCACGGGCCCGGTTTCGTCCACCGACAGCACCCGGCACCCCGCCACCAGGGCCAGCATTCCGGCCGCGCCGGCACACCAAACCAGTAGTCTCTTAGTATACATTCCGCAGGAGCCGAGGAAGGTCGTGGGCGTAGTCGGCGCTGGTCGTGCCCGGAAGATAGATTACGTGCGCGCTGTCGTCGGGGGTGAAGGCGAACACCTGCGCCGAGTGGCTCACGCCGTACCCGGCACCCGCCAGGTCCTCGCGCTGTGCCGGCGGGATACCGAACGCCCGTTCCATCGCCGCCAGCTGGTCGTCGCTGCCCCGTAACCCGATGAACGCCGGGTTGAACGAACCGAGCCACTGGCGCAGCTGGGGCAGTGAGTCCCGTTCCGGGTCGGTGGTCACGAACACCACCATTATCCGGTCGCGCTCGTCCGGGGGCAGCTGCTTGAGCGCCCCGGCGATGTTCGCCATGTGCACGGGGCACACGTCGGGGCAGTGCGTGTAGCCGAAGGTCACCAGCGTCACCCTGCCCCGGGTTGCGCGCCCGAAATCGAACGGCGCACCCGCCGTGCTGGTCATCGTCACGTTTGGGCGTGGCACGGGCGGATCGACCACCGCCCCGCGCACAAGCGGCTCGCCCTCCATCCGATCGAGCGTGTCGCGCGCGCGATCGCACCCTGACAACGCGACCACGAATACCGCCACCGCGACCGCCCGCCCGCTGCCGTGCTTCATCGAATCCTCCCGTCAGAACGCACGCTTCACCTGGACGAACAGCGACCTCGGCTGGCCGGGCGAGACGAGCCCTCCTGCCACGAGTTCAGGATACGCGCGATCGAGCAGATTGCGAACCCCCAGGAACACGCGAGAGCCGGCCACGGTGGTCGAGAAGTCGGCGTGCATCAGCCCGTACGCGCCCAGCACCGTGCCCGGCTCGTCGAATGGCGAATACGGCCCCACCCAGTTGCCGCTCAGCCGCAAGCTCCACGGAGCACCCTGCGCGGTATACTGCACCGCGCCAGACCCCACGTACTTGGCGGTGTTGTACACGCGCATGCCGTCTACGGTCTCGAGGCTGCCATCTTCTTCCGACTCGATTGTCAGGTGCGTGTAGCGGGCGTCGTTGAACGTCCAGTCGCCGGTCACCTCGACCGTCGGCGCCACGGGCAGCGCCCACTCGAGCTCCAGCCCCTGTCGCAGGCTCGATCCGCCATTGTTGGCTTCGCCGGTTAGCGGATTGGTCGTCTGCTCGTTGCTCACGTTCATCCGGAATACCGTCGCCGACGCGAACACCCCTTGCCGGTCGAACTTGAGCCCGCCCTCGTAGTCCCACTCGGTGATCACCGGCAGCGTGGGGTCGAACAGCACGCCGTCGGTCGACCGGAACCCGCGCGCCCAGGCCACGTACGCCGACAGCGGATCGGCGAGCCGATAGGTGGCGCCGATCTTCGGCGAGAAAACCCCGGTGTTGCCACGGAATTCCCCGACCTGGTCCTGAATGGACCTGGTGTCGAGGATATCGGCCCGGCCGCCGACGTCGAGTCGGAGCCGGTCGGTCACATTGGTGTACGACTGCAGGAAGATCGCCCCCGACGACTGCACGCCGATCGCCTCCGCGTTCAGTGAGTCCCGGCTGCGGTTCGTCGTGAAATAGTTCTCGTAATGGGCGTGATCCCACCGCCCTTCCGCGCCGACTGTCAATTCGCCGCGCGGAAGCTCGAAGGTGAGTGCGCTGGTGAGCCCCGTGCCGTACCGCGCGTCCTCCTCTTCCGTCTGGCTGCCGCTCCCCTCGAACTGGCCGCCCGCGGGCGGGATCGTGAGAAAGTTCTGCCACCGTCCCTGAGTCGCGTACAGCGTGGTCCGCCAGAACATCGACTCGCCCATCCACCGCAGACTGGCGCGCTCCTGGGCGTGGCGCTTGTAGCCACCGTCCGAGGGGTTGGACACGATGCTGTACTCGTGCTGCGCAAGCTCGTCGCTACTCAGGAATCCCGGAGCCTTCCAGTCAGTGCCGTACAGCTCGGCTCCCAGGTCGAGCGAGAAACCGTGCGACAGCTGGTGCACGATGCGCGCATGTCCCTGCCCCAGATCGTACCCGGCGTTCGGACGGAAGCCGTCGTCGTGCTCGTAGTGCACGCCGAATACGCCACCGCCTTGATCGCCGTGATCGAACCCGGTCATCACCGTCGCCTGCGCGCTGCCGTACGACCCCACGCTGGCGTCGGCCTGCGTGCCCTGCATGCGGTCCAGCGTGCGAACGTTCACGACCCCGCCCATCGCGAAGTTGCCGAACAGCGGGTTGGTCGGCCCGTCGGTGACGGAGATGCTTTGCACGGCATCCGTGAAAATTTCGCTAAAATCGTCGTAGCCCTCGGCGTGCCCGTTCACCGGCTCGTTTACCGGCACGCCGTCGATCCAGAGCGCGATATCGGTGGAGTGGTCGGAGCTGAACCCGCGCAGCGACGCATCGGATGCGAACCCGGGTCCCTGACCCTGTTCGTGCACCTCGACGCCCGCCGTCTGGCGCAGCAGATCCCACGTGCTGTTGGACGGGGTCGCGCTGATCACCGACGGCGCGATCAGCGTCGTCGTGCTCGGCTGGCTGCGATCCACCGGCGCCGCCACGATGTTCACCGCGCTCAGACTCTGCGCGGCGCGCTTCGCGGAGTCCGCGCGGACGGAATCCGTCCGTTGCGTTCGCGACTGTTGGGCAAGCAATACACTTGGGCTCGCCGCCAGGGCGAGCATGCATACGATGCGGCGCATGCGTTCTCCACACGAGATGAATTCGAGCCGCGCCCGGCCACTCCGGACGCGACGACGCTGTCGAGCGGCGTCGAATGTTCAGGCGGTGTGGAGCGCTGGTGGGCCGATCGCTGGCGGAAGCAGGTATCGCGGCGCGGCAGGCGCCACTGCGGCCGGCGCCAGAGGCAACGGCTCGCGGATCGCCAATTCGGCCGGAGCAGGCACGTGCTCCGCGCGGGGCGGCACCACCGCCATCGCATTGCAGCAACAGCAGACGCCCATGCACATCGGAGCAGCGGGGCCGTCCGGCGTGGGCGTGACAGGCGGCGCGGGTGTCGGCCCGACCCGCGCCCTCGACGCTGCCCCCATGCCCGCCATGCCGCCGCCCATGGGCATCTGCGTGGGTGCGCCGACCGCCGCGTGTGCCGCATCGTCCATCGGGCACACATCGAGGCCCCCGGCGTTCATGGACAGGGCCACGAACCAGAGGGCCAGCGGTAGCGCAACCACGCGGTGCAGCCGGCAGGAACGACGATGCATGGGGCCAATGTAACGCCTGGGAGTGCCGTGCCATACCCAGCCCCTTGACCCGCGCCGTGATTCTGCTAGTCCTATACGGGTATCGACGCCTCCACCCACGAACCAATGCCTGCACGCTCTACGCACGGCCTTGTCGGTGATTCGCGGAGCCGCCCCGCGCGCGCGATTGCGCCGTCGCCGGGTGTCCCAATTGAAACCTCATCTGACGCGGCCGACGCGGTGTTCGCTCACGCGCGGGCCGCCGCGGCCACCGTATTCGGTGCGCCCGGGGAGCGCGAGTTCGCGTTGCGGTACTGGAACGGCCGAGTGGAGCCGGCGGCCCGCGCGCCGGCGAAATTCACGATCAGCCTTCGAGGGCCGTCGTCGCTCCGACGGATGTTGTGGCCACCGTCCGAACTCCGTATCGCCGAGGCCTTCATCGCCGGTGAGTTGGACGTGGAAGGCGATTTCGAGGCGGCCGCGGCGCTCGCTCCGCAGGTGCGCGACCGGCTGACGAACCCGAGTGCCTGGCCGCGCCTGTTCCGGCATCTGATGGCGCTCCCCGCCACGGACGCGGGCCGGGTCCCGCCAGGGCGCCTGGCGCGGCGTGCCGGACGCCGCCACTCGTTGGGGCGCGATGGCGCCGCCGTCCGGTCGCACTACGACGTGGGCAATGACTTCTACGCGCTCTGGCTCGACGAGCACATGGTCTATTCGTGCGCGTACTTCGCGTCCCCCGATGTCACGCTCGACGAGGCGCAACGGGCGAAGCTGGACTACCTGTGTCGTAAGCTGCGGCTGCGGCCCGGCGAACGGCTGCTCGACGTGGGCTGTGGGTGGGGCGCGCTCGTGATGCACGCGGCCGCCCATTACGGCGTCCACACCACCGGCATCACGCTCAGCCCCTCACAGGCCGCGCTCGCCGACGCCCGCATTCGCGACGCGGGGCTCGCTGACCGTATCCGCGTGGAAGTGCGCGATTATCGTGAACTCGCGCCGGCAGAGCCATTCGACAAGATCGTCAGCGTGGGAATGTTCGAACACGTCGGCCGCGACCACATGGCCGAGTACTTCGGTGCCATGCACCGGTTGCTCAGACCCGGCGGGCTGTTCATGAATCACGGCATCGTCGAAGCGCCGACGCGCCATGACCGGGGATGGCGCGCGGCGTTCCGGCGGCTGGTATGGCGCGAGGGCAGGTTCGTCGATCGTTACGTCTTCCCCGACGGGGATCTCGTCCCACTGGCACTCGAGATCGAAGCCGCCGAGCATGCCGGATTCGAAACCCGGGACGTCGAATCGCTGCGCCCCCACTACGCGGCCACGCTGCGAGCCTGGGTGCGGCGCCTCGAGGCACGCTACGACGAAGCCGTCCGCTTGACGAGCGAAGCCACGGCGCGCACGTGGCGGCTGTACATGGCGGCCTCGGCGCACGCCTTCGCGGCCGCCGAGATCGGCGTCTGCCAGGTGCTGTTGGGAAAACCCGATTCCACCGGAAACGTCTCGATTCCACTCACCAGGCGGGATTTGTACAGAAACGCCTGATCCCCGGCAAATACCTGACCGCGCGACCGTGGTAGCTGGAGTAGATTGAAGCAGTCCGGATACGCCTCATCCTGGGGCAGCCCGCCGCCGGAACTCCTCGCTCCCACATCCTATGGGTTCAGCAATCACGGCCGCCTCCGCTGCCGGCACCGCGCGCGCGTCCGCATCCACGCCCGATGCACGATCCAACCTCGCATGGCGCCAGATGGTGACGCCATTCGAAGCGCCATCGCTCATGCGCAGCATCTGGCAGGTCGCGAGCACGCTCGTTCCGCTCGCCATCGCGCTTTACGTCATGTACCGCAGCCTCGCGTTCCCCTATTGGGTGACGCTGCTGCTCGCCATTCCGGCCGCCGGCCTGACGGTACGCACGTTCACGATCATGCACGACTGCGCCCACGGTTCGCTGTTCGAACAGCGATGGGCGAACGATGTCGTCGGCTGGTTCACCGGCGTGCTCGCCCTCACCCCATATGTGCAGTGGCGGCGCGACCACGTGCTCCACCATGCCTCGTCGGGCGATCTCAATCGCCGCGGCCATGGCGACGTGTGGACGCTCACCGTACGCGAGTATCAGGCGCTCTCGCGGCTGGGCAAGTTGCGCTACCGCCTGTTCCGGCACCCCTTGGTGCTGTTCGGCCTCGGGCCGCTTCAGCTCGCCTTGGGCCAGCGCTGGCGCTCGCGCAGCACGGCAACGGGCAAGAAGGAGCAAGCCAGTGTGCGGGAGACCGACCTCGCACTCGTCGCACTCGTCCTCGGCTTCTCGGCGCTCATCGGTCCGCTGGCCGTGGTTGAGATCTACGTGCCCGTGTTCATGATCGCCGGCGCCGCCGGTATCTGGCTGTTCTACGTGCAGCACCAGTTCGAAGACACGTACTGGGCCGAGCACGAGGAGTGGGACTATGTCACGGCGTCGATTCGCGGCAGTTCGTACTACAAGCTCCCGGCCGTGCTCAACTGGTTCACCTGCAACATCGGGCTGCACCACGTGCACCACCTGAGCCCGCGCATTCCCAACTACCGGCTCCACGAGTGCCATGACGCCAACGAGCGGCTCCAGGAGGCCACCACCATCGGCATCCTCGAGAGCCGCAAGACCGTGCGGCTCACCCTGTGGGACGAGGACGCCCGCCGCCTGGTGGGATGGGATGCTTTGCGGCGCAGCGTGCCGGTGCCCGGGGTGTAGTCGGCCCCGGGGATCGGGACGCTCTCCGCCTGGCCCATTGCGGCTACGGGGCGCGACTTTGAACTCCGCGCCCCGGTCACGTAGTTTCCCCGTCCTACCGTCCTACCGTCCTACCGACTCAATGCGCCGCATCCTCACCGCTTTCGCCCTAACCGCCGCCGCCGTGCTCCTCGCGCCGCGGCTCCTTTCCGCCTGGAACGCCACCGGCCACCGCACCATCGCCGACATCGCCTGGCAGCACATGACGCCCACGGCCCGCGCGCGCGCCGTGGAGTTGCTCATGCACGGCCCGCCGCTCGCCAATCTCGCGTCGCTTCGCCCGTCCACCGGCACCGCCGCCGAACGCGACCGCGCGCTGTTCATGAACGCGTCTACCTGGCCCGATCTCGTCCGCGACAGAAACACACCCTGGTACGCCTATAACCGCCCCACCTGGCACTACGCCGATTTCTATTGGGATGTCGAGAACGGCCAGCCGCACGACATCCCGGGCACCGGTCCCGACTCGTCGAACGCCGGCGAGCGCATCAACGCCTTCCGCGATGCGCTCGCCGATCCCAGCATGCCGGACACGGCCAAGGCCGTGGACCTGACATGGATCCTTCACCTCGTGGGCGACATCCACCAGCCGCTGCACGCCAGCTCGCGCGTCACGGCGCAGAATCCGCTGCCGGCCGGCGACAAGGGCGGCAACGACTTCGTCCTCGGCGACGAGCACCACCGGCTGCATGCCTTCTGGGACAACATCCTCGACGAGTCCGTCTCGCGCGAACCCGGCGAGGATTCCATCGCCTACGCATCGCGGCTGGCCGCGATGGTCGAGCGCGCCCATCCGCTCTCGGCCATGCAGCTACAGGCTGACTCGCTCGGCGTGGCCACGTGGGAGCACGAGAGCCTGGTCATCTCCCAGCGCCAGGTATACGCCGGGATCACGCCGGGCGCCGCGCCTTCGTCTGCGTACCAGGCCGCGGCGCTCGCCGCCTCCGAAGCGCGCATCGCGCTGGCCGGCTACCGGCTCGCCGCACTGCTCAACGCGGTGCTGAAGTAGCGCTCGGCGGTCACGCTGGAGGCGCGCCCCCCAGCGTGACGGCCCCCACTTCCCGCCGGTACCGCTCCCACTCGTCGGCCTCGATCCGACGAGCCGGCACGCCGCCCCACCGCTCGCGCGGACCCACCCGCGTGCCGGGCAGCAGCACCGAGTGCGCCAGCACCGTCGCTCCCTCGCCCACCTCCACGTCACCCATCACCGTCGCCTTCTCGCCGATCGTCGCTCGACTCCCGATCGTCACCGGCGCGATCACCAGCCGCCCCGCGCCCCCGTAGTGGCAGAAGATCTGCGCGCTCCCTCCGATCGATACATCGTCCCCCAACCTGATCATCGAGACGTCGGTCAGATACTCCGTCGTGATGCGCGGCCCCTTTCCCATCCGCATTCCCATCGCCCGCAGGAACCACACGCCGAACGGCGTCAGCGTCACGAACGGCAGAAACGTGAGACGCACCAGGTAGAACAGCCCATTGTGCAGATACCACGGTACGGCAGCAGCCGTGAAATAGCCGCCGTCGAACCGTTTGAGCCGCGTCGGCAGCACGAGGTTGAATACCGGAACCACGACCAGCAGCGAGAATCCCCACAGGAACAATGACGCGCCGCTCGCCACGCCGAGCAGCGGCCACCGGGCCCAGCTGCCCCATCGCCACAACGCCGGCCCCGCCCGGCTCATGATCCAGAGGGAGGGCACGAGCGCCAGCCCCAGCGCCGTTGCTGCAATCGTGTAGATGGCAATCACGGCCAGCGCGTAGCTCGCACGGTTGAACCGTCGCACGAACCGGTCCACCACGCCCGTTGCCGGGGGATTGTCCGCCACATCGAAGAATCGCATGGCGCGGCGGCTATGCGCCCTCGCGCGCTTCCTTCGCCCCGAAATACAGTCCGCCAGCCGAGATCAACAGCATGATCAGGAACATGAAGAACCCATACACGCACGCCGGATAGCCGAGCAGCGTGCCCGGTGCTCCGGGGGACGGGCACGTCAGTCCGCCCGTCTTTCCGAATAGTTCCTGGTAGCTCAACGTGCCCGAGAATGCCGTGCCCAGCAGGCTCAGCGCGAACACGAACTGCAACGCCCGCTTGATGAACATGATCCGCCTCCGCGATCCGACGCCCGCAACGCGCATCGACCTCCAACAGCAACGCGACGTCTGTTTCCAAGATCGTCGCCCGCCACCGCCTCGCAGCCGGGGAATGCATTGGGCTCGCGTAAGGAACACCCGCACATACCGCCCTGCCCATCCGCACCGCAGTTGGGGGTTCTACGGACTGAAGGGGCGGCCCGCTCGGGTGACATTACTGATGTGTCGATTCACCTCCGCACGCTTCTCCTCGATGTGAGGCCCCCATGCGAGCACGCGATCTCATGACCCCGATGCCGACGGTGATCACCGCCGACGATTCCATCCCGAAGACGGCCGAAGTCATGCGCAACTTGGACGTCGGCATGCTTCCCGTCGTGGATGATCTCAATCATCGTCACCTGATCGGCGTGATCACGGATCGCGATATCGTCGTGCGCTGTCTGGCTGACCAGGGCATGGTGGAGTGCCACGTCCGCAACCACATGACGACGGAGCCGCTCGTCTACGTGCGCGAGACGGCGGAATTGGTGGATATCGTCGCCAAGATGGAGCGGTACCAGGTGCGGCGGTTGCCCGTGGTCGACGCTGACCTGCGGGTCGTCGGCATCGTCACCCAGGCCGACCTGGCGCGCCATGTCGGCCCGCAGGATCCCGCATTGATCGAAGAAGTGATCGAACGCATTTCGAGCCCCGGCGTGCTGGTGCCCTGAGCCGCGCCGACCCGAGGACGAACCACAGGCCGCCCGATCGCGGCCGGGAGAACACCGTGAAAACCGACATGCAGCTCCAGCGAGATGTGATCGAAGAGATGGCGTGGCAGCCTAACATCAGCGACGCCGAGATCGCCGTCGGCGCCAAGAACGGCGTGGTCACGCTGTCGGGATTTGTCAACACGTATGCCCAGAAGTTCGCCGCGGTTAGGTCGGCCGAAAAGGTGCGCGGCGTCCACGCCGTGGCCGACGACCTCAAGGTCCGGCTGCCCAACGCCCTCATGCGCTCGGATACCGACATCGCGCACGCCGCCGTTTCGGCACTGAAGTGGGACGTCGAGGTTCCTGATTCACGGATCAAAGTGCTGGTCGACGACGGCTGGGTGTCGCTCGACGGCGCCGTGGATTGGCAGTTCCAGCGGCTGGCGGCCGAGCGTGCCGTGCGCCACCTGTCGGGCGTGAAAGGCGTGATCGATCGCGTTACCGTGCAGCAACCCAAGGTGTCGGCGTACGAGGTCAATCAGCGCATCCAGGATGCGCTCAAACGCAGCGCCGCGCTGGACGCCGACAAGATCTCGGTCGAGGCCAAGGACGGAAAGGTGGTGCTCCGCGGCACCGTGCGTTCGTGGTCCGAGCGCGAGGACGCCGAGCGCGCAGCCTGGGCGTCCCCGGGAGTCACCGAGGTCGACGATGAGATTGCCGTAGCGTTTTGACCAAGAGGAGACGCAGCTCATGGCACCACGATTCCGTGACCGCCGCGAGGCCGGACAGCGCCTGGCTGAGTTGATGCAGCCCTATGCGCTCGAGCCCGATCTGATCGTGCTCGGCCTGCCCCGCGGTGGGGTGCCCGTGGCGTACGAAGTCGCCACCGCCCTGGACGCCCCGCTCGATGTGTTCGTCGTGCGCAAGCTGGGCGTCCCCGGGCATGAGGAGTACGCCATGGGCGCCATTGCCAGCGGCGGGATCCGCGTCCTGAACCAGGACGTGATCCGTGAGTTGCACATTCCGCTCACCGCCGTTGAGGCGGTGGAGCGGGCCGAGCGCGCCGAGCTGGCACGGCGCGAGCAGGTATATCGCGATGGCCGGCCGGCCCCCGTGCTCCGCAACCGGACGGTCGTGCTCGTGGACGACGGCCTGGCCACGGGCTCGACCATGCTGGCCGCCATCGCCGCCGCGCGCACGCAGCAACCGCGCCAGGTCATCGTCGCGGTGCCGGTCGCTTCGGTCGAAGCCTGTGCCGCCGTGCGGCGACAGGCCGACGGCTGCGTGTGCGCGTCCACCCCCGACCCGTTCCATGGCGTCGGGCTCTGGTATCTCAACTTCAATCAGACAACCGACGAAGAGGTGCAGCGGCTGCTGGCCGGCCGCGCCGCACCCGATCCGGCGGTCGTCCATCACTGACGGACCAGCGAGGACCGGGCCATGCCGACCGTTGCACGCGCCACCCTGCCACAGCTCGTCGCCGACGCGGCGTACCCGCTCACCGGCGGACCCGAAGACTTCGACGCCCTTCTCGCCCGCATCGGCGACGCGCCGTTCGTGCTGATCGGCGAGGCCTCGCACGGCACGCACGAGTTCTACCGCATCCGGGCCGAGATCACCAAACGGCTCATCACCGAACGCGGTTTCTCAGCGGTGGCCGTCGAGGCCGACTGGCCCGATGCGTACCGGGTGAACCGCTACGTGCGCGGCACCGGCGACGATAGCGACGCCACCGAAGCGCTGAGCGGATTCGTGCGCTTCCCGCAGTGGATGTGGCGCAACGCCGACGTGCTCGACTTCATCGGCTGGCTGCGCGCGTTCAACGAGACGCGCCCGGAGCCCGATCGCCGGGTCGGGTTCTACGGGCTCGACCTGTATAGCCTGCACGCGTCCATCGACGCCGTGCTCCGCTACCTGCGCAAGGTCGACCCCGAAGCCGCCGAACAGGCGCGCGAGCGCTACGCCTGCTTCGACCAATTCGGTTCCGACCCGCAAACATACGGATACGCCACGACCGCCGGGCTCGCCCCCTCGTGCGAGGCCGAAGTGATCGCGCAACTCGTCGAGCTACGGCGGTCGGCCGGCGACTACGCGCGGCGCGACGGACGCCTCGCCGCCGATGATCTGTTCTTCGCCGAGCAGAACGCACGCCTCGTCGCCAACGCCGAACAGTACTACCGTGCGATGTTCGGGAGCCGCACGTCGAGTTGGAACCTGCGTGACCTCCACATGGCCGACACGCTCGACGCCCTGGTGGCGTTCCTGCGGCCTCGCGTGGAGGCCCCGAAGCTCGTCGTCTGGGCCCACAACTCGCACCTCGGTGATGCGCGCGCCACCGAACTCGGCCGCTCCGGTGAGTTGAACCTCGGCCAACTCGCTCGGCAGCGCCACGGACACGAGGCCGTCCTGATCGGGTTCAGCACGTACGACGGAACCGTCACCGCGGCCACGGATTGGGACGCCCCCGCCGAGCGCAAGATCGTGCGCCCGGGGCTTCCCGGCAGCTACGAGGCCACCTTCCACGACACGGAGATGTCCAACTTCCTCCTCCTGCCATCGCGTACGGAGGAACTCCGCGCTGCACTCGATCACGCGCGGCTGCAGCGCGCTATTGGCGTGATCTACCGGCCGCTCAGCGAGCGGCAGAGCCATTACTTCCACACGCACCTTCCGCGCCAGTTCGACGCCGTGTTGCACTACGACCGCACCCGCGCCGTGGAGCCGCTCGAGCGCACCGCGATGTGGGAACGCGGAGAGATGCCGGAGACGTACCCGACGGCGCTTTGAGCTTGGTCACTGAAAACCGAGAGCTGCAAACTGACAGCTCTCAGCTTTCAGTGAACGGTGGCCAGTTGGCGGTCGTCCACGAAGGAGGTCATATGAAAACACAGATGCCAGCCACGATTCGCGACACTCGGGTCCGACTGCCCGTCGGCCCGGTCACCCTTGACGGCGATCTGTCCATTCCCGATGGCGCGACCGGTCTCGTGCTATTCGCGCACGGCAGTGGCAGCAGCCGGCTCAGCCCGCGCAATATCCAGGTCGCGCGCGGCCTGCAGGACGCCGGCCTGGCGACGCTGCTGTTCGACCTGCTCACCGCAGAAGAGGGCGCCGAAGATGCATTCACTGGCCACCTGCGCTTCGACATCGATCTCCTCGCACAGCGGCTGCTCGGCGTCACCGACCTCATGCTCGACGGGTTCGCGGGCCAGATCTGGCGGTTGGGGTACTTCGGTGCAAGCACCGGCGCCGCAGCGGCGCTCATCGCCGCATCGCACCGACACGAGGGCGTCCACGCCGTGGTATCGCGCGGCGGGCGCCCCGATCTCGCCGGCAGCGCACTGGCCGGCGTGCAGGCACCGACACTGCTCATCGTCGGTGAGCACGACCGCGTGGTGATCGACCTCAACCAGGACGCGTACGAACGGCTCTGGTGCGTGAAACAGTTGGTGATCGTGCCGCACGCCACGCACCTGTTCGAGGAACCCGGCACGCTCGAAGAAGTCACCCGCCTGGCCGGTGGCTGGTTCGAGCACTACTTGATGATGAAGCGCGCACCGCACGAGAGCGCGCTCCAGTAGGCGCCAAGGGTCGGCGCCAGCCAGCATGGAGACCCCAACGGGGCCCGCGTCGCGCTGCGATGCGGGCCCTGTTCCGTTCCCTGGTCAGAGTCACGCAATGTGAAGCGGTCGCCTGAAGCGTGACGAATCCGGGCAGAGGCGAGCCACGGGATCGTGGCGCAGGAAGATGCACCCCCATATATATTGATTCATGAGCAACCCCGTCGCTGAAACCGGCCCGCCGGCCACGACGCCCGCCGAGAACCCTCCTGTGCCACCGGCGAAGGGGGCGGGGGGTTCGTCGTATGCGCCACCCACACGCAAGACGTTTGGAACGATCGCCGAGCTGACGGCTGCCGTGGGGCCCAGAGGCAGGTCGGACCGCGGCCGGGGCAGCGCCCGCCGCACCGGCTTCTGATCACACGCCGCGCGCCAGCCCCACCGCGACGATCACGACGATCAATCCGAGGATGACGTTTGCCCGCGCCAGCAGCGCCGCCTGGCGCCGCAGGCGCACGGCCTCCGGCGATCCCGGCCCGGCCCGGCCCGCCCGCGGCCCCGTAATGAAATCGTGAACAACGCTTACCACGAGCATCGCCGCCACCGCCCCCAGCTTGATCGCCAGCGTGCGCCCCTGCCCCGTCCGCCAGAACGCGGCGTTCCCCAGCAGCCCGTTCCATTGCAGCCAGTGCCGGTAATGCAGGTTGATCACGCCCGTCAGGAGCAGCACAGCGATCGCCCACCATCCTGCGGTGCGGAACCGCACCCCCAGCTCCTGGAACAGCTGCTGCCGCAGGGACGGCGGCTCGACCGCCCGCAGGGCCGGCGCACCAACCAGCGCCAGAAAGAACATCCCGCCGAGCCAGAACATGGCCGCGAGCACGTGCACCGTGATGTTGACGTAGTAAGGAAACGGCATGGCGGTAAGATGCGCGGCGTGGGCATGCCGCGAAACCGCGATCGTACGCGCCCCACCCGCGGTGCCAGGGGGCCTTGACGAATTCAAACAGTCGTTTTATACATCTGTTTGAACCCTGAACGCCGCTTCGCCCCTGGCGAGTCGCCGGCGCGGAGTGCCTCGCATGAACCGCAAGCTCCTGCTCATTGCTGCCGGCGTCGTCGTCGCGGCCGGCGCGGTCGCCGCCTACTTCGCGCTGCGCCCTCCGACCACGCTCACGCTCACCGGCATCGTCACCACCAACGACGTGGTCGTGAGCCCGCAGATCGCCGGCCAGCTCACCCGCCTGCTCGTCACCGAAGGCGACTCCGTCCAGGCCAATCAGGTCTTGGCCGTGCTCTCGCCCAGCGAACTGGAAGCCGACCGCACCTTCTACACGCGCAGCGCCCAGGCGATGACGTCGCAGGTGCAGGCGGGCGTGTCGGACCTCAAGTTCCAGGAGACGCAGGCCACCGAGCAGCTTCGCCAGGCGCGCGCCACGCTCGCCGCCGCCCGCTTCCAGGCCACCGAGGACTCGGCCACCATGGTCAACGTCAAGCGCGTGCTCGAACGCTACGAGGTGCTCTTCGTGACCGGCGGGGTGGCCCCTCAGCAGCTCGACTCGGCGCGGACGGCGTATACCGTCGCCTCGTCGCGCTACGACGGATCCTCGCGGCAGGTGGAGGCGCAGCAGGCCGCGGTGGCCCTCGCGCAGGCGGCGGAAGACCAGGTCGCGGCTCGCCGCAGCACGCTCCAGTCCACGCGGCAGCAGCAGGCCGCCGCGGTGGCGCAGACCACGAAGGCCGACGTGCGCCTGGGTTATGCCGAGATCCGCGCCCCGATGGCCGGCATCATCGACGTGCGCGCGGCGCGCGTCGGCGAATTCGTCAACGCCGGCCAGGCCATCGTCACGCTCATCAACCCCGACAGCTTGTGGGTTCGCGCCGACGTCGAGGAGACCTATATCGACCGCGTGCGTCTCGGGGACACGCTCACCGTCCGTCTGCCATCGGGCCAGACGCGCACCGGCACCGTGTTCTATCGTGCAGTTGACGCCGACTACGCAACCCAGCGCGACGTGAGCCAGACCAAGCGCGACATCAAGACGTTCGAGATCCGGCTCCGCGTGAACAACGCGGACCGCCGGCTCGCCGACGGCATGACGGCCTATGTCATGCTGCCGCTGGACCGCGCCAGATGAAAGTCGCGATCGACGTTCGAGACATCACGAAGAAGTTCGGGGACTTCACCGCGGTCGACCACATCTCCTTCGCGGTGGACGAGGGCGAGGTATTCGGCCTGCTTGGCCCGAACGGCGCCGGCAAGTCCACCCTCATCCGGATGTTGACGACCCTGCTCCTGCCCACGTCGGGCGCGGCGTCCGTCGCCGGATACGACATCGTGAAGCAACAGGACGAAGTGCGACGCTCGATCGGCGTCATCCCGCAGGCCATGACGAGCGATCTCGAACTGAGCGCCAGAGAGAACCTGCTCATCTTCGCCAAGCTGTACAGCGTGCCGCGCGAGAAGCGCAAGCAACTGATCGCCGACCTGCTGGCGGCCGTCGAACTCACCCAGTGGGCCGACGCCCCGGTGAAGAACCTCTCCGGCGGCATGCGTCGGCGCGTGGAGATCGCGCGCGGCCTGGTGCATGAACCGACGATTCTGTTCCTCGACGAACCCACGACCGGGCTCGATCCGGTGTCGCGCGTCTCGGTGTGGGAGATGCTGCGCAAGATCAAATCGGAACGCGACCTGACGGTGTTGCTCACCACCCACTACATGGACGAGGCGGACAAGCTGTGCGAGCGCGTGGCGATCGTCGATCACGGAAAGCTCATGGCGCTCGATTCGCCAATGAAACTCAAGGCGGCCATTCCGGGGGAGAACACGCTGGAGGTAAGCTTTGCCGGGGCGCCCGCCGGCTGGGGCGACCGGCTCCGGGCCCTGCCTGGGGTGGACCACGTCGACGCCAAGCCGCCGGTGTTCCGCCTTACCTCCAACGCCGGCCCCGCCACCACCACGGCTCTTCTCGCCGCCGCCACTGCGGCCGGCGTGGAAGTGAAGTCGCTGGCCGTGGAGAGTACTTCGCTGGACGACGTGTTCGTGCACTACACCGGCCACCAGTTGCGCGACGCCCTGCAGGAGCAGCCGATGAGCGAGCGCCGCAGCATGGCCCGGCAGGCGAGGTAAGAGCGTGCAGCGCGCCTGGGCGATCATCGAACGCGACCTGCGCCGGTTCCGCAGGAGCCCGATGCTCATCGTGATGTCGCTGTTCATGCCGGTGGTGCAGCTGGTGGTGCTCGGACACGCCATTGGCGGCAACATCAAGCATCTCAAGGTCGCCCTGGTGGATGAGGATGGCGGCGTGCCGGCCATACGGATCCACGCGATGGCCAATGCGATCACCGCCAACGCGGCCGTCTTCTCCATGGTGCCGTATGCCGACCGCGGACAGGCGGTGACCGCCCTGCGGAACGGGAAGGTGGACGGCGTGCTGACCATCCCGCCCGGCTTCTCGCGGCGCGTGCTGTCGGGCGACAACCCGCGCGTCGCTCTGATCGAGGACAACACGGACGCCTTCGCCAGCGCCACACTGGCCGGCGAATTCTCCAGTCTGCTCGGCGCCTACAACGTGCCGCCGCCCACCAGCAACCGGATTTCGCAGCAGGCCACGCTCGAGACCGTGGAACTCTATCCGTACGTCCCGTACATCCAGTACCTGCTGCCGGGTACCATCGTCATGTCGATCTTCATGATGGTGATGATCGGCGGCGGCATCATCTTCATTGACGACAAGGCGCGGGGGCTGCACGAAGGATACCTGGTCACCCCGATCACGCGCCTCGAGCTCATCATCGGGTTCAACGTCTCGGGCGCGCTCAAGGCGATGCTCTCGGGGACGGTGCTCATGCTCATCGGCTCCGTGATTGCCGGAATCCCGAACCCGCTGGATCCCCTCCGCCTGATGCGTTTGTTCGTCGTCATCGCCATCTCGGCGGTTGCGCTCGTGAGCCTGATGTTCCTGTTCATGGTGCGCATGGAAGACCCGCTCCTGCCGCGGGCCCTGTTCGGAGTCCTCAACACGCTGCTCTGGTTCCCCAGCGGTGCCATCTACCCGACCGCGGCGTTTCCTGGATGGATGCGGGCGATTGCTGTCGTCGACCCGTTTACCTACGCGGTGAACGCGCTGCAGAACCTGATCCTCAAGAACACCGGGTTCGCCGCGATCTGGCCCGATCTTGCGGTCCTGCTCGCCTTTTCGGCGGTCACGATGGGCGCCGCGACCTTGCTATTCAAGCGAACCCTCTGATGAAGTTGCCGACCCACACACCGGCCAAGCGCCGCACGGTTCGCGACCCGCAGGAAGCGGGCGAGCCGCTCGCGCGCGATCTGGCCACGCGCGAGCGGCTGGTGCAGGCGGCCGCGGCGCGGTTCGCTGAGCACGGGTTCAACAACGTCAGTGTGCGCGACATCTGCGGCGATGCGGGCGCCAACGTGGCCGCCGTCAACTATCATTTCGGCGACAAGCTCGGGCTCTACCGCGAAGTCGTCAGCGAGGCCATCGCCGCCATGGCCGCCACCAGCGGGGCGGCCATGATCGCGCCCGACGGCACCACGCCGGAAGAACGCATCCGTCACTACGTACGGGTGTATCTGCCACGAATTGCCGGGCGTGATTCCGGCATCGACGCGGCCCGCGTGGCGTGGATTCACAAGCTCATGCGGCATGAGAGTTCCGAGCCGACGCCGCTCGCGCCGTGGATCGCCGAACAGGCCATCATGCCGCGCGTGGAATATCTCGGCCGCGTCGTCGCCGAGCTCCTCGCCTGCGAACCCGCCGACCCGCGCGTGCGGCGCTGCGTGATCAGCATCCAGGCGCAGTGTCTGTTCTACGCGCCCGACAAGTTCCGAGACGCGGCGTTTCCGGGGTGGCCGCCGAGCGGCCCCGACCTGGCCGCGGCGGCCGAGCACATCGCCGAATTCTCGCTGGCCGGCATCCGGCGGGTCGCCGGGCACCCCTAGGCGTCGCCGGCGATCCGCCCCGCCCCCGCCCCCTACTGAAGGCGGAGGTGCTGCTTGAGGAACGCCACCGTGCGCGGCCAGGCATCCTTGGCCGCGTCGAGGTTGGCCTGTTCCTGCTCCGCGTTTCGCTGCGGCTGCACCGGATCGTCCTGCGCCCGCATGAATCCATGGACGGCGCCCGGATAATTGCGGCCGAAATAGTCCTTGCCCAGCGCGTGCATCGCCGAGTCCACGGCCGGCATCGCCGCGCCGATACGCGCGTCCTTGGCGCCGCTCAGCAGCATCACCGGCACCTTGATCCTGGCCAGCGAATCGCCGTCGGGCACAGCGCCGTTCATATACGGAAGTCCGTAGAACGCCACGCCGCCCGAGTAGCCGGCAATGCCGCCGTTGATCGCGTAGCCCCAACTCGTCGAGCCGCCCCAGCAGAAGCCGATCACGGCGTACTTCTGCTCGGCTGACGGCAGCGACATCGCGTACCGTGCCGCCGCGGTCACGCCCATGTTTTTCTCAGCGTTCGTGACGCCCCCAATGATCTTTCTCGCGGAGTCGCCGGTTAGCTCGGTCGTCGACGGCCCGCCGCGCACGCGAGAGTTGAGATCGGGCGCGATGGCGATGAACCCCTCGGCGGCCGCTTGGTCGGCCACCGCGCGCACCCAGGTGGAGAGCCCGAAGATTTCGTGCACGATCACGACCACCGGCGAATGCGCACGATCGGTGACCGGATACACCACCCACGCCATGAGCGAGTCCTTGGAGCCGGGCTCCCACGCGACCTTCACCCATTCGGCGTGACGAGGGCTGGCGTCGATGCGGGCCGCCGCTGCGTTGGCGCTCGCCGGAAGACCTGGATGGCCTTGGCCACCGCCGGCGGCGGCGGCCGGGTTCACGACGGGCGCGGCCATCTCGGCGGCCGACATCATCGCCATATGGTCCTCGCCCGCGATGGCGGCCGCGGAGGGGAGTGGCGATGCCGCGTCGGGCGGTCGGCGTTGGAGGGTGCAGGCGGAGATGGCGGCGGCCAACGCCGCCAGAAGCAAACTGCGGGATACGAACATGAGGCATTCCTGGAGAGGCGGTGCGGCAATGCTACCGCCCGCGCGATGAATACGGAAGCCGACCGACGTCCCCCTTTCTCGCGGAGCCGAGCACCGGTATCGTTGGCCCAGCCAACCGGAGACGCGATGCCAGAGCCATTGCCCAACCTCAAGAGCGTCGCACGCGTCGAACGCCACGGCCGCTGGACGGCGGGCCTAAACGGCGGGCTGAGCGACCTGCGCTACGCGGTCCGTACGCTGCGCCGCGCGCCGGCGTTTTCCGTCGTCGCCATTCTCACGCTTGCGCTCGGCATCGCGAGCACTACCGCGGCGTTCAGCGTCGTCGACTCCGTGGTCCTGCGCGGCCTGCCGTATCGCGCGGCCGGCCAGCTGCAGACCATTTACGAGCGGCGCGACGACGGTGGGCTCCGAACGCCCTCCTATCCGACCTTTCGCGACTGGCAGACCCAGGTCGCCTCGGCGTCCAGCACCATTGACGGTCTGGCGTTCGTGCGGGGAAACACCGTGACGCTGCCCGGTCCGGACGACCAGCAGCCGAGCATCGCGGCGTATGTGTCCGCCGGGTTTTTCTCCGTCATGGGCACCAGGCCGATGCTCGGGAGGGTCTTTCGGCCCGATGAAGAAGTGCCGGGTGCGCCTCCGGTGGCGGTGATCTCCTACGATCTGTTCATGCAGCGATTCGGCGGCGATCCGGCGACGGTTGGCTCCACGTTGGACGTGGACAGCGTGCCGACCGCGATCGTGGGCGTCATGCCCCGCGCCTTCGCATATCCGAACTTCGGGGGCAATTACTGGATGCCGGCGCGCCTCTGGCAGCCGATCGGCGTGTTCGAGGCGGCGCATCCCACGGTGCTCACTCTACGCGGCTTGCACGTGGACAGCCGTACGCTCATCAGGCTTCGCGACGGCGTCGATTCCGCCCAGGCGATGTCCGTCATGGCCACCATCCAACGGCGCCTCGCGGCGGAGTATCCGGCAGATCAGGCCCGGTGGACGTCGGTATCCCTGCAGCCGCTCGCCAACGAGTTGTACGGAGGGTTCCCGTCGGCGCTCTTGTTGATATCGGGCGCCATCGCGCTCGTGCTCCTTCTGGCCTGCGCCAACGTTGCCAACCTGTTCCTCATCCGCGACAGCGCCCGGGCCCGTGAACTCGCCGTGCGCGCCGCGCTCGGTGCTGGCCGCTGGCAACTCGTCCGTCAGTTGCTGGCCGAGGCATTGGTGCTCGCCGCTGTCGCCGGCGTGGTTGGCGCGCTGCTCGCCTCAGCGTTGGTCGGGTTCGTCCGGCACGCGCTCGGTGCGCTGATCCCCCTTTCCGACCAGTTGGCTCTCGATTGGCGTGCCGTGTCGTTCGCCGTGGGCACGTCGTTGGTTACGGCGCTGCTCGTGGGCGTCATGCCGGCAGTGCACGCGAGCAGTGGGCTGATGATGCAACGGATCAGGAGCGGCGGCGTATCGGCGGCTGGTGGCCGCGGCGAGCGCCGCGTGCGTAGTCTGCTCGTTTCGCTTCAGTTCGCGCTCGCCCTCACGCTTCTCGTCGGCGCCGGCCTCCTGCTGCAGAGCTTCCGGCGCTTGGCGTCGGTACCGCTGGGCTATGATCCCAACGACGTGATCAGCTTCTCCGTCGGGACCACCACGCATCAGTACGACGCGCCGGCCGCGGCCGCCGGGCTGTATGCGCGAATCCTGGCAGCGTTGCACGACGTGCCCACCGTGCAGACCGCGGCCGCTGCCGGCGGCGCGCTGCTCAGCACGCCGGTGCGGAAGACCGACGAGCCGGCGGCCGGGGAGCCGGCTCTGCAGGCGCTCTATCATCCCGTGTCCACCGAGTATCGGCAAACGATGCGCATCGCCGTGGTGGCCGGGCGCTGGTTCACGGACGACGACATGCGCACCGCCAGCGGCTTCGTGATCAGCGAGCGACTGGCGCAGCGGTTGTGGCCGGGAGCGAGCGCCCTTGGCAAGCGTATCACGGTACGGCGCCAATCGCAGGCCCGCGCCGACTTCGGCCAGCCGATCACCATGCCCGTCATTGGAGTCGTGGCCGACGTGCACGAATACGGCCCGGCGGACGACGTGAGCCCCGAGGTGTATCTGCCCTACACCCTCGAGGTGTGGCCCTGGATGACTTTCGTGGTGCGTGCGCCGAACGCCGCCCATCTGCTGGCCGCGGTTTCCGATGCCGTCCGCCATACGGATTCCGCTATCCGGCTGCGCGACGAGCCGAGCGTGATGCGGGGTGGTGCAGCGGGGATCGACGCGCAGCAGCGGTTCGTTACGATCGTGCTCGCCGGCTTCGCGCTTGGCGCTCTGCTCCTCGCAGCCATCGGACTGTACGGGATCGTGGCGTACGGCGTGTTGCAGCGAAGGCGTGAGATCGGGGTTCGGATCGCGCTCGGGGCGTCAGCCGGCCGCGTAACCGCGCTCGTCCTGCGGGACGGCGTGACGTTCGTCATGCTGGGCGCGGCGCTGGGCCTGGCCGCTGCGCTGGCCTCTACGAAGCTCCTCCGGGCCATGCTCTTCCAGACCACGGCCACCGACATCACGACGTTCGTCGTCGTGCCGGTTGGGCTCGCCGTCGTGGCGCTCGTGGCCAGCTACCTGCCGGCGCGGCGTGCGGCGAAGACCGACCCGACGGTGGCATTGCGGGGAGACTGACGGCCGGATCTGCGCACGTCGTTCACGCCGCACTGAGATCTTGCTGGTCTCGACGGCGACCGAAAACGAATCGCCCCCTCACTCCACCGTCACGCTCTTCGCCAGATTCCGCGGCTGATCCACATTCAGCCCCCGCTTCTCCGCGATGTAGTACGCCAGTAGTTGCAGCGGCACCACCGCCAGTACCGGGTACAACATGTCGATCGTCTCCGGAATCCGGATCTCGAAATCGATCTTGCCGTCGAGCGACGGCTCGTCCCGGCTCGTGATCACGATCACCCGCCCGCCCCTCGCCTTCACCTCGCTGATGTTCGACACCACCTTGTCGAACACGCTGTCGTGCGGCGCGATGAACACCACGGGCATGTTTTCGTCGATCAACGCGATCGGCCCATGCTTCATTTCCGCCGCCGGATACCCCTCGGCGTGGATGTAGCTGATCTCCTTCATCTTGAGCGCGCCCTCCAACGCCACGGGGAAGTTGTAGCCGCGCCCCAGGTACAGAAAATTCGTCGCATCGCGGAACCGATCGGCGATCTTCTCGATACCCCCGGCTCGCTCGAGAATGGACTGCACCTTCCCCGGCAGCGCCTCCATGGCCTGCGCGATCCCCCGCCCCGTCTCCACCGACAGATTGCGGAGCCGCGCCAGCTTGAGCGTCAGCAGCGCCAGCGCCATTACCTGGCTGGTGAATGCCTTGGTCGACGCCACGCCGATCTCCGGACCGGCGTGCAGATAGATGCCCCCGTCGTCCTCCCGGGCGATCGTCGAGCCCACGACGTTCACCAGCCCCAGCGTCTTGGCCCCCCGCCGCTTGGCTTCGCGCATCGCCGCCAACGTGTCGGCCGTCTCGCCGGATTGTGAAATCACCACACAGAGCGTCCGGGCGTCCACGATCGGGTTTCTATATCGAAACTCAGATGCGTACTCCACGGCCACCGGAATCCGGGCCAGATCCTCGATCATCAACTTCCCGATGAGCGCCGCGTGCCAACTCGTGCCGCACGCGGTGATGATGATGTGCTCCAGCTCCAGCATCTCGGTCTTCGTCAGGTTCAATCCGCCCAGCTTGGAGAATCCCTCCTCGGTCACCAGCCGCCCGCGCATCGTGTTCTCGATGGTCTGCGGCTGCTCGAAGATCTCCTTGAGCATGAAGTGCTCGAACCCGCCCTTCTCGATCTGGTCCAGGTCCCAGTCGATCCGGTTCACGTTCTTGGGCACGTCGTTGGCGTCCAGGTCGAACACGCGGTAGCCGCCGCGCGTCAGCACGGCCATCTCACCGTCGTCCAGATACACGACCTGTCGCGTGTGCTGCAGAATGGCCGCCACGTCGCTCGCCACGTAATGCTCGCCGTCTCCCAGCCCGATGAGTAGCGGGCTGCCCTTGCGCGCCGCCACGATCTTGTCGGGGTCGCGGCTCGAGATCACCGCGATGCCGTACGTGCCCTCCACCAGATGCAGCGCCTCGATCACCGCCTGCTCGAGATTGCCCCTGAACGCCGCCTCGATCAGGTGCGCCAGCACCTCGGTGTCGGTGTCGGACTTGAACACGTGCCCGGCCTCGATCAGCCGCTTCCGGAGCACGCTGTAATTCTCGATGATCCCGTTGTGCACCACGGCGATCGTGTCGGTGCAGTCGCGCTGGGGATGCGCGTTCTTCTCGCTCGGCACCCCATGCGTGGCCCACCGCGTGTGCCCGATCCCGGTGGTCCCCGCGATCGGCCGCGCGGCGACGGTCGCCTCGAGCGCCGCGATCTTGCCCTTCGCGCGGCGTATGTCCACGCCCTCGTCACCGAGCAGCGCCACCCCGGCAGAGTCGTAGCCGCGGTACTCCATGCGCCTGAGCCCGTCGATCAGCATCGGCGTCGCGACGCGCGGCCCCACGTACCCTATGATTCCACACATTCGGCACGGCCCCCTTCGTATTTTACCCGCCGAGCGCCTCCAACGGCGCCCGCGATTGCCTGATCAACTCCCGCGCTGCCGTCTCCGTTGGCGCCTCCGCAATCACCCTCACGATCGGTTCAGTGCCCGACGGGCGCACATGCACCCACCGATTGGACCATGACAGCCGAAGCCCATCCTGCATGTCGACATCGGCATCCGGAAACACGGCCCGCATGGCGCTGTACACGGTGTCCAGACTCGCCTTCGGACGATCCAGCTTGTCCTTGACGATCACGTACCGTGGCAGCTCCGCCACAATCGCCGAGAGGGGCTTGGCGTCCTCCAGCATCAACTGCAAGACCAGTGCCGCGCCCACCGGCGCATCCCGTCCCAGGTGCACTTCGGGCAGGATCACCCCGCCGTTCCCCTCCCCTCCCACCACGGCCTTCGCGTCGCGCATCGCCACGGCCACGTTCACCTCGCCCACCGGCGCGCGCAGCAGCGCCGACCCGCCGGCAACCGCCGCATCCTCTACCACACGACTGGTCGAGAGGTTCGTGACCACGGGGCCCTTCCGGTGCCGCAGCACCAGCCGCGTGGCCAATGCCAGCGTATAGTCCTCACCGATCGCCCGCCCTTCATTGGAGACGATGGCCAGCCGGTCCACGTCGGGGTCCACCGCAAACCCCACGTCGGCACCGGTCTCCTGCACGAACCGCTGCAGTTCGCCGAGGTTCTCGGGCACCGGCTCGGGAGAGCGGGGAAAGCGGCCGTCGGGCTCCGCGTTGATGACGCTCACCACGCACCCCAGCCGGTCGAGCAACGCCGGCATGATCACCGATCCGGCGCCGCGGCAGCAATCCAATGCCACCTTGAACCGGCGGCGGCGCAGGCCCTCCACGTCCACGTACGGAATCGAAAGGACACCGTCGATGTGTCGCAGAACGGCACGATCGTCGTGCTCGAGCACGCCGAGTTTGTCCCACGTCGCGTACGGAATGCCCGTCTCTGCAATCCGGCGCATCTCGGCAGCCTCGGTGGCTTCGAGAAACAGCCCCGCTGGTCCGATGAACTTGAGCGCGTTCCACTCGATGGGGTTGTGGCTGGCCGAGAGCATCAGTCCGCCCGCGGCCCGGTGGTGCTCCACCGCCAACTGGCAGGTGGGGGTCGTCGTGAGACCGATATCCATGACGGTGCACCCCACCGACTGGAGGGCCCCGACAGCGACCCGGTGGAACATCGGCCCCGACACACGGCTGTCGCGCCCCAGCACCACGGTGCGCGAATGCCCGGCACCGGCCGCCCAGGCGCCGAAGGCCGCGGCATAGCGCGCCACCACCTCCGGAGTGAGCGACTCGCCCACCCGCCCTCGAATTCCCGACACACTGACCATCAGGCCGTCGTGGCCCATGCATCCTCCGTCTGCGAGAGCGAAAGCTAGCCCCACCGGGGGAACGCGCAAAGCGAGGAGCTACCAGCGCTTTACACCCTCTCCACGGGGGTCTAACTTGACGCCGCCCGCCATGGACAACGGTCCCCTGACTCAGCCGCACGACAAACGCGGCACAATTCGCTTTCCGTTCCGGCTCAAGATGGCCGCCATCAGCGCCGGGGCCGTCCTGCTCACGCTGGGCGTGATCATGGTGCCCGTGTACGTGACCACCCGGAGCCAGTTGGCCAAGGTCCACGGCGACCGCCTGCTGGGCATCGCCCGCGGCGCCACGCTCGTGGTGAACGCGGACTCACTGGACGTCATCGCGGCCAAGGGGCAGGCGACGCCGGCCTTCCGCGACAGCCGATCCGCGCTGCTGCACGCCTGGGTCGCCAACGGCGCCAGCGAGAGCAACCTCGTGAACGGGCTCGCCATCGTGCGCCTCGACAGCACCGGGGGCTGGCGGGTGCTCGTACACGCGTCGTGGCAGACCGGTCAGCCGCAGTATGCGCGGCCCTGGCTCTCGCCGCCCGGGCTTTCCGATAGCATGCAGATCGGGCGCGAAGCGTACACCGGGGTGTACGTATCCGACGAGGGATCGCTGCTCTCGGCCGAGGTGCCCGTGCATCGCCCCGACGGCTCGATCGCCGGTTTCATCGTGGCCACGCTACGCGCCGACCAGTTCCTGAGCGACCTGCGTTGGCAACTGCTCCAGTTCACGCCGTTCCCCCTGGTCGCGCTGCTGCTCGCCCTCGGCCTCTCGTACTGGGGCGCCGCGCGGCTCACCCGGGGCCTGGACGAAGTCACGCGCCACACCGATGCCGTGGCCACTGGCGAGTTGCGCCATGAACTGCACGAGGTCGCCTCCGACGAGGTTGGCGCCATGGCCGAGTCGGTGCGCCGTATGACCGTCGGCCTGCGCAGTTTGCTGCTCGAACTCGACCTGGGAGCCAGAGAAGTGGCGGCCACGGCCGAGGAACTCGCGGCGAGCGCCGAGGAGATGACGGCCACCACCGACCAGGTATCGGCGGCCGCCCGCGCAATCGCGCGGGCCACCGCCACCCAGACCGACAACGTGAAGGCGGCCACTGAGGGGTCCACGCGTGTGGCCGATCGCGCGTTCACGGTGGCGGGACACGCGCGTCACGCGCAGAATGCCTCGGACATCATGGCGCGCTCGGCGGCGCGCGGCGTCACGGCGGCCGGCCAGGCGCTGGAGAGCATGACGGCCATCGCGGCCGTTACGAATGACGCCGTGCCGGCAGTAGTGGAGTTGGGGGAGAAGTCTCAGCGCATAGGCAAGATCACCGAGACCATCGCCGGCATCGCCAAGCAGACCAATCTGCTCGCGCTCAACGCCGCCATCGAGGCCGCCCGAGCGGGGGAACACGGCAAGGGATTCGCCGTCGTCGCCGACGAGGTGCGCAAGCTCGCCAACGAGACGGCTCGCGCGCTCGACAACATCCGCACTCTGGCCGGCGAGATCCGCACGGCGGCCATCCGCACCGAAGAGCGGATTGCGCAGGTGACCGACCGGGTGGCGCTGGGAGAGGGCGTGATCCGCGCGTCGTCGGGCGCGCTGGCCCAGATCGGCACGGAGATCGAGGCGAGCCGCAGTGCCGTGGACCTGATCGTCGCCTCGGCCGAAGCGCAGCGCCACGACGCCGCCGCGCTGGCGAGCGAGATCGAGGCCCTGCAGCTGGCGGCCGAGCAGAACGCGGCCACCGCCGAGCAGGTGAGCGGTGTGGTGGAGCAGCAGACGGAATCGATGAACGCCGTGGTGCAGTCCAGCCAGCATCTGGCCGCAATAGCCGAGCGGCTCAAGCAGTCCATGGCGCGCTTCAACCTGTGAGCGATCCCCTGTCGCTGCTCCCGCTGGCCGCCGCGGCGGGGGGCGGCCAGATGGGAGACTATCCAGCGCCGCAACTCGTGGCGGCCGGCCTCACCCTGCTCCAACGATGCGCGCCTCTCGTTCGTGCGCTCTCCGGCCGCCGCTCGGCAGTGCTCCTTCCGGCCTGCCCCGCATACCTCACGGCACTGGCGGCCAGCGACGGTCGAGGAGCCGTGCTCATCAACCCGTTGGCGGCGCCGGCGGAAATAGCGATGCAGTTGCGCGATGCGGACGTGGGCGCCGTGTTCACCATGACGCCCCTGGCCGTGCGATTGCCCGACGGGGTGCCGTTCGTCGTGCTCGACGACGCCCCGCGGTCGGCGCGCTTCGTGGCAGGCGGCACGGCGCGTGACGTGGACCTGGGCTCGCATCAGGGGCTGGCGCTCGAAGGCGAGCGTGACGCCGACGGGCGCGACGAGGAGGCGGTCGTCGTGTACACCTCGGGCATGGCCGGCCGGCCGCAGGGCGCCGTGCTCTCCCACCGCAATCTGATCGCCAACGCCCGAAGCACCGTGGAGGCCGCCCATCAGGACGCCGCCGACCACGTGCTCGCACTATTGCCGTTCGCTCATTTGTTCGGCCTCACGGTCACCGCGATCGCGCCGCTGTTCGCCGGCGCTCGCGTCACGCCCATGGAGCGGTTTCATCCGGTGCGCGCCGCCGAACTCTTGGCCACGAGCGGAATCACCGAGGTGGTGGGCGTGCCGGCCGTGTTCAAGACGCTGCTCGCCGCCGTCGAGCGCCGCGGCGCCGGCGTCGGCGATCTGCGCGTGTGCATCTGCGGCGGTGCGCCGCTGTCCGCTGAACTCCAGGACCGGTGGTTCGAAGTCACAGGCGTGGAGCTGCGGCAGGGCTACGGGCTCACCGAGGCGGCGCCGGTGTGCCTGTTCAACCGCATCGACCAGCCCAACGTGCGCGGTACGCTGGGCATACCTTTCCCGGGCGTGGAGATTTCCATCCGGCAACCGGCCAGCGGGAGCAGCCCGGCGGCCACGGCGGCCTTGGCCAACGGGCAATCGGGCGAAATCTGCGTGCGTGGCGCCAACGTGTTCAGCGGATATCTGAACGGCGGCGAGGCAGGACTGCAGGTGCGCGAGGGGTGGCTGTACACCGGCGACCGCGGCGCCGTGCGCCCCGGCGGGAGCGTGGCGTTCGAAGGCGTGATCAAGCCGATGTTCACGCACAATGGCTTCAATATCTATCCCGAAGAGATCCGGCAGGCGGTCCTCGAGCTGCCCGGCGTGCGTGAGGTCGGCGTGCGCGCCGTCCCGGAGTCGTCGCGCGAATTCGATATCGCGCTCGACGTCCGCGGCTCGGTCACCGCCGATGCGATTCGCCAGTGGTGCGAGTCGCGGCTGAGCGCCTACAAGCAACCCATGACCGTGGTGGTCAGCGGCGGCTGACGCCGCCACGGCGGGGCCCGGACTCCCCGTCAGCTGCTCGTCGGCCCGATCGCCGTCGTCCGCGGAACCAGCGCCAACTCTCCGGTCGCCGCGGCCTGCAACACGGTTTCGACGATTTCACGATCAAAGTGGTCGCCGCCGTGCTTCTGCAGTTCCCCCATCGCCCCGTCGAGCGTCAGCTCGCTGCGGCGGTACGGCCGGGCGCTCGTCATCGCGTCGAGGGCGTCGGCCACGGTGGCGATGCGCGCCTCGAGCGGGATCGCCTGCCCGCGCAACTGGTCGGGGACGCCCTGCCCGTCCATCCGCTCATGATGCGAGCGTACGATGTTGAGCGCGATCGGCGCTTCGCTCAGCAGCGGCGCCAGAATCTGCCAGCCGACGAGCGGGTGAATCATGATATGCTCATACTCTTCCGGAGTCAGGGGGCCGGGCTTGTTGAGCACATCCTCACGCACTCCGATCTTGCCCAGGTCGTGCACGTACCCGCCCAGCTCGATCTGCCAGACCATGTCGTCGTCCAGCCGCAGCGCGCGGGCGATGACGCTGGCGTAGGTGCTCACCCGGATGGAATGGCCCGGCGTATACGGATCCCTCACTTCCAGGGCCTTGGAGGGCGTCGGAACGCCGGTGAAGAACAGTTCCTCCAGCCATCCTTCCTGCGCCGCCACCCACTCTCCGATCTGCTCGGGGCAGTCGCGGTTCTCCATGATCCGACGGCGGCCGTCGAGTGCCTGCTTCATCCGCGCCCGCACCTCCCCCAGGAGGACCGACTCGGTGAGGTCGTCTGCGGCACCCATGGCCGGCCACTCCGCCGCCACCTGCCGCACGGGCCGGGCATCATTCACAATAGAACCCATCGCTTGTCCGATCTTCTCCATGGTGCTCCGTCCGCGCCCGGCCCGTGCTCGCCGGGCCCCCTCGGGACGGTTATCTTTGGTTTGTCTCCCACTCACCGAGATCCGGCATGACTCGCGTATACGACGACGACCTCGCCGCCGCCTTCGCAACCCGCGCGGTGCACGCGGGCCAGCGCCCTGAACCCCTCGCCGGCGCCATCATGACGCCCGTCTATCTGACGTCCACCTACGTCCAGGAAGCCCTTGGAGAGAACAAGGGTTACGAGTACGCGCGGGGTAAGAATCCCACGCGCCAGGCCCTGGAGCGCAACGTGGCTGCGCTCGAAGGCGCGCAGCACGGGTTCGCCTTTTCGAGCGGCATGGGATGCGTCGACTCGATCATGAAGCTGTTCCGCGCCGGCGACCACATCATCTGCGGCGAGAACGTCTACGGCGGCACCTTCCGGCTGTTCGACAAGATCCTGCAGCACATGGGATTGCAGTTCAGCTACGTCGACACGCGCGACCCGCTGCGGGTGGCCGACGCCCTCACGCCGGCCACCCGCGCCATCATCGTGGAAACGCCCACCAACCCGCTCATGCGGCTCACCGACCTCGCCGCCGTGTCGGCGGTGGCCAAGAAGGGCGGCGCCCTGCTGATCGTCGACAACACCTTCGCGTCGCCGTTCTTCCAGCAGCCGTTCCGGTTCGGTGCCGACATCGTCTTTCACTCCACCACCAAGTATCTCAACGGCCACAGCGACATGATCGGCGGCATCGCCCTCGTGAACGATGACGCCCTGGCCGACAAGCTCAATTTCATTCAGAACGCCGCCGGCGCCGTGCCGGGCCCGTTCGATTCCTGGCTCGCCCTGCGCGGCACCAAGACGCTCCACCTTCGCATGCCGCGGCACGATGCCAACGGCCGCGCCGTGGCTGCCTGGCTCGCCGAGCGGCTGGGCCCCGAGCAGGTGAACTACATCGGCCTGCCCACCCACCCGCAGCACGAGCTGGCCAAGCGCCAGATGAGCGGATTCGGCGGCATGATGAGCGTGGAGATGGGCACCAGGGAACGCGCCGCCCACGTGCTCGGACGGGTTCGTGTGTTTTCGCTGGCCGAATCGTTGGGCGGCGTGGAATCGCTGATCAGCCATCCTGCCCTGATGACCCACGCTTCGGTCGATCCCGACCGCAGAATCGCTTTGGGCATCACCGACGGCCTCGTCCGCCTGTCGTGCGGCGTGGAAGACATCGGCGATCTGCTCGCGGACATCGACCAGGCGTTTCGTGGGCTCCCGGAACCGGCGGCCCAGGATACCGGCGGCAGCCGGTCGGGCAGAACCGCTGCGGCGACACCTGCGTGACCCGGCCCCCGTAGGGACCTGAGACATGGTTCGCCGGGGACGCCCGTCCCCGGTTGCGCCCCTCTTTCGGTATTCCTTCTTCCGCGTCCCTCCTATGCCACGCATACAGCTCGTTCAGATCTCGTCGCGCTCCTGGGAACACCCGGCCGACCGCGCGGCACTCAACACGCTGCGGTCCATTCCCGGCTTCGACGAAGTCGTCCGCAAGGTGGCCGGATTCTTCGGTGAACGCGGCATCCGCCAGCTCTTCCTGGCTAACGCAGTCAGGGTCTCCGAACACCAGCGGCCCAAGCTCAACGCGCTGTACAGCGACGTGCTGGAGACGCTCGACTGGCCGACGCGGCCGCAGCTCTACGTGACTCAGACGCCGTTCGTCAACGCCGGCGCCGTGGGCTTCGACGATCCGTTCATCGTCATGAACTCGGCCACGCTCGCCATGCTCGACAAGGAGGAGCAGCGCTTCATCCTGGCCCACGAACTGGGCCACATCATGAGCGGGCACACCACGTACCGTACCATCGCCATCATCATCCTGACGGTGGGAATCAGCAATCTGCCGTTCCTCGCCGGGATTGCCCTGCTGCCATTCCAACTCGCGCTGCTCGAGTGGTATCGCAAGAGCGAACTCTCGTCCGACCGCGCCGGCCTGCTCGGCACGCAGGACCTGAACGTGGCCATGGGCGGGTTCATGAAACTGGCCGGCGGCACCGCGCCGGAGGGCGACCAGGCGAGCCTGGAAGAATTCATGCGCCAGGCCGAGGAATACGAGACCGGCGGCAACGCCTGGGACACCGTGTTCAAGGTATTGAACACCGCGTTCCGCGATCATCCATTCAACACCGTGCGTGCTTCGGAGCTGCTCAAGTGGTACAAGAGCGGGCAGTTCGACGCGATCGTCGCCGGCACCTACCAGCGCCGCGGGGACGACGACCGCCCGCTCGGCGAAGACTACGCCGAAGCCGCCGGCTACTACGGCGATCAGACACGCTCCACGTTCCAGCAGGTCGGCGACGCGTTCTCACGCGCCAAGGCCGCCATCGACGAGGCGTGGCGCGGTCCCCAAAAATGAAGGTGCTGCTGGTGGGCGGGGGCGGGCGCGAACACGCGCTCGCCTGGAAGCTGAAACGTGACGATCCCACGCTCTCGCTCATCGCCGCGCCCGGCAATCCGGGCATCGCCGAACTCGCCGAGTGCGTGAACCTCGCCGCCACCGACGTCGAACGCCTCCTGGCGCTGGCGGTCGAACGGTCGGTGGACCTCGCCGTGATCGGCCCCGAAGCCCCACTCGCCGCCGGCATCGTGGACCGCTTCCGCGAGGCCGGCGTGCCCGCCTTCGGCCCTACCCGGGCCGGCGCCGAGATCGAAACCTCCAAGGCGTTCGCCAAGCAGCTCATGCTCGACGCCGGCGTGCCCACGGCCCGCGCCCGCGTGTTCGACACGGTGCTCGAAGCCAGGACCTGCGCGCGCGAATTCGGCGCCCCCGTGGTGATCAAGGCCTCCGGGCTCGCCGCCGGCAAGGGAGTGATCATCTGCGAAACGATCGCCCAGGCCGACGCCGCCATCGAAGCGATGCTCGTGGGCAACGCGTTCGGCGCCAGCGGCCACCAGGTGCTGGTGGAGGAGTTCATGGAGGGCGAGGAGCTGAGCGTGTTCGCCGTGACCGACGGCGAGCGCGTGCTCTCGCTGGTGCCCGCCCAGGACCACAAGCGCCTGCTGACCGGCGACCGCGGCCCGAACACCGGTGGCATGGGCGCTTACTCCCCCGCGACGCTCGGCGCCCCGGCCGGGGATTATAGCAATTTGATAATGGACGTGGAGACGACGATCCTCCTCCCCACGCTCGCCGCCATGCGCGATCGGGGCCGCCCGTTCACCGGGCTGCTCTACGCCGGGCTCATGATCACCGCCGGGGGGCCCAGAGTGGTGGAGTTCAACTGCCGGTTCGGCGACCCGGAAACACAGGCCGTGCTCCCCATCGCCCACCTCTCGCCGTCGCTGCTCGCGGTGATGCAGGCCGTAGCCAGCGGAGACGGCCTGCCCGCGGACGCCCGCTGCCGCGCCGACGGCCACGCCGTAACCACGGTCCTCGCTGCTGCCGGCTATCCCGACCATCCGCGCCGCGGCGATGGCATCATCCTGCCGCCGCCCCGCCCCGACGCCATCGTCTTCCACGCCGGCACGGCGCGCGACGACCACGGCCGCCTGGTCACCGCCGGCGGACGCGTGCTGGCCGTGACGGGCCTCGGCGCTACGTTCGCCGAGGCGCAGCGCGTGAGCGCCGAGGTTGCCGCGCAGGTGGCGTTCGCCGGCAAGCAGTACCGCGACGACATCGGATGGCGCGAGCGCGCCCGCGGTGCCTGAACTCCCCGAAACCGAGACCATCGCGCGCGACCTCGACCGCCAGGTGACGGGGGCGACGATCGTGCAGGTGGGAGTTCCCAGGCCGGACGTCCTGCGCGGAGTGAACGCGGTTGCCCTGCGGCGTCGGATCACCGGAACCCGCATCGTCCACTGCTGGCGACGCGCCAAGCTGGTGGTACTCGACCTGTCGAGCGGCGACCGGCTGGTGGTGCAGCCGCGGTTCACCGGCGCCCTCCTGCTCGACACCGGTCAACTCGACGAGCGCGAGCGCACATACGCCACGGTGCGGCTCGGGCTCGCCGACGGGCGCACCCTGCTCTACCGCGACATACGCCGGCTCGGCACCGTCGCTCTCTTGCCGCCCGCCCGGTTCGAGCGGTATGCGGCCGGTCTGGGCGCGGAGCCTCTTGACCCGGCGTTCGGTCCGGGTGAACTATCGGGACTTCTTCGGGCCAGTCAGCAGGCGGTGAAAAAGGTGCTCATGGACCAGCGACGCATAGCCGGAGTCGGCAACATCTACGCGAACGAAGCGCTCTGGCGTGCCGGGCTGGATCCGTCCCGCGCCGCGCGCAGCGTGACCCCGGCCGAAGCGCGAGCGCTGCACGCTGCATTGACCGCGGTGCTCCGCGAGTCCATCGCGGCGAGAGGCACGAGCTTCCGCGACTACCGGGACGCCTACGGCAACGCGGGCGCGTTCGCCGAGCAGCTGGCCGTGTACGGCCGCGCGGGGCAGCCGTGCCCGCGTTGCGGCGCCCGGCTGGCCGGCACCCACGCCATCGACGGCCGGAGCACCGTGCTATGTGCGCGCTGCCAGCACTAGCCTTCGTTCCGCGGCGCACCTCGCCGGCGCAGCTCCGTGCCATGCGCGACCACGTGCGAGCTTCGGCCGCCGACCGTCCGGGCATCTATCGCATGATCGCCGGCGACGGCGAGGTGGTGTACGTGGGCAAGTCCAAGCGGGTTCGTACGCGCCTGCTCAGCTACTTCCGCGCGTCGTTCCCCGCCGAGAAGGGCGCCCGCATCGTGCGTGAGGCCGCGTCCATCGAATGGGAGTACGTGCCGAGCGAGTTCGCCGCGCTTCTGGCCGAGATGCGGGCCATCAAGCGTGACCGCCCGCGGCTCAACGTGGCCATGAAGCGCGATGCGCGGCACTTCGCGTTCATCAAGCTCACTGGCGGAGCGGCGCCCAAGCTGCTCGCCGTGCGCGGTCCCAGCGGTGACGATAGCGCGATCTACTACGGCCCCTTTCACGGCGCCCGGCAGCTGCAGGACTCGCTGCGCGAGCTGAGCGACGTGCTCGGATTGCGCGACTGCCGGCTTACACAGCGCATGGTCTTTGCCGATCAGGCCGAGCTGTTCGGCACGCCGGCGCGTACGCCCGGGTGCATCCGGCTCGAGATCGGACGCTGCCTCGGGCCCTGCGCCGGCGCCTGCACGGCGGCGGCGTATGCCGAGCGGGTGCGCATGGCACGGGCCTACCTGGACGGTCAGAGCGACGGCCCGATGGAAGCGCTGCGCGCCGACATGGAGGCGAGCGCTGGGCGGCTCGAATTCGAACGCGCGGCCTCACTGCGCGACAAACTCGGGCGGCTCGAAACATTGCGCGAGCAGTTCGCCCGTTTACGATTCGCGATCGAATCGCTCTCGTTTGTCTACCGCGTGGCGGGCGCGGACGGCGATGACCGGATGTACCTCATCCGCCGCGGGCGCGTGCGCGGTGAACGGCCGGCTCCCCGCACCCGCACCGAGCACCGCGCGCTGAAGGCACTCGAGACCGAGGTGTTCGGCGCCGCCGATCCCGTCGGGGCGCGAGTGCCGACACACGAGATCGACGAGCTGATGCTGTTGTCGAGTTGGTTTCGCACGCACCCGGAACAGATGAAGCACGCGCGTCGTCCGTAGCGCCCCCACGTCGGCCCGGCAATCCCCCACACTGATTTGCGGGGCCTCCCGGACAACGGCGCCCCCTAACGCCGACAGACGGCGAAACCGATCTCCCCTACTTTCCGGAGCATCGAGGAGGAAGCGATGCTCAAGGTCCGCGAGATCATGACCGCCGACCCGATCACATTGGGGCCCGATCTGACCCTGCGCGAGGCTGCGGAGCGCCTCGCTGGCCCCCATATCTCCGGAGCGCCGGTGGTGAGTGGCGACGCCGTACTGGGCGTGCTCTCGCTATCCGACATCGTGGAATTCATCGCGAACACACCGGGGGTTCCAGCCGACGAGGAAGCCCGCGACATCGAGGGCGACGATGATGGCTCGGAGGCCATCGCGGCGTTCTACTCCGATGCCGTGGCTGGCGACGTGGCCGACGTCGTGGAGCGGATGCGCAATGTGGACCGGCGAGACTGGGACGTGCTCTCCGAGCAGACGGTGAACGAAGCGATGACGCACGTCGTGTTCTCGATTCCTCCCGACGCGACCGTGGAAGCGGCGGCCGAGTACATGGCAGAGGGTGAGATTCACCGCCTGCTCGTGCTCGATGCCGGCCGACTGGTCGGGATCATCAGTGCGCTTGACATCGCGGCAGCGGTGGCGGATCACCGTCTGACCAGGCGCACGTATGTGTTCGCGCCGCACTCCGGGTCGTTCGTGCCAGGGCGCCCATGACCCGGCGGCGGCGGACCGGGGCGCTCACCGCGACCCGGCCTGCTCACTTTACGCAGCAGCAGGCAGGAGGCATCGATGCCGGACATTCAAGTCACCCGCGCCGCGACCTCGCGGCTCCCCTTCGTTTCGACGATTACGCGCGACCTGGACGAGATGCAGAACCGGTTGCGCCGGGCCTTCAATCTTTCCACGTATGAGCCGTTCATGCCGTCGCTCGTCCAGCCGCTGGGCTGGAACCCGGCGGTGGAGATCGCCGAATCGCCCGACGAGTTCATGGTCACGGCCGAACTGCCGGGCCTCGTCGCCAAGGACGTGAGCGCCGATTTCGAAGACGGCGTGCTCACCATCAAGGGGGAGAAGAGCGAGACGAAGAGCGAGAAGGAGAAGAAGTACTACGTGTGGGAGCGGAGCTACGGCTCCTTCGAGCGGACGTTCTCGTTCCCGACGTCGGTGGATCAGGACAAGATCAAGGCGTCGTTCGAGAACGGTGTGCTCTCGGTCGTCCTGCCCAAGACCAAGGAATCCAAGGTCAACGGCAAGAAGATCGCCATCACGGCCAAGTAACGGTGGTCGAATTCAGGGAATGAGGAGTATGTGGTCGATGCGGATGTCGTGACCTGAGAGTCGCATGCGGGCGATGCTCGGCACGATGTCGAACCGCCGCGGCCCAGCTGCACCTGGATTCACCACCCACCGCCCGTCTGCTTTTACGAGCAGCGGGCGGTGCGTGTGTCCGTACACCAGCACGTCGCCGTCGTACGCCGCCAGCAGAGCCTCGGGCGTCGGATTTCCCAGTTCGTGGCCGTGGCTCACGTGCACCCGCACGCCGTCGAACGTTTCCATCCGCTCGGCCGGCAAGCGCGGATCATCGGTCCTGTCCGTATTTCCATAGACGGCCCGCACCGGTGCGATCGCCCGGAGTTCCTCGAGCACTCCGTCGCCAACGTCGCCCGCATGCAGAATTATTTCCACCCTGGCCAGCGCCGCGAACAGCTCCGGCCGCACCAGCCCATGCGTGTCGGCAACCAGGCCGACCAGCAACTCGTCTCCGCTCACCGCGGGCGGTGCTTCCCGCGCGCCGGCGCGTCGCCCTGCCAGCGCTTGACCAGCCCGTGCGGCACGCCGAGGTGATCCAGCACGCGGGCAACGATGAAGTCCACCAGGTCGTCCACGCGCTGCGGGCGGTGGTAGAATCCCGGTGCCGCCGGCATGACGACCGCCCCAGCCCTCGTGAGCCGCAGCATGTTCTCCAGGTGGATGGCGCTGAGCGGCGTCTCGCGCGTCACCAGCACTAGCGGGCGCCGCTCCTTGAGCGCCACGTCCGCCGCGCGTTCCACCAGCGACCGGGACGCTCCCACGCTCACCGCCGACAACGTCCCCATGGAGCAGGGGCAGATCACCATGCCAGCGTTGAGCGCCGACCCTGACGCCGGCGCCGCCCCACGATCCGCGTCGTCATACGCCGTCACGTAACGATCCCACGGCCCGGCACCCACCGCCTGGCGGAGATCGTCCACGCTCGTCAACTCCGTCTCCGTGCGCAGCAGACGCAGTCCATGGCTGGACACGATGAGCTGCACCGGACGCCGCGCCGCCAGGAGCTGCTCCAGCAGCCGCACGGCGTACGGCGCTCCCGAAGCGCCGGTAATGGCGAATACGATCGGACGCGCCGCCGGCACCGCTACCGCCTGCCCAGGCCGATCATGAGCATCGGCCGCACCCGCTCGGCGAGTACGAAGAAGAAGAACGCCAGACTCAGCATGCCGTTCATCGAGAAGAAGGCCGCATCCAGTTTGGACAGGTCGCCCGGGCGCACCAGCGAATGTTCGTACCCCAGCATGACCGCCGCCAGCACGACACCCGCCCAGTAGAACCCGCCGGCATGCGTGGCCATGGCGACCGCGGCCAGCGCGGCGATGGTCACCACGTGGAGGAGATGAGCGATCTCGATTGCCCGCCGCTCCCCCAGCTTGGCGGGCAGCGAATGAAGCGCGTTGGCGCGGTCGAACTCCGCATCGGCCAGCGAATAGAACACGTCGAACCCGCCCACCCACGTCATCACCGCCACGGCCAGCGCGATGAGCATCCACCACGGCCGGCTCCACTGACCGGTCACGGCCAGATACCCGCCCACCGGCGCGATCGCCGTGCCGGCCCCCAGCACCAGGTGCGCCCACTGCGTGAACCGCTTGGTATGGCTGTAGAAGAACACCCACAGGAGCGCCACCGGCGACAGCGCGAAGCACAGCGGGTTGAGGCGCGACGCGGCGAGCCCGAACAGCGCCGACGCCACGACCACCGAGACCCACGCCTCGGCCACGCTCAGCCGCCCCTGCGGAATCTCCCGCATCGCCGTGCGCGGGTTGCGCGCGTCGATGTCGCGGTCCGCAATGCGATTGAACGCCATGGCGGCGAACCGCGCCGCTGTGAACGCCACCACCACCCACAGCACCAGCGGCAGATCCAGCGGCCGCCGGTAGGACGCCAGAATCACGCCCACGAGCGCGAACGGCAGCGCGAACACCGTGTGCGGCAGCTTCACCAGATTGACGTACGCGATGAGGCGCGAGCCCCGATCGGTGAACGTCTGCCCCTCGCGCGTGCTCATCGCCACGGCAACCCGAGCGAGGCCCACTTCGCATCGACGGCCCGCTTCGTTTCGGCATCCATCTCGATCACCTTGGGCCAGTCGCGCGTGAACCCCTCCTCGGGAAGCTTTCGCGTGCCGTCGAGGCCCATCTTGGACCCGTACGTGAACGTCCGGCTGGAATGGTCGAGCACGTCCACCGGCCCCATCGTGAACCGCGCGTCGCGCTCCGGATCGAGGTTGTTGAGCGCCACCCACCACGCTTCCTTGGGGTCGCGCACGTTCACCCACTTGTCCACCACCACCAGCACCTTGGCCAGCGACATCAGCCCCTGGCCCCACAGCGCGTTCATCACCTTCTGCGCCTGGCCGGGATACTGCTTGTCGATTGATACCAATACGAGATTGTGAAAGATCCCCTCGGGCGGCATGTGGTAGTCCACGATCTCCGGCATCGTCAGCTTGAGCAGGGGCAGGAAGATGCGCTCGGTGGCGTGGCCGAGGTAGAAGTCCTCCATCGGCGGGCGGCCGACGATCGTGGCCGGGAAGATCGCCTGCCGCCGCATCGTGACCGCCGTGACGTGCACCTGCGGATAGAGGTCGGCCAGCGAGTAGAACCCCGTGTGATCGCCGAACGGCCCCTCGCGCACCAGCGGCTCCGCCGGGTCGATGTACCCCTCGATCACGAAATCCGCTTCGGCGGGCACCTCGAGGTCGCACGTCAACGCCCTGGTGAGATGCACGTGGTCCCTGCGCAGAAACCCCGCGAACAGGAACTCGTCAACCGTTGGCGGCAACGGAGCGCTGGCCGAGTACATGGACGCCGGATCGCCGCCAAGGGCGATGCACACCGGCATCTTCTCGCCGCGCTCGGCCATCGCGCGCCAGTGCGCCGCCCCCACCTTGTGGCGCTGCCAGTGCATGGCCATGGTCGCCTTGCCCGTCTGCATCACCCGATACATGCCGACGTTGCGAATGCCACGCACCGGGTCTCGCGTGATCACCATCGGGAACGTGATGTAGGCGCCGCCGTCCTCGGGCCAGCACTTGAGCAGCGGCAGCCGGTCGAGATCCACCTCGCCCCCGCGCCACACCACCTCATGGCAGGGCGCGCCGGAGCCGCGCGTGCGGGGAGGGAACTTGGACATCTCGATCAACCGCGGCAGCAGCGACAACTTGGCCACCAGCCCCTCCGGCACCTTCATCGCGAGCAGCTCGGTGATCCGCGCGCCGATCGCATCGAGATCGGCGACGCCGAGAGCCATCGCCATGCGCCGCATCGAGCCGAACAGGTTGATGCCCACCGGGTACGCCGACGGCGTACCGTCGTGCAGCAGCGGGCGCTCGAACAGCAGCGCCGGTCCGCCCCCCGGCTGCTTCATGGCCCGGTCGGCGATCTCGCACAGTTCGAGATCCACCGACACCGGCTGCCTGATGCGCACCAGCTCGCCGGCGCGGTCCAGCGCTTCGATGAAGCCGGCGAGGGAATCGAGGGTCATGATGGAATGGGAGAAACCACGGACTTCTCACCCACGTGCAGCGCCGCGATGCCGAACGTCAACGACCGCCACCGCACCGCCCTGAATCCGGCTTGTTCGATGCGGTCCCCGAGCATCTGCTGCGAAGGAAAGGTGGCCACCGACTGCGGCAGGTAGCGATACGCCGTCTGGTGGCCGCTCACCAACCGGCCCACGAACGGCAGCACGTGATGGAAGTACGCATGATAGCCGGCCCGCACGAGCGGCGAGAACGGGGTGGAGAATTCCAGGATCACCAACCGGCCGCCGGGCTCGAGCACGCGCAGGACCTCGCCGAGTCCGGCGTCCAGATCGGCAAGGTTGCGGATTCCGAAGGCTACGATGGCGCCAGCCATCGACGCTGACGCAAAGGGCAATTGAAGAGCATCGGCCACCACCGGCCGCACCACATCGGCCGGTGACTTGCCCGCCCCCGCGCGCAGCATCGGTTCGGCGAAGTCGGCGCCCACCACCGAGCCGCGGAACCCCGGCGTCCGCGCGAGTTGCGCCGCCACGTCCAACGTACCGGCGCAGAGGTCGAGATAGCGGCCGTCGGGCCGCCGCGTCCAGTTGAGCGCCGCAATCGCGCGCCGCCGCCACCGCCGGTCGACGTTGAAGCTCAGCACACGATTGAGCAGGTCGTAGCGGGGCGCAATCTCCGAGAAGATCCGCTGCACGTAGGCGCGCTTCTCGTCGCCCCACGCGGCGGCGGCCTCCGCCTCCGCGGCTTCCAGGTGGTTCACCGGCATCCATGAAACTTCGCCGACCGGCCCGGTCGCGGCAAGCGAACCGCTGGCTCGTGGGGGGGCGGCCGCATAGGTTCCCCTGTGACGCCGCGGACCGTGGGGTTCACGCGCGGTCCCTGCACTCGCTCGATGCCCCCAGCTCTCGACCTCGCCAACCTCCCGGACGCCGACGTCGTCGCGCTCGCTCAGCGAGGACGCGAGGCCGCGTATCGCGAACTCATCCGGCGCTACGAGCGGCCCGTCTTCTCGCTCGTGTTCCGCATGGTGCGCAACCGCGAGCTGGCCGAAGACCTGACCCAGGACACCTTCATCAAGGTCCTCCAGCACGTCGACCGCTATCGTCCGGAATTCAAGTTCTCCAGTTGGCTGTTCAAGATCGCCAACAACGTCGCCATCGATCACCTCCGCCGGCGGCAGCTCGACACGGTGAGCATGGACGGCTCCCCGCACGCCATGACCAGCGACGCCGTCGAATCCACCTCGTTCGACGTCTCGGCCAACGACGAATCGGCCCTCGACCGGCTGGAGGCCAAGGAACTGGGCACGGCCATCGAAACCGCCATCGCCCAACTCCGGCCCGAATACCGGGCCTGCATCCTCCTCCGCCACGTCGAAGACAGGTCCTACGAAGAGATCGCCGCCACCCTCGATCTCCCTCTTGGAACCGTCAAGACCTATATCCACCGCGCGCGCCACGAACTGCGCGGGCTGCTGGAGCACCTCAAGCAGTGATGGACCGAAATCCGCGCTCCTCCCGCCCCCCCATTTCCTCTGAAACCGGCGCTCCCGGCCGGCCGTAGGACACCCTGGAGGCTCTGTGAACCACCGGCACCTGCTCCCCGAAGAATTCGATCTGCTGCTCGACGACGAAGTCGGGTTCGGCGTCGCTCCCCTGCGCGATCACGCGCGGGAGTGCCCCCAGTGCCACGCCCAACTCGAGGACGCACGACTGGTCGTCGCCGCTCTCGAGGAGCTTTCGCAATTCGCCCCGTCCTACACCCTGGCCAACAAGGTCATGAGCCAGGTGCCCGTGTTCGTGCCCTGGCACGTGAGCGCCATGGAAGCGGCCACGCAACTCCTGCCGCGCTCGCGCCCCGGCCGCTTCGCCGCGGCCGGTCTGGTGGCTACCGTTAGCGGCACCCTCACCGGCGGGGTGCTCTGGCTGGCCTCCCACGGCGACCTGGTGACACTGGCCCTCGAGGTGGCTGGCAACCGTCTGCGCGGTGCGGCCCTCCAGGGCCTCGAGAGCGGTATGGTCGCCCTGTTCGGACCGGCGGTGATCGACAGCCTCAAGCCCGGCGGACTGTTCGGACTCGGAGCCGTCGCGGCCGGGTTCATGGCCGCTGCCGCGGCCTCCGCCTTGGGCCTTCGGGCAATCGCCCTGGCCGCCCGCAGGAGGGCTTGAACGATGCGGGCCCTCACGACGTGCCTTGCGCTGGCCGCGCTCACTGCGGCCGCGCCGGTCGGGGCGCAGACCGGCGGCGCAAAGCCGGTGGCGCCCACTCCACAGCAGATGGACGCCGGGCTACGGGCCGACATCGGTCACATCGGCCGATCGGCCAACCTGGCCCATGTGCCCCCGGCCGACAGCTTCGCCGTGGGCGGCCTGACTATCCGTGCGGGCACCACGATGGCCGGGAGCGTGGCCGCCGCCAATGGCCCGCTGGAGATCAGCGGGCGCGTGAACGGCGATGCCATTGCCCTCCACGGCGACGTGATCGTCCACGCGGGGGGCTTGGTGACCGGCGACGCCGTCTCGATCGGCGGGCACGTGAAGCTCGACGGAGGCACGGTGTACGGCGAAATGCGTTCGTTGAGCGATCTCCCGGCCCCCACCGCGGGCGCGGGGACGGCCCGGCAGTCCCCGCCGGTCACCACCTTGGGTGCTGTGAAGTTGGTGCTCGCCTGGTTTGCCGTGCTCGCCATCATCGGAATCGGCGTGCTGCTGTTCGCCGAGCACAACCTCGATGGCGTGGTCGCCGTGATCGAGCGTCAGTTGGCCCGTGCGTTCTGGGTGGGGCTCCTCACCGAATTGGGGCTCGTGCCCCTCCTGCTGCTGCTCGTCGTCGCCCTGGCGATCACCGTGATCGGCCTGTTGCTCATTCCCTTCGCCATCGTGGCCTATGTCATCGCCGTGGCCGGGTTGCTGGCGCTCGGGTTCCTGGCCGTGGCCCGGTTCACGGGGCGCGGACTGTTCCGTGCCGAACCCGGGGCCGGCGAACGTGGCGTGAACGTTCGCGCCATGTTTACCGGACTGGTCGTCTACCTCGGCCTCTGGTTCGCGGTCGCCGCCCTCACCTGGGTGCCCGGCGCGCAACCCGTGCTGCGCGCGGTAGCCGTGGCCGTCACCTGGGTGGCACTCACCGCCGGCCTCGGCGCCACGGTGCTTTCGCGCGCCGGCACGCAGCATGAGCGTCCGGGGAACGCCCCGCTCTCCAAGCCCGCCGCCGGGGAACCACTCGCCTGGCAGACGCCGACCCCAGTGGCCGGCGTCGCTTCCGCCCGACGTCCCGCGCCCGCGACGAGGAACCACCCGTGAGGCGCGCCCTCCTGCTCTCGGCGGTCCTTCTCGCCGCCGCGCCGGGGCGGGCCCGCGCGCAGACGTGGCAAACGCTCGACGTGTCGCGGCAACTGCGCGATTCCACCGAGCTGCGCGTCCACGTACAGTACGCCGCCGGTCGGTTTGCCCTTCACGCCGCGTCCGAGCCCGTGCTGTACGCCATGCACCTGCGCTACGACGAGGACCGCACCTCACCCTTGCATGCCTTCAATGCCGGAGCTGGCACGCTCGACATCGGAGTGAAGGATTACTCCATGCACTGGACCGGCCGCCACACGGAGGCCGACGACAAGGCGCAAATGATGCTCACCCTTGCGCCGGCGGTGCCGATCGATCTCTCGATGTCGCTGGGTGCCACCGACGCCGACATCGACCTGGGTGGACTCACGCTGCGCGGGCTGCACGTGGAATCGGGCGCTGCCGCCGCGACTGTCAACTTCAGTTCGCCCAATCTTGGCAAGATCGGCACGGCCACGATCGACCTCGGGGCGGCCGACCTTACGGCGCGCAACCTCGGAAACGCGAACGCCGCATCGCTGGTGGTGAAGGGCGGCGTCGGGTCGCTCGATCTCGGCTTCGGTGGCACGTGGACGGGCGACCTCGACGCCGACGTTCAGATGACGCTCGGCAAGATCACGTTGCATGTGCCGCGCGACGTGGGCGTTCAGCTCAACATGCAGCGCTTCCTCACCTCGTTTGACAACGACGGGCTCGTGAAGCGGGACGGCGCGTACTACTCCGACAACTGGGACTCAGCCAAGTACCATCTGCGGCTGCACGTGCAGACGGTCCTCGGAGGGGTCAGCATCGACCGCTTCGCTTCCTCGGCGACACCCTGAATTAGGTGCCGGCGCGCAGCGCGACCAGCGCCCCGCGCGCCACCCCGAGCAGCACCGCCGCGTTGCCATCGCGCACGGCGATCTCGAGCAGCCCCGACGATCCCACGAGCGCTACCGTCTCGCCCGGCTTGACGTCAGCGTAGGTGTGCCGCACCGGGACGTTGCGGCCCGCGATCGTGATCGCGCCCCCGCGCACGCCGACCAAATTGGTGACCAGGTTGCCGAACCGGTCCACCGTCACCACGCGCCCCTCGATCGAGCCGTCGGCCGTGCGGTGGGGCTCCGGTGTCCGGCGGATCACCGGGTCCGGCACGGGCTCCCCGAGCACGTCGAACGCCTGGCCGGTAGCGAGGTGCACGGCAGCCGGTGCAAACACGTCCCGCCCGTGAAATGTGGGCGACGCGGAAGCCGACACGCTCAGTCGCACCACACGCGCCCCCGGCGCGAGCAGCGCCGGTGAGAGCAGGCCGTTGTCGGGGCCGACCAGAAAACGCCGCTGGCTCTCGACGGCCAGGGCGCCGCGTCCCGTTCCCGCCCCGGGATCGATCACTGCGATGTGGATCGTGCCCTCGGGAAATCGCTTCCAGTAGCGCGCGAGCGCCAGTCGGCCTGCCTCGACATCCTGCGGTGGAAGGTCGTGCGACACGTCGATGATCACCGCCTCGCGGGCCCCGGTCAACAGCACTCCTTTCATCTCCGCGACGTAGCCATCAGCCGTGCCGAAGTCGGTGAGTAGCGTTACCAGGGCGCGGGACATGGTCAGTTCACGTGGCGGCCGCGAGCTCGCGCACGGCCTGGGTCACCCGGTCGGCGAGCGCAGCGAGGGCGCGCCCGGCGGCCGACGTCGCGTCGGCCACCACGATCGGCCGGCCCACCTCGGCATTCTCGAGCACCTGCGGATACAACGGGATCTGCCCCAGCAAGGGGAGTTCCGTCTCCTGGGCGAGCCGCTCCCCACCACCGGCGCCGAAGATCGGCGTCGGCTTCCCGCAGTGCGGGCATTCGAACCAGCTCATGTTCTCCACGATGCCCAACACCGGCACGCCCACGCGCTGGAACATGCGGACTCCGCGCAGCGCGTCGCCCGTAGCCATTTCCTGCGGCGTGGTCACGATGAGCGCGCCGCGCAGCATCGTGGCCTGGACCAGCGAGAGTTGGGCGTCCCCCGTGCCGGGCGGCATGTCGACGATGAAGTAGTCGAGATCCCCCCAGGCTACATCGCGCAGGAACTGCGTGATGATCTTCATCACGATCGGGCCGCGCCAGATCGCCGGCTGGTCGCGGTCGATCATGAAGCCCAGCGACATGACCTTCACGCCGAACGCCTCGAGCGGCACGATCTTCTCGTTCACTACAGCGGGGGGTGCGTCCACCCCCATCATGCGGGGCACATTGGGCCCGTAGATGTCGGCGTCCATGAGCCCCACCCGCTGGCCGCCGGCGGCCAGCGCCACGGCGAGGTTCGTGGCCACCGTGGACTTGCCAACCCCCCCCTTGCCGCTCGACACGGCGATGATGTTGCCCAGGTTCGGGTAGGCCACCGGAGTCGGGGCGTGCGGGCGCGGCGCGGCGGGGCGGTCGTCCATCACCGGCAGGCTGCGCGACGCGGCCGGCTTGGGCGCTGCCTGCGCGGCATCCTTCACGTCCACTCGCACTTCGGTCACGCCGTCCACCCGTTCGAGCGCCATGCGCACGTCGCGCACGAGGGTGGCCGGATCGTCGGCCGCGAGATAGAGCGACAGGCGTACCTTTCCACCGGTGGTGGTGGCGACGTCGCGAACCATGTCGTCGGCCGCGACGCTGTGGCCGGTGCGTGGATTGCGAATCTTGGAAAGCGTGGTGGCAATGCGCTGCTGGAGAGTCTCGGGCATGTCAGGGAAACTACGCCGGGCCCGACCCCTTTCCAAGCGAGCCCAGCTCCGCACGCGCGTCGGCCAGGACCCGCGCGCGAACCGCGTCCATCGATCCGGCGATCAGGGCGCCGGCGGCGCGGGCGTGTCCGCCGCCGCCGTAATGGCGGGCGAAGACGTTGACGTCGAACGCGCCCGTGCTGCGGAAGCTCGCCTTGACCTTCTTGTTGCCCAGGTCCCGGAAGAAGATCGCCAGTTTGGTGCCCGCGATCGACCGCGCATGCTCGACGATTCCGTCCAGATCCTCCTGCTTCACCCCATACTCGCCAAGCGCGCCGGCGCGCATGGAGAGCCACGACAGCCCGAGCGCCTCGTCCACTCCGAGCGTCTGCAGCACGTCGGCGAGCAGGCGGACCCGGCCCACCGGCGCCGACGCATACACGCGCCGGTACATGACCTCGGGATCCACGCCTCGGGTCATCAACTCCGCAGCAATGGCATGGGCGCGGGGCGACGTGTTGCTGAACCGGAAGCCGCCGGTGTCGGTGAGGATCGCCGTATAAAGGGCCTCTGCGATCGCAGGGGTGATCTCGATCTCGAGCACGCAGGCCACGTCGTAGATCAACTCACCGGTGGCACAGGCGCGCGTGTCGCTGACGATCACCTCGCCGGCCGGGTCGGCCGACACCACGTGGTGGTCAATCACGAGCCGCGGCACGATGAGCGCACGCACCGTTTCGGTGAGCTGGCCCAGCCGCGTCACGTCGTTGATGTCCACCACCACCAGCGCGTCGATGCCGAGCAGGGCTTCGGCCCCCTGGGCCGACGCGTCTTGCACGTCGTCGCCGAGCAGGAAGCGGAACAGGTCGGGCCAGGGGGTGGGGTTCACGATGCGCACCGTGAGCCCGCGCTCGGCAAGCAAACGAGCCAGTCCAGTCTCGGAGCCACAGCCGTCGCCGTCGGCGTTGATGTGCGTGGACAGTGCGACCACGCGGCCCGGCTGCCAGTACTCGGCCAGGCGGAGGATCGCGTCGCGGCGCGCGGGGGGAACGGCGAGGTAGTCCTGAACTGTCACGGAGTATCGGAAAAAGCGAAACGGCGCCCGGGATCGGGCGCCGTTTCAAAGGTAATGCGTGGGACGCTCAGTCGCCCGTATCCGGTGCAGGCTTGACCAGATGCGAGTGCCACACGCCGTACGTCCAGTAGACGATCATGCCGAGCACGAACCAGACGATCAGCCGCACCCAGGTTTCCCACGGCAATCTGTACATGAGGTACGCCGCGGAGAGTGCGCCGAGCGGCCCTACCGCCCAGACGGCGGGCGTCTTGAAAGCCCGTGGCAGGCCAGGCTCGCGAACACGGAGCACGACCACGCCGACCGAGACTATGACGAACGCCATCAGCGTGCCGATCGATACGAGGTTTGCGGCGTCGGCGATGGGCAGAATGGCCGCGAAGAGCGCCACGATCACGCCGGTGACAATCGACGTGACGTACGGCGTGTGGAACTTGGGATGCACCTTGTTCACGATCGGCGGCAGCAGTCCGTCGCGCGCCATGGAATAGAACACGCGCGACTGCCCGAGCAGCATCACGAGAATCACCGACGACAGGCCGGCTATGGCGCCGAGTTTGATCAGTGACGACATCCACCCTAACCCCGCCGCGTCGGCGGCCACGGCGATCGGATCGGGCACGTTGAGTAGCTTGTAGCTCATCACACCCGTGGCAATGGCGCTCACCGCGATGTACAAGAGCGTACAGATGATCAGCGATCCGATGATCCCAATCGGCATGTCTCGCTGCGGGTTTTTCGCCTCCTGTGCCGCGGTCGACACGGCATCGAACCCGATGTACGCAAAGAACACTATGCCCGCTCCGGTCGTGACGCCGCCCCAGCCAAACTCACCCCGATTGCCTGTCGCCGGCGGGATGAACGGATGCCAGTTGGCCGGGTGGACGGCGTGGGCCGCGGCAAAGATAAACAGCAGCACGACCGCAACTTTGATCATAACAATCACGTTGTTCACGTTCGCGGATTCCTTGATACCGACGACGAGCAACGCCGTAACGACCGCAATGATCAGGACGGCCGGCAGGTTGAAGATCGCCGTGGCCGTGGAACCGTCCGCGCAATGGACGGAAATGCCGCGGGCCGCGGAGTATGCGCATGGCACGTTGATGCCGATGTCGCGGAGGAAGCTCACGACATACCCCGACCACCCGATGGCGACCGTCACCGCACCGAGTGCATACTCGAGGATAAGGTCCCACCCGATGATCCAGGCGACGAACTCGCCCAGCGTCGCGTAGCCGTACGTGTAGGCGCTTCCGGCCATGGGGATGAGCGCCGCGAACTCGGAGTAGCAAAGCGCGGCGAAGACCGACGCGACCCCGGCGAAGATGAACGACAGCACGACCGCCGGCCCCGCGTTTTGCGCCGCGACCTCCCCGGTGAGGACGAAGATGCCGGTGCCGATGATCGCACCGATCCCCAGCGTAGTGAGATTGAGCGGGCCCAGTACGCGTTTCAGGCTGTGATCGGACATTGCTTCGGCTTGGAGCGCGGTAACGTTCTTGCGTCGGAACAGATTCATTCGGTCATCCTCTGATTTTGTAGAACGGAGGCGACGGAGGCGTCGCAGGGCAGGCGGGGCATTCTGTATACAAATCGCGCCGGGGCAAATTGCCCCGGCGCGCGAGCTTTGTCAACGCTCGTCCGAAACGGCCCGCCGCGGTTGCTGCGCAAATGCCCGCCCGGCACCTAGAGCGAGTAGTTCGGCGCTTCTCTGGTGATCGTCACGTCGTGCGGATGCGACTCCCGCAGCCCAGCCGCGGTGATCCGCACGAACGCCGGCCGCGTGCGCAGCTCCTCGATGGTCGCACAGCCCACGTAGCCCATTCCGCTGCGCAGCCCGCCCACCATCTGGTACAGCACGTCGCCCACCGGGCCCTTGTACGGCACCCGTCCCTCGATGCCTTCGGGTACCAGCTTCTTGGGCGAGAGCTCGCCCTCCTGGAAGTACCGGTCGGCGCTGCCGTCCTGCATCGCCGAGAGCGAGCCCATGCCGCGCACCATCTTGAACCGGCGCCCCTCGAGCAGAAACGCCTCGCCCGGGCTCTCCTCGGTGCCGGCGAGCATCGAACCCATCATCACGCTCGACGCGCCGGCAGCCAGCGCCTTCACGGCGTCGCCCGAGTACTTGATGCCGCCGTCGGCGATCACCGGCACGTCGCCGGCGCCCTCCACGGCGTCGAAGATCGCCGTGAGCTGCGGCACGCCGACGCCGGTGACCACGCGCGTAGTGCAGATCGAGCCAGGCCCCACGCCCACCTTGACGGCGTCCACGCCGCGCTCGACCAGCGCGCGCGCGCCCTCGCGCGTGGCCACGTTGCCCGCTACCAGCTGCACCTGCGGGAACTTCTCGCGTACCTCGGCCGTGGCGCGTAGCACGCCGTCGGCGTGACCGTGCGCCGTGTCGATGATCAGCGCGTCCACTCCCGCCTCGACCAGGGCCCGCGCCCGCGGCAGGAAGTCGCCCGCAGCGCCGATCGCCGCCGCCACCCGCAGACGGCCGTGCTCGTCCTTGTTGGCCCCGGGATACTGGCGCCGCTTGTGGATATCCTTGACCGTGATCAGGCCCCTCAGCTTTCCCTGCTCGTCCACCACCGGGAGCTTCTCGATCCGCCCCTTGGCAAGGATGCGTTCGGCTTCTTCCAGCGTCGTCCCGAGCGGAGCCGTTACCAACCCTTCCTTGGTCATCGCGTCGGCGAGCAATCGGTCCAGCTCCTTCTCAAACTGCAGATCGCGATTGGTGATGATCCCCACCAGCCGTCCGTCTTCGTCCACGATCGGCACACCGGAGATGTTGAACCGGCGCATGAGCGCCGTCGCTTCCCGCACCGTATCCGACGAACGCAGCGTGATCGGGTTGAGGATCATCCCGCTCTCGCTGCGCTTGACGCGATCGACCTCGGCGGCCTGTCGGTCGATCGACATGTTCTTGTGGAGCACGGCCAACCCTCCGGCGCGGGCCATGGCAATCGCCATGTCGCTCTCGGTGACCGTGTCCATGGCGGCCGCCACGAGGGGAACGTTGAGCACGATGCCGCGGCTGAATCGCGAGGTGAGCGACACGTCCTTGGGATGGGTCAGCGCATGGGCCGGCACCAGCAGGACGTCGTCGAAGGTCAGCGCAACGGGTTCGCGGACCCGCTCGGCGCCGCGGGGTTCTGCTATGCGCGAAGGCCCGCCGTCCGGGGTGCCGGAGGGAGCGGGCCTGGTGCCTGGGCGAGTCGTGGTTGCCATGGCGGAAAATAGGGGGGACTGAAAAGGGGCGCAAGCAAGGACAGCGCTGACATGCCCCTACCCCGTTCGCTGTTTGCTGCCTTCCGATTCCTTGCTTTGCCGGCCCTGCGCCGCACTTGCTGGCGCCGTACCGGCCGCTGCAATACTTGCCGGCGCCTTTTGTGTCGGCGCCGTACTGGTTGGCGCTGCTATTGCCTGCGCCTTCTTTGTTGACGCCGGCGCGGTAGTCGCTGCTACCTGCTTCCCTGCGTTCACGACATCCTCGGCCACCGACCGGCCCGCCGCCATCGCGATGTTCAGAACCCCCGAGGCACGATTCAGAAATGCGATCGTCTCGGCAATCACCGCCGCCGATACGCGCCCCGCGCGGAGCGTGTCCTCTACCGATTCCGTGAGCCGGACGAATACGCTGGTTCCCGGGGATTGCCGCTCGGCAAACTTCGACTCGAGAAATTCGACGTAATCCAGCACCTGATAGCCGCGCTCGTCGGACAGCGTGTCCAGCCTTCTCTGTATGCGATCCCGCAGGTGCTCGTTCATGGGCGCCCCCGTCCCGAGAATGGCTAGCCGTGCCAGCGTTCGCGCTCGCCCCGCGTATCGATGTGCACGTACGGCGTGGGATAGCGCGGGCTGGTGCAGACCCCCAGTCCGCCCACCAGTTCCGGATGCGCGGCCTCCACACTGTCCACGGCGCGTACGATGTCGTCGATGTCGGTCCGATCGATCCGGCCGTCGCCGTTGGCGTCGAGAGTGACATCGGCCGCGTCTCCGAACTGGTGACGACTGTCGTCGGCCGCGCGCGGCACGGTGCGATTGTAGAGCGGTGTCCGGAATCCCGAGTGCACGTCGAAATCGAGCTGCATCGGCTCACCGGAGCCCGTGCCCTGCTCCAACTGTTCGAGCACCAGTTCCAGCTTGTCGAGCAGCCGCGGATCGAGCGCCACGTACTTGGGCCACACGTCCTGCTGCCCGTCGTGTGTTAGGAAGTCCGACACGCGGAAGTGCGCGCTCACCGGGAGGTCGAGGTCGCCAGGCTCCACGGCCAGAAAGCCCGCCGGGTGCGCATCCGAGCCGTGGCGCTCCCCGCGGTACGTGCCGATGCGGTATCCATTGATCTCGCCTCCGCGCTTCTCGCCGAATGGCATGAGCACGGCCAGCGTCGGAGTGTCGAGCACCACGGACGACGTGTCCCGCAGAAGCGCCAGGTGGTAGAACCCGGGCTTGGCCGGGGCGAACAGAGCGCTACGCTCGAATGGGAGCGAATATACGGGGCGCACCGTGTCGCCTTCGGCCACCCATTCGTAGCGCACGGCAAGCGAGTCGGCTCCCAGATGGACCGGCATTTGCACCGAGTTACCGGGCATGGCAACCGTCAGCTCCACGGCATGGCTCGCCCCCGTTGCCTCGGCCGTGGCAATCACGCCCGCGACCGCCGGCCGCGCGTTGACCAGCGCTGCAACCTCGGCCGGATGAGTGATCGCCACGACGCTCACCGCGCCTGCAAGCAAGTACGTGAGCGTACGAACGTGCGCCCGCGCACGCCGGCTCCGCAGGCTACGGTAGGCCGATCTGGATCGGGAAGGCCCCAACTGCATGCCGCTCCGTAAGTTGATGACCAGTATCAGAACCTTATCAATCTAAGCGCCGACGAGCCAACGCTGTACCCACAGCGACAGCGCCGAGGCAGATCCACTCGAGACCCCTCAGACCAGTCCTGATCATTCGGTCAGTCTAGCCGCTCGTCATCGATAGCACGTCCAAGATCGGTACCCCGGAGGGGTCCGAACGGCCCGTGCGCACTCTCGCCGTGACGATGAGCTTCGTCATCGGTGCAAGCGCCTTTGCCCTGACCACAAGGTCAGGAGGCAGCGTCAGATACAGCAATGATGTTTCGGCGCCCGGCCCGCGGGCCAGCAGGTACGGCTCGTCGGGTTTCATGTCGTGGCGCAGTGGATCTGCTGTCTGGAACGCCAGGGACGTCACCGTCCACCGCACGGTTCGCCCCACATACTCGTTCGGGCTGGCGCGGAGATCCGCCGCGCTCAGCCGCGCCAGCGAACTGTCAGCCGCTGCCACGTCCGCCTCACGCACCCAACCCTCCAGCCGCACGCGCACCCACCCGCGATCACGAGCGAGCGGGGTCAGCACCGCTCCATGCTGAAGGGTGGCCACCGGCGCCACGCCCGGGGCCGCCGAGAGCGCCGCAGACTTCACTGGGGTGACGGCGCCGGCATCGCCGGCCTGCCCCGCCGCCGGCGGCGTCGTATCCGCCGCCGCCGGCGGCGGCGCAGGATTGCCGGCCAACTTGGCCGGCAGCGCGGAACGGTGGATCCATCCGGTGCGTTGAACCTGCGTCCAACTGCCGCTGCGCCTGACCACGTGAAGCCCCATGCCCTGTTCGACGGCGGCCGCAATCGGGGCCGACCTCGATGCGCCGGTGCGGAGGAGCGCATCGGTGGCGTTGACGCTCACTGGAAACGAATCGCGCGGGCCGCCGAGCAGCGAGGTGGCGATGTACCCGCGCAACGTCACATGGAGATACGGCCCCGATTTGCCGGTCGGCGCGACCACCACGCCCTTGGCCACCGTGGCAAGCTTCCTTGTGCCGAGATCGGAGTAGAGCACCGCGGGGCCTGTGGTCACCTGCGCCCGCGCAACGGGCACAGCGGGCCAGGCAGGCGCGGCGGCGAGCAGAGTCGCCGCTAGAACAGTACGAAGTCGCATCGCTTGGTTGGGCCTAGGTCGGCGGGTACATTTCGTGACCGCCGCACGTCACGTTCGAGTATGAGAGGTCGGGCGCGGCAGAGCAAGCGCCCCAACGGAGATCGATGCCGCCTCGCACCAAACAGCCGGTCGTCCTGGTCGTTCTCGATGGATGGGGATACCGCGCCGAACGAGAGGGAAATGCGATCGCTCTCGCGAACACGCCCACCTGGGACCGGCTCGTGGCGCGCTCGCCACGCACCCTCCTTGCCGCGTCAGGCCTGGCCGTAGGTTTGCCCGAGGGCCAGATGGGAAACAGCGAAGTAGGGCACCTCAACCTCGGCGCCGGGCGCGTCGTGATGCAGGACATCGTCCGCATCTCGCAGGCCGTCAAGGACGGGTCCTTCTTTCACAACGAGGCGTTTCTCGAGGCGTGCCGCCTGGTGCGCGCGTCGGGCGGCACATTGCACCTGATGGGACTCATCGGGGACGGTGGCGTGCACGCGCTCGACCAGCACCTGTTCGCCCTTCTCGACCTGGCGGAGCGGGAACGTCTCCCCCGGGTGGCCATTCATGCCCTGCTCGACGGGCGCGACACGATGCCCCGTTCAGCGCTCGGATACATGCGTGAAACGCTGCAGCGCTCAGTAGGGCGCGCCCGCGTGGCGAGCTTGGGCGGCAGGTATTTCGGCATGGACCGCGACAAGCGCTGGGACCGCACCGAGAAATGGTACCGGGCAGCCGTGCAGGGAACGGGGCCGGCGGGCACCGATCCGCTTGACGTGATCCGCACCGCGTACGAGCGGGACGAGACCGACGAATTCGTCACTCCCACGACGATGGTCGAGCAGGGGAAGCCTGTCGCGCCGATGCGCGACGGCGACGCGCTGATCTGTTTCAACTACCGCGCCGACCGGATGCGCCAGATCGTCCGGGCGCTGACCGTCGACGGGTTCGACGGATTTGCCCCCGCGCCCCGGCCAAAGGTGTATGTGGTGACCATGACGCAGTACGACCAGACGTTCTCGACGCCGATGGCGTTCGCCCCGCGCAGCCTCGTCAACATCGTGGGCGAGGTGATCTCCGATGCCGGCATGACCCAATTCCGAACCGCTGAAACCGAGAAGTACGCGCACGTGACCTACTTCTTCAACGGCGGACGTGAGACACCGTTCAGGGGCGAGGACCGGCTGCTCGTCCCCAGCCAGAAGGTGGCCACGTACGACCTCGCGCCCGAGATGAGCGCCGCCGGCGTGACCGACGCCCTGTGCGATGCCGTCGAGGCGGGCGAGCACGACTTCATCCTGTGCAACTACGCCAACAGCGACATGGTCGGCCATACCGGGTCGCTCCCGGCCACGATCCGGGCGGTGGAGACGGTGGATGGCTGCCTGGCGCGCCTGCTGGACTCGGCGGAACGCGCCGGCGCCCGGTTGTTGATCACGGCCGATCACGGGAACTGCGAGCAGATGATCGATCCGGCAACGGGCGGTCCGCATACCGCGCATACCACCAATCCCGTGCCCATTCTGGCCGTGGACGCGGGAACCGCCGCGCCGGTGCACGGGGCGCCCCCCCTTCGCTCCGGCGGGGCATTGTGCGATGTTGGGCCGACCCTCCTGCACATGCTCGGGCTGGAAACACCGGCCGAGATGACGGGGAAGGACCTACGAACGATTGGAGCAAACTCGTGAAGCGATTGTTGCCCGTCATCCTCCTGGCCGTCTTGGCCGTCTCGGCCCGGGCCCAGCAGCAAGTGGGGTACGCGCCGTCGCGAAGCCCGTACCAGGACGTGGACCAGACGATGGAGATCGCGCTGCTCACGGGCCACTTCTCAGCGGCCCCCGATCCCGCCGGAGTCGCCCCGCAGGGCGGGCCCATGTGGGCGTTCCTCTATGGGTGGCATGCCGCCGGGCCGCTCTTCCTCAACGCCTCCCTGTCGCGCACCAGCTCCGTGCGCAAGGTGCTTGACCCGTCGCAGGTCAACGAGGACCTCGGCCTCTGGTACTGGCCCCTGTGGGCCGTGGACGGCACGGCATCCCTGTCGCTGACCGGCGATAAGACCTTTCACGGGTTCATGCCCCTGGCCAACCTCGGCATGGGGCTCATCTCCGACCGCCACACGCAGAGCGACGTCGGGTCCTACCAATTCGGGACCCGGTTCGAGTTCGTCTGGGGCTTCACCCTCCGCTGGGTGCCCACGAGCCGCTGGGCGCTGCGGGCCGACCTGAACAACCGGATGTACTCGATGGGCTACCCGCAGACGTACTATGCCACGAACAAGGACAGCACGACGATCGTTCCTGCTACGCTGGCCAAGTCGTTCTGGCGCAATAACCCGTCGCTGACCATCGGCATTTCGTACTTATTCTCCCACCACTGATAGCGCGTGGCGATCGCCTACCTCACCCGTCGCATCACCTTCTCCGCCGCCCACCGGTATCGGCTGCCCGAATTGAGCGATGCCGAGAACGAACGCAGGTTCGGCCTCTGTGCGCGCGTCAATTATCACGGCCACAACTACACCTGCGAGGTAACGGTGCGCGGCCCGATCGATGAGCGCACCGGCATGATCGTCGATCTCGGTGCAGTGGACCGGGTCCTCGAGCGCGACGTGCACGCGCGGTTCGATCATGCCAATCTGAATCTGGACGTCCCCGAATTCGGCGAAGGGCGCCTGATGCCGACCAGCGAGAACCTGGCACGGTTCATCTTCGACGCGGCGCGAAGCGCGCTGATGGGCGTCGTCGAAGTTCACGAAGTGCGCGTGGCCGAGGACTCCACGCTGAGCGCGAACTACCGCGGCGAATAGCGCCGCGAGCGCCGCCCCCGTGCCGCTGCGCGCCAGCACCTCCATGGCCAGCCCGCCAGTCGGAGTCATTCTCGCCGGGGGCGCCAGCTCGCGGTTCGGGACGCCCAAGGGACTGGCCCGCGTGGGCGGGGTGCGGATCTTGGATCGCGTGGCGCGGGCGCTCGCTGAGGTGGCCGGCGAACTGTTGTTCGTGGCCAACCATCCCGAGGCCGCCGGGTGGCTGCCCGGCGTCCCCTGCATTCCCGACCGGATCCCCGGTGGCGGCGGATTGAGCGGAGTACACGCAGCGCTCGTCCACACCGGCCGCACGGCGCTCGTCGTGGCCTGGGACATGCCGTTCGTCACGGCGCCGTTGCTGCACGCGCTCTGGCGCAGCTGCGTGGAGGCCGGCGCCGATGCCTGTTTCCCGGAAAGCGCGTCTCCGGTAGGCATGGAGCCGTTCTGCGCCTGCTATGCCCCGGGTTGCATCGAGAACCTCGAAACGGCGCTCCGCGGCGGAGCCGCAGGCGGGGCCCGATTCGCCCGCTCCCTCGGGCGGGCAGCCTGGCTCTCGGCCGCCCAGGTCGCAGCGCTCGGGGATCCATCGAGGTTGCTGCTGAACGTGAACTCGCCCGCCGACCTCGCCCGCGCCGAGGCGATGGCCGCAAATCCCGAGTAGCTTCTTGGGTACCGTGATCCTTTCCGCCGCAAAGCCGATCCGAAGGGGCTGCGCCGCCGCGCTCTCGGCGCTCGGCGCCGCCTGTGCGCCCGCCGCCACTCCTCTTTCACCCGCGCCCCCAGCCCCAGTCCTGGCGCCCGCCGCCGTCGCGTCGAACCGTCACGCGCCGGCGCCGTGGCTGAACACCCGCGCCGGGATGCGCCACGCCGTGGATTCGCTCCTTGCGCAGCCGGAATTTCGCAATGCGCTGTGGGGCGTGCTCGTGGTCGACCCCGAGACCAGCGACACGCTGTATTCGCGCAATGCCGGCAAGCTGTTCCTGCCGGCCTCGAACATGAAGCTGGTCACGACCGCGGTCGCGCTGACGCGGCTGGGCCCAGACTACCGCTACGTGACCACGCTCGCTTCACGCGGTCCGCTGCAGGGCGGGCTGCTGAACGGAGACCTGCTCGTGTACGGCCGCGGCGACCCGACGGTCAGCGATTCAACCAGCGGCGACGCGATGGCGCCGCTCCGCGCAATCGCCGATTCGCTCTACGCAGCGGGGGTACGGTGCATCGCCGGCCGCCTCGCGGTGGGCGCCGACGTCTTTCCCGGGCCGGCCCTGGGCTTCGGGTGGTCGTGGGACGACCTCGGCGCGAGTTACGCCGCGCCGGTGGGCGAACTGCTGTTCAACGACGGGTTTGCCATGCTCACCGTGCACGCCGGGGCCATGCCGGGCGATTCGGTACGAACCTTCACCGAACCGGCCCTGCGGTACCCGCCGGTCCATGTGGCGGCGCGCACGGTGGCCGCGGCTGATACGGCGCGTGTCCGCGTCGACCACCTGCGCGCCGTGACCAACACGGCCACCGACGTGGTGGACCTGCTCGGAACGATTGCGGCTGGCGATTCTGCGGCACTCGCCATTCCGCTTGTCCGCCCCGACGCGGCGTACCTGGCGGCGCTGCGTGAGGCGATCGAAGAGCGTGGAATCGCGGTGGACGGGGGTGCGACCGACTCGGCCGCCCCCGTGGACACGCTCGTCAGCCTGCAGTCGGTGACACTGGCCGAGATGCTGCCTTCGGTGCTCAAACCCTCCCAGAACCAGATGGCCGAGATGCTATTGCGCACGCTGGGGCTCGTGCAGACCGGGGTGGGCGTGGCCGACAGCGGGGTGCGCGTGGAAGTCGATCAGCTCGAAGCGTGGGGGGCGCAACCCGACGGATTCGTGTTGCACGACGGGAGCGGCCTTTCGCGGTACGACTATCTGTCGCCGGAGACCCTCGTGCACGTACTCGATTCGATGCGCGCCTCGCCTGCGTTCGACGCGTGGTACGCGGCCCTGCCAGTGGCCGGCGTGGACGGCACGCTGGAAAGGCGGATGCGCGGCACGGCCGCCGCCGGCAACGTGCGAGCGAAGACCGGATCGATGGCCAACGTGCGGTCGCTGTCCGGATACGCGTCGACGACCGCCGGTAACGAGCTCGTGTTCAGCATCGTGTGCAACAACTTCACCGCGGCACCCTCGCAGGTGCTCGCCGTGGAGGATTCCATCGCGGCGCTCCTCGCGTCGCTCCGCCTCCGCTGAAGTGGCGCACACCGTCGCTGAGGCCGCCGCCGAGATCGTCGCCGCCATTCGGGTGCTCGACGCCGAAGAAGTGCCGCTGCGCGATGCCCTGGGAAGGGTCCTCGCCACCGACGCCGTGTCGCCGGTAGACTTGCCGCCCTGGAACAACTCGTCCATGGATGGCTATGCGGTACGCGCCGGCGACGTGCGTGGGGCTTCGGCGGCCCACCCGGTGACGCTGACCGTGATCGGAACGATCGCCGCCGGTATGCGGGCCGACCGTGCAGTGGACACTGCGGAGGCGTACCGCATCATGACGGGCGCGCCCCTTCCCCCAGGGGCCGATTCGGTGGTGCGCGTGGAGGACACCGACGCCGGCGTGGAGCGTGTAGCCATCCGTGACGACCGCGACGCGGAGCGCAACGTCCGTCCGCGGGGCGAAGACCTGACCGCCGGCACGCTGGCGGTCTCCCATGGCACGCGACTGGAACCCGCACACCTTGGCGTGCTCGCGTCGGTCGGCTGCGCGACGGTGCGCGTGGCGCGTCGGCCGCGGGTCGCCATTCTTGTCACGGGCGACGAGCTCGTGGACGTCGACCAGTTCGATGCGGTGCGCCGCGGGGAGCGGATCGTAACCTCGAACAGCTACACCCTCGAGGCGCTCGTGCGCACGGCGGGCGGGGAACCGGTGCCACTCGGGCTCGTTCGCGACGATCCCGGCGCGCTGCGCGCCCGTCTCTCGGCGGCACCAGCCCACGATCTGCTGCTCACGTCGGGTGGCATCTCGGTAGGGGAATTCGATCACACACGGCGCGTGCTCGCTGATCTCGGCGCCAAGCTGCACTTCTGGCGCGTCGCGATCCGGCCCGGCGCGCCACTGGGCTTCGGGACCTGGCGGGGCGCGCCGTGGATCGGGCTACCGGGCAACCCGGTATCGAGCATGGTGACGTTCGAACTGTTCGCACGACCGGCGCTTCGGCGTCTGCAGGGCATGACGCGGGTGTTTGCGCAGCCGGTGCCGGTGCGCGTGGCCGAGCGGGTGGCCACCGTGGCCCGCCTCACGCATTTCCTGCGCGCCGTGGTGCGCCGGGGTCGTGACGGGGTGTTGGAAGCGCGTTTGACCGGGCCGCAGGGATCGGGGCTGCTCACGAGCATGGCGCGAGCCAATGCCCTGGTCGTCGTGCCGGCGGACCGTGAGGTGGTAGAGTCCGGCGAGACGCTGGGCGCCCTGCTCCTCGGCAACGAAGCGCTGCTCGGCGAGACGCCCGACCTCTAGCGCGGTCGAGGCGGCCAGCGCAAAGCGGGGCCGGGCATGCTTTGCCCGGCCCCGTTTGGTGTGTGCGCGTTGCGTTCCTCAGTTACAGATCGGCGCGCCTTCGCCCGCGGTCGTGTTGATCGGGTTCGAGGTGTTGATCGCGATGCCGCAGGTGTGCCCGGCCAGCATCGTGTGCGTCACCGTCGCCGACCAGTAGCCCGCGCCCGTCGTGATCACCGGCGTGCCCACGCCCGTCGACTGCGTGAAGTTCACGTGGAGCGAGTCCAGGGTCGCTGAATACGCCGAGGAATCGGAGAAGAAGGCCTCTTCAGCCGTCACCAGGTTGCGCAGGTCCGACTTCATGGCGGTGATGTACGCCTTGTCCTTGGTGTTCGCGAACTTCGGAATCGCGATCGCGGCCAGAATGCCGATGATGACGACCACGATCAGAAGTTCGATCAGGGTAAAGCCTTCGCGCTTTCTCAACATGGTGCCGTCCTTGTGGTGGATGGTGGGCCGAGCGCGGAGGGAGCGCCGGTGTCGTCACCCAACCAAGGGCATGATGGGTGCCAGGGCGTGCCGCCGTTCCACCTCGGCCCGCCACAACGTCTTATGACAACTGTAAAGATCGTACAAATACCCGGGCTGCGGTGATGTGCAAGAGCTGCCGCGAATTGCGGGCCGCGGGCAACGATCGGCGGTGGATGGTCACACAATCAATTGCACGCCGGCGTGCCCTCGCCAGCCGCCGTCGACACCGGATTGGTTGTGTTGACGCTCACACCGCAGACGTGGCCGGCCAAAAGGTTGTGCGTGACCGTGGCGGTCCAGAATCCGGTACCAGCGGCGATGATCGGTGCGTTGACCCCGGCCGTCTGGCGGAACGTGAGCGCCGTGAGATCGGCGGTGTACCGCGCGGAGTCAGCGTAGTACTCCGCCTCGGCTGTGACCAGGTTGCGCAGGTCGGACTGCATGGCCGTGACGTACGTCCGGTCCTTGGTGCCTCCGAAACGCTGGATGGCGATGGCCGCAAGGATACCCACCATCGTGATGACGACGAGCATCTCCACCAGCGTAAAAGCGTCCTGACGTCTCGACATGCCTGCGTCCCGCGTTGAAGGATGCGAACCCCGCGACCGTCTGCGCCCCAGTCGCCCCGGCTCCCTACGCCCCTTGCAGCCGCTCCGCGACCACCTCGGCGATGTCGACCACGTCTACGGCGCCATCGCGCGCCTTCACGCTGTCGCTCATCATCGTCATGCAGAACGGGCAGGCCACGGCGATCGTATCGGCCCCCGTAGCCATCAGCTCCTCGGTGCGTTCGGCGTTGATACGCTTGCCCGTGCGCTCCTCCATCCACATGCGGCCGCCTCCGGCACCGCAGCACAGGCCCCGGTCGCGATGGCGCGGCGGTTCCACGAGCTTCATGATCGGCAGCGCGCGCTTGAGCGTTTCACGAGGCGCGTCGTACACTTCGTTGTAGCGTCCAAGATAGCACGAATCGTGGTACGCGACGGTGAGCGCCCGGCCGTCATCCGTGCGCAGGGGCACGCGGTTCTCCTCCAGCAACCGCTCGATGAACGTCGAGTGGTGGATGACCTCGTACATGCCGCCCAACTGCGGGAATTCGTTGCCGATCTGATGGAAGCAGTGCGGACAGCTGGTTACGATGGTCCGCACCTGGTAGCGATCGAGCGTCTCGATGGCGTTCTTGGCCAGCATCTGATACAGGTATTCGTTGCCCATGCGGCGGGCCGGATCGCCATGGCAGCTCTCCTCCTGGCCGAGGATGGCGAAGTCGATGCCGCATGCCTTGAGAATGCGTGCGAACGCCACCGTTGTCTTCTTCGCCCGGTCGTCGAACGACCCCATGCACCCCACCCAGAACAGGACCTGCGGGCGGCGGCCCCGCGCGAAAGCCTCCGCCATGGTCGGCACATCCAGCCCCTCGGCCCATTGCGCGCGGTCGGCGGGCCTGAACGCCCACGGCGATCCGTTGCGCTCCATGGATTCGAATGCGGGCTGCAACTCCTCCGGAAAGCGCGACTCCGACAGCACGAGATACCGTCGTAGCTCATTGATGATGTCCAGCTGGTCGATCGACACCGGGCATTCCTGCACGCACGCGCGGCAACTCGTGCACGCCCACAGCTCGTCCTCCGTGATGTAGTCGTCGAGCAGGTGCCGTCCGGCCAATCCGGCCGCCGGTGCCCCATGATCCTCCAGCACCCCCAGCCCGCCCACCGACTCCATGAGCCGCTGGCGCGTGTTGATCACGATCTTGCGGGGGCTCAGCGGCTTGCCCGTGATGTTCGCGGGGCACGCCGCCGTGCACCGCCCGCACTCCGTGCACGAGTAGCCGTCGAGCAGGTTCTTCCACGTGAGCTGAGCCACGTCGTTGGCGCCGAACTGCTCCACGTCGGCTTCGAGATCCATGGCCCGCATCACGCCCTTCTGCCCCGGGCCGCTGGTGTTCGAGAAGAACACGTTGAACAGCGACGTCACGACGTGCAGGTGCTTGGAATACGGCAGGTAGTTGAGGAAGAACAGCACGAGCAGCACGTGCAGCCACCAGTTCACGTGCGACACCGTGTGCGCCATGGCCGGCGATACGCGCCCGAGGAGCCCGGCCAGTCCCCACGAAACGACCTTCTCGTGCCCGAGTGCCGCAGGATCGGCCACGCCCATGAACGCGTTCATCGCCAGCAGCGTGACCATGAGCACGCCGATCATCCCGAGGATGAAGTACGCGTCACCGTGGTGCGTGTGGTCGCCGTCCAGCCGCCGCGGGTGCAGTACCAGCCGCCGGAAGAACGCGAACGCCACGGCGGCGAGGACGAGCAGAGCGAAGGCGTCCTGCGAGAACGAGTAGACCACGTACACCGGGTGCGGCAGCAGATGCTCGTACGAGAAGCCCGGCACGATCCCCTGGACGATCAACTCCACCGTGCCCGCGGTGAGCACGAGAAAGCCCCAGAAGATGCCGGCGTGCATGGGACCGGCCACGGGGTCGCGAAAGATCTTCTCCTGGAAGATCGCGATGCGAAGTACGTTCCAGGCCCGCTGCCACGGATGGTCCAGCCGGCCTTCGCGCTTGCCGATCCGCAGGTACCGGACGAGGCGCTGCACATTGAGCGAGAAGAACCCCGCTGCCAGCACCACGATGAATACGAAGAGCATGCGTTCCGCCGTCATGGCCGTCACTCCGACAAGGCGTGGCAACACAAGAGCCCGCGGGGAAGCTAGTCCGCCGCGGGCTCCGGGAACAAGAACGGATTCCTCGCGGTCAGTGCGACTGCTTCGCTGCCCGCACGGCCGCCGTGAACGCGGGGACGATCTCCAGCGCGTCGCCGACGATGCCGTAGTCCGCCACCTTGAAGATCGGCGCTTCGGCATCCTTGTTGATCGCCACGATGGTCTTGGACGTGCGCATCCCGGCCAGGTGCTGGATGGCGCCGGAGATCCCGACTGCGACGTAGAGATCGGGACTCACCAGCCGGCCGGTCTGCCCGATCTGGTCGGCGTGCGGACGCCAACCGTCGTCTGTGACAGCGCGCGTGGCACCCACCGCGGCGTTGCCGAACGCATCGGCCAGATCTTCCACCAGCTTGAAGTTCGCAGCCTCCTTGAGCCCACGCCCACCGGAGATGATCACCGGCGCTTCCCCAAGGTCCAGCTTTGCGCCACTGCCCACCACGACCTCGGTCACCTTGACCCGCGATGCAGCCGGATCACCGGCAGGCGCGATGGTTTCGGCGCTGAGCGGCTTGGCGTTGACCGACGGCGTGAACGCATTGGGGCGGATGCTCACGACCACCGGCGTGGGACCGGCATTCAATGTCGCGATCACCTTGCCAGTATAGGTCGGGTGGGTCACCGTGACCGAAGCGTCGGATAGTCGGGCAGTGAGGCAGTCGGAGAGCAGTGGAGCGTTCAACTTCGCTGCGACGCGCGGGGCGAGGTCTTTGCCCTGGGCCGACGCGCTCAGTAGAACCACGGAAAACCCCGCAGCCCGCGCCGCGATCGTCGCGCTCATCGACTCGGGATCCGCCTTGTCGTAGGCCGCATGCTCGCAGACCAGCACTTTGTCGGCTCCGTGTTGGGCGAGCACCTCCACCTTGCCGCTCGTACCGGGCGGGCCGAATACCAAGGCATGCACTTCACCGCCACCGGCCGCATCGGCCAGCGCACGCGCCGCCGTGAGGGCCTCGAGCGCCACCTTGCGCAGCCCTCCGCCGCGCGTCTCCGCCACTGCCAGGATGTTGGGCATCAGAGCACCTTCGCTTCGGTCTGGAGAAGCCGGACCAGCTCGGGCACTGCGTCGGGGCCGGTGCCGATGATACGACCCGGCGGGCGATCGGCGGGCGGCTCCATCTTCTCGACGTTCACCCGTACCTCGCCCAGCTGCGCGGGCTTCACGTCGAGCGGCTTCTTCTTGGCCGCCATGATGCCCTTGAGCGACGGATAACGCGGGCGCGCGATCCCCTCGTCGATCGTCACCACCGCAGGAAGCGGGAACTCCAGCAACTCGGCGCCGCCTTCGAGTTCGCGCCGGGCCACCGCCTTGCCGCCGGTGAACTCGAGCTTCGACGCCGCGGTCAAGCACGGCAGGCCGAGCAGCTCTGCGGCCATCGTGCCGGCGCCGCCCGTCATCGCGTCGAGCGAGTGCTTGCCGAACAGGATGAGTTCGTATCCGCCGTCCTTGAGCTCGGCGGCCAGCGCCTTGGCGATGGCCAGCGAGTCGGCCGGCACGCTGTCGGCCTTGAGTTGAATGCCGCGCTCCGCGCCCATGCTGAGTGCCTTGCGGATCGTCTCCTGGACCACGTCGGGGCCGAGGCAGATTACGGTCGTTTCGCCCGAGCCCGCCTTCTCGTTGATCTGGAGGGCGACTTCCACCGCATAGGCGTCGAAGTCGCTGATGTCGAACTTGAGCCCGGTCTCGTCGATCGCCGTGCCGGTCGCGGCAATCCTGAAACGCGACTCCATGTCCGGCACGCGTTTGATGCCGACGGCGATTTTCACAGCCCGTCCTCGTATGTGAAAAGATTCACATACAAGATAGCCACGCACCAGGGGGGTTCAAGCGGCAGTATCGGAGGTCGGCGCGGTCCCTGACCATGCGACGAAGGGCGGTCGCGATCGCAAATACACGGCGAACCCGGCTCCGACGATCACCATCGCCGCCGACAGCAGTTGCCCGGCGCTGAGCGGTCCGAGGACGAATCCCAGCTGGGCGTCGGGCTGGCGCGTGAATTCGATGGCGAAACGGATCACCCCGTAACCGATCAGAAACGCGGCCGACAACACGCCGGGGCGGTACCAGCGTCTCGCGACCGAGCGCCGTTCGAGCCAGAACAGCAGGATGGCAAGCACCACCCCTTCCCCGATCGCCTCGTACAGCTCCGAGGGATGGCGCGGGATGTGGAGCGGGTCCGTCGGAAAGATCATCCCCCAGGGCAGCTGCGTCGCGCGCCCGTACAATTCGGCGTTGAAGAAGTTTCCGAGCCGTCCGAAGAACAACCCCGGGGTTCCGGCGAGCGCCAACGTGTCGGTGACCGTCAGAAACGGGATGGCACGACGCCTGGCAAAGATTGCCGTAGCGATCACCATCCCGACCACCGCTCCGTGGAACGACAGACCCCCGTGCCAGATCGCGAAGAACTCGAGGGGCTGGTCGAAGAAGTGCCCCGGCTGGTAGACGGCAGCATACATCAGCCGCGCGCCCAGCAGCATGCCGATCACCATATAGCTGATGTAGGCATCGAGGTCGGCGTGCGAGAGTTTCACGAGTCCGCGCGCGGCCCGCCGGGCGGCGATCTTGGCGCCCACGACGTAGCCGACCACGTACATGACCGCATACCAGCGGACCTGGAAGGGCCCGATCCGGAACAGGTCGGGACTAATCGGCGGGTAGGGAATCGACATCCATTTGAATACCCGCCGCACCCGAAAGGATGCACGATCGTCGTTCGCCGTCCCGCAGTTTGACTGCCCGACTGTCCGACTGTCTGACTGTCTGACTGCCGCCGCCAGCCGACTACTTGAACGCGTTCAACCCCGTGACCGCCTGGCCCAGGATCAACGAGTGCACGTCGTGCGTCCCCTCGTACGTGTACACGCTTTCGAGGTTGGCCATGTGCCGCATCGAGGCGTATTCGGCCAGAATGCCGTTGGCGCCGAGCAGCCGGCGCGCTTCGCGCGCGATGTCGGTGGCGATGCTCACGTTGTTGCGTTTGGCCAACGACACTTGCTGCGGCGTGTAGGTACCGGCGTCCTTGAGCCGCCCGAGATGGAGCGACACCAGCTGGGCCTTCACGATCTCCGTGAGCATATCGGCCAGCCGCTGCTGCTGGATCTGGAATCCGGCGATCGGCCGGTCGAACATCACGCGGTTCTTGGCGTAGCTGAGCGCCTCTTCGTAGCAGGCCATGGCGGCGCCCACCGCCCCCCACGAGATGCCGTAGCGGGCTTGCGTCAGGCACATCAGCGGGCTCTTCAGTCCGCCCGACCCGGGCAGGATGGCGTCCGTCGGCAGTTGCACGTCCTGGAACACGAGTTCGCTCGTGTCGCTCGCCCGGAGCGACAGCTTGCCCTTCTGGTCCTTGGCCGTGAACCCCTTGGTGCCCTTGGGTACGATGAATCCGCGGATTGACGTGTCGCTCTTGTCGCCGTTGGTCTTGGCCCAGACCACGGCGATGTGGGCCGTGGAGCCGTTGGTGATCCACATCTTGGCGCCGTTCAGCACCCAGGTGCCATCCTTCTGCTGGCGCGCCATGGTGAGCATGCCGCTCGGATTCGAGCCATAATCGGGCTCGGTGAGGCCGAAGCAGCCGATGATCTCGCCCGTGGCCATCTTCGGCAGGTACTTTCGCTTCTGCTCCTCGCTGCCGAACGCGAAGATCGGATACATAGCCAGCGCGCCCTGCACCGATGCGAATGACCGCACGCCTGAATCGCCGCGCTCCAGCTCCTGCATGATGAGCCCATAGGCCACGTTGTTGAGCCCGGCGCAGCCGTATTCCTCCGGGAGGTTGGCCCCGAATACTCCCAACTCGCCCATCTCGGGCACCAGGTCGAGCGGAAAGTGCCCGTCGATGTAGTGCTGCCCGATGATCGGCAGCACGCGCTCGTCCACGAAGCGGCGCACGCTGTCGCGCACGGCACGCTCCTCTTCGGAGAGCGCGCTATCGATGTCGAAGAAGTCGGTTGTCATGGCCGGGAATCTAGCGCGCCGGGGAAGCCGCGTCCGCCACCGGCGTTCGGGGGCGTGACAGCGCGCCGATGACCGCCGCGCTCCAGCCCAGCGCGGCCGGGAAGATCAGTTCGGCAACGATCAGCCCCCATGCGGGAACCTGTATGACCGCCGCGAGCTTCGCCGTGAACGAAGCCATCGGCGCGCCCGATGCTGTCGGGATCGCCAGCAGCACCGCCCACGCAATCGCGGCCCCGACCCCCGCGCGGACCGCGACGCGCGGCATCCGCGGGTTGATCGCGCCCCAGATCACGCCAACCACCGCCACGGCCCACCAGCCGAACGCGTACGTGCCCAACGCGAACGCCGCGGCAACGAGGATCAGTCTCGCCAGTCCACGCATCATCGCTGCTTCTCCGGCGTGAGGGTGAGTGTGGCGGCGGTGCGGTCCGCAGGCAAGGCCGCCGCGTCTTTGGGCACCAGAACCGGACTCAACTGGCCAGCCAGCCACTCCGAGATGCGATTGTCATACTGAGGACTTGCCGGATTCCCGCTCTGCCCGCCCGGATACGTGTCCCACGCCTTCACCTCGGAACCCAGGTCGACGACCAGCCGCCAACTCGGTCCGAAACTGCCGCCCGGCGCCGGATTCAGAGTCCCGCGCCCACCGTTCATGAGCAGACCGCTCACCGAGAATGGCTTGATGCCAAGCAGATGGTTGATGCTCACCTTGGCGGTGCTGTCCCACTCCCAGCGCGCGCTCCCCGGAGGCCCGAGTCGCTTGACCAACGTGTCGTATGCCGCATTGAGGGCACGCACGAGGATCATGTCGCGGGTCTCCGTGACCTGCGGCGTGATCTTCTGGTCCCACCATGGGTTGTTCGGTTGCTGCAGCAGCTCGAGCATGATGTCGTCGCTTGGCGTCACCACGAAGTGCCCGGCGGAGTCTTCGAGTTCGTCCCAGGTGTACTTGCGGAGCTGCTGCATCGCCTCCTCGAACAGCACTGCGCCACCGTTATCGCGAGTGTAGCGGCCGTCCCACTTCCTGAGGACCATCGCGGCGGCGATGACCGACGGCTGCGGCACCGCACCGGCGGCCGCTTTGAGGAAGTACGGCAGAAACAGCCGCACGCGCACGCTCAGCGGACTCATCTGAAAGCGCCGCATGTCGTCCACCGTCACGCTCGAGTCTGCCCGCAGGAGCTGGTTGATGTCCAGTGCCCGCCAGGGATCGAATGCGCGATCCTCGCCGAGATACGCGAACGCCTGCTTCGGATCTTCGGGCTGCTGATTTGCCGAGGCGAGATAACCCTGTTGGGGGTCGAACGACTGGGGATACTTGTCCACCGGCCAGTATCCGGTCCAGTCGCTGGCGCTCGTCGAGCCGTCGAAGATGTCCAGCCCCGTGTGCCCCTTGGGCCGGATTGGGAAATGTCCCGTGGAACGGATCGCGATCGTGCCCTGTCGGTCAGCCACGAGCACGTTTTGTGCCGGTACGAAGAACCCCGACGCCATGCCGTCCAGGAGTTCCCTGGCGGATGTGGCGTGGGCCGCCGCGTAGAATGCGCTGATCTCGTGGGACGGCTCGAGCAGCGTCCACCGCATGGAAACCCAGACGCCGAACCGGTGCATGAGCGGCCCTCGGCTGGTGTACCGCACCGTGTCGACGGCCAGCGTCTCGCCGTGCTTGCCCCGGTACATCTCGATCCGCTGTTCGAGCGGCTTCCACACGCCGTCCACCTCGTACCTGGCCGGGCGCAGCGTGTCGTCCACCGTCTCACGGTAGAAGTCGAGCACGTCGGCGCCGGTGTTGGTGAACCCCCATGCCACGTCGCGATTGAACCCGAGCACGATGCCCGGCGTCCCGGGAATGGTCACGCCGTACACATCGAGCTTGCCGGGCACGACGAGCTGCGTCTCGTACCAGATGCTGGGCAGCGTGAGATCGAGATGCGGGTCGTTGGCCAGCAGGGCATGCCCGTCGGCGCTGCGCGAAGGAGCAACCGCCCAGTTGTTGCTCGCCAAGTGGCGCGGGTCGGCTCCCGACGTGAACCCTGGCGGCTCGATTCCGCGCAACAGCGCCCCGACGCGTGCCGCCGCCGTGTCGGGACGACCGGGCCCCGGAATCGACGCGAAGTCGAACCGCGGCCCGCGCGCGCCCGTGGGCTGGAGCGGCTCCTGGATCGGCGAATTCACGGGGAAGAGCGCATCGGCCGCCGCGTCACCCACCCTGGCCGCCGCGGCGAGGCGCGCCCCCTCGTCGGGAAGGTACGAAAGCATCCACCCCATCCGGTTTAACAGGTGGATGGAGTTGATCGGCTTCCAGCGCTCGGGGCGCACGCCCAACAGCCGGTACTCCACCGGGACCTGCGACGGCCGCATGCCGTCGATGTAGGCGTTCACCCCATCCGAGAAGGCCGTCATCACGCGCCAGGCCATTGACGTCGTGTCGATGCCTGCCAGCTTCTGCTCGGCGGCGCGCGGCATGCCCAGGTCGCGTGTCTGGCGGTCGCGCGGCAGCGCCGCCGCGCCCGCCCATTCCGTGAGGCGCCCCGACCCGGCGTGTGTCTGGAGGTCGAGCTGGAACAGCCGGTCGCGCGCCACGACGTATCCCAGAGCGCGGTACGCATCTGGTTCCGTCGTGGCAAAGATGTGCGGGACGCCGCGGTCGTCGTATCGTACCTCCACCGGCCCCTGAAGGCCGGGAATCGTGGCCGCGGCGCGGCGGGGAAGCGCAGCGTGCGCGGCGGCGCCCCAGGCGCCGTTCACGGGGTCGAGCAGTTGGCCGAGCGGGGGAACCGGGCCGGCGCCGCGGGCGCCCACCCACGACAATCCGGCGAACACGGCAACACCGACCGCGGCGCGAACGATGCGAAGAATCATGGTGCCTAATAAGCTACCGACCGTGCCCGGGCCTCAGCCAGCCAGCCGCCGCAGGGACCGCGGTCGGTCCACCATCCGCTTGGCGGCCGGTGTCGCCCCCACCTCGCGCGCCTTGCGGCGGAAGGCGGCGCCGTGGTCCACGCGCAGCCCCGATTCGTCCTGCCACTGGTGCACCATCTCGTGCAGCACCGTGTCGACCACGTCGTCCCAGCCGTCACGCCGGATGTGCCGCCGGCTGACCACGATCTCCACGGCCGCATGCTCGCCAGCCGGCACGTAGTGGCCGAGCCGCGACCGCATCCGGCGTGACACGCGCACGGGGATGTCGCGCAGCGCACCCCCGAATCGTTCGGCATTGAGCGCGGCGTGCAGTGCTTGCAGCCGCGCCACCAATGCCTCGTCCTCGGGGTGCGTGCGCTCCGGCGGGCCCGGTCGCACGTGGGCGACGGCGGCGGCGATGATCGTGCGCTGGGCGGCCCGCCGCTTTGCCCGGGTACGGCCCTGGATGAATGCGACGATGGCGCGCAATACGGGCTCCGTGGCATCCAGGTAGCCCTCGTGGACGCGTATCTCACCACCGCCCACGCTCACCATGACCGTGCGGTTCCGGGTGAGCGCGCAGCGATCGATCCGGCGCAGGCCCAGGGCGCGCAGCCGCGCCAGCATCTCGTCGGCGGTTCGCGGGGCGGCCGGAGCCGCCGCCAGCTCGAGCTGCGCCGGGTCGGCGCTGAGGCGCAGCAGGCGCATCACCGGGCGAAGCGTTGCGACGGTCCCGGCCGGAACGCCCGTTCGGCGTCCGACCAGATGAGAGTGTCCACCTCGATCGCGTCATCGGTGGCCGTGATGCTGTTCACCGACGACGGGCGGCCGCCTCGGGAGCGGGCGGACACCGTGCCGGCCGTGGCCACCACGACGCCCTTGGCCGTGTGCTCCACGAAGTGAACGGCTTCCTGATGGTCGTGGCCGCACAGCACGAGGTCCACGCCCAGGTCGGCGAAATCGCCGAGCAGGCGGCGCGAGTGCTTGAGGCCGTACCGCCCCGAAAGCTCCCCCTTGACGGGGTTGTGGTGCATCACCACCACGCGCAGGGCGCCCGCTGGCGCGTCGGCGAACGTGGTGCGGAGCCGTTCGACCTGGGCGCGGTCCAGATAGCCGATGATCGAGATGTCGCGGGGGTTCCACGTGAGCGTGCTCCACCGCACGCCGCGCGCCGTGTTGAGGCCGGCGATTACGGCGCCCGGCAGGCGCAGCACCGGCTCCGCGTCGTCGTTGATATAGCGGCGGTACTTGGCAAGGAGCGCGCCGTCGTCGCCCAGGCCGAGAGGGGAGAACCACCAGGCCACGTCGTGATTGCCCGGTACGACGATCACCTTGCTCACCCGTTCGGCTAGCTGGATGAAGACCCGCGCGCGCTGGAATTCTCCGGCCCGCGCGCGCTGCGACAGATCGCCCGAGATGGCGACCACGTCGCACCGGCGTTCCTGGATCAGCGCCTCGAGGGCCTCGAACTGCGCCGGCACCGCGGGGTGGCCGAAGTGCAGATCGGAGCAGTGGAAGAGCGTCAGCCGGCTCACAGTCTGGCGATGATCGCGTCGGTAAATTCGTCGGTGCTGGCTGCGCCGCCGAGGTCGCGCGTCACCGTCGTCTTCTCACGGATCGTTTCCTCGAGAGCGGTGCGCACTCGCAGCCCGCGCTCGCCTTCGCCGATATACTCGAGCAACATGCAGGCGGCGAGAACCACCGACGCCGGGTTGGCGATGCCCTTGCCGGCGATGTCGGGCGCCGTGCCGTGCACGGCCTCGAAGATGGCGCCCTGAAGGCCGATGTTCGCACCAGGCGCCAGGCCAAGGCCGCCCACCAGTCCCGAGATCTCGTCGGACAGGATGTCGCCGAACAGGTTCGTGGTCACGATCACGTCGTACTTCTCGGGCCGCATCACGAGGTTCATCGCCATCGCGTCCACAATCACGTCGTCGCACTGGATGTGATCGTACTCGTGTGCGATCTGGCGACCCACGTCGAGAAACAGGCCCGACGTGTTCTTGAGGATGTTCGCCTTGTGAACGAGCGTCACCCTGCGTCGCCGGTGCGTGACCGCGTACTCGAAGGCGTAGCGCACGATGCGTTCGCACCCGGCGCGGGTGACGATCGCCGTGGACTCGGCCACCGCTTTGGGATCGTCGCCCACTTTGATATAGTGCTCCACGCCCACGTAGAGCCCTTCCGTGTTCTCGCGGATGAGCACGAGGTCGATGTCGTCGAACCGGCCGCCGTGGACGATGGAGTAGGCCGGCCGCACGTTGGCGAACAGGTCGAACGTCTTGCGCAACGCGACGTTGATGGAGCGGAACCCCTCGCCCACGGGCGTCTCGAGAGGGCCCTTGAGCGCCAGACGGGTGCGCTTGATCGAGTCGAGCGTGGCGTCGGGAAGCGGGTCGTTGTACCGCGCCACTGCGGCCATGCCCGCCACCTGCGGGTCCCAATCGATCTCGGCGCCCGCCGCCTCGAGAATCCGCACCGTGGCGCTGGTGATCGACGGTCCGATGCCGTCGCCTGGAATCAGCGTGACAGGAATGCCCATTAGTAAATTACTATAACGGTCGAGCCGCTACGGCGAGATGACGAGGTCGGCAAAATGCACGGCGAGGCTGGCAAGCACGGCCGGCCCGAATGCCGGCGCCGGATCGCTCTGGATCTCGTGGGTCCACGCGAACTCGGTGGTCCGTGCGTCCACCAGCACCAGCCGGAGCACGGCCCGCCCCAGCGACCCGTCCGCCACTTTCTCGAACCGCACGTCCACGGGCAGCATGACGTACCGCGCCCCGTCCTGCATGGCGATCATCGTCCGCAGTTGGCTGGCCAGCGGATCGGTGTAGAAATTGCCGACTTCGATATGCCCGCGCAGCAGCGGCGTCTCGGCCAGCATGTGCGGGTTGGCGGCATACGTAGAGTTCAGCGCGTAGGACTTCTCGAGATCGGGGGCGAAGAACCAGGTCGCGCGCATCCCGCGCGCGTCGAACTCGGCCACGATCGCCGAATCGAGCTGGCGCAGCATGGCCCGCGGCCGCGCGATGCCCGCTGCCCAGCCCAGCGGATCGCCCTGGTCGAGGGCGAACACGGGCGCCACGATGATGCGTTGCGCAGCCAGGTTGGCCAGCGGACGCACCACCACCGGCGCCGGAGTGGAAGGCGGCTGCTGGGCGTGCGAAGCCTGCGAGGCGCAGGCAGCGAGAGCCAGCGCGGCAGCCAGGTTCAGGATGCGGGACACGAATTCAACTTAACCTGGTCGCCGCGTCACCGCCTCACTCTCACCCTCTTCCCCCCGCCCGCCCGCCGTCACATTTTGGCCCCGGCCCCATCCCCCGGAGTCCTCTGGCCATGTCGAAGCTGCCGCGCACCATACTCTGGACGGGCGTTGCCCTGCTCGGCGCCGGTTCGTTCGCCTGGGTCGCGCTCGCTCGCGGCGAGTCGATCAATGCCGTATGGCTGCTCACCGCCGCCGTATGCACGTACCTCGTGGCATTCCGGTTCTACGGCCGCTTCATCGCCAGTAAGGTGTTCGCCCTCGACGCCAGCCGGCGTACCCCGGCCGAGCGGCTCGACGACGGCCGCGACTACGTGCCCACCAACAAGTGGATCGTATTCGGCCACCACTTCGCAGCCATCGCGGGCCCGGGCCCGCTCATCGGGCCCACGCTTGCCGCCCAGTTCGGCTACCTCCCCAGCGCCATTTGGATCATCGTCGGCGTCGTGCTCGGCGGCGCCGTGCAGGACTTCGTCATCCTTTGCTCGTCGGTGCGGCGCGACGGCAAATCGCTCGGGCAGATGGCCAAGGAGGAAATCGGGCCCGTGGCCGGTTACACGGCGCTCGTCGCCTTGCTCGGCATCATGATCGTGCTCATTGCCGTGCTCGGCCTCGTCGTGGTCAACGCGCTCAAGGCAAGCCCGTGGGGCACGGTCACTATCGGCCTCACCATTCCCATCGCCCTGCTGATGGGCGTGTATCTCCGCTGGATCCGACCCGGCCGCGTGCTCGAGGCCAGCGCCATCGGACTCGCGCTGCTCGTGGTGGCGCTGTACGCCGGCCGCTGGGTGGCCGAGGATCCCACGCTGGCCGCCACGTTCACGTTGAGCGGAACCACGCTGGCCGTGATCGTCATGGTATACGGCTTCGCGGCGTCGGTGCTGCCGGTGTGGCTCCTGCTCGCGCCACGTGACTACCTGTCGGCGTTCGTGAAGATCGGCGTCGTGCTCACGCTGGCCGTGGGCATCCTGCTCGTGCTCCCGCCCCTGCACATGCCGGCGCTCACCCGGTTCACCGATGGCACCGGCCCGATCTTCGCCGGCAAGGTGTTCCCGTTCGCCTTCATCACCATCGCCTGCGGCGCCATTTCCGGTTGGCACGCCCTGATCGCCTCGGGCACCACACCCAAGCTGTTGGAGCGCGAGCCCGACGCGCTGTTCATCGGCTACGGCGCGATGCTCATGGAGTCGTTGGTGGCGATCATGGCATTGATCGCCGCCTGCGCGCTCACGCCGGGCGTGTTCTTCGCCATCAACGCGCCGGTGAGCGCGCTGGGGGCCACGGTGCAGAGCGCGTCGGCGGCGGTGGCACAGTGGGGGTTCACCGTCTCGCCCGCCGAGTTGACCCAGCTCGCAAAGAGCATGGGCGAGGCGTCGCTGCTCTCGCGCACCGGCGGCGCACCAAGCCTGGCCGTGGGAATGGCGCAGCTGTTCTCGGGCGCGCTCTCCGGCGGCGGGGCGATGGCGCTCTGGTATCACTTCGCCATCATGTTCGAGGCCCTGTTCATTCTCACCACGCTCGACGCAGGCACCCGGGTGGGCCGGTTCATGCTGCAGGACCTCGGGCGCCGCGTCTGGGAACCGTTCGGCCGCGCGTCCTGGTATCCGGCTGTTCTGCTCTCCAGCGCCATTTTCGTCGCTACCTGGGGCTACTTCCTCTACCAGGGGGTGGTCGACCCGCTGGGCGGAATCAATTCGCTCTGGCCGCTGTTCGGCATCTCCAACCAACTGCTGGCCGCGGCTGCGCTGTGCGTGGGCACCACCGTGATCATCAAGATGGGCAAGGCCCGCTACGCCTGGATCACACTCCTGCCGCTCACCTGGCTGGTCGTCGTCACCATGTCGGCGGGATGGGAGAAGATGTTTTCCCCCGATCCCCACCTGGGGTTCATCGCCCATGCCCAGTCGTTGGGCCCAGCCATCGCCGCTGGGTCCCTTCCGTTCGGCGTCGCCACCGCCGCCGCCGGGCGCCGCATGATGTTCAACGACTATCTGGACGCTGCCGTGGCCGCCTTCTTCATGATCTCGGTGGTCGTCATCCTGGTCGACTCCCTGCGCGCCTGGCTCGGCGTGGCCGCCGGCCGTCTCCCCGCTGTATCGTCCGAGGTCCCGTTCGACCCGGTGCGAGGCTGACCTCTGGCCTCTCGTCTCTTCTGTTCCGCCGTTTTCGCAGTTCCGCCTTTTCCCCGACTCCTATGTCGCGCCTCCATCTCCGTCTCTCCCTCGCTCTTTCGTCGCTGCTCGCGGTTTCCGCTCTGTCCGCCCAGCAGCCGGCCAAATTCGACTTCACCATCAGGAACATCATGCGCGGTCCCGAAGTGTTCGGCCGCGAGCCGGCGAACGTTCGTTGGACCGCCGATGGCCGGTGGATCTACTTCATGTGGAACGAGCCGGGCACCGACTGGCGCGCACCCATGGAGGAGTACCGCGTGCGGGCCGAGCCGGGCGCCAAGCCGGAAAAGGTCTCCCGAGCCCGCGCCGATTCGATGGCGTTGCAACTCGCCACAGGACGCCTCTCACCCGACCGCACGCGTGAACTCATCTCGTCGGGCGGCGACCTTTACGAGCGCACCGTCGCCACGGGCGCCGTCCGCCGGTTGACCCAGACCAACGAAGTCGAGTCCAACGCCGGCTACAGCGCCGACGGCCGGACGGCCTACTTCGTGCGCGGTGACGACGTCTACGCACTCGACCTCGCCGACGGGTTCCTGCGCCAGCTCACCGACATCCGGCCCGCCGGGGCGCCCGCCACCACACCGGCGCCGTTCGGCGGCGGACGCGGGGGCCGCGGGGGGCGCGGCGGAATCGCCGGCCTGGGCGGCGGACGCGGCGGCGCCGATACCACGAGCACGAACCCGCAGCGCACGTCACTCGAACGGCAGCAGAAGGAGCTGTTCGCAGTTATCAGAGATCGCAAGTGGATGGACAGCGTGAACCGCGCCGCGGGCGGGGAGCGCGACACCACCGGCCAGCTGCGTCCGCTGCATCTGCTGGCCAACGAGCGCGTTCGGTCCATCGACGTATCGCCCAACGGCAAGGCCGCGCTGCTCACCACGTTCATCGCCAACGACCAGGCGCGGGCCACCGACGTCCCCGAATGGGTGACCGCCAGTGGCTACGTGGAGGAGGAGCGCGGCCGCACCAAAGCAGGCGATGTGCAGTCCGGCGGGCGCGTCATCTTCATGACGCTCCCCGAGGGGCGCACCCAGGTGCTCCAGCTCACCCCGGACGACACGACGGGCCCGGGGTCGAGTGCCGCCGTCGTTGGATGGAACGACGACGGCTCCCTGGCCCTCGTACACACCGAGACCGCTCACTTCAAGTATCGCTACTACTACACCGTGTCCGACGCCGGCACGCCACATCAGGTGGACGTCCTGCACGACACCGCCTGGGTCGGCGGCCCCTGCGCCTACTGCGCCGGCTGGATCGACGGCGGCAAGCGGTTCTACTTCGCGTCGGAAGCCGACGGCTACGCGCACCTGTACTCCCTGGCCGCCGACGGCAGCGACCGCAAGCAGCTCACCAGCGGCAAATGGGAGGTGGACGACGCGCAGCTCTCGCGCGACGGGACCACGTTCTACCTCACGACCAGCGAACGGTCACCATTCGAGCAGCAGGTCTACCGGATGCCGGTGAACGGCGGAGCGCGGACGATGATCACCACCGGCCATGGCGAGCACACCGCATATCTGTCCCCGGACGAGACGACGATCGCCGACGTGTATTCCACCGCCGTCAATCGTCCCCCCGAACTGTTCGTGATGAAGAACGAGCCCGGCGCCGGGGAGTCGCAACTCACCGTCTCGCCGACCGCCGACTGGCTGGCGTTCGGCTGGATCAATCCTCGCATCATCCGCGTGAAGGCCAGCGATGGCGCCGAAGTGCCGGCCCGCATTTATGAACCCGGTGACGTAGGCGCCAGGCCCAACGGCGCCGCCGTGATCTTCGTGCACGGCGCCGGCTATCTGCATGAAGTCGTGAACTACTGGTCGCCGTATCCGCGCGAGCAGATGTTCAACCAGTATCTCGCCGCGCACGGCTACGTGGTGCTCGACCTCGATTACCGTGCGTCGGCCGGCTACGGCCGCGACTGGCGCACCGCCATCTACCGCTGGATGGGCGGCCGCGACCTCCAGGACGAGGTGGACGGGTCGAAGTATCTCACCAGGACCTTCGGCATCCCCGCGAAGAAGATCGGCATCTACGGCGGAAGCTACGGCGGGTTCATGACGTTGATGGCCATGTTCACTGCCCCCGACGACTTCGGTGCCGGCGCCGCGTTGCGCAGCGTCACCGACTGGGCCCATTACAACCACGGCTACACGGCCGAAATCCTCAACTTCCCGCAGGACGACACCCTCGCGTACCACCGGTCATCACCCATCTTCTATGCCGACGGCCTCAAGGGTCCGCTGGTGATGTTCCACGGCATGGTGGACACGAACGTCGAGTTCGAGGACATCGTCCGGCTCGAACAGCGGCTCATCGAACTGGGCAAGAAGGGATGGGAGCTGCGCCCATATCCCGTAGAGAACCACGGGTTCGTGCGCCCCGACTCGTGGACCGACGAGTACACGCATATCTTCGACCTGTTCGAACGCACCATCCGTACGGCGAAATAGCCGAAGGAGCACGGGGGACCGGCGCGCAACTGCCGGTCCCCCGCCCCACCCGGGAGACGCATGCGGTCCTGGTCACGCCTCCGCACAAGTATCCGGGCCGCTGGAGCGGTCACCCGCCGCATCATCGGTGCGCCCGACTACGAGCGCTATCTGGCCCACCTGCGGCAGTACCATCCGGGGGAGCGGCCGTTGTCGCGCCAGGAATTCTCGCGCCGGCGGCTCGAGGAGAAGTATTCGAAGCCCGGCGCGCGGTGCTGCTAGTCGGCAGCTGTTGACCGACCGCCCACCACCGCAATCCCCACCGCCGCCACGAACGCCAGGCTCGCTCCGAGCGTGAACGCAGCGCCCGGGCCCACGCGATCCCAGATCACGCCGAAGATCAGCGACGCCGGCAACGCGCCGAGCCCCACCGCGACATTGAACCACCCGAACGCCGTCCCCCGCCGCGCCGCCGGTACGATGTCCGACACCAGCGCGCGCTCGGCGCCTTCCGTGAATCCGAAGTAGATCCCGTACACCGCGAACAGCGCCCACGCGTGCCACTGCCGCGATGCGTGCGCGAAGGCCAGATACACGGCAGCGTAGAACAGCCAGCCGACAACCAGCGTCGGTCGGCGGCCGATGCGGTCGCTGAGCGCCCCCCCCGGCGTGTTGGTGAGCGACTTCACGGCGTTCAGCAGCGCCCAGATGATCGGCGTCAGCGCCAGCGGCACCCCAAGTTGCTTGGCCCGCAGCAGCAGGAAGGCGTCGGTGGAGTTGCCCAGCGTGAACACGAAGATCACCGCCATGAACGCCCAGAACCGTCCGCCCATTGGCTGCGACAGGTCGAGCGGCGCCCCGGTGCGCGTCGGGTTCCTGGGCACCTCCCGCACGCCCCAGACCACCATCGCTACGGCCAGCGCACCCGGCACCACCGCCAGCCAGAACAGGTGTCGCAGCGTCAACCCTTCCCACTGCAGCAGCGCGAAGGCGATCAGCGGACCCGCCACCGCACCCGCATTGTCCCACGCCCGCTGGAATCCGAATGCGCGGCCGCGAATGCTGGCATCCACGGAGTCGGCAATGAGCGCATCGCGCGGCGAATTGCGCAGCCCCTTTCCCACACGGTCGGTGACACGGATGGCGAGCACCTGCCCCGCCGACTGCGCTACGGCGACGAGCGGTCGCGCGACGGACGCCAACACGTACCCGGCGAGCACCAGCGGCTTGCGCCTGTGCACGCGGTCGGACCACCACCCGCTGGCCAGCTTGAGCAGGGCCGACACTGACTCCGCGCTGCCCTCGATGGCGCCCACGAACGCCGCGCTCGCGCCCAGCGTGGCCGTGAGGAATGCCGGCAGGAGCGGATAGATCATCTCGCTCGATATGTCGGTGAAGAAGCTCACGAGGCCGAGCGCCACGACGTTGCGGCCGAGACGCGGACGGGCGCCCGATGGAGACGGTACGGCGGACGGAGTGGGGAGGGAGGGCGGGCTCATGGGTGTTCGGGCAATGTACCACTTGCCAAAGGGCCACGGACACCCGCTCTATTGGAGCGTATGCGCCAGCCCTCCCGACGATACGCCGACACGTTCGCGGCCCTCGCTCCGGTCCGCACGAATCTTGCTTCGCAAGACGAGGCGCTGATGCGTACCCAGGTCGCCGTGGCTCAACTGGCGGCGCCCACCGGCGACGAGGGCGAACGCGCCGCGTGGGTGCGCGATCGGTTCGCCGCGCTGGGGCTCTCCGCGGTGCGCATCGACGAGGCGGGCAATGCCATCGGGCGCCGGCCCGGCCGACGGACCGGCGAGCCGGTCGTCGTGTGCGCGCACCTCGACACCGTCTTCCCGCGCGGCACGCCGCTCACCGTGCGCCGCGACGGCGGCCGCTTTTCCGGACCAGGCATCACCGATAACGGACGCGGGCTGGCCGTCATGGTCGCCCTGGCCCAAGCGATGGACGGACGCGTCGTCGCCCTCGACCGGCCGGTGGAATTCGTGGCCACCACCGGCGAGGAAGGGAACGGTGATCTGCGCGGCGTGAAGCACTACTTCGCGCGTGCCGCCGACCGGCCAGCTGTCATGATCGCCATCGACGGCGCGGGCGACGAGCGCATCATCCACCGCGCCCTCGGCACGCGGCGTTATCGCGTGACGTTCCAGGGCCCCGGCGGACACAGCTGGGCCGCCTTCGGCGCGCCGAACGCGATCCATGCTGCGACCGCCGCTACGGTGCGGCTCTCCGCCGTCCCGCTCCTGGCCAAGCCACGCACGACGCTCAGCGTGGGACGCATCGGGGGCGGAATCGCCGTGAATGCGATTCCCGATCACGCCTGGATCGAGATCGACGTACGATCGGCCGGCGCTCATCTGCTCGACCGCCTCGAATCAGAGGTGCACCGCGCCGTAGCGGCCGCGGTCGCCGAGGAGAACGCGAGCCGGACGGACAACACCCGGGCGCTCACCGCGACCATCACGTGCATCGGCGACCGGCCGGGCGGCGAGACCGGAGCCGATCACCCGCTGGTCGAGGCAGCGCGTTCGATCACGATCCTGGCCGGCTGCGAGCCGGAGCTCGCCGTCGCGTCCACCGACGCCAACGTACCGATCGGGTTGGGGATTCCCGCCATCGCCATCGGGGGCGGCGGGCGTGGCGGCGATGCCCATTCTACGGCCGAGTGGTTCGAGAACGTGGATGGCACGCGCGGCGTGTCGCGAGCACTGGCCATTGTGTTCGCCGCGTCGCACGCGGCCGACTAGCTATCCGGCCGTCGAATTCGGCTCGAGACGCTCGAACGTGCGCCCGAGCCACTGCATGACCCCCTGCAGTTCGAACGCCAGCGCTGCGCTGCCAGCCACCATCGTTGCGGCCACGGCCAGCGGGCCGGTGAGCTTCAGCGTGCCGATCGCCACGAACGCCATCGCCGCCGGCACCAGCAGGAGCAGCGCCAGGAGCAACAGATAGAAGCCCATGATGAGGATCATCTGCCCCATCATCTCCACCCCACCCGGCACCACCACCCCCAGTCGCGCCCATCCCGGAAAGAGAATCGGCATCCCGTTCTGGATCGTCACGCTGCACGCGTTGAACGCCAGCAACGCGGGCACCGCCCCGATCGCGATGGCGAGCTGCATGCCCGGCGACGCCCAGTGCAGCCCGCCCGCCTGGGCTACCACCGCAGCGGCTCCCAGCGCCAGCGCCTGCACCATGGCCACCGGCACCGACACGCTCAGCACCTCGGCAGCCACGACGGTCGCGCCGCTGAACGGCAGCGTCTTCAGTTCCGCCAGGTGTTGCAGGTCCTGCCGCAGGTCTCCGCGCAGCATCATCGGGCCCATGAGGATCATCACCGCCGCGAAGGTGAGCAGCGCATTCACGATCCCGCTCAGCGCCCCCAGTTGCGACCCACTCACGAATCCGATGACCGCCGCCAGCAGGATCGGCGTGAGCAGCTGCCGCTGCTGCGACGTGCGACGCAGGCAGGCGATGTTCTTCCAGACGATCGCCACGGCCGGATGGCCAGTGGGTGCCAGAGGAATGCCCGTGCTGCCGCGCGCACGCACCGGCTTGCGCAGTGCGGTCGTGCCGTCGCTTCCGCCCGAACCGGTGCTGCGGCGCCCCTGCATCGCCTCGAGCCTCCGGGCGCGGTCCGCGGTGGCCGCCAACGCCGCTTCCTCGAATGCCGTATCGGTGTGCATCACCCACCAGACGTGCACCAGCAGCACGAGCAGGGCGGCGGGTATGGTGGCCAGCCAGGCAGACGTGGACGTGGCGAACACGGGTCCGAGCACGGCGGTGAACGGCCACAGCGCGTAGCGGGCCGGCGCCTGCGTCACGGCCGCCGTCAACACGGTCACGCGCGCGCTGAAATCGGCGGCCTCGCGCAATGCTCCTACACTCGGCGCAAGATTCGCTGCCACCCCCGCCACGATGATCGCGAACGCGGCCAGCGACAGCACGTTGCGGCGCGCGCCCTGCGATCCGTGCTCCGCCCACGACGTGCGCACCAGCGACGACCCCAGCCGATGCAGGTAGATGGTGCAGAACAGAATCCAGAGGCCGATGCCGCGCGCCCAGATGGGAACCCCGGCGCGCCCCGCATCCAGGATCAGCAGCCAGATCAGGGTGTTGAACAGCAGCGGCACCTGCCCGCGTACGAGCTTGTAGCCCACCAACTGACGCCGCGATACCGGCGCCGGGAACAGCATCGAAGCCTCGGCCTGTGTGAACGCGAGTGCGGTGCTGTCGCCGCCGAACAGCCACATCGACACCCCGCCCAGCAGCAGTCCCCCGACCGCGAACAGGTGCCCGCCGCCTGTGAGGAACGGCAAACTCCCGTCCTTGGCGTTGCGCGGATTCCGCCAGAAGATGAAATAGAAGTACGCAGCCCCGATGATGAGAGCCAGCGCATACCGCGGGTTCTTCGACCGGCGGATACGGTGGACGATCCGGTTTCGAAAACTCGTCCAGGTGAGGTAGAAGAAGGCGCCGGCGACCATCGGTCAGTACGTGGCGGGACGTTCGGAGCCGTCCCCGGTGAGCATCAGGAACACCTCCTCGAGCGTGTGGCCGGCGAGCTCGGGGCGCGCGCCCACGATCTCGGCTAGCGTTCCGTAGGCCACGGCACGGCCCTTGGCGATCACGAGCAGCTTGGTGCACAGCTCCTCGACCAGGTGGAGAAGATGTGAACTGAGCACGACTGCGGCCCCCTCGCGCGCCCGCGCGGCGATCGTGTTCTTCATCCGGCGCATGCCGCCCGGGTCGAGGCCGGTGAGCGGCTCGTCGAGGATCAACCCGGCGGGGTTGTGCAGCAGGCCGCAGGCAATGGCGAGCTTCTGCCGCATGCCGCGCGAAAGCTCTCCGGGCAGCACGTTCGCCTTGTCGGCCAACTCCAGCTCCCGCAGCAGCATCGGCGCCCGCGTCCCGGCGTCGGGAACGCCGTACACGCGGGCGATGAACTTGAGATGCTCGGCCACCGTGAGATATTCGAACAGATATGGCTCGTCTGGTATGAAGGCCAGTGCGCGCTTGGCCTCTACCGGTTCGCGCGCCAGGTCATGGCCGGCGATCGAGACCGAGCCTCGCGACGGAGCGATGATTCCCACCAGGCAGCGCAGCGTCGTGGTCTTGCCGGCGCCGTTGGGACCCACCAGGCCCAGCACTTCTCCCGGACCGACGTCGAAGCTGAGCCCCGACACGGCCGTGAGGTCGCCGTAGAGTTTCGTGAGTTCGCGAACGGCAATCATCGGAGGGGGGGTGCGGGAATCGTCACGACGATGGCAGCTGAGGCGCGGGCGTGGGACCGCGCCCGTCTACTCCGCGTGAACTTCGGAATGGTCGCCCACTGAGGCCTGGCCCGAGAATCCTTCGACCACGGCCCCGTCGCCGATCATCGAGTCGTGGACCGTGCTGCGCACGATGCGCGCGCCGGAGCCGACGATCGTGTCGCGCAGCGTGGAGCCCTCCACCGTCGTGCCGGCGCCGATCGAAACGTTCGGCCCGATCGTCGCATTGCGAAGCGTCACCCCGTCCTCCACGTACACCGGCTCAACGAACGCCACGTCGGCCCCCGCCTTGGGATGCCGCGCCATGCCGCGCTTTTCCAGGATCGTGCGGTTCGTCTCGAGCAGGCTGTCGAGCTTGCCTGCGTCGTACCACCCCTCGACGTCCACTACGCGGATCTTGGCCCCGTGCTCGATCATGTACTGGAAGGCGTCCGTCAGATAGTACTCGCCCTTGTTCTTCGGCGACCTCAGGACGTGGTCGATCCCCTCGTACAGGAGCTTCCAGTTGCGGACGTAGTAGAGCCCGATGTTGGCGCGCTTCGAGATCGGCGTCGCCGGCTTCTCCACGATCTTCGTCATGTTGCCGTGGGCATCGGTTACCACTACCCCGAACCGCTGGTAGTCCTCGACCTCCTTCGTCCAGATGATCCCGTCGGCGTCGGTCGTGTGGATCACCGACAGATCGGCGTCGAAGATCGTGTCCACGAACACGATCAGCACCGGCTGATCCACATACGGCGCGGCCAGCGCCACCGCGCCGGCCGTGCCGTCCTGCACTCGCTGCTCGACGAACACCGAATCGAACGGATACTTGCCCCGCGTGTACGCCTCGACCTTGTCCTTGAGGTGCCCCGTGATGTAGACCACCTGCTCCACCCCGCCCAACCGCTGCAAGTCGTCCATCACGTAATCGATCACCGGCTTGCCGGCGATCTTGAGCATGGGCTTGGGAGTCACGTGCGTATGCGGGCGGAGGCGCGTGCCCTTCCCGGCGAGCGGGATGATCACCTTCATGGCGCGTTCGTCCCCTCGCGCCCGTAGCGGTCCTGCAGCCGGACGACGTCGTCGAGATTCGCAGTGGAGGCTTCGAGAATGTCGCAATCGGTCACCGCTTCCATCTGGTGTACGGTGAACGGTGTGACCCGGTATGCCTCGCCGAGGTTGAGCTTCACGTTCACCGGCTTGGCGCCCGGCGCCAGCGCGCCGTCCACCGCCGGCAGGTCCCACACCCGATAGATCAGCTCGCCCGAAAGCAGATAGACGGTTTCGTCCTTGACCTCGTGATATTGCACCGAAAGGGCATGGCCGGCCGTGATATGCAGAATCTTGCCGACGTAGCCGGCGGTGTGGGCCCAGATGGTTTCGTGTCCCCACGGCTTGGGAACGCGGGTAACGGGAGCGCGACCGGACATGCAAAGACGGGGTGAGAGACGCCGTAATATGGCATGATTGCGGTTTCCGCGCGAAGCACCGGCCGCATCTTTCCTGGCCGGCGCGGGTATCTTTCTCGGGTGCCGGCGACCGGGCCCACACGCCCCCGAACATGGAGAACGTCCAAGGAGCAACCGGTGAGCAATCTGGAGCAGGCCAGCACGCGGTCGCAGCGTCCGCGCTGGCGGCGGGTGGCGAAACGGTCCGGCATCTCGGCGCTGGTCGTGGTCCTCGCGCTGGGCGCGTACCTGGGCTCGCTGCAGATCACGGGTAACATCCATGCCGTGCAGCCGGGCCAGGTCTACCGCTCGGGCCAGCTCGACAGCAGCCAGTTCGTACGGGTCATCCGTGAGGACGGCATCAAGTCCATCCTCAACCTCCGGGGCGCTCATCCGACGTCGGACTGGTACGAGACGGAACTCGCCGTCGCCGGACACCTCGGGGTCACCCATTATGATTATGGTATATCCGCCGAGCGAGCGGTCACGCCCGGACAGATCGCCGACATCCTGAGGATTCTGCGAACGGCCCCGAAGCCGATCCTCATCCACTGCCAGGGAGGCGCGGACCGGTCGGGCCTCGTGTCGGCCCTGTACGAAGCCGTGATCGAGGGGACGAGCCCCGCCCAGGCCGCGGGCCAGCTCTCCCTGCGTTACGGCCACTTCCCCTATCTCGGGAGCAAGACGGTCGCCATGGACCGGAGCTTCTGGGCATACGTTGCAAAGCAATGATGGCTCTGGTCCGGCGCGTACACTCCGCGCTGGACGCTGCTACCACAGATCCTCGAAGCTGAACGTCCACCGCGCCGCGATCGTCGCATGGCTGCCGGTGAGCCCACCCCCGCCCGCGAGGCCCGGCTGCTGCACGACGATCGGCGCGTCCAGTCGCAGCGTCACTTCGCGGTCGTAGAGGCGCCCGCGGAGCGCCAGCCCCACGCCGGCGTCGGCTAGGAAGGATCCGTTGAGCTGATAGGTATCGGACGCGGCGGATCCGGCGTCACCGAACACCGACCCCCAGAGTGACAGGCCGCTGAACACGTTCGCTGCCACCCGCTGCGAAAGCTCCCCGTTCGCCGCTACGATCCGCTTGGCTGTGACCGCCTGATCGTAGCCCCGTAGCCCAGCTCCGCCCAGCGGCAGGTAGTTCACCCCCGGCCGGGTAAGGACCGAGCCGTTGGGCCGGTACCAGTCGTTCTCGAAATTCGACAGCGGATCGCTGGCCGAGAGATGAAGCGCCCGCTCGGCCGGCGGGTCGCTGCTCATGCCGCCGTACAGCCGCAGGGCCAACCGTTCCGCGCCACCGCCCCACACGCTCACACTCGACAATGCGAGTTCGGCGCGGGCATAGGCCGGCAACCCCACCGCCGCGTCGGCGTCCACCCGCACCGATCCGCTGTCGCCAACGAGCACCGCGGGCGTTTGGATGCGCAATGCTCCGTGCGCTTCGGTGAGCGAGCGCCGCGCCCAGTTGGCAGGCAGCATGGCCTGATCGTACGGATACGCGCCGGTGCCGCCCACGCTGCCCGAGATGCGCGCCCCGGGCGCCGTCCAGAGCGGACTCAGATCCCAGCGCCGGTCGAGGTCTACCTTGACGATGCCGTCGAGCGCTGCGGCGCCGCCCGACAGTCCCATGAGCGGTGCCGCAGCGCCCGGGATATACGGATTCTCGAACCGCCACCAGCCCTGCAGGCGGCTGATCGGCTGCGGCGCCGCCCCCGACACTGCCCGCGACGCGCTCGTCACCGCCAGGCCGAAATCGTACCGGTCCACGAGGTCGAGATAGCTCGTCCGTGCCCGCATGCCCACGGTCAGCGCCCCCGCGTCGGAGTACCATACCATTGGTGAGATGGCCACCAACGCATGATCGCGGCTCGCCTGGTCCAGGAACGGCCAGTCGAATACGGGCTGCGCACCGCTCAGGCCAAACAGGGTCGAGCCCACCACGTCATCCCGCCGGTCCCAATCATACGTCGTGTGCTGCGGGTCGAGCCGTACCTCGAGCGGCTTCCCCGCCGTCACGATCGAAACCGTCTGCTCGTCGGGAGCGTCGTCGCCCCGTCCGATCGTCCACCCGCTGTCGGTCCGCACGCCCACGGGCATCGGATGCCGGTACGCGCCGCGCCGCTCGATCGTGGCCTGCGTCATCCACCGTCCGTCCGCCTGCTGCGACGTGGTCGCCCCCGTGAGCGCGTAATCCACCAGCCCCACGCGGTGCACCCATTCGTCGAAGAACCAGTCGAGCTTCCGCCCCGACACTCGCTCGGCGGACGCCTCCATGGCCCGCTCGTCCACGTGCTTGAGCGCCCACCGCTCATAGTAATCGTGGAAGAACGCCCGGAACACACTGTCGCCCAGGGCATCACGGAGCTGCGAGTACATCAGTTCGCCGCGCGTGTAGATCATGGCGTTGTACGTGCCGAAGTCGCGAAAATCGTAGGCCGGCGTCCCGATCGGCTGCGTATGTCCTTCGATGTCGAGTCGCACCATCGCCAGGCCACGCGCCTGCTCCGGCGACATCGTGGTGGCGTACGCGCGGTACCCCTCGCCCAACCGCGGCGGCCGCGGCGGCCCCTGCTGGGCCAGCTCCTGTGGCGTTTGCCCAAGAGCCCACGACGTCTGGTACGACGTCAGCCCCTCGTCCATCCAGCCCGAGCGCCACTCGTTGTCGGCCAGGATGCCGTACGTGAACTGATGCCCGGTCTCGTGCAGGATGAGCGAGAGCCCTGCACTCCCGTCCATGATCATCATCGGGAACTCGGTTCCGCCCCCCTCGAGTCGGTGCAGATTGGTGAACGCCGGCCACGCGTACGGCCCCCAGATCGTCTCCAGCCAGGCCAGCGCCTGGATCGAACGGCGCACGGCGTTCCCGTTCCCCCAGGTGGAATCGTCGCCCGGGCGGTACAACACGTTCACCGCAACCGTGTCCCACGTCTTGAAGTGGGTGGGCGGCACGCGCCGTACGAAGATCCCGCCTTCGTACCGGTAGTCCGGCGACACGGACCACGCGAAATGGTGCACGTTGCGCGCGAGGAACCGCACCGCCTTGTCCCCCACCGGCACCACCGCCGTCGGCGCCGGCGGCACGCTGTCGTACGCGCCGCGCGCGAAATACAGCGTGCCCCACCGTTTGACGCGCTCCCACCCGGGATCGCCCGCTACCGGCACGCCGGTGGCGCCGATCACCTGGTCTGAGGGCACCACCAGCGTCACGTCATAGGTGCCGAACTCGCCGTACAACTCGCCCGACGGCACGAGGGGATTCGACTCCCAACCGCCGAGATCGAACACCGCCACCTTGGGATACCACTGTGCGAAATCGTAGCTGCGTCCAGCCCGCCCTTGCCGTCGGAGCACCGTGGACGGCCTCGCGTCCCACTGCAGGTGCACGCGCAGCGAATCGCCCGGAGCCAACGGATGCGGCAGCGCGAAATGCGCCACCGTGCTGTCGCTGGCGCCGGGGTAGTCCGGCGCCACCGGCACGCCGTCGAAGGTCGGAACGGCCGTGAACCGCTCGTAGCCGTAGTCGGGCTCCTGCAGTCGCTGGAACCGCACGCGCCCTTCGCGCTCGTCCACCGCGCTCCATTTGGATCCCGGCCGGAACGCATTGAGGTACTGGTGGAAGTACATCTCGTGCAGCGTATCCGGTGACTGGTTCACGTACGTCAACTCGGCTACGCCGTGCACGACATGCGCCGCTTCGTCCAGTGTGGCCACGATCTGGTAGTGGACGTGCTGCTGCCAGTAGCCGACGGTGTCGCCGGCGGCCGGCGTCGTGTTGGCGCCTTGCTGGAACGCGAGGAGCAGGGCACAGAGGGCGGTGGTCGTCATGGTTCCTTAATCAAGGGCCTCTGGACGAGTCGCGGAAACCGTGTAATTGTGGATGGCAGAAATGTACTCCACCTGCATCTTCTGCCAGACACCCCTGGGCGACAACGACGCCATCGAGCACTTCCCGGTGGGGAGACGGCTGGCGTTCGATGCCGACAAAGGTCGCCTCTGGGTGATCTGCGGCAGTTGCGCGCGCTGGAATCTCACGCCGCTCGACGAACGTTGGGAAGCGATCAAGGAGGCCGAGCGGATCTTCCGCGCCACGCGGATGCGCGTGACCACACAGAACATTGGCCTCGCCCGGCTGGCGAGCGGCGTCCAACTCGTGCGCATCGGCAAGCCGCTGCGTCCCGAATTCGCCGCTTGGCGCTATGGCACGCGGTTCGCTCGGCGGCGACTGAACGTTCAGGTCGTCACCAGCGTGACAGCGGCCGCGGCTGGCATCGCCGGCATCGCCCTGGCCCCAATCCTGGTGCCGGCGCTGGTCACGAGCACGATCTCCATCGTCGCCTTTCCCGGCTTCACCACCATCGCCGGTGCAATCCCGGTGGTCGGGGCGCTCGCCGCCCGCGACTACCTGCTCGACGACCGCGTGGTGGCCCGGTTCCGGAAGGGGCGGCGGGTGCTCACCGTTCGCGCCCGACACACGCGCGACGCCGAGTTCCACGTGGCCGGGGATTACCCGACGCTGCGCCTCCCCCACGAGGGCGGCTGGACCTACCTCGACGGCGGCGAGGCGCTGCACGTGGCCACCGTGCTCCTGGCCGGCGCCAACCGGTTCGGCGGATCGAACGTGCGCGTGGGTGACGCCGTCGCCCGCATCGAGCGCGCCGGCGACGCGTCCAGCTACCTCCGCGAGGCGTCGCGCGCCGTGGAGTGGCGCGAGGGACGCGTGATGTCGGTGCTCAACCGCCTGCGCGGCTTCGGCGCGCTGCACCTCTCGCCCACTGAGTGTCTGGCCCTGGAAATGGCAATGCATGAGGAGTCCGAGCGGCGCGCGCTGGAAGGCGAACTCGATCTCCTGGCCGACGCCTGGCGCGAGGCCGAGCAGATTGCCGCCATCGCCGACAACCTCCTCACCCCCAGCGGATTCGAAGCGTTGAGCCGGTTGCGACCGTCGGAGGGGTAGCGGCGCCTACGGCCCGCCTGGCTGCGGCGCCGCCACCATGGTGATCCGGTCGTCCTTGTCGGCCTTCCACTCGCCGGCGTGCTTCACATACAGGTCCAGCCACGCCGTCCACCGTGCCCACTGATCGAGAATCGTCCGCAGGATCAACGGTCCATGGTCTTCATATGGATACATATATAAGGCTGCGGTCTTCCCGAGTGCCCGGAACGCCTGCATCATGCGCACCGAACTGATCGGGTCGGTGCCCACGTTCTGGTCCTCCATCGAGTGGTACATGAGCACCGCCCCCTGCACCTTGTCGGCATAGAAGAACGGTGACATCTCTTCGTACGTCTTCTGCGCCTCCCAGAAGCTCCGGCGCTCGTTCTGGAAGTCGTTGGGGGTGAGCGACCGGTTGTACATGCCGTCACCCGCAATCCCCGCCTTGAAGAACGGCGTGTGCGCCAGCGCGTTCATTGTGCTGAACGCCCCGTAGCTGTGCCCGCCGATGCCCAGCCGCGACCGGTCGATGTAGCCGTCCTTGTCCAGCTCGTCGATCACCGCCGAGAGATCCATCACTAGGTCGGAGACGTAGTTGTCGTTCATCCGCCCCTCGGGTCCCACGATCGGAGGGTCGAAGTTCGCCACCGCGTAGCCCTGCGTGATCAGATACTCGATCGTCCTCGGCGCCCCCGCCGGGAACTGGTTCACGTCTTCCGTACGCAGCGTGTGGTCGTAGTCGGTCTGGCTTGTGTACTCGTACGGATAGAGCCAGAACATCCCCGGCAGCCGTGTGCCTTCCTTGTAATCGTCCGGAAGCGTCAGGTTCACCACGAACTGGAACCCGTCGGCTCGCGTCACCACGATGCGCTTGCGCAACGCAAACGTGAACTCCGGCGCATAGTCCGTGTTGCCGGTCAGTTTGGCGAGTTGACCGCCCTGCCGCGTCCAGAGATAGTCGTCGGCCACCTGCGTCCTCGTCTCCCGCCTCACCACGGCACGCCCGAAGTCGTCGTCGAGGGGAGCCACGACCGTTTCCCATGCGTCGGTCGGCCCCTCGAACACCCGAGCCTTGTCACCACCGGCAATCGGATATCGGTCGACGAACGTCCGCGGCGGATTCTGCAGGAAATTCTTGAAGTACTGGATCCCCTGCAGGTACACGGCCCCGCCCGGGGCTACCATCGCCACGTCTCCACCCCGCGTCCCGCGCCGAAGGAGCATTGCACCAGGATTGTTGTAGAACACGCTGTCGTCCGGCCCGCCGCGCCCGCCACCACCCCCGAAGCCACGCCCCCGCCCGCCCGCCGTGAAACTCGGCGTGAAGTCACGCTGACGGATGATCAGGTGCTTCTGGCCCGGGGTCGCGAGGTTCACGGCGAAGATCTCGCCCTGGCCGTTCGCCGTTTGGCCGATGAACAGCGTCTTCGCGTCGTCGCTCCAGGCGAGCTGACTGATCGCCGCGTCGTTGGTGTAGACCACCTTGGTGTCGGTCGCCTCGAACGGCGGCATCCATTGCACCACCCGCTCGGGACGGTTCGGCGCGGCCCCACCCCGGCCACCGCGCCCGCCACCCCGCCCGGCGGCGCCCGCCGAGTCGCGCGCTGACGGCACGGGCTCCACGTAGTACATCCCCGCGCCCTGCGGCATCCAGGACAGGAACTTCTTCCCCGGCGGGCCGTTGGCCCCACTCCGGCCACCGAATCCGGCGCCGGCCTGCGTCGTGTCCGGCCCCTCCCGCAGCGGACGGTCCCACAACTCGGCCACCGTCTTGCCCGTCGCGTCCCACAGTTGCTCCTTGGTGCCAAAGCTCGTGTATTGCACCACGTACGAAAACGGCCGCTGCATTGTCGTCACGCGGAAGTACGCGCCGTCCGGGGACGCGTCCACCGACTCGAACATTGCGGGCGCACCGATCGTCTGGGCGGTGTGCGTCTTCACGTTCACCACCGCCAGCTGCCCGGTGGTGTAGTACTGCATCAGGTCCTTTTCGAATGGTTCGCTGAGCAGGCTCGCGAAGTTGCGCTGCGGCGACTTCACGCCATCCAGCCACTCCCGCACCAACGGCCCCGCCGCGATTGCCGGCCCGATGGGCTCCGGGGCGCGCGGCTCGGGTACCAACACCGCGATCACGCCGCTGCCGTTGGCCGTCCAGTCGATCGTCGTGACCAGCGTGGCGAGCAGGCGCGACGGGGATGCCTGCACCGACACCCCGGTGGCAGCGTCGGCCACGTATATGTACGACCCGTTGTCGAAATTGGCGATATAGGCCAGCTGCTTGCCGTCCGGCGACCACACCGGCGCGCTCACTGTGGCGCCCTTGGGCACCTGAACATCCGTGCGCTTCCCCGTGGCCGCTTCGATGATTGACAACCCTGCCAGGGCCCGCGTGGTGAGCACCCGGGCTCGATCGGCCTGTGCGTCTACCTGCAGCCCGCCAAAGTAGTAGTGAAACTTGGCGAAGGCGTTCTCGCTGCCCAATCCCGCATCCTCCAGATTCAGGAAGCGCGTCCGGTCCGGACTCGGCGACGTGAGCGCCACGTTCTGGTAGCGGGGGGCCGTGACCAGATTCTGGATTTCGGGCGGTGGGGTGACATACGTCTCGTTAGCGAGGAGCGCACGGTCAGCGGCAAGTTGCTGGGCAACATCCGGCCGCTGCGCGTGGAGTGCCTGTGCCGCGAACACCAGGGCGATCAGGCCGCGCCATGCACGGCTGGTAGGGCGAGAAGGGGCGGAGGAAGTGGAGAGCCTGGCCATCGGGACCTCGACGGAATGCAGGGTTGTTCGCGGCAAGGGGCGGCGGCTACCGCTTCCAGAAACTACGCGGCCGCCGTGCCCTGCGCTGACTCGAACATGGCCCCGCGGCGGCTCCTCCGCCATCTTCCGGTGCCCCGCCGCCCGCACCCGTCCTCCATCTCCGTCATTCCACATGCACGACGTCATTTCCGCCATCATCCTCGGCCTTGTCGAAGGCGTCACCGAGTTCCTGCCGGTCTCGTCCACCGGCCACCTCATCCTGGCCGGCCAGGCCCTGGGATTCGTCGGCCCGCGCGCCGACGCCTTCGAGATCATCATCCAGCTCGGCGCCATTCTGGCCGTGGTCTGGCAGTACCGCACGCTTCTCCTGCGCACGGCGCACGACGGCATCGCGGTGCCCGGATCGCGGCGGCTCATTCTTGCCCTCTTCATCGCCTTCCTGCCGGCGGCGATAGTGGGGCTGCCCACACATCACTGGATCACCGACCAGTTGTTCGTGCCCCCAGTCGTGATCGCGGCGTTCATCGTGGGGGGCGTGGCCATCCTGGCCATCGAAAAGTGGAAGCCCACCCCCCGCATCGAGACGGTGATGCAGATTGGCTACACGACCGCGCTCTGGATCGGCGTCGCGCAAGTCTTCTCGCTCGTTCCGGGCGTGTCACGTTCCGGGGCAACGATCATGGGCGCGCTGCTGGTGGGTGTGGGGCGGCCGGCGGCCGCCGAGTTCTCGTTCCTGCTCGCCATCCCGGTAATGTTCGCCGCCACCGGGCTCGAGCTGTGGGAGAACCGCCACCTGCTGTCGTCGTCCGATGCCATGATTCTGGCCATCGGGTTCGTAGTGGCGTTCGCCAGCGCGCTGGTCGTGGTGCGGTGGCTCATCCGATTCGTGTCACACCGCTCGTTCGACGTCTTCGCGTGGTACCGTATCGCCTTCGGCCTGGCGCTCATCGCGCTCATGGCCTCCGGCCGGGCCTGGCTCAGCCGCTGAGCAGAGCGGCCCGCAGCAGTCCCAGCCGTTTCCGCATCGAACCGTCCATCACCGTGTCGCCAATGCGCACCACGACGCCGCCCAGAATCGCCGGCTGGACGCTCACGTGCGGCACGACGTTCTTGCCGAACGCCCGGGACAACTGCGCGGCGATCATGTCACGGTCGGCGTTACTCGTCTCGCGAGCCACGGTCACGGTGGCGTGCATGCGTCCCTCGACCCGGTCCACGAGGTCCATGTAGGCCGCCGAGATGTCGGGAATCAGCATCTGCCGGCGGTTGTGCACCACGGCCTGGAGGAAAAGCACGAAGTGGCGAGGCGCACGCTCGAATGCCTGGCCCAGCACCTTGTTCTTGTCCGTGGCGGCGATGCGCGGCGACTCCAGGAACAGCCGCAGCGTGCGGTCACTTCCCATGGCATCGGCCAGCCCGCCGATGAGCGCCTCCCACCCCGGCAGGTCGTTGGCCCGCTTGGCCAGCGCGAACAGCGTCTCGGCGTAGTTCTCGGCAATCGTGACGTCGCGCATCAGAGGGTTGCCTTGGCCGGCTTGAGCGTGGACAGGAACCGCTCCACGAGCTTGCGGTTCTTATCGCTGTCCAGATTCTCTTCGATCACGCGCCCCGCGCCGGCAATCGCCATCTCCACGGCCTCACGCCGCAGTTCGGCCACCGCACGCTCCTTCTCGCGCTGGATCTCCGCCACCGCGCGCTCCACCGTGGCCTGCTGCTCGGCGCGCGCCTTCTCCAGGATATCGTTGCGCATCTTGTCCGCGACGGTGCGCGCGTCGGCGATCAGCTTCTGCCCTTCGCTCCGCGCCGCGTCGATCTGCGCCTTGTGATCGGCCAGCAGCTTGGCGGCTTCGTCGCGATCCCGCTTGGCGCTCGCCAGCGCTTCCTCGAGCGCTTTCTCGCGCGCCTCGACGGCCGCCGTGATCGGCTTGAATGCAAACTTGGACAGCAGGTAGAACAACACCAGGAAAATGACGAGTGTCCAGAACATCAGGTTGGTCTGGAGACTCATCAGCGTGCCGCCCGGCGCAGGGGCCTCCTGCGCGAGCAGAGGGGACGCGACGGTCAGCATGGCGAGGGAGAGATGGAGCGAACGCATGGAATGTCCGGCTTGGAGAATGGTGGATGGTGGAACGCGCCCCGGGGCGCGCCCACCGCCCGAATCAGAACGTGAACTTGAGTTCGATCAGCAGCGCCACGACGACGGCGAACAGCGCCACGCCTTCGACGAGCGCCGAAAGAATCAGCGAGCTGGTCATGATGTTGCCCTGCAGTTCCGGCTGGCGCGCCATACCGTCCATGGCCGAGCCGCCGATTCGGCCGATGCCGATGCCGGCACCGATCGTCGCGAGTCCGGCGCCGATGCCGGCCCCCATCATCGCCCACGCCCCGGAATACGACTTGCCGAATGAATCGGCCGCAGCCTGCAACAGCGGAAAAATGTGCATCGAAGATCTCCGTATGTCCTGCGTGGTCAAATCCATCGCCCCGCGCCGATGGCTCTCGCCGAAAGCGCTGCCCGTCAACGGGACCCGGGTCCCAACGAGCTTCCCCGGTCGCTCGACCGGGTACTCGGTGCGTCCGTGGAGCCCTGGCGGCGCACCGTCCTTTCCTTCGCCTTCTGACTGCCCGACTGTCTCACCGCCCGACTGCCCGACTCCCTGGCTGCTTAATGATGCGCCGCTCGGATCTGCCCGATGAACACCGCCGCCAACAGCGCAAAGATGAACGCTTGAATGAAACTCACCAGCACTTCCAGAATCATGATCCCGACGGCCATCCCGATCGGCGCCGGCGCGATGATCCAGCTCCCGAACGTGAACACCAGCCCGATCATCGCCAGTACGATCACGTGCCCCGCAATCATGTTGGCGAACAGACGGATCGTCAGCGCGAACGGCTTGGTGAACTTGCCGATGATCTCTACCGGCGTCATCACGACCGTGAGGAACGACTTCATCACGACATTCATGTCGCTCGGCCAGTACACCACCGTCTTCGCATAGCCCACCGGCCCCAGCGCGATCATCCCCGCGGTCTCGGTGGCGATGAACGAGCAGATGGCCAGCATCGCCGTCACGCTCACGTTCCCCGTGGGCGTCGACCCGTAGGGGATCAGCCCCATCAGGTTCATGAACAGGATGAAGAAGAACAGCGTCAGCACGAACGGCACGTACGCGTCGCCGTGCGGGCCCAGCGACGGCAGGAAGATCTCGTTCCGCAGGTAGAGCACCACTGACTCCATCCCCGCCGCGAATCCCTTGGGGTGCCCCTGCGCGTTGGAAGCCCGTACGTGCGCCCGCGCCGTTCCCACCATCACCAGCAGACAGAGCACTGCCGATAGCAGCATGAACACCACGTGCTTGGTGGGCCCCATGTCGATCGTCATGCTGCCGATCCGCACCGGCCACGACGGCAGGTGCACCTCGCATGCCCACTCCTTGTTGAAGCAGGGGAGCTCCAAGGTGCGAGAGTCCGTGATGTGCGGCATGATGAGGTCCGCCGGCCCCAGCACGTGCTGGAACATCGGCTCCTCTTCCGGCGCGCGAAGGCCTGTGGTCGGCGGCGGCGAGGCCTGGGCCAGTGCGCGCACCGGCATCGCCGCCGCGGCCGCCGCAGCCACCACCATCATCGTCGCGAAGATCGAGCGCAGTTTCATTTCAGCAGCAACAGAGGTTCGATCAGAGTCGGGAGAAACAGGAACGTCGCGCACCCCACCAGCGCCGGCACCAGCGGCACCGCCAACACCTTCACCACCAGCACCGCGTAGATCACCAGCGTCCCCAGCCGCAGCACGCTCCCCACCCCCCAGGCCAGCCAGATGTTGCGACCCTTGAGCAGTCGCGCCAACGCGAACGCCACCAGGTGCACGCCGAACACGACCAGCGCCGTCAACTCCAGCGCCTGGCGGTCGCCCGGCCCGCGGAACAGCAACATCAGCGCCGCCATCGCCGCGCCGATCATCGCCGCCGCGGCCAACGCGAACAACCCGAACAGCTTCACTGCGCGTCCCGTCTGTTCCGCCGTTGGGACGCCATGACCCGACGGTAGATCGAGTAGAACCCGCCGAACGCGCCCACGAACGTGCACACCAACACGAACCAGGGCGACGTGTGGAGACGGTTGTCCAGCCAGATACCGCCGAACACGAATACCACGATCGTCATGCCCATCTGCAGCCCGATCCCGGCAAACTCGGCACCCGACGGCATCGGTCGCTTGCCGACCCCCGGCCCCGGTCCTCGAGGACCCTCGTTCGGCTCGTGATCGCGGTCCATTTCCGCCCTGAAACTAGGACTTTGTGAAATTTTTCGCAAGCGATCCGGACCGGGGATCAGGCGGGTGACTCGTACCCCGAAAACGCCCCCCCTCCAGCCCCGGCCCGCCCCCCGCGACGAACCCAGGCGCCCACCAGCAACGGCAAGCGTCAAACAGGATGCTCGGGTAAGCTCGGGCTTCTGCCCGTCACGCCTCGCGAGGCCCCGGCAATCGGGTCCACGGCGCGACGGGGACCCAAAGGAACTCGTGCGGGGTATGTCGCAACGTCAACGTGTGCTGTGTCACTCGCAGTGCGCTCCGCGTTTCCCCGCTCCCCGAATTCCAGCCCTGGCTGTCTCCATTTCAGGACGCAAGTCAGAGCCAGCCCAAGTCTTGGCCCCATCGTCACATGCACCGTTACGTTTCATGTTGACCGCTCGTCCCAGAGTTGATAAGTTCGCGAGGCGAGGATTTGTGATCAGGACGCACTGTCACAAATCTGCTTCGCCGGCCCCACCCCGCCCTCTCTCGATGAACTCGCGTCTCGTCATCTCGCTACTCTGTGCCGGCGCCATCGGTATCGCCTGCGCTTCGCGAACACGCACCGAGGCCGCCACGCTACCTGCCAAGGCGCAGTCGGTAGACGGACACCCGAAAATTAAGTCGTTCCTCGACGTCGAGCACGCCGGAAATGGTGTGCGCTTCGCGCTCCATGTGGTCAATACGGGTTCTCAGAACGTCGAGTTCGATTTTCCCAACGGCCAGGCGTACGACTTCGTCGTGCTCGATTCCCGTGGCCGCCAAGTCTGGCAGTGGGCGCGCTCACGGATGTTCACGCAGACCACGCAGATCAAGTACGTGAGTGCCGGCCACGAAATTCAGATCACTGAGAACTGGAAGCACCCGCCTGCTCCGGGTCAGTACACCGCCGTCGCCACGCTCACCAGCACGAACTTCCCGGTGAGCGAGCGCATCGCGTTTACGGTTCGGTAGCCGCTCTGCCGCGCCTGCGCCCCACGTCTCGCCAAGCCGCGCGATGACCGAGGCGCCCCAGCCACCCCATACAGTCGGTTCCACGGCGCGCCCCCCGTTCGCCATCGGCATGATCGTCGCGTTCGCCACCGCCAAGCTCGTGCTCCACGTGGTCGTGCTGGCCATCACGCCGTACGGCCTGCACCGCGACGCATTCCTCTATTTCGCGATGGGCGACCACCTGCGCTTCTGGCGCATGGACTTTCCGCCCTTCATCGCAATCATGGCCAACCTACAGACGGCGCTGTTCGGCCACACGTTGGCCGCGGCCCGCGTCTTTCCGGCTTTCGAAGGAACCGTCGTCCTCGTGCTCGCCGCGGTCATTGCACGCGAACTCGGCGGCGAACGGTTCGCTCAGGGCCTCGCCGCGCTTGCCGTCCTATGCGCCGGGATCTTTCTGCGGCCGAGTAACCTGTTCCAGCCCGTGGTGCTCGATCAACTCTGGTGGACGCTGGCGCTCTACGCGCTCCTCCGCCTCGGCCGCGCGAGCGCCGGCTGCCCCGACCACGACAACGACACGTCGGCCCATCGTTGGTGGATCGCGTTCGGCGCCGCCATGGGATTCGGACTGCTCACCAAGTTCAGCATCCTGTTTCTCGGCCTCGCTGCGCTGGGGGCACTGATCGTGACGCCGCAGAGGCGGTGGCTGGTTACGCCGTGGCCGTACGTTGCCGCCGTGATTGCCTTGGCCATCGGCAGTCCGAGTATCGTCGGGCAGATCGCGCTCGGTTATCCGCTAGTTGGACAGATGCACGATCTCGCCACGGCACAACTGGCGCACGTCAGCTGGCTCTCGTTCATCGTCGCGCAACCGTACATGGTTGGGTTCGCGGCGTGGCCGCTGGCCATGGCCGGCGGCGTGACGATCATCACCTGGAAGACGCTCCGACCTTTCCGCGCGGCCGGCTGGGCCTGCGCATTCGCCTTCCTGCTCCTGCTGGCCCTGCACGGCAAGGCGTATTACATCGGGCCCATCTACCCCACGCTCCTCGCCGCCGGTGCCGTCTGGCTCGAGCAATTGAGCAAGGGCCCCGAACCGACGGTTCGTCCCGCAGTCGCTTGGGCCACTGCCGCGTTGATTCTATTCGAGGGCGCGTTTCGCCTCCCCATCGCCCTGCCGATTCTCCCCGCGGACGCTACAGCGCGGTACGCCGTGCGCAACGGCATGGAGTGGGCGCTCGGCACCAACCGCGGCGGCACCGACCTGTTGCCGCAGGACTTCGCCGACATGCTCGGGTGGCGCCATCAGGCGGCCGCCGTAGCCAGCGTATACCACGCGCTCAGCCCTGAGGAGCAACGCGTGGCGGTCGTCGCTGGCAATAATTACGGTGAGGCGGGCGCCGCGGAGTTCTACGGCAGAGAGTTCGGACTCCCGCCCGTCGTGTGCGGATGCGGATCGTACTGGTTCTTCGGACCCGGCGACCATCCGGGCAAGGTGCTGATCGCCGTGCGAACCGACTCGGCACTGCTCGCCTCCATCTACGGCGACGTGCGCCTCGCGGCGCACATTCGGAGCCCATGGTCCGTTGCGGAAGAACGGGATGTTCGCATCTGGGTGGCGCGTGATCAGAAGCACACTTTGCAACAGGTCTGGCCGCAACTCGCCAAACGGAATTAAGAAGAAGTAAGCAGCCAGACACCGTTAAGCCTCGCTGTCTCCACTTGGGCACCTCCTGCACGCTCGCGCGTAGTACGCCAGAACCCACGCGATACTGGAGGTTTGTATGTCAATGCGTGCCCAACGCGGTTGGTGGATGGCGGTAGCCGCGATCACGAGCGCCGTCGTCGGCTGCTCCGAGTCACGCCCCACCGCTCCCGCATCCGCCAGCACCTCGGCTGCGCTCGCCGTGGCTGCCAGCTTTCAGCACCTCGGAGACTCGGTGACCGCCGCCCACGGTGACACGGATGCCGCCGGCCGCTACTACGGCGCCGCCGCCGTGCTGCGCCGGGTGCCCGTGTTCGACACCATCACCATCATGATCGACGGCGTACCGATGGCCTTCGACGCCGTCGCGCTTGTCGTGGACGACACCGGGGGCCCCGCCACCTGTCCCATTCCGCCGGTCGATGATGGCTCGGATACACCGTACGAGTGCCCGTGGGGCCTTCCACGCATGACGACGACGCTGTTTGCCTGGCAGCCGGGCAACGCGCCGCACATCGTCCAGCTCGTCGCCTCTTCCGACTCGGGAGCCATCGGCCTTCCATTGGGCCGGCGGCCGCAGGGCGACAGCGCCCTGACATCGGTGCCGGCGCGGCTCAAGTATTTCGACGGTGCTGGCGGAACGTGGTGGGGCAGCGCCGGCTCGCAGAACAACTCGGTGACGCCCAATGGGCAGCCCTGCACGGCCCCATCGGACACCTCGGCCGCGGATAGTTCGGCCAATCCCGACCGCGATGGCCATCGCTGGGGGCAGCTACAGATGGCGACCGCCGCCTGTCAGATGGCATCGTTCAGCTTTGCATTCTCCGGTACAGTGAGCGTGCCGCCGGTGGCACGTGCCAGCAATACGGCCACCGGCAGTCACACGATTTCGCTGGCCGCAGGGTCGTCGGTTCCGGGCGCGTACGTCACGCTCGGCCTGCCGCTCAGGGGTCGGTAACCCCGCGCCCGGCGTGCGTTCGCGCAACGTGGGCGTCCTGCCGCTCGCTCCCGAGCAGGCGCCCGCGTCTTTGCGGTGAGTTCAGCAGCTGCGCGCTCGGAGCCGATGTCCGACCGCTGCGAGTTCTTGTCGGGGTGGCGGGCTGACGGACGATGGTCTTTTCGCCGCCGTGCTCCGGGGGTTAGTTTCCGCACTCCCGCCCGTTCGGTCCTTCCACCCCCCGCTCCGTGGCTTCCCAGACGCCGCCCTCCCCCCACGACGACGACCGCGATCTCGAGCTGCTGGCGCGGCTGGCTGGAGCGCACCGCGACCTCAAGGCGCAGATCGCGCGGCGCATCGTGGGGCAGCAGGCCGTCGTGGATGACTTGGTCACGGCGTTGCTGGCGGGCGGTCACGCGCTTCTCGTGGGCGTGCCTGGCCTGGCCAAGACGTTGCTCGTGCACACCGTGGCGCAGGCGTTGGATCTCTCCTTCTCGCGCGTGCAATTCACGCCCGATCTCATGCCCAGCGACATCACGGGCACCGAGTTGCTGGAGGAGGACCGCGCGGCGGGGCGGCGGTTCTTCAAGTTCGTGAACGGCCCGATCTTCGCGCACATCGTGCTGGCCGACGAGATCAACCGTGCGCCGCCCAAGACGCAGGCGGCGCTCTTGCAGGCTATGCAGGAGCATGCGGTGACCGCGGCCGGCCAGACGCATGCCCTACCACTCCCCTTCTTCGTGCTGGCCACGCAGAACCCCATCGAGCAGGAGGGCACCTATCCGCTGCCCGAGGCGCAGCTCGACCGGTTCATGTTCCAGTTGCGCGTGGGGTATCCGTCGCGCACTGAGGAGGAGCGGATTGTGGCGGCCACGACGAGCGACGAAGAAGTGCAGATCACGCCGCTCCTGACTGCCGAGCAACTGTTGCAACTGCAGCATCTGGTGCGGCGCCTGCCGGCGCCACCCACGGTGGTGAGCTACGCGGTGAAGTTGGCGCGGAGCACGCGTCCCGACAGCGATGACGCGACGCCGATGGTGAAGAAGTACGTGAGCTGGGGCGCGGGTCCGCGCGCGAGCCAGTATCTCGTGCTGGGAGCCAAGGCCCGCGCGGCGATGGACGGCCGGCCGATGCCCGATCTGGAGGACGTGAACGCCATCGCCATGCGAGTTCTTGAACACCGCGTGGTGTTGAACTTCCAGGCCGAAGCGGAGGGAGTGACCGCCGAGCAGGTGATCCGGGTGGACGAGCGGCCCTAGGGCTTGGCGGCGACGCGCACGTCGGCCGCGCACCACTGTTCGGGCCCCTGCGGAGCCAACGCGATCCGCAGCGCCGTGATCGCCGGCAAGATTCCGTCCTCATGGCGGGAATTTGGTACGGGCTCCGCTAATTCCCCGACCCATTCTGGCGCATCGAACCTGAACGCGCCATACTGAGTTTGGCGGCCTCACCGTCGCCCTTTCCGTTCGGCGTGCGCCGCCACGCGCTCCCCCCCACCGCGCCGGCCATGATCTTCCTGCATACGTTGGGTGTCATTGCCATTCGTGTCGGAGCGCGCAAAGTGCTCCCGACTGCGACGCACGCGTTTGCGTCGCTGATCTTTCTGAGCATTGAGCGTCACCGAACCGTGGCGCGCGGCGAGCTCCAGGCGCTGTTGTTCCCGAATCAAAACGAACGAACGGCCTCGCACAACCTACGGCAGTTGCTCTACCGCCTGCGTGGGCTCGGCGCCCCGGTCGTCGCGGACGACCGCGGGATCACGGTGCCGGCTGCCAGCGTGCGCGACGACTTCTCCGCATTCCGCCATGGCGGTCCGCTCGATGCGAAGACCGTCAAGGCGATCGGATCTGGAGTGATGCCCGGATACGCGCCGACGTTTTCGCGGCCATTCTCCCTATGGGTCGAACAGCAGAGGACGCTGATTGGGCAGCATCTCATCCGCGGGCTCGTCGCACAGCTCACCGAGCTTCGCGGAACGGGTCGCTGGCGGGATCTGGAGCCCATCGCGACCGCATGTCTCGCGTTGGATCCGCTGAATGAGGAAGCGACGCTGGCGCTGGCTGAGTCGTTCGCGCTCAATGGGCAGAAAGCGCGCGCCGTACAACTCCTGGATCAGTACATCGAGGAGGTGGGATCGTACGGGAAGGATCTGCGGATCCCGGCGCATGTATTGCGCACTCGGATTTCGGAGCACGTGCCGGATGCAACGTATCGGCGCTTGGGTCCGGGCCCATTCGTCGGGCGTGATGCGGAGATGGCCGAGCTCTGGCGGCACTATCAACTCGCGAAGCGGGGCGAGCCCCGAGCTGTGGTGATCCACGGCGAGCCCGGAATCGGGAAGACACGGTTGGCAACGGAATTTCTCCGGGCGGCGGCGCTCGATGGGGCCACCTGTCTCAGAGTGGAGTGCGCCCCGCACGACGTGCGGCGGCCGCTCGGCGTATTTGTGGATCTGGTGCCGAAATTACTCGACGCGCCTGGGGGGTTGGGCGTGGCGCCGGAGGCGATGGATATACTCGGCCGGTTGACTCGCAGAATCGCATTCGCCACGAATGGCATCGAGAAGATTGAAGCCGAGGCTACTTTTCAAATAATGCTCCGCGCGCTTTGCGACCTCGTCGAGGCAGTCGCAACAGAACTTCCGTTGGCCATCATGGTGGACAACGCGGATTGGATGGATGCGGCCTCCGCCGATGCCATAAGTGAAGTTCTTTGCATCGAACGGTCGCATCCAGTGTTAGTGCTTCTCACCGTACGCGCCAAGCCATCCTCACTGACTCGCGGGTCGCTTCAACATCAAACTCACTGGCTGCGTGCGATTCCCTTACAGAAGGAGGCTTCCGCCGAATTGTTCAACGCACTGTTGCATTCGGCTGGCGCAACCGCCACAGCCTCTGTTGCGGGGCATTGCGTCCAAACAGCGAGAGGAAACGCCCTCTTCTTGCGTGCCCTGGCTGCGGATGTCACGTCATCCACGCGTGACGCCATAGCTACTTCCTCCCTTGGGCGCGCGTTGACTTACCGCGTTCGCCAACTCAGCGACGACGCCCTTCGGGCGTTTGTCGCATGCGCAATACTCGGCAAGAACGTTACACCCAGTCGACTCATGGCAGTTTCCGGGCTCTCGGCGGAGGCACTTGTTCCGTGCGTCCACACTTTGGAAACGCTCGGCTTCATAGGTGGAGATCTGGACAACTACAGCAGTGCCCATCCTTTGCTGTCTCAGGTCGCGCTGGCAGAGATGCCCATGATGACGCGGCGTCTCATGCATGCGTCCGCTGCTAGCACGCTGATAACATCGGAAGCTCCGATCACCGATGTGACCAGTTTGTGGGATTCCGCAGAACACTGGGCACAGGCCGGGGAAACCGCCAAAGCTGTGGAGCTTCTCTGCTCATGCGCCGACCACTGCCTTCAGATTGGTCAGCCAATTGTCGGTTGCGAGCTACTTAGTCGAGCCAGTTCACTCAATCAGGGAATTGGCCGCAGCGCCATACTCGAGCGCCTCATCACTTCCGCCAGATTTGCCGGCGACTACAAGCTAGTACGCGACGCAATCAAACAGTATCGCTCTGCTTCGGCTGTCGACTCTGGCGCGTCTCCGCACGACGATTTCGAGCTATTTGACCTCGAAGCCGCTCGTCTGGCTGGCGGATCTGCGCTAGATTTCATTCCGCAGTACACCAAGTGTTTGACGTCCGGCCATGGGGATGAGCATCACCGCTTAATGGCTGCAACGCATATCGTAATTGCCTATGACCTAGCGCTCGAGCCAGATCTCGCAGCCATCGCCTACCACAGGACAGACGACATTCCCCCTTCCACGCCCCAGTTGAAGGCCGACCGGGAGAAGCTTGACCTCTTGTACCACTGCTTTCACGGAGATCCAGAAGCCGCGCTCAGTCTGGGACTAACTATTTGGGCTCGACTCGGCAGATCCATTCCGTCGTGGCAGAATGTGCCGCTCATGGTGAACGTGGGCATGACAATGTTCAGGTGCGGCGAGCCACTCGAGGCAGTGGGGATTCTCAAAGCGACATTTCAGGCAGCCGATCGCGCTGGAATTCATTCCTACGCCATTGATATCGCGTCCATGCTATCGTGGATGTCATGGATTGTCGGCGATGTGGATGGCAAACGGGAATGGGATGAGATGGCGGATCGTGCCTTCGAAAGCAGGCATGGCCGACTAGAACGCATCTCCCATTATCTATCGAACAAGATCGAATTTGCACTGGAGCGGCGCGATTGCGCGACCGCACGGCGTTGGCTTACCATCGCACGTGACCGATACGGCGAGATAACAGCCCCGCGCATTAGAATGGTGACTCGCGCCTTCGAGCTTCGCATGGAGCAAATTGAGGAACGTACTCGCTTGGCGCAGAGTCAATTGCTCGACCTACGCAAGGACCATCTCCGCGGCAAGTTATGCGGCCTTCATGACAACTTCGTCGAGGCCTACTGGCACGCTCTCGTTGCAAATGAAACCCAAATAGCGGCTGACGCGATGTTAGCTGATTATTTAGCCAACGCGCGACGCGACCGGTTCCCGCTCAGCCCGGCGCTGAAGGCGATACCATTGGCTCCCACGACGCCGGGCTGCTTTTCAAGATGAATCGCCTGGGCCCGTACGGCAGGCTTATGCGTGGCGGTCACTGCCCTAGCCTCTAGACACCATCAGGCCAACATCTTCTGGCGGTGTCGTCATCGCGGGCGGTAACGTGTTGGACACGGCCGGGTCTCATCGCGGGAATTCTGCTCCCACGGGGCCGTTCCACGAGAAGGAACCCACGATCCCCGGTCAAGTAACGGCCATTGGGACCGTACCTTACGCCCCACTAGCCCGCTTTCGCTCAGATTGGACGAGCGACAAGCCAAAGGTCCGATTCGGTGCCGCCGAGGGAGTGAAGAGCTTTGCCCAACTTGAACTTGCCAGCAACTTATCCGTGATCTCCGGATCGAACTGAGTACCGCGGCAGCGCACGAATTCCGCCCGAACCGTATCGTAGTCAAGAGCCGCACGGTACGGCCGCTCGGTTAACATCGCGTCCATCGTGTCCGCGAAGCGAATTATGCGCGCAGCAAGTGGTATGTCCGTGCCGGCAAGGCCATCCGGGTAGCCGCTCCCATCCCAATTTTCATGATGGTGCCGAATCGCCGACACCAGTTCCCGCAAACGAGTCATCGTCGCGACCAGTTCGGCCCCGTCGCCCGGATGTTCCTGCATCACCGTCCACTCGGCCTGCGACAGCCCTTCCGCCTTGGCGAGCAATGGCGCGTATTTCTCGTGGATCTTTCCAACGTCATGCAGGAGCGCGGCCTTGCTGATCTGCTCGCTCGCGCGCTGCGATGCACCAAGTGTCCTGGCAATAACGGTCGAGTAGTGTTGAACACGTCGTGAGTGCCCAGAGGTGTAGCGATCACGCGCCTCCATTGACTTGACCATCAGCTCAAGGAGCTCCTGGTTGGTACGCTCAAGTTCGAGATTCGTCTTGAAGACCTGGCGCAGTCCGACGATTGGGACCCATACCATAGCTGCCGCCATCCAGCCATAAGCTGAGTACAGCCACGCAAACACGAAGACCACCGGGCTGGCAAGCAGGTCAATGCCGATCGTCGACAGCTTTAACTCTCGCCACACCTTCAGCGGCGTTGAGCCATCGACTACAGCTATTGCCGCACTAACCATTAGCGTATTTATAATGAATGACACAGCGTAGGCGCTAATCGCCGGTAAGGCATAACGCTGCGTCGTCGCCAGAAGGCTTGGATGACTGAGGATCGCGAGACTCTTGCCACCGAGGCCGCGGTATACCAAGATGGCCACCCCAAGCGTAAGGGCGTGCTGAGCGACGTTGAACAAACCGCGATCAAAGCGACTCTTGATGACAAGCTGCGTGATCGCAGAAACGATAACGATCGCAACGATCGCGTACCAGTGCGGCACGATGAGAGCCGATGCAAGGTACGGGACGTATGCCATCGACCCGCGCGCGCCGTGAGGGAGTAGGAACGAAAGCAATTCCGCGACGAGCGCGAAAAGAGCGATGACAGAGAGGACAATGATGGGTGCGGCCGGCAGCGGAACGGCAGGGCGTGAATACAACAAGGCCGTGGCCCCACACGCGGCCACAGCTGTTACCCCAGCAATCGCAGAAAATCGAATCTTCACCATAATAGAATCTGGACCCCCGCCCTCATCCTCTAGCTACCGATCGAGATCCATCCACCAAAGAACAGGAAGGAAATCAAGCTCATTAGGTAGGTCATTCGGCGTCACCTCCCTTTTCACTGAGTCACTGCGCTCCTCTGCAGTGCTCCGCTTAGGTTGGCTCCGCTCAACTACATGTACCTAGATGAAAAAATCCTCCGCTCGCCTTCGCTTCACGAGGGAGGGGGTCACGTTTTTTTGTCCGTTTTGGTTTCTTGTGCGCTCTCTCGGTCTGTGATTCTTCATGTGGCCGCTGCTGCGTCACATCCAGCGCCGCACCTGGCCTAACTTTCGCCGTACTCCACCCACCGGTTCGTCGCGTCCAGCACCGCCAGTACGGCCGCGGTCTCCGGACTCTCCTTCACTTCCGCTGTCCCGGTAAGTAATACACTTTCGCGCGCAAAGCGCGCTGTGATCCCGACGAACACAAATTCGTGATCTAGCGCACCAATCACCTTGCATCCCTCCAACCCCAACACCCCACTCCCCAGGGTCTCCGCCTCGGACTTCCCGATGGCCTCCAGCGCCGCCTTTGCTGCCAGTTCAACGCGCAAGCGAGGGCTCTCCAACCCCTCCGCTTCTCCCATGTAGGACGCGGCGCCCTTGCGCAACGTCACACGGCAGGTTACCCCCTGGCTCCGCGACCGCCGAACCTCGATATCTTCGAAATACAGCCGCCGGCGGCGAACATCCGCCACGAGCTCCGCCTCTCGCGCCCCCAGCGCCTCTCTCGCCTGCGACGCCCCGTGCCCCCCTGACACCTGTCGCGCCTGCGGCACCCCTTGCGTTCTCGGCGCCTCCGTGCTCGCCCGCGGCCCCATTTCCCGCGTGGTCGCCACCGATATCTTCTTGTGGCTCACACGCATCCCGAGGTGGGCCATCAGCGCGCTCTCGACGTTCCGCACGGTCGCTTTGGGCGGTACGGAGTCCGAAGTCAACACATGGATCTCGTCCACGTTGCCGCTGCTCCCAGCCACGATCCGAACCGAGATCACTCCAGGCAGCGTGGCCAGCAACTCCTCTGCTCTCGAAATCGGAAGCAGGCTCCCCGCAATCGGGGACGCGCCGGATGAGGACGTCGAATTAGCAGGCACGGACAACGATGGCTCCGGCTTCCGATGAGGAATCAATGTGTCGAATCGCGAATCGCATGGTGGAAACTGCGACGGAATCTCGACGGCGAGCGTCGATCCGCGCAACAGGCAGGTATCGCCAATATTGGGACGACCGGGCCCTAGGACAAGTCATCCACTTCCGGCAGCTGGAACTCCTTGATCTTTCGATACAAGGTCCGCTCCCCGATCCCGAGCATCTCGGCCGCTTTGCGCCGGTTCCCGCGCGTCTCGCGCAACGCTGCCTCGATCACCCGCCGCTCCACCTCCGACATCCTCGTCCCCGCCGGGATCACCACGTCGTTGGGCGGCGGCGCCCCTTCTCGCGGCCCGATGGCAGCCACCGCCGGCCCTCGGCCGTACCCCGTACCCACGCTCCCCGCCGGACGACCGCCCACCTCGCCCAGCCACCCCCCGGGAGCCCCCATCGCCACGCCACGTTCGACATCCAGCCGGTGCCTCAACTCCTCCACCTGCAGCTTGAGCTCCAACAGGCTCCGAACGATGAACTCCAGTTCCTGGCCCCCTGCCCCCGCTCCGTCCCGGGCTCCCCGGAAAGCCGGCACCCGCACCGGCAACAGCCGCGCCGCCCCCCCTTCCAGAATCTGCCGCGGCAAGTCGTCGGGCCGGATCTCCCGCCCAGGCGCCAGCACCACCATGCTGTCTACCAGATTCTTCAACTCCCGCACGTTGCCCGGCCACGGATAGTCCACCAGCAACTGCATGGCGTCGGCCGAAATTCCCAGGAACTCTCGCCCATGCTCGTGCGCGAACTGCCGGATGAATTGCCGCACCAGGAACGGGATGTCGGCCTTCCTCGCCCTGAGCGGCGGCAGGTAGATGTTCAGCACATTCAGCCGGTAGAACAGATCGCCGCGAAAACTCCCCTCCTCCACCTGCTCTCGCAGTGGACGGTTGGTGGCGGCAATCACGCGCACGTCTACCTTGATGGCCTGCGTCGCCCCCAGCCGCATCACCTCGCCGTCCTCCAGCACCCGAAGCAGCTTGACCTGCGTGGCCGGCGGAATGTCCCCGATCTCGTCCAGGAACAGGGTCCCGTCGTCGGCCAGCTCGAGCCGGCCCAGCCGCCGCTCAGCGGCACCGGTGAACGCCCCCTTCTCGTGGCCGAACAGCTCGCTCTCCAACAGCGTTTCGGGCAGCGCCCCAAGGTTCACGGCGATGAACGGCTTGTTCTTGCGCGGGCTCAACCGGTGCAGCGCCCGCGCCACGAGTTCCTTGCCGGTGCCGCTTTCCCCCTCCACCAAAACCGTGCTGGTCACTGGCGCCATCTGCTGCACCTTCACCAGCACCTCGCGTAGTGCTTCGCTCTCCCCCACCAAGCCAGTCTCCTGCTGCAGCCGGCGGCGTTCCAACACGCGCTTCACCCCACTCACCACTTCCTCGACGTCCACTGGCTTGAGGTACAACTCCACGAATCCGCCTGCCCGCAGCCGCTCCAACGTGTCCAGATCGGTGATGCTCGTGAGTCCGATGCTCGCGACGCCCGCCCAGAGTTGGTCACGCACAATGGCCAGCGTCTGCGGATCGTTCAGGTCGCCGCTGAATACGATCACGTCTGGCTTGGACTTCTTGAGCGTGTCGCGCATGTCGTCCAGCGGAGAAACCACCACCGTCGGGACCCCGTCGCGTTCGAGCTCGGCATTGATCCGCACCGCCGGCTCCACGTCATTTAGCGTGATGAGCACGGTCATGCGGTTGCCCCTCCACCGTGATCAGTGACCTCACCGCGCACGATCGCCACCGCGTGGTCCACGATTGGCTCCAGCGCCGCCAGCCCGTCCTTCACGCCCCCGGGCGAGCCCGGTAGGTTGACGACGAGCGTGCGTGCGCGTGTGCCGGCCACTCCGCGCGACAGCGCGGCCCGCGGGAACCGCCCTGCGCTCGACGCGCGCAGCAGCTCGGCGATGCCGGGCGCCTGCCGCTCGAGCACTGCACATGTGGCCTCGGGCGTCACGTCGCGCGGCGACAGCCCCGTGCCCCCCGTGGTGAGCGCCAGGTCGGCCGCGTCGCCGTCGCACCAGGCCACGAGTTGGCGTACGATGGCCTCCGCGTCGTCGCTCACCAGGGCGCGCGCGGCCAGCGTGGCGCCGCGCGCTTGCACCCACTCGGCGATCGCGTCGCCCGAGGTGTCAGCGCGTTCGCCGCGGACCCCCGCGTCGGAGATGGTCAGCACGGCCACCCGCATGGCTACCGGTGCGTGGCGTGCTGGTAGAACGGCATCTTCACGATGGTGCCCGTGAACCGCTTGCCGCGAATCTCCACCTCGAGCGTGTTGCCGGGCTTCGCGTGCTCGGTGGGCACGTAGGCGGTGCCGATGGCGATGTTGCAGCTTGGACTCATCGTCCCGCTGCGAACCTCGCCGCTCGGCTGGCCGTTCACGAACACTGCGTAGCCGTGCCGCGGAAAGGAGCGGTCGGCGATGGTGAATCCCACGAGCTTCTTCAGAATGCCGGCCGCCCTCTGCGCTTCGAGCGCTGCACGTCCGGTGAAGTCGCCCTTCTTCATCTTCACGATCCAGCCGAGGTTGGCATCGAGCGGCGTGACCGTGTCGTCGATGTCGTTGCCGTAAAGCGCCATACCCATCTCGAGGCGAAGGGAATCGCGACACCCCAGCCCGGTGGGAGTCACCTGGCCGCCTTGCATGAGCGCATCCCAGATCCGCACGGCGTGCGCACTGTCGAAGTACAACTCGAAACCGTCCTCACCGGTGTAGCCGGTGCGCGAGACGATGACGTCCGTTGCGCCTGCCACCGTGCCCGTCTTGAAGTGGTAGTAGCCGATCGATTCGAGATCCACGTTGGTGAGCGGCTGGAGGATCTTCTGCGCTTCGGGGCCCTGAAGCGCAAGCAACGCGATCTCGTCGCTGATGTCGTCGAGTTTGGCATCGAACTTCGACAGCTGCTTGCTGATATGGGCGAAGTCCTTGTCCTTGTTCGAGGCGTTCACGACCATCATCACATGGTCGGCGAACCGGTACACGAGGCAGTCGTCCTCGAACGTTCCGCGATCGTTGAGGATGCCGGAGTAATGCACCTGGCCCACAGCCAGGGCGGCGACATCGTTGGTGGTCACATGGCTCACGAAGGCGAGCGCCTGGGGCCCGGTAATGCGGAATTCGCCCATGTGACTCACGTCGAACAGCCCGCATTTCTGGCGGACGGCGTTGTGTTCGGCAGTGATCCCGGTGGGGTATTGCACCGGCATTTCGAAGCCGGCAAAGGGTACCATCTTCGCGCCCAGCTTCACGTGGATGTCGTGGAACGGAGTGCGCTTGAGCGTGGCGGTGCTATCAGGAGAGGACATCGGTTGGGTCTCGGGTTCTGGGCCATGAGCGGCCTGAACCCGAAATGTGCCAAGGTGGCAGGACCGAAGCTAGGGCCCGGCCCAATCCGGGCTCGCCGGATCAGGTTCCGCTGCGCACCTGAAGCCGGTAGCGTCCCTGGTCGGCGAGCCCGTTGGCGTCGCTCCCCGTCACCGCGATGAAGTAGGTGCCCGGCGCGAGCGCTGTCGAGATCGCTGAGCAGTTGGGGCCAGTGAACACATTGGAATCGTCGTTCGACGCCAGGCTGGCACCAGCGGAGTTGAACAACTGGAGCTTCGTATCCAGCTCGATTCCGTACCCGCACGCCCCCATCACGCCGTAGGTCTGAAAGGTGTACGTGCCCTGGGCGGGAATGACGACCTGGTAGTAATCGGCCACATCCGGGGCGTAGATCTGACCCGTGACGTAGCTATTGACGCTCAGCGGGTTGGCGGTCGCGGTCGCGTCGTTCGGCTCGGATTCCATTGGCACGCCTACCGTGATCGCCGTGGTCTGAATGGCAGACGCACCGCTGCCTGCGGTATAGACCGTGGGACTGGCCGCGCTACCCGCCCAGGCGAGCCGGCGGCCCGGGATGCCGATGGTCGCGTCTCCGCTCTCGTCCTCACCCGCCTGGAGCTGGTACGTGCCCGGGGCAAGCTGCGTGAACGAGAACTGTCCGCCCGCACCGGCCTCCACGGTGCGCACCACGCTTCCCGTAGCGGAGTTGATCAGCCGTACGTAGATGTTGCGAGGCGGCCCGTTCTGCTGCGTAATCGCGTTGTACGCGTCCACGATTCCCCATCCATAGGTGTCGTTCCGGCCCGAGTTCGGGGACCGGGAAGCGTACTGTTCCAGCCGCTGGGCCAGCGCCGCACCTGACAGTCCCGGCTGGTTAGCGAGCAGCAACGCCGCTGCCCCGGCCACGTGCGGCGCGGAGCCAGACGTGCCGTATCCGAACAGCAGTGTGGGCGCACCCTTCGTGAAATCCCACCCCGGGCCGAGCACGCCGTCGCCTCCGTTGTCGTCCTGGCGGAACTCGCCGCCGGGTGCGGCCAGCTGTACGTATGATCCCGCGTTGGAGTACGAGGCGATCGTGCCGTCCATCCCCACCGCGGATACACCGATCACTCCCGGATAGGCCGCCGGGTACACCGGCGCGTCGGTGCTCCCGTTGCCCGCCGCAGCCACGATCAGGCACCCCGCCTGCACCGCGGCCGCCGCGGCCGCCGCGTCAGTCGGATCGGCGCCGTATCCCCCGAGGCTCAAGCTCAGGATGGGAGACTTGGTTCCAACACTGACCAGCGTGCCGTTGGCACCCGTGGCCGGCAGCCCCGCCGCGTACAGAATGCCCTGCGCGATGTCGAACGCGATGCCGTCACCGGTGATCCCCAGCACGCGGATGGGGCGGATGCGCCCGTTCCATTCGATGCCGGTCACGTTCAGGCCGTCGTTGCCCACGGCGCCGATGATGCCCGAGGTCCACTGGCCGTGATCGCCCAGCGAATTGTGCTCCCAGCATGTGCCAGTACTGTCGAGGTAGATGTCGTCCGGGTCGGTGGGGTCGGCATGAGGCGGGCCGTTCCCGTCGATCGTCGTGAACGTGGCGCCACCGGCGCAATACGTACCGAGCGAGTCGTACCCGAGGCTTGCCAGCGTGGTCTGCGATACGAAGTCGTACCCGTCGGTGGTGAAGGAGGGCGCGACCGTGGGGTCGCCGAACCGGACTCCCATGTCGATCACCGCCACGCTGAACGCGGTGCTTCCCGTAGTGAGTGCCCACGCGCGGGGCATGTCAACCATGTTGAGGTTCCACGATTGGTACGCGTAGTACGGATCGTTGGGAAGCGCCGTGGCGGCGCCCGTCGGCCGCGCTGTTGCGGCCGACGCCGACGGCGCGCTGGAAAACCGGGCCGCTTGCGGGGCCGGCGCGCCGTCGCGGATGGAGTAGATGAGGTCGCGCGACACCGACGCCACCGATGGATCGGCCTGCAGCGCGGCGATTACGTCATCGATCTTCGTGCTATCGGTGAGCGTGAGGTGCGCGGCGAGGATTGCCGGCGAGACGCGCACGTCGCGCACCGGCAGCCCCTGCGTGAGCGCGTTGAGGCGCTGCTCGACGGCGGTTTGCGTGCCAAGCGCCACGTCCATGGAGCGGTAGGCCGGTGAGCCCGCCGCCTCGACGTGGAACGCTTGGTTGTTGAACATCACTTCGACGCCGGCGTTCGAGTAGCGAGGCGCGGTGAATCCGCGCGATCCGCTCGCCCTGGGTCTCGCCGCCGCGTGCGCGGCCGAGAAGAAACTGGTCGGGTCGGGGTTTGCTACCGTCACCGCACCGGTGATCGTCGGCCCGTTGCCGGCCACGAATGCCGCCGATGCGCCGGTGATGGCACTGCTCGTCGCCGTGGCAGTCTGGATTCCTGGCGTGGCGCCGAGCGTCCAAATCACGCTCGCCTGGCCCAGCGCATCGGTGGTGGACGTACCGGCCGAGACACTGCCGCCTCCGGTCACCGTCCAGGTGATCGCCACACCCGACACCGCCTTATTGGACCCGTCCAGCGCCTGCACCACCAGCGGCGCGGCGAGTGCCGTCGAGACGTCGCCCGTCTGGTTGGCCCCCGACACGATCACCAGGTGGTTGGGGGCGCCGGAGATGGGCGTGCTCGGGTTGGACGAGTCGGAACTCTTGCAGCCGGCGGCGAAAACCAAGGCGAGCACGACCGGCGTGAATTGCTTGAACATGGCGATCCTTTCGCTTGTCGGGTGCGGAACGAGTGACTGGCGACTACCGCCGCGGACGCGGCACCGATGGTCCACAAATGTACCGGCCGGACCGGCCGGAGTTCCAGGCGCTTCGTCTACAACTCGGCCAAGGCGGCCTGGACCTCTTCGGCGTGCCCCTTGGGCTTCACCTTGGGGAACATCTTTGCGACCATGCCGGCGGCGTCGATGATGAACGTGGTCCGTTCGATCCCCATGTACTTGCGGCCGTACATGGACTTCTCCTTCCATACGCCGTAGTGCTCGGCCACGGAGTGGTCCGGGTCGGCAAGCAGGGTGAACGGCAGGTGGTACTTCGCCTTGAACTTCTGATGGCTCTCTACCGAATCGGGCGAGATGCCGAGGATGACGGCTTTCGATTTCTTGAATCTTGGGAAGGCATCACGGAACTCGCACGCTTCCACGGTGCAGCCGCTGGTGTCGTCCTTGGGGTAGAAGTAGAGGACGACGGGCTTACCCTTGAGATCCTTGAGCGACAGGCGTACGCCGGTGTCGGTATCGAGGGTGAATGCGGGGGCGGAGGTTCCGGCTTGCGGCATGGCTGGTCGGGTGGCAAATGGACGCGATCCGTCAGGCGCATGGAACAGGAATCGCACCACCTAATGTAATCCGGGAGTCAGGTGACGTCACTCATGTTGATGCCACGACCATCAATCAACCCTCGCCCGGAGTGGGACTCATGCGTACGTCCAAGTCGCTGTTCATTGCTGCTGCCGCCCTGCTCGTAGCGGCGGCGCCCGCCCAGGGACCCAACTATCACGTCACATCCACACACCTGATCGGCGGCGACGGCGGGTGGGACTACCTCGCGCTCGACGGGCCAAGCCACCGGCTGTTCATCGCTCGCGGCGACCGTGTGATGGTAGTCGATCCGGCATCGGGCAAGGTGCTCGCCGAGATTCCGGGGTTCGATCGCGCCCACGGCATCGCGTTCGTGGACGACGTGGGACGTGCCTTCGCCACCTCGGGCGGAGACAGCGCCATTCGCATCATCGATCTCAAGACACTCAAGGTTACTGGTAAGATCCACGCCGCCGTGGACGACGACGGGATCATCTACGATCCGGGAAGCAAGTACGTGTTCTCGATGAACGGTGACGCCGGTTCGACGTCGATGATCGACCCGCGGGCCGCCACCAACGTGGCCAACATCGCGCTCACCGGAAAGCCGGAGTTCGGGATCGCCGATGGCGCCGGGCACCTGTACGTGAACATCGAGGACAAGGCAGAAATCGACGAGGTGGACATCGCCGCCAGGAAAGTAACGCGCCACTGGTCGATGGCGCCGTGCACGAGCCCCACCGGGCTGGCGATTGATACGCAGCACCACCGGCTCTTCAGCGGGTGCCGCAGCGGCGTGATGGCCATCTCCGACGTCGTGGCTGGGAAGCTCGTGACCACCGTGCCTATCGGGCAGGGTGTCGACGCAACGCGGTTCGACGGGAGCACGCAGCTGGCGTTCGCCTCGTGCGGCGACGGCGCCATCACCGTGATCCACGAAGATGCCCCGGATAAGTACACCGTGGTTCAGACGGTGAAGACGATGGAGGGCGCACGGACCATGGAACTCGATCCGGCGACGCACACGCTCTATACCGCGTCGGCTGAATTCGGACCGCGGCCGGCGGGCGGACGCGGACGCCCGTCCGTCAAACCGAATTCGTTCACGCTCCTGACGCTGACCCGGTAACCGAGGCCGTCTGACGGCCGGTCAACGGACAGCCGTCAGACGGCTTCCCCGCCCATCAGCACGGCCATGATCGCCTTCTGCACGTGGAGGCGGTTCTCGGCCTCATCCCACACACGGCTCTGCGAACCGTCGATCACGTCGGCCGCCACTTCCTCGCCGCGGTGCGCGGGCAGGCAGTGCAGGAAGATCGCGTCGGGGGCGGCCCTCTTCATGAGCTTGGCGTTCACCACGTACTTGGCGAACGCCTTGGCCCGTGTCTTCTGCTCCTGCTCCTGCCCCATCGACGCCCACACGTCGGTGGTCACGACGTTCGCGCCCTCCGCAGCGGCCATGGGGTCGCGCATCACAGTGATCTTCGCCGTCTTCTTCGCCTCGGCGAGCAGGTGGTCGGCGGGCTCGTAGCCCTCCGGGCAGGCCAGGCGGAGTTCGAAGCCGAGCCGGCCCGCGGCGTTGATCCACGAGTTGGCCATGTTGTTCCCATCGCCGATCCAGGCGACGACCTTGCCCTCGTAGCTGCCAAGATGCTGCCGGATCGTGAGCAGGTCAGCCAACACCTGGCAGGGGTGCACCATGTCGGTGAGGCCGTTGATCACCGGGACGCCCGCGTACTGCGCAAGCACCTCGGCGTCCTGGTGGGCGAAGGTGCGGATCATAATCCCATCCACGTACCGCGACAGCACGCGCGCCGTGTCCGCGATGGGCTCTCCGCGGCCGATCTGGACGTCGCGCGGCGAGAGGAACAGCGCGTGCCCGCCCAACTGGTACGTGCCGACTTCGAATGAGACCCGCGTGCGCGTGGAGGCCTTCATGAAGATCATGGCCAGCGACTTGCCGGCCAGCGGCTCCTTGGTGTAGGCGCCCTTCCGCATCCGCTCGGCCAACGCGAACAAATTGTCGAGTTGGGGACGGGTGAAGTCGGTGATCTGCAGGAAGTCGCGGTGGGGCGGCTGTGAGTCGGCGGGCAGAAGGGGCGCGGCAGCGGTGACGGGCTTGGCCATGACGGGATGCCAAAGATTGGGGGAGTGAAGACAATCTCGAAACTACCGGACGGGGATCAGGCTACGGGAATGGGGCACGGAGGGCTGACACGGCTCCAACTGACGTCTCTACCGGCGCAACCGGGAGATGAGACTTGGCGGGATCTGAGTGACGCGCCCGCCCCAGCTCACATCACGGCAGCGCTTCCGAACAGGGATCAGTCAAATATGTATCAGAGAATCATCTGACACATCCCCTTGGCCGGCAGAGCACACGCTATCGCCCGCCCAGGTGACAAGTCTAGCAAATCCCAAGATCGTTCCATCCGTAGTCCGGATGCAGCCCGTCTGTCCCGCCCTCTCAACGCGACAGTGGAATTGCCCGGCACATGATTTCGACACGACGCGCCCTGATCGGAGTAACCGCCGCCCTCCAGTTGGTGACCGGCTGCGCGGCGACCCTGCCCGTTCGCGTGCTGCCCCGAGGCCAGTCCGAATGGACGGCGTCGGTGGGAGGGCCCTTGATTCCCCACCACGTACCGACCGGGATCGTTCCGTACGTAGTGGTCGGCAGGATGTGGGGCCGATCGGATGACGTGACGATGAGCGCGGACCTTCACCTGCTGCCCGCAGCATTCGGCGTGGCCGGGGTGGACGTCGGTCTGGCACGCCGCCTCGTCGCCGCTCGGGGGGCACGCCCCGAGATCACGGGCCAAGCCCAGCTCTATGCGTTCGCCGGGACCGGCGGCGCCCGTCTCTATCCCAACCTGACGGGGACGGCGAGTTGGGAGGTGACGCCGGGAACCCTGCTCTACGGCGGAACGGCCGTCACGTTTCAGTTCACGGGACCGTCGGCCGCCATCGCGTCGCCATTGACGGGAGTCCAGCGGGATCTTGGCCGACGATGTGTGCTGCAACTCGAAGGGAAGTGGATGGCCGCGAACGTCGACATGCACAGCGGCCTCCTGGAGGGCGAGAATAGCGTCAGTGGCCACGGCGGGCTTTCGCTCCAACTTGGCGTACAGGTACCCTCCGGCACGAACGCGGCTCGAATGGCGATGACCGTCGTGGTGCTGGTTGCGGGGAACGCCTGCAAGCTTGACACGCTGGTGTTCAACGGCGATGCCGTGGCTGTATACCGCCTGCCAGCCACGGTGATTCCCGACTCGCTCCTCCGCGAGGTCAGCTTCCCGTCCGGGAACGAGACCCTGTATGGTTTCTGGCTTCGGCAAGGCGGCTCCGCGCCACGGCTCACCGTCGTCTTCTCGCACGGGAAGGGCGAAAATCTCGCGGACGAAGCCAAGTGGGCGCATGCCGAACACCTGTGGCAGTCCGGCTTCGACGTGTTGACGTATGACTATCGCGGGTTCGGCCGCAGCACCGGGACATCGAAGGACGAAACGACGTTGATCGCCGATGCGTCCGCCGCGCTGACGTTCGCCCTCGCGCAGCCGGGGGTCACGCTCGGGCGCGTCGTGTCATTCGGGCACTCGATGGGCAGCGATCCGGCAATCGCGCTCGCGGCGGCGAACAGCGGGATACGCGCACTCGTCGTCGAATCTGGCTTCTCGAATGGACAGGCGATGGCCCAGTGCGCCGATCCGCTGGGGTTCCCGGTTTCGTGGCTCATGCAGGAACCGATGGTGAACACAACCCGCATCGCCACGGTGCAGGCGCCCGTTCTCATTCTTCATGGAACCGACGACGTTCAGATTCCGGTGGCGCAGGGGCGTGCCCTCTACGAGGCCGCGCACGACCCGAAGGAACTCGTCATCGTCCCCGGCGCGGGACACGAAGACGTGGAGCAGGTCATGGGACTGGCGGCGTTCCGGACGCTGATGCAGCAGTTCACCAATGCGATTGCGCCCTAGGCCGGCGCAGCCCGCAAGCGACCCAAGCTGAGGGCGGGCCTACAGGATGTAGCGCCGGAGGTCTTCGTCTTCGACGATCGCCTTGAGCTTGTCACGGACGGCCGCGGCGTCCACCACGATTTCCGCCGTGCCGCGGTCGGGCAGTTCGAACAGGGCTTCCTCGAGCTGGGTGGTCATCACCGTGTGCAGCCGACGGGCCCCGATGTTCTCCATGCGCTCGTTCACGAGGGCGGCGATGCGCGCGATCTCACGGATGCCGTCCTCGGTGAATGTGAGCTTGGCCCCCTCCGCTTCGACCAGCGCCGCATACTGCTTGGTGAGCGCGTTCTCCGGCTCCGTCATGATGCGCACGAAGTCGGCTTCGGTGAGTGGCTTGAGTTCCACGCGGATAGGAAAGCGCCCCTGCAACTCGGGGATGAGATCGCTGGGCTTCGACACATGGAAGGCGCCGGCCGCGATGAACAACACGTGGTCGGTCTTCACCATGCCGTATTTGGTCTGGACGTTGGAGCCTTCGACGATCGGCAGCAGATCGCGCTGCACCCCCTCGCGCGACACGTCGGGGCCACCCATCTGCGACCGTTCCCCGGCGATCTTGTCGATCTCGTCGAGAAAGATGATACCGAGCTTCTCCACGCGCTCGAGGGCATCGGCCGTGACCTCTTCGAGGTCGATGAGTTTCTCGAACTCCTGTTCCAACAGAATGCGCCTCGCCTCGCTCACCTTGACGGTGCGCTTCTTGTGGCGCTTGGGCAGCATCTCCTTGAGCATGTCGGTGAAGTTTTCCATCCCCTCGGGCGCGCCCTGCGCCGACAGGACATCGATCATCGGGGCGCGCGGCGTGACCTTGACCTCCACCTCGCGCAACTCGAGCTGGCCGTCCTTGAGCAGCTGGTGCAGCTTCTCGCGCGTGCGCTGGTGGCGCTCCTGGGCCAGCTCCTGCTCGCGGGTCACGTCGCCCCTGGCCGAGACCACGAATACGTTGGCGCCCTCGGCCTCGCCCGACTCGGGGGCCTTGGCCTTGGGCGGCTCGGGCGGCGGGAGCAGCAGATCGAGCAGCCGCTGCTCCACGCGCTCATGGGCCAGATCCTCGATCTCGGCCTCCCGCTCGGTGCGCACCATGTCGATGGCGCTCTCCACGAGGTCGCGCACCATGGACTCGACGTCGCGTCCCACGTAGCCAACCTCCGTGAATTTGGAGGCCTCGACCTTGATGAACGGAGCGCCGGCGAGCTTGGAAAGCCGGCGGGCGATCTCCGTCTTGCCGACCCCGGTGGGGCCGATGAGGATGATATTGTTGGGGGCGATCTCCTCGCGGATGCCGTCGGGGGCGCGCTGGCGGCGCCACCGGTTGCGTAGCGCGATGGCGACGGCCTTCTTGGCGTCCGCCTGCCCCACGATGTAGCGGTCCAACTCGGCGACGATCTGGCGCGGGGTCAGATCGGCGAGGCGGGCGAGGACTTGTTCGGTATGGTTGGTCGGCATGGGAAGCGCAATCCGGCACGCGCGACGACGGCGGACGGAGCGTCCGCGGCGCCGGCGACGTCCGGCTCAGGCGTCGAGGACGGTTATGTTTGTATTAGTATAGATGCAGATTTCGCCGGCGATCTGGAGGCTACGCTCGACGATTTCGCGCGGGGTGAGCTGCGTGTTGGCGGCTAGCGCGCGGGCCGCCGACAGGGCGTATGCGCCGCCCGACCCGATGGCCAGGATGCCGTCGTCGGGCTCGATCACCTCGCCGGTGCCGGAGATGATGTATCCGTTGTTGACGTCCGCCACGATGAGCAGGGCCTCGAGGCGACGCAGCACGCGGTCGCTGCGCCATTCCTTGGCCAGTTCGACCACGGCGCGCGGCAGGTTGCCCGGGAAGCGGGTGAGCTTCTCCTCGAACTTGTCGAACAGCGTAAGGGCATCGGCCACCGAACCGGCGAAGCCGGTGAGCAGCTTGCCGCCCTGCATGGCGCGCACCTTCTGCGCCTTGGCCTTCATGACGGTGTCGCCGACGGTCACCTGTCCATCGCCGCCAAGAGCGACCTTCCCGTCGCGGCGAACGGCGAGAATGGTGGTGGCACGGATGGTCGGGAGTGGCATGGGAGAAAGATAGCGCCCCCTCCCAAGGGGCGGGGCCGGCCTACCAAATGCCTGGAATCAGGGCACTTACCCGCCGGCGGTAGTCGGCGTACCGATCGCCGAATTCTTCGAGCATGAACCGCTCCTCGGACGGCCATTTGATCCGCCAGGCCACGATCCCCAACACGACCGCCAGAAGGCCCCGGACCTCTCCCATGGCGATCGCTGTGCCGAGCAGCGCCAGCGTAATGCCCGAGTAGATGGGGTGGCGCACGATGCGGTACGGGCCGTGGAGCACCAGTTCGTGGTCGGCCTTGATGGTCACGTCGCCGCTCCAATTGCGGCCAATGGTGAACCGGGCCCAGAGCGCAAAGCCGATGCCGGCGGCCGTGATCGCGACGCCTGCCCAGACGAGCCCCGCGCTCGGCTTGGCGAATCGCCAGGCGAGCCAGCTGACCGCGAACCGCCGAGACGACAGGAGCACGACCGCACTGCCGAGGAGCGCCAGCTGGACCAGCCGAGGTCCGATGCCCTGGCGGCGGACCGAGTGCTTGCTGGTGAAGGCTCCGATGAGCCAGACGACCAGGATGAGAGTCCAGAGATCACGGAGCAATGACGCGGCGCGCGGCATGGATGTCGGGTGATGGTGACAGACACAACGGACATGGAGCGGCCGCAGTTTCGGCCCGGCGCCCCGCGTGCACGGACGGCTACGGCCCGCTGCCCGTCAGGCCCGTGGGTGCGACTTGCTGTAGACCTCTTTCAGCCGCTCCACGCTCGTGTGGGTGTAGATCTGTGTCGTGCTGATCGACGCGTGGCCGAGCAGTTCCTGCACAGCCCGCAGGTCGGCTCCGGCATCCAACAGATGGGTGGCGAATGTATGTCGCAGGGAATGGGTGCTGAGACCCGCCTCCTCGTCGACCTGCGACAGGAACTTCGTCATGATCTTCTGCACCGCACGCGCTGTGAGCCGCTTGCCGGTACGCCCCACGAACAAGGCGCGCCGGTCGACCTTGCCCCCGAGCCGGCCGTTCACCTGGTCCCGCTTCGATTCGTAGTTCCGTATGGCGAGCTGGGCATGGTCGCCCACCGGCACGATTCGTTCCTTGCGCCCCTTGCCCCGCACTTTGACCTGCTGAGAGATGAGGTCGACGTCGGGCCGGTTGAGCCCCTGAAGCTCCGAGAGGCGCATACCGGTGGAATAGAACAGCTCGAGGATGGCGAGGTTACGCACGTCCTCGAACCGCCCCTCCACGGCTCGGACCTCCGCCATCTGGAACAGCAGGTCGATCTGTGCTCGGTCGAGATACCCGGGCAGATGCTTCTCCTGCTTGGGTGCGCCGACGGCCCGCGCCGGGTTGGACGCCACGATGTCGTTGAGCGCCAGGAACCGATAGAACCCGCGCACGGCGCTGAGCGTGCGCGCGATGGATCGCTTGGAGAGCCTGCGCCGGGTGAGAAAGGCGAGAAAGCCGCGCATCGCCAGCCGGTCCACGCCCTGCCAGCTCCAGGCACCGCCCCCATAGTAGCCCGCCAGGAATTCCGTGAAGTCGTGCAGGTCCCGCCGGTATGCCTTGATCGTGTTCGGAGAGACGTCGCGCTCCTTGGCGAGGTGAGTGAGGTAGTCCTCCACCTCCACCGGCATGGCGCCGGCGCCGACAGCCGGGTTGCCGCTCACCGCGCCTTGCCGGTGGGCGACGCCGCCAGCGCGCCGTCACGCCACCGCTCCATATCGGTAAGGGCGCGCTCGGCGATCATGGCGCGCTTCTTCGCCTTGTCGCGCGGCTCTTCAGCCAGCGGCTCCACCAGGCCGAAGTTGGCATTCATCGGCTGGAAGTGCCGCGGATCGGCCTCGCGCAGGTACCGGTACAGCGCTCCCAGCATAGTCGTGGGCGGCGGCACCACGGCGTCGAGCCCGTGCAGCAGACGCGACAGATTGGCGCCGGCCACGAGCCCGGTGGCGGTGCTCTCGGTGTAGCCCTCGACGCCGGTGAGCTGGCCGGCGAACAGCACCGCCGGATCGTCGCGCAGCGACAGGTGCGGCGTGAGCGAAGCCGGTGCGTTCAGATACGAGTTCCGGTGAATGGTGCCGAACCGCAGGAACTCGGCTCCCGCCAGCCCCGGGATCATGGTGAAGACGCGCTTCTGCTCGGGAATCCGCAGCCGCGTCTGGAATCCCACCATGTTCCACATCTGGCCGCCGCGGTCCTCCATTCGCAACTGGAGCACGGCCCACGGCCGACGACCGGTGCGCGGGTCGGTGAGCCCCACCGGTTTCATGGGGCCGAAGCGCAGTGTCTCGCGCCCGCGCGACGCCATAACCTCCACCGGCATGCACCCTTCGAAGTACGGCACCTCGTCGAATTCGTGGCCGTGGTGCTGGTCGGCCGAGAGCAGGGCGTCGAGGAACGCCTCGTACTCGTCGCGCGTGAAGGGACAGTTGAAGTATGCGCCGGGTTCTTGCGCGCCGCCGTCGCCGGGCACGTCCATCGTCTCCTTGTCGTAGCGCGAGGCGCGGAAGGCGATCGTGTCGTCGATCGAGTCGCGGGCCACGATCGGCGCGATGGCGTCGTAAAAGGCAAGCGAGGCCACCCCCAGCCGGGCGCGGATCGCTTCGGCGAGCGCGTCGGAGGTGAGGGGCCCCGTGGCGACGATTCCCGGCGACGGGAGCGCCGCCACTTCCTCGCGCACGACCGTGACGCGCGGGTGCGCAGTGAGCCGTTCGTGCACGGTCTGTGAGAAAACATCGCGGTCCACAGTGAGCGCGCTGCCGCCCGGCACGCGCGCCCGGTCGGCCGCCCACAACACGAGCGAACCAAGCAGACGCATCTCCGCCTTGAGCAGCCCGTGCGCATTCGTCGGCTCGGTGCTCTTGAAGGTGTTCGAGCATACCAGCTCGGCCAAGCGATCGGTCTTGTGTGCGGGTGTTCCGCGCACGGGGCGCATCTCGTGCAACACCACGTCGTGGCCGCGCTCTGCGACTTGCCATGCGGCTTCCGACCCAGCGAGTCCGCCGCCAACGATGTGAACCGGATGGCGAGTCACCTCACGAAGCTGGGTCGCGGAAAGGCTTTCGGGCAATGAGAAGGACGTTCTTGCCAATGGGAGGCGTCAGCAGGCCCTCGACCCGCCGCATGAGCGGCACCACCATCCTGTCGTACAGGGACACGCTGCCGCCGCTGAACGAGTTCCCGAGCAGCACGAAATTGACGTACCAGGGGAGGATGCCGGCAACGTCGAAGTATCGCGCCCGTACGATGGTGAACCCGGCGGCCGTCACCCCGCTGGTGAGGCCGCCGAGGGTGTATCGACGGAAGTGGCCGATTTCCCTATCGAGTCTACTGTAAAGCCAAGGCAGGGCTGGGACAAAGACGAGCAGGTGTCCCCCGGGTCTCAGCGCCGCGAACGCCGTCGCGAGTTCGGCCCGGTCGTACTCGATGTGTTCCAGCACATTGATGTAGACCACGGAGTCAAACCGCCCCGGCGAGTCATTCGAGTCGAAGAACTCGTTCACGGCGGTCGCCCGTGTGTCGCCGCGCAGCTCCTGTTGCAGGCGCAGATACATCTCCGGGGAGGGTTCGAACGCGGCGAGGGAACTCACGCCCTTGTCCACCAGGAGCCGGGACACGCTTCCAGAGCCCGCTCCCACCTCAGCTACCGTCCGGCCGAGGTACGGTTCAAATTCATCGAGGATCCACCGATGATAGTTCACGGCGAACGACATCGCTTCCAGATCCTTGCCGGGATAGTTTCGCGGAGTGTCATCAGCCATGAAGTCTATCCTTGCCTGGAAAGGTGAAATGGAATCGCATGCCCGGGGTGGCGCGGTCGGCGCGGCGCCTGTTCACCCCGCCAACGCTTCTTCGGGCAGATCGGGCCTCACCACATCCCATTCGTTGCCGCACTTGATACACTTCCGGTACTCGCCACGGGCCTTCGTGGACTTCATCTCGGCGCCCAAGTAGCCGCACTCCGGGCACTTCTCCATCGCCGGTCTATTCCAAACCACGAAATCGCAGTTCTCGTTGGCGCACGCATAGAACTTGGTGCCGCGCTTCTTTGACCGCCGCTCGACGATCTCGCCGCCATCCTTGGGGCAGATCACGCCCGTGGGCATGGACTTCGTGCCGCGGCATTTCGGGAAGGTACTGCACCCCAGGAACTCGCCACTGCGCCCCTGCCGCACGACCATCGGCTTGCCGCACACCGGGCAGGGCACATCAGTCATCTTGGGCTTGGCTTTCTCGCCCTTCAGTGGACGCGTATACTTGCACGTCTTTGGATGGTGTTCGCAAGCCAGGAACGGTCCGAAGAAACCGCCGCGCGGTTCCAGCTTCCCCCCGCAATCGGGGCACCGCAGGGCTGCGACGCCCGACAGGTCGTGCGCCGACGCGATCAACGCTGCGGCATCTACCGAGGCAAGCGACTTGGCGAACGGACTGTAGAAGTCCTCGAGCACGCGCCGCCAGCCCAGTTCCCCCTCCTCGATCTTGTCCAGTTCGCTCTCCATTTCGGAAGTAAAGCGAACGTTGAACACGTCGGGAAACTGCTTCACCATCACCTTCTCGACGGTCTCGCCCAGCTCGGTGGGGAAGAAGCGCCGCTGTTCCAGGTTCACGTAGTGCCGGTCGGCCAGCACCGAGATGATGGCGGCGTAGGTGGACGGGCGGCCGATGCCCAACCGTTCCAGCTCCTTGACCAGGCTCGCCTCGGAGAACCGCGGAGGCGGCTCGGTGAAGTGCTGCGAGGGCGTGATCGCCTTGACCGGCACGCGCTCGTCGCGCTCCACCACCGGCAAGGCCTGCTCGTCCTCCAGCGCCTTGTGATCGCCCTCTTCGTGCGATTCACGGTACAGCACCAGGAATCCCGGGAACTTGACGATGCTCCCGGTGGCGCGGAACAAGTAGCTGCGCAGCCCGATATCGGGCTGCGACGACGCAGGAATGTCGAAGTCCACCGTGGTGGTGTCGAACACCGCCGGCGCCATCTGCGAGGCCATGAACCGCTGCCACACAAGTTGGTATAGCTTGAATTGGTCGGGACTCAGAAATTTCTTCACGTCCTCGGGGCGCCGGGACGGATCGGTGGGCCGCACCGCCTCGTGCGCATCCTGAGCGTTCTTGCTCTTGTTCTTGCCCTCGCCGTAGAGCTGCGGGCCCCCCGCGACGTAGGCCTCGCCGTGTACCTTGCGCAGATAATCACGGGCCTGCCCCGCCGCCACCTCCGCCACACGTGTGGAGTCGGTGCGCATATACGTGATGAGGCCGACGGCCCCTTCCGCGCCCAACTCGATGCCCTCATAAAGGCCCTGTGCCACACGCATGGTGCGCTTGGACCCGAACCCCAGCTTTTTGGCCGCTTCCTGCTGAAGCGTGGACGTCGTGAACGGCGCCGACGGATTCTTGCGGCGCTCACGCCGCTTGACATCGGTGACCGTGAACGTCTTGCGCCCGGCAAGGTCGGACAGGACGCGATCGGCCTCAGCCTTTGTGTGGATCTCGGCCTTCTTGCCGTCAATATGATGCATCTTGGCCGTGAACGGCGTGCCCGCCTTTTCGAGCGCCGCCTCGACGGTCCAGTACTCAATGGGCTTGAAGGCGCGGATGTCGCGCTCGCGCTCGACGATGAGCCGCAAAGCGACGGTCTGTACGCGGCCGGCCGAGATACCCTTCTTCACCGTCCTCCAGAGGACCGGACTCGCCTTGTAGCCCACCAAGCGGTCGAGCACGCGGCGGGCCTGCTGAGCTTCGACCTTGCGCTCGTCGATCTTGCCCGCAGCGCTCACAGCGCGCATCACCGCGTCTTTAGTGATCTCGTGGAATAGTACGCGCCTGATCGGAATGGTGGACTTGCCGCGCTTTGGCTTGAGCTGCTCTGCCACGTGCCAAGCAATCGCCTCTCCCTCGCGATCGGGGTCGGTGGCGATCAGCACTTCCTTGGACGTCCTCGCCGCGCTCTTCAGCTCGGCGATCGTCTTCTCCTTGCCAGGAATGGGCACGAGATCGGGCTCGAAGCCGTGCTCGATGTCGATACCCAGCTTCTTCTGCGGTAGGTCCATGATGTGGCCCACCGTGGCCCGGACTTTATAACCCCGGCCGAGATACTTGCCTATCGTCTTCGCCTTAGCCGGCGACTCGACGATCACCAGCGAAGTCGAACCGCCGCCCTCCGGCGGCAGCTCCTCCTCCTCTTCGCCGTCCGCCACCGCAGCCGCGCGCCCGCGCCGCTTCGTGGCCGCGCTGCCTTTCGGCTTGCGGGCTTTCGTCGCCCGTCGCTTGGTCGTTGCTCCCGATTTCTTGACTGCCATGTTCAGTGTACCGTCTGATTGTCTTCGCTCGATCGCCCGTCGTCGAACCCCGCTCCCTCGAGCAGACTCCGCAGGTCATCGCGGGTAATGCGGCCGTCCAGTTGCGACAGCGCCCGATCGATGACCGCTTCCAGCTCGAGAGGGCTCAAGGCCCCCGTATTTCCCAGCGCGAGCAGATATCCCCAGGCCTCAGGCGCGAATCGTCCGCGCTCGTGCGGCCCCAACACTCGGATCGTCATATGTCTGCCTTGCTCATTTGCGTCCCGAAACACCGCACGATGGCGGGGATCGCGGTCTCCAATGCGATCAAATGTGCGCGATTCGTACCACGCCGCGGCGCCCCAGCGGGCCACAAACGGCTAACGCAATTCCTTCACGAGCGCAACCACCAATTCTGTAACTGCTTGCAGCGTATTAGTTTCCGAAGAAATTGCGACGTCCGCCCCTTCATATAATAGGCGTCGAGCCTCGTAGAGATCCCTGATTTCCTTAAGCGGATCCGGCCGACGGAGCAGCGGGCGAAGCTCCCTGCGTTTGCCCATTCGCCTGAGTGCCGTCTCCGGCCGGACCTTAAGGTAGACGAGCCGGGCGGGCGGGCGGAGCAGCCCTACGACATCGGGATCGGCGATCCACCCGCCGCCTGGCGCCAGGATCATCCCTCCCGTTTCCCGCAGATCTTCGGTGAGGGCGCGTTCGAGCTCGCGGAAGCGGTGCTCGCCGTGCTCGGCAAAGATCTCCGTGACGGTCATGCTCTCGCGGCGTTCAATCTCCACATCAAAGTCGAGAAAGTTGAGCCCGCTGATCTCGGCGGCCCGCATACCGACCACCGACTTGCCGCAGCCCGGCAGTCCGACGAGGATGAGATGCGGAACCCCGGGGTCAGCCGTGGAGACGCCGTGCGATGTGCGAAACGTAGGCGTCATAGTTGCGTCGCATTTCCCCGAGTGAGTCGCCGCCGAACTTCTCGGCGAAAGCATTGGCGAGCACGAGCGCCAGCATACCCTCGCCGATCACGCCCATCGCGGGCACGGCGGTCACATCACTGCGCTCGGCCACGGCGGCCGCCGTTTCGCTGGTCGCCACGTCCACCGTGGCCAGCGGCCGCATGAGCGTGCTGATCGGCTTCATGGCGGCGCGTACGACGAGCGGCTCGCCGGACGTCATGCCGCCCTCGAGGCCGCCCGCGCGGTTGGTCCTGCGCTGCACGTTGCCGGCGCGCGTGCGGCCGGGGGCAAGCTCGATCTCGTCATGTACTTCCGCGCCGGTGACACGGGCCGCCTCGAATCCCATGCCGATTTCTACGCCCTTCACCGCGGGAATGCTCATGATCGCGGCGGCAATGCGGCCATCGAGCTTTCGGTCCCACGAGACGTGCGAGCCGAGCCCCACCGGCAAGCCATCGACTACGATCTCACAGATACCGCCAAGGGTATTGCCGGCGCGCTTGACCTCATCGATGCGTGCGATCATCGCGGTTTCGGCTTCGAGATCGAGCGTGCGCAGCGACGATGCGTCAGCGGCGGCGTTGACATCGTCGGGCATCGGATCGGGACGCCTGGCATCGATGCCGCCCAGATGCACGACGTGGCTGCCTATGCGCACGCCGAATTCAGCGAGCAGCTTCCGGCAGACGGCGGCCGCGGCCACACGTGCCGTGGTCTCGCGGGCCGACGCGCGTTCGAGTATGTCGCGGGCATCGTCGCGGTCGTACTTGAGGAGCCCGGTGAGATCGGCGTGTCCGGGACGCGGTCGGGTGACGGCGCGTTTGCGCAGCCCATCGGGCGCCTCATCCTCGCGCGGCGCCGAATCCATGATCTCCTGCCAGTTCTTCCAGTCGCGGTTGTGGATGAGCAGAGCGATCGGGGCGCCGATTGTTTCACCGGCGCGAACGCCGGCCAGGAACTCCACGGCATCCTTCTCGATCTGCATGCGGCGGCCGCGCCCGTAGCCCTGCTGGCGGCGGGCGAGTTGCGCGTTGACGTCCTCGGCGAGCAGCGGAAGCCCGGCCGGAATGCCTTCCAGAATCGAGACGAGCGCCGGTCCGTGCGATTCGCCGGCGGTGGTGAAACGGATCATGGGTCCTCAAACGCGGTGAGCCCGACACGAGGCCGGGCTCACCAAGTCTATCATGCCGACACCCTGCGGTGAACTAGGGCGACCCGGGCTGGATGTCCGAGGAGCGCAAATTGATCACCACGAGCCCGTTCGTTGTCATGCCGTACAGCTTGAGCACGACGCCGGCGGGATCGCCGGGAAGCGGGCGCGTGGCGCGGATCGGTCCATACAGACCGTACTTGAGCCGCAGCGTTCCGCGGTTGTTGAAATGGGCGACGTCAACGATCTCGATCGTCCCATTGGCCGAGGCGACGAATGCGATGCGGTCGTTCACGTTTGGGGTGGAAGGACCGGTCGCGCCTGGACTGAACGTGATGCCCGCACCCTGATTCTGCGAATCGTAGGTGCCCTGCAACCGCAGATTCAGCGGCTCGGGGATGCTCGCAAAGTACGACTCCTGCGAGCCGTGCGCGCCCACGAGCTGGCCGGTACTGTCGATGGCCAGACCGGTCACGATAGCGGATGCGTTGTTGATCAGATCCTGCATGGAGATCGAACCCGACACCGCAAGTCCGTCGAAGGTCGGGGCATCGTGAGTCATGATGATCCGGCCCGGGCCTCCCTGGGTGTTTCCTTCGCCGAATCCGATCCACTCCCGGTCACCACTCTTGGCGACGAAGGTCGTGTCGTTCAGGCTGAGGGTGGTGACGTCCAGTCCGAGTACTTCCTGAATGTCGCTGTTGACAGCAGCCTGAAGTTTGCTCTGGATGCCAGCAGCTGTGGAATCAGTGACGCACTGCTGCAGGCCGGCCGTCCCGGGGGTGTGGTCGCAGGCGACGATCAGGTCCGATACGCCGATCGAGCCGCTCGGAGCCTTGATGACGGTGAGGCCATCAATGTTGAAGATGGCGATCTGCGTGGGATCGGACGACTTGGCGCCGTATTGCCAGATTTGTCGGGGGTCGGCGACCGCCTGGGTCGGGTCGATGACGCGAATGGTACCTGGCGTAGCCGCAGTAGTGGGCTGAGTGGAGTAGTAGATGAGGCCGCCGGCGCCCTGCTGCACGTACTGCGGGCGGTCGGAGTAGCTGATCGGGCCGTCGTACGTCGACGTGTACGTGAGCGTCGTGTCACCCGCGCTGTCGACGTTCGCGGTCTGCGACTGGTGCAGCACATACACCACGGTGTTCCGCGTCAGGATGCGCGCCGAGAGATTCTCGGTGATCGCGTTCGGGTTGGTGGCATTGATGTTGACTTCGCTGATGTTCGTTCCGCCGGAGTTGGCAACGAGCAGCACGCCGGAGTTGGTACTAATGTCCATGCCCCACGGCTGCGAGCCCACGGCAACGCCGTTGGTGGCGAAGGTCTGGGTCTGGTTGTTCCAGACCTCGAGCAAATTGAAGTTGGTGTTGGACAGAAACACGTTGCCGTGCACCGGATCAACGGCGATATCGCCGACCAAGCCCGAGCGGGGAAGCGCGAACGTCTGGCCGTAGGCGACGAGCACCGAATCGGCATAGGCCGCTGCCTCGACGGACTGCGGCACAGTGACGCCTGTCTTGACCGAGTAGCCGACGCGGCCTGCCTGGTCCTCGGCGAAGCTGTACACGAATACCTTGGTCCCCTGCGTGGAAACCGGCAGGCTCAGCGGAATGGCCTGAAGCACATTCGACGCGTATGGCGGCGCGAGCGAAACGCTGTCGCGTTCGATCTGGTTGCCGACGCTGTCGCGCACCACGAAGCCGACCATCTGGATCCCGCCACCGGTGGCGGCGACGGTAATGCTGTCGTCGATCTCCGAACGCGGGAGCACGCTCTGCGTGACGCGCGGCTCGGCATTGACAGCGCTGCGAATGAGCACCGAGATCGGCGACGGCGACCCGGGCTGGCCATTGACGTCGAGAGCCGAGGCCGTGATGGTGATACGCCCGCCGACTGGCGCATTGGTCGGGATGAGCACCACATTGCTGAGTGTTACTGCGAGATTGCCGGGCGGGTATACCTGGGTGATGGTCGTGTCGAGCTTCGTCGGCCAAGTGGTTCCACCCTGAACGCGGAAGCTCAGGCTGGCGATGCCCTGCAAGCTGGTCGCGCTGGTGGTCACGGTCATGCCGACGCCTGCGGGCACGCTGTCGCCGGTTGACGGCGTCACGAAGTTGACCCTCGGACCGGCTACGATGTGGATGACGTTCTGCGTCGAGTCGAGGTTTCCGGCCGAGTCGGCGACAAGCGCGATTACGACGAGGCTGTCGAGCGTTGTATCGACGGGCTGTGCCGGTTTCAGGTAGCGGCGGACGGTCGTGTCGCGAAGGCCGGAGCGGAAGGTCCCGGCGGCAGGCACCGTGATCGGTGCATAGCGGGGCGTGCGCTGGAATGTCCCGAGGTTGACGCTGCCTGATTCCTTGTAGCCGCCGATCATGACGGTGCCGAGGGCGCGGTCATCGTGCAACTGCACGACGACGAGAATCGAGTCGCCGACGTTGACTAGCGCGCCGACGGTGGGCGTGTCAATGGTAGCCGTAGGCGGAGTCTTGTCCGCTCCAGCGGCGGTCCCGCTGGTGGATGCACCACCGACGGCACCAGGCGCTGTGAGCGGCGTAGAGTCGCAACTGAGGACGACAGCAACGCTGACGGCCAGGGCGACCAGGCGAACAAGTGGTGATTTCATCGAGAGGCTCCGCTCCGGCTAGTGCGACGATCCATCATCCGGGTTCACCTGCCCATCGTCGACGATGTGCGGCGTGATGAGGATGAGGAGGTCGTGCTTCTCTTCTTGGCGTTGAGTGAAGCCGAACAGGCGGCCCAGGATTGGGAGATCAACGAGCACGGGGATGCCGGTCTTTGAGATTGTCACCGTATTTTCGGTGAGTCCGCCCATGACGGCCGTTTCGCCGTCGGCGACGAGCATCGTGTTGTCGATCGACTGGGTGGGCACGACGAACCCGACATCCGACGATTGTGCCTGGACGCTGGAGTTCTCGGCGTGCACCGTCATCTGCACCTGATGATTGCTGGTGATCTGTGGCGTGACGGTAAGGATGATGCCGGTCTGCTTATAGCTGACCGTCGAGAGGGCGGCCGTCTGGCCCTGGGCGCTGTTGGCGTCCACCACGCGCACGGGCACCTGCGTGCCCGCCGTGAGATTGGCGGTCCGATTGTTCAGCGTGGTCACGCTCGGCTCGGCCTGAACGTCGAGCAGGGACACCGTGGTCAGGGCCTGGATGAAGCTCGTGAAGCTGAAGCCGCCCATGGCTGCCGAGTACACGGCCTGGAGGGCCGCGCCGGGGACGGACTGCGACGCGTTGGCGATGGCCGAAACGGTGTTGCCGCCAAGGTAGATGAGCCCGGTGGTCGTCTGCGGCGTGCCCGTGGAATCGAGGCGCGGAATGAGCGCGTTGAAATACTGATGGGCGCTACCGATGTCATACTGGAGGCCCAGGGCCTCGAGCGCGGTGCGATCGACGTCGATGATCTTGGCCTTGATGTTCACCTGCGGCTGCCGCAGATCGAGGCTCTTGGCGTACGCGACAAGCGAGTCGACGTTCGACGCGATGTCGTAGACGCTGACGCTGTTGGTAGTCGTGTCGATGGTGACCGCCCCGCGTACGGGGCAGCGGAAGCTGGTGATGGAGCCCGGAGCCTGCTGGTCCGCGCCGGCGGCGGCCGCGGCCTGCTGCGCCGGCTGCGCCTGACCCTGGGCCCCCTGGCTGCAATCACGCGTGAGCCGGGCTTCGATGGCCTTCTGGAGGCCGAATGCCTTGGAATAATTCAACCGGAAGGTCCGGCTGACGAGCGGTTCGGTGGCCCGGCGGGCCAGAATGGAGGCTTGGGTGTCGACGACCAGGATTCCACTCGGGTCCTCGACGGCATCGAGCCCGTTGGCGTTGAGTACGACACGGAGGGCCACGTCCCACGGCTGGTCGCTGATGTTCGCCGAGATCTTGGCGCCTTCAGTGCCCTTGGAGAGGATGATCGTGCGGCCGGAGTACGCGGAGAATGCGGCGACGACGTCGTGGATGTCGGCGTTCTCCCAGTTCATAGTAATACGCGGTTGCTGCTGGGCCGCTGGTTCATACGCGGCGACGGGCACCGTCGACCGCGCGGACCGCCGGGCGGCGGGAGTGACGGGCACGGGCACGAGGTCGGCCGCCAGCTGGGCCGGCGTGCTGTCGACCGCGCCGGTGCTCGGAGCTAGCGCCGTGGTGCCGAGATGCCATGCAGTGAAGTCGGCCGATGTGCCGTCAACGCTCACGCGGATGCGGCCGTCTTCCTTGGCCACGGCGTAGCGGTGCGGCGCGTCGAGCGTGACCACCACCCGCACCACGTTTCTGGTGAATTGTGAATAGCGAACACCGAGCACGCCACCGCGATCGGCCTGGTCGTAGCCGCCGGTCGGGATGTCGAGCGAGGCGCCGGTGATGTCAACCACGAGGCGCTCAGGATCGTGGAGCGTGAAGTCCTGCACCGACACGCTGCCACCGATGCCGATAACCACTTCAGCGCGGCCGCTCGCCGGCACGACGCTCAACGAGGTCACGGCGCCTTCCTCCGGCTCCGGCCCACTCGCCGAGCGCCAAGCGCCGGCGACGAGCGCGACGGCCAGCGCCGCAACAACCGTCAATACGCGTTTCATGGAATCCTCGTTTTCGTGGTATCCATTAGCACCAACGAATCCTGGCGGTTCATTCCGAACTCTTCGATGGTGAAGATCACGGCCCGCGGAGTGATGCGGGATACACGCATGCGGCCGAGCGTCTGCCCGACCATGGAGCGGTACAGCGTACTCTGCTGATCGCGCAGGATGGCCACGGAGCGGCGGCCGGACTGGTCGTACAAGATGCCGATCAACTTGAGGTCGGAGATCACAGGGCGCAGGTCGCTCGTGTTGATCAGCGACACGAATGGGTCACGAGTCCCGTTGCGGTCGTAGTCGAATACTTCGCGCATGACGAATGACGGGACGGTGTCGAGCTTGGCGGGTACTTTGCCATTGGGCCCGACCTTGCCACCCGTACCTGTGCCCTGCGCCGTGCCGGCCGTCGAGCTCTTGGTCGCCGCAGCCTTGGTCTTGGTCTGGGTCGACGCCACGGCCCGCTCGGTATTCTGTTCGTTGGCAATGTGCGTGTCGGTCGCCTTCTTGGCGTTCCGGGCCTTGTCGATGGCCTTGGTCATCTGGGCGTGCGCGGTCCCGGCACCGAGCGACAGGAGCACGGCCGCGATCAGGACGCGTTTCACTGGCCCCCCTTGGGCGGCATCGCCGCCTGCGAGGTATGCGCAACGTATGTCTGAATGTCGAACGTCGCATCGAGCAGCTGGACCGACGCGTCCTTGTTGCGTTGCTGAGTGTTGGACACGGCCAGCGTCAGGTTGATCGGCGCCACCACGCGGCGCAATCCGCCGACGTTGGTCAGGAACTCAGCGATCTGATGGTAGGGGCCGGTGACGCCCAACTTGTACTTATAGGTGTCGAACTGATCTCCTTGTGTCACGCCTTCGGGTGACACCGAGGAGATATCGAGGCCGACGCTGCGAGCCGCGGTGGACACCGATTCGAGGAGCGCCGGCACCTCGTTCCCCGTGGGGACGAGCTGCCGCATGATCTCCACTTCACTGCCAAAATCGGCCGACTGCGCCTTCAGCTGATCGATGCTGCCGCGCGCCACGTCGAGCTTGGCCCGCTGGTTCATGGCATCGAGGCTGTCGACGTGCGTCTGAACCGTCGCCAGCGCTGCCGCTTTCGGCGTCCAGATGAAATTGAAGTACAGCCCCGCAGCAGCCACGAAAACGAGGGCCACGAGGAGCTTGCTCTGGTCTTTGCGATCGGTGGGCAGGAGGGCCATGGCTATTTCACCGAAACCTTGAGCGGCACGCGTCGAATGATGCTCGAGTCGGGCCGCGTGTAGAGCATCGTGAGCTGAAAGTCCGTCACCGGAACGCCGTTGTCCAATGCCTGTTTCGAGTCGTCGAGCGTGACGTCGGCGAGGAAGGGTGAATTCTCGAGGTCGGACATGAACCGCGTGAGGGCCTGAATGTCCACTGTACGGCCGAGCAGACGCACGCGCACAGTGTCGAGCGGAATCTGTGTTTCGAGCTTGGCCACCTTGTTCGCCTTGGCTGCCTCTTCACCGGGCGGACGCGTGGTGACGATGTTCTGCCCTTGCGGCGTTCCGGTATAGGACAGCCCGGTGAGCCAGGTGTAGGGCGGCAGTGCCGAACTCACCTCTTCGAGCACGTGCGGCCACAGGAAGCGGTCGCCGTCAATGGCACGGATGATGTTCAACTGGCGCAGCAACGTGTCGCGCTTGGCCTGAAGGCGCGTACGTTCCTTGAGCACCGAGGCATAGCGCGTGGAATCGGCAAGTCCCTTTTGTTCGGCGTCGGCGAGCCTGCGTGTCTGACTCGACTGTGTGAAATACATCACACCGACGGCCGACAGGCCGACGACCGCACAGATGACTGCGGCGGTCAGCCACCGATCCTTGAACCGATCCGACAGCCCCGACCGCACGGACGGGAAGTCGAGGCGAGGTCCGCCTCCCCGCTTCGCCTTCTTGCTGGCGCCTGGAAGGAGATTGATTTCGATCATGGGTGGCTTATGCGACCTTGCGCAACGCGAGCCCGATGGGGAGCATCAGGAGCGGTGCGACTTCGTCAGTGACGAGTGACTCGAGGGCACCGTCACGCACCTTCAAGGCCGCCAATGGGTTGGCCTGCTCGACGCCGAGCTTGAGGCGCTCGGCTAGCATCTGCGTGAGCCCTGGAATGCGCGAGCCGCCGCCACAGGTGTATACGGCGCGAACGGCGCTCGCCGTCCGCGAATTCGACGCCAGAAAGGCCACGGCCCGCTCCACCCCGAGCGCAATCTCCTCACCGCGGATATCGAGAATGGCGTCCAGATGGGGCGACCGGTCGTAACCCTGCAACAGCGCCTGCGCGTCCTCGGCGCCTACGCCGCGTTCGCGCTGCAGATCTTCACGGAACCGCCGGGTGCCTACCGCGAGATCTCGCGTCAAGATCGGCACCCCGTCCTCCAGAATGTTGATGTTGGTCACTTCGTGCCCCACGTTCACGAGCGCCACCACCCCGGTCATCGCATTGGGGTGATTGAGTTCAAACGCGTTGTGGAGTGCAAACGCATCGACGTCCACGATGCCGGCCTGCAATCCGGAGTCGGTGAGCACACGCAGCTTCGACTCCACCAGCTCGTGCTTGGCAGCCACCAGCAGTACGCTCATCTCGAGGCCGTCGGCTTCCGGGTCGAGGATCTGGAAGTCCAGTTCCACCGACTCCATATCGAACGGCACGTGCTGCTCGGCTTCCCACCGCATGAGTTCGCGCGCCTGCTGTTCCTTCACGCGCTCGATCTGGATCTTCTTGATGATCACATCACGGCCACCCACCGCAGTCACGACCTGTTTGACCTTCACGCCGGCCTGCATCATGGCGGACTGGATGGCCTCGCCCACGATGCCGGGGTCCATCACCTCGCCTTCGACGATGGCGTCGACGAGCAGGGGCGCGATCGCGACTTTGACCAGTTCCGGTTCCGACCTGGAATGGTCAATCACTGCGACCTTGATCAGGCCAGAACCGATGTCCAAGCCGACTGTCGTCTTGCTCCGACCGAGGAATGCCATGGGAAGGTCAGGGTCGTGCTGTGCTCATCACCTAGGGCCCTCGCCCGGATTCGGATGAGCACGGCGTCTGGCAGAAGGGAGGCAGCCGCGGCGCCGCATTCCCCTAAAGTCTCAGCACTGGCGAGTGCACCGCTACCGGGAGGAACCGCCCGTATTGGGCGTGGTAGCGGACCCTTCCGAAGTGCAGGACACACCCGGGCGAGTATGACCGGTTGCGCCTCACCCTACACGACTTACAAACCTTGAGGTAACAACAGGAACAGCCCGTTTGGCGGGGGGTGGTACCTGCTGAATTGGCGGTCTCAGGGTGCCGGCGTCCAGCCCCGAAGCGGGAAGGGTCCTACCTTGCCGGCATGCCACGCGACATCCGCAGCCAAGCATGGATCGTAGCGTAACCTGAAGTCAGCGTTACTGTCAACCACGACCGCCGAGTCTGAAGGGCCGGCCGCCAGCAGGAGCCCTTCGACGACTGCCCCCTTGGCATTCACGTGGACGCCGCCGAGCGCCAGGATCACCCCGCGAAACACGATTGGCCCGGAAATGCGCAATTGGCCCTCTACTATTAAGAGGCCACGCCCCGAGCCCCCAACCAGATCAAGGTCTCCGGGGGCGAGGATCACGGCGCCAATCGGGACTTGGACTGGCCCCGCGGGAATCAGGGGTACAGTTGCGCGGGCAGCGAGCGATTGGAGTGCGACGCCGCCGAACGCCCGGTACGTAGAGTCCTCCCCGGCCGGGACCCACTCGACGTGGGTGCCAGGCGCGGAACGCCCGGGAGGAACCGCGATCGGGGCCCAGCTTTGCGGCGCCGGCTCGCACGCCGGCGCCGCGAGGGGAGCGGGCGGCAGGATCTGGAGCATGCCTTCGGCGCGAACGTCGCCCCCAGCGATCAGCGGCGCGACGGTTGGCCACCGAGGGCCGTCCACGCGCAGCAGCCAGGATGAGCGCGCGAAGACCGACGTGTCGGCGAGATCCTGAGAGCGGAGAGTAGCGAGATAGATCGTGCCGGAGATTCGCGTGAACCAACCACTGGAAATGGTGTTCGGTGCGTTCACCGGCGCGGGCACGCGGGCCGTGGATCCCGCGGGCTGCCGGAATCGCGCCGCGGAGTCCCAATTGGTGAGAAGAACGGCAGCAGCCAGGTCATTCGTGGCGTCGAGCTGCGCCACCCGGAGGGTGAGGCGATCGGAGCGGTCGTTTCGCTGTGCGCCATAGAAGCCAGCCACGAGAAAAGTGCCAGCTACGGCCAATACGACGAGCGCCAGGAGGAGTGCCACTCCGTTCCGACGGGGCTGGTCAGGGCGCATTGCGAAGACCGACGGTCCGTCGGGCCGAGTCGGCGCCGTCGTGCGACCTGGCGACGATGCCCACGATACGAATGGCCTCGTCCACTCCGGCGGACGGCGGCCGCTCCCGACCCGCACTGTCGCTGTACGTGAAGCGCAGCCCGGAGCGCGCCGGGTCGGCAGTGTACGCGGCCAGCGGCCCGGCAACCGGCTGGATGGCATTGAATCGGTTGGCCGCGGCGTTCCAATCGCGCATGCCGAGGTACCAGCGGCGATCGCCGGAACGATACAGTGAGAACCGGATGCGGCGTACGAGGCGTACGATGGCGAGCGGTCCGGCGCCGGCGGGGACGGCCAGGTGCAACAGGCGCCCGGCATCGTCGGGCTCGGCGGCACACGATGCCGGACTCGACGTCACGTCATCGATGCGGAGCGCCCGCCATGTCGGAGGCTGGACGGATTCGTCGAGCACAAGCGCGACGTCGCCAGCTCTGGGTTCGATCGAGAACGACGCCAGCGCTGGACCGTCGTGCGCACCGGCGTCGATCGCGAGGCCGGAGGGCACGACACAGGCGACCGCCATGCCCACGAGGGCATTCAGCTCGACGGCGGAATCGGAAAGTTGACCGGCCGCGAGGTCCTCGGACGCAGCCGGCGCAAGGGCGGCCGATAGGATTGCGACGGTTTGCTGCGCAGCACGCGCGTCGGCGTAGGATGTGGCGAGGGAGCGTTGGAGGCGTTCGTGGGACACAGCGGTGCGCCCGAGCAGGGCCAGCACGATGGCCAACACGGTGAGCGCAGTCATGAGCTCGATGGCGGAGAAGGCGCGCCGCATGGACTAGCACATCACCGCAGTGGTGAAGACGAACGCCGAACGGTGGGCCAACCCCTGGTAGTCGATGCTGTCGCGGAGCACGCGCGCCGACTCGGACGACGACCGCACGGACCAGAATTCCCGCACGCCGGGAACGGGCGAAGCCTGGCCGGTGACCGGTGCCGGGCAGCCCAGCGACCGGAGATCGGCCAGCGTGGTCAGGGCGGCTGCCAATCCCGCTTCACGCCGCTGGGCGACAGCCTGCGCGCGGACGAGAAGGGCTGCGCCGCCGGCGAAGGCAAGCAGGGCGCAATCGAACACGAGGAGCGCGACCAGCAGTTCGATGAGCGTGAAGCCGCGGCGCGAACGGGCGGCCATCGGTGGCGTGGGCATGCCCCAGGTTGGCCGTGGAAGGACAATCGTGCATCACCCAAACGTTGCCGGGCGGTGCGGACTGCCGCCGGGGTCATTGCCGCCCTTGGCTCACAACGTTGAATGACGACTGGTGTCGGTCGGCACGTGCTTTCCAGTGTCGCCCGGCTCTTTCGGCAATGGTCTCGGCGTTACACCGGAATCCGAGGCGAGCTTGCGGTGCGCGGCAACGTACGCCTTGGCGCTATCGGCCAAGACGAGGATGTTGTGCATGTCCGCGACCGGCCCGCCGTGTCGCACGGCATCGACTGCGACGACTTTGGCTGAATCAAATTTCATTTCCAGCAGCAGGCAGTCGGCGAGTTGCGGGCGGCCCAAGGACATTGTGGAGTCGACCCTGATGGCCCACCGGTACAGGTCGATCGCCGGTTTACAGATGCCCCACTGGCGATAGTCCTCGGCGAAGCTGAAGGCCAAGAACGGATCGAACTGGAACAGCTGCATAGCGCGTCGGTATTCGGCCTCGCCGTCGCGCATCCGCTTGTTCTCCATGTACCAGGCGCCAAGCATATAGTGGGCGCGGTAGCTGTCGGGCGTATCCTTGATCGCAGTTTTGAACAGGACGTCGTCGTCATGCCAGACCTTCTGGCGCACAGCGCTGTGCCACGTAGCTGCGGCGAGGAGCATCGCCACGGCGGCGGCGGCAGCGTATTGCAGGCGGTGCGCCGAGAGCCAGTCGTAGCACAGGGGGATGAGCGCCCCGACGAAGATCATCGCGCCGACACTGGGAAAGAGCAGCGTCCGTTCAGCGATGATGAAGCCGGCCGGCACCACGATGTTGCTCACCGGCGACATGGCGACGATGACCCAGCCGAGGCCGAAGCTGGCCGCGGGAAGCCGTCTGCGCAGTGCGAAGGCAAGTCCGACGACTCCGATCATGAGCAGCAGTCCCGGTAGCTGCGTGATGCTCACTCCCTGCGCGATGTCGACGTATGGCGGAGTGTATTCGGTGGTCAGGTGCACGGGCCAGAGGAACAGCCGCCCCCATGCCGGCGCCACGCCGATCATGGTGAGGACGCGATTGGCCGTGGAGAGATGGAGCCCCTGGAACACAACGAAGGGCTGAAACCCGGTGAAGCTTCCAGGGAGCACGACGCTACGCGCCCATAGATAGCCAAGCGCAAGCGCGACGAGGCCAAGCACGAGCGGACGCATTTCCACCAGGCGCGTCCACAGCGGACGCGGATCACGCACCACGGTCAGTTCGGCGACGACGATGAGCGCCACGAGGACGATGCCGTGCTCCTTGAACAGCATAGCACCTGCGTAGCACGCGCCGATCCCGATCTGGCGGCCGAGCGATAGCGGGCCCGTAGCGCGGCCGTGCACGTACAGGGCCATGGCGACGCACAGCAGGAGTCCGGTGGTGAGTTCCGACTGGCCGACCACGTTGGCCACTGCTTCGACGTGGACAGGATGCACGGCGAAGAGGGCCGACGCGATCCAGGCCGGCGCCTTGGGCAGCACGCCCGTCATCACCCAGAACACAGCCACGCAGATCGCCATGTACAGGCCGACGTTGACGACGTGGAAGAGGAGCGGCGACCCGTGTCCCACCACCCACTGCACGGCGAACGCGAGAGTGGTCAGCGGGCGATAGCCGTCGCCGCCCCACGCCTGGGTCCAATACGAATCGGCGAGCAGATGCCACCATTGGACGAGGGTATGGACCCGCCCGTCCCTTTGAATGATGAACAAGTCGTCATAGGCGAACTGATTGCGAAGCCCCGTCGCCGACGCCGCAAATGCCAGTAGCGCAATGCTCGCGGCGAGAATCCACCAGGTACGGCGCTTCATGAGAAGAGATTGAACCTGAGGATGTGCCAGAGGGCGGCGACGCCGTCCTTCCAGTTGATCTTCTTGCCTTCGGCGTACGTGCGACCGGAGTAGTTGATGGGGACCTCGAAGATGCGCACTCGGGCGCGGGAGAGCCGCGCCGTGACTTCGGGTTCGAACCCGAACCTGTTGGCGGTGAGGGGGAGCGAGCGAGCGAGATCACCGCGGATGGCCTTGTAGCAGGTTTCCATATCGGTGAGGTTGAGGTTGGTGAGCATGTTGCTGAACGTGGTCAGCAGTCGGTTGCCCACGGAGTGCCAGAAGTACAGCACGCGATGGGGCCCCCCGAGGAACCGTGAGCCGAAGCAGGCGTCGGCGCGCCCATCGATGATTGGCGCCAGGAGCACGGGCCAGTCGGAAGGGGCGTACTCGAGGTCGGCGTCCTGCACGACGACCACCTGGCCGGTGCTGGCGGCGAGTGCTGTGCGGATAGCCGCACCCTTGCCCATGTTGTGGGGTTGCAGAATCAGCTTGTGGAAGCGGCCCTCGGCATGCAGCTGCTGCAGCCGCTCGCGCGTGCCGTCGGTGGAGAAGTCGTCCACGCAGACGATCTCCTTGGGCATGGGCGTGGAGTGCACACGGTCGAGGATCACGTCGATGGTACTCAGTTCGTTGTAGACGGGAATGAGCACCGACAGCCGCCACGCGTTCATGTCGAGCGGCGTGAACGGGGTGCTGCGTGGCGCCGGATGGGGCGGGGACCCGCCTGGAGCGACGGGCGATGCGCCGGAGAAGGGCATGGTCATCTCGAAGTCGGGGCGTAGATCAGGCCGCCTGGGAAGCTGTCCGTCAGCGCGAGTTCTTGCGGGCGGCGGGCCACGAGCCGCTCGGCCACTTCTTGCTGACCATGTGTGGTCACGAGGAGGGCGTCGACGTGATACGCCGTGAGGATGTCGTGCAGCACTTCAGCATCGTGGGCAATCGTGGGAGGCTGGAGAAAATCGGTGGCTTCCGTCGAAGCGCTGGGAACTGCCTGGCGTCCAGTGTAAAGGTAGATGGCGGCGTCGTCGGGGCTGCTGTACACGGCGCCCGGCCGCGCGTCGGCCCTCACCTTCATGACCACCGCACGCAGCGCCACGCCACGTCCGCGCGGAAGGTTCTCCCACCAGTCGAAGCGGTACCCACGAGCATTGTACCGGACGTACCCGAGAGCGGGAACTACGGCCGCGGCGAGCAGCCAGACGCGGGCCGCGCGTGGAACGCGCGCCGGCAGTTCCCAGCGCCAGAGGGCGCGGATGCCGATCAGGGGCAACGCGACGAGCAGCGGCCATACCCCCCACAAGAAGCGGGCCGGCGTGTAGGGCCACACGAGGACGATGGCAGCATACAGGGCCAGAAACAGCGCGGTCACCGGCGCAGCGGCCCACAGGCGCCGGGCGCCGAGCGCCGCGAGGGGCGTGAGCAGGACGAGTCCAACGACCCCCGCGGCGGGCGAGGGGACCAACGCCGTCAAAGCTTCGAACATCGCGGCGATGGCGTGCGTGGTGGCGCCGATCGTCGCGGCCACGAATCCGATACCGCCGGAGCGCACGGCGTCAACGAACCAAGGGCCGTATGGACCGTAGGTGCCGCTGAGCGGCGCCGGGAGTCCGCTGGCGTGCGCGTAGACCCAACCCTGCCAGGGGGCCATGACGGCCAGCGCCGAGGCGCCCGCCGCAAGAGCGTCACGGTGACGACGGCGAAGCAGCAGCATCAGAACGAGCGCCGCGACGAGCGCGAGGCCGTGGCTGCGTATCAGCGTGGCGAGGCCGGCGAGGGCGCCCGCGGCGGCCGCGCGCGCCGCATGCTGGTCGCCGTCCACGACCCGCTCACCGAGCAGGAGTGCGGGAAGCGCAACAGCCAGAAACAGGGGTTCGGACATGACGAGCGCGCTCAGCACGAACGTCGGGACCCCGATCGACAGAACGATCGCAGCCACCGCCGCCTCGAGATCGGAGCACCTGAATCGCACGCGCGCGAACAGCGCGATCCAGCCGGCGGCCACGCCTACGAGCAGCGCGTTGACGGCTTTGAACAACAGCAAATTGGCCGGAAACGACGGAAAGATCCGCCAGAGCAGCGCCAGGAGCAGAGGGTAGCCCGGCGGAAAGTGGGTGGCAAATGGGGTGCCGGGCAGGTTGAGGTAGCGGAATCCCGTGCCCGTTGCGAGCGCCTTCGCCAATTCGACGTACACCGAGTCGTCGTGCACCGCGCCCACCGGATAGGTGTCGATGGCGCGCGCCGCCAGGGCGACCACGAACAGTGGAGCCAACCAGACGGAGAGCCGCACGAGCGTGACCCGCGCCCCGGGCGGCAGTTCGCCTTCCGTAGCCTCGGTCACGCCTCGACCCCGTAGCGCGAGAGCTTGCGGTAGAGCGTCGAGGGATCGATGCCAAGCACCTCGGCGGTGCGCGACTTGTTGCCGCCTTCGCTCTGCAGCACCCACATGATGTAGGCACGTTCCACGGTATCAAGCGTGGGATTGGTCGGGGTGCGCGACGTGACGAGCGGCTCCGCGTTGCGCTGCGTGACCCGTTCCGGCAGGCCGCCGACGCCGATCGTATCGCTGGTGGTGAGGATCGCCGCGCGCTCCAGCGCGTTCTCGAGTTCGCGCACGTTGCCTGGCCAGGCGTGTTCCTGCGCCGCAGCGAGGGCGGCATCGTCGAGGTGTTTGAGCGGTTCGCCACGCGACTGGGCGATGCGCTGTAGAAAGTGGTCGATGAGCAACGGAATGTCGTCGCGGCGCTGTCGCAGTGGCGGCAGGTGCACGAGGATCACGTTGAGGCGGTAATACAGGTCGCTGCGGAACCGGCCGGCCTTGATGTCTTCTTCGAGATCGCGATTGGTGGCGGCGATGAGGCGCACGTCGATCGGCTCGGCGTCGGTGGCGCCCACCGGGATCACCTCGCGATGCTGCAGCACGCGGAGCAGCTTCACCTGCGTCGCCGGGGTCGTCTCTCCGATCTCGTCGAGGAAGAAGGTCCCCTTGGCCGCGGCGGCGAACAGGCCCGACTTGTCCTTGATGGCGCCGGTGAACGATCCCTTGACGTGCCCAAACAGCTCGCTTTCCAACAGGCCCTCGGGGAGCGCGCCGCAGTTGATGGACAGGAACGGCCCGCCAGTGCGTGTGGAGAGCTCATGGATGTAGCGCGCGATCACTTCCTTTCCCGTGCCCGACTCGCCCTGGATGAGCACCGTGCTTTCGGTGGGCGCCACCGTTTCGGCGAGTTGGAGCACCTCGATCCACGACTTGCTGTTCCCCACGGGACGGTCGCCCAGGCGTCGCTCGCGCCGCTTGATTTCCTGCTTGAGCGACTTGTTCTCCACCCGCAACTGCCGGTGCTCGGCGGCGCGCTTGAGGATGGCAATGAGTTCGTCGTTCTGGAACGGCTTCTGGATGTAGTAGAACGCGCCCTCGTTCACCGCCTGCATAGCCGACTGCAGCGTGGCCTGCGCCGTCATCAGGATCACCGGCACGTCGGGATCGTTCTGCCGGGCGGCAGCCAGGATCTCGACCCCGCTCACGTTGGGCATGCGGATGTCGGTGAGCACGATTTCCGGCGAGAGTTCGCCGAGCATCTCGAGCCCTTTCTTGCCTCCGTGAGCGAGCCGCGGATCGAACCCTTCGTTGCGGAGCAGGATGCTCAGCGATTCGAGGATGCCGGTCTCGTCGTCGACGACGAGCACGCTTGGCCTTTGGTCGGGCGAACGGGGCGTCACGTGGTCTCTCCGTTTGTGGTCTGAACGGGCGGCAGGATCACGGTGAACGTGGTGCCACGGGCCGTGCTGTCGAGGAACACCATACCGCGGTGCGCCTCGATGGCCCGGTGCACTACCGCGAGCCCGAGGCCGCTGCCACCCGGCTTGGTTGTGAAGAACGGATCGAACAGCCGGTCGCGGATCTCGAGGGCGATGCCCGGCCCCTCATCGGCCACCTGGACCGCGACGCTGCCCTCGTCGTAGCGCACACCCATAGGTAGCTGATCGGGCGTTATCGCCATCACATCCACGCGCACCGTACCGCCATCGGGCGACGCCTGCGCGGCATTGAGAATCAGGTTGAACACGGCGCGGTGTAGCAGATCCTCGTCGCCCTGTACGACGAGCGAATCGTCATCGGGGGCCGTGCACACCAGACGCACATGGGACCGGTCGGGGTGCGCCTCCACGAGGCGGGTGGCTCCGCGCACGACCTCGGCCACGTCCACCGAGCCGGTACGCGACACCCTCACGCGGGCGAAGTCGAGGAACTCGGTGAGCAGGCGTGACAGCCGGTCGGACTCGCGCAACACCAAGCCGCTCAGCGTCTGCTGGTCGGCAGATTCCTGGCGCATCTTGGCCAGCTGCTCCACCGAACTGCGAATTGACGCCAACGGGTTCTTGATCTCGTGGGCCAGCGACGCGCTCAATTCGGCCACGCCCTCCAAGCGCTGGGCGCGCAGGCGCAACGTGTCGATGCGCTTTTGGTCGGAGATATCCTGGAAGATGGCCGTGGCCGTGCGGTCGGTGCGTTGGCCATCACCTTCGGTGTACGTGGTGGTGACGCCGATCGGGAAGCTTCGGCCTCCCGCAGTAACGATCCCTTCGCCTCGCGTGGTGCGGATTCGCTCGGTCACCGACTGCACGAGGGCGTGCGCCAGTTCCGGCGCCACGGCTGCAATCCGCTCGACGACCAGTGCGCCCATGGCGGCCTCGAGATTGACTCCCAACAGCGCCTGCGCCTTGGGGTTGGCGTAGAGCAGTTTGCCGCCCGAGTCGATCGTCACGACGCCACTCTGGATGTTGCGCAGGATGTCGTCGGCCTGCACCCGGGCATGCTCGAGCGCGGCAACCAGCACTTCCTTGCCCTCACCCGCCTTCTGCAACTGTGAGGCGAGGACCGCACAACCGAGCGACACCGCGGCGAATACGCCGAGCTGTGCCCACACGATGCTGCTGTGCATCTCGGCGTTCACGCCGAACACGGTGTCGGCGAAGAACATCACGATGCCCAGCGCCGCGATGAGCAGCCCGCCGCCCATCGGCAGCATGAGGGTGGCGGTGGCAATGACCAGGATGTACAGCGCCGAGAACTGGGAGACTGAGCCGCTCTCGGCTCCACCCGGGGTGACGTGTACCACGACCGTCACGAGCAGGAGATCGAGAATGTTCTGCAGGTAAAGGAAAGTCTTGCCGAGCGGCTTCTTGTATATTTCGCTGTAGGCGAACGACGCGACCGTGAGGACCGTGACCAGGGCAAAGGCGACGGTGACCACGGTGAGTTTGGAGGCATCGGTTTCCTGACGCGCCCAACTGACCACGCCCGCGATGAAGATTGCGCTGGCAACAGAAAGCCGGCCGAGGTAGACCCAGCGGAGGAGGTGCCGCGGGTCCAACATGGCTTGGATCGAGGGTTGGCTCAGTGCTGGAGTGTGAAAGCGCATGCGACGAATGGTTATTGCAAAGTGCGAGATTCTTGGAACCCCGTTTACTCTGGCATTCTGCTATAGCGATGGACGACCCGCCAGTGCATAGGTTTCCGACCCGCCAACGCCGCTTCCCGAGGCCGACTTCGCACAAATGAGCCAACGGCCAACAACCGGCGCATTCCGACGTATCCGCAACTGGGCCTTGGGTTTACTCGGGGTATCTCCCTCAGACATAGCCCAAATGGTGCCGGTGGCCCCGAGTGCTGCGGGTGCCTCAGGTGTGCTCTTCGGGTCTGGGCCTGTGGGTTCTTCCGAGGCCGGGGCCCGGATGGTCGCCGATGTGTTGCAGTTCCACGCCAAACGGGTGCGCGAGGTCATGCGCCCACGTACCGACGTGGTGGCTCTGCCGCTCACCGCCGCGGAAGAGGAAGTGCACGACGTCCTGCGGCGCGAACGGTATTCGCGCTATCCGGTGTACGCCGCGTCGCTCGACGACATCGTGGGAATCTTCCTGGCCAAGGATCTCTGGCTGCATGACTCTGGGGCGCCGTTTTCGCTGGCCCGGCACATGCGGGAGCCGCTGTTCGTGCCCGACACGCGCCCGGCTCAGCGCGTGCTCGACGACCTGCGCAAGACGCGGGCGCACGTGGCGATCGTGCTCGACGAGTACGGGGGCACGGCCGGCATCGTGACGCTCGAGGATCTGGTGGAGCAGGTCATTGGAGACATCGACGACGAGTACGACGTGGCGAGCCGGGCGGCGATCGAGACGGACGGCGTGCTCGAACTGGCGGGTTCGCTGTCGCTCCGCGACGTGCGTCGGGAGTACCAGTTGCCGATTCCGGACGGCGATTGGCGGACAATTGGGGGGTATGCGTTCGCCCGGCTCGGCAGGTTGCCGAGGATCGGGGACCGGGCGGGGTATCCGGGAGGAGAGTTGGAAGTGGTGGCGATGGACGGCCGTCGCGTGGCGGCATTGCGGGTGCACCGCGCCGTGGAGCGGGTCCTTGACCGGTCGGACTGACCTGTACGTCAGTGTGTCGCTCTCCATTCCGCGACACGAACTCGCTGTGCGGGTCTCACGGGCCGGCGGGGCGGGAGGCCAGCACGTGAACACGTCGTCCACTCGCGTGGAGCTCGAATGGAACGTGGTGCGGTCGCGTGCGGTGTCGGACGAGCAGCGCGAGCGGCTGAGCCGCGCATTGCATGCGCGGCTCACGGCCGACGGCACGCTTCGGGTGGTGGCCAGCGAGCGACGCAGTCAGGCACAGAACCGCGAGGCGGCGGAAGCGCGGCTGGCAACGCTGGTTCGGCGGGGATTGGTGGTGCCCAAGCGGCGGCGTCCTACGAGGCCGACTCGCGCTTCGGTGGAACGGCGTCTGCAGGACAAGCGCCGCCGTAGCGACCGCAAGCGCCACCGGCGCGGCGACGCGGACTAGGGCGGCGGCGGGTGGGGGCCGTGCCTCTGCTTGAGCGACGCAATCGCTTGGCGGAGTTGCGGCGCAACGCGCGAGTCCGGATGGCGGTCGAGCAGGCGTCGCAATTCGACCAGCGCGCGTTGCGGTGCCTCGAGGGGGCCGAGATACAGGTCGGCCAGGCGATTTCCCACGTACGCGTCCTCGCCGGAGGTCAATCCTGGCAACCGCTGGGCTTCGCGAAGTAGCTCGGCAGCGCGGGCCGGGTCGTTGGCCAGGCCGGCGTACAGTTCCGCAGCCTGGATACGGGCCGCAACGGTGCCCGGGTCGTTCGCAATGCGCCGTTCGTAGGACGCCAGTGCCTCGTCCACGTGCCCCTGCATCACGAGGGCCTGTTCCTGCGAGAACTGCTCTTCGTACGGCGTGCTGGCGCCGGTGGGGGTGAGGTAGAATTCAGCGACCGCTGTGGCCGGCTGGATGAGCAGGAGGGCAACCGCCGTGAGCGCCACCCAGGTCAGCACAAAGCAGAGCGGAATGGTAATCACCACTGACCACCCGAAGGGGCTATGCCGCGCGGCCACGGGAACCATCATGAGCGCTCCAAACGCGCTCCAACCGGCCGCCTTGAGGACGTGGAAGCGATCCGGCCCGAGCCGGTCGAGCAAAGTCGGGCGGTAGGGGCGCGGGCTGCGGGGCGGGCGCGCGTGATCGGAGCGGGCCATCGGCGGGAGGTCTGGGGGGAGACGGGAGCGCCGCGACCCACTAGTTTGGCCCGGGCGCGGGCCGCGCGCAACGGGGCGCGTGGCTGGACCGGCAATCGGGCACTTTGGGAACTTTGAGGCGTACCACACGGCATTGTTATCACGCGCTCAAGCGCGCGTGCCCGGCCGCTCCCGGATACGCGTCCGAAGGAGGCGGTCCCCTTGCTTCGGCGGGCGGCGGCCCGTATTCAGCAGGAATGCGATCTACGGCGATGACGACTAATTCAAGGCGGTTCCACCGCGGGGCTTCAATGATTCGATGGCTCACCCGTCCGGCGGCCCTGGCCCTGGCGTTCCTGGCCACGGGCGGAGTGTCCACCGCCTCGGCGCAGTACTTCGGGCGCAACAAGGTCCAGTACCAGACGTTCGACTTCCGGATTCTCCGGACCGCACACTTCGACCTTTACTACTATCCGGCCGAGTCGCTGGCCGCCTTCGATCTGGGGCGGATGGCCGAGCGGTGGTACGCGCGCCATTCGGAGACGTTCTCGCACGAATTCGAGCGCAAGTCGATCGTGGTGTACGCCGACCACGCGGATTTCGAGCAGACGAATGTGGTCCAGGAAGCGCCCGAGCAAGGAGAGGGGGGCGTGACCGAGGGAATGCGCGACCGGGTCGTCCTGCCGTTCACCGGCAGCTATAAGGACAACGACCACGTCATCGGGCACGAGTTGGTGCACGTGTTCCAGTACGACATCGCGCAGAGCGGGGACGCGGCCGGGTTGGCGCGGGTGGGCAATCTCCCGCTGTGGCTGATCGAAGGGATGGCCGAGTATTTCTCGCTCGGCCGGAACAGCGAGTTGACGGCGATGTGGATGCGCGACGCCGTGGAGCGCGATTCCTTCCCGACGATCAAGCAGTTGAATACGGATCCGCGCTTCTTCCCGTACCGCTACGGCCAGGCGCTGTGGGCGTACGTCGCCGGACGTTGGGGCGAGCGGTCGGTGGTGGACATCTACCGGACGTCCTTGCGTTCGGGGCTCGACAACGCGATCACGCGTGTGCTCGGTGAGACGCCCGATTCGCTGAGCGCCGACTGGGCGGCGGCGAACAGGGCGTTGTATACGTCGCAGCTCGTGGGCCGCACCAAGCCGCAGGACGCAGGCCAGCCGGTGCTACGGACGGGACGCAAGTTGGCGGACCTGAACGTGTCTCCGGTGATCAGCCCCGATGGCAAGTACGTGGCGTTCTTTTCGTCGCGCAGCCTGTTCAGCATCGACCTGTATCTTGCCGACGCGAAGACGGGCGAGATCGTCAGAAAGCTGGCGTCGCCGGCCAGCGATCCCCATTTCGACGCGCTGAACTTCATCAACTCCAGCGGCGCCTGGTCGCCTGACGGCGCGCAGTTCGCGTTCATGGTGGATGAGGACGGCCGCGACGACATAGCGCTGCTCGACGTGGCGACGGGAAAGATCGAGCGCCACATCCAGGTGCCTGGGGTGGGTGCCGTGACCGGCATCTCCTGGTCTCCCGACGGGAAGCTGCTGGCCCTGTCGGGGATGGCCGGCGGAATCAGCGACATCTATACGCTCGACCTCGCGTCCGGTCGTGTCCGGCAGTTGACGAACGACCGTAACGCCGACGAGATGCCGGCGTTCTCGCCCGACGGGCAGACGATCGCGTTTTCGAGCGATCGCGGGCCGGGCACGAGCTTCAAGGACCTCCAGTTCTCGCAACGGCAGCTGGCCACGATCAGCGTGAACGGCGGGCCGGTGACCGTATACTCGCCCTTCCCCAACGCCAAGGAAATCAATCCGCAGTACTCGCCCGACGGGAAGGATCTGCTGTTCGTCTCGAACCAGGACGGGTTCAGCGACGTGTACCGGCTGAACCTCGCCACCGGCGCCGTGCGTCGAGTGACGAAGGTGGCCACCGGGGTCAGCGGCATCACCGAGACCTCGCCGGCGATCACGGTGTCGCCGACCACCGGACGCATGTTGTTCACGGTCTTCCAGGGCCAGGGCTACGGGATTTACGGGCTCGACGCGCCGGCCACCGCTGGCGTACCCGTGCAGCCCACGTCCGCGGTGAACGTGGCGAGCATTCTGCCGCCCGGCGACCTGCCGGGAACGAACACGGTTACCGCGTACCTCAACGACCCGCTCACGGGGCTCGTGTCAGGCACAGACTTCACGACACATCCGTACCACTCGTCGTTCTCACTCGACGCGATCAGCCAGCCGACCATCGGGGTTCAGGTGGGCGGATACTTCGGGACGGGGGTGGCGGGCGGCATCGCGGCGCTGTGGGGCGATCAGTTGAGCGACCGGCAGATCTACACGGTGCTCCAGGCCAACGGCACGGTGAAGGATATCGGCGGCGCCGTGTACTATACCGATCTCCGACACCGCTGGAACTGGGGATTCGGGGTGGAACACATCCCGTATCTCACCGGGTACACCTCACTCGCAAATGCGACGTTCGAGGGCAATCCCGCGATCAACTACTACCAGATCCTGGAACGCATCTACATCGACCAGGCGTCGCTCTTCACTCAATATCCGCTCTCTACCACGCGACGTCTCGAACTCGGCGTTTCGGCCACGCGCCTGGGTTACGACATAGAGGTCGACAGCATCACCGTGGTGGGGAATTCGGTGGTGAACGAAGGGCTCGGCACGGTGCCTGGGCTGCCGTCCACGTATTACACTCAGGCCGACATTGCCTTCGTTTCGGATAATTCCAATTTCGCGTACGTTGGCCCGGTATCGGGAGAACGATGGCGCGTGGAATACACTCCGACGTTCGGGCAACTGAATTACCAGGGCGTGCTGGGGGACTACCGCCGATACTTCTTCATGCAGCCATTCACGTTGGCCATACGCGGCCTGCACTACGGCCGGTACGGGCGCGACGCCGAGGCCTACAACAGCGGAGAGATCTACCCGCTGTACCTGGGCGACGAAACGCTGATTCGGGGGTACGGCGTCGGATCGATCAGCCCCAACGAATGCGTGGCCAGCGGCTCATCGAACGCCTGCCCCGTGTTCGACCGGCTGCTGGGAAGCCGTATGGACGTGGTCAATCTGGAGTTCCGGATTCCGCTATTCGGCTCGCCACAGTTCGGGCTGTTCCCCACGTCCATCATACCGGTCGAGGTCGCTCCGTTCTTCGACGCCGGCATCGCGTACTCGTCCACCCAACCGCCCGATTGGCGGCTGACCACTACGGCCAACGGGATTCCCGCGAGTTGCAACAGCGCGTCCAACGTGACGGAGGCCGCCTACGGCGTGAACTGCGTGGATCACATCCCGGTGTTCAGCACCGGCATCACGACCCGCATCAACCTGATGGGCTACTTCGTGCTCGAGACGTATGTGGCCCATCCCTTCGAGCGGCCAGGCAAGAACTGGGTGGTAGGCGTCCAGTTGGCGCCCGGTTGGTAGGCGAGACACCGCCGGCCGCGAAGGGCTGAATACACGTAGGGCTCGCGTTTCCGCGAGCCCTACGCGTCCCTCCCCCACCTACCAGCACCGGGTCCCCACGCGATGCCGGACCGGCAGGGCCTTACCCACCTACCGCCGGCGGCACATGACTCGAATCCGGAGGCTGCCCGCCCGGAGGCGGACCACCGCGACCGCGGGGCGGTCCGAATCCCTGGCCCTGGCCGAACCCGCCGCGCCCCGGCCCCCAACCGCGGCCCCTCTGGAACGCAGGGCCGCCGGCGCCACGGCCCCATGGCGCGAACCGCCCGCGATTGGGCGCCATGCCACGCATCATCGCCACACGACGCTGCCACATCCGGTGCTGCCGCATGTTGCGCATCGCGGCTGCCTCGCGGTGCTGCAGGCGCGTGCGGTTGGCGTCAAATTGCTTTTGCTGGTCGGCCGCCAGCACGCCGCGCACGCTCTTCATCATCTGACCGCGCAGTGCGATTCGCTGGTTGCTATACCCTTGGAGCTTCTGGCGCGCCGCCTTGAGCGCCACCGTGTCTCCATTGTCGCGCGCCGTGAGCACCGCCTCACGGTCGGCTTGGGCCGACTTGGCCAGTGCCTGCATCAGCGTGCGATTGTCGGCCTGGAGCTTCTGGAGTTGCGCCTTCTGCGCGTCGGTGAGCGTGATGCCGCGGAACAGTTGGCGCTGCATCATGGCTTGCATTGCGCCGGGCTCGCCACCGCGTCCCATTCCCTGACCGCGCATCGGGCCCATGCCGCCGCGCTGTTGCGCACCGGCTACTGCCGCGCTCCCAGCCAGCGCCAACGCCACGAGTGTCGTCATCTTGCCGTTCATGTGCCTCTCCCTGGTGCCAGCATCGCGCCCCATCGCGCGCGCTTCACTGAGGGAGACGCGGCCCGCAAGGAAACGTTAAGTGCCGCCGTACCACTCGTAGCCCTGATCGCTCCAGTAGCCACCGTTGCGCTCAGCCATGAAGTGCACGCGCACCAAGTACTTGGTGTTCTTGTAGCCGAGCTTGACCGGCGAGTGAACACGGGCTGGGGCGCCGTGGCCCGGCGCGAGGAGATGGCCGTCCATGCCGTAGGCAATGAGGGTTTGGGGATGCATGGCGCTCGCCAGGTCCCAGCTCTCGTGGTAGCCGTCGTCGAACGACGCAAAGTCCACATACCGAGCTTCGGAGTGCACGCCGGTGAGCCTCGCCAATTCGGAGAGACGCGTGCCCGTCCAGTCCGCCACCGCCGTCCAGCCCTCAACGCAATAGTGGTTCACCCGCTGCGTGATGCGCGGCATGCGGAGCAGGTCTTCCAGCGTGAGCGCAAGCGGTCGGTCGACGAGACCGGAGACCTGGAGGCTCCACGGTCCGCGGGCGGACGCATCCCACACCGGTAGTGCGTCGGAGACGAAATACTGGGGAAAGGCGGAGCCAGCGGTGGCGGCGCCGCGCGGCGCGTGGTCCATGGACGTATGGCGAAACAGGAACCGTTCCACTCCTTCGTTCTTTCGCTCCGCGAACGCCAGGAGGGCCTGGGCGCTGTCCGGCCCCTGCGAGTCGCAGGCAGCCAGGAACGCTGCGGTGAGCGACGCTCCCGACAGCGCGAGAAACCGACGCCGGTCCATGCTCACGAACTCTCCTGCCGGGCAGCCGCGGTGCTTTTCGGCGGGCGGCGCTTCCACCACAATGGTCTGGCATTCCGGGCTTCCGGCGACTTTGTCTCGTCGTAGCCGCCGGTGATCATCCCGCGCAACGAGTAGGGATCGACCACGAACACCATGAACACGTGCACGCACGAGAGGGCGACGAGCGCCAGCATGGCCAGAAAGTGCCAGTAGCGCGCCCATACGTAGCCGCCCAGCGCGTTGGCGAGCCAGGCGAGTTGCACGGGCTTCCAGATGGCGATGCCCGACACCACCGCCAACCCGGCGAACACGGGCATGGCGAAGTAGGTGCCGCGCTGGAGCGCGTTGTGTTTGCCCTGGCGCGGATGATCGGGACGCACGAACAGGTAGAACTTGACCATCTCCCACGCGCCGTGCAGCTGCCCGCGCCGTGGCACGAGATCGCGCCATTCCCCATGCAAATAGACGAAGCCGAGGTAGACGAGCCCGTTCACGACGAGCACCCACATCGCCGCAAAGTGCCAGTGGCGCGCGCCGGCCAGCCATCCTCCGAAAGTCAGCCAGGCTGGGAAGAGCTTTCCGGCAAACGGGTAGCAGCAGAATGATTCGCCTTTGCGCGCGAAGGCGGGATAGGCGTTGAAGATGCGCAGGCCGCTGCCCACCATGATGGTGAGCGCGACGACGTTCACCCAGTGGGTGATGCGGACGACCCCGTGATGTCGTGCGGCCATGGGCTCGACGTTAGTGTGGACGCCTGGCGCCGTCGAGGGTCCACACCGCCGGCGCTCACCTGCTTCAATCACCGCCGCCGCCGAACAGTTCCCGGCGGCCGCCGCCTAGTGCAGCGAGCGCACCGTGGTGCGCGCCTTCCCCGTGCGGAAGAAGAACAGTAGCGGCAGCGACGCCATGAGCAGCACGCCGCTCAGCAGGTAGATCTTGGAGAACGCCAGCACGCTCGACTGCGCCATGACCTGGTGGTCCATGATCGCCAGCGCCTGCTGATGGGCCACGATCGGACTGGCCCCGCGGCCGATCATGGCGTTGGTGATCGCCCCCAGGCGCCCCAGGGTCATCGGATCGGTGGCCGCGACGTGCTGGACGAGCGTGCCCCGGGCCAGTGAGGTGAACCGGGTGAGCAGCGTGGCCATGATCGCGATGCCGAGCGAGCCGCCGAGCTGCCGCGTGAGGTTGAACATGCCGGTGCCCTGGGCCAGTTCGCGCGTCGCCAAGTCGGCCATCGTGGCGTTGGTCAGTGGCACGAAGATCAGCCCAAGCCCCAGGCCGCGCCAGATGAGCGGCCAGAACAGGTCACCCCGCCCGGCGTCGAGGCTCAAGTACGAGAGCTGGTACATGGACAGCATGAAGAACAGGGCGCCGATGGTCACCGTGATGCGCGCGTCGAGCCAGTTGGCGTTGCGCCCCACCCACATCATCGTCACGGCCGACGCAATGGCACCCGGCAGTATGACCAGTCCGGTCTGGTTGGCGGTGAACCCGTGCAACTGTTGCAGGAACACCGGAAGGACGAAGAGCGACCCGTAGAGCGCCAGACCGAGAAAGGCGGCGATGCTCACGCCGGCGGTGAGCTGCCGACTCTTGAAGACGCGGAAGTTGATCACCGGTTCCCTGGCCGTCATCTCGCGCCAGAGCAGCAGGACGAACGACGTCACCGAGACCACGCACAGCGTCGTGACGAAGCGCGAGTCGAACCAGTCGTAGCGCTCGCCGCGCTCGAGCATCCATTGCAGCGAGCCGACGCCCGTGGCGAGCAGCGCGATGCCGGCGATATCGATGCTCTTGGCCCGCGCCTGGTGCGCCGCGTCATGGACGTACGTGTAGACCATGAACCCGGCGAGAATTCCGAGGGGCACGTTGATGTAGAAGATCCAGGGCCAGTTATAGTTGTCCACGATCCAGCCGCCGAGCGTGGGGCCGACCGTCGGGCCGACCATCACGCCCACGCCGAACATCGCCTGACCGATGCCCACCTCCTCTGGTGGAAACGATTCGAACAACGTCGTTTGGGCCGTGGAGAGCAGCGCGCCGCCCCCCAATCCCTGGATCACGCGCCAGAATACGAGCGCGCCCAGCGTGTGCGCTGCGCCGCACATGAACGACGCGCTCACGAACAGCGCGATCGATCCGGTGAGGTACCGCTTGCGCCCGAAGTACGCGGATAGCCACCCCGACATCGGGATCACGATCACATTGGCGATGATGTAGCCCGTGGACACCCACGAGATCTCGTCCAGCGTGGCGCCGAGGTTCCCCATCATGTTGGGAATGGCGACGTTGACAATGGACGTGTCGATCAGCTCCAGCACGGCGGCCAGCGTGACCGCGATGGCGATGATGTACTTGTACTTGTACGGGTCGTCGTGCTCGGCGGCGTGCACCACCGGCGGCGGCGAGACCAAACGAGCCGTACCGCGCGCGCCGGCTACGAGGCGCACGCCGTCCTCGACCGTTGCGGCCGAATCCGTCATAGAGCGGTGCCTCGGTTACTTGGTGACGACGTGCGCGACCACCGACATACCCGGCCGGAGCGGCCGGTCGGGGCCGCATCCCTGCGTCACGGCGATGCGTACCGGGACACGCTGCACGACCTTCGTGAAGTTGCCGGTGGCGTTGTCGGGCGGCAGGAGGGCGAACATGGCTCCGGTGGCCGCCGACAGGCTCTCCACCTTGCCCTTGGCCGAGCACCCCGGATAGGCGTCGATGTCGATGTCCACCGACTGTCCGACGCGGATGTCAGCCAGCTGCGTTTCCTTATAATTGGCGGTCACCCACACACCGGTGTCGGCGACGATGGTCAGCAGTGGCTGGCCGGGCTGCACGAGCTGCCCGAGCTCCACCTGTTTACGCGATACCATGCCGGCCATCGGGGCAGTAATGCGGGTGTACGAGAGCTGAAGCTTGGCGTTTTCCACCGCGGCCTGCGCCGCCGCCAACCGGGCCTGGGCCAGCCGCACGCCGGCTTGCGCCGCCGAGACGTTCGACCCCGCGGCGTTCTGCTGACGTTCCAGGGCCTGCAGAGTGGCCGCAGCGGCGTCGGCCGCCGCCCTTGCGGCGTCGAGCTGCTGGCGGGACACGATCTGTTTGGCCACCAGCTCGTTGGCGCGGGCCAGGTCGGCGTCGGCCTTGACGAGGTTGGCCTTGGCCGCTTCGATCTGCGCGTCCAGTGAAGCGCGCTGGCTGGATGCGGCCTGCACCATGGCCTGGGCCTGCCCCTCGCCGAGCGGGCCCGACACGGCTGCGCGCGCCGCGGCCAGATCGGCCTCGGCCTGCGCCAGCCGCGCCTCGTATTCGGCCGGATCGATGAGCACGAGCAATGAGTCGACCGCGACGTGCTCGTTCTCGTCGATCGTGATCCGTTGGACGTAGCCACCGACCTTGGCGAGCACCGGCGTCATGTCGCCATCGAGTTGGGCATCGTCAGTTGACTCGTGTGCACGGGAGTACGTCCACTGCTCGAAGGCCCAACCGAGCCCGAGCAATACGAGTACGATGAGAATGGGGAGCACCAGCCGCCGGCGGTTTCCGTTGGGAGCCGGCGCCGCGTCGCGATCTGCGGAGGTCGTTGGGATTGCCATGAGTCGTCGTTACGGAAGAGTGAGTCGTGTTCGAATGAGCAAAGCGGAACGCGGTCTACTGGAGCGAGGTCGTGCGGCCTTCGGCGTGCGCCAGCGCCACACGGGCCAACTGGAACGCTGCCTGGGCATCGATGAACTGGGTGCGCGCCTCATTCAGCGAGAGCGACGCGGTGATGACGTCGGCATTGCCGGCCACTCCGGCCCGAAACCGGTCGCGGGCCTGCGACACTTCCTGCTCGGCGAGCTGTTCGTGCTCGCGCGCCGCGTCCACCGCCTGGCGCGCCGAGGCGACGTCGAGCGCCGCGCTCCGCACCTCCACCGCCACCTCCTGGCGCAGGTCCCGCACGCGTACCTGCAATTCGCGCATCGCGGCTTCCTGCTCGCTCTCCCGGCCGCCGCGACGGTTGCCGTCGAAGATCGGCACGGAAAGTTCGATGCCCCAGGTATAGGTCACGAGCAGCCTGTTGAGCCGGAGGCCGATGCCACCGTCGTCGCCGAACGCGTCGATGGTGGGCAGCCGCTCGGAGCGCGTGGCGTTCACCTGCACCTGCTCCGCGCGCAACTGCTGCTCGAGGGCGCGTACGTCGGGGCGCGCCTGCAGCGCCCGTTGCACCGCCGCGCCGGCATCATCCGCATCGGGCACCGTGGTGAGCGTACCGAGCGAGTCGGTGAGCTGGAGCGGCGCATCGAGAGGCAGATTGAGTGCCCGCGCGAGATCGAGCCGGGAGCGGGCTTGCATGTTCCGGGCCGCGATGAGTTGCGCCTTGACGCCCGCCAGCTGGGACGCGGCGCGCGTGACGTCGAGCGCCACACCCACACCGGCTGTGAGCTGATCGCGAGCGATCCCCAGCAGGTCCACGGCGAGCGACGAATCGGCTAGGCGGGCCGCGAGTTGCGCGTCGGCGCGCAGGGCCTGCAGATACGCCACCGCGGCCTGGGCCGCCGCCTGTTCGGCGGCGGCGCTCTCTCCCACGCTCACCGCGCCGGCGCTGGCCTTTGACGCCTGCAAGCGCTGATAGGCCGCCGGATCGAACACGGTCTGCGAGATGTGGCCGCGCAGGTCGAACGTGGTGACGGGTCCGATCACCTGGCCCAGCGGATTGAGCAGCGGCGGCTGCCCGGGCTGTGCCGGAAAATTGAACCCGAAGGTGGCCGAGTTGAGCGTATTGTCCATCTCGGTGGCCGAGGCGGAGACGTTGGGCATGAAGACCGAGCGGCTCTGTGATATGCGCGCCTCGGCCTGCGCCGTCCGGAGGGCCGCCGTTTCGACGAGAGCGCTCTGCTTGGCACCCATGCGGATCGCGTCGGCGAGCGACAATGGTTGCGGCGCCGTTTGCTGGGCGCCCACGGCTCCTGCCGTGGCAAGCATTGCCGAAACGATGACGAGACGCACCTGCCCGGCGCGCGAGGAACAACGGGACATGGCAATCATGTGAGGGAAGGCGTGTTCGCGATCGAGATGTCGTTCAGGGGGCGAATGGCGGAGAGGTAGAACTGTTTGATTTCCTCGAGCAACTGCCTGTCGGACTTGCCGTCTATCGAATCGCAAAGCACCGGACGGTGCCGCCAATTCCCGTAGGTGACGAGCAGGGCGACCAGCGCGCGGGCGGCGAGCCCGCTATCCATGCGCCGGAACTCGCCGCCCTCCATTCCGCGTTCGAGGATTCCCCGCAGCAGCCGACGCCCGCGCCCCAGCACTTCCTGGCCGTAGAAGCTGGCGAGCTCGGGATAGGCTGTGAGTTCGGAGTGGACCCAGCGCTGCAGCGGCGGAAATTTGGGCGAGCAGAGAAAGTGCCACTGCGCGTCCATGAACGAATTCAGATCGTCCATGGCGGTGGGGCCGGCGAGCCGGCGCTCGACGTCGTCAATCGCATCGCCCACCGTATGGCGCACCACCTCGCGAAACAGATCTTCCTTGCTCGGGAAATAGAGGTAGATCGTGCCCTTGGAAACGCCAGCCCGCCGAGCGATGTCCTCGAGACGAGCCGAGGCGAGTCCGTGCTCAGCGAACGTTTCGAATGCCGCATCGAGGATCTGGCGCGGCCGCTCTTCGGGCATGCGGCGCCATTTCGGCTCGTGGATTAGATCAGGTTGCGCCATCGTATCCTCCAAGCGGCTGCTGTATTCGCAAATGACCGACCGGTTGGTCAGTTACTGAGGCGAGACAACAAGTTGCCAGACAAGAAGATTCTGGTCGCTTGAGATTTAACTTACCTAACAGTCATTAACTGTCAAGCGTTTGTGGGATTAAGAACATAAACAGAACCTCGACAGATCATGAATGGAGCGCAAACGGAGCGGCCCGCGATATAGTTGACCCATGGCCGAGCACGAATCCAGGATCCGCATCGACAAGTGGCTGTGGGCAGCGCGCTTCTACAAGACCCGCTCGCTGGCCACCGACGCCGCGACTGGCGGCAAGGTGGAGGTGAACGGTGACGGCGCCAAGCCCGCCAAGCTGGTCCAGCCCGGCGACGAAGTGCGGGTCCGGCTCGGTCCATACGAGCACGTCGTCATTGTCCGCGCGGTGGCAGGCCGCCGCGGCTCGGCCCGGGACGCCCAGGCCCTGTATGAGGAGACGCCGGCATCGCGCGCAGAACGCGAGCGACTGGCGGAACAGCTTCGGTTGGCGCCGGCCGCGTTCGCCTGGGAAGAGAAAGGGCGCCCAACCAAGAAGGACCGCCGCGACCTCAGCCGGTTCATCGACCGCAAGCGGCGGTAGCGCCGCCGGGGGACGGGGGACGGATGCGGCCCCCGATCCAGCCGGCGATCTTCCGGCTGCCGGTTGGCCAGTATGGGGATCCAGCCGGCCCGCTACGCCGGCGGCGTGTCCGCCACGCGGGTCAGAGTGTCGCCGTCGATGGCGTGCGTACCGGAGAACGGCACGAACCTGCAGGGAATTCCGGCCGCCGCGAAAGCGTCGGTCTGCTGCTTGATGCGCGCCGCATCGAAGAACTCATCGCGGTCGCCGCACGCATAGGTCACCGGTTCAGTGCCGAACCGGTCGCCCGCCGACGCGAGGTCGAGGTCGTGCGGCACGCTCCCGCTCCAGGCGATGAGCCGGTCGGCGCGCGTCTGCCCGAAGGCGAGCCACCGCATGACGGTGGCCAGCCCCTGCGAAAACCCGAGCGCGACGAGCCGTGGCCGCTGAGCCGCGCCCGGGCCGCCAAGAAACAAGGTGGCGATCGCGTCAAGGTACTCCACGTAGTCAGCTACTTCGGAGTCGCGGTCCTCGCGGGTCATCCAGGTGGCGCCGATTCGCGCGTCGGGACTGTGGGGGAGACTGTTGTCGAGATAGAAGCGCGACAGCGCTTCGGGCGCGACGATGAGCCGGTCCGGATGGGCGATGGGACGGAAGTGCCGAATGAACCGCCCGGCGAGGTGGCCGTAGCCGTGGCACACGATCCAGAGCTCACGAGGCGCCACGGAGGGATTTCCGAGCGTGTGGTATCGCGCGGTGCGTCTGACCCGCAGATGATGTTCGGCCATCGGCACGTTTCTCCTTCGATTCCAGCGAACCGGCCGCCTGACGCGGAGCGCCCGGCGGCCGGTATCCAGCCGTGACGCCCGCCGATGCTACCGGGCGCCGGCCACCCGCAGCAGTTGCTGCTGCGTGGAACTCTTCTTGAGCAGCGCGATGGCCTGAAGGAGCTGTTTGTCCTCCGCCAGCGTGAGCTGTTTGGCCACGCCGTCGCCGAATGCCTTGCTCACCGTACGCACGGCCAACTGTTCGCTGAGGATCGAGTCCGCCACCGCGTCATACTTGGGATCGATCTTCACGTCGCGGGCCGCCAATCGATCCATGAGGTGCTGCTTCCACGCCGGCTTGAGGGCCAGGGTCGGCGTCGTGAGACTGTCCTTGAGGATGCGCGAATACTGGTCGAGTTCGCCGCTGATCGCGCCGACCGACGGTGCAGCAGCCCGGAAGAAACCCTGCTCCAGCGCGGTCAGCGTATCGTCGCGGACGAGCACGTCGGGAGTGATACCGCCCCCGCCGTACACGATGCGGCCGTCGTCGGACTTGAACTTGGGCCGAGCGCGGCGCGCGGAGTCGGTCTCGAGCGAATCGGGCGTCGTTTCCACGAGCTGACCAGCGGCATTGAGTTCGCGGTCGCGATGGATAGACCGGCCGCTCGGCGTGTACCACTTGCCCGTGGTGAGCTTGAGGGCGTAGCCGCCCTCGAGCCCGTACACCGACTGAACGAGTCCCTTGCCGAATGACGTGGTGCCGACGACCAGGGCGCGGTCGTGATCCTGGAGTGCGCCGGCTACGATCTCCGAGGCCGACGCGGTACCGCCGTCGATCATCACGACCAGGGGCACCCCCACGGCCATATGGTCGACGCTGGCGCGCGAGATCTCGTCGGGGCCCGTGCGTGACCGCACGCTCACGATCTCCTGCGAGTCCTTCAGGAACAGGCTGCTCAGGTCGAGCGCCTGCTCGACGATGCCACCGCCGTTACCGCGGAGATCTATGACGTATCCCTTGGCGCCTTGGGCCGAGAGCTTCTTGATCGCGGCGGTGACCTCTTCGACGACGTTCTCGTTGAACGTCTGGATGGGGATATATCCCACCGTGCCGTCGAGGATCGTGGTGTACTGCACGGCCGGGATGTGCACTTCGCGGCGCACAAACGAGAGCTTGATCGGCGTGGGCACGCCGGGGCGCGCGTAGGTCACTTCGACGGTGGTGCCCACATCTCCGCGGAGCCGTGTGGCGATATCGACGCTGGACACGCCGGCCACGCTCTTCCCGTCGATGCCGGCGATCCGGTCGCCCTCCTGAACGCCGGCGTCGGCCGCCGGTGTGTGCGGGAACACCTGTTGCACGAAGGTGCCGCTGTTGTCCTCGCCGAGAAGCATTCCCGTGCCGCCGTACCGGCCGCCGGTGCCGCGGGCGAAGTCCTCGCTCGCCTTGGGGGTGAAGAGCTGCGAGTACGGATCGCGCAGTTCCTTCACCAGACCGGCCGCCGCCTTGGCGTAGATATCATTGGCGGCGAGGGTGTCAACGTACCGGCTGGACACGAGTTGGAGCACCTGGTCGAACAGCTGCGCACTGGCGTGCACCGGCGGTTCCTGCAGCAGAAAGCCGCCGCCCACGATGGGGACGAACAGCAGGGCGGTGACGGCGGCGGTGCGGAAATGCGGCTTCATGCGCGAGGCCCAACCGGAAAAGGTGTCCAGTGAAGAAGTATGCGACGGAGCGGTTTGTCAACGCGCGCGCCGCCGGGCTTGCAGAATCCTCGCAAGTGCATGCGTAGCAACGACTCGGTGAACGTGCGAGATTTGCCCCATGACCTCGCCCTCCTCCGGACCGCTTCCAGGCCCACGTCAGAATGTTCGCCCTCGAATTTCGCGCCCTGGCTTCGCTCGCCGTCCCGGTTGTCGTGGTGCAGGTGGGGATGATGGGGATGGGGGTGATCGATTCGGTCATGGTGGGGCACGTTTCCGCCCGCGCACTGGCGGCGGTAGCGCTGGGCAACATCTACTTCTTCAACGTGATCGTGTTCGCGATGGGGACGTTGTTCGCGCTCGATCCGATCGTTGCCCAGGCCGTGGGGGCGCGCGACGAACCGGCGGTGGAACGTGGCATCCAGCGGGGGCTCGTGCTGTGCCTGGGGCTGACCGTCGCGTGCGCGCTGCTCATGGCGCCGGCCGGGCGGGTGATCACGTGGGCGCGGCAACCGGCGGAAATCGTTCCCGACGCGGCGGCCTACGTGCGCATTTCGATCGCCGGCGCCTTGCCATTTCTGGCGTTCGTCGTGCTTCGCCAGAGTCTGCAGGCCATGGGCCGGCTGGCGCCGATCGTCATCACGATTCTGGCGGCGAACGTGCTCAACGTGGCGCTCAACTGGGTGTTCATTTACGGCCACTTAGGGTTGCCGGCGCTGGGAGTGGAAGGCAGTGCGATCGCCACCGTGATGAGCCGCTGGGCGATGTTCGGCGCGCTGATGGCGCTGGCCTGGCCGGCCCTCCGGCCGTACCTGTCGGTGCTCCGGGCCGACACGTTCCGCGCCCGGCCGCTCGTGCGAATGCTCGCCATCGGGGCGCCAATCGGATTCCAGCAGGTGCTCGAGGTGGGCGCGTTCGGGTCGATCGGGCTTCTCATGGGGTGGTTCGGCACGTCGCAGGTAGCCGCGCACCAGATAGCGATCAATCTGGCGGCGCTGACCTTCATGGGGCCGGTGGGCATCTCGACGGCGGCGGCCGTTCGCGTCGGGCACGCGATCGGAGCCGGGGACGGCGACCGGGCCCGGCGGGCGGCGCGCGTGGCGTTCCTGTGCGGCGTGGGGTTCATGACGCTCACCGCACTCATGTTCCTCACGCTGCCGGTGCCGCTGGCGCGCTTGTTCACCGGTGACGACGCGGTGATCGGCATCGCGTCGCTGCTCATTCCGGTGGCCGGCGTGTTCCAGGTGTTCGACGGCATCCAGGCGGTGGCAGCGGGAGTGCTGCGCGGCATCGGCGACACGCGAGCGCCGATGGCGGTTATGCTGGCGGGTTACTGGTTGATCGGGCTGCCGGTGAGTCTCTATCTCGGGTTCCGCACGCCGGCCGGCCCCACGGGACTCTGGTGGGGCTTCGTGGCCGGGTTGTCGTCCGTGGCCCTGTTCCTGTCACTCCGCGTGGCGGCGCTGTTCCGCGGGGAGCTCCGGCGCCTGCACGTGGACGACGAGCAGACGGTGGTGGCGTAGCCGCCGCTACCGGCGGGCCAGCAGCGCGTCGACGGCGCGCACGGCGGCGGCGAAGCGCTGGTCCCAGTTGCCGCTGATCTCGACGTAGGGGAGGCGCATGGCCTGGAGGCGCTCGCGGAACAAGGCGTGCATCTCGTCGCGGCGATCACCGCGGTCCCGGGCCGGATCGGCCACCCACGGCACGTCGATGTTCATGAGCAAATACAGATCGGCGGCGCGCTCGGCCGCCTCGTCCACGATCCACGCCGGACACCGGCCGTAATAGTGGTCGCAATACACGACCGTGCTCACGAGGTCGGTGTCGATGAACGCCACGCGGGTGGCGCGAGCCACGGCCTCATCCTCTGCAGCCATCTGGCCGCGAGCGATGGGGCCATGGTCGTCGAAGCCCAGCTGATTGCCGCGGGCGATGGCGTACTCGCGCACGAATTCGCGCGACACCGCCGTGCCGTAGTGCTCGGCCAACCGGTGGGCGAGCGTCGTCTTGCCGGTGGACTCAGACCCCGTCAGGACGACGCAGGCGACCGCTGGCGCTCGAGGCTGCGCTTCCATTCGACGAGACCCATGATGGCGAGAATGAGGAACACCGCGTACAGCCCCGACGTCACGTAGAGCTTCTTATAGATGTACATGGGGACGTAGACGATGTCGGCCAAGATCCAGAGGATCCAGTTCTCGAGGATCTTGCGCGTCATCATCCACTGGGCGACGAGGCTCGTGGCAGTGAGTGCGGAGTCGATCGAGGGGATCGAGACTCCGTGCAGACGGCGGGTGATGGACCAGATGACGAGCCAGCCGGCGACGCCGGCCCCGGTGGACAGGATCCAGACCCGCCGCGAGGCCCGCGACACGTCGAGCCGGCTCTTGTTGGCGCCGCCATGGAGCCACTCGTACCACCCGTAGATGGAGAGGACGAGGTACACGACCTGGAGCCCCATGTCGGAATACAGCCCGCTCTTCTCGAAGATGACGATGTAGAGCCCGACGTTGACGATGGCGGTGGGCCAGCTCCAGATATTCTCGCGCGTACTGAGGTAAACGCTGATGGCACCGGCGATGGCGGCGAACCATTCGACGCCGCTCACCGGGCGGTCCGGCGCGCGCGGACGCTCGGCGGCGCCCGGCGCGCCGATGGAGCCGCCGCCGGTGTGGCGACGGAGAGAAACGGCCGGGCGGCCGGCGAACGGCGAGTCGGCATGAGGGGCGGGAGTTCGAGAATGGCGTGGAGAGCGGTATAACATACCCAACGGCGGCGCGCCTCCACCACCCGCAGCGGCCAGGATCATTAGCTTGTACGCGGCATGGAACTCCTGCGCATCGACCCGACTGACCCCGATCCGGTGGTGCTCCGGCGCGCCGCGGCGGTGCTGCGCGCGGGAGGCCTGGTGGCATTCCCCACGGAAACCGTGTACGGGCTGGGGGCACACGCGCTCGACCCCGAGGCCGTGGAGCGCATCTACGCTGCCAAGGGCCGGCCCGCCTACAATCCGGTGATCGCGCACGTGGCGGACACTGGAGGCGCGCGGACGCTCGTCGCCGAGTGGCCCGCGGCGGCGGAACTGCTGGCCTGCACGTTCTGGCCGGGTCCGCTGACGATGGTGTTGCCCAAGCGCCCCGTGGTGCCCGACGCGGTCACGGCGGGGCTGCCCAGCGTCGCCGTGAGGGTGCCCGGGCATCCGGTGGCGCTCGCTCTGCTGCGTGCAGCGGGCATTCCGGTGGCGGCCCCGAGCGCCAACCGGTTCACCGAGTTGTCTCCGACGACGGCAGCCCACGTGGTGGCGTCGCTTGGCGAGGCGGTGGACCTGGTGCTCGACGGCGGTCCGACGACGGTGGGGATCGAGTCGACGGTGGTGGACCTCACGGGCGCGGTGCCACGCGTGCTGCGGCCGGGGATGATCGGTGCGGCGCAGATCGCATCCGTGGTGGGCGCGATGGAGGAGCGGCCGGTGGCGGTGGCGGCTGGTGCCGCGCGATCGTCGCCGGGCATGGTGGAGCGCCACTACGCGCCGCGGGCCCGGCTCCTGCCGTTCGACGACGCGACCCGGGCGGCAGCGGTGGCCGAGACCGTCGCCGCGACAGCGCGCGGCGAACGAGTGGGCGCCTTGGCGTTCACGCCGCTCCCCGTGCCCGATGCTCGCATGATGCCGCGCGACCCGGCGGCATTTGCCAGACGGTTGTATGCCGAGCTGCACGATCTCGACGAACGGGGGTGCGCGCTGGTACTCGTGGAGCGCGTGCCCGAGGCGCCGGAGTGGTCCGGCGTGCGTGACCGGCTGGAACGCGCAGCGCGGTGAACGCGAGCGGGCCACCCGCTGTCATCGCACGGCGCCGGCGATAGGTTTCACGGTAAGCTCACTATCCAATCCTCGATGCGCATCCGCCCTTTGATCATCAGGCCGCTCGCCGCCGCCGGTGCGCTCGCTGCGTTCGCGGCCTGCCGCGCCACCCCGCCCCGCTCGCCGCAGGCCGGCAACACCCTCGGAACGACCATCGGACGTCTGCCCACCGGCGTGCACCTGGATCCCGCCGCGGTGCAGCACCCGGTGGAGGCGTTTCCTTTGGGCATGGCGCTGGCGCCCGACAGCACGCACATCGCGCTCGTTACGAGCGGATGGCTGCACCAGGACGTGCAGATCCTGGACCGCGCCACCGGCCAGGTAACGCAGACGGTGGCGCAACCGGCGGCATTCATCGGCATCGCGTTCTCACCCGACGGAAAGACCCTGTACGTGTCGGGCGGCAATCAGGACGTCGTGTACCGCTACGACTGGGCGGCTGGCCGCGCTACGCTGCGCGACAGCATCGTGCTGGCTCCCAAGGCGGCGCGCGCGCCCGGCCGGCGGTATCCCGCCGGGTTGGCCCTTTCCACCGACGGCCGCCGACTGTTCGTGGCCGAGAATATGGCCGACTCGATGGCCGTGGTGGACGTGGCGAGCGGCATGGTGGAGCGTCGCTACGGCACCGACGCGTATCCGTACGCGGTGGTGGTGGCACCGAACGGCACGGTGTTCGTCTCGGCGTGGGGTGGGTACACGGTTTCCGAATTCACGCCGAGCGCCAACGGATACGCGGCTCGCAGGATCGGCGTGGGGCGCCACCCGTCCGCGATGGTGCTCAATCGTTCGGGGTCGCGGTTGTTCGTGGCATCGGGGAGCACCGATCGCGTGATGGTCGTGAACACGGCAGAGCACCGCGTCATGCAGACGCTGCTCGACCCGCCGCCGGGGGGCCCGGGCGAGGGGACCACTCCCAATGCGATCGCGCTGTCGCCCGACGGCACGCGCCTGTTCGTGGCCGAAGCCGACGCCAATGCGATCGCCGTCTTCGACCTCTCGGCGCGCACGGCGGACGCCGCCGCTGCGGCCGGCCGCGACGCGCTGGCGGGCCGCGTGCCGACGGCGTGGTATCCGTCGCTGGTGGACGTGTTGCACGACACGCTGTTCGTGGCCTCGGCCAAGGGGCTGGGAACGCATGCAAATCTCGACGGGGCGCAGCCGGTCCCGATGGCCGGGCATCCGCCGCGCGGCCGCAACTATACGCTGGGACAGTTGGACGGCTCAGTGATGATGGCGCCGCTTGCTCTGGCCGGGGGGACGGAGTCGGCCGCGCTCACCCAACGGGTGGTGCGGGCGAACGGCTGGGACCGGCCCACCGACCGCACGGCGCCCTACCCGCCGTTTGCCCATGTGATCTACATCATCAAGGAGAACCGCACGTACGATCAGGTGTTCGGCGACATGGCAGCCGGCGACGGCGATACCTCGCTGGTGTTCTTCCCCCGAGCGATCTCGTCCAACCACCATGCGCTGGCCGACCGGTTCGGGCTGTTCGACCGGTTCTTCGTGAACGCGGAAGTGAGCGCCGACGGGCACAACTGGTCGACGGCAGCGTATGCGACGGACTATCTGGAGAAGACCATGCAGTCCGAGTACTCCAATCGCGGGCGGGCGTACGAGTACGAAGGGGCGGTGTTCGGGGGGGGGGACAAGGCGCACATCCCGGACGACGACGCGAATGCGCCGGCGAATGGCTACATGTGGGACATGGCCCAGCGCAAGGGCATCACGTTCCGGAATTACGGCGAGTTCGTAGTGCCCAGTTCGATGGATCCGGACGATGCCATGCCACCGGGATATCGCGGCGACAAGCCATTTCTCAAGACGCACACCGATCCCGATTATCCGGGGTTCGATCTCTCGATCCGCGACCAGCACCGAGTGGACGTGTGGCAGCGGGAATTCGACCAATATGTAAAGGCGAATAATCTACCGGCTCTTGAAATCGTGCGACTGCCCAACGACCATACGTCCGGGGCGCAGGCGGGGATGCCGACGCCACACGCGGCGTTCGCGGACAACGACCTGGCGCTGGGGCGGATCGTGCAGGCGGTGTCGCAGTCGCCGTACTGGAGGAACACCGTGATCTTCGTGCTCGAGGACGACGCGCAGAACGGTCCCGACCACGTGGATTCGCACCGGTCACCGATGCTGGTGATCTCGGCGTACAACCGGCAGGGCACGTGGCATCGGTGGGCGAACACGAGCGACGTGCTGCGGACGATCGAGGAGATTCTCGGACTGCAGTCGATGTCGCAGTTCGACTACTACGGGCGGCCGCTGCGGGAGATCTGGGCCGCGACGCCCGATCTGCGTCCGTACGTGGCGCTTCCGGCGGGGGTCTCCCTCGACGCGGTGAATCCGGCCACCGGCCGCGGGGCGCGCGACTCGCGCGGGCTCGACCTGGAGATCGAGGACATGGCGAACACGGATCTGTTCAACCACATCCTGTGGCGGCAGCTGAAAGGGGATGCACCGTATCCGGGAGCGAATCGGATTTCGGCGTGGGCGGTGAAGACCGGCAACTGAAGCGGCGGGTCCGCACACGGCATCGGTAGGAAAGACTGCGGGCTGTCAGCTCAGGGCTTTCAGCCTGCGCTTCTCAGTGGCGATCCTTCAGGGGGTCAGTTCTTGTGACGGAAGGTGATGCGCCCGCGGCTGAGGTCGTATGGCGATACCTCGATGGTCACACGGTCTCCGGCGAGCACGCGAATCCGGAACCGCCGCATGTTGCCGCCCAGGGTCGCGAGCACGGTGTGGCCATTGCTCAGCAGGACCCGAAACGTAGCGTTGGGCAGCACTTCGGTAACCTGACCTTCGAGTTGTATCGCTTCTTCCTTCGCCATCCAGTCTCTCCGCGAGGTTGGCGCCGGACCAGGTATCACGAACCGGAGCGGCCGACGCTGCGGGAAGTCTAGGACGGGCCCGAGCCCCCGTCAACGCAGGCGAACGCATTCCCGCACCCGCCGGAGGCCGATTCGCCCGCCGACTCGCGACACGATGCGGGTACGGCCGGCCGCTGGGGCCAGGGGCGCAGGCTGTCGGGCGCCGGAAGGATCCGCTAGTTTTCTCCACTGACCGGGGTGCCCGTGCACACATCCGCGCACGCGCTGAGATCACACCCGTCGAACCTGATCCGGCTCATACCGGCGTAGGGAGTCACCCATGCTCATTCCATCGGTCGTCGCGGCGCGCCATTTGGCTTGCCGCCGCGTGTGCGTCCACCTAGCCGGGGACGTGCGCTCATGACGATTTTCACGTTGCTCGCCGCATTCGTGGCCGCCGCTGGGGTGTCGGGTGTGGTGCGCGACGCCCGCACCCACGCTCCGGTGGCCGGGGTGCGGGTGGAAGCACTGTCGACGCACGAGGCAACGCTCACCGATTCCGCGGGGCGGTTCACGCTTTCGGTCTCGCCGCCGGTGCAGCTCCGGTTCAGCCGCGAGGGCTACAGCAGCAGCGACCGCGAAGCGGCGACCGATACCGGGCTCGTCGTGGAACTGGTGCCCACGGCCCAGAGTCTCGAGCGGGTGACGATCTCGGCCGTGCGCGGCGGGACCGATGCCCCGATCTCGGCCGACGTCGTGACGCGCAACCAGATCTCGGCGCAGTCGTTCGGACAGGAGGCGCCGCTGCTGCTGGCGAACACGCCGTCGTTCACATCGTACGCCGAGGAGGGAGGCTATTCCGGATACAGCTATATCTTCTTGCGCGGCATCGACCAGACGCGCATCAACCTGACGCTGGACGGTATTCCCCTCAACGATCCCGAGGATGAGGTTTTCTATTTCGCCGATCTGTTCGATTTCATGAGCAGCGTCCAATCCGTGCAGATTCAGCGCGGGGTCGGCACGAGCACCAACGGCACCGCATCGTACGGGGGTTCGATCAACTTCGAATCGCTGTCGTTGACCGGGACGCCGGCCGGGGGGCACGTGCAGCTCGGCACTGGGGACTGGAACACCGGAAGGGCTTCGGTGGACTATGCGTCGGGGCTGCTGGACAGCCGCTGGGCGTTCTACGCGCGCGCCAGCGCGCAGAGCACCGACAGCTACCGAGAGCATGCCGGCGACCTCTCGCGCTCCGCGTTCTTGAGCGCCGGCTACTTCGGCGATCGCGACATCGTGAAGATCACGGCGACGGCAGGGCTGGAACACAGCCAACTGGCCTACGACGCGGCGGCGGAGTCGACGCTGGTGCGCGACCGCCGGGCCAATCCGCTGTCGCCGGACGAGCGCGACGACTTTCAGGAGGCACTGGCCAGCGTGGACTATACGCGTTTGCTAACGGACCGATCGTCACTGTCGACCAAGGTCTTCGGGATCGAGGCCACCGGGTATTACGACGTGCTGTCAACCGAGATGGATCGGTATCATCTCGACTTCTGGTGGAACGGGCTGATGAGCACGTACCGCTACGCGGGGGACCGGCTGCAGGTGGACGCCGGTCTCTTCGCCGACAACTACCACCGCGATCATTACGACTACACGCTGCCCGATCTCACGAACCGGGTGTATTCCAACCGCGGCATCAAACGCGAGGCGAGCGGGTATGTGAAGACGACGTACGCCGTGGGTCCGGTGGCGGTGTTCACCGACCTGCAGCTTCGCGAGGCGTGGTGGCGCTACGTGCCCGACGCGAATGCCGGGATTGCCGAGGAGAGCATCAGCTGGCTGTTCTTCAACCCCAAGGCGGGGCTCACCTATCACATCGCGCCGGCGTGGAGCGCCTACGCATCATACGGCGTGAATGGCCGCGAACCGGCACGGAACGATATTCTGGCCGGATTCGACAACCTCGATACGTCGAACGTGAAGTTCGTGGGCTCCTTCAATCGCGTGCGCCCGGAGACCGTGCACGATTTCGAGGCGGGGGTCGCGTATCGGGCGCACGCCGTCCGGGTGGACGCCGACGTGTACGATATGGAGTTTCACGACGAGATCGCCCCGATCGGCCAGCTGAGCTATCTCGGACTGCCGCTGCGCAAGAACGTCCCGCGGAGTGTCAGACGGGGGGTCGAAGTCACCGTTCACTGGCAGGTTTCGGCGAAGTTGACCGCCGAGGTGAACGGGGCCATGAGCCGCAACTGGATCGCCACCTACACCGACGACGCCAGCGGTATGACGTACTACGACGTCCCGCCGCTGCTCACCCCCACGGTGTCCACCAACCAGCGATTGACCTACGAAACAAGCCGCGGCGTCTCGCTGTCACTGGGGGGCCGGTATACGTCGCGATCGTTCCTCGACAATACGGGAAATCCTCTGTTCGTTCTGCCGGCCGCTTACATTACCGATGCACGGATCTCATGGCGGGACGCGCCCGGTCACCTCGATGTCACCTTGTTCGTCAATAACCTGACTGGCGTCCTGCGGTACAGCAGCGGGTACACGGACGGCTCAATTTCCTATTATTACCCTCTGCCGCCTCGCAATCTCTACTTGCAGGTCCGGGCCGGCTTCTGACCCGCTGGGCCTGCGGGGACGGAGTTTCCGCGTCCTTGAGATTCGACGTTGAGGACCCGATACGCATTGAGGATCAAACGCGCGATGCTGCAAGCTGCCGAACCCCCTGACCACCGCCCGGGCACGGGCCGGTCGCTGCCCTCGGGTTTCCTGGACGGGGGCACCACGATCGCCGGCGCGCCTCCGTTTCAGCCAGTCAGGAGTCTCCGACGCGTCGCGCATCGACCGTCGTTCGTGGCGGCCCTGGCCGCCCTGTGCAGTGTTCTGCTCGCGTCGGGACTGCCGGCGCAGGCCGCTCCCCCGCCTCCACTCCCGCCCACGCGCGCCAAGCGCACGCCGCACGAAGCAGCCAAGCCGGCGGCGGCGAAACCGATCGTCGCCCAGCCGATCTGGCCGGTGGCCGGCCCCGAGCAGCTGCCCGGAGCGATCCTGCCCACCCACCGGATCGTCGCCTTCTACGGCAATCCGCTCTCGAAGGGAATGGGCATCCTCGGCGCCCTCCCCCCGGAACAGATGCTGGCCAAGCTCGACACCGAGGTCGCGGTCTGGCAGGCCGCCGATCCGGCCACGCCGGTGGTGCCCGCGCTGCAGCTCATCGTGAGCACGGCGCAGCCGATCCCCGGGCGCGACGGCATGTACCGCGCCCGAATGCCCGACACGCTGATCGACCGGGTGTCGTCATGGGCCGATCGACGCGATGCCCTGCTGTTCCTCGACGTGCAGGTAGGCCACAGCACGGTGGCTGCCGAACTGCAGCGGCTGCTCCCGTATCTGGCGCGTCCCAACGTGCATCTGGCGCTCGATCCGGAATTCTCGATGAAGGACGGCAGCGCGCCAGGCAAGCGAATCGGGACGATGGACGCCGACGACGTGAACGAAGCCGTCCGCGTGCTCGACAGTCTGGTGACCGCGAACAATCTGCCGCCCAAGGTGCTCATCGTGCACCGGTTCACCCGGCCAATGCTGACCAACGCGAGGCGCATCCACCTGGATCCCAAGGTGCAGATCGTGGTGGACATGGACGGGTGGGGGCCGCGATCGCTGAAGGAAGACTCGTACCGCGCCTACGTATACGCGGAGCCGGTGCAGTTCACCGGATTCAAGCTCTTCTACCACAACGATACGAAGAGCGGGCGCCCGCTGATGACGCCGGCGGAGGTGCTCCGCCTGTACCCGGCCCCGCTCTACATCCAATACCAGTAGGCCGGCACCCGGCTTGCTAGGTCTGGCCGAGCACGTTGATGAGCACGGAGTCGGCGTAGCTGGTCTGAGAATTCTTGGGCGTGAACGTGCCCACCACCCAGGTCGAGCCGACGGCGACGGTGGTGACGACACCATGGATGTCCACGCTGGCGATAGAGGGGCTCCGGGATACCCACGCGGTATCGCCAACCAGCGCCAGCGGATTGAGCGACGCGTCGTACGCCACGCCCGACAACGGCACGGTGTTGCCCGGAAGGATGGAAACCGTATCGCGGTTGCCCGACGCCGTGACGACGAAGTAGGCGATGCCGCCGCTTATGATGGTGGGCGGGGTGGATCCGCCGCCGCTGCCGCATGCCGCGATCGAAATCGTGGCCAGCACCAACGTCAGAATCGCCGTGATCCGTCGCATGCCATTCCTCCAGACTGGGCCCCGGGGCGCCGCCCCGAATGACCGAAGTATAGCGCGAGAGCCCGTGTGCCGGAACTCGGGCCGCCGCTACCGCGCCTTCCAGGTGTTGTTCGTGCGGTCGACGTCGATCAGCCGCTGGTCCGGGTCAAGCTCGATCCTGACCAGCGTCTTGCCCACGAACGCGTACTGCCGGATGAACACGACGCTGTTCATGTACCACGACTCCACCGGATAGTCGATGTCCTCAGCGGTACCGTCGGAGAAAGTGAACCGTGCGATGATCGGCAGCACGCCCCTGGCCAGATTGCCGTAGGCGACTGCAACCCGCTCGGTGTCGCCCACCGTGCGCGTGGCCACCGTGTCGATGGTCTGATCGAACTGGTCGTTGGTCTCGAAGAACTCGCGCCAGAACCAGTCGAGACGGCGGCCGCTGGCGTCTTCCATAGTGCGGAAGAAGTCGCTGGGCGTGGGATGCTTGTACGCCCATCGCTTGATGTACTCACGGAACCCGTCATCGAACGCGCTGTCCCCCAGCACCTCGCTTCGCAACAGGTGCAGCGCCATCGATGTCTTGGTGTACTGGTTCTCGCCGAGCAGTTCGGGATTGATCCGGTCCGGGCCGACGTCGATGGGTTGGTCGTACCCGGCCTTCATGTACCCTTCGACCTGCTGCCGCTCCTCGGCTTCACGCCGCGCTTCGTCGCCTTGCTGCGGATACCGCCGGGCCTCGGAAAAGGTATTGATGAAGGTGTTGAGCCCCTCGTCCATCCAGAAGTGCATCCGCTCGTTCGATCCGACGATCATCGGGAACCAGTTGTGCCCGATCTCGTGGGTGATGACGTTGTACAAATCGTAGACGTCGCGGCTCCGCGCCTCCATGGCAAGCATCGGGTACTCCATCCCGCTGATCGGCCCCTCGGCCACGGTGATCTGCGGGTACGGATACTGGAACCAGCGCGTGGAGTACTCCATGATCGACATGCGCGCCTGATCGGCCGCATCGGACCACGGATTCACAGCCGAAGGCCGATAGTACGACTGCGCGAGCACGCCATTCCAGCTCGACGCGTCCCAGATGTATTCGGGCGATGTAGCCCAGGCCACGTCGCGCACGTTCCTGGCCGCGAACGTCCAGGTGAGCGTACCCGTCTGCCTGGGGCGCGCCGCCCCGCTTTCCAACTCGGCCTGGGTCGCGATATGCACTGTGGTGTCGGACCTCGCGGCCCTCGCGAGGCGTGCGATCTCCGCAGAGGTCAGCACCTCGGGGGCGTTCTGCAACATGCCGGTGGCGGCCACGATGTAGCCCGCCGGCACGGTCACCGAGAGCGAGAAGTCGCCGTACTCACAGTAGAATTCGCCCTGACCAAGATAGGGCTCGATGTTCCAGCCCTTCACGTCGTCGTACACGACCATGCGCGGATACCACTGCCCGAACTCGAACAGCGAGCCGTCGTAGCCCATACGGTCGGCGCCGTGTTCCGGGATCGCGAAGTGCCAGGCGATCTCCAACGTGGTGCTCTTGCCCGGCGCGAGGGGTTCGGCGAGATCCGCCCGCATCACCGTGGCGGCGACGCGCGTCGTGAGCGGCACGTTCTTCTTGCCGGGAATGACCTGCTCGAATCTGTCCACGACGTCACCGCCCCGGAAGCCACGCGCTCCGAAACGCGTGGTCGCCCCGTAGACATAGGAGTTCAGCGAACCATCCTTGAAGGCATTCTGCTCCACCTGAACCCACACGTAATCCAGGGCGACCGGCGAGTTGTTGGTGTACTTGATCCGCTCCGTGCCGCTCAGCACGCGGGTCGCAGTATCGAGCGTCGCGTGGATGTCGTAGTCGGCCCGATTCTGCCAGTAGCCCGGGCCGGGTGCGCCGGAGCCGAGGCGGAACGCGTTCGGGGTCGGCACTGTGAGGGGTGCGAAGATCGACGTGTCGCCGACGCCAATCGTGTCGAAGCGCTGCTGGGCCGCTGCCGGCGCGGCCATGGCGGCCAGCGCCCCGACGCCAATCAGGGATCTGAAAGAGGTGCGCACAGAAATCGTTACCAATGAAAGAAAGAGGAAGAGCCAAAGCAACTACTGAGCATACACGCACGGAGCCGTCGAGTGCCACGACATCGCTGGCGCGGGTTGCGTTCCCCGCTCGCGGCGCCGCCCGGGCCTGCCCTTCCCGACTCAGGCATCCGGCGCCCGGCGGCCAGCCATTTCGTCCGCCGGGACATCCGGCCCGCGGCGCCGATACCAGTAGGCGATCCCCAGCAGGAACGCACTCGCCACAAGATACGACGCAATCCGCACACTGACCGACCTCACCGAATTCACCGCGCCCAGTGCACGCACCGCCGCGACGATGGCCAGCGCCAGCCCCACGTGGCGGAGGGCCCGCATGCCGCGCACCCGTCCCACGCCGACCGCAGCCACTGCCACGCTTGCTTCGAAGCTGACGAGCAACAGCGTGGCGAGCGACGGGCTCCAGGCCACGGCCAGTTCGTGATGCACCCAGATGAACGCCCATACCCACGGTGCGGCCCGGGCAACCGCCCGCACGACCGCGCCATCGTGCTCGGCTCGCACCGGGTCACCCGCCCGCGCGGCACGCAGCGCCGCTGCCCAGACGTCGGCCCACGACGCGACCACCACCAATGCCGCCAGCACCACGACCGCCACCAATGACTCCCGGGTGCCGAACGGCGTATAAACGAACGGCATCCGGCGCTCGATGAGCGCCCACGTATGGGCACCAGCCACCACGAGGGCGAGCGCAGCCATGTGGAGCCACGAGTAGCTCGGCCGTAACCGCAGCGCCGCCGCGAACGCGAGACCCAGTCCAACATCCGCCAACGGATATGCGATCGGCCATTGCCACGGCGCGAGATTGGCGGCGGCAAACGCGGTCGCCGCACAGGCGAACGCCAGCGCGTCGCGCGACGGTCCGACAGGGCGCCGCCACACGGCGAACGCCAGCACCAGCGCCGCGACCGCCGCCGCGCCGGCCGGCCACCACGGCGTTTGCGGGCCGGCGTAGGCGGCAGCCGCCTCGAATGCCAACGGGATCATTGCGCCGTCGATCCACGACGGTGCAAATTCCACATTCGCGCCTTCGCTCACCAGGCCAGCAGGGGGAGCATCGGCCGAACGGTCGGCCATCAGCAGCCACAGTGCGCCCGTTGCGCCCAAGGCCACCCCCGTCCACTTCGGGCCCAGCGGCGTAGCCTGCCAGCTCGCCCATCCCGCCGCGGCCGCCGCCATCACGCCCTCAGCGCGCAACCGCGGCCGGATGAGATCGCGCGACGTCATGGGCAGAATGCCGGCCAGCGCCACTGCGACTGGCAACGCGACGGCAAGCAGCCGTCCCCAGTCCAGCGCTGCTCCCGGTACAGCGAGCGCCACGGCATACAACACGACGATGGCGACGACGGTGCGCTCGGCGTAGCGCCAGCGGCGCGTGCGGATGCCGGCCGCACCGGCAATGGCTGCCGTGGCGCCGTACGCCGCGAGTAGCATCAGGCTTCCCGCGCGCTCGCTGGTCACGAAGGGGGCGATCGCAACGCCCCCGATGCCGATGCACCAGAGGGCCTGCTCGCGCTCGAGGAGGGCGAACGCGGCAAGCGCCATCGAGGCGACCGCGGCCAAGGCGAGCGCCTGGCTGACCGGTACCAGGTGAAGGCCGGGGCCCGCAGCCCAGGCGCACACGTGCACCACGGCCAGAGCGAGAGCGAGCAGCGCCGACCCAAACGACCGCTCACGGGCTCGCAGACGAAGCCCCGCGCCGGCCAGCGAAGCGGCGAGGATGAGCCCGAGCACGACCCGCGTCGTGGGGCCGAGCAGACCGCGGGCCGCCGCCCAGCTCACGAAGGTGCCCACGGCGGCCAGCGTGGTGAGGGTACCCAACGCGAGCACGCCGTAGCGTCCCACCAGACTCTCGATGTCCGGCTGCGGACCGGCCGCCGCTGCGGCCGCGCGTCGGGTCGGCGGGGTCGTGACCGGCGCCGGGTCGGGCGGTTTGAGCGCAGTCGCCAACCCGGCGGCGGTCTTGCCGGGGGGAGTCGCTGCCGCGTAGGAAGCGGCAGTGCCCTCGAGGCGGGCCGAGAGTCTGGCTATTTCGCCGCGAAGCGCGGCGACCGTCGCTTCGAGGTCGCCGACGCGGGCGCGGAGGTCGTCATCGGCCGCGGCCACGGCCCACCTGGCTGTCGCTCAGCAACTGGCTGAGCCGCTTGCGCTGGTCATCGATCAGGCGCTGAGCGCGCTCGACGGTCTTGCCCGACAGCATGGCCAGGGCCTCATTGGCTGCGGCATCGTTGTTCTTGGAGATGTCCGCGAACAGGTATTCCAGGCTCACCGGGCGCTGGCGGTTGCGGGTGCGGTCGTCTCGCGCCGCGTCGTCGGAGATCTCTCCCGGCTCGCTCGGGTTTGCAGCGAGCGAATCGACCTGCTGGAGGAGCCGCGCGTTGGCGGCGTCGAGACGCGCCAGAATCCCGCCGAACTTGCCGATCAGGGTATCGGAAATGCCGATTTCCTTGCGGTGTTCGATGAGCGGCGAAATGGGATTGAGCCGCTCGACCGAATCGGAGGTGACGATGTGCGGCTTCTCCTTCGGGGGGCCTTCGTCCCCCCCACTTCTGCCGCCGCGCCCACCGCCGCCCTGGGCCCGGGCGGATACGGCGGAAGAGCATAGCAGGGCAACGACGGCGGCGTTGAGCAGGCGAAGCTTCATCGGTCGGTTCCAGTAGAGGTCGGGGCGGCCGGCGGCAGGAGATCGGGCAAGCCTTGAAGCTAGGGCACGGCGGGAGGTGTTGACAGGCTCGCCGCCAGCCGCACACCAAACCCGGTTCCCGACGACGACGCCAAAGCAGGCGCCAATTGGGGTTGCCCCCAATTGGCGCCTGCCGGCACCGCTGTCAAGCGGGGGCTACGCGCCGGCCTCGGATGCCGCGCGCCGGGGCTCCGCGTCGCTGAAGATCCCCGCGGCCCCCACCGGTTCGAACCGCGCCTGGAAGAAACGCAGGAACTCGGGCTCGTACGTGAAGGCGAGCCCGGTGACGCGGTCCCGCTTCTCGAACACCGCAATCGTGCTCTCGGCCGTCACGTCCATGTGCGCCTGGGTGTATACCCGGCGAGGGATGGTCAGCCGCACGAGCTCCAGCTTGGGCGTGCGGTTGGCGCCGGTTTCCGGATCGCGGCCCGATGAGACCATGCCGCGCTCCATGGCGCGGATGCCCGATTCGACGTACAGGGCGGCCGCCAGGGCCTGCGCCGGAAACTGGTCGCGCGGGATGTGCGGCAGGATCGCCGCGGCGTCGAGGAACACGGCGTGGCCACCGATCGGTCGGACCACTGGAATGCCAGCTTCCATGAGCTTGTTCCCCAGGTAGAGCACCTGACCGATGCGGCTGCGGATATGGTCGTCCTGCACCGATTCCTCGATGCCGATGGCCATCGCTTCCATGTCGCGGCCGGCGAGGCCACCGTAGGTATGAAGTCCCTCGAACAGCACGACGAGGTTGCGCGCTTTCTCGGCCAGCTTGTCGTCGCGGAGGCCCAGCCAGCCCCCGATGTTGACGAGGCTGTCTTTCTTGCCCGACATCGTGGCGCCGTCCGAATAGCGACAGAGGTCGAGCAGGATCTCGGCCACCGTGCGGTCGCGCTGGCCCGGTTCACGCTGCTGGATGAACCAGGCGTTCTCGACGGCCCGCGTGGCGTCGAGGATGACGACGATCCCGTGCTTATGAGCAAACTCATACACCGCCTTCAGATTGGCGAGGCTGATCGGCTGTCCGCCGGCCATGTTGACGGTGGCCGCCACTGAGAGGTACGGCATGCGGCCGGCTCCGACCTCCTCGACGAGCGCCGCCAGCTTGGCGAGGTCCACGTCGCCCTTGAACGGGTGTTCGGAGCGCGGGTCGTGCGCCTCGGCGATGATCACGTCGTGGAACGTCGCGCCGGCCAGCTCCTGGTGGGCCCGCGTAGTGGTGAAGTACATGTTGCCGGCCACGTGGTCGCCAGGCTTGATGAGCACGCGCGACAGGATGTGTTCGGCCCCCCGCCCCTGGTGCGTGGGGATGACATGTTCGTACCCGTAGTAGTCGCGCACCGCTCGCTCGAGATTGAAGAAGTTGCGCGAGCCGGCGTACGCTTCGTCACCCAGCATCATTCCCGCCCACTGGCGGTCCGACATGGCGCTCGTGCCCGAGTCGGTGAGCAGGTCGATGTAGACGTCTTCGGAACGGAGCAGGAACGTATTGTAGCCGGCGTCGCGGATGGCGTGTTCGCGTTGGCGGTGGTCGGTCATCTTGATGGGCTCGACGACCTTGATCTTCCAGGGTTCAGCCCAGCTGCGCGTAGTCATGATCAGTCCTCTGAACGGATGGGTGCCGGCCGCGCATCGACTGGGCGCGGGCACTGCCGGTAACTTCGACGGGGAATGCCTGGCCGTCAGTCAGGGAAAGTGAACGCGACCGTCCGGGAGGTCACCCAGGCCAGTGAACGCCCGCTAGCTTTGCGAAGAGATCAGAACGGGAGCGACTGATGCGACACCGGAAACTCGCCCGCCTCGACGTATCCGCCATCGGACTCGGGTGCATGGGCATGAGCGACTTCTACGGACCGCGCGACGAGGCGGAATCCCTCGCCACGATCGACCGGGCGCTGGAATTGGGCATCACCTTCTTCGACACCGCCGATATGTACGGGTCGGGGGCGAATGAGGAGTTGCTCGGCCGTGCGCTCGGGTCCCGGCGACCCTCGGTGGTCGTCGCCACGAAGTTCGGCATCGTGCGCGATCCCGCCGACCCGAAGTACCGCGGATTCGACGCCTCGCCCACCTACTGCCAGCGAGCTTGTGACGCCAGCCTCAAACGGCTGAACACAGAGTACATCGATTTGTACTATTTGCACCGCGTAGACAGCAAGACGCCGATCGAGGACACGGTGGGCGCCATGAAGCGGTTGGTCGAGGCCGGCAAGGTACGGTATCTCGGATTGTCGGAAGTGTCGGCCGACACTCTGAGGCGTGCGCACGCGGTGCATCCCATCACGGCGTTGCAGAGCGAGTACAGCCTGTGGACCCGCGATCCCGAAGACGGCGTGCTCGCGGCGTGCCGTGCGTTGGGCGTGGGGTTCGTGCCGTACAGCCCTCTGGGACGCGGCTTCCTGAGCGGTGAGATCAAGAGACCCGACGACTTCGCGGCCGACGACTTTCGGCGCATCCAGCCGCGCTTTCAGGGCGAGAACTTCCAGAAGAATCTGGCCCTCGTGGCACGGGTGCAGGACATGGCGAGGACCAGGGGATGCACGGCGGCGCAGCTGGCGCTGGCCTGGGTGCTGGCGCAGGGCGACGACATCGTGCCCATCCCGGGCACCAAGCGCGTGAAATATCTGGAGCAGAACGTGGCCGCGGTGGACCTCGTGCTGACGCCGTCCGATCTCGCGGCAATCGAAGGGGCCTTCCCCCGCGATGCAGTCGCGGGAGAACGGTATCAGACTACGGCCATGGCGGCGCTCGACCGCTGAGTGGCGCCGGGCCGGCACACCAGGCCGCTAGTCGAACTCGACGCGCGGCCCCGTTTGATCGGCGCCCACCCGGCCGGCAACGATATCCGCCTTGGCGAAGTTCTCGCCCCGCACCGCCGAGCCGGCCAGCCGGCGCAGCATGGCGAGCTGGCCGACGTGGGCGAGTGAATCGGCAACCGGACCCTGGAACAGTTGCTCGGCGGGCCGGCCGAGGGGTTCGTCGCCCGCCAGGTACGCGTCGAACGCGGAGAGGGTGGAGAAGAACCGCGCCACTTCGCCTGCCCACGGGAGCGGAATGGAGTCGCGCCATGCCGGCTTCCCTCGCGCCATCGAGAGCGCCCAGTCGTACAGGTCACCCGTGTGAGCAAGGATCTGCGCGGGCGTACGGGTGGACTCGCCGGCGCGGAAGAGGGCGAACTCCGGCGGCGCGCCGCGCACCGCCTTGGCGCCGCGGTAAGCGACCGTGGCCACCGCATGTCGCAGGAGCTCGCGCGCCGAAGCCGTCACGCGTCCGTCCCGCGCCGCCCGTGGACCGCCCTGGCAAAAGCGGCCGCGTCGTCGAGGGTCAGGGTGATCGTCTTCACCGGTCTGGTCCGTCCGTACGCGCCTACGGCAAGGAGCGGCGTACCGAGGTCGATCCGCACGGTCGGCGGAGCAGCTCCCCCCACCCGGAGGTACTGCGGTGCGCGGCGCGCGGGGGCCGCCACGCGTCCGGTGTCCATGTGCTCGACGGCGGCGAACGGCACGTCCAGAGTCCACTGAAGGCCGCTCCGTACCACGACGCCGTGCGCGGTCACGAGCACGGGGCGCAGCACCGTGGCGCGGAGGAAGCCGACCAGCCAGATCACGCCGAACGCGCTCAGCGCCGAGAGAATCCACGCCGCCCGAGGACTGAACGCGTGGACGACGAGGTGCACTACAAAGAGTTCGACGACGCACACCCCGATCGCGGCGGAGTAGAGCGCGACGAGTCCCGTCTTCCTGTGGAACGAGAACCCTTGTGATCCGGCGGGCACGTGCGGTGGGCGCCGCCACGAAGCCAGGGCGTAGAAGCCGATGGTGAATTCGGTAGCGAGCATGTGGGCCACCACGCGATAGGGAAACGCGTTGACGAGCGCCGCGGCGATCCGTTCCGGTACATCGGCGTTCGCCGCAGCGCCGCGGAAGCCGTGGGCGGCGCGCCGTACCTTCACGGCCACGTATGCGACGAGCGCCAGTTCGGCCGGCGCAACCAGGAAGCGCGCGTACAGCAGAAATTCCCGCTGGTCCGGGCGTAGCACCAGGCGCGCGCCCAGGAGGCTCAACATGAACACCGCGGTCACACGCGCCGCCGACGCACCCACCGGCCGGATCACGAGCAGCCAGTACAGCGTGGGAACGAACAGCGTGAGGTCGAGCGTCATGGCGAGCGCGATGATGCTCCGCGACCCGGTCTGCGGCAGCCGCGCAACGACGAACTCAAGGGCGTAGATAGCCACGGCCAGCGATGCGAACGCCAGGGGGAACCCACGCTCCCTGGCCGGGGACCGACGGGACGACGGCGTCGGATTCGGCATCAACGGGACTCGCGCGTGGAGGTCACGCGTGAAAGCTAGCGCGGCCGGGGCCGCCGGGAGAAGCCCGTGCCGGGGCGCCCCTCCTTACGATCCGCGCCGAGGCGCGTATGTTGAGCCGGACCTTCACTTCACTCCGAAATGCCGAACATGACTCGCCTCATGCCCCGTCTGCTCGCCGCCGGTCTCGCCGCGGCGTCGCTCCTGCCACTCCACTCTGCCGCCGCGCAACGCACGCGCAGCGCGGTCGGGGACACCACCGATTCGGCGCGCGCCGGCCCGTCGCTGGCCGGTCTCAAGCTGCGCTCGATCGGGCCCGCGATGATCTCCGGCCGCGTGACCGACATTGCCGTCAATCCGCGCAACGAGTCGATGTGGTACATCGGCACGGCGTCGGGAGGGCTCTGGAAAACCGAGAATGCGGGCACCACGTGGACGCCGGTGTTCGACGACCAGGCCGTGTACTCGATTGGCGTGGTGACGCTCGACCCGAAGAACCCGAACGTCGTCTGGGTGGGTACCGGCGAGTACAACGCGCAGCGCTCGGTGGCCTACGGCGACGGCGTGTATAGATCGGACGACGGCGGCCGCACCTGGACCAATGTCGGACTCAAGAATTCGGAGCACATCGGCCGCATCCTGATTGATCCGCGAAACTCGGACATCGTGTACGTCGCAGCCCAGGGGCCGCTGTACAGCGCCGGCGGCGACCGCGGACTGTACAAGACGACCGATGGCGGCAAGACGTGGAACAAGATCCTCGACGGCGGCGAGTGGGCCGGCGTGGCCGACGTCGCGCTCGATCCGCGCAATCCGGATCTACTCATCGCGGCCACGTGGCAGCGGTATCGCCGCCAATGGGGGTACATTGCCGGCGGCCCGGAATCCGCGTTGTGGCGGAGCGCCGACGGTGGCGCCACGTGGAAGAAGGTCACGACGGGGCTCCCGTCGGGCGATGCGGTCGGTCGCTACGGATTGGCCGTGGCCCCCCGGGATCCGGACATCGTGTACGCGATGGTCGAAGCCGGCGATGGCGGCGGCTTCTATCGGTCCACCGACGACGGGGTGAGTTGGACGAAGATGAACAGCTACAGTTCGGTCGGCCTGTACTACGCACGCATCTACGCAGACCCGAACGACGTGGACCGGGTGTACGCCGGGGATTTCATGACGCAGGTGACCGACGACGGCGGCCGCACCTTCCGCGCCGTGGGGGAGAAGGACAAGCACGTGGACAATCACGTGGTGTGGATCGATCCGGCCAACTCCGACCACCTGCTCATCGGCTGCGACGGCGGACTCTACGAGAGCTTCGACCGCGGCCAGACGTACAAGTTCTTCGGCAACCTGCCGCTGGGCCAGTTCTACCGTGTGGCCGTGGACAACGCCCTGCCGTTCTACCGGGTGTACGGCGGCACGCAGGACAACTCGTCGGTGGGCGGACCGTCGCAGACGCGGGCGTCGTACGGCATCGTCAACTCCGACTGGTTCTTCACGCAGGGCGGCGATGGCTTCCAGTCGCAGATCGATCCCGAAGATCCCAACGCCGTGTACGCCCAGGCGCAGAACGGATACCTGTCACGGTTCAACCTCAAGACGGGTGAGAACGTCGATATCATCCCGCAGCCGGAGCCCGGCCAGCCGTCGCTGCGCTGGTTCTGGGACGCCCCGCTCATCATCAGCCCGCATGCGCACACGCGGCTCTATTTCGGTTCTCAGATATTGTGGCAGAGCGATGATCGCGGGGATACGTGGCGGGCCGTGAGCCCCGATCTGTCGCGGCAGATCGATCGCAACAAGCTCAAGATGATGGGACGCGTGTGGGGCGTAGACGCGCTTGACAAGAACACGTCGACCTCGTTCTACGGGAGCATCGTCACGATCGGCGAATCGCCCGTCAAGGCCGGCCTGCTCTGGGTGGGCACGGACGACGGACTCATCCAGGTGAGCGAGGATGACGGCGCGACCTGGCGCCGGATCGACCACTTCCCCGGCGTACCCGATACCACGTTCGTGTCGCGCGTGACGCCAAGCGCGTTCGACGTGAACACCGTCTACGCCGCTTTCGACAACCACAAGTCGGGCGACTACAAGCCGTACCTGCTGAAGAGCACCGACCTGGGCAGGACGTGGGCGTCGATCAACGGCGATCTGCCCAACAAGGGCACGGCGTACACGATCATCGAGGACGCGAAGGATGCGCAGTTGCTCTTTGCCGGTACCGAGTTCGGCCTCTACTACACGGCCGATGGGGGGCAGCATTGGACGCGGCTCAAGGACGGCCTGCCCACGATCGCCGTCCGCGACCTGGTGATCCAGAAGCGCGAGGACGATCTCGCGGCTGCCACGTTCGGGCGCGGCTACTACATCCTGGACGACATCGCGCCGCTGCGCGAGCTGACGTCGGCCGTGCTCGCCTCGGACGGCGCGCTGTTCCCCGTCAAGCGCGCGCCACTGTTCATGCAGACCAGTTCGCTGGGCGAAACGCACGGCGGCGGTTTCTACCGCGCGCCCAATCCGCCTTTCGGCGCGACGTTCACCTACTACCTCAAGGTCTCGATCAAGACGAAGAAAGAGCTCCGCCAGGCCGCCGAGCAGGCGGCCGCGAAGAAGGGGGCCGACGTGTTCTACCCACCGTGGGATTCCCTCAAGGCGGAGAGCGAAGAGCGGCCGCCGCAGTTGATCTTCACCATCACCGACGCCGAAGGGCGCGTCGTCCGGCGGTTGATGGCGAGCCCCAAAGCCGGCATGCAGCGCGTGACGTGGGACCTGCGGTATCCGAACGCGCGGCCAGTGACCTCAGGTGCGAGCGAAGGCGGCGACGGCAGCGGGCCGTTCGTGGCACCCGGCACTTACCGCGTGGCGATGGCCAAGCTCGTGGACGGTGTCGAGACGTCGCTCGGCAGCGCGCAGGGCTTCGACGTGTATATGCTCGACGGGCAGGACACGCCGCGCACCGCGGCCATCGTCGCATTCCAGGAGAAGACGGCCAAGCTGCAACGCGCCGTGCTGGGGGCCAATGCGGCGGCGGGGGAGGCCGCCACCCGCCTGCAGGCACTGCAGCGCGCGCTGGCACAGACGGCGGCACCCACCGATTCGCTGATGGGTCGTGCGCGCGCGCTCGAGGACACGCTGCGCACGATCCAGGAATCACTGGCCGGGGACAATACGATGGCCCGGCACAGCGAGCCCACTCCGCCGTCGCTGCTCGACCGGCTGAGCGAGGCCACCGACGGGATTTGGTATTCGACGCTGGAGGACGCGACGAATACCCAGAAGCGCCAGTACGACATCGTCGCGGCGCAATTCGGCGTCATCCTCGCCCGCTTGCGGCAGTTCATCAACGTGGATCTGGTCCAACTTGAGAACGCGGCCGAAGCGGCAGGCGCACCGTGGACGCCCGGGCGGATTCCGACCTGGGACCCCAACGGATAGTCTGGGTGCTCGGCGCGTAAACGCGTGAAGCGGCGCGCCTCGAGGCGCGCCGCTTCGATTGTCCGACCGCCTGCCTAGTGAAGGCGCGCGCGGTTCTCGGCGTCGACGGCGTCGAAGACCTCGCGCCCCAGCCAACTGACGAGCTCACGGTCCAGTGCCTCGGGGTCCTGGCCCTTCTCAACCGGGATCGCCTGGTAGCGCTTGCCTTCACTCATCAGGTACCACTGGGCAGGCACGGCAGCCTCGCCCTTGCGTTCGTTGGCCGGGACGGCGTCGTACGAGACGAAATGGAACTGGCGGCCGCGGTGCAGGATGCGGCGTTGCTCGACTTTGAAGCTGCTCACTGGGCCTTGTCCGCGGCTGGGAACGACGGCCGCTCTCGGCGCGGCGCGGGCGGTGCGCTCCGTCAGCCGTGTGTGGAGGAGCGACCGCACATGTGTAATCTAATCCGATTTTCTCACGGCGTGGCCGTGGCTTACGCCGTGCGGCGCACGACCAGGCTGACGAAGAACGCGGCCCCCGCGACGACGATGGTCAGCGGGCCCGTCTGAACCCCGAGCAGGGGGCCACCCACCGACCCGGCGAGCATGGCGAACACGGCGAGCCCCATCGAGAGCCATTGCATGCCGTTCAGACTCCGGGCGAGCTGCCTGGCCGTGGCGGCCGGGATAATTATTAGCGACCCCATAAGGAGCACGCCCAGGTAGCGGAGCCCCAGCGCCACGGTGAGCGCAAACGCCATCAGGAACATCAGTTCCACGCGCGCCACCCGCACGCCGGCGGTCCGCGCCAGGTCGGGGGAGACGAGCGTGATCACGAGGTCGCTGCGGGCCCAGAGCATGAAGATGATCACGACCACCGACGCGATCCCGCCCAGGACGAGTTCCCCATGGCTCAGGGTCTGCGGGGCGCCGAACAGGGCTTCGATGAGTTCCTCCCCCGACGCCATCATGCTGCCGATGGCGAGGGCGAGCGAGAACACCACGCCGATGATCGCCTCGGTCGGAATGCGGGTCTGGCGTTCGACCCCCCACACCAGGAACGCGCCGATGAGGAGCGCCCCCAGCGCACCCAACACCGGGTCGAAGCGGAGCAGAAGCGCGAGGCCGACGCCGGGGAGCGCGACGTGTGAGATGGCATCGGCGGCCAGTGTCATCCGGCGCATCACCGCCACCGACCCGACGAGGCCGGCGGCCACGGCCATGCTGACGGGCAGGATGAGTTCGCTAGGCGCCAGCATGACCGTTCCCCTGCTCGTGGACGTGGAACTTCATCTGCGCCCCGTACATCGCCTGCAGACGCTCCGTGGTGAGTACCTCGATCGGCGGGCCCACACACGCCTCCCGCCGGGACAGGCAGAGTACCTGGTCGGCGTACCGATAAACCAAGTTCAGTTCGTGCGAGATGAGGAGCAGGGCGAACCCGTGCTCGCGCTGGAGTTGGCGGAACAGCGCATAGATGCTCTCCTCACCCGGTGGATCGACGCCGGCCGTCGGCTCGTCGAACAGCAGGACCGTGGGGCGCCCCATCAGGGCAAAGGCGACGAGCAACCGCTGGAACTGCCCGCCCGACAGCGTCCCGATCGGGCGGCCCGCGGCGGTGTCGTCCAGACTCACCGCCGAGAGCGCGCGAGCGATTTCCTCGCGCGGTGCATGTGAGACGTGCGCCTTGGCTCGGAGAAAGTCGAACCCGGTGAGGGGGAGATCGCGCTCGATATCCAGCTTCTGCGGCACATAGCCGATGCGCGTGCCCGGCGCCCAGCGAACCGTGCCCTGGTAGGGCACCGTGCCAATGAGCGCCCGGAAGAGCACCGTCTTTCCCGCCCCGTTGGGCCCAATGATGGCGAGCGTGCTCCCGGGCGCGACCGTGAAGCTCACGTCGCTGAGCACGCGCTCCTTTCCGAAGACGACGGAGAGACCCTGGACTTCAAGTGCGGTGGCCATGCGGCTTGAAGTTTAGCCCTGCCGTCAAGGCCGCGGCGCCGCGGCGCGCCGAGCTTCTTGAACACCGAGACCGCGGCGATCGGGTTGGTGGCGGCAATGAGGGCGCCGAAGACGATGGCGTGCGCCCAGCCGAGCCCTTCTCCCAGCGCCAGCGTCTTGATCACCGGTTCGAGAAATACCGCGGTGAGTACGATGGCCAGAGCCACGCCGGGCACGGCCAGCGCCGCGATCGCCGAGCGATCCCGCCAGAAGTCGCGAAAGTCGAGGTGAAACGCAGCTTCGAACAGCAGCCCCGGCAGGAACCCCGCATAGAGCAGGTCTTTGGTCAGGTGAGGTGGTTCGAACAGGTGGATGAGGCCCAACACCAGGCCCGCGAGCACGAGCGCGACCGTGTACGGCAATCGGAAGCGGCGCGCCGCGATGGCGACCGCGGTCGCGACGACGAAGAGCAGCACGAAACCGGCTTCGGTGCCCATCGGGACGGATCTCCGGGCAACTGGTCAGTTGCAAGGTCGCTCGGAAGGCAGCGGCGGACTGGCCCCGCGCTCTCGCTGTCGGACTGGCCTACTCGCCTCGCAGCGCCTCCATCGGGTCGACGCGCGCGGCGCGCCAGGCGGGGACGAAACACGCGACCACCGACGCCAGCAGCAGGACCAGCGCGGTCGCCGCGAGCACCGCAGGATCGTGGGGCGTGGTGGCGTACAGTAGCGACGCGACCAGGCGACCCATTGCCAGCGCGACGCCGACACCGAGCAAGACGCCGACGGCCACCACACGTACCCCTTGCCCCACGACCAGCCGCGCGACGTGCGCCCGACGCGCGCCGAGCGCGAGGCGCACACCGATCTCATGCGTGCGCTGGCTCACCGTGTACGCCATGGTGCTGTAGATCCCCACGGCGGCGACGAGCAGCGCCAGCAACCCGAACACGCTGAACAGCGCCGCGCCCAGTCGCCAGGGGCGCAGCTCGCCCGCGAACGCCGCCGCCATCGGCCGCACGATCGGGCGCGCCGACGGACCGAACGCCGCGATCAACGCCTGCATGGCAGCCGGCTCCACCGCCGCCTGCGCCCCCGGCGCCGTGCGAATCAAGATCACGCCCGGGGTTCGTGGAGCCGATACGCCTTGCGCGAGCGGTACATAGAAGTGCGGCGCCGGTGGTTCGATCATGTGCATAATGCGGGCGTCGCCGACGATGCCGACAATGCGCCGGCAGCGTGCGTCCCGCCTTTCGAGCATGAAGCACGATCCCAGGGCGTCACCCTTGGGCCAGTAGTCGTCGGCCATGGTCCGATTGACCACGACCACGGGCTCCGCGCCCTCGCGATCGGCGTCGGTGAACGTGCGCCCACCGAGCAGCGGCACGCCGAGCGTCGCGAAGTAGCCGGGCGACACGTAGTCGAGCGTCGGGCCGCCGAACGGGCCGAGTTTGAGCACGGAGTCGATCCCGGGCAGGAACATCTCAGCGAAGCTGATTCCCCAGAACGGCGGATTCTCGGCCTCCGCCACCTTCTGTACCGCAGGCAGATGCGCCAGTGCTGCGGCGGCCTGCGGGAACTGCGCCCGCATTTGCTGCGCGGCTCCGACGTCTTCCGCATTCGGCCGCGCCCATGCGTAGAGAACCCGATTTACGTCGTAGCCCACGTCGAGCGAGGTCACGTCGCGCAGGCTACGAATGAACAACCCGGCACCGACCAGCAGGACCACCGAGAGCGCAGCCTGGACGACGAGCAGCGCGGTGCGGGTGCGCGACCGCGACGAACGCCCCTCGCGCGCGCCGCCGCGGAGCGAGTCGGTCAACTCCGGGCGACTGGCCTGAATCGCCGGCACCAGGCCGGCCAGGAGGCCGGCCGCCAGGGCAACGAGCGTCGCAACGATCGCCACTGCGGCGTCGATCGGCGCCCCCTGCCAGATCGTATCGGGAATGAGCGTGTTCCGCAGGACGCTGCCGCCCCAGCTCCCCAGGATTAGCGCGGCGGCCGCGGCGACGAGGGCCACGAGGAGGCTCTCGGTGAGGAACATGCCAATCAATCGCCGGCGGCTCACGCCGAGCGCCAGGCGGACAGCGACTTCGCGCCGACGGGCCAGGGCGCGGGCCAGCATCAGGTTGGCGACGTTCGCGCACGCGATGAGCAGGATGATCAGCGCCACGCCCGCGAGGTGGGTCGAGATTGCGACCTGGCTTTCATAGAACTCCAGCCCAGGGGCGCCGCGCAGCGCGCCGAGTTGGACCGTCGCCTTCGAATCGTGCGTAGCGGGCGAGGCGCGCAACACCTGCGTGGCGACGGCGTGCAGCGCATCCTCGGTTCGCCGTGATGAGACACGCGCCAGCATGGTTATGTAGTACGAGTTCGGGTTCTCGTACCAATCGGCACGCCGCTTGGCCCACGATTCGAAGGTGAACGTGTTAAAGGGGAGCCAGACCTGCGAGGCATTGATCGCGGTGCCCTGGAACCCGCGGGGCGCGACGCCGACGATCGTGAAGCGGTGAGGGCCGAGGTCCAGCGTGCTTCCGAGGACACTGTCGCTTCCGAAATAACGCCGTTGCCAGAGGTCGTAGCCGATCACGGCGACGGGCGTGAGGCCCGAGGGGACGAGTTCCGCGCCGGTGAAGAACCGGCCCCTCACTGGCTTGACGCCCAACACGTGGAAGTACTCCCCGACCGTGTACGTGGCCTCGACCGTCGGGCCGCCCGGATCGCGGCCCAGCGGCTCAGACCCTTCGTTGTACCCGGCCACTGAGACGGAGGACGGCGCGGCCCGGGAGACGGTTAGGATTTCCGGATAGTTGTAGACGCCGCGGACGTACGTTCGTGACTGGCCGGACGGCAGCGGCATGTCCTTCGGATAGGAGGCATACACGCGGATCACCCGCAGCTGCTCTGGATGGGCGACCCCCGCGGGCGCCGCGAAGAACAGGCGGTCGAGGACCGCGAACACAGCCGCGTTCGCCCCGATCCCTAGCGCCAACGTTACGACGACCATGATCGTGAATCCCCGCGACCGGGCCAGGCCACGCAGCGCGTGCCGCAGATCCTGGGCGATCGCCTCCCACCACTCGGCACGCCCGTTCCGCTCGGCGATCCGGCGGTCGATGGCGCCGAGGCGTTCCCGCGTCGCGTCGACATCGCCGAACTCCGCGAGCGCCTGTTTTCGTGCCCCTTCCGCCGTGACGCCGCGCGCGATCAGGTCATCCACGCGCGCGTCTAGGTGGAACCGCAGTTCGGCGTCGACGTCGGCCTGCGGATCACGCCGGAAGATGCGGAACCACCGCCGCCACCCGGCGGTCATGCCGGCTCCGGCTCGGCGCTCATCACGCCCGCCACGGCTTTCACGTACCGGTCCCAGGTGCCGGTTTCCGCCTTCAGGGCGCGCCGCCCCGCCGAGGTGAGTGAATAGAACTTCGCCCGCTTGCCCTTGTCCGACATGCCCCACTCCGACTCCACCCACCCTCTCTCTTCCATCCGGTGGAGCGACGTGTAGAGGGCGCCGTCCAGAATCTGGAAGGCCCGCCCGGAGCCCTCGCGAATGAAGCGCGCAATGGCGTATCCATGCATCGCCTGCCACGACAGCGCACGGAGGACGAGCACGTCGAGCGTGCCCTGCAGGAGGTCGAGGTCGGTTGGCGTCACGCCGCCATTATACCATCAACGGTTGATTGAATCAAGTGTTGAGGGAATGACCAACGCGCGGCACCACCCGCTACTGCGCGATCAACGCCCGATCGACGTCGGCCACGGACCGCCGCCCGCACAGTGCCATCGCCAGCACCAATTCGTTCTTGAAGTTCTCAAGCACTCGCGCAACCCCAGCCTCCCCGTCGGTGGCCAGCCCCCACAGATACGGCCGTCCGATGAGCACGGCGCGCGCGCCCATGGCCAGTGCGGCCACGATGTGCGACCCGCGCTGGATGCCACCGTCCACCAGCACCTCGAGACGGTCACCGGCGGCCTCGACCACCTCGCGCAGCGCGTAGGCCGTGGACACCGACCCGTCGAGCTGCCGTCCCCCGTGGTTCGACACGATCACTCCCGCCGCACCATGGTCGGCCGCCAACCGCGCGTCCTCACCGGCGAGCACACCCTTGAGCACCACGGGCAGCTTGGTGATCGAGCGCAGCCAGTCGATGGCCCCCCAGTCCAGACTGGGATCCCAGAGCGCATTCACGTACCGGGCCAGCGCGGAATCGCGCTCGGCGGCGGCCATTTCGGCCACGGCATAGGGTTCCAGGTTGGTGAGCGTCACACCGGGCGGAAGATGAAAGCCATTGCGAATCTCGCGCTCGCGGCGCCCCAGGTACGGCACGTCGACCGTCACACACAGGGCCTCGTATCCCGCCGCTTCAGCCCGCTGCACCAGCGACCGCGTGACCTCACGGTCGCGATAGCAGTAGAGCTGGAACCACCGGTGACCGGGCGCCGCGGCGGCGACGTCTTCGAGCGAAACGGTTGCCACCGTGCTCACCACCTGGATCACGCCGGCGCTGGCGGTCGCCCGGGCAACGGCCCGTTCACCCTCGGGGTGGGCCAGCCCGTTGAACCCGCAGGGGGCGGCGAGGAGCGGCATCGCCACGCGACGGCCGAGGACGGTAGTGGACGGGTCAACGGTGCTCACGTCCACGAGAACGCGTGGCCTGAGACGGATGGTCTCCCACGCTCGCCGGTTGTCACCGATGGTCAGTTCGTCGTTCGCGCCCCCGGCGAAATAGTCGTACACCATCTGCGGTAGTCGCTCGCGCGCGAGGGCTTCGAGTTCCTGCAGGTTTACCGGCGTTGCCATGCCGTTCCTCGATCGGAATTGGGTACGGTTTAGAGTATCGCCGGTGCGCGGTCGTGGTAACTAGCCCCTGGCCAGTTCGGAAATTCGCCGGCCAACGCCGCTGGACGCGGGCGCGTATGGGCATCAGCTTTTGCCACGCGAACCGGTTTCCAGTCCCGCCCCTGCCCGCCCCCGCCCCGAGGCTTCCATGTCCCCGCGCGCGCCATCGCCCGACGCCCGTGCGTCCGCCGCCCCATCGCCCCGTTACTTACCGTTACTGCTCATCCTGTTCGTCGGCAGCGGCTGCGCCGCGCTGATCTACGAGATCATCTGGTTCCAGCTGCTGTCGCTCAACATCGGGTCGTCGGCCGTGTCGCTGGGTGTACTGCTGGGGACGTTCATGGGCGGGATGTGCATCGGGAGCCTGGGGCTGTCGCGGGTGGTCTCGTCGCGATACCACCCGTTGCGGGTGTATGCAGCGCTCGAGGCGACGATCGGCGTCTTCGGCATCCTGGTGCTGTTCGGACTCCCGTACGCCGGCGGCATCTACACCTCGATCGCGGCCCACGGCATGTCGGGACTGTTCCTGCGCGGCGTGGTGAGCGCAATCTGCCTGCTGCCGCCGACGCTGCTCATGGGCGCGACGCTGCCGGCGATCGCGCGGTGGGTGGAGACGACGCCGGTCGGGGTGTCGTGGCTGGGCTTCTTCTACGGCGGCAACACGGCGGGCGCGGTGTTCGGGAGCCTCCTGGCCGGCTTCTACTTGCTGCGCGTGTACGACATGGCGACGGCGACGTACGTGGCCGTGGCCATCAACGCGTTCGTGGCCGTCTCGGGGTTCGCGCTGTCCACGGTCACCCCGCACACCCCGCCGGGCGAGCCAGCCGACGCGGCAGGCCCTGCCGCGCCCGCCCCAGGGGCAGGGCTGGTGTATCTGACCATCGGGCTGTCCGGGGCCACGGCGCTGGCCGCCGAGGTCGTGTGGACACGAATTCTGACGCTTCTCCTGGGTGCCACGACCTATACGTTTTCGCTCATCGTCGCCGGGTTCCTGCTGGGCATCGGCATCGGCAGCAGCGTGGGAGCGATGATGGCGCGCTCCACGGCCAATGCGCGGGCGGCGCTCGGGTGGTGCCAGGCGCTGCTCGTGGCGGGCATCGCGTGGGCCGCCTATGCGCTCGCGCAGATGCTGCCCTACTGGCCGGTGAACCCGGGACTGGCGAGCAGTCCGCGGTACTCGTTCGAGATCGACCTGGTGCGCTGCCTCTGGGTGGTGCTCCCGGCCGCACTGCTCTGGGGGGCAAGCTTCCCGCTGGCGTTGGCCGGCATCGGCTCCGGCGAGCGCGACGGCGGCCGGCTGGTGGGACGCGTGTACGCGGCCAACACTGTGGGGGCCATCGTCGGGGCATTGGCGGCCAGTCTGCTGCTCATCGCGTGGATCGGCACCGCGAACTCGCAGCGGGTGATGATCGCCGTCGCAGTTTTGAGCGCGCTGCTGATGCTCGTGCCGGTGCTGTCCGGCCAGCCGGCGCGGCTGCGGGTGCGGAGGTCGGGAGCGCTGGCCGGCGTCGGCGTGGTAGCGGTGGCGATTTGGCTGGCGTCCACGGTGTCGCCGGTGCCGGGGCTGCTCGTGGCGTACGGCCGGTGGATGGTGACCTGGATGCCGTTCAACGGTGAGATCCTGTACGTCGGCGAGGGGATGAACTCCTCGGTCGCGGTGTCGCGCATGCCCAACGGGGTGCTCAACTATCACAACGCCGGTAAGGTGCAGGCGTCCAGCGAGCCGCAGGACATGCGGCTGCAACGCATGCTGGGCCATCTGACCACGCTGCTGCCGGCCAATCCGGCGTCAGTACTCGTGATCGGTTTGGGCGCCGGGGTCACGGCGGGCGCCGTATCCGTCGACCCACGCGTGCAGCACGAGACGATCGCCGAGATCGAGCCGCTGGTGCCCAGAGTCGTCTCGAAGTACTTCGCGCCCTACAACTTCGACGTCGTGGCCAACCCGAAGGTGAAGGTGGTGATCGACGACGCGCGGCACTTCATCCTGACCACCGACCAGAAGTTCGACGCCGTGACCTCCGATCCGCTGGATCCGTGGGTGAAGGGCGCGGCCACGCTCTACACCGAGGAGTTCTTCAACGTCGTGAAGCAGCATCTCAATCCGGGCGGGGTTGTGACGCTGTTCGTCCAGCTCTACGAGAGCAACACCGCGGCCGTGAAGAGCGAGGTGGCGACGTTCATGAAGGTGTTCCCCAACGGCATGGTGTTCGGCAATACCTACAACGGAGGCGGCTACGACATGGTATTGGTGGGCTCCGTGGAACCGATGACGATCAACGTCGACGCGATCGAGGCGCGCCTCGAGACGCCGGCGTACCAGCCGGTGGCGCACTCGTTGTCCGAAATCGGATTCTATTCGGCCACTGACCTGTTCTCGACGTTCGCCGCCACGGGGCCGATGCTGGCCCCCTGGCTCGCCGACGCGCAGATCAACCACGACCGCAACCTGCGGCTGCAGTTTCTCGCCGGGCTCAGCCTCAATCATTACGATCAGCAAGCCATCTACGCGCAGATGCTGCGGTATCGGCGGTACCCGGAGCATCTGTTCGTCGGTTCGCCGCATACCCTGCAAACCCTGCAGGTCATCATCTCCGGAGGCGCTGAACCGTGAAGTCCCGCCGTTTCCTCCCGCTGCTGCTCGTCCTCTTCGTGGGCAGCGGTTGTGCGGCGCTGATCTACGAGATCGTCTGGTTCCAGTTGCTACAGCTCGTGATCGGGTCCACGGCCGTGTCGATGGGGGTGTTGCTGGGCACGTTCATGGGCGGCATGTGCATTGGCAGCCTGGCCCTCCCGCGTTACGTGTCGGCCCGTCGGCACCCACTGCTCGTGTACGCCGCCCTCGAGCTCGGCATCGGCGCGATCGGGGTGCTGGTGCTGTTCGTGCTCCCGTACGCGGGCGGCGTCTACACCGCCGTGGCAGGCCAGGGCGTGCGGGGCGTGATCACCCGTGCGGTGCTCTGCGCGGTGTGCCTGCTGCCCCCCACGATCCTCATGGGGGCGTCGCTCCCCGCCATCGCGCGGTGGATCGAGACCACGCCCAAAGGGGTATCGTGGCTGGGTTTCTTCTACGGTGGCAACACGGCCGGGGCCGTGATCGGGTCGCTGCTCGCCGGGTTCTACCTGCTGCGCGTGCACGACATGCCGAGCGCGACGTACGCGGCGGCGGGGCTCAATCTGGTGGTCGCGGCGCTGGCGGCGGGGCTGTCGCGCTTCACGGCGCACAGGGCGGGCAGCGACGACGGAGCACCAGCAGCAGTCGCGACCTTCGTGCGCCGGGCGTGGCCGGTGTACGTGGTGATCGCGCTCAGCGGACTGGCCGCGCTTGGCGCCGAGGTGGTGTGGACGCGGCTGCTGTCACTCCTCCTCGGCGGCACGACCTATACGTTCTCCATAATACTGGCCGTGTTCCTGATCGGCATCGGCGTCGGGGCAAGTGCTGGCGCGGCCATGGCCCGCAGCCGGATATCGGCCAAGATCGCCCTCGGCGTGTGCCAGTTGCTGCTCGTGGCATGCGTGGCCTGGTCGGCCTACATGATCGCCCGCGCGCTCCCTTACTGGCCGGTGGATCCGGGCCTATCGCCGAGCCCGCGGTTCACGCTGGAGATCGACTTCGCGCGGGTGCTGTGGACCGTGCTCCCGGCGGCGCTGCTCTGGGGCGCGAGTTTCCCGCTGGCGCTGGCGGCGGTGGCCGAGCCGGGCCAGGATCCCGGACGCCTCGTAGGCGGCGTGTACGCGGCCAACACGGTGGGGGCGATCTTCGGGGCGCTCCTGTTCAGCATCGTGCTCATCCCGGTGCTCGGCACGCAGGACGCGCAGCGGGCGCTGATGCTGCTGTCGGCGGGCGGGGCCCTGCTCCTGCTGGTGCCGCTCGTCGTGCCGCGAGTGGCGGGACTGGGGCGGACCGCCGCCTTCGCTGTCGCGATCGTCGCGGCCGGTTTGCTGGTGTGGGCCACGCCGAACATCCCGTTCGAGCTGATCGCCTATGGGCGCCAGATGCCCTGGCGGCTCAACGAAGTGAAGGAGCTGTACCGCGGCGAAGGGCGCAACGCGTCGATCGGCGTGTCCGAGGAGCCCGACGGCGTGCGCAACTTCCACGTGAGCGGCAAGGTGGAAGCGTCGAGCGAACCGCAGGACATGCGGCTCCAGCGCATGCTGGGCAGCATTCCGGCGCTGTTCCATCCCGACCCCAGGTCGGTGCTGGTGGTTGGATTCGGGGCCGGGGTCACTGCCGGGTCGATGCTGCCCTTCCCGACCGTGATTACCGAGCGCATCTGCGAAATCGAGCCGCTCATTCCCCCGCACATCGGGCCTTACTTCGAACGGCAGAACTTCAACGTGCTCCACGATCCGCGCGTGACCATCACCTACGACGACGCGCGGCACTTCATCCTCACCACGGACGCGAAGTACGACATCATCACGTCCGATCCCATTCACCCGTGGGTGAAGGGTGCGGCCACGCTCTACACTGAGCAGTACTTCGAGCTGGTGAAGCAGCACCTCAACCCCGGCGGCCTCGTCACGCAGTGGGTGCCGCTCTACGAGAGCAACGAAGCGGCGGTGAAGAGCGAGATCGCGACCTTCTTCCGGGTGTTCCCCAACGGCACCGTCTGGGGAAACACCAACCAGGGCCAAGGCTACGACCTGGTGCTGCTGGGGCAGGTGGAACCGCTGCACTTGAACGTCGATTCGCTGCAGACACGCCTCGACCGTCCCGACATGCGGGTCGTGGCCGCGTCGTTAGCCGACGTGGGGTTCTACACGGTGAACGACCTGCTCGAGACGTACGCGGGCGACGCCGCGGACCTGGGACAATGGCTCGCCGACGCGCAGATCAATCTCGATCGGAACCTGAGGCTGCAGTATCTGGCCGGCATGACGCCCGACTGGTACAAAGGGGACGCGATCTACAAGGACATCCTCGGGCACCGCCGGTTCCCGGGCGACCTCTTCTCGGGCACGCCGGCGACGATGGCGCCGCTCCGGGCGGCGCTCACGCCGTACCCCGGTCCCTGACCGGCGCGCCTGCGCCGATCCCGAACGGCGCGTTCAGTCTCCAGGAGGCGTCGCGAAGCTGAGCGATCCGCGCAGGATGTCCAGACGGAACTCGGTCCACCCATCCACCTGATAGTACTGCACGCGGATCGTGTGCCGGCCACCGGCCAGGGGCGCGGTGTCGAGCGCCGACTCATGCGGCTGCCAGTGGTCGATGGCAAGTGTATCGTCCACCCACACCCGCACGGCGTCGTCGCTGATCGTGCGCAGCGTATACCGGCCGGGGGGGAGCGTGACGGCCGTCGTCGCGTCCAGCGCCCAGCGTTCGAGCGGGAGCGCCTTGATGGCCGGTCCGTACCATTCGTAGTCGAGCCATGACTCGCGGCGTGCGAGCAGCGGCGCCGACCGGAGCAGTGCTCCGAAGGCCTCGGCCCTGGTCCGCGGATCGGTGCTGTCGCTCCACGTGAAGAACCGCACGCTCCAGTCGGCGGGCGGCTCGTAGCGACCAAAGCTGAATTGATATGGCTGGCCCGCCGCCCGCCGCAGTCCGCGGGGAGAGACTGTCTTGGCGCCCCGATATTCGAGTGTCACCTCCCAGTCGCCGACCGAATTGGGCAACGGGGTGACGGCGATCGTGTCGCCGGTGTGCCCGCTGTTCTTCGCGAGGGCCGCGACGCCGCTCGAGGAGACGAGCTTCCACGTGCCGGCGGGCCCGAGCACGGCGAGACGCACCGGCAGAACGTGCGTACTGTCCACCGGCCACAGCTTGGGCGACCGCCAATCGTACGGCCCCCACTGGTCCACCACGATGGCCGCGCGGTCACGGCGGGTGAGCGCTGATCCCGGCACCGATCGCTGTGCGGCCGGCGCTGCCGGGGCCAGCCGCGCGTACTCCCGGGAGATCAGGTCCTGAGGTTCGCACGCTGCGCGCTCCGGAACCGATGGCATGGTGCCACCCCGGGTCTCCGTGTTGCCGGCAAACGCGTAGCCAGCCGTATCGGCCAGGACGGCAGTCGTGTCGACGCCCGCGAAGGCGTTGCCCGTTGCCGAGAAGTTGCCGGTGTTCGCCACGCGGAGCGCCACGCGTTGCTTGATGAACGTGTTGGCTGTCACGCGATAGTCGCGGCTGTGCGTGTCACGGTGCTTGGGATATCCCCAGTCGGCCGCCTCGGGCAAGTTGGCCCACAGCCAGAGGCCGGTCGTGCCGCCGACGATGTGATTATTGGCGATGACGTTGTTCTGCCCGTGCTCGATGGCAATGCCGTTGCGGTTCCCGAGCAGGCAGTTGGCCACCACCTTCGAGTCGTAGCTGTAGCCGCCCCAGAGTCCATAGTCGCTGCCCGCGACGCGGTTGCCGACGAAGGCATTGCGGCTGAACGTGGCCTCCATGCCGTTCGTGGGCGCAAAGCTGAAATCGTTGGCGAAGAACAGGTTGTCGTTGGCGCCGCCGACACCGGTGTCCATCGTGCTCTGACCGGCCCACAGGAACAGCCCGTCGCCGCCGTGGGTGACCGAGTTGTACGCCACCACGTTGCTGTCACTCTGCTCGTAGAGCAGCAGCCCCGCCGAGTCCTGCCCGCGGCGGTAGAAGCCCTGGCTGTACCCGCGCACGTCGAAGTCGATACGGTTGTGCAGCACGGTGTTCCGTGACGAGCGGTAAAGCCCGAGCCCCAGCCCGGAGTTGTAGGAAAACGAATTGTCGTGGATGCGCAGGTGGTCACTCCGCACGAGCATCACGCCGTTCATGTCCTGCTCGGCCGTGTTCCCGCTCAGCTCGCCACCGCTCACGTCGGCCAGGTACGCGCCGGCGCCGTACCGCAACCATTCGTCTTTCTCGTTGTGGTGGAAGTCGAGCCAATCGAGCAGACTCTCGTGCTCCACCAGGCTGTAGAGGCGCGGCTTCCAATTGTAGCTCAGGTCGTTGCCGGTGAGCACGAGCCCCCGCGTGCTGCGAGCGATGAGAGCTACCTTGTACCCGCGAATGTGCGCGTTGAGGATGCGAACATTGCGCCCGCCGTCCACGCGCACCGCGACGCCCGTGGCAAAGTCGGGGTCTGCGTTCGGGTCCATCCCTTCGAGCCGGGCGCCAGCAAAGTCCACCGTCACATCGTCACCGCGAATCGTGATCGCTGCCGAATCGAGCGACGCCGGCGCCGCAAGGCGGTACGTGCGCGGGACGACCCGGACCGACTGCGTGATCACGAGTCCGGGGTGCAGTTCGATGGACGGCCGGCGCGCGACGCGCTGCGCGCCGGCCACAGTGGGAACCAGCCCGAGGAGCACCGCCACAACCGTAGGACGGTTCACGCGTTGCCTTCTAGATGGAGACGTCGAAGCTGATGCCCGAGTCGCCGAAGCGGCATCAATCGTCGGCCGTGCAGCGAGCGCACGTTTCGTGGCCGTCTTGGCCAGCCGAGACACCCACACGGCCACCACGAGCATCAATACGAACGCGATCAGGGCCGACAGGGTGACCGGAGCTCCGTGCAGATCGAACAACTGCGCGTGCAGCAGCTTCGTAAGCTGATCGGGAATCACCGGGACAGACATGGTCCCAGTCTGGCGCTTGCCCACAACGGGCGCAAGCACGCGGCCGGCGTCGCGGGGTATTAGCGCGGATGACCGAGCGGCGCGTCAGGACACCGGCGGCGTCCGGTCATCCGGGGGCACGAAGTTCGACAGGAATACCCGCTCTTCGGACGTGAGGCTGTCGATCCCCTGGTCGCTGATCTTGTCGAGGATGCGATTGACCTCGTCGCGATTGACCTCGTGGATGGCCGTCGGATCCACTTTCTTCCACTGCAGCACCTTGCCCATGGGCACCTTGGGCACGGCCTTGGCGCGGAACTTTCGCACGCCGTAGTGGCGGTCGAGCCACCACAGATACAGGAATCCGCCGCCGATGCCGCCGAGGTGGGCGAAGTCCGCGACGCCGCTCGTCGACCCATTCATGCCGCTCCAGATCGAGTAGGCCACGGTGAGCCCGATGAGCCAGATGGCCTGGATGGGGAGCACGCCCCAGATGTAGATCAACTCGCGAGGCCAGTACTTGGCGAACGCCGTCTCCACGCCAAATACCGCCGCCGACGCACCGATGATCGCCGCCCCCGGCGCGAGAACGAACGACATGAGAGCGCCCGAAATCCCGGCCAGGAAGTACAGCGTGATGAAGCGGTTCGACCCCAGCCGCTGTTCCACCCGTGGCCCGAAGAAGAACAGCACGATCATGTTGAAGATGATGTGCATCCATCCGCCGTGGAGAAACATGTACGTAACCACGGTCCACGGGCGCATGAAGATCAGGGCCGGCACGAACGCGAACGCGTTCGTGACGTTGGGCATGGTCTGCTGGATGAAGAAGACGATGAAATTGGCGGCCAGCAGCCGCTTGACCCATGGGGTCACGGCGATTCCTCCACGTTGGCGGCGATGGGGTCGTGTTCGAAGATAACGTCCCGGCACGGCGGGCGCGGCTCCCGGCCCGGAGAACGCGCGGGGTTCCCGTGTGCGGCCCTATGCGCCATCGTTCGTGCATGCGCGCCATGTTGTTGTGGAAGCCGGCGCCACTCGCCGACCACCCGCTCGCCCTCGAAGCCGCCGAGGTCCCCGCCCCGGCCCCTGCGGCGCGCGAGCTGCTGGTGCGCGTGTCGGTGTGCGGCGTGTGCCGCACCGATCTCGATCTCACCGAAGGGCGGCTCGCCGCGCCGGCGTATCCGGTGATCCCCGGCCATCAGGTGGTGGGGCGCGTGGCGGCGCGCGGCGCCGGCGCCACCGCGTTCCGCGAGGGAGACCGCGTGGGCGTGGCGTGGATCCACTCGGCGTGCGGCCGCTGCCGCTGGTGCCTGGCCGGCACGGAGAACCTGTGTCCTGAGTTCCGCGCCACGGGTTGCGACGCGAACGGCGGCTATGCCGAGTTTCTCGTGGTGCACGAAGCGTTTGCCTACGCCATTCCCGACGGACTTCCCGACGCGTCGGTGGCGCCGCTGCTCTGCGCCGGCGCCATCGGGTGGCGTTCGCTACGCCTCACCGATCTGGCCGATGGCGAGCCGCTCGGCCTCACCGGGTTCGGCGCGTCGGGGCATCTCATGCTGCAGACGGCGCGCCACCTCTTTCCGCATTCGCCGGTATACGTGTTCGCACGGAGCCCGGGGGAGCGCGCGTTCGCGCTCGAGTTGGGCGCCGACTGGGCCGGCGCCACGGCCGACCGCCCGCCACGGCCGATGATGGCGATCGTGGACACGACCCCAGCTTGGAAGCCGGTGGTCGAAGCCCTCGCACACCTGATGCCGGGGGGCCGCCTGGTGATCAACGCCATTCGCAAGGATCCGCGCGATCAGGGCGAGTTGCTCCGCCTGGACTACGCCACGCACCTCTGGCGCGAACACGAGGTGAAGAGCGTGGCCAACGTGACGCGCGCCGACGTGCGCGATTTTCTCGACGCCACGGCGCGCATGAATCTCCGGCCCACCGTGTCAGAAGTTCCGCTGTCGGAAGCGAACGACGCCCTGGCATGGCTCCGCTCGGCCGAGGCCATCCGCGGGTCGCGCGTGCTGCGCGTGGCCGACGAGACGGGAGGCCGGGGCGACGGCCCCGCCCCGGTGAGGCGAAGCGGCCGGGGTTACTCGGCCAGCCGGGGTGCTTCGGCTCGGTCGTAGCCCTTGAACCGGTACACCGCCGCCGAAATGATCCAGCTTCCCAGAAAGACGCCGATGATCAGATACCCGATGCTGCCGAAGTTGCCGTTCAGCCGCGCCACCGCGCCCCAGATCCAGCCGTGGAGCTGCCATTTGTCCCCGATCAGCCCCATCGCCTCGATGCCGCCCACGAGCAGCGCCACCAGCACCGAGACGAACGTGATCGTCATATTGTAGTACAGTTTTCGTATGGGCTTGGCGAACGCCCAGCCATACGCCGCGACCATGAGCACGCTGTCGGTCGTATCGACGAGCGACATGCCGGCGGTGAACAGCGCCGGAAACACGAGGATCGACCAGATCGGCATCCCCTTGCTCGCCTCGGCCGCCGAGATGCCGAGCAGGCCGATCTCCGTGGCCGTGTCGAAGCCGAGGCCGAACAGCAGGCCGAGCGGATACATGTGCCAGCTCGACCGGATCATGCCGAACAACGGCCGGAAGATGCGCGACAGGAAGCCGCCCCCTGCCATGAGGGCGTCCAGGTCCTCTTCAACGTAGGGCCCCCCACGCCGCACACGGTGGAACGTTCGATACACGGCGGCCAGGATGAACAGGTTCATCACCGCGATCGCCAGCAGGAACACCGCCGACACGATCGTGCCGATCATGCCTCCCAACGAGCTGAACGACGCCAGACGGGTGCTCAATGCCATCGCGGTGGCGGCGATGGCCACCGAAGCCAGCACGACCACGGTAGAGTGGCCCAGGGAGAAGAAGAACCCCACACCCACCGGCCGTTTGCCCTCCTGCATCAACTTGCGCGTGACGTTGTCGATGGCCGCGATGTGGTCGGCGTCGATGGCATGGCGTAGCCCGAGTCCATAGGCCAGGAGCGCGGTGCCGAGCAGCAGCGGATAGTGGCGGAAGGCCACCATGGCCCACGCCCAGGCGCCCAGGTTCGCCGCCAGCAGCAATGCATACAACCCGGCCACGCGCGTGCGGACGTCCGACGCGCGAACCGGGGTCGTCGTGGAAGCTGGCTCGGTCATGGATCTCGAATCGGGAGCGGGCCTACCGGGCGGGCGGCAGGTTGGTGAGCAGGTACCGCGTAAGCGTGGAAAATAGCTGCAGCGTGGTGCCCGCTCCTTCGCATATCCAGTGGGTCCGGTTGGGATAGATCATGACGTCGAACTGCTTGTCCAGAGCCACCAGCCGGTTGATGAGCCGGGCCGTGCCCTGATAGTGCACGTTGTCGTCGCCGGTACCGTGCACAATCAGGAGTTTCCCCTTCAAACCGTCAGCGAAGTTGATGGGGGACCCGGTCCGGTAGCCCTCGGGATTCTGCTCCGGCGTGCCCATGTAGCGCTCCTGGTAGATCGTGTCGTACAGCCGCTGGTCGGCCACCGGCGCCACGGCCATGCCGAGCGAATAGACGTCCGGATACCGGAACATCGCGTTCAAGGTGCTCGATCCGCCGCCGCTCCAGCCCCAGATGGCCACGCGCGTGCTGTCGGCGTACGGATGCGAACGGGCGAACGACCGCACCGCGTCTGCCTGCTCCCTGCTGGAGAGGGGGCCGATGGACCCGTAAATGACCTTTCGCCAGGCACGGCCCTTGGGCGCGGGCGTGCCGCGATTGTCGAAGCTCACCACGAGGTACCCTTCGTCGGCCAGCATCTGGTGCCAGAGCATCTCGCTCCCACCCCACCGGTCCATCACCGTCTGCGCCGCCGGCTCTCCGTACACGTTCACCAGAACCGGGTAGCGTTTGGAGGGGTCGAAGTCGTTGGGGCGGATCATGTAGCCGTCCAGCGTCGCGCCGTCGCTCACCGTCACATGGAAGAACTGCACGGGTGCGCGGATGGCATCGGCGGCCGCGGCGAGCAGCCGATCGTTCGACACGAGGTTCCGTGCGGTCGCAGCGGCCGGGAATCGCACGAGGTCCATGACCGGCGGCGTGTCGAAGCTCGAGTACGTATGGAACGCCCAGTGCGCGTTGGGCGAGAAGTCGTAGCCGTGCACTCCGGCCTCGCCGGCCGGCGAGAGTCGCTCAGGCGCGCCGGGATGGTCGAGGGAAACGCGGTACAGATATCGTTGCGTGGCATCGTCCGGCGAAGCGATCACATACACCCAGCCCGCCACATCGTCGATTGCGGCCACGCTCTCCACGTCGTAGGCGCCCGGGGTCAGCAGCCGCTGGGTTCGTCCGTCGCGCGATACCTCGTAGACATGGCGCCAGCCGTCGCGCTCGCTCGGCCAGAGGAACGCCCGCTGCCCCGGCATCCAGTGGACGTCCTCCACCAGGTCCACCCAGGCGCTGTCCGTCTCGGTGAACACCGTATGCGGTTCTCCCGCGCGGATGTCGGCCAGAATCACCGCATCACGGTTCTGCGCGCGGTTCATATGCTGGATCATCACCTCGTGGGAGCCGGCCCACTCCATCCACGGCACGTAGTTGTTGCGCGGATCCCCCGGAAGTGCGATCCAGGTGACCTTTCCGCCCGCCGCGGGGACGACCCCCACGCGCACCGCCGAGTTCGTGGTCCCCGCTTTCGGATACTGCACCGGCACCGTGAACGGGTAGAGCGAGTCGGTGACGTCGAGCATCAGAAAGTCGCGAATGCCGGACATGTCGAACTGCCAGAAGGCGATGTTCGCACCGTCGGGGGACCAGCGGAATCCATCGCGCAGATCGAATTCTTCTTCGTATACCCAGTCGCTCATTCCGTTGACGAGCGTATGCGAGGCGTCGCCAGTGAGCCGCGTCGCCCGGCCGCCATCCGCCGGTTCCACGTACAGATCGCCGTTCAGGACGTACGCCACCCGCGATCCGTCCGGCGAGAACTTGGCGAACATGAGCCGTGACTCCGGCACGCTCGGCCCGCCCACCTGGTGCAGCGCCCCGCTGCCGAGGTCGAGGACCCAGTAGTCGCCCCGGGTGTTCTGGCGCCAGACGCGCCGCGTATTGGTGAACACCAGCAGCTTCCTACCGTTCGCGGAGAAGCTGTAGTCGTCGGGAACGAGGGGCCCCTGGCGTCCCGCAGGAACGAGCGCCGTGGCCGGCACCTTCACCGACCGGGCGCCGGTGGCGGCATCGTATACCACGATGTCGTAGCCCGGCACGGCCGGAGACGGCTCGAGGGTCAGGTAGGCGTCGCCGGTATCGGTCCAGCGGGCCGGCCCGAACCGCTCGCCCGCATACGTACCCGAGGCGAAGATCCGATGGAGTGCCGAGTCCACGGGAGCAGGGATCTGTTGGGCGCCGGCCGGCGCCCCGACCGTCACCAGCAGGCAAACGGCCGCGAGGGCGGCGATTGGGAATTTCCGCATGGCTGTCCTCGGCGCCGGGCGCCGGATGAAGCGTGTCTGGAGCCGCCCACCGTGTCGTTCCAGGGCCCTGTTGCGGCCGCGGTCCCCACGTCATAATAGCTGCGCTCCACCGCGCCGCGCGCCCACGCGGCCGTTCAGTCCCCTCTTCCCCTTCGTCCCCATGTCCACTCGCATCGCCAGCCTCCTCGCGGCCGCGTGCGTGGCGGGATGCGCCGGATCGTCGACGCCCGCCGCGACGACTCCTGCGCCGGCGCCCGCTCCTGCCGCAGCGCCTGCCCAGACTCCTGAATCCACGATGGCCGTAGCGGCCGCCCCGGGACGGGGCGGAGGCCGCGGCGCCGGGCGCGGCGGCGCCGAAGCCGCCCCCACTGGGCCGCAACCCTACCGCCGCGTGATCCCGGCCAGCGCCGAGACGCGGCGTGGACTGTTCATCACGCACCGTGTGGGTGACAAACTCTACTTCGAGATCCCGACCCACGAACTCGACAAGGATATGCTGATCGTTGGCCGGTACGACCGCGCGGCCGCGCCGCAGCCGCAGGGTCGTGCCGGTGGTACCGGCGGCGGATTCGGCGACTTCGGCGGCGACGAGTTCATGGAGCGCACGCTGCGCTGGGACCGCGTAGGCGACCACATCGTGCTTCGCACCCCGTCGTTCAACATCACCGCCGACAGCACGATGTCGGTATACCGGTCGGTCGAATCATCGAATTTTGCGCCGATCATCATGATGTTCAACATCGAGAGCTTCGGTCCCGACAGCGCCCCCGTAGTAGATGTGACGCGACTGTTCACGACCACGGTGCCCGAGATCGCCGCCATTCGCGGCACGATCGACGCCAACCGGTCATACGTCGAAAGTGCACTGTCGTTCCCGGAGAACGTGGAGATCCAGGCCGCGCAGACCGGAACGCCAGCGGCCACCGCTGCGGCCGGGCGTGCCGGCGGGGGCGGAGGTGGGCGGGGCGGGCAGGCCGAGGCGCAGAGCGTACTCGCGCACTGGAGCATGATCAAGCTCCCCGAGAATCCGATGCCTATCCGGTATTCCGACGAGCGCATGGGATTCTTCAGCGTCCGCACCGTGGACTTCGGTAGCAACGACCAGGTGGCCGTGCCCCGCCAGTACATCACGCGGTGGCGCCTCGAGTGCTCGGACCGCATGGATGGAAATCTCTGCTACCCCAAGAAGCAGATCGTCTACTACGTAGATCCCGGCACGCCCGACAAGTGGAAGCCGTGGATCGAGAAGGCGATCGAGAGCTGGCAGCCCGCTTTCGAGGCGGCCGGCTTCAAGGACGCGATCATCGCCAAGGAGGCGCCGACCAACGATCCCAACTGGTCGATGGAGGACATCCGGCACACGGTGATCCGCTGGCTTCCGTCCACCGTCGAGAACTCGGTGGGGCCGCACGTCAGCGATCCGCGCACAGGCGAGATCCTCAACGGATCGCCGCGCATTTTCCACAATCTCATCGAGCTCATGCAGTACTGGTACTTCAGCCAGGCGGCGCAGGTCGATCCGCGGGCGCGCCACCTGCCGATGCCCGACTCGCTGATGGGCCGGCTCCTCGAGTTCGGCATCGCCCATGAGATCGGCCACACGATCGGATTGCAGCACGACCAGATCGGCAGTTCGGAGTATCCGCCCGACAGCGTCCGCAGCCCGACGTGGGTGGCGAAGATGGGCAGCAGCCCGAGCATCATGGACTACTCCCGCTTCAACTACGTGGCGCAGCCCGAGGACCACATCCCGTTGTGGACGATGGTGCCGCGCGTCGGCCCGTGGGACAAGTACACGATCGGCTGGGGCTATCGGCCGATCCCCGGCGCCAAGACGCCTGACGAGGAGAAGCCCACGCTCGAGAAGTGGATCGCGGTGCAGGACACGGTGCCCTGGCTGCGGTTCTCGGTGAACAACGAGTTCGGGCAGTTCGGCACGCAGAGCGAAGCCGTGGCCGATGCCAATCCGGTGTGGGCCACGGGGCTCGGCTTCAGGAACATCGCCCGTGTGATGGGCTACGTCGCGAGCGCCGGTACCCGTCCGATGGAAGACAACAGCCTGCTCGAGGCGTTGTACGACCGCACCGTTGGCCAGTGGGCCACTGAAGCGGCGCATCCGACCAACGTGGTCGCCGGCGGACCGGTGTGGTACAAGTCCGGTAGCCAGCCCGGCCCGGTATACACGGTCAACTCGCGCGGGATGCAGGCCGCAGCGGTGAAGTTCCTGAACGACAGCGTGTTCAAGACACCGCAGTACCTCATCCGTCCCGACATCGCGGCGCGTATCGAGCCGACCGGGATGGTGGATCGCATCGGCAGTGCGCAGAATCGCGTGCTCAATTCGCTACTGAACGATCAGCGCATGGACCGGCTGCTCGAGCTGCAGTCGCTGGCCAAGAACCCCGCTGACGCGTACCCGCTGCCGAGTTTCCTCGACGACGTGCGGCACGGGATCTGGAGCGAACTGGGGGCGGCGCATCCGACGATCGATATCTACCGGCGGACGCTGCAGAACAACTACCTGATGCTCATCGATCACAAGCTGAATCCGACGGAGACGGCGGCAGCGGCCGGCGGCGGGCGTGGGGGCGGCGGACGCGGTGGCGCACAGCCGCTCTCCGACGAGGCGAAGTTCGAGCTTCGCGGCGAGTTGGCGGCGTTGCAGGCCGACATCCGCTCGGCCATTCCCAAGACTACCGATCGGGAGACGCGCTGGCACCTCCAGGGCGCCGACCATCAGATAGACGAGATCCTGAACCCCAAGAAGTAGCCGGATTTCGGTGCAGAAACGTCAAACGGGGTCGCGCGATGCGCGGCCCCGTTTGCCGCGCACGGTCATGCGCGAGCGGTACACCGGCGAGGAAATGCGGCTTGACAGGCCGCCGGCTCGCGCCTATCCTCCCGTTCCCACAGTATCTGCACACGAATCCGAACGACGATGCCACGCTCCTTCAGCAATTCGAATAGTGGTTGCCCCAATTGCGCCTCGTCCCCGAGGTCTGGCTAGCGCGCACGCAACGTTCCGAGCATGCAAAGCGCCCGCCAGATCTCCTGGTGGGTTTTCTTTTTGGTGGGTTGGTTGATGGGGTGTAGGTCAACTGGCAGACCGCCTGACTGTTAATCAGGAAGTTGGAGGTTCGAGTCCTCCCGCCCCAGTTGCGTAACGCGCCAATTCACTAGGAGTTACGCGAGCTCACTTGTTTGCCTCTGCGCTCGAGGTGCCGTTTGTAGCGCTGTTTCTCCGCGGCCGGTACTTCGGCTGAGTTCCCGGACCTTCCGCTCCTCAGAAATCACGCTGAGTAGCGTTTGCTGATCGGGTTGCTGGTAGCAGCGAAGCAGTGTTTCCACGCTGCGCCAGCCGCCGGCCGCCGCGACATCCTTGAGCGGGAGATGCTTTCGCTCCGTGGCCCATTTCCGCCGGTACGCGTGCCAGAGGCTGCCGTGTTGCGGCCCCAGGCCCGCCTGCTGCTGCGCCAAGCGAAGGAATTTGTCGAACTGGTCGCGGCCCATCGCCTGAGACGCGTCCCGTTCCGCCGGGAAGACCCACCCTCCGATTGCCCCCATTCGCGCCTGATATGTCCGAAGCTCCTCCGCGAACTTCGCCGGCATCGGCATCACGCCTTCGAACCCCTTCTTGTCTGTTTCGGCGCGCCACCGGATCGTCATGGCGTCAAAATCGACGTCCGACCATTTCAGTTGTCGGATCGACCCGAGCCTTCGCCCAGTCGCCTCCGCGATCACCAGAGCGAGTTCCACTTTCCGCCACCGCAACATGAGACCTTTGCCCACCGCCTCAGCTTGAAGTTGCCGAAGCATCTGGCGCGTCCCCTCAAATCGTTCCCACGTCGCAACCGGCCGTCGTGGGTTCTTCTCGCGTTGAATTGCGACGCCCTGGAGTGGGTTTCTGTCCAACAGCGGCTGATCCCCTGCCCCACGCATGGTTGTCGCCCATCGGAGCATACTGCGAAGTACCACGACGTCCGCTTCCACGGAACGCGCACGGACTGCGTGCGTGCTACTTCCGTCCTTCAGCTTGATCCCGCCGGCACGACGCGCTGAGCAATACGCGTGTTGGTCCGCTGCCGACAGGCTCTCGACTTGGCGTCGCGGCCCGAAGAAGGCGAGCAAGATCTCGACCCGCGCTTTGGCATCGTGTTTCGTTCGCGGGTGGTTATCCGCATACTCGGGAGCATCCCGTTCGAAGCGCTCCCAGAGGTCGCCAAGGGTCAATGCGGTCCGGGGGGCACCCCCCTCGTTGCGCAACAGTGCCGCGAGGAGTTGTCGGCCGAGACGATCCGCCTCGTTTCGGTCGCGCGTGCCTAGCGAGCGAAGGTCGCGTCCTTTGCCAGGCACCCAAACTGCCCTGTAAAACATCCCATGCCTTCGTTTTTGAAACAGCCGGACGCGCATCCCTCGTTCACCCAGGGACTTCGTCCAACGAGCGGCGACGGTTCGCCATTCGGATCTACGCTTCGCCACATGTGCCTCCGTAAGGACGGCGGCTCATGAGGGACCGAGCGTCGGCGACGGGATCATACGCGGCGACTCGGGGACCATCAAGTTTGCGCGGCCGAACGGGCAGGTCGCTTCGGCGGATCATCGGCTTTCCGCGGCGCCCGGCGTTGGGAATCCTCCCTTCGCGGACGAGGCGGGCGAGGTGATCGACGCTGTAGCCGCTCTGCTGGGCGGCCTCAGCGAGCGTGAGGTCGTCCAAGGCGGCCACCTGCAGGCTGGCCTCCAGCTCGTCCGCACACCGACGGAAGGCCGCGGCGGATCCCCGACTGAATTCCGCAAGGTCGGCGGCTCGTGCACGCCACGCGGCGGCGAGCTCCGGAGTCAGCAGCGGCCGGGATGCGGGAGCCGATTGGCGGTCGGGTTGGCACATCACTCGGTCGCCCTCCGGAGCGCACGCTCCCAGGCTTCCTCGGGCTCCGCGCGGCGACGCACCGTGCCGCCGAGCGCGTGGACAACATCGTCAAACTGGTAGCGCGCGAGCTCGGCGGTCGATACGCCGTCGAGGGCGGCCGCGAGCCGCACAGCGGCCACTGGCGCGCCCATAATCGAGGCCAACGCGCGCAGGCCATAATCACGCGCGAAGGCACGGTCGAACGCGGGTGCGTGGAGGCAGTTCTCGCGGAACTCGCGCGCCGCGGGCGAAAGCCGGACAGTGCGCGCCCGCGCGAGCCGCCCGAGATCAGCGAAGCCGTGCGCGAGGTAGAGCCGCTCGAGCGTCTCGCGGTCGAGGAAGTCGGCCGAGGTCATGGCCCGAACTCCGGCGGGAGTGGCACCTCCCCCCAGAATTCGATCACCAGCGTGCAGCTGACGGCGTGCACCCTGGCGCCAGCGGCCTCCAGCTCGGCCGGGAGGCGCTTGGCCGCGGTCCGCACCGCCCGAGCGTTGCGGGTCGTTGGCATGGCCATTACCGGCGGTCCTCGGGGGCCTGGACGCAGCTGACACCGGCGGAACGCCCGCACGCATGATTCCCCGTCGACCGACCGTCACGATAGGCGCGTGCACCCGGGCCTCGCGCAGCGCAGTGAATCCAGCCGATGTAGGGAGATGTTACGGTCTGCCCAGGCTGTCGCGGGGACAGTGGGGACGGCCTTTCAGTAAACTCTCCCCATGCGCGCGCGCACACACGTACAACAGGGATAAACTGTCCCCACTGTCCCCCGATTCCGCAACGCGTTGTTTTGAGAAGACTTATCGGGGGTCGATTCGGGGGACAGTTTTGAACCTCCGAGAATTCTGGGGACAGTTGGGGACGGTTATTCCCAATCCCTCGGCGCGGGGGACAGTTAGGGACAGTTATTCGCATACTCACGGGAAGAGCGAACCTGAGTGATCGGGGGACAGTTGGACGCCGACGCGGTACTTAGTGCCGTGCGATTTTCGCGACAGGATGCCACGGTCCTCGAGGCACCGGCCGAAGGCGGTATTCGACAACACGGCCTCGCCGGAGTCGCCGGCCCAGCGGTGATACGCCTGGTACAGTTCCGTGGCTTGCGCTTGGTGCGCGGGCCCGAGTTCGCAACACTCCTCGATGAACGCCCCGAGGACGTCGCTTTCGACGCGATAGCTGGCGGTGGCCGCCACCACGCGCTCTGGCGCCCGCAGGCCGCCTTCCAGCCACGCCAGACACCCTTCGACCGCCCAGTTCAGGATCCCCGGCAGCTCGGCGCGGAGGCGGCTCGCTGGCCACTTGAGCGTGGCGTCGCGCTCGGCCTCGGGAATCGTGACCTCGAACGGGATCAGGCGCAGCCGGCTCCAGATGGCGTAGTCGGTGCCGCGGACGACCGGCTTGTGGTTGGTGTCGAACCAGAGCTTGAACGTCGGCTCGAATTCGAACGCCTCGGCGTAGAGGAAGCGCGCCGAGACACGGGCGTTCCCCGTCAGGGCTTTGATCATCGACTCGTTCAGCCGCTTCCCTTCGGCGAGTTCGGAGCTCCGGACGAGGCGACTCCCCGCGAGGCGCGCGATGTCGTTCCGCGGGCCGGAGCCGGTCCGCTCCAGGAAGGTCGCGAAGTCGGCCTCGCACGCGTAGTCGCCGAGGAGCGTGGCCACCGTCTCAATGAAGGTTGATTTCCCGTTCGCACCGTTGCCATAAAGCACGTGGAGGCAGCGCTCGCGCGTGTCGCCGGTGAGCGAGTAGCCAACCGCCCGCTGGAGGTAGTCGATCAGGGTCCGGTCGCCGCCGAAGAGCCGATTGAGCACCTCATGCCAGAGCGGGCACGTCGCGGCGGCGTCGTAGGCGACCGGCGCCAGCTTCGTGATCAGTTGCGCGCGGTCGTGCGGCCGGAGTTCGCCGGTCCGGAGATCGAGCGTGCCGTTCTCCACGTTGAACGCGAAGGGGTCGCGATCGAGTTCGTTCTGCAGCATCGGGATCCCGGGCTCGGACTCGGCGCGCTCGAGCAGGGCGCGGACGCGCGCATTCTGCTCGCTTGCAATTGCCCACTTCACGAGGTCCTTCTGGTCGGCCTTGTTCTCGAGGGCCTTGGCCTCGGTGCGCAGCTGGCGAATGACGCGCTTCGCCAGCTGATGCACGGCCTGTTTGTCGTCCATTGCCCAGCGCGACCCGTCCCAGAGATACCAGCGCTTGCGCTTGACCTCGTAGCGCAGATCGTGGCCGTGGAAGTGCACAAGCCGCTCCGCGTTCCCGATGTCGGTGTGCGCGAAGAAGCGGGGCGCGTTCTCCGGCGGCTGGGCGGCCAGCCCGGTGTCGATCGCGGCGAGGGTAGCGGTCACGGCGCGCACTCCGAGGGCAACCGGCCGCCGGACTCGCCGATGAGCTCCTCTACGGTCAACACGCGCACGGCGTGGAGCGTGCGCGCCCGCTGTCCGCCCTGATGTTGCACCCGTTCGGCTCCCCAGGCCGCCTTCCTTTCGTCGCGGTGCGCGGCGCGGGACGCGCGCTGGGAGGCGGCCCGCTTTTCCGGGTTCCGCGCGTAGCACGCGCGCTGATAGGCTCTCCGGTGCTCACAGTCCAGGATGTCGCCGGCGGTCATGCGCGGCACCCGCTGAGCCCCCCGCAGTGCGCGACCAATGGCACGGCGGGTGCGGCTCCGGTTCCGAATCGACGAGGCTCGCGGCCTCGCGAAATTCCGATTGCGTTGATATTCTTCTTCATGTTCGCCCGCCTCCGCGGGTGAATGGTCATCGAGCGCGCCGTGGAATCGATGGGCGTCGATTCGGCGGCGTTGCTACGTACATGGGCGAGCGCACCGGCCAGCCTCGCGCTGACTCACCCTCGCCCCCGGATCCAGTCATCGCGTCGGGCATCGGTCGCCCGGCGTCTTCCGTTGCGGCTGTCCCCCGCTCGGTGCCGCGGTGAGGCGCCTCTCGATGATCTTGAGAAGGCCACTCACGGCGTGCTCCGGTGTGGGGATGAAGGAGACGATCGTGACGACGTCCGCGACGTGTGAACGCATCCTAGCCGTGCCCACTGCGAGCCATTGCCTTTGGCTGAACGAGCCCTCGTAGGCTCTGCCGCAGGTACCGCTCAACCGCAGCACGGCTCGCGAACCAACGGCCGCCGCTGCACGAGCGAGAGCGGTCGAAGACGCCCTCGATCACGCCGCTCTGCACCAAGCGAATCAACCGCTCTCGCGTCAGTCCGCTCCCGGCCGCCAGCTCGTTCACCGGCAGGAAATCATTCGGAGTATCCATTCCGGCCCCTTGACAGTTACCGGGTAGAGATAGAAGCATTCTTCGTGAGAATGGAGGGGCATTTATGCCCCCCTTGAGCCCCACGAGTTCGCGAATGCCGCCGCGCCCCCCTTTGCCAAGTCCAGGCCTGAATCCGCACGTCAGCGGGGACGCTTCCAGCCCCGAGGCGTGCACCCTCCACGCGAGTATCGTCGCGGAAATAAACCGCGAACTCGAGACGGTCGATCTCGGCAAGCGCAATGACTTGGCGCAGCAACTGATGAAACAGCGTGTGGAGGAGTGGATCGCCTATGAGTATCGCGCGAGGTTCGCCAGGCGGCTGAGAGTGCTGATGAACCTGGTGGGCAAGTCCCAGGCCGGCCTTGCGCGGGACATCGGCGTCGATCGCCGCACTGTCAAAAGGTGGCTCCAGGCGACTCGTGCGCCCGATTTTCAGCAAATCATATCGATTTGCGAGAACTGCTTTTCTAACGCGAACTGGCTCCTCGGCCTTGGCGGCGACGAAGACAAACCGCAGGTGGAAGTGAACCCACCGCTTCTTAGAATCGTGATAAACGATAGAAAGAACCGACCACCGCGATTCCTACCGCCGGCGTCACGAAAAGGGGGGGACCGGCGCACTAATCGGCCGGTTTCAGGATGAGGCACGGTCGCCTCGATTCCGGGTGAACAGGCGGGCGCGCACCTCCGAGCGAAGCTCAATAAGCCCGTTGACGAACGCTTCGCCGCGCATCACCAACTGCACTCCTCCATCGTACACTTCGCGCACCCGCTCGCCGACGATGAAGATCCGGAAGTCCTCCTCGTCGTCACGGCCGTCGATTTGGATCGCGACCACCGGAGCGTGAGGAATGCTAAATCAGCAGCCGGATGACGAGCCGGTGAGACTTCGGCCTAGCGTGCGAAAAAGCTAAGCGCGGACAGGGTCCTCCGCCGTTACTTGATGGCATCGTTCCGGTGACACCATTAGAGCTGAAGGCGTTGCAGAGGTAGGGGTGGCAAGGTGATTGGACCCACCTGGGAGAAAGGCTGGCAATGGTAGCCAGGCATGACCCTCGTCTCGAGGAATCCCGTGCGGCGCCGAGGCCCCAGTTGCCCGCTGGTTCATTTGCGATTCCGGTGGGCCCGCCGCTTCCCTTGGTGTGGCCACCCGACGATCCCCGCTTGATGGGCGGAGTCCCTCAGCGGCGCGCATCAGCGAAGGGTCGCGATCGTCGCAAGTCGATTGACCGCGGTCAACGTGCGTGAGTCCGAGTTCACAACCCCGTCAGTTGCGAGATGATCCATGGTTGATTGAGTCGAGGCGGCGCCCACATGGCATTGCGCTTACACGGCTTCAATTCTACCGTTCGATGTGTGGACCACGGAGGTGCCACCATGACCATCGCGAATCGGATCGTCGCACATGGGGAGGTGGCACCCGAGACGTTGGTGCCGCACCCGCAGAACTTCCGTCGCCATCCCGGCGAACAGCTCGACACGCTGCGCGGCTCGATCAGAGAACTCGGCTGGGTCAAGACCGTCATCGTCAATCGGACGACGGGTCATGTGGTTGACGGCCACGCGCGGATTGAGGAGGCGCGCCGCCAAGCGTTGCCGACCATCCCGGTGACGTATGTGGAGCTCACCGAAGATGAGGAGCGGCTCGCGCTCGCCATCCTCGACCCGATCAGCGAGATGGCCTTCCGCGATGAGGAGGCGATCCGCGCCCTGCTCGCGAGCGTGGCGACCGAAGACGCGGCGCTCACCGCACTCCTCGAGCACCTGGGCAAGTCGGCCAGCACGACGATGGGCCTGCTCCCCGGCGTCGATGTCGATGATGCCCCACCTGTTCCCGCCGAGCCCATCACGCAGGTCGGAGACCTCGTGCTCTTGGCCGATCATCGGCTTTTGTGTGGTGACGCCACGAGCGCAGCCGCGTGGCCGACCTTAATGGACGGCCGCGCAGCGGAGGTGGTCTGGACCGACCCGCCGTACGGAGTCAATTACGTGGGTAAGACTGCGGACCAGCTCACGATCGAGAATGACACCGTCGACGGCCTCGAAGCGCTGCTCGTCGCGGCCTTCTCCCACGCGCGCGAGCATACGACGGCGGGGACGCCGTTCTATATCGCCGCGCCTGCGGGGCCGGCTGGAATCATCTTCCGATCCGCCATCGGCCAGAGCGGCCTCCGCTTCCACCAAGCACTCGTGTGGGTCAAGGACACCATGGTGCTGGGCCATAGCGACTACCACTACCGGCACGAGGATCTGCTCTACGGCTGGATGCCGGGCGAGGGCCGGCCCGGGCGCGGGGCTCACCCTGGCAGCCGATGGGAAGGCGATCACGCGCAGACCACGGTGTTGGAGTTCGAGCGGCCGAAGCGGAGCGAGGAGCATCCGACGATGAAGCCGGTGGCCCTCGTTGCGTACTGCCTCCGAAACAGCAGCCGCTTGGGCAACCTCGTACTCGACCCGTTCGCCGGGAGTGGGACCACCATCATTGCGGCCGAGCAGGAGCACCGCCGGTGTTACGCGATGGAGCTCGACCCGAAGTACTGCGACGTCGTTGTGTCACGGTGGGAGCAGGCAACTGGGGGCACCGCGGAACGCATAAGGGGCGAACGTGGGTAACCTGGCCAGCCAGGAAGCGCGGCCGGACGTCGCCGAGGCGGCCGTCCGATCCGTGCAGGCGTTGGAGCTGCGCATCGCCGGCGGCAGCTATCGCCAGATCGCCAAGACACTCGACGTCTCCGTCTCGGTCGCGCACCATTACGTGGTCGAGGCGCTGCGAGAGACACGGGAAGTTGCGATCGAACGGGCCGAGGAACTCAAAATCGTCGAGCTTGCGCGACTCGATTCCTGGACGTTGAAGCTCACGTCGGGGCGCACACTGACCCCGCGCGTCGTCGATACGCTGCTCCGGATCTCCGAACGCCGCGCTCGCCTGCTTGGCTTGGACGCCCCGGTCAAGCGCGAGTTCAGCGGGCCCGGCGGCGGCCCGATCCAGATCGCGCCCGCCTCAACGCGCTGGGACCTGACGAAACTCTCGAACGAGCAACTGGACGAACTCGAACGCATGGCGATCCTCGCCCGCGCCGAGCCGGTTGCCATCCAAGCCATCTCATCACCCGATACCGAGGAGCACCCCGATGAAACGCACCCTGATTCTTCTGAGCCTCTGCGCCTCGACGCTGGCTGCAGCCTGTAGCGGCAGCACGAGCGCCACGGCGCCGACGCGCTCGCTCGTCGGCGTCTACCAGCTCGCCAGCGTGAACGGCATGGCGCTTCCCGCGACGCTCAACGTCAGCGGTTATATCTTCACGTACACGAGCGGCACGCTCCAAGTCGCGGACACGAGTTATCAGCTCGACGTCTGTATCTTCGACGGCGACGGAGAGGTAAGCCGATGTGGAACGGGGTTCCAGGATGACCAGCGGTGGGGCGAGTGGTGGAACACTGGCGGCGGAACGGCCACCTTCCTCGACGAGATGACCAATAACCGCTTGACCGAAACGGTGACCGGCGGATCACTCACGATCGAGGGTGCGCTCGGAGCTACGTACCAATTCACGAGGTAGCGGCTTGACGAAACGCGTTTGATCTCTCGCGGATGCCCACGGACCTCCTCGAACGGCTCGAAGCCATCCAAATCGAGCTCACGCCCTACCGGGTGGCCGTCGCCGACGAATCCGCCCCGGACGTCGAGGGGCCGTAAGGGCGGAGCCCGCCGAGGGCCGCGACAGGGGGCCCGTGTGCCGTTCCGATCCGGGCGGAGGCCCGTCCCTTGGGGCGGCCCCAGCGCGGGCCACACGGGGCATCGTCGGCCCATTCGGGCGGGGTTGGGCGCCGGGTGTGCCGGGGCTGACAGGGGCGATCAGTGTACGCGCATGGCCGGGGGATGGGGCGAGCGGCGCCCCGGCTGCTGACAATACGCTGACAAGGCCGGCAAATACGGCGGGCAGATCCGCGGCAATCGGCCGAATCTCCCGGTGGAGTCGAGCTGGAGGCGCGCCCGAACTCGTCTGATGCGGACTCAGACGCAGCGTGGTCGGGGCCCGCTCGCCCGTTCGGCGGCGAGGACGCCATCAGGCCCGTCATGGTGACGTGGCTGGCAGGCTAGGCAGGCACAGGACCGGCGATGCTGCCTCCGGCCGGCCGGGTTCCCATAATGCAACCCAGTTGGGTGCCATCGCTGATTAGGTCTACTGCGCATTCCGCTCCTCGCCCCCGTCACACGCCGCGATTATGATATGGTGCCGGCCGTTCGGCATCACTCATAACGGGTGAACCATGAGAAGCCGCACCGTCGAAACCCTCCAGGGACTCGCGCACGACCTCGGCCTCACGGCCCGCCAATTGGCGAAGGCCCGTGGGTTCACCTTTGTCGCCGTAATCACACTGGCTCTGGGCATCGGCGCCAACACGGCGATCTTCACGGTCGTCCACCACCTGCTGCTTGACCCGGTGCCGTACCCGGACGGCAACAGTGTCGTGATGCTCATGCGGACGGCAGGCGGGGGCAAGTTCACGTCGACGCCGGATACGACGGCATTTGCGGCATGGCAAACCCGGACCCATACGTTGGAAAGCTTCGCCGCCGCGCGCGAGCAGCAGCTCCCGGTGGGCCATCTCGCCTTGGCGGACACGGTGCCGGTTGCCTACGTCACCCCCGGCTTTTTGAACCTGTTGCGGGTGCGGCCCCAGCTCGGTCGCGATTTTGTTTCTGCCGATACACTGTCCGGTGCCACGCCCGTGGCGATCATCGGCGACGGCCTCTGGCGGAGTGCATACGGGGGGCGGCCCGACGTCCTCGGCGCACCGCTGCGGGTGAACGGGCGCCCCTACACGATCGTGGGCGTCGGCCCCCGGGCGCTGACCGTTCCGATGTTGGACGATCCGCCTCGCGATCTGCTTCTCCCGTACCGCATGGATTCGGCGGCGTACTTCTATGCCTTCGCGCGCCTCCGCCCGGGCGTCACGACGGCCGCGGCGTCGCAGGAGATGGACGCTATCGTCCAATCCACGGCGGGCGGGCAGGCGGAGAGCCATCAGGGCGCCCGGGCGATGCGGGCGCAGGATTTCCTCAACCCGCGCGAGACGCAGACGGTGAAGATTCTGTTCGCCGCCGTTGGTGCGCTGCTCCTTATCGCCTGCGCCAATGTCGCCAACCTACTGCTTGCCCGAGGGTGGACCCGCCGCCGGGAGTTCGCGCTCCGGATTGCGCTCGGCGCCGGACGGGCCCGCCTCGTGCGCCAGGTGCTCGCCGAGAGCGTCGCGCTCGCCGTGGTGGGCGGCGCGCTCGGGGTGATGGTGGCATACGTCGGGTTGCACGTGATCATCGCCTTGGGGGCGGCTACACTGCGGGACCTCGATACCGTCCACATCGAACCGGCCGTGCTGGTTTGGAGCCTGGCGATTTCCATCGGCTCCGGCCTCGGATTCGGTGCGATCCCGGCCCTGTTCTCCGGTTCGCGGCCTCCCGGTGACGTGCTCCGGTCGGGGTCGCGCACGGCGTCGGGCGGCACGGCCTCGGCCCGCGTGCGGAGCGCCCTCGTGGTGGCCGAGGTGGCGATCTCCCTGGTCCTGCTGGTCGGCGCGGGCCTGTTGGCGCGCTCGTTCATGGGCCTCGTGCGGATGCCGTTGGGCTTCGAGGCCACCGGGCTCGTGCTGGTTGGCACAGCGCCGGGACCGTCTGTCACCCCGCAGACCGCGTACACTGAGGAACAAGCGGTCGTGCGTCGGCTGGATGGGTCGCCGGGCATCACCGGGGCTCAGATTGGGACCTTTCCGCAATGGGACTTCACGTATGCCTCCGACTTCCAGACTGACGGGCCGGGGGGGCCAACGCCGACGGATGTCCATTTCGCAGCCGTCACGGTCGCCGCGCCGGGCTACTTCCGGTTCATGGGCATCCCGCTGCTGGCAGGGCGCGGGTTCGACTCCACGAACGTCGCGGGCGAAGCGACGACGGTGGTGATCAACCGCGCGCTGGCGCAGAGGCTGTGGCCCGGCGTCAATCCGATTGGCCTTCAACTCCGACCCTACGAAAAGGCACCGTGGTTCACCGTGATCGGTGTCGTGGCCAACACGCGCCTTCCGGGGCGTACCGGTGACACACACGACCTGCAGATGTACGAGGCTGGCGGACGGTTCCTGGGTTCGGAGGGGCTGCTGGTCCGCACGGCCGACCCATCCGCCGCCGTGCCCGCCGTGAAGCGTGCGCTCGCCGAGGCCGGATCCTCTCTCCGGCTCCAGCAGGTGTACTACCCCAAACGGATTCTCGATCTCGGGCTCGCCCCGCTGCGGTTCGCGATGGCGCTGATCGGCGCGTTCGCCCTGATCGCGCTCGTGCTCACCGCAGTGGGGTTGTACGGCGTGGTCGCCTATGCGGTGGTGCATCGGACGCGCGAGATCGGCATCCGCGTCGCCCTCGGGGCGCAGGCCGGCGCGGTGTCTCGGCTCGTGCTGGGGCAGGGGCTCCGACTCACCGTCGTCGGCCTCGTGATCGGCCTTGTCGGCGCCGCGTTCGCCACACGTACCCTGACCACCATGCTCGTCGGCGTGAACCCGCTCGACCCGCTGACCTTCGTCGCGATCCCGGTGCTCTTGCTGGCGACCACACTGCTCGCCGCATACGTGCCCACGCGTCGCGCGCTGCGCGTTGACCCGACCGAAGCGTTGCGGGCGGAGTAGGTAGTTTGGACACCGCGCTCGATCAAGCTGGCCAGCGAGGTCGAGACGGCGAAAGTGGCCCGTGGGCGTCCGGCGCGCCGGCGTACAATGGCGCCCGGCTGGTCCCATTCCGCGGGCGGGTGTCGACCACGCCCCTCCGTGCTGACAATGTGCTGACAAATGCCGTATGCGTGGGCAGCGGATTCGCCAATCGTTGCGGACTTTCACAGACGATTCACGCCACCGAGGCCGCTGGGCTCCTCTGATAGGCAGTCAGCGCGGTACTGCCGCCAGGGTGCAGTATTCGCAAGGGTCCTCCCCGGTGAACGCGATTAGAGGTTAAGGGATAGGGCCGCCTTGCGCTTCCTCCCCCCGGTTCGCCCGCGGGCCAGCATCACAAATGTTGTGGCGCGGCAAGGTCCTGTCGGCGCGACTTGGCCAGCGTCAGGTGCTCGACTGGCGACGCAGCGCAGCACATGGCATTGTAGAAGCTCAAACAGCGCCGCAGCCTAGTCGACGTTAGACGTCAAATGGGATCTTTGTTGGACGATGGGACAATCACTCGCACTTCTCATTGGCACCGCTGGCCTCCTCTCCTGCCGGTCGGTGCCGCACGCGCCGAACGACGAGCAGCTAATGCGGCTGCCGATCCGCTTTCACCTTCTCGCCTCTTCAAATAGCAGTGCCCTTACGACGACCTGGACAGACCGGGACGTGCATACTCTGCTCCATGTTGTGAACGGCATCTGGCGGCAGGCCGGCATCGAGTGGTATGCCGAGAGCATCATACGTGAACAAAGTCCCGGCGGGGCAAATTTCGACTCCCTCATCGCGGATCGCATCCCAAGAACTGAAGCTGCACTGACCGGTTTCGTTCCGCGTCGGCAACTGTTGAGGCCAGGTTGGAATGTGTTCTTGATTCGCGACTTTGGCCGCATCGCAGGCGGCATGTTCCAACCGGAGATCTTCGGCGTCGTCCTCTCGCAGCATGGCTTCGGCTTTGAGTTGCCTGCAGATGGACGCGGTGGCGCCACGCTGGCGCACGAATTGGGCCACTCGCTTGGCCTGGCGCACGTGGCCTGCGACAGTTCTCACGATATCATGGCCAATGCGTGCTGGTCGCCAACCGCGCAAAGCACGCTCACTCGGGGGCAAATTGCGACAGCGCGCCAGCAGGCACGGAAGGGCGTCCCTGCAGCGAGCATCCCATCACCATGACGTCTAACGCGGCGCTCCTGCTGGCGGCGTTGGGTTCGGAAGGGGCCGACTCGCTCCGCTCGCGGGCCGCGGTGAAGATAAGGCGCCGCAGCGGAGCGCAGGGGTGGCAGTGCGGCCAACGTGCCTTACGAGCTTGAGATGATCGACACGGTACCGAAGCCCGACGCGAATCTGGCAGAGTTCCTCACGGCACGCGCGAGGCATTCCTCCGATAATCGTCTCGCAGCCGATGGGATTGGAGGAGTGGTGGCCGCGACTGCGGTCGCAGTCTGGGGCGGGCCCGCATGGTACGTCTTCTTCTCCGCCGCTACCTGCTTTTTCGCGTACGGCGTCTGGGGCATAGTCGATCGGGAACTCGGTGAGCGCTCCGGCGGCAAGCGATCAGCGCTTCTCACCCTCCGCATAGTCCGTGCGCTCGCCACCATTCTCGGGTTCAGCGCGGCGGCGTTCACCATGCTAGCGGCGCTCGGTGTAGCGCTTGGAACGATCATTAGCTGACGCGGGGTAACTGCCCCCTGCTGGCGGCGCGGGCCGAGGAGGCCGCGGAATCCTTGCTCATCACCTGCCCAACCCGGTAGTCTTCATTGTCACCGTTGGCCTCCGAGCCGCTGTCGGCCACATCGACCCCACGGCCATGTTAATCGTCGCGATCATCGCCGCAACCGTCGTCCTCCTGGCCCGGATCCTCGTCAACCGGCATCCCTCGCAAGCCGTGGCGCCCGCCGAGCTGCGCCAGATCGAAGAGCGCCTGGCGCGCATCGAACGGGCAGTGGATACGATCGCCGTCGAAACCGAACGGATCTCCGAAGGCCAGCGGTTCGTGACCAAGATCATGGCCGACCGTGGAGCGGGCCAGCTGTCCGCTCCATCACCGGGCCCGGACCGGGTGGGCACGTAAGACGCCCTTCCGGCGGTGGCCGTAGCCTCAGTCACTCGCCACAGCACTTGGCGTAGCTCATAGGACCACAGCACGCAGGTCAATGCACGGCGACTTCGCCCCCGCCGAGGGATGACTTCCCAGGGGGCCAGGACTGCGACCACACGTGGCAATGCTCGCAGTAGACACTGCCGGCGCGACGGAGGTAGTCTCTCGTGGCATTCCGGATGAAGACGGCCCCGCACAGATGACACCCGAGATCTTCGGTACCAATGTCGGGAGGGTCGGTCGGGGCTACGAGGGCGCGAACGTGCTCGCTCAGGCGGGCAGGCGGGTTGACAGCCGGGTACGATTTCATGGGACCTCCAGACTCGTAGTCAACTCTCTGCCGCCTGCTCGCGCTAGTCGTCGGTTCTTAAGGAGGGTGTTCACTGAGGCATAATGGAGGAAGCTGGCAGCGCGGGCCGCGGTTGTCCTAGGAACCCCGCACAACGCGGCGGCCACATTCAGCAGCGGTGTCAACGGCCACTGTTCCTGATGGCAAGGCGGAGAGAGAGCACATGGCAATTCGCGACTGGCACGGGGGTCGGATTGTACTCCTTTGGGTCCTGACGGTAGCCTCCGGCGGAATCCTGGTCGCCATGATGGCTCGCCCGTGGTATTCGGCGGACAATCCATTTATCAGTCGGACGGACTCAGTACTCAGCGTCATTCGGATTCCGTTCCTTATCGGATTCTGCGCGCTGTCCCTACTCACACTCCTCTGCACGTGGGCTCGGCTCAACCGCCAGCCTGCTTCAAACGCGGGATCGAACGGTGATAACAGGTAGCGACCCGCATACGCCTCAGCGCTGTGTGCCGTGTTTCGCGAGTTACAGTGCCGGAGAATTCGATGAGGGTCTTGGAGGAGGCCAGTGTGACTTCTCAACGAAGGATGGTCGGATGGAGCAGGACCGGCCGCTGAAGGACTGGAGGCGGGTTTGGAAGACGATCTTCTTCTGGCTGATCGTCATCCGCATTCCTGTCCTCCGCATCTACTCGCCCAGACGGCCGCGAGCGGCCCGTCTTCCGAGCTGTTATACGTCAGGAATCGCTGCATCTGGTCCAGGGCGATGGCCGTGGTGTGGTCCCACGTCGACGAGGTACCCGCTGGGAAGCGTAGGTTGACCGCGAAGAGCGGGGTCGTCGGATGGACACCCATCGGTGGGCGTGAATGGACTCGGGCTGCTCTCGCCTTGCTCTCTGGCCGCGATTATGATAGGGCGCCGCTGCAGGGTGCTGGGGCGGCAGGGCGACCACAGCTTTCAGGGTCAGCGACATGACTGACGTGTTGGACCTCAGAGCGCAAATGTTCAACGGCCTGCCCTGGTTCCACGCTCTCACACGCCCGCCAGCGCCAAGAATTACCAGTGCTTGGTACGTCGCAAAGGACCAGGACGCGGAGTGGAATGTCTGTCTGCTCGAAGCAGCTCTGCAGTACGCCAAGAACAGGGGTCTGTGGTCCACGTACCGTCGCCGGTTTGAAGGGATTGGGGTGGGCGACGTGTCGCTGGCGAGAGCCAACGCTGAGAATCGAGAAGCCGATTTCGTTATCTGGGAGATCGCTGCTGAGCTCGTGGCAGCGGCATATCTTGAGCACGTGCTCCGCTGGACATTTTGCAGGCATGAGCCGCCCGGTGATAGGAAGCGGCTGGGCGACTGGGAATTTGAAACGCCCGACGGCAAGCTGGTCTTCGTCGAGGTCAAGACACTCTGCGAACCTCAATGGCGACCTACGAGCGGAGGATATTTCCGGCGATCGCAGGCGGGGCGCCTCGGAAAGCTTCTTTCCCGCGCGTATCGAAAGCTGCCCGCGGATGATCGAGCCACGCTCGTCGTCGTGGTGGGCTTTGATTTAATCCGGATCCCGTTTAGCCTAGTCCAAAGCGACCTGTTCGCCAGCTTGTTCGGCCAATTCGTTGTGAAGTTCAACGTGATGACGCCAGCGCCACAGGTGACCTACGCTGGCCCCTCGTTTAGAGAGATGCTCGTCGGCCACACGAAACGGCGCCGGCTGGGAGTTGTAGCCGGATTGGTGTTGCGTGGCCTTTCGTCACCGATGCCATTGCTTTATAGCCTTCACAATCCCTTCGCGTATGATGCAGCTCGCATCGGCCCTGCTCATTTCGCGGATTGCCCGCAATTTGTATGGTCGGACCGCCTGGGCGAGGAACGCGGAAGGAACAACGCCGAAGACGCATGGCGAAGCATGCAGCAGACGCTCTTGCCGGTAGGCCCATGTACGCCGATCGGTTAGCAGTCAATTGCTGCTGTGTACGCCGATTCGGGAGACACTTTAGTCAGCCAGTAGGACCTACGGCGACCAGGGTGCTACGGTACTGCTGGGGGGACTGAAAGCCGAGGGCCGAGTGCGGCGCCACGGCGTTGTAATCGGCGATCCAGGCCGGGATCTGGTCCAGCACGGCGGCGGCCGACGAGAGATCCGCCCCGACGACATAGTCCCGCCGCATGGTGTTCACGAAGGCCTCCGACATCCCGTTGGACTGCGGGCTCGCCGCGGGGGTGGTGATCGGCACCACCTGCTGCGCTTCCGTCGTGATGAGCGTGTCGAGCGCGGTGTAGACGCGCCCGTTGTCATTCAGCCACTGGATGGGCGCGTCCGGTCATGCGGCCTGAACATACCGCTGCGACCTGACGGGGGAATTACGAGCCACCAGTACGATCGACCCCGCGCCTACTCGTGATCGACCTGCTCGCGGTGGTGCCGCTCGCCGGTCTCGCGATTGAAGTACACCTCGACCATCTTGCCGCTCGTGGGGTCGAGGAACCGCTCGCCCGTGGGACGCCAGTCGCCGATGCGCGGGGGCGGCGGTGTGTACCGCCAGCGCTCGAATACCACGCCGACTGTGGACGCGCCCCCGGCGATGAACAGGTATAGCGCGGCGCCGTACGCGTGCGCCCCCACGGCCACGCCGCCGGCCACCAGCAGGCCGGCGCCAGCGACCACGAGCAATCGCCGGAGCACGTCAGGTGGCCGGTTCCAGCACCACGGCCGTGCCGTAGGCCACGATTTCGCTCATCGTCTTGCCGATCTCCGACGAGTCGAACCGCATCATGACGATGCCGTTGGCGCCCATGGCCGTGGCGTTCTGCACCATGCGGTCCACGGCGTGCCGCCGGGCCTCTTCCAGCAGCTCCGTGTACTCCTTGATCTCTCCGCCCACGATCGAGCGAAGGCTCGCGATGATGTTGCCGCCGATGCCGCGGCTGCGGACCACCACGCCGAACGCCTGCCCCTTGGTCTCTCTGACGCGGTATCCCGCGACGGACTCTGAAGTCACGACGATCACGAGTGTTCCCCTTTTGCGTTGCCGGCGACGCCAGGTACCTGACCAACTTATGACGTGCCTAGCGTACCGGCAATGCCGAAGCACGGTTTCGAATCCCGCCGCGTGCACGGCTCTTCACGCCGTTGACTCGGCCAGGCCCGAACGATCCAGCGTGATTGCTTGCAGGACACATCAGTTCGGCCAAGGCGCCCGCAGCCTTCGTGGTTGCGGGCGCCATCTATGGGCGTCTGGCCTTCGTATGGATGAGCCCCTTAGTCTCGCGTTGCGCTCAGGCGCTACCCATCCGTCGCCCGCCGATGTTTCTCCATCCGGCGACCCTCCCTTGAGAGGTCAACCTACGCTTCCCAAAGTGCCTCGTCGAATTGGGGATTACAGCAGCGAGAGGTTGCTCACGTGCTGACAATGTGCTGACAACGGAAAGCACTGGTGCCGTTGGCGAATGTCGAAGCGCCCTACTCTCACCCTAGAGAGCACAGACGGGCCGCGCCCGGGCTCATCTGATGGCGCATCAGCGGAGTAGCGCCGCCGCGTCACTCCCTCATGATCGGAGACCCCCGGCGTGCCGTCCGGACGGGACACTGTGCCTGGGTTAGGTCTCGGGGGTCACGTCATCGGGATCATCCACTTGCGGAATGATCAACACAGCGGACACTGACGTATGCGACAGATCGGTGATGCCTGGAATCAGGAGCCCACCAGCACATCGCTGGTGCAACCAACGTAAGGTTCGTAAGATGGGACATCTGAATACGGTCATCCTGCGATGACCAGGCCGGATAGTGTGGCCTTTCTCCTGAACCAGAGCAGGGAATCCTCAGCATGCCTGGCGAATCTAGCGGTCGTGACTTGTTCATCGTTGACAACAGCGTCTCGGGTTGGACGGGGCTGAGGTACTTGGAAGAGTGGTCCGGAATTGCGAAATCTTTCGACATCGCGACCGGTTACTTCGAGATCGGCGCGTTGCTCGCGCTCGACGGAAAATGGCAGCCGCTGGACAAGATTCGGATCCTGATGGGCGCGGAAATGACGCATCGGACGCGCAGAGCGCTGCTTGATGCCGTGCGGGCGCGGGCAGTGCAGATCCTAGACGGGAGCATTGAGGCTGATAAGGCGACCAATCCGTTCCTTCACGGCGTCGAGGCGATTCTCGAGGCGTTGCGCTCCGGGCAGATCGAGTGCCGCGTTTACGACAAGGACAAATTCCACGCCAAGGCGTACATCACGCACGCGAAGCTCGAGGTGGTCGGATCGCAGGCGCTGGTCGGGTCGAGCAACTTCACGCACCCGGGGCTCAGTGAAAACATTGAACTCAACATCCAGGTGCAGAGCGCCCGCGAGGTGGCGCAGCTCCAGGAGTGGTTCGAGACGCACTGGAACGACGCAACAGAGGTGACCGACGCGATTGTCGAAACGATCTCGCGGCACACGCAGCGGTACTCCCCGTTCGACGTGTACGCCAAAGCACTGCAAGAGTTCTTTCGCGGTCACGAGCTCACCGCGACCGAGTGGGATGAGACCCGGTCCAAGATGTTCCCGCGGGTCGACCGCTATCAGAAGGAAGCGTACTGGGCGCTGATGAAGATCGCGCGCCAGCATGGCGGGGCGTTCCTTTGCGACGGGGTCGGCCTGGGCAAGACCTTCGTTGGATTGATGCTGATCGAGCGGCTCATCCTGCACGAGGGGAAGCGTGTCGTCCTGTTCGCCCCTAAGGGCGCGAAGGAAGGCGTCTGGGAACCGCATCTGCGCGATTGGCTACCACACATCGGTGGGGTTGGCGGGGGCTCGGATTTCAGCAATCTCGCCGTATTCAGCCACACCGACCTCGGTCGCACGGGTGACTATCCCGAACGGTTCAAGAGAATCGCCGAGCTGGCTGACGTGGTCATCATCGATGAGGCCCATCACTTTCGCAATCCAGGAACACGGGCGGACGGCAGGGATCCTTCGCGTTACTTCCGTCTCTACGACCTTCTGGATAATACGGTAAGACCGAAGACCTTGTTCATGCTTACCGCCACGCCGATCAACAACCGGCTCAGCGATTTCCGGCATATGGCTGAGCTCTTCACGCGCCGGGACGAGGCCTACTTCGCCCGCACGCTGGGGGTCAACAATCTCAGCGCGCACTTCAATCAGATGGAAAAGGAATTGCGTAACCGTGTGGGCCATGAGGTAACTGACGTCGCGGCGGAGATGCCCGAGGCTCAGGAGCTGCTAGCCACGGATACGATCTTTCGTCACCTCATGGTCCAGCGCAGCCGCGCCTATGCGCGCGAGAGCCAGATGCGCGAATCCGGGAAAGCCACGGTGTTCCCGGAACGCAATGCGCCGCAGGTAGCCGCATACTCGATCCGCAAGACCTATGGCCGCCTGCTCGACATGTTCGAAAAGGCCTTCACCAGGAAGAATCCACTCTTCACGCTGCCGATGTACTATCCGCTCGCCTGGTATAGCGGGCCCGACACCAGCATCGATCCCCTCGAAGAGGGGCGGCAGGGTCAGATTGTCGGTCTGATCAGGACCAACTTTCTGAAACGGTTCGAAAGCTCCGTGGTCGCCTTTGAGCTTTCGTGCGACCGTCTTCTGCAAAAGCTCCTGGCCTTCCTCGAGGTCCACAGCCAGACAGACGCCGAAAAGAAGCGGCTTGAGCGCTGGAGGACCCAGAATGCCGAGATCCTCGGGTTGGCGACCCATCGGCAGTTTGAGTTCTGGGCCAAGGATGGCGATGAGGCCGAGGACGAGGACATTGTGCCTCCGGAGATGCTCGATGCCGTCCAGCGCCTGGACCGAGCCGAGTACAAAGTAGAGGAGATGCTGTCGGAAACCTTTCTCGACCTGGACCAGATCGTCCAGTTCCTCGACGAGGCCCGGAAGTTCGAGCCGAAGCACGACGATAAACTGCAGAAACTCATCCGCTTGTTGCGTTCGAAGGACCTAGATGGCCACAAGGTGTTGATCTTCACCGAGTTTGCCGACACCGCGCGTTACTTGAAGAGCCAACTCGACGAGGCCGGCATCGACGGCGTCGCCCAGGTGGACAGCGCGTCCAAGGGCAATCGGGCCGACGTCATTCAGAGCTTCTCGCCGTATTACAATGGCAGCTCGTCCGCTGCGCTGGAGGAGAAGGGCCCTGCCGAAATCCGCGTCCTCATCTCCACGGACGTTCTCTCTGAAGGCCTAAACCTCCAAGATGCCTCGCGGATGATCAACTATGACATCCACTGGAACCCCGTTCGGTTGATGCAGCGCATCGGTCGAGTGGACCGGCGCATGAATCCGGAGACCGAGAAGCGCCTCGTCGCGGACCACCCGGATGTCGCGACGACGCGCGGGAAGGTGAGCTTCTGGAACTTCCTGCCGCCCGCTGAGCTAAACGCGATCCTCACCCTCTATACGAAGGTCACGCAAAAGACCCTCCTGATCTCGCAGACGTTGGGGATCGAAGGGAAGAAGCTTCTAACACCCGACGACGACTTCGACGCGCTCCGGGAGTTCAATCACGCCTACGAGGGCACCAAGACGGCCGTCGAGGACATGCACCTTGAGTACCAGGCACTGTTACAGGCTGATCCCGAACTAGAACCGCGTCTGACGCGCCTCCCCGGCGCCACCTTCAGCGGGCGGAAGCGCCCGACCAAGGGCGCACGCGGCGTCTTCTTCTGCTACGCGCTGCCCGCTCTCGATAAGGAAGCGGGCGAGTTCACGGAGGAGGCGGGGACGACGCGCTGGTACCTCTACGACTTCGACCGCGACGCGATCCTTGGGGAGCCGGGCGAGATCGTCGCCAGCATCCGCTCCAAGTCCGACACGCCGCGCAAGTGCACCACCCAGGAGACGACCCTCGTGGAACTCCGCGCCAAGGTCGAGAAGCACATCAAGAACACCTACCTGAAGCGGGTGGACGCGCCCGTCGGGGTCAAGCCGGCACTGCGGTGCTGGATGGAACTCAACGAGGGCTGAGCCGATGCCGACCGACCACCGCGCCGAACTGGCGAGGATCAAGACGTTTCCCCAGCTCATCGCCTATTTGCGCGACGAGATGGGGTGGCCGATTGCCAACGGGGAGGCCTTCGAGGATCTCACGTTTGATTACACGGCTGAGGAACTCGGTATCGACTCGAAGAGCGCAGCCAAGATCCAGGAGATCAAGCGCCTGCGCCCTCTCTCGCCGAAGCAGCCCTGGGGCATCTTCTTCGTCAAGTTCGAACCCAAGAAGCTTCCCGTCGTCGCGCTGCGCCGCATCCTGAGCCAGGTGGCGCTGAAGAAGCGCGCCTCCGCCAATAGCGCCGAGCGCGCCGCCTGGGCGAAAGACGATTTGCTGTTTATCTCCAACTACGGCGTCGGTGACGAGCGACAGATCAGCTTTGCCCACTTCTCAGCGCCCGCCGACGGCCACGACCTCCCGACCCTCAAGGTGCTCGGCTGGGATAACCGCGACACCGCGCTGCATCTCGACGCTGTTGCCCGAGAGCTGACCCAACACCTCGCCTGGCCCGAGAACGACGGTGACGCGAGCGCGTGGCGCGAGCAATGGCGTGCCGCCTTCACGCTTCGCCATCGTGAGGTCATCACCACTTCGAAGCAGCTCGCCATCCGCCTGGCCGAGCTGGCCCGCGCCATTCGCGACCGCATCACCACCGCACTGGCCATTGAGACCGATCGCGGCCCGCTGAAGAAGCTCATGAAGGCGTTCCAGGAGGCGCTCGTTCACGATTTGGATGCGGACGGGTTCGCCGATATGTACGCCCAGACCATCACGTACGGACTTCTCTCCGCGCGCATCGCCGACCCGCTCAAGAAGACGGTCGACGATTTCGCCGCCCACATGCGGACCAACCCCTTGCTCCGCGAGCTGATGGAGACCTTCCTCAAGGTCGGCGGGCGGCGCGGCAAGGCGGGCGGGGTGGGCATCGACTTCGACGAACTGGGCATTTCCGAGGTCGTCGACCTGCTCGACCACGCGAACATGGAGGCGGTCGTCCGTGACTTCGGGGACCGGAACCCTCAGGAAGACCCGGTCGTCCATTTCTACGAGTCATTCCTCAGTGCCTACAACAGACAGCTAAAGATCCAGCGCGGCGTCTTCTACACGCCGCAGCCCGTTGTTTCCTACATCGTCCGCAGCGTCCACGAACTACTGCAAACCGAGTTCGGCCTCGCTGGCGGTCTCGCCGACACCACCACCTGGGGTGAGATGCTGAAAAACCACCCCGGCCTGAAACTCCCACCCCTCACCGACGAGCCGGGCGAAAAGCGCACCATCTCCCCGAACGAACCCTTCGTCCAAATCCTCGACCCCGCCACCGGCACCGCCACCTTCCTCGTCGAAGTCATCGACGTCATCCACCGCACCCTCGCGGCCAAATGGGAGCAGCAGCGCCTCACCGACGCGCAGCAGCACGCCGCGTGGAACGACTACGTGCCGCAGCACCTCCTCCCGCGCCTCCACGGCTTCGAGCTGATGATGGCCCCCTATGCCATCGCCCACATGAAAATCGGTCTCAAGCTCGCCGAGACCGGCTACCGCTTTGACACCGAGGAGCGCGCTCGCATCTACCTCACCAACGCCCTCGAACCGTGGGTGAAACAGCTTCAGCTCATCGGCTTCGACGCCCTCGCCCACGAAGCCGCCGCCGTGAACGAAATCAAACGGCACAAGCGCTTCACCGTCGTCATCGGCAACCCGCCGTATTCGGGAGAATCTTCAAACAATGGTGAATGGATCTCATCTTTGATCCGCGACTATCACTACGTGGATGGGCAACCACTCGGAGAGGCAAACCCACGCTGGTTGCAGGACGACTACGTGAAGTTTATTCGGCTCTCCCAATGGGAAGTAGCGACGACCGGGAGCGGCATTGTTAGCCTAATCACGAACCATGCCTATTTGGACAATGCCACTTTCCGGGGCGCTCGCCAAAGCTTGCTGAGCACGTTTTCTAGCGAGTGGTTTCTTGACTTGCATGGCAACACAAAGAAAAAGGAGCGGCATCCCGACGGTTCAATCGATGTGAATGTATTCGAGATTCAGCAGGGCGTCGCAATCTCGGTTGTGATGAGAGGCGAGTCTAGTCGCGCACCTCGTGTCGAGCACTGCGAGATGTTCGGTGCCCGCGAAGCGAAAAACGAATTCCTTGGTCGCTCAACGCTTTCCAGCACCGAATGGCACGCGATCAAACCTATTTCTCCATTCTACCTGTTCATTCCGCAGGACCAGACTCTGTTTTCTGAGTATCAGAGCTTTCTCAAGTTCACAGAAGTCATGCCTTTGCACTCGAACGGCGTTGTAACCGCACGTGACCACTTGTGCATCGGATGGAGTGCTGAAGAAGCGTGGAATGTCGTGAAAGAGTTTACCCAGATGAAGCCTGAGGAAGCCCGGACGTACTTTGACCTTGGCAAAGACTCACGAGATTGGCAGGTAAAACTAGCTCAGGCTGACGTGAAGAAGGATGGACCATCGCGGAGACGCATCACCCCAATTTACTACCGTCCTTTTGATATTCGTTGGACCTACTTTACTGGCCGTTCACGGGGCTATCTGTGTATGCCACGCGGTGAATCAATGTCCAACATGCTTAGCGGAAAGAACATCGCGCTGATTACGTCGCGAATGACAAAAGGGGAAACATTCCAGCACGTTCAAACTACGCGGAGCGTGAGTGAAGCGATCGTAATGTCGCCGAAGACTTCGAACAATGGGTTCATCTTCCCGCTCTATTTGCTCCCAGACGGTCAGGAGTCAGATACGCTTGCATTGCGCTCGCACCCCGAGTTGAACTTTGCACCTGCATTTCTGCGCCAGTTGGCCGCAGGCCTGGACCTAGCGCAAACCAAGCCGCACAGCCTGCCCGCCGGGCTGACGCCCGAAGACATCTTCCACTACGCCTACGCGGTGTTTCACAGCCCCGGCTACCGGAGCCGCTACGCGGAGTTTCTGAAGATAGATTTCCCGCGCCTGCCGTTGACCGGGAACCTGGAGCTGTTCAGCGCGCTGGCACGGCTCGGCGGCGAACTCACCGCCCTGCACTTGCTGGAATCGCCCAAGCTCTCCGATCCCATCACGGAGTTCGTCGGCAGCCGCCATCCCGAGGTCGAAAAGATCTCGTGGTCGCGCAACACCGTATGGGTGGACAAGGCGCAGACCAACGGCTTCGAGGGCGTGCGCGAGGAGGTGTGGAAGTTCCACATCGGCGGCTACCAGGTCTGCGAGAAGTGGCTGAAAGACCGCAAGGGGCGGACGCTCTCCACGGACGACATCACGCACTACCAGAAGATCGTCGTCGCCCTGTCAGAAACCATCCGGCTGATGAACGAGATCGACGAGGTTATTGGGCGGCACGGCGGCTGGCCGGGGGCGTTCCAGACGGGTATTTCGGGGGAGTCTGAAAAGCAACCGCTCTTCAAAGTCGCCGAGCCCGGGGTCAGCTATGACGCCGGCAAGAGAAGGGACGAGAACCGGGAATGAGAGCGCTGACGTCCGGCGCCTTCCGCACCACCACTTGACGATTCGCGTCCCGTGGCACGACGGCGGTTGGGCCGGGGGCGTATGCACGCGACCGCTCGACAACACCATCTGCCTCATCCTGCCGCGCGTCGGCGAGGGCCGCCGCGACGAGGTCCCCACGGAACCCAAGCAACCAATCGGCTTTGACGCCATTGACGGTGAGTGACGCATCAAAGGCGGCGTGTGGCGCCGCGTCAGAACCCAGCAACTCGTCCCCGTATCCCAAGAACTGGACTAACGTCGGATGACAAGGCGCCGCCACGAGCAGACGCGAGCCGCGGACTCTGACGAGATCGAGGAGGTCCTGGAAGTCTCGCGATACATCGACGCTGGCTCCATTTGTTGAGTTGCGAGCGTACCGCTAGAGTTTGTCCTCGCCCCGCTAGATGCGGCTGTCCTTCGGCACGGGCCTCGGCTCTGTTCGCACGATATCGCTGGCCGCGTGGAGCACGAGCTACCCTGGCTTCACCGCGGCGGTCACCGCCGTGGGGCCCGTTTCGTTGCAGCGGAAGCGGCGGCGGGGCGGCCACGGCGTGGGGTAGAGAAGCGGCTGGCGCATTGCCCTTGGGAGTCGGACTTGGCGGAGCGCCGCGGTAGGGGATTGACTCGTCGACACGACACGCGCGTGTCGGCCAACCATCAACCGCGTGCTGACAATGCGCTTACACGGGCTCAGCGGCGGCGATGTGAGTCCACCAGCTTCCTGGGCCCTGTCCCTATGAAGAACGGATCATCCCCAAGCCTGGTCTCGTCTGATCGATCGTCAGCGGAGTCCTGGCGGCTCCCAGGGCCGAGCGCAGCGAGTCGGACGCTTCCCTACCGCATGCCGCGAGCACCCGCGCGTAGTTAGATGGCCGGCGCCCCGACCGGTACCATATGGCAGCGTCGCGCGTTCACAAATTCATGTCGCATCGTGGGAGATGCCATTGTCGACGACGGCAAGAGAAGCACCGAGTTCGCGCGCGACGCGTGCCGAGTGACGCATCGCGCCGAGAAAGGAGAACAACTCTCGGAGACACGAATCATGCCTGACCTAGAGCAATTCCTCCGTCACAACCTTGAGCGGTATCTCTTTGGCGACCTTAAGCGGATGCAAGGGCAGCCGCTCGGTTACCCCCCGTTGCTGAGCGCATTCGCGGGAACTGAGTTGTTGGGAGGTTTGCTCAATCCCAAGCCGTTCTCACGCAAGACATCGGGGGCAACGCGTTTTGTCCACTACTGGACCGAGTACCTCTATCCCGATGTTCCCGATAGGGTCGCGGTAGCCAGGGCTGTGTACCAGCTCGCACGCCACGGGATTGCCCACGGATTCTTCCCGAAAGGGCCTATTGGAGTCGGCGGACCGGATCTCACATTCCACCTGAAGCGGGATGCCGACGGTCTTGTGATAATCCACCCGACTCAGCTCGGCGAGGACTTGATCGCGTCCTATGAAAGGAGAGTAAAGCCAATCATCCGGGCAACAACTGGCAGCCCGAGCAGGAAGACGATGGGCAAGCAACTGGCTATCATGTTGCGCCTTGCTGAACGCGACGCCAAGAAGCATGACTTGGTGGTCATCTTTCCGGCAGCTACGTCGGGGGCGCCGGGACCGGCTGGACTGAGCCACGTCACGACGTCTGCCGCAGTGGGTGTGTCGGGTCTGTCTAGGTAGGACGTCCGACGGTCCCCAGGCCGCGCAACACCATATCTTGTCGGCGGCGTACCTCTACCGAGATTCTTGCTATGCATCTAAGCGCATTACAGGCACGGAGTTATGCCGCTATGCGTAGCTCGGGAACGCACAAGCTATCCCTCAGGCGTCGCGCCGCCCTGGCGCAGGCCATAAATTGTGGATATAACAGGTGCGTTATGTATTCCTTAACCGCCGTCCGGCGCCCATATTCGCGTCGGCATGGACTCCTTACCAACTGTCGTATACCCCGACCGACCGACCGACTGGCAACTGCTCGAAGTCGAGATCGACGGAAAATGGCCGTGCTCTCGGCGCCTTGCCGACGCGGACGCGGCATCGCGCGCAATTATCGATCGCCGGCTTCGACTCTTGGTAATGGCCGGGATTCCGCCGAGTCGAGAGATAGCCGGATTCGAGTTTGGCAAAGTTGGTTCGCACTATTTGACGAAGCACCGAAAGAGCATTACAATCTACGTCCTCAAGTGCAAGCCGAGCACTTGGCGCGTCTACTTCTATGTACCATCGGCAAAGGATCGCAAGATCGAACTATTACATGCCGTTTCGAAGAAAGGATGGAAGCGTGACCCGAAAGACTTTGACGTCTGCAAGCGACGCCTCGATCGAATTGACAAGGACACCGCGCAATGCCGCTTCTACCCATGGCACGGAGCGGCGGTTTAAGGAAGATGGGTACTGGGAGGAGTTCTTTTCTCATCCGACGTTTGATTTTGCCGAATCCTTGATCTACATCCGACGGGTTAGAGGCCTCAGCCAGGACCAACTCGCCGGAATGGTCGGGACCAAGCAACCTGCAATCGCGCGCCTCGAATCGGGGGGTGGAAATCCACGATTGGACACGCTCACTAACATCGCGCGTGCGCTTCATGCAACTATCCGGTTGCGGATGGATACGTACGAAGATCTGCGAACTCAGTTGCGCGAGCAGGCATGGTTCCTGCCGCGCGAAGAACCGCAAGAGGGCATCATCTTGGCCTCCGAAGCGCTGTCGCCGCAGAAGAACATCCCATTCATTGTCTACCATGCTCCCGTGACCGACATCGGGATCACGGTGACACCTCGCAACTACACTCTGGCCTCAGCTCCGGGAATGGAAGGCCAATCGGACGAAAAGGAATAATGGCGCAGAGAAAGAAAAGAAGCCCGAGACGCGTAAAGCCCGCGGCCGTGCCCATTCCGGGGCAGGGCCAGCCGGTTCGACTAGTCGCAGTCGCGGTGAGAGAGTTGACATACCGCGAGCTGCCGCCGCCGATCGCTCTTACACTCGCTGACGTGCACGCGCGGGGGGCACTGTCTCAGCAGGTGATTAACTTGAACGGAGGCATAGGCTTTTCCCCGCCCAATTTGGTTGATGTGACGATTCGAGCGACCTTGATTCCGGTCGGTGACCTCAAACTCTTCGAATTGGCCGTCCGAATCTCGGGCCTATTTGAAAAGTCACCGGGCGTTACGAATCACCAGGCGGCCGAATTGCTTAGCGGATTCGCGGGTCGGTTGCTATTTCCGTTTGTGCGAGAGGCACTCATGACAATGACGTCGAAGACGATCTTCGGCTCATTGCCCATCCAACCAATGACGCTAGGGCCGTTATTCCCGGCGGAAGTGCTAGAGAAGATTACAGATTAGAGCGTCGCCTCGGCGTCAGGGGTCCCACGGCCGCTCGGCGCCGTGCGTTGGCTCAGCTGGCCGCCAAAGAGCATGCTGGGAACAGCGAAAGCGACTCACAAAACGGCGGTGCAGACGACGCAACGTAGGCCCCTCTTGAACTTCGGCAAGCGCGATGGAGGCCACGTTTGAACGCAGGGGACTTCCAACGGTGGATGAGCCGGGCCTTTCTGAGCGTTGAGGGGGCACTGGCAACTGAGTTCGCGACGCCCGGGCGCCTAGGGATGACAGAGGACTACATCAGAGGGGCTCTGTTGCGCGGCCTGCTTATCACCGAGCCCACCGCGGCTTCCCGGGTCGGACGCGAAGAGGATACAAGTTACGCTGACGCGCCATGCCACTGGGACCCTAAGCATATTCCAGGCCTCGGTCGGCCGGTGCAGCACGATGTAGCAGTGGCCGCCTGTAACGAAGATGCAGGTCTTGTTTGTGAGGTGAAATGGCTAGCCCAACAACAGACAAGGCGGGTCGCCGCGGATATCTGGAAGCTGGCGATGAGTCGCTCGACGGACGCAGAGAACGTCGCGCGTCGGACCTACCTTCTCATTGGGGGCGAGTCGGGACCATTCTCCGCCGTTCTGCGCTCACTGAGAAGAGTCGGGTTAAATCTGCGCTGGTCGGCGGCTGGAGCGGACGGCAAAATTCCACAGCCGACAATGCTTTCCTTGAAGCGATCCCTCAGACATTCAGTTGGACTTAGGGCTTGGACATCCGCAATGGCGTGGGGTAGCCAACCCCACTATCGCGAGGCGCCAATGTGCTGGGCCACCGTGCGTGCTTCGGTACGCGGCCGGTGGTTGCGAACCGTCCAGGCTGAGCCGCAATCAGTAGGCTGGCGAATAGTACTCTGGGAGCTTGATCATCGCGGCGTTGACAACGAATACGTGGTGGACTGGGACGCCATCTATAGCGGGATAAGCAATCACTGCTAGAGTAGGCGCCTCACTCGCCCCTTGAGGTGCTCCTCATCCGACTACTGCGGAGCCCCTCTTTCGAACGTCTTACCGGAAAGTGGGCGAGAGGGTGCTGGTGCCGCGGAGCCAAGCCATGAGTTGCGCGGAGGCCGCGTCGGCAGCGGGCCTAATCTGGTCCTCGAATAGATGGGCATATCTTGCAATGGTTGCGGTCTCTCAGTGGCCCAGCAGCTTGCCGATTAGCAATAGGGATCCACCGCTCGAAGCGCTGACTGATGCAAACGAATGCCGAAGATCGCGAAGTCGGACGTCGTCGAGCTTGGCCGCTTCGCGAACGGCGTACCAGACGCGATTGATCTCGATCAGCGGGGCCTCCGATGTGCGATCCGGAAACGCATAGGGCGAGCCCGCGACGCGCGGCAGGTCGGACAACGGGAGCCGCGCGGGGGCTCCGATTACTCATACACTCTTGCCGGTCTTCGTAACCGGTAATGTCGCGGCCGCTTGTTCTAGTTCCAGGTCTGCCCATCGGAGCGTCAGGGCTTCCCGCTCGCGCCACCCCGTGAGCAAGAGAAACCGAATCGCGGCGATCGCGAAGGGATTCGTTGGGACCAGCTTATCGACTGACTTCGGGCGGTACTTGGCTTGGGCCAGTCTTCCGCCTCTTGCGCCGATTCGATGCTGGTGGCAGACCCATGCGCTCAGCCGTAGTAAGCGCCTCGCCAAGAAGGGCGACCTCAGCCTGGGTTAAGAACCGCTCCCGCGACTGTTCCTGGTACGGCTCAAAGTCATGCGCAGGGTTCGACTGCTTGGCGCGTATGCCCTGCCGCTCGGCGTACCTGAAGAAGGTGCCGAGGAGGGCGAGCGTACGGTTGGCGAGAAATGGCGTCCGTCGCATTGAGCGATGCAACCGGGCCACGTCTGCCGGCCCCACATCGGCCACACGCCTTGGGCCGACGGCAGCGAGAATGTGCTTAGCCCGTAACCGCGCGTACTCGCGGGCAGTCGTGGGTTTGCGCCTTACCTCCACTTCTGCGAGGGAATCCACACATCACCGCAGTGGCGCGTTAGGCGACCTTTCGCGAGGGGTGATATGCGGCGTCACCACGGTGCGTAACGTGCGGGGTCGCGCGCCGGGGGCCGAGTATCAGCTGCTGGCGCGGCGCGGTGCGCCCTGCCCAGTTTGGATCGGGATCACGTCCCGATCAAGCGTGCCGTCGAGATGTAGTCGCTTCGCGATCTCTGCCGCCACCCGGATTGCGGCGTCAGCCAGGGCTGGATCGGTGCGGTGCGCGTAGACGCCCGTGACGCCCGGCACGACATGCGAGAGCAATCCGCCGATGATGTGCGCGCTCAAGCCGACATCCCCGGCCACCGTCGCGAACGACCGGCGAAGATCGTGGGGGCGCAGGTTCTCGAGCTGGGCCCGAGTGCAGAGCGACTTCCAGACGGGCCCGATAGTCGAGACGGGGGATGGCATATGCTTGGGCCGAGGATCGCTCTCGCCCCGAGTCGTCCGTTCACCTTGGCGGCGCCGTTGCCCCGGGAAGACGTAGGGGCTGGCTTGCCCGCGTTCATTGGACCACGACCGCAAGAGTGCCAGTGCGGGCTCGCCCAGGTGAATCCGGGTGGTGCCCTTGTGCGGGGGGTTCACGTGCAAGACGTGGTTGTCCCAATCGACGTCCTTCCACCGACGCCGCGTGATCGCCTGTTTCCGGCCGCCCGTGAGGGCGAGCAGGAGAATCGCGTCCAGTTGTGCCGGGCGGGTGTCGGGGGCGGGGACGTCGGCGAGCGCCGCCCGTTCGTCGGCGATGGCCTTGGCCAGCCGCTCCCACTCATCCGCCGCGAGGTAGCGGTCGCGGGGGGTCTCGTCAAAGGGCGGGACCGCCTCGGCCGGGTTCTCAGTCCGAAGCCGCGCCCCGTCCGCCATTGCGCGGCTCAGAATCGCGGACAGGACCGCGCGGACGCGGTTGGCGAGGGCAGGGGTCTTGTGGAGTCGCTCGTGGAGCGCCCGGATGTCCGGCGTCTCTATGGACGCGATCTTGCGGGCACCCAGCGTCCGTTTGATGTGCTTGTTCACGATGCGCTCGGCTTCGTCAGCCCACTTAGCGGACCGGGTGAGGCGCAGGGATTCCAGGTAGCGCTCGGCGACATCGGCCACGGTCGCGGCTTCGCGCTGCGCTCGGGCAGAGTTGCGGGCATCGCCTGCCTCGGCCCGCCGCTCGAGCAACGGATCGCCGCCTTGCGCGACGGCCGAGAGGATGTCGAGGGCTCGCGCCTTGGCGAGGGCAGGGGGCAGCGTCCGGCTGTCGCCCAGAGTCATTCGCCGGCTGATGCCCTTGGCTCGGTACTGCACGAAGAACGACCGGAGGCCGCTAGGGGCGACGCGGAGCCCGAAGCCAGGGAGCCGGCCGTCCCACACGTTGTACGCCACGCTGCGCACAGGGAGCGCGTCGACCACACGCTTCAGACCCAGGTCGTGCCGCTCCGGTTTCCCGCGTCCTACCGTCATGCTGACAAAGTCCCTGAATGGTCCGTGTCAGCACCATGTCAGCACTCGGGAGCAAAGTCAAGCCATGCCCGTCAACGCGTGTCAGCAATGGCCATTTTTCACTCTTACGTCCGTAGAGCGACAGCAACGTGCAGCAATGTCAGTACACCTTGAAATGACCACTAATACACTGACTCTGGAACACACGATTCCTGGCCTGCCTACGTTTCGGCTCCGGGGAGCGACTCAACTGCTTGCCCGGAGTCGGCGCATCGCCACGCGATTCATCGAACGGGTTACCCCCGACTCTGCGTCGACGGCCAATTGCAAGCCGTCACCGGTTCCGGGGTAGCGAGTCAGTTCTGGTGGAGTGCCCTGCTCTGTTCTCACAACCCCCAGCACTTCGATTGCCTCGCGGGAGGTGCATCACGCGAGTTCGAATGCGCCTGCCCGACGCGGCGACGGCACCTCAATGGCAGGTGCTGTTTCGGAGCCCGTTTCTCCCGGCAACCCCCGTCATCCCTGCTGGGAAACTCCGGCGCCGACGCCCGGTTTCCCTCTAAGAACCGACATCTTGTCGTTGTTGGTTCGATTCCTTCGCTGACTGTTAATCAGGAAGTTGGAGGTTCGAGTCCTCCCGCCCCAGTTCCAGGTACCGCCGAGGCGACACAGCATGCGCCCTTTGCCTCGGGATCACTCCGCGCGCAGCGCCGCCGCCGGATCAATCTTCATGGCGCGTCGGGCCGGCAGATATGCGGCGCCAATTGCCACCGCACCCAGGAGCACGCAGGCGCCGGCGAGTGCCACTGGATCTGTAGGGCTCACGTCGAACAGCAGGGAGCGCAGCGCCCGCGACGCCGCCACTGCGCCAAGGACTCCAACGACGGTGCCGGCCACGGTCACTCGCAGTGCCCGGCCCAGCACTTCGCGCCGCAGTTGTTCGGGCGTCGCGCCCAGTGCCATGCGCACACCGAGCTCTCGCGTCCGCTCACGGACTACGGCGGCCATAACGCCGTACAATCCAATGGCTGCCAGCACGAGCGCCACCGCAGCGAAGGCCGACAGGAGCAGGGCGCTCAGCGTCGCCTGCGCGTTCTGCGCGTCGATCAGTTCCGACATCGGTTGGGCGCGCCATACGTGCACCTCGGGATCGGTGCCGTGCAGCGCGCGTTCCATGTTGGGAAGCAACGCGCGCACGTCGCCCCTCGTGCGCACCGCGACCGCACCCTGCCAATAGAATTGACTCCAGGGCAGGATCACCATCGGCGTGGCCGTCCGCATCCGGCGATAGTGCGGGTCCGCGACCACACCGACCACCGTTCGCCAATCCGAACCTCCGGGGGCAAAGCCCGCTGCGCTCGGAAGCCGGACTCGTTTCCCGACCGGATCCTGATCCGGCCAGAATCGCCGTGCCACCGATTCGCTCACCACCACTTCCAGGGGCGCGCCGCTCTTGTCCGTTCCTTCGAAGCCGCGGCCGCGCAGCACGGGCATCTGGAACGTTGCGAAGTACTCCTCCCCGACCGAGGCCTCGGCGATGAGCGGGTTGGCCGCGGTATCGACAGCTGACTGGCCTTCGGCGTCGAACCGTCCCAGCCACACGTTGTCCCCGATGAACGGCGGGATCAGCAACGGCGTCATCGCTTCAACGCCGGGTACCGCGCGCAGCGGCTCACGGATCCGACCCCAAAGCTGCAGGACCTTGGCTTCCGAATTGTACCGATTGCTGGAGAACGGGAAGGTGAGCGTGAGGATCGACACGTGATCCGGCGAGTAGCCGAGGTTCAGGTGCTGCAGTCGGTCGACTGTGCGGGCCAGCAGCCCGGCGCCCGCGAGCATGACGATTGCCAACGCGATCTGCGACGCGATGAGCCATTGGCGCAACCGGGCTCGGCCCGGCGTATTAGCGCCCCCCGACCGCGCGTCCAGGCGCAGCGATCGCGCCGGATCACCGGCCGCGGCGGCGAGTGCCGGCGCCACGCCGAACAGCAGCACCGCCACCAGCGTTACGCCGAACGCGCCCCACACGGGGGCACCGGCAAGCCGGATCATGTCCATGCGGGGCAATTGCATCGGCGCGAAGGAAATCAGAGCATGAAGCAACGTGTCTGCCAACAACAGGCCAACGGATCCGCCGGCCAGTCCGAGCAGTGCACTTTCCACGACCAGCTGCCGAACGACGTCGCCGTAGCGCGCGCCGAGGGCCCGTCGTATCGCCAATTCCCGTGCGCGCGTCGTGGCACGGAGAAGCAGCAAGTTGCCCACATTCACGCAGGCGATGAGCAGGAGCAGCACGACGGCGGCCGTGAGCGCCACGAGCACCGGCCGCACGTTGCCGAGCACTTCTTCCGTTAACGTGCGCGCGTCGGCGCCCGTGATGCGCCACGTGGGCAGGAGTCGCTGCATCGCGCCCACGAACTCGATTCGTGCGCTCGCCACCGTCGCCCCGGCCGCAAGGCGCCCGACGGGAATCACGCTCTGCGTGCCGAGGGGAACGATCGGCACCCAGTATTCGGTACCCGTCGGGTAGTCGAGACCCGGCGGCGCCACGCCGACGATCGCATAGCGGACGCTCGTCACCGGCGCCATGAGTGCATGGTTCAGCACGGCGGAATCGCCGCCGAACTGCCGCTGCCAGGCGCCATAGCTGATCACGATGACCGGCGCTGCACCCGTCACGTCGTCGTCGGGTCGAAGCAGCCGACCCAACGCCGGCCGGACGCCGAGCACCGCGAAAAAGTTGCCGGTCACCTGAGCCTGATTCAGGATCACCGAGCGATCGCCATCCGTGAGGGCGAACGCGTAGGCGCCCCAGTGTGCCACGGCCGCGAACGCGGAAATCGTGCGGCACTCGGGCGCGAATCGGTCGAGGTCTCGGCGATTGATGTCGAGTTCTCCGGCGGCGCCCTGCGCCGACATGACGGCGATCCGGCCCTGGTCGCGCACCGGCAGCTGCTGCATCAGCACTGACCGGAACACGGTGAACATCGCCGTCGCCATGCCGATGCCGAGCCCGAGCACGAGGACGGCCATAATGGCGAAGCTCGGGGCACGGCCCAATCCCCGCCCGGCGGCGCGCAGGTCGCGCGACAGGTGATCGATCAACCGCGGCACCTTCATGCCGGCCCGTCCCGGTCGAAGATATCCGACTCCGATCCTACGGCCGCCCCCACCCCTTCAGAGCGACCGTCGCGGCGGTGTACCCGTCGGCGTTCGCGCCGTCGTGCGGGAATGTGACTTCCAACGTCCGCCCGGCCCCGCTTTTCCAGGGCTCCGAACGCACGGATGCGCCGCTGCCAATCTCGGCCGTGAGATTGCGCGCCGCCGAAGCATCCGGCGCAAGTATATGAAATTCATACGTCTGCCCGGCGAGTCCCTCCAATGAGACTTCGTATCGCTCCGAACCCGGCGGTGCTCCCCGTGGGCCCGCCGCCAACCGCTCCTTCAGCACCCGCGGCGCATGCGAGCGCTCGCCGATCACCGCCGGCATGGCCGGCGGCACGATGCTCCAGCCACCACTGTACGACACACGCAGCGTGCTCGAGTCGGTGACGGCTCCCTGTACCGTCGCGTGGACGTCGCCGGGCGTGACGCGCACGGTCACCCCGGCGCCCGAGGCGCGCGCGCCCAGCGGGAGCGCCGGCGAGAACACGACCTGCAAGGGCACGCGATCGCCCCCCGCCCGCCGTACAGCCAACGTCACCGCACCGCTCTCGCGGCGAATCACGATCGACAGCCGGCCGCCGCCTACCGGCACGTTGTCCACTGCTACAGAGTCCCACCCCGGCGGCAGGTGCGGTGCGATGGTCACTCGACGGGCCGGCGCGTCGACGTCGATGCCGAGCAGCCCGCGGATGAGCGGCGTGAGCACCATGGACGTGGCGAAGAACTGTTGCGGCACCGCCGTGTCGAGCGGTTTGTACAAGCGGCCGGAGATCACCTCGGGATTGCGTCCGCGCGACTGGTCGAACGTCGTGTGCGCAATGGCCTCGAGCGCAAACAACCCGGCCGGCCCGTTGTGGTACCGGTACTCGGCCAGCGACACGAACCCGGTGACGAACGGCCACACGGCGCCATTGTTGTAGTGCAGCGGATCGAACAGCGGACTCGCCGCGCTCAGTGGGCGCGCCCCCCAGTCGGTCATGATGTTGCTCGACGCCAGTCGCGCCGCCATCTCAGCGCCGCGCGTCTCGTCGAACACATCGAACGCCATCGCCGTGGCCGGCCACGCCGTGAGACTCTCGTTCACGGTTCCATCCTGCAGCAGCGCGAAGCCGTACTGGCCAAGCGCCGGCAGCCAGAGCCTGGACTCCATGGTCTGCACGGCCAGCGCCCTGATGGCCGCTGCGCTGTCGGCAAGCGCCGGCTTCCCAACGGCGCGCGCCATCTGGGCGAATCGGTCGAGCGCGGCCACCCACACGCCGTTCATGTAGACGTCGGAGAGAATGCCGATTTGCAGATCGCCAACTTCGAGCGCCCCCGCTCCGGCCGCCGGGGTCTCCATCAGGCCGTCGCCGTTGGTGTCGGTGCGACGCGACCATTCAAAGGCGCGCGCGATGTTGGGCCACAATTCGCGCACCAACGCCGTGTCGGCCGTCTGACGCCAGTATTCGCCGAACGCGAGAATCCAGAACGGCGTCGTGTCGCCGTGGTAGTATGGATACGGGTAGTCGAACCAGTCGACGTGGCCCGCCCCCTGCGATATCTCGTGGGTGATCTTGCCGTCACCACGTTGGTATTTGGCAAAGAAGCGCAGCACGCCATCGCGCACTTGCGGCGTCTCCCCCACCCCATCCATGGCGAACGAGTTGATGGCGCCGTCGCCGCCAAAGAACCAGCCGAATCCGGGACGGTCGCTTGCACCACCGGACAATCCGTAACCTGCCACCATCCCGCAGCCGAGGTCGGGGTTGCATACGTACGCCTCGTCGAGGTTCACTTTCGCGTATTCCACGGCCTTGTCGAGGAGCGTGTCGGGCGAATGGATGGCGAACATCGTCGTGCGAATGGAATCCTCGTGCGCCACTCGGCGCTTCCACTCCCGCTCGGCCGCGCCCGGCGCGATGAGTTCGCGGTACATGGCGAGCGCCGAGTCGTGCGGCATCTCGCCGCCGGCGAGCACGATCGGGATGTACGCCTCGTGCAGGTCGATGCCCTGCCCTGGCGGTTCCCCAAGCCGCGGCGCCGTGTAGCGGTCGCGCGAACCACCCACCCCGAGCACGAGCTCCGGGGGGGCAGCGGCCAGCATGTGCGCCGGCACGTCCGACGCCTGCGTCACCGCGGGGGATCCGAGAAATGCGTTGATCTGGCGTTTGCCCTCGGAGAACAGGAACGCGCGTGCGTTCTGTTCCCAGATCAGGTACTGCCCGCCGAGACCCGCCGGCCAGGCATAATGGATGTCCGGCGTGAACGTCGCGATGATGTCGAGCGGACGGATGGCATCCACTTCCAGCAAAATCACAACGGCCGGCTTGTCGAGCGGCACGAACACGTGCTCACGCACCGTGAATTGCTCGTACGCGTAGGTGATCGTTACGCCCTCGGGACGTTCCTCCATGGACTGCGCCACCGCGCTTCCGGCAATGGGCTCCGTGTACTTGGGAACGCGGAACGACAACCGGAGGTCGTGCAGCCATTTGATCGGCCACGACCACAGTTCCAACGCTCCGTCCTCCGTGCCCATGGCTATGGCACGGCGGCCGACGGCTGACAGGAACATCCCAGGCTGCACCTCGCCCCGCAGAGCGATCGGCGACTCCCCGAGTGCGAAGAAGGGGATTGCCGTCTGCGTGGTGTCGAACACGGGACTGGCTACGGCGGCGGGGGCCCCTGGCGCGCGCGGCGGTGGCTTGGGATGCTGCGCGCGTGCACTCGCAAGCGGGATCGCGGAGGCCATGAGCACCACGACGACGAACGCGGTCAGTAGTTGCAACGGGGACGAACTGGCGGGCATGCGATGTGATGATGAGTGAGTAGATGCTTCGCCAATCTGACCCGGATTGGCGCGGAAGTCGAGTCGATCGGGCGGGGTCTCGCGCGATGCCGAACCATGCTTCCCATTGACAACGCTTCGTAGCATCGGGAGAATCAGGGATGCGACTTCTTGGCGCGGCGGCCGCGGGATGTTGCCTTGCGTTCTCCGCCTGGGCGCAGCATCCGCCGTCGCACTGGACCGATGCCGTCGAAGCCCGGTTCAGCGCGGCGCAGCCCGTCCTCGACTACACCGTACGGGTCGATCCCTCGGACACGACGGGCTTCGAAGTCACGATGCATGTGCGCAATGCCCCGGACAGCTTCCGCGTGGCCATGGCCGCGCACCCCGAATACGACGACCGCTATTGGCGGTACGTCCAGGACTTTCGCGCGGAGTCACAGAGCGGCCCCGTGAGCGTCGCGCATGCGGACGGCCCAGTCTGGCGTGTGGCAGATTCCGGAGGCGACATCCTGATCCGCTATCGGCTCACGCTCCCTCCGGCGCCGCACGGGTTCCGTGCCGCGTATCGCCCGTTCGTGTCGCCCAAAGGCGCGTTGGTTGGCGGTGTGCACAGCTTCATGTACGTAGTGGGCGCAAGCCTCGCACCCGCGCATGTGGTCCTGGACGTCCCGCTTGGCTGGGCGGTCGCCACTGGACTCGAACCTACTGCCGACCCGCATGTGTTCTTCGCCCCCAGCGCCGCTGCACTCGTCGATTCGCCGATCCTGACCGGCGCCCTGCGCGAGTGGACGTTCACCGTCGACAACGTTCCACACCACATCGCGTACTGGTCGGCCCCCGACGTTGCTGTTTTCGACACCGCTCGCTTCGTGGACGGTATCGCGCGCATCGTGCGCCAGACGATTGACTTATTCGGCCGCGCCCCGTACCTCGAGTACACCTTCTTGTTCCGGGACGGCGCGTACGGGGCGCTCGAGCACGCCAACTCCGTGACCGTCGGCATCCCGAGCGCCGATCTGGCGCGCGACCCGGGCGGCTACTTCGAGGAAATCGCGCACGAGTACTTCCACGCCTGGAACATGATGCGCATCCGTCCCGCCGAGTACGGGGACGTGAGCTTCGAGACGCCGGCGCGCAGTTCGGTGCTCTGGTGGAGCGAGGGAGCGACAATGTTCTACGCCGACCTCCTGGTGCGCCGGGCCGGCCTTCAACCCGAGGACTCCACGCGCGTAGCGCACCTGGCGAGGCTCCTCGGCGATTACTACTCGACGTCGGGCAACCGCCTGCTCTCGCCGGAGAGGGTGAGCCGGGCCGCGTACGGCCCCCAGGAGACACAGCTCGGTGACAACACGGCCAGCACGCATCTGCAGGGGGAGTTGATCACCGCAGCGCTCGACCTGACGATCCGCGACGCGACCCAAGGCCGGCGCACGATGGACGACGTGATGCGCGCCATGATGGACCGGCATTCAGGCGCCCGCGGGTTCATCGGCGAGGACGTCGCGCACGAGGTAGCGCGCGTCTGTGGCTGTGACGTTGAGCCGTTCTTCGCCGCGCACGTGCACGGACGCGCTCCGCTCGACTTCAACCGCTATCTGGCGCTGATCGGGCTTGCCGCACGCGTGGACTGGACGCCGGCTCTCAACCGCAACGGCACACTGCAGCCGGACCTGCGCGTGTTCGCGTGGCAGCCGGAGGGCGAGTCGGGCCTCCGCCTGTATGTGCTCGACACAACCACTGTCTGGGAGCAGGCCGGATTGCATACGGGCGACCGGGTCGATTCGATCAACGGAGTGCCGATCCATGACGTCGGGGTGTTCCGCGCCGCAATCGCGCGGCTGCGAATCGGAGATTCGGTGCGCGTCGAGGTGCGCCGCCCCTCGGGACCCTACCACACCGCGCTCGTGGTGACGGGCTATCGCCATGCCGTCGTCACGATTCAGGAACGTTCCGATGTCAGCGCGGCCCAGCGCGCGTTGCGGGCCGCGTGGATGAGTGGATCGTGAACACCGAACTCCGGCCGTGCATTCGCCGAACACCGCTGCTGCTCGCGGCCGGTTGGGCGCTCGCCCTGGTCGCATGGTCGCATTCGGAAAAGTCTGCCATCGCCGACACTGTGCCGGTGTCTTATCCGGCCCAGACGGACTCCGGTGCCGTCCACGACTGGCCGCGATTCGGGTGGAACGTGGGCCGATCGAGCGCCCCCGGCGTGGACATGAGGATTACCGCGGCCAACGTGGGCTCGCTGCATCGCCAGCAGGTTCGGCTCGACGGCACGGTGGATGCGTCGGCCATCTACCTGCACGCGATCCGGGTGCACGACGCCCCGCACGACGTGCTCTTCGTGACCACGACGTACGGGAAGACGATCGCCATCGATGCCGATCGCGGGACCGCGCTGTGGGAGTACACGCCTGCTTCGTACGCCAGTGTTACCGGGTCGTATCGCATCTCGACCGCGACGCCCGTCGCCGATCCCGACCGTGCGCACATCTACGCCGCGTCCCCGGATGGCTACATCCAGAAGCTCGCCGTCACCGACGGCCGCGTCGTCTGGCGGACGCCGATCACCCGGCTGCCGACCCGGGAGAAGATCGCGTCGGCGCTCACTTTCTTCCGCGGGCGCGTGATCGCAGTAACGGGCGGGTATATCGGAGATGCCCCACCCTATCAGGGCCACGTCGCCATCCTCGACGGAGCCAATGGGCGCCTGCTCCACGTGTGGAACGCCCTCTGCAGCGGGTTGCACGAATTGATCGACCCGGCCTCGTGCCCTGAGAGCGACGCCGCGATCTGGGGGCGCGCCGGCGCGGTGGTCGATTCGGCGACCGGAAACCTCTATGTCGCCACCGGCAATGGTGAGTGGAACGGCACCGTGCATTGGGGCGACGCCGTGATCGAACTCGATGGCGACGCGACGCGCATCCTTGGCAACTACACGCCGGAAAATACGGAGGAACTCAACGCCACGGACGCCGACCTCGGGTCGTCGGCGCCGGTGTTGCTGGGCGGCGGGCTGATTGCCCAGGGCGGAAAGGACGGAAAGATCCGCCTGCTCGACTGGTCGGCCATGCGAGGCACGGCGCCGCATCGCGGGGGCGAGTTGTCCTCCGTGCCCACGCCGTCCGAAAGCCAGTTGTTCACCGCACCGGCGGTCCTGCACGCCGGCGCGACCACCTGGATCATTGCGGCCGACAACAGCGGCACGTCGGCGTGGACGGTGGACGGCCTGCAATTGAGGCTCGCCTGGCACGCCGATCACGGCGGCACCAGCCCCGTGGTTGTCGATGGCCTGGCGTTCGTTTACGACCCGCACGGTGGAATGCGCGTGTATGAGGCCATGACCGGGAAGTTGGTGATCACACTCGACGCTGGCCGCGGGCACTGGAACAGTCCGATCGTCGTCGATGGTCGCATTGCCCTCCCCGAGGGCGACGCGAACGCGCACGATACCAATGGCGTACTCGACATCTGGCGGCTGCGCTGACGTTGAGGACTGGCGCCTGCGCTCAGGGCGGCAGCGCCGCTGGAAACACCCGCGTCATGCGCGTCCCCCGAAACGCCGCCACCTGGAATTCCATGTGCCCGGCCCGCCGTATGGGCACCATACCTGCGGGCTCGACCGATGCGAAGTACGGGGCGTACTCTTTGACGATATCGCGCGTGAGCCCACCCGGCGGCACGCGCACCAGGATCAGCACGTTGCGCCCGACGAACCGCGCCGGCGGATATGCATAAGCAAAGTGGCGCGGATCGTCGCTCAAACACAGCACCGGCACGTGTGGCCCCATCGCGTAGCCGATCTTCGCGGCTTCGATCCAGTGCGTGGCCGCCACTACCTGCCACGAGTCGGCCAGCAGTCCGCGTGCCTCGAGTTCCGGCTTCAGCGTGCTCCAGTCGTAGGCTTCGAGCGACGGGTCGCCGCGCGTGAACCATGACGGCTCGGCGCGCGCGATCCACCCCGTCGCGACGTCGCTGGCGGCGACAGCCGTGAGTGCAATGAACGCCACGGCGGCGGCGGCCAACCAACGATGCAGTTGGCGGCGATCGCGCGGGCCGCGCGTCTCGCGGCGGGCCGCCGCGTCGCCTACGAGCGGCATGAGCAGGAGGTAGCCGGGCGCGGGCCAGTGCGGCAGCCCCGGATTTCCGCCCAGCGAGACGAGCGTAAACGCCACCACCGGTCCCGCCCCGAGACACAGCAGGAGCCAGCGCGCGCCGTCGCGGGGACCACCGCGCAGCGCACGGTACATCTGATACACGAGCGGCACCCAGATCCAGGGCAGCAGATAGCCGGCCTGGCCAGCGAGGTTCTGTAGCAGCGCGGTGAGATGATGGCGGTCCGTAGGGATGGCGCGCCCGCCCTGAAAGCGGAACGACGCAAACCCATGTTGCACGTTCCAGATCAGATCGGGCGCGAACAACGCCAGTGCGATCGCCGCCGCCACGTACGGTTCGGGCCGGGCCAGCCAGCGACGCGCCTCGCGTCGCGTGACCACGAACGCCGCAGCGCCGGCGAGAAGGAACACACCGTGGTACTTGGAGAGCAGGGCGACCCCGGTAGCCAGGCCGGCCAGCAGCCACCAGCGCCAGGCCCGCGGCGGGTTCGCGTCGAGCAGCACGTGGGTGAGCGCAAGCGCGGCAGGCAGCATGGCGAAGTCGAGCGGGCCGTCGGGAAGAATCCAGCCGCCGGTGCTGAGGCTGAACACCGGCGCCAGATTGAGCAACAGCGCGGCGAACATCCCCGCCCGTGCTCCGAACAGCCGCGCGGTGAGCCGGAACATCAGCCACGTCGTGCCGGCAAAGGTCAGGATGAACGGGAGCCGCAGGAGGACCCGGTTCTCACTATGCGCGAGCTTGGCAAGCGCGCCGGCCATCCAGAACGAGAGCGGCGGATGGTCGAGATATCCCCAACTCAGAGCCCGCGAGACGACCACTTCATACGATTCGTCCACGCCAAGCCCGATCGTCGCTGCCAGAATGAGACGCGCGACGACGCCGACGACGACGATCGCCACGACCGCGCGGATCTCGGGCGACAGGTACCTGGGCGGCCCGCCGGCATCGGGCGGCTCGGTCAGCGGCATGGGTGACGGATGAGGGTGGGCATCGGGCGATGCCCATGATGATCGGGTCGGCCGCGCGCGTCAACTGCGCGCGGTCAGTTGCCAGCGCAGCTACCGGTGGCCCAGCGTGCGCTCGAGTGCCGGCGCCGGATAGTACGCGAACACCACTGATCCGCCGGCGATCAGGTGGATGATGCGCGGAGCCGCCTCGGGGTTGAGCGCGGGGCACCCCTCGCTCCGCCCGAGCCGGCCGAACTTGCGGATCATGTCGCGGCTCACGTACCACGCCCCGTGCATCACGATGCCCCGGTCCAGCGCGTGGTCGTTGACCCCCGGGTCGAGACCGTCGAGCCGCAACGACAGCCCGTTCTTCCCCTGGTACGTGCCGGCCGTGACGAACGTGCCGAGGCTCGACGCGAAGCTGGCGGCCCTATTGGAGAATTTATATGCCCGGTCGCCCCCACTGGCGAAGCCGTGGGCCACGAACTCCCGGGCCAGCACCGTGCCGCGGGCCAGGTCGAGCACCCACAACCGCCGCTCGTGGCTGGGGAGCGAATAGTCGATCACGGTGAGCAGCGCGCGCGTGGCGGCGCCATCGAGCACGGCCCGGCGGTAGGCGTCCAGCGCCGGCCGGAGCACCGACGGCCTCAGGCCCGCGAACTCCGCCGCCGCCTCGACCGTCACGCGCGCGGCCGAGTCCGGGATCACCGGCACCGGCGTGCGCGGCAAGAGTGCGGCAGCGGTCGACAACGGAATGCAGAGCGTGAGGGCGAGCAATGTCACCCTCACGCGGTGAAACGCGTGAGTCAGGCCGAACCTCGCGATGAAAGGGATTCCATGGGAGCCTAGCGAGCCGCAATCGGATATTCAACGCGTCACCGGCGAAACGCCTGAAGCCGCTCACCATCCGTTTAGCGGGTCCGCATACCTGCCATAGATGTCGGGGACGAACCACACCACGCCGTCCGGTTCGGCCCACGCGGTCACGTATTCCACAATCACCATGATCGGCCGCGGCAGCATCGCTCGCCGGAAGTCGGGGCCGGCCAGCGCCGCATCCACACTGTCGGCGGTCCAGCGTGCATCGTTGCGCATTGCCCAGACGGCGAGATCGCGCGCGTGCTCAACGCGAATGCATCCGTGGCTGAAGTCGCGGCGCGCCCGCGCGAACAGGCTCACGTCCGGCGTGTCGTGGAGATAGATGTTGCTGTCGTTCGGGATCACGAACTTCACGCGGCCCAGGGCGTTGCCCGGGCCGCGGCGCTGACGCACGCGCAGGCGGTCCGCCTCGAGACCGTCGATCACCGCGGCCGTGACGGTGTCGCCCAAGGCCTCGTCGGCACCCCGCACCAGTTCCATCTGCTGCCGCTGCAGATACGTTGAATCGCGCCGCAACGCCGGAATGATCTCCTTGGTCAGAATGCTCCGCGGCACGTTCCAGTAGGGCCAGAAATCGAGATACCGGAGTTCCTCCACCAGCGACGGTGTCTCCGTTTCGCCGGCTCGGCCCACGATCACTTTCATGGCCAGCGCCGGCCTGCCGTCGGCGGCGGGACCGTCATATGCGAGAAGCCGGAATGCCGGCACATTCACGATGATGAATTGCCCGCTGTCTACCGGTGGCTCGCGCCGGATTCGTGCCATTGCCTCGACGATCTGGTCCACACGGTGCGCGAGGGGCACCTGAAGCTGCGCCAGCGTCTCACGTCCGATGACGCCGTCTTCTTCCAATCCGTGGCGCCGTTGGAATCGGCGCACGGCATCCACGGTGGCCCCGCTGTAAAAGGCGGCCGAGTCCCGTTGCGCGACAGGATCGAGATCACCCAGGGCAGCGAGTCGCCGGCGCAGATTCCCTGCTGCAGCAAGCGAATCTCCCGGACGGATGGGCAGTCCGGCAGGCGTCGTGAATGATGGGATCGCGGTATCGGCGGCCAGCGCGCGATATCGCACCAGCGCGTGTTGCAGCAACAGGTAGTCCGGCCGCCGAGCACCCAGCGTGTCGACCAGCAAGGGAATCGAGTCGCGGATGGGGACGCCCGGTATCGTATCGAGCGACGGTGAAGCCCCAGAGGCGACGCGGCCCCCGCGCGCGGCGGCCGGGAGCCCCGTCGGGGCCGGGGACCTCGGTCCCACGGTCTGGCAGGTCGTCGCGGCAACCAGGAGGGCGATTGCGGCAGAATACCGCGCGGTCGACGCCGACATATGTGCATCAAGGTTCGGCCGACACCCAGGCAAATGGTGTCAGGCGGGACTGGACATCGCGTAGGGAGACGCTTGAGATGCCCGGCTACCGGACCGCTGATCGCACACGCTATACAGCGACGCCATGCGCACTTGCCTTGCAGATGTGCCCAGGGAGATGCACGACGGCGGCTGAACGCGTGGAACGCGTCCAGCCGCCGATCACGAATCGTCCGCGGCTATTTCTTCTTCGTTGGTGCTTTCGCAGCAGCTTTCGCGGGAGCCGCGGCCGGTGCCGCCGGCATTGCCACCGGAGCGGTCGCCAGGTTGCCCATGTTGTCCACGAGCTTCCATGATCCATCGGCCTGCCGCTGGAGCACGACGAGGTAGCGCCCGTCCTCCACTATCGGAGGGCCGCCGCTCTTTGGCGTCAGTGTCGTCTTGTACGTGCCGCGCTCGTAGGCGAAGTCGCCAGAGACGTCGGTCTTCTCCGGCGTGATCACGACGTTCTGCGAGGCCATCTGCGCCAACAGTGCCGTGGTCGCCGCCTCGACGGCCTGCGGGCCGATCGCCGTGGGCTGTGCGTTTTCCATGTCGTTCCCGTCCGCGGCGAACAGCGCACCGAGGGCGCCGGCGTTGCCGGCGTTGAACGCCGCCGCGTATGCGTCCCGCACCTTGCCTATCGCCGCGAGGTCCGCCGTCGTATCGCGCGTGCCGCCGCATGCAGTCACGAGCGCCAACACACCTACGGTTGCTACAAGCGTCCGCTTCATAATTGAGTCCTCTGCTGGGATGGGGCCGGTCGTCCTGCGCTGTACCTCACGATACGGCTTCTGCACGTGACCGGGAAGGGGAACGTCGCGCGGCCGCCATCTACCAGATGACGCGCAGGTCGACCTTGAACGCCGGATCGTCCCGGAAACCGCGCGCCGTCCCCTGGCCGGGCACCGATCCATGGCGCCGGGGCCGGCAATCGGTACAGATTTGGGACGCAAGCCAGGGCGCGGGCGGCCAATTTTCCTGACGTCGTACGTCCGGACGGGCGAAACCCGTCCCCACCCAGACCGTTGCCGCCCGTTGAACCATGACCGGGCACCCTCGGAGGAGCAGTGAGCAAACACCGTTCCATCGTGCTATCGACCCTGACCATCGCGTCGGTGTCGGTCCTTCTCGCATCGCTTTCAGCGTGCAGCTCCAAACCGGCGGCCCTGGGCACGCCCGGCCAGCCGATCATCGTTGCCTTCGAACCGGCCGGCACGTCGCAACAGATCACCGCCGGCGGCCAGGCGCTGCTCGACCTGCTGACCAGGGAAACCGGCCTCACGTTCAAGGGGGTCGTGCCCACTTCGTACGCCGCACTCACCGAGGCCATGGGCTCCGGCAATGCGCAGGTGGGTTGGATGGCGACGTTCAACTATATCCTCGCGCATCAGAAGGGCTACGCCGACGTCGCCCTGATCTCCAAGCGGTTTGGCTCCGAGAACTACGGCGCCGAGTTTCTGGCCGCCGCCACGGCAGGGTTCAAGCCGGCGGCGAACATGCCGGCCACCGACGCCGACCTCGCCACGCTCCGGCAGTTCAAGGGCAAGCGCGCCTGCTTCTCGGACGAGCAATCGACGTCGGGGCACGTGGTGCCCCTGCTCTTCCTCAAAAAGGCCGGCCTCAGCGACAGCGACCTCGCCAACGCGGTGTACACCGGCGGCCACACGCAGGTGGTCGAGGCGCTGTACGGCGGCGGCATCTGCGACTACGGCACGACGTTCATCGACGCGCGGTCCAACATCGCCACCGACCACCCCGACGTAAACAACAAGGTGGCGGTGATCTTCCAGACGCCAGCCATCATCCCCAACGACAACATGTCGTACGCGCCCGACCTGCCGGCCGATCTGCGCGACCGCATCACCGCGGCGATGCTCAAGATCGCCGACACGGAACAGGGCAAGAAGGCGCTCAACGAGTTGTATCAGATCGGCGGCCTGGTGAAGGCCAACGACACGTTGTACGACCAGTTCCGATCGTACCTCCAGGCATCGGGGATCGATCTCAGCCGCTACGTCCAGTAGCGGTCTCATCATCCGACGGGCGGAGGAGGGGAGTTCGGCTTCTCTCCTCTGCCCGTGAACGGGATACGCGACGGGAGGGTTGCCGGTGCTGCGCGTCGAACATCTCACCAAGGTCTATCCGAACGGAACGGTGGCGCTCAATGACGTGAGCTTCACCGTGCAGGACGGGGAATTCCTGGTCGTCATCGGGCTGTCCGGTTCCGGCAAGTCCACGCTCCTGCGCTGCATCAACCGCCTCATCGACTCGACGGACGGCCGCGTGCTGCTCGACGACGCCGACATCACGGCCGCTGAACCCCGCGAGCTGCGGCGCCTGCGGCGCCAGATCGGCATGGTCTTCCAGCATTTCAACCTCGTGAAGCGCAGCCGCGTGATCACCAACGTGCTGTCGGGACGGCTCGGGTACGTGAGTCCGGTGCGGAGCCTGCTCGGCATCTGGTCCGCGGCCGACCGTCAACGCGCCATGGACGCGCTCGCTCGCATGGGCATCGCCGACAAGGCGGGCCGGCGCGCCGATTCGCTCTCCGGGGGACAGCAGCAGCGGGTGGGCATCGCCCGCACACTGATGCAGGAACCCAAGCTCATCCTGGCCGACGAACCGGTCGCGTCGCTCGACCCCGTGCTCTCGCATTCCATTCTCCGCCGGCTCGAGCAGTTGAACAAGGAAGGCATCACCGTGCTTTGCAGTCTGCACTTCCTGGACCTCGTGCACCGCTACGCCACTCGCGTCATCGCGCTCAAGGACGGCGTGAAGGTGTTCGAGGGACTGCCCAACGAGATCGACCGCGCCAAGTTCAAGGAGATCTACGGGGAGGAGGCGCAGGAGGTGCGCGCATCGACCGTGGAAGCGACCCCGGCGTGACCGCTGCCCTGCTCTCCCTGATCCTGCCCGGCCTGGGACAGTTCCACGCCCGGCAACGCTATCGCGGCGCCGTAGTGTTCGTGAGCCTGCTCATCGCCGTGCTCGTAGCTCTCTGGTACGGCGTGACCGGTTGGTACGTGGTTCCGGCCGTCATCTGGGCCTGGAATGTCTGGGACGCAGTCGGCATTGCCGCGGGGAAGCCGCGCTCGGCGTTCGTGCCTGCCGCCGCCATGCTCGTCATGGCGTACGGCATCGGCTGGCAGGTTACCAACATCGACCTCTCGGCGCTCACCAAGGATTCTGCGCGCGCGGGGTCCATTATCGGTCCCATGCTGCACCCGGACTTCGCGGTGCGGCGCCAGACGGTCCGGTCCGCCTGGGCGCCCGTGGAGGTGCCCTGCGGCGCGCACGCACCGGCCGCGACGAACACGATGGCCGGGGTGCAGGTGACCATCTCGCCCAGCTGCACTGGCGTGAACGACAGCCTGACGGTGGACGCCGGCGGGTTGTGGCCCGGCGCGCGGACCGAGATCCAGTGGGCCACGCCGATCGGCAATCGACTCGCGCTCGGCGCGGAATTCGCCACGCCACTGTACGTGATGAGCGGAGCCGATGGCCAACTTCACGCCGTCATCCGCGTGCCGCCCGCGGCGCTCGCCGCAGCACCCGATCCCACTCTGCCGCTGGAACACCGCGTGTACCTCACGCAGGCCCGCCCCCAACCCGGCTTCCGCCTGTCGGAGAACGGCCGCTACGTGCTGCAGGGAATCATCGAGACACTGTTCCTGGCGCTCATGGCCACCACGTTCGGCGCCCTCGGTGCCGTGCCATTCGCCTTCCTGGCGGCCCGCAATCTGATGAGCGCCAACGCGTTCACGTTCGCGATCTACGTGCTCACGCGCACCGTTCTCAACATCGTGCGGTCCATCGAAGCGCTGATCATCGCCATCGTGTTCGTGGTGATCGTGGGGCTGGGGCCGTTCGCCGGCGTCATCGCGATCACCATGCACACCATCGCCGCATTGGGCAAGCTGTACTCCGAGGCCATCGAGGGCATCGACCCCGGACCGTTGGAAGCCATCCGTGCCGTGGGCGGGACCTGGGCCCAGATGGTGCGATACGCGGTGTTTCCGCAGATCGTGCCGGCGTTCGCGTCGTTCACCCTGTTCCGCTGGGACATCAACGTCCGCACGTCCACGATCATCGGTTTCGTGGGCGGCGGCGGGATCGGATTCTTCCTTTATCAGTGGATCATCAAGGGCGACTTCCGCGCCGTGGGTTCAGCGTTCATAGCAATCGCCCTGATCGTGGTCGTGCTCGATTTCGTGAGCGCGCGCGTGCGGACGCGGCTGGTCTAGCGTGAAGCCACGCGAACTGAACCTGCGCCGCCGGTTCCTCACGGGCCTCCTCCTCGTGCTCGTCGCGGCGGTGTACATGGCGGGGTGGCGCGAGACGGAGATCGATCCCGGCAAGCTGTTCACGTCGCTGCCCAAGAGCGAGAGGATCCTGAGCGACCTCATCCATCCGGATCTGGTATCGCGCGCGAGTCGCAAAGCCAACCTGGACATCGTCTTCCCGGTGCCCTGCGGATCGGGGGTCCCGGCGCCGGCGCTGCCGAGCGGCCCGCGCCTCGCGCCGAGCGTATCCTGCGCGAACCCCGGAGACGTGGTCACCGTGACCGGCGCGGGGCTCCAGGCCGACGCCGAGGTGAAGCTCGAATGGATCCTGCCGACTGGCAACGCCCTGTTCTCCAAGCTCGCTCGCACCGATGCACGGGGGGCGTTCACGGCGCAGGTGGAGGTGCGACCGGCCAACGGTACGCAGAATGGTGTGCCGAGCCGCCTGCGGGCGGAGACTTCGGTGCCCGTGGGCGCCCTCGTGCCCAGCCAGGCGCTCAAGGACGTGGTCAACAACGTGATGGTGACGATCTTCATGGCTCTATTGGCCACCACCGCTGGAACGATCATCGCTGCTCCGGTCAGCTTTCTCGCGGCGCGCAACATCACGCGGCGCGGGTGGCTCGGAACCGCGACCTACACGGTCGTGCGGGCGATCCTCAACGTCATACGCTCCTACGATTCGCTGGTGCTGGCCACGGTGTTCGCGCTGTGGGTGGGGTTCGGCGCCTTTGCCGGTGTGCTCGCGCTTACCGTGGTGACGGTGGCGTCGCTGGGCAAGCTGTTCTCGGAGGCCGTGGAGGGTATAGACCCGGGCCCGTTGGAGGCCGTCTCAGCGGCCGGCGCCACCCGCGCCGAAGTCGTGCGCTATGCCGTCGTCCCGCAGATTGTGCCCGATTTCGTCTCGTTCATCATCTATCACTGGGACATCAACGTGCGCATCAGCACGATCCTGGGGTTCGTTGGCGGCGGCGGAATCGGCTATTACCTCAGCCAGCGCATCAACGTGCTGGAATACCGGAAGGCCGGCACGGCGATCTGGGCCATCGTGCTCGTGGTCTGGGCCATGGATTTCCTGAGTTCGGAAGTGCGCAAGCGGTTCACGTAGCACCCGGCCTACCGACCGGGACGGCTGCGGCCGACCTTTCTCTCTCCGCGTCTCCCCATGCCAATCACCGTCAACGCGCAGGCCACCGAACGGATTCGCGCATCCATCAAGCGCTATATTGCCGAGCAGCTCGACCAGGACATCGGCGATCTCAAGGCAGGGCTGCTCCTCGACTACGTCCTCACGGAGATCGGGCCCGTGATCTACAATCAGGCCGTCGCCGACGCCCAGGCGTATGTGCGCGACCGCTTGGTCGATCTAGAGAGCGTCTGTTACGAGAAGGAGTTCACGTACTGGGCCGCCACGCCACCCAAGCGGCGCTGAACCGCCAGGAATTCTCCCGACCCCCTGCGTGGCAAATTCCCGACGGAACGCCGCCGGCACCACGCCCATCTTGAGACATCTCCTGATGGAACTTGTGGACATGAGAGGCTGCGTCGCGGTCTTTGGATTCATATTCGCACTGAGTGGTTCGGCCTATGGTCAGCAGATTCCGGCGCCGCCGCAGGAATGGGTCCATCCCGGCGATCGCGCCATCAAGGCCGGTGGCTACGAAGGCGCGCAGACCTGCCTGATGTGTCACCCGAAGGCGCTCGACGAAATCGCGCACACCGCGCACTGGAACCTCGCTTCGCCGGTGCGGAACGTGCAGGGACTGCCGGATGGTTCGATGTGGGGCATGGTGAACCGGGAGTGCGCCCTGGCCGGTTCGACGAGTGGCGCCAACTGGGTGGCCGCCACGAACGGGAAGGCCAGCGTGCAGGCAGCCGGGTGCGGCCTTTGCCACGTCGGTGCGCTGCCGGCACCGCCGATGCCGGGGCAGCCGGCCACCGAAGCCCAGTTGAACACCGTCGACTGTCTGGTCTGTCATGCCAAGACTTACGACTGGCAGGAGCGGGCGACGCTCGTGAAGGACGCCACGGGCGTGCATTGGGGCCAGGATACTTCCCTGGCCGCCGCGCTCAGTATCACCAAGACGCCCACGACCGAAGCGTGCCAGCGGTGTCACGAACACGCCCTGTCCGAGGACTACAAGCGCGGTACGCCGTTCACGGCCGACAACGACGTGCACGCGAAGGCCGGCGTGACCTGCATTCAGTGCCATGTCACCCAGAACCACCTGGTCGCCAAGGGACAGAACGAGTCGGACATGATCGCCAACGATCTGCCCGACGTGGCGGTCACCTGCTCCAAGTGCCACGGGGAAGCCCCGCACAAAGGCGCCAACGCCGACCGCCTCAACGCGCACATCAGCAAGGTCGCGTGCCAGACCTGCCACATCCCCGAAGTGGCGGGCATCTTCTACGAGAACTGGGGTACGCCGGTTAAGGACGACATCCACGGGCCGGTGAGCGAGTTGTCGAAGTACAACGACATCCCGTCAATTCACGGGCTGTACGTCCCGACCGATTCCATTATGAAGGGACATCCGTCCTACGTCTGGCGTGTGTCGAACATCGCGGACGCGAAGGACGCTCAGAGCTGGATGGCCTTCGCGACGTCGAACATCAGCATCCCGGGCGCCCAGATCTTCCCGGTCCGCGCGTTGACCCAGGTCATGCTGTTCGACAAGAACCTGAAGATGTGGCAGATGCCGGGGATGGCGTTCATCAAGGACAATCCCCAGATGGCGGAGTTCCCCATGTTGCTCGCGCCGAATCGCGAGGTCTACAACAAGACGGGGGACGTGAAGGCTGCCATAGATTCCGGAATGAGCGCGATGGGAATCAAGTGGAGCGGCGACTGGATGCCGATGCAGGTACCTGGCACGTCATACATCTCCGTCAACCACGGGATAAGGGCCAACGGACCGGCCTGCAATTCCTGCCACGCCCCGAACGGCATCATGGATTTCAAGGCGCTCGGGTTCACGCCGGACCAGATCAAGGCACTCCAGCAGAATCGTTGAGCGCCGCGGGCTCCCGCAGCGGCAGGAATGGCGCCGCGCGGCATTGCGTGAGCCGAGTCGTCGTCGAGGGCTGTTTCATGAGATAGTGGGGCAGCCCTCGCGATTGGGAGCCCGCCCGCTTGGCTAGCGGCCAGCCAGCCCCCGGCCTGGCCGGTGGCGAATCCGGCTCGCACGAAGTAAAATTCACCGCCTTAGAATCTGTGGGGAGATCGATGACAACCACGCGCACGCGGCGCCGTGCCGTCGCCGTCGCACGTCCGATGTTCGTTGCGCTGGCGGTGCTCGGAGTCCTGGCTGCGAAGCTGCCGGCCCAGACGACGACGCCTGCCAAGCCGGACTACACTCCCGGCGACGTAAAATTCATGCAGGACATGATAGTCCATCATGCCCAGGCCGTGGTCATGTCCAACTGGGCCGAGAGCCACGGGGCGCGCCCCGACGTGCTCACGCTGTGTCAACGCATCGCGCTGTCTCAATACGACGAGATCGGGCTGATCCAGCGCTGGTTGGACGCCCGTCACCTGCCGGCGCCCGACCCGCTCCACATGCTCACCCCGCACAGCGGACCGGTGCATGATACGAGTCCCATGAACATGCCGGGCATGGACATGGGCAATCATCCGATGATGATGTCGGGAATGCTCTCCGCCCAGGAAATGCGGCAGCTTGACGCGGCCCGCGGTACCGAGTTCGACCGCCTCTACCTGACTGGCATGATGAAGCACCACCAGGGCGCGCTCGACATGGTCGCCGCCCTGTTCGCCACTCCCGGTGGCGGCCAACAGTCGGAACTGTTCGGCTTCGCCACGGATATCGATGCCGGCCAGCGCGTGGAGATCGCCCGCATGCAGGCCATGTTGAGGACCCTACCCACCACCCCGAGCCCAACTCGATGACACCCCGTTCCGCAACTCACCGCCTGCTGCACGCCGCGTGGGGCCTCCTGTTCGCCGCCGCGCCGCTCGTTCTGGCGTCGACGCTCCGCGCCCAGTCCGACACCACCGACCCGCGAGTCCACCTCAAGGCCGGCCTGTACGACGCCGGTGTGGCTGCCAAGGGCATCGAACTGGTCGCCCATCACAACAAGCCCGCCGTTTTCCACCCCAACGACCCGGGTGGCCTAACGTACGCGAATTCCGACCTGGCGTTCGCTGGCAACTTCGTCTACCAGGGCAATTTCAGCGGCCTCGAGGTCTGGAACATCGTCGACCCGGTCGTGCCCACGGTGGCCTCCGCTCCCGTCTGCTTCACCGAGCAGGGTGACGTCTCCGTATACGGGCACCTGCTGTTCGTCTCGGCGGAGAACACGGGCAGCCGCCTGGACTGCGGCACTCAGGGCATTCAGGATACGGTGAGCAGCGAGCGGATGGTCGGCATCCGCATTTTCGACGTGTCGGACCCGACGCATCCCAAGCAGGTAGCCGACGTACAGACCTGTCGCGGCTCGCACACACACACGCTGGTGCCCGACCCCAAGGACACCGGCGTCGTCTATGTGTACGTGTCCGGGCTGGCCCGCGTGCGCTCGGCCAGCGAGATGCCGGGGTGCGAGAACACTGATATCACCGATCCCAACTCGGCGCTGTTCCGGATCGAAGTCATTCGCGTGCCATTGGCGCATCCGGAGCAGGCGAAGATCGTCAGCTCGGCGCGCATCTTCAACGATCTTACGGCGCCCCCGACGCACGGAGTGGCGTATGCCGACACGGCCAACGGCGCAGGACGGCGCGGCCGTGGGCGCTTCGCACCGCGGATGCCCGCCAACACCTCGTCCGCGGACTCGACGCACATCATGAGCCTGTTCGGTGATTTGCTCGCCCAGCGCAGCGACACCATGATGGCGCGGATGCTCAGCGATTCGCTCCACCACCTGGGCGTGGAGGTCCGGTTGCCGCCCGCCGCGCCCCGGGGAACCGGTGGCCCGTCGCAATGTCACGACATCACCGTCTATCCGGCTCTGGGCCTCGCTGGCGGCGCGTGCTCCGGTTATGGGTTGCTGCTCAACATCAGGGATCCGCTCCACCCGGTGCGCCTCCAGGCCGTGGCCGATTCCAACTTTGCCTTCTGGCATTCGGCCACGTTCAGCAATGACGGGTCGAAGCTGATCTTCACCGACGAATGGGGCGGCGGCACGCAGGCCAAGTGCCGGGCCACCGATCCCATCGACTGGGGCGCCGACGCCATTTTCACCCTGAAGCGCAACCACCTCACGCACGTCGGCTATTTCAAGATGCCGGCGGCGCAGACCACCGAAGAGAACTGCGTGGCCCACAACGGAGGCCTCGTGCCGGTGCCGGGCCGCGATATCATGGTCCAGGGCTGGTACCAGGGCGGCATATCCGTATTTGATTTCAGCGATCCCGCGCACCCCAGGGAGATCGCGTACTTCGACCGCGGGCCGAACGACGCGACCAAGCTCGTGCTGGGCGGGTTCTGGGCCGGCTACTACTACAACGGCTACATCTACGGGTCGGAAATCGCCCGAGGCCTCGACGTGTTCAAGCTCACCCCGACCGCTGACCTCACGCAGAACGAGATCGACGCCGCCGCGCTGGTGCACTTCGACCAGTACAATCCACAGATGCAGCCCAAGCTGGTTTGGCCGGCGGCGTTCCCTATCGCGCGGGCCTATCTCGACCAGCTCGTCCGCGACAACGGACTGCCGGCCGCGCGGACGTCGGCCATCAAGACCGCGCTTGATGACGCCCAATCGATGACCGGGGCCAAACAGGCCGCCGCGCTCACCAAGCTGGCCGGCGAACTTGAACGCGATGCCCGCAAGGCGAGTGACGCGACCCGCGTGAAGGACCTGGCCACTGTCGTGCGGGGAATCGCCAAGAAGGCCTGACCTGCGGGTGCACCAGCCGCACACGAAGGCGGGCGCCGAGCAATCGACGCCCGTCTTGCGTTCGCACTATCCCGCCACCCTGATCCTGCCGTCCCAGGCTCCTACCCCCTCACCTGTTCATCCAATACGACACTTTCACTAGAAGGGTGTTCGCCGGATGTAGCTGGAACAGTCCGCGAACGTCGCCCGTGAAGTCGGCGTTCCCCGGAGCGGGAGCGTAACCCTGCCGGCCCTCGTTCCAGATTACGAACAGCGTGGAGCCCGGCCGGTATTCCCACCGGAACACAAGGTTGGACTGGAACTCCTTGAAGTTGAACCCGCCGGGGTCGCCGGTGACGGCCGAGTCGTCGAACGGCGCGTAGCGATCGGCGTACTGCGCAGCGCGCGGCGTGGCCGATAGCTGGCGCATGTTGGAATATTCGCCCTTGGACACGAACGGCTGCACGTACGCCTGCAGCGACACGGCGGGCGTGAACGTGTAGTTCAGACGCACCGTGGCCGACGTGGTGGTCTGGTCGAGATGCGCGAACGAGTAATGCGTGCCCGCGGAGTCGACATAGTTGCCGAACCACTGGTTGTCGGACACGTTGCGCTGCCAGTTGACGAGGAACGCGGCGCTGAACCGCCCCATCATCTTGTAGTCGACTTCGGGCCCAATTCCCCACGACGCATTGCGCCCCGCGTCGCCGCGGAAGTAGTTGAAGTTCAGATACGGCACCACCGCCCGCCGGTCGTCGCCGCTCACCGACAGCCACGGGCTGACGTACGGATCCTGCCGGATGGCCGGGCCGCCGCGCGCGCCGCGGTCGTCGTACGTGGTGCCGAGCTGGCCCACCGTGGCACCCATATTCCACGACCAGTTGTTGCGGAACGTGACGTGTACGTTGGTATTGTACGCAGCTTCGAGCGCCAGGCCCGACGTGCTCCAGTACTGCCACCAGTTGTTGTTCCACTGGAAGCGGTTGTACCACGCCCGCTGCTGGCGGTCGAAGAACCCCACCCACGTGCTCCACGATTGCTGGTCGGCGCGCCGGAGGTAGCCCACGTCGTTGATCTCGAAGCCCGGCGACCGCCGCTGGTAGGCGGACTCGAACATCAGGTGCGACCCGCCGACCTTGGCGAACTTGAATTCCTCGGCGTCCCCGCCCAGCACCGTCCGGCTGGAATCCAGGGGCAGCGTGGCGTCGGGGCGTTGATAGTAGTGGACGGCGTCCGTCTGAATGCCGAGCATGGCCGCCGGGCTCCCCTGGACGCGGCTCTGATCGAACGATCCCGAGATCTGGTAATTGTTGTTCAGGAACCGATGCTGGAAATCAACGCCCGCGGCATAGGCGCTCGACGGCAGATACGGCGCCGACCATTGGTCGGTGTTGCGGTTCACGGCGGTGAGCATGGCGCCGACGGTGCTGTTGCCGTGGCGCAGGTCCTGCGTCACCCGGGCCACCGCGAAGTTGGTCAACGGCTCGTACGTCGTGTCACCCGGACCCGCGGCGCGCTGCGTCGTCGCGTCGAGTACGCCGATCGTCAGCCCGCTCGGAAAGCGCCCGAGCAGCTTGGCCGCGCCGAGGATCGTCGTCGGCTGGAGCGGCACCGTGTCGCCGTAGGCGGCCGCCAACTCCGGCGTGCGGCCGATGCGCCGGCTGTAGTACAGCCCCTCGTTGTTGCAGTTCACGTCGCTGCAGTTCACGTCGAATTTGAACAGCCCCTGCCCGGCCACGAAGAAGGGCCGGTGCTCGTCGAAGAACGACTCGTAGGCGGTGAGGTTGAGCACCGCCGGGTCCGCCTCGACCTGGCCGAAGTCGGGGTTGATCGTGGCGTCGAGCGTGAGGTTCGATGCCACCCGGTATTTCAGGTCGCCACCGACGGCGACATTCGACCGATTCGCGAATTGATTGTCGGTGATCTCCGCCGCCGATTTGGTCACCACATAGGGCATCACCTCGAGCCGCCGCGGCGCTTCCAGATCGTCGAGGCCGCTGAGCGTGCCGAATTGCGACACCATGCCCGCCTTCGATTGACGGAACAGCGGCCAGCTCACGCGCTCCGAGAAGCGATAGATGTCGCGATCGATCGTGATCCCGAACGTGTGCGTCGGATCGGTGCTGTACCGGAGCTGCGACATCGGGATCCGGAATTCGGCGGTCCACCCGAGCGAGTCGATCGTGGTCGCCACATCCCAGACGCCGTCCCAAGCGGAATCTTCGTTCCCGTCGTCGTAGATCGCCTCGTCATACTTCACGCCCGCGGCGTTGACCCCGAACATATTGCCCGTGCGGCGGTCGTGGTACGAGTCCAGAAACACCAAGACCTGGTCCGACGGCGTGAACGTGTCGCGGCGCTCGAGGATCCGGATGATGCTGTCCGGATGCGGGTCGTAGGCGCGCACGAAGACGTAGAGGTTGGAGGCGTCGTAGGCCACTTTCGCGACCGTGCGGAACCGCGGCGCCTTGCCCTCCGTGGGATTCCATTCTTGGAACGCGGTAATCGGCGGCGCCGTGCGCCACACCGGGTCGTCGTCCTTGCCGTCGATGACCGGCGGGGCGATGGCGCGGACGGCGACCGCGCTGCTGTCCGTGGGCACCGGCACGGAGTACCCATGTGGCAAACGCGCCGGCAGGGCCGACTGCGGCGTTTCGGGGGCCTGCAGGCCCAGCGAGCATCCGAGAAGTGCCGCCAAAACGATCATCGCGCCGCTCAACGTGGAGGGGGGTCGGGTCCGCGGTCTTGGTGCGGGTTGGACACCCTACGGCGGCGCTTGGTTTGAGAGTTTCACGGCGCATTTTCGTTGGATGGCACCCACGCGGACCAGCGCGGGATAACGCGCGCTGCGCCGCCGAGCGTCTCGGAAGGGATCTTCCTGCGCGCCCGCGCGCGGGGCGCGCGACTACCGCGACCGGCCGAGCCCATGCGGCCGGCGGGGTTCGCTGGCCGGACCAACTGCCCGCTCGATCCGGGCAATGCCAAGGCGACCTTCGTCATTGGCTCGCGCCCCGATTCAGTGGTCACGTATCCCCGGGCCGCGCCAAGCACTCGATGAAGGCCAACACGGCCCGGCTCCGAACGCAAACATTTCTTAGTTGTGGGCGAAATCACTAAACGAATCGACCGGCCCAGCGTCAACCTCGGCATCACGCAACAAGGCGTGCCGGCATCGCGCTCGCGCAACTCGCGCCGGCCACTGCCGAACCACGACGCGAGGAAGCCGAACCATGAATCGTCAACTCGTCACCGCCAGCGCCTGCGCGCTGGCCCTCGGGCTCGCCGCCTGCAGCTCGAATTCCGACTCGATCACCAGCACGCCATCTCTCAAATTGACGGCCGACGACAGCCTCGAGACCGTCGTGTACTCCGCCGCCCAGGCCACGGCCGGGGACCTCGACGTGCTGAACTCGGGCGCAGCCACGCTCAACTTCCAGGTGACGGCCGCACCAGCATCCGGCTCGAACGCCGAACTGGCCTACGAGGCGACCTATGCGGCCGCCACCGGATGCACGCTCGATTCCACCACGTATATCTTCACCTGCCCGCCCACGACGTCCAACGGGCTCACGCTCGTGCGCACCTTTGAGTTCTTCGACTCGACGGGCGCCCCGATGCTCAAGTTCAACGGGCTCACCACGGCCTCGGTGAACATGATCGCGACGGAGACGGGTGTGCGCCGTTCGGCCACGGGCGCCGACACGATCTCGCGCCTCCGCAACCTGACGGCGAGCGGACTGCTGGGACACAACACCACGCGTATCTGGAACGGAACCGGGCTGCGCAACGACGGCGGCTACTGGTCCGACAGCATCGCCACGCGAACCTATCATCTGAGTGACAACACGACGTTCAGCAACATCGTGGTGGATCTTCCGCGTTCGAGCAATCCGTATCCGGCTTCGGGCACGATCACGCGGCTGGTCAGCGGGTCCGGGACGGTGACCAAGAATGGCACGACCAAGTCGCTGACGATCTCCCGAACCGTCACCATCACGTTCAACGGCACCGAGTTCGTGCCGATGCTGGTTGGGACGACCAGTTATACGCTGGATCTTGCGACTGGTAAGGCGACGAAGAACTAGTCGGAAGGCAGCCAAGCTCCCCGTGCCGTCAACGGGCCGCCATCGCGCGGCCCGTTTGTCGTTCGTCCCGAGGGAGGTTGCACCCCGGGATTCGCCTGGGGCCCTGTCCGCACGCCCCCTACTGACAGCCGCAGCGGAACCGCCCACCCTCAAAGAAGGCTGAACAGGGAGCGGAAATGCCGGCCCAGGCGATTGCTGAAACGGCGACGGGAACGCGGGGGTTGATGAACCTCATTCATTGGCGGCGCGCCGTCCGAAGCTACAAGCCGGACGCGATCGGAGAACTGCGCTTGCGCGCCCTCCTCGATGCCGCAGTGCGCGCTCCTACTGCCATGCACCAGGAACCCTGGCAATTCGTCGTCGTGCAGAATCGTGCTCTTCTGCGGCGCTTGTCGGACCGTGGGAAGGAGATGGCGCGCGCGACGGCCATGCATCACGGCAACCTGCTCAAACCGCCGGGCGCCGCGGGGGACGGGATGCCGTCGCCGCTGGCGGACCCCGAGTTCAATATCTTTTACGATGCGGGCACGCTCGTCGTCATCTGCGCCAGGCCGGCCAATGAATTCGTGGCCGCCGACTGCTGGCTCGCGGCTGAGAACCTGATGCTCGCCGCGTGTGCCGACGGGCTGGGAACCTGCTGCATCGGCTTCTCGGTCCCGGTGTTGAATTCCCCGGAGGGGAAATCATGGGTGGGGATCCCGGCCGACGTGCAGGCATTCGCGCCGATCATCGTCGGCGTGCCGCGGGGCGACATGGGGCCGTCCCCCCGGAAGGCGCCAGTCGTGCTGAACTGGATTCGCTGACCGTCCGCGGGTGCGCTAGGCGAACTCGGCCTCGAGCCCGCCAAAGAAGGCGAGGTCGCTGTATTCATCGCCGTACCTGTTCACGCAGAGCATACGAGGAGTTCGGTTGCGTGACGTTGGCGCCGACGCGCAGTCCGGGCCCTACCGGGGAATCACGGGCAGCACTACGTGCGACGGGTGCGCCGCGTCGTGCACCAACCGCTGGTGCGCCACTACGAACGTGCTGTCGCGCTCGTTGTTCCCGCCGGTGTTCAGATTGCGGTCGTACTTCGGGAACAGCGCCGACGACACGGTCACACGAATCCGGTGGCCCGGCTCGAACACCCGCGACGCGAACCAGACGTCCATGTCGTAGCGCTCCACCGCGCCAGGCGTGGGGAATGCCACCTGGTCGAACCCCTTCCGGAAGCGCGCCCGCACCACGCCGTCCTGCACGCGCTGGCCGTGTCCGTCCGGAAAGACGTCGAGCAGCATCAGGTCCCAATCGGTGTCCTTGGCATCGGTCGCCGCCCAGAGCGTGGCCGACATCTGCCCGGTCACCTCGATGGGCTTGGTCAGCGGCTTCGACGTGAACACCAGCTCGTCGGGCCGGGTCGCGTTGATCTGCGTGTAGTCCTCGTTGAGCGAGGTCTCCAGTTCCCGCGAGTCGATCAGGAAGGGCGTCGGGTTCGCCGGATCGTAGGTGAACGTGTCGGCCGGCGCCCCGGCGGGCGGAATCGTGTCGAGCACGCCGTCGCCGGCACTGGTGTTGGCATGCCCTCCCGACGAGACGTACCAGTTGGTCGCCACGGCGCGGGCGAGCGGCCACGCCGCTTCGTGCCGCCACGCGTCGTCGCCGAACACGAAGATGTCCGCCGGCGGCTCCCGGTCCACACCGTTGTCCCGGCCCAGCAGGTAGTGGTCGAACCAGCGAAGCTGCAGCGCACGGGTATCCACGCGCGATTGGGGACCGAAATCTCCCGCCACAAAGTCCACACCCTTGTGCGCCCCCGGCCCCATCACCAGCCGGATGAACGGGTGCCCCCGTACCTTCTCCAGCGCGTCGGTGTAGTCGATGGGTCCGCGCGAATCGTCGTACCAACCCGAGATCTGAAGCACCGGCGCCTTCACGTTGGCGATATAGGTCGTCACGGCGTGCTTGCGCCAGTAGGCGTCGAGCGTGGGGTGCGCGATCCACCGGTCCCACAGCTTCACGTCGCCGCAGCCGAGCTGCTGCGGCAGGTCGGAGAGCGGCAGGTGAGTGAGCGCCGCGCCGATGTCGAGATCGCTGATGTCCTGCAGCGTGCGCGCCCGCATCAGGCAGGCCCACGCCACGTTGATCGGCGAGAACACCATGTCCTCATACGGGACGATGCGCCACGGGTCGCCGCTGGCCGCCGACGGCGCGATGGCGGCAAGGTGCGGCGGCGCGCTCACCGCCGCGTACCAGGCGAGCCGTCCCTCGTCGGAGTGTCCGATCAACCCCACCTTGCCGTTGGCACCGCGCAGCTTCGCGGCCTACTCCACCGCATCGTAGCCGTCGCGGATGTCGGTGTCGTAGTCGCCGAAGTCGTTGCCGTCCGACACGTCGCGCCCGCGCACGTGCTGCGCCACGAAGATGTACCCGCGCGACGCCCAGTACCGGCCCGCCGCAGGCAGGATGCGGGTGTACGGCGTTCGTTGCAGCACGACGCCGAACGGTCCCTTGCCCACGGGACGCGCGATGTAGCTGGCCAGCTTCGCCCCGTCGCGTGTCTTCATGAAGACCAGCGTGTCTTCCGTGACCGCGTACACCGAGTCGGACACCGGACCGGGCCACAGCGCGTAGTTGTTCTCCACCGTGAACGGCGTCGCCCGCCGTACCAGCCGGATGCGCCGACCCACGGGCTTGCCGCCGGCCATCAGGACGCCCACCAGCGTGTCGCCGTGCCACGCGGCGACCAGCGACTGCTCGCCCCCGCCGATCAACGTGACCGAGTCTCCGTTCGCCGCCACGCGCGCCACTTGGAGAATCCACTCGCCGGTACGCCGCCGGATTGCCCCCACGACCCCGGCGCCGCTGCCCGCGAAGTGCGCGAACCCCATGCGCCGCCATCCTTCGAAGCCGGCGTGCGGCGTCGAACCGTTCACGTGATACGCGTCCCAGTCGCCGGTGAGCGTTGGCACATTCCCGGACCGGGAACAGGCGGAGGTAAGGCTCACGGCGAGAAGGAGCGCCGCGGCATGGGCAGGCCGCGAACGCCGGGACCGCGACGGAGAACGACGCATCGCGAGATGCCTCGATGTCAGGGGAGGACGGCGGCGGATCTGCCCACGATCAGTGCGCCTGCGTCGCCGCCGCGCCGCCCACGATCGTCGCGCTCTTGATGTAATCGAGCTTCGGGAAAGCGGTCGTGAGATATGCGTTGCCCTCGGCGCCGATCCGGGTCTGGTCGGGTGCCTCGCCGTAGCCGGCGTAGATCGAGTCGACCACCGCCATGCCTTCCACCACGCGGCCGAAGGGTGCGAACCCGCGCGCGTCCAGCCGCCCATTGTCCACCAGGTTGATGAAGAACTGGTTGGCCCGCGTGTTCGGCCCGGAGGTGGCGAACACGATCGTGCCCCGCGCATTGGTCGTCCTCACGGAATCGTCGAGGATCGTGTCCTTCTGCCACCGGTCGTTCAGCTTGGGATCGCCGCTCATGCCGAACTGGGCCACGAAGCCGGGCACGACGCGGAAAAACCGCACGTCAGTGAAGTACCCGGTGGTGACGAGCTGGTAGAACCGGTCGGCGCCGCGCGGGGCGAGGGCGCGCGTCACCTCGACCGTGAACGGGCCGCGGCTCGTCACGAACGCCACGCGGAAGGAGTCGGGCGCGGCCGCCGAGGCGGCCGTCGCGGGGGCCTTGGCGGATTCCTGGGTGCCGCACGCGGCCAGGGCGGCGCACGCCGCCAGCACGAGTAGTCTCTTCATTCGGCAATCATCCGGGTATCTGGTGATCGGGTGGTGGACGTCGGAACGCGGCGACGGCGGCTCAGCAGGCGCCGAGAACGCGGATCTCGTCGGGCTGGTTGGGAACCGCGCAGAGAAATTCGAAGGGCGCTTCCAGCACCTCGTAGCTGTGCGGTACCCCGGCGGGAATATACAGCGTGTAATCAGGGCCCACCTCGTGCACCACGTCGCCGACGCGAATCCGGGCCCGCCCACGCAGCACGTACTGCTCGTGTTCGACTTGGTTCGTGTGGAGCGGCATTCCGCCACCGGCGCCCATGACGAAGCGGCGGAGCGCGAAGTTGGGGGCGCCGCGATCGGGCCCCACGAGAACCTGCATTTCGGTGGCGGTGCCCGCCTTTACCGGATTGGCGGGTATGGCCGCCACCGCCGAGACGAACGGCGCATGGATATCGGGCATGCGTTGACGTTGCACCGCGGCGCGCGGCCGGGCAAGTGAGGCCGAGACCCGGCCATCGATTTTGACAGGGCGATGCGCATCGGACGGCGGCGTCCTCCCCCTTGTCGTGCCCGCCGCGTAACTTCACACCCGATCAGTCACCGGAGCGAGACCCCCCGTGCGCATCAGCGACATGAACTGGATGCAGGTCGAGGAATACCTGAAGCACGACGACCGCGCCGTGCTCCCCCTGGGCAGCACTGAACAGCACAGCCACCTGCGGCTCACCGTGGACTGCATCCTTCCCGAACGCGTGGCCGTCGAAGCCGCCGAGCCGCTCGGCATTCCAGTGTTCCCAGTGGTGGCGTACGGCGTCACGCCGTACTTCCGGGAGTTCCCGGGCTCGATCTCGCTCCGCGTCGAGACGCACTTGCGCGTGATCGGCGACATCCTCGACAGCATGGCGCACAGCGGGTTCCGCCGCATCCTGATCGTGAACGGCCACGGCGGCAACAGCGCGGTGCAGCAGTTCGTGCCCGAATGGGCCGCCAACCACCCGCAGTGCCGCGTGCTCTTCCACAACTGGTGGAACGCGCCGGCCACCTGGGCCAAGGTGCAGGCCATCGATCCCGTGGCCTCGCACGGCTCGTGGATGGAGAACTTCCCCTGGACACGGCTGCCTGGCGTCGCCATGCCGGCCGCGCAGCGCCCGATGGTGGATCTCGCCCGCGTGCGCGCCCTCGATCCGGTGGCGCTGCGCCAATACCTCGACGACGGAAACTACGGCGGCCTGTACCAGCGATCGGACGAGGACATGCTCGCGCTCTGGCAGGTGGCGGTGGAGGAAACGCGCGCCCTGCTCACCGGCTCGTGGGGCAGCGGCAGTTGACGGAGCGCCCCCGCATGAAGTTTCTCGTCTGGGGCGCGGGCGCGATCGGCGGCACGATGAGCGCGCACCTGACGCAGGCCGGCCACGACGTGACCCTGGTCGATACCGCGCGCGAGCACGTCGCCGCGATCAACCGCGACGGCCTCCGCATCACGGGCCCCATCGCCGAGTTCACCGTGCGCCTGCCCGCGTTCACGCCCGAGGCGCTGACGGGCGGGTGGCGCACGATCATGCTCGCCACCAAGGCTCAACACACCGAACAGGCCGTGCACGCGCTGGGCGCGCACCTGAACGCCGCCGGCTGCGTGATCTCGGTGCAGAACGGGCTCAACGAACTGGCCATCGCCGCCGCGGTTGGCGACGAGCGCACCGTGGGTGCGTTCGTCAACTTCGGCGCCGATTATATGGAACCCGGCGTGATCCACTACGGGGGCCGTGGCGCGGTGGTGGTCGGTGAGATCGACGGATGCTTGTCGCCGCGGGTCAATGCCATCCGCGACGCCTGGATGGACTTCGACGATCGCGCCATCGTGACCCCGAACATCTGGGGCTTTCTGTGGGGCAAGGAAGCATACGGTGCCATGCTGTTCGCCACCGCGCTCACCAACGAGTCGATCGCCAACGCGCTGGCGATGCCAAAGTACCGCGCCCTCTACATCGCGCTCGCGCGCGAGATCCTGGCCGTCGCCGGGGCGCGCCGTGTGCGCCCGGAGTCGTTCGACGGCTTCGACCCGAACGCGTATCTCCCGTCGGCCCCCGCCGGCGCTGCCGAGCGCTCTCTCGACGATCTCGTTGCCTTCAACCGCCGCTCGGCCAAGACGCACAGCGGTATCTGGCGGGACCTCGCCGTGCGGAAGCGCCGCACCGAGGTGGACGCTCAGCTCGCCATCGTCGTGACGCTCGGCGGCCAGTCGGGCGTCGCCACGCCACTCACGGCCCGGCTCGTCGAACTGATCCACGACATCGAGAATGGGATGCGCGAGCAGTCGCTCGCCACGCTCGACGTGCTTGCCGCTACCCCCACCTGAACCGTGAACCGATGAACATTCAGTTCGGTGGACGGACCGCCATGGTCACCGGCGCGGCGCACGGCTTCGGCCGCGCTATCGCGCTCGCCTTCGCGCAGCGCGGCGCCATCGTCTGGGGGTGCGATGTGCTCGAACAGGAGTTGCGGGACACGGGCCGGCTGTGTGCAGAGGGCGCTGGGCAGTGCGCCGTTCGTACCGTGGACGTTCGCGACAAGGTCGCCGTCGACGCGTTCGTTGCCGAGGCGAGCGCGGCGTCGGGACGGGTCGACATCCTGGTCAACAACGCCGGCGGCGTGCTCGGCCAAGTGGGGCGGCCGCTCGAAGAAGTACCGCCCGAGGATTGGAAGGCGATCTTCGCGGTGAACGTTGATGGCGCGTTCTACGTTGCGCAGGCCGTGGCGCCGGGGATGAAGGCCGCGCACTGGGGCCGCATCGTGAACATCTCCAGCGGTGCCGGGCTGGGCGTGAGCCTCACCGGCATCCAGGCCTACGCGTCGGCCAAGGCGGCGCAGATCGGGCTCACTCGTCAGCTCGCCCACGAACTGGGGCCGTGGGGCATCACGGTGAACAACATCGCCCCCGGGTTCGTACGCTCCAACCCGACCACGGAGCGCCAGTGGGAATCCTACGGCCCGCAGGGCCAGCGCGATCTCATCGAGCGCGTCGCGCTCAAGCGCCTCGGAAGCCCCGACGACATCGCGCACGGGGTGCTCTTTCTCGCGTCGGAGCAAGCCGGCTGGATCACCGGCCAGGTACTCTCCATCGACGGCGGCAAGTGATGACTGCGACTGACCAAGTGCTCGCGCACCTGAAGGCGAGTCACGATCGAATTCTGGACCAACTGATCGCATTCGCGTCCATCCCGAGCGTCAGCACCGATCCGGCGCATGCCGCCGACATGAAGGCAGCCGGTAAGTGGGTGGCCGATCAGCTCGCCGCCGCCGGCCCGTTCTCGGTGCGCACCATCGCCACGAAGGGCAATCCCGTGGTGTACGGCGAGTGGCTCGGCGCGCCCGGGAAGCCGACCGTGCTCGTGTACGGACACTACGACGTGCAACCGGCCGATCCGATCGAGAAGTGGCACAGCCCGCCGTTCGCGCCTGCCGTGCGCGATGGCAAGCTCTACGCGCGCGGCGTATCCGACGACAAGGGGCCGATGTTGATCCCGATCAAGGTCGCCGAAGCGTACCTCGCGGCGGCGGGCGCGCTGCCCGTCAACGTCAAGTTCATGTTCGAGGGTGAAGAAGAGATCGGGAGCCCGAGCCTCGACGCGTTCATTCGTGATCACAAGAAGTTGCTCGCCGCCGACGTCGTGCTGTCGGCCGATGGGGCGATGTGGCGGATCGACGAACCCTCGCTCACGATCTCGAGCCGCGGGCTCGCTGGTCTCGAAATCACGCTCACCGCCGCGTCCAAGGATCTGCACTCGGGGCGGCACGGCGGAAGCGTCGCGAATCCGCTGCATGCGATGGCCCAACTCATTGCAGGCCTGCACGAGCCGAACGGACGAGTGGCAGTAGCAGGCTTCTACGACCGTGTCGTAGAGCTGACGCCGGCGGAGCGCGCCGAACTCGCTGCTCTGCCGTTCGACGAGGCGAAGTACCTGAACCAGGTCGGTGCACCGGCGGCGTTCGGCGAGCCCGGCTATTCCACGTTCGAACGCCAGTGGACCCGACCCACGCTCGAGGTCAACGGCATGTGGGGAGGCTATCAGGGCCCCGGCGGCAAGACCGTGATCCCCAGCGAGGCGCACGCCAAGCTCACCTGCCGGCTCGTGCCCCATCAGGATCCCGAAGAGATCGTGGCGTTGGTGTCGCGCCATCTCGAAGCACATGTGCCGCTGGGGACGCGTCTCGCGGTGCGCCCGGGTGATCACGGCGCGCGGGCGGCCCACATCGACGCCGATCACTTTGCGCTCCGCGCGGCGGGCGAGGCGCTGCGGGCCGTCTACGGTGTGAAGCCGCTCGTCGTGCGCATGGGCGGCACGGTGCTGATCTCCGAACTGTTCCAGCGCCATATGGGACTCGACACCGTGTTCTTCTCCTTCTCCACGGCCGACGAGGACTACCACGCGCCCAACGAATTCTTTCGCGTGCATCGATTGCACGAGGGACTCGAAGCGTGGGCGCGGGTGTGGGAGTTGCTCGGCGCATCCGCCGGCTAGCAGCGGATCTGGCAGCGACGCATCAGGCTGTTGGCGCTGCTCCTCGCCGCCGTCGGACTGTACGGCGTCCCGGCCTGCGCCGTCGTGCAGCAAACGCGCGACTTGGCATTCCGGCCGCCCTCGGCGCGCCGCCCGGGATGTTGGTACACATGGTCGTGACGAGCGGGCTGACCACCGCGGTTGCGCTCACTCCCGCCGCGAGGCAATGGTCGCCCACTTCCCTCGGTGCCGGCCCCCGTGGGGCTCGTCGCACATCTCGGCGAGAACGACTTCGAAGCCGATCTCGTCGAGCAACGCCAGCAGCGCGGCGGGCGGCAGGCTGTCATAGTAGAACGACTCGCCGAACATCGTGTCGATGAAACCATGGCCGTCGGGATCGACCACGCCGCCGCTGCTCAGCATAAGCCGGCCACCCGGTCGCAGCCACCGATGCACGTTGCGCAGGACGCCGGGCCACTGTTCGTGCGGCAGGTGGAACAGCGAGTCCCAACAGACGACCGCGTCGAAGGTCTCGTGGAACACGACCGTCTCCATTGGACTGTGGATCCAGCGATGGCCGGGCAGCCGCTCGCACGCCAAGGCGAGCATCGCCGCCGACGCGTCCACCCCGACGATCCGGTGTCCCTGCGCCGCAATGTGCGATGCAATCGGATGTCCCGTGCCGCACCCCAGATCGAGTATCGTGCTCGCAGGCGCCAGCGGTGCCAGCAGCAGCGGAAGGTACCCAACCTCTTTCGGCCGCAGCTGCACGCGCGTGCCCGCGAACTGGGCGGCGATTCTGTCGTAGGGAGTCGCGGCCATACCCGATGAACGGTGCTCGTGCAACCGTCGCCGGTTCAACCGAGCGCGATCCGCTCCAACGCCCCGCTCACCGTCTTGCCGCCGATATGGATGCGCTGCCCCTCGTACCCGCGCAGCAGCAGGCGCGAGTCCTTGTGCGTGTACACGGCCACGCGCGGCGACGCCTTACTCGCCTTGTGCAGCCGCGCCGCGTCAGGGGCGCCGATCTCGATCCACGCCCGCCGGGCCCCGGTCAGGTCGCGCACGCTGATCGCCGGCTCATCGGGCTCGCTCAGCCCCTTGGAGAACGCGATCCCCTCCGTGTACTCCACGCAGTAGGCGAGCACGCGCGTGGCCAGGTATTCCTCCGTCTCGGATGGGTGGCACGCGGCTTTGATCGAGAGCGTTTCGTAGACGCCGCGGTCGATGTTGCTGAGCGCGACGTCGAACGTGTACACGGTGGACGAAAGGGCCATGGCGAGAAGTCTAACTCAGAGACGGATTCGGTACCGCAGCGCCTCGCCGCCCCCATACGCGGCCGGCTTGGTGAACCGCTGGTGCAGCACCCCGCCATTGGCCTCGACCACCCGCTGCGACGCCACGTTGTCCGGATTCGTCGTGATCTCCACGAACGGCAGCCCCGTGAACCGCAGCTCGGGCAACAGCAGCCGCAGCGCCTCGGTGGCGTACCCTCGACGCTGCTTCCACGGGACCACCGCGTACCCGATGTGGCCGAGGCAGTGGGGCGGGAGCTCGGTCGTCCCCGGATCCCACCGGAAGCCGATGCTCCCCGCGAACTCGTCGTCCCACATCCAGCGCCAGAACCCGGGCAGCCGCCGCGCGATGGCGCCATTCGGCAGATGGATGGGGTCTCCCTTCCCCTCCAGATCCTCCATGCTCGCGAGGAACCCATCGGCATCCGCCTCGATGCGTCGGAGTTGCTCGCGGCTCGCGACGATGCCCCGCACGTTGTCGGGCGACCAGCCGCGTTCGAGCGCGGCGACGTAGCCGGCAAGATGCTCGGCGGCTGGTCGAACGAGTTCCATGCGCAACCGGGACGGGGCCGCTACTTCCCCGCCCCCGGCCCGTCTCGCTTCACCACTGTGATCGTCAGCTTCGACGGATACAGGGTCGAGTGGTGAATCTCGTTGTGCGCCACCAGCGGCTGCGTCTCGTCGTAGTTGTTGCCGCCCGTGTTCAGATTGCGGTCGAAGCGCGGGAAGTTCGAACTCGATACCTCGATCCGGATCCGGTGCCCGGCCGCGAAATAGTTGCTGGTCTGCATAGGCTGCATCGCCACCTTGTACACGTGCCCGGGCGTCATGAACACCGGCGGCTTGTCGTATCCCTCGCGGTAGCGCACCCGCTGAATGTTCTCGTCCAGGTTGTACGCCGTTCCGTCGGGATAGACGTCGATCACCTTCACCGTGATGTCGGTGTCCTTGCGGTCGGATGAGACATAGACCGTGAATTCCATCGGCCCGCTCACCTCCATCCCCTCCTTCAGCGGCGGGGACGAGTAGACCAGGATATCGGGCTGCTGCTCCATCTTCGACTGATCCATGGCCCCGCCCGCCAGCCCCGGCTGGCAGCAGACATTGCCGCCATACGACATCACCGGATGCATCGGGTCGTAGGTGAATTTGTCAGCGGTATCGGCGGCCGGGGGCAAGAGCGTCAACACGCCGTCGCCGTTGAGCGTGTTCGCGTTGCCGTTGCTGGAGAGATAGTACGTCATCGCCTCGGCGCCTTTGGGCGGCCAGGTGTCGGTCGACTGCCACTTGTTGAGGCCCATTGTGTAGTAGCGCACCCGCGGCAGCGTGTCGAGCAGACCGTTGTTCTCGCCCTTGAGGAAGTGATCGAACCACCCGTAGGTGAGCGCCGAATAGTCGTAGCGCGCGTCGCCCATGCTGCGCTCGCCGACGATCGTGTTCTCGGTGGCCCGCGTGTAGCCGCAGTGCAGCGTCGGCGCGATGATGACGTACTGCTCCTTCCCCACGGCCGGATCCGCCGTCTGCCGCACGTGGTTGTACTCGGCCAGGTTGGGGCCGATGGACACATCGTACCAGGTCATGAAATAGAGCGCCGGCACGTTGATCTTCATGTTGTCGTGCCAGAGGCCGCCGCGGTACCACGCGGGGTCGTTGGGCGTGCGCTCGATCATCGCCCCGCCGGTGGCGATGCCCGGCATGTGGTCGGCGAAGATCCCGCGCGGCCCGTCCACCGCCTTGAAGATGTCCTTCTCCGGCAGGTGCCAGAACGCTTGCGACCAGTCCACGGGGGGCTGCTGCTGCGCGAGGTCGAACGACTTGGACTCGCGGATCAGGTCGGCCTGTGACGTGGTTGCCGGGAACATCGGCCGCACCTGGTTCTGCTCGCCGTACAGCCAGTCGATGAACAGCATCTGCACCGCGCCGCCGCGGTACCAGTTGCCCTGCTCGTAGTATCCTCCAACGCGGCCCACGCCGGCGCCGAAGCTCTCGGGGATGATCGTCGCCAGCCCCGGCGGGTGCGTGGCCGCTACGGCCGACTGCCATTCCGCCGTGGATGAGCAACCGATGAGTCCGACCTTGCCGTTGGACCAAGGGCGCGTCGAGATCCACTTGATCGCGTCGTACCCGTCGGTGAGCGGCGGGCCGAGAATGTCGTAGTTCCCTTCGGAGAAGAAGTGCCCGCGCTCGTTCTCTTCGACGTAGGCGTAGCCGCGCTTCACGGCGTCCAGCACCGCCGTCATGTCCGCGGGCACCCCATTGCGGACGTCCCAGTAGTTGAAGTTGTAGGGCGTGCGGACGAAGATCGTCGGCACCTTGCCGGTGGCGTTCTTCGGATAGTACACGTCGGTAGCGAGGCGAAGGCCGTCGCGCATCGGCAGCATGACCTTGCGGTCGATGACGGCGAGCGATTCCAGCTGCGCCGCCAACTGCACCCGGCGCGCCTTCATCTCGTCGGTCATCGGTCCACCGCGCTGCGCACGGACGGGAGCGGCACGCACGACGGTGAGAAGTCCCAGCACAGCGACGGCGCAGTTGCGGAATTTCCTGAACATTGCTGCCCCCTGAGGCAGACGTGAGAACGCGAAACGAGGCGCGGCTCACGGCGAAGGCCCCGCCCCACCGTGATTATGGCTCCCGGCACGGTCAAGTGAAAGACTGCCCTCGGGAAGCGGTAGCCAGCATCTGCCCTCGCCAGCTCGCCCCAGCGCTTGCGCGCACCCAGACCGCCTTCACAACTTGGGCGCCGGCGGACCGACCCACGCCAAGATGAAGCCGCCGTCCGTGCGCTCGTCTGACGATCACGGAGTGCCTTCCATTGCCGGCCCCAGGACCGCCGCCACCTGTCGCAGCCGCTCGAGCCCGCGGATTTCCTGCGGAAAGAGCGGAATCTCGGTGACTGGCATGTGGCCGTACTGTCGGCGGAGCTGACGGAGATGCACCTGTTGTTGGGCGGCCTTCTGCTCGAGAAAGGGCGAGTCCGCTCCCGTGACGACGTTGTTCACGATCAACCGCTCCACCCGCAGCCCATAGTTGGCCAGTTCCCCAAAGACGCCGTCCAGCTGCCGCAGCGCCAACGTCTCCGGAATGGTCACCATGACGAATCGCACCGATTGGCGCAGGAACGCCATGCACGCCTCAGCCAGCGCTTCCCAACGCCGCAGAACGTCCATGATCGACTCGCGCGCCTCGCCCGAGGTCCGCAGGTGCGAGTAGACACGCGGCGCCATGCGCAGATGGCGAGCGAGGAGCATCGGCATGCCCAGCAGCGCCAGAGTCTGGCCGAGTGGCGCCGTGTCCCAAACGAGGCGCCGGTAGCGGCCGTCCATCGCCAGGCGGCGGATGTAGTCCACCATGAACTCTTCGTTCAGCCCCGGCAGCACGGACGTCATGAACTCGACGAACGTGTGGTACTCCACGTCCACGAACGACGAGAAGACCGCGTACACCTCGGGCCCGAACCGCTCGTCCCACATGCGGCGGAGTTCCTCGAGCCCGAACTCGGTCAGGAACAGGTGGTCCACCACCTCGCGCTCGGGCTCCCCCCGCTGCAGGTCGAAGATGTGCGACAGTGAAGGCGTGGGATCGGTGGACAGAACCAGCGTGGGCTCGCCCGCCTCGGCGAAGTGAAGCGCCGTGGCTGCGGCGCACGTGGTCTTGCCCACGCCGCCCTTTCCCAGAAATACGTGGATCGCGGGGCCTGAGGGTGTATCGTGCGGGTTGGGCATGACGTGAACGAAGAGGTCGTACCGTGCGACGATGGATCACGTGAAGTTACGGCGGGAAACGCGACTCGATAGAAGGGGCAAGTCGAAGGCCGGCCGGGATCTCGATCCCCGGCCGGCCCCGTAGTCTCACACCGTATGCGTGCGGATTTGCGCTTTCTATCGTAATTGAGTTGCGCGCTCTATCGTAATTTCTTGTACTGTCTGTCGTAATCTTGGACGCTGGGAGCCCGGGGGATTCCCCCGGGCTCCCGCTCGTTTGCCAGTAGGCGCTGGCCTGGAGGACGGGCTCGATCAGACAACGCTCCGGCGCGGCGGACATCGCCGCATCGGAGGGGGCGTCACACCGCTAGGGGATTGCGTTCTCGCTCGCCATTTCTCGCGCTCTTTGTCGTAGTTGTCGGCATGTCCTCGTCCGGTGTCGAATGCCCTCCCCACGCGGCGACCACTCATCAGCGATAGGCGATTCATCATGGCCGTTTCCCACGAAACACTGGATCAACGGCAATGCGACTCGCCAGGATCTTCGCGGCAGTGTCGGTGTTCGGCGCCGAAAATGCCGTCATTGTGTCGGGTGCCGCGTTGGGTTGAATCAGAACCGGCTCTACGAACACTTCCCCGGTCTTCTGTCGGTGCGCGTTCACCTCGAACGCCACGTCAATGTGAGCCAGGTTCATGATGGCGGGCAACGCGTCGAACCTCCAAGGGGGGCCAGGAGGGCTCGATTTCATTTGGGCAAAGACTTCAGGCGGCGATACGATTCGCATCGTTGTGGGCGCAAGGCGACTCCGGAGAATCGCGCGCGCCGACCTTGCGATCTTACCGCCGAGTACAAGGTCGCCGAGCGAAAACGCACTCACTAGCACATGCGGTGGATGGCGCGAGTCGGCGCCAGCGGGTTGGATCGGTGCAATTTGGGGCGCGCACCCGATCAACCCAACGACCAGCGTGATCGTCACCACGCAGCAGAACCAGTCGCGCGGCCGAAATGCGAAGCCTTCAGCACTTCGCGCAGAACGTAACCCCAAGGGCGTGCCTCCGAGAACTGGCGGATTCGCGACCTGCCCACTGCAGGCGTAGCTCCCCACAGCCGGCCCATGGAACCGCCCGCCACCGACCTATACTACAAGGGATATTCTCGCATCGCAAACGAGCACGGAATCCCGCGGCGTACCGGAAGCGGGCGGACCATCTACCGGCAACAGGGGTCCCATGGGGGCCGACCTGCTGCATCGAGCCTGATCGCGATCACGGTTGGCCGGATCCGACATGCGCTGCATTACGAGAGAACTCCGGGAGATTCGCTTCCCAATTCCGATAGAGCCCACCCGGATTTACGATAGAGCGCGCAAGTGGACATATGCGCCAACCCGGGCGCCTACTGCACCGCGTTCACCATGTCGAAGATCGGCAGGTACATCGCCACTACCATTCCGCCCACGATCACGCCCAGGAACACGATCATCGCCGGTTCCATGAGGGCCAGCAGATTGCTCACCGCGGCATCCACTTCCTCGTCGTAGAAGTCGGCGATCTTCGACAGCATTTCGTCCAGGCCGCCGGTCTGTTCGCCCACGTTGATCATGCTGATCACCATCGGCGGGAACACGTTGCTCTTCTTGAGCGGCGCGCTGATCGTCTCACCGCCGGCGATGCTGGCCCGCGATTCCATGATCGCGTCCTGGATCACCCGGTTGCCGGCCGTTTTGGCCGTGATCTCGAGCCCATCGAGAATGCTCACCCCCGATCCGATCAGCGTGCCCAGCGTGCGGGTGAACCGCGATACGGCCGACTTGCGCAGCACGTCGCCAAGCACGGGCGCCTGCAGTGCCATGCGGTCGATGGCCAGCTTGCCGTCGGGCGTGGCATAGTACCGCCTGAACAACCAGCCGCCCCCGAGTATGGCCGCACCCACCGCCCACCAGTAGCCCTTCAGGAAGGCCGACAGGCCGATCACGATGCGCGTTGGCAACGGCAAGGCGATGTTGACGCTCGCGAACATCGTCTGGAAGACGGGGATCACGAAGATCAGCAGCACGGAGATCGCTGCCGCCGCCACGCTCATGATCACCGCCGGATAGATCATCGCCCCCTTCACCTTCCGCACCAGGGAGTCGTTCTTTTCCATGAACACGGCCAGGCGGAGCAGGATGGTGTCGAGAATACCGCCCGCCTCACCGGCCGCCACCATGTTCACATAGAGCTCGGTGAACGCCTTGGGATGCTTGCGCAGGGCATCGGCCACGGTCTGGCCGGACTCCACGTCGAACACCACCTGGCGCGTCGTGTCCCGCAGCGCGGGACTCTCACTCTGCTGAGCCAGGATGTCCAGCGCCTGCACCAGCGGCAGGCCCGCATTGATCATCGTCGAGAACTGTCGCGTGAAGATCACGATGTCGCGCATGCCGATCTTGCCCATGCGCTTCTTCTTGCTGGCGTTCTCGTCGATCTTGACAACGGTAAGGCGCTGCCGGCGGAGACTCGCGATCGCCTCGTCGCGGCTTGGCGCATCGAGGGTGTCGTTCTTCAACTGCCCGTTGGCCGTACGCGCCGTGTAGGAAAATGTGGCCATGCCGCCTGTTGCCTCCGGTGATTACCGCTTGGTTCCCGTCACGCTCGGCGTGGAGGGCCCGGGCTTCTTGTCGTCCACCGGGTCGAGCGCGACGCCGCACATACGCGCCAACTCCACCGGGTCGTGTGATGCTCTGACACAATCGTCGAAGGACACGGCCCGGGTCACGTACAGATTGTACAAGGCATCGTTCATCGTCTGCATCCCGTACTTCTTCCCCGACTGCATCATCGAATAGATCTGGTGAATCTTGTCGTCGCGGATCAGCGCCCGGATGGCCGGCGTCACCACCAGGATCTCCGCAGCCATCGCCCGCCCCTTGCCCCCGATCCTCGGAAGCAACGTCTGGGTGATGATGCCCTCCAGCGAGAACGCCAGCTGGGCCCGCACCTGCGACTGCTGGTGTGCCGGGAAGACGTCGATGATGCGGTTGATGGCCTCCGCCGCGCTGTTGGTATGCAGCGTCGCAAAGGCCAGATGGCCCGTTTCCGCGATCGTCAGCCCGGCCTGGATGGTCTCCAGGTCGCGCATTTCTCCAATGAGGACGACGTCGGGGTCCTGGCGCAACGCGTACTTGAGCGCAGCCCCGAAGCTCTTGGTGTCAGACCCCACCTCGCGCTGGTTGACGATGCACTTCTGGTGCCGGTGGATGAACTCGATGGGGTCCTCGATCGTGATGATGTGCCCCTTCAGTTCCTTGTTGATCTTGTCGATCATCGCCGCCAGAGTGGTCGACTTGCCCGATCCCGTGGGGCCAGTGACCAGGATGAGCCCGCGCGGCTTGTCCGACAGGTCGCTGATGACCTTTGGCAGCCCAAGGTCCTGGAACGTCTTTATGTCGAACGGAATCTGCCGGATGACCATCGACACGCAGCCGCGCTGCTTGAAGCAGTTGCCTCGGAAGCGGGCCAGATTCTGAATGCCGAACGAGAAGTCCAACTCGTCCTCCATCTCGAACCGCTTCTTCTGGTTCTCCGTGAGCACCGAATACGCCAACTGCATGGTGTCCTTCGGTTGCATCACAGCCTCGGCGCGCGAGTCGGTGATGTCACCGTCAATGCGCATCTTGGGGCGTTCGCCGGCCGTGATGTGGAGGTCGGAGGCACCGCGCTCGATCACTTCCTCGAGCAGGACGCGGAGATTTACGGAAGAGGGGGATACAGGGGTCGTCATCGATCCTGGGGTTGGAGCGGCAATGGGGGCATTCACTTCCTAACGTCCCGAGGTCCGGGGTCTGCAGCCCCGAACTGGCGGATGCTCGTGATGAAAGGACGACCACGAACGCCAGACGTCAGCGAACAATCATCAGTTTGCTACGCCGAAGTCTCGCGGCACATCTGCTCGATCGTCGCAATGCCCTTCATCACCTTCATCCACGCATCCATGCGCAACGTGAGCATCCCGTCCGCGATCGCGGCGTCGCGAATCTCGGCGGCGCCCACGTTCATCATCACCAACTTGCGAATGGCCGCGGTCATCGGCAGCACTTCGTAAACCCCCTGCCGCCCCTTGAGGCCACTGTTGGCGCAGGCATCGCAGCCCGATATCGGGCCCGCGCCCCGGAAATACGCCAACTCGCCAAATGTGGTGTCCAGCGTCACATTGGCCAGGTACGGCGCCGCCTCCTTGGTGGCCCGCAGCCGCGCCGCGCCAATGGCGTAGTCGGTGAACCGCAACTCGCGCAGCGTTGTCTTACGCGTCACCTTCGCGACCGCCAGTTCGTCGTCGGTCGGCGTATACTTCTCCTTGCACACGGGGCAAATGCGACGCAACAGGCGCTGCGCCAGAACCAGATTGAGCGCCGACGCAACGTTGAACGGCTCGAGTCCCATGTCCATGAGGCGCGTGACGGTTTCGGGCGCCGAATTCGTGTGGAGCGTGGACAGCACGAGGTGGCCCGTGAGCGCCGCCTTGATGGCGATACTGCCGGTCTCCAGATCGCGGATCTCGCCCACCATGATGATGTTGGGGTCCTGACGCAGGAATGCGCGCAGCGCGGCCGCGAACGTCATTCCCACCTCGTTGCGCACGAGCACCTGATTGACCCCGAACATGTTGTACTCCACCGGGTCCTCGGCCGTCATGATGTTCACGTCGATCGTGTTGATCTTGGAGATGGCCGAATAGAGCGTGGTCGTCTTGCCGGAGCCCGTCGGGCCGGTCACCAGCACCATGCCGTAGGGGTTCGTCACCGCTTCCATTAGATCCTTCTCGGCCTTGGGCTCGATGCCGAACTTCTCGAGGTCGAGCGTCAGATTGCCCTTGTCGAGAATACGCAGCACGATCTTCTCGCCGAACAGCGTGGGGAGCGTTGACACCCGATAGTCGATGACCTTGTTCCCCATCTTCAGCTTGATGCGGCCGTCCTGTGGCACGCGCCGCTCGGCGATGTTGAGCGACGCCATGATCTTGAACCGCGACACCAGCGCCGCCTGCATCTTCTTGGGCGGCTTCATCACCTCGCTGAGCGCCCCGTCCACGCGGTAGCGCACGCGCAGTTCGTGCTCGAAGCACTCGAAGTGGATGTCCGACGCGCCCTTTTTCACCGCGTCCGAGAGAATGGCGTTGATCAGCTTCACCACCGGCGCGTCGTCCACCGCCGCCGCCAGCGCCGCTGCCGAAATCTCCTCCTCCCGATCCTCGACCACCTCCACGTCGCTGTCGAGCCCCATTCCCTCGATGTCGTCGAGCAGCGTGCTTATCTGCATGTCCGCAGACTCGAAGATCTTGTCCAGCGCCGTCTTGATGGTGAACTCGCCCGCGATCACCGGGAAGATGTCGTACCGGGTGATGAACTTCAGGTCTTCGAGGACGCCCAGATTGGTGGGGTCGGCCATCGCCACGGTGAGCGTCCGCCCTTCCCGCTTGAGCGCCAGCACGAGATGCTTGAGCGCGAGTTCGCCAGGAATCAGCTTGGCGATGCGCGGGTCGACCTCGAACTTGGAGAGGTCCACAGCCTGCATCTTGAACTGCCGGGCAAGGACCTTGGTCAGCTCAATCTCATGGAGGTAGCCGAGCTTGACGAGGTTGTACCCCACGCGCGTTCCACTCTGCCTCTGCTCCAGGAGCGCCTTGTCCAGTTGCTCCTTGGAGATCAGACCCTCGCGGATGAGGATCTCGCCGATGCGTTCACGGATAGCGGCCGGTGCGGCCATGGCGTTTGGGGCGCGGGGTGAGACGGTGGACGCGAATAACCTGCCACGTAAGACCTACAACATGGCGGAGATGCAACAATCGGGAAGGTGCCCGGGCATAACCACCCTGTCAAGAACGGCTTACGTCTGTGCGTAGCGGTGGCTTCGTGAGCCAGCGCACATCCGCCGCGAAGGCGCCGCCGGAGGCGGACTTACGGCCTCCGAAGTCCCGAGAAAATGACCAGCGAATCGAGCCGTGCCGCCGTGGCCGGCCCGATGCCCTTCACGCGCCGCAGTCGATCCATGGAGCCTATGGGCCCATTTGAGTCCCGGTAGGCGATGATCCGGGCCGCAAGGGCCGGTCCGATTCCGGGCAGCCGTTGGAGTTCTGCCGCGGTGGCGCGATCCACGTCCAGCCGGTTGAACGCACCCAGCGGCGGCTCAGGCGGCGGACCCGCTGCCCCCGCTTTCTTGCCGGCCGGACGGCGCGGCGATCCGGCCGGCGGATTGGTGTCGCGCGACGCGGGGCGTGGGCGCGAACGCCCCGGAACGGCGGCCTGCGGGCGGGCGGCGTCGACGGCCGATATCTGGGCGTCGAGAGCGCGCCGCGCCGGCGCGGGTGGCCGCGGAATCTCGCGGGCGCGCAGGGCCCGCGTGCCGCCGCCCAAACAGGCGACGACGCCAAGGAAGAACAGCGCTTTGCGTTCGTGGGCGGTTGGCATGGGGCCATGATAACCCCCCCGTGAATCGGGACCTCCACCCATTCCACGCGGCTCGAATCGATCCCTTGCCGCGCCCCGTGCGCAACATCCGTCTCCGCGCCAATATTGGTGGTCACCGTGGCCCACCCAACGGTTCCCGTTGCACCATCCCCCGTACCGTCGAGAGTGATGATGACCAGTCAATCGATGCGACTCCTGAGCGCCGCGGTCGCGCTGAGCTTCGCCGCCACGACGTCCGCCTCCTCCCAACATGCGGGCGCCGGCACGTTCGCCAAAGCGAACTTCGACACGACCTGCGCGCCGTGTACGGATTTTTATGAGTACGCGAATGGCGGCTGGCTCAAGACCCACACGATCCCGCCGGACAAGACGAGCTTGGCGAGCTTCGGCATCCTGAGCGATAGGAACCAGGACGTGGTTCACCAGATCGTGGTCGATGCGGCCAGCCTCGTGCGCGGGCGCGAGACCACGCCCGGCACCAACGACTGGAAGATCGGCACGTTCTATATGGCGTGCATGGACACCGCGACCATCGACCGGCAAGGCGAGAAGCCGCTAAAGCCGGCGCTCGACGCCATTGCTCCCGTGAAGACCACTGACGACGTGGTGCGGGCGTTCGGTGCCCGCGACGCGGGCGGCGGCGGGCGCGGCGGAGGCGGACTGGCGCCGTTCTCCCTGGGACCGGGTCCCGATCCCAAGAATGCCAACGACATCATCGTATCCGCCAACCAGGGCGGACTCGGCATGTCGTCCCGCGATGACTACCTCAACGATGACCCTCGCACCGTGAAGATGCGCGGCGAATACGTGGATCACGTGGCGCGGTCGTTCGGGCTCATCGGGGAGCCCGACGGGCAGGCCAAAGTGGACGCCGACGCCGTGCTCGCCGTGGAGACCGCGCTGGCCAGGGTACAGATCTCGCGGGTAGCGATGCGCGATCCGAACGCGACGTACCACAAGATGGACCTGGCGGACTTCCAGCGGATGACCCCGCGTATCGATTGGACACGGTATCTCCAGCAGCAGGGAGCGGCGCACGTCACCACGGTCAACGTGCGGACCCCGACCTACTTCGCGGCGCTCGATTCACTCCTGCCCGCGATCTCGGTGAACGATTGGAAGACGTATCTGCGCTGGCACGCCACGAGCGGCGCGATGGCCTCGCTCAGCGCTCCGTTCCGCGCCGAGGCGTTCCGGTGGGCGCAGGTTCAGACCGGCATCAAGGAGGCTCCGCCTCGGTGGCGGGATTGCGCGCAGGCCACCAACGGCGCGCTGGGCGAAGCGGTGGGACAGGAATACATCAAGCGCAACTTCTCGCCCGAAGCCAGGGCCCGCGCCGCCAGAATGGTCGACAACCTCGTGTCGGCGCTCCGCGCGCGAATCGAAGGCCTCGATTGGATGAGCCCCGCCACCAAGGAGCAGGCCGTCACCAAGCTCAACGCGTACCTGCGCAAGGTCGCCTATCCCGACCACTGGCGGAGCTACGCTTCGCTCGACATCAAGACCGGCGACTACTATGCCAACCTGCGCGCCGTGGCCAATTGGAATGCGGCCCGCAACTGGGCCAAGGTCGGCAAGCCCTTGGACAAGACCGAGTGGTCGATGATGCCGCCCACCGTGAATGCCTCGTACAGTCCGTCGCTGAACCAGATCCAATTCCCGGCCGGCATTCTCCAGCCGCCGTTCTTCGATCCCAACGCCGATGACGCGGTGAACTACGGTGCGATCGGCGCCGTGATCGGGCACGAGATGACGCACGGGTTCGACGATCAGGGGCGCCAGTTCGACGCCCAGGGTAACCTCCGCGACTGGTGGACGCCGGAGGACGCCGCCAAATACAAGGTGGCCGCGCAACGGGTGGTGGATCAGTTCAATGGCTACGCCGTGCTCGGTGGCGAGGCACACGTCAATGGCCAACTCACACTGGGCGAGAACATCGCCGACCTGGGCGGACTGACGGTGGCCTACGCCGCCATGGAAAAGGCGCTCGGCAACACGCCGCGCACGAAGATCGACGGGTTCACGCCCGAGCAGCGTTTCTTTCTGGCCTGGGCGCAGATCTGGCGCGGGCTGCAACGGCCCGAAGCTGAGTTACAGCAGATCAAGACCAATCCGCATTCGCCAGGAAACTGGCGCGTGGACGGACCACTCAGCAACATGCCCGAGTTCAAGAAAGCGTGGGGATGCAAGGACGGCGATTCGATGGTGAGGCCGGACAGTCTGCGCGCCGTGATCTGGTAACAGAAACGGCGAGACTGGCACACCAGGCTGAGAGCCGTGAACTGACAGCTGCCAGCTAATAGCAACGACGCCGGGATGTTTCGCGGAAGAGTCGCGATGCATCCCGGCGTTCTTGCTGATCACCGATGGGCGGACACTGGCGGCTCCCAGCTTGCGATTCAGTGCGCCGTCAGCCGTCAGTTCGTGGCGGTCAGCAGTTTCACCGCCACATCGCCGACGATCTGCAAGCTCTGCGCGGAGACCTTGTCGGGCGTGTCCTGCAGCGTATGGTGATACCCCTGGGGCAGGAGTGTGCTCTTGGGCCCGTAGTCGTAGTCGATCACGTCGATCATGTGCAGGCCCTGATCGAGGAACGGGACGTGGTCGTCGATCAGCGTCTCGCCGCGCTGATCGAGGAAGTACTTGGAGTACCCCAGCTGCTTGGCGGTATCCCACACGCGGGAGACCACCTCGGGCGCGTCGGCCACCGAGTTGCCTTCCTGGTTGATGTTCAGATCCTTGTCGCCGATCATGTCCCACAGCACGCCGTACAGCGGCAGGCTGTCCTTGGACATGTGGCGCGCGTAGTACGTGGACCCGATGAGCACGTTGGGGTTCTTCGCCGTGTCGGAATACGTGTCGAAGTCGCCGTAGTCCTCGCCGTCCACGAACAGCAGGTCGACCCCCACCGTGGGCAGCGTCTTTTTGAGCGCTGCCGCGACCTGAAGGAACAGCGCCACCCCTGACGCCCCATCGTTGGCGCCCGGAATGGGCTTGTTGCGGTTGCCGAGCACCGGATCGTTCTCGGCGATCGGTCGGGTGTCCCAGTGCGTGACGTAGAGAACCCGCTGCGGATTCGACGGATCGATGTGCGCGATGATGTTGCGCATCGGCACCGAGTCGCCGTTGGGCGCCACGTGCATGAACCGCTGTTCCGTTACCGAGTCGCCCAACTCTTTGAGCTGGGCGACGATCCAGTCGCCGGTCTTCTGCCATCCCGGCGAGCCGGGCACGCGCGGGCCGAAGTCGACCTGCGTCTTGACCATCGCATAGGCGGCGGCGCCGTCGAACCCGGTCTTCGGACCGCGGAATCGGTCGCAAGACGAAAGTGTGAGAGTGGCCAGGCACGCCAGGACGAACATTCTTCGCACAGGACGGTCGATGAGAGTCAACGTTGAGGTCCGGAGAACGTAGGCAACATAAGAGGAGTAGGGCCGGACCCGCCACGCGGAACCAGAGACGTTACCTTCTGGGCCATGCCAGCGGCCACAACTCCTTGTAGCTAGAGTCTTTAGAAAGAAACCCATTGCAAACGGGTGGTCCAGCCAACATTCTCAAGCTGTCGCGAAACTGACACGCAGATATTCAACCACAGGCAGCGGGGTCCGACCCAAATGCGAGCTGAGCGCACATTCTTCCTGGCTTCCGTCGTAGCCATTTCCGTCGCCATGATGGGCGTCCGCGCCCAGGCGCAAACGATCAGCGGCACGGTGACGGCCGCCGGCTACCCAGTGGTGGGCGCCAGCGTGCGCCTGTTGGAACTCGACCGCGTGGAGCGCACGGGCGCGCACGGCGAATACCGCTTTGCCGACGTCGCCAGGGGCACGTACCGCATCTTCGTCGCTGTGCCAGGGTATGCCGCGGGTTCCGATACCGTTCGATTGACCGGGGCCGAAGCGACCGCGTCGTTCGATCTCAAGCCGACCGCAATTCCGCTCGAGGAGATCGTCGTCTCGGCGTCCCCTACGGCGCGACCCGCCGACGAGCAGTATCAGTCGGCGGAATCGAAGTCCCGCAGCGACTTCGACAACGGCGCCGGGATGAGTTTCGCCGAGAAGATCTCCGACCTGCCCGGGGTGACGGTGCGCGGAAACGGCTCGGCGCCGTCGCGCCCGATCCTGCGCGGCCTCGGGGACAACGAGGTGGTGATTCTCGAGAACGGGCTGCGGATGGGCGACATCGCCACGTACGATCCGGCCCACGCCACACCAATCGACGCCCTGAGCATCGAGCAGATCGACGTCGTGCGCGGGCCGGCGGCGATTCTGTACGGCCCCAACACGATCGGCGGGCTGGTGAACATGATCACCAATACCGTGCCGACGGCTTCGGATCATCCGATGTCGGGCACGGTGGCGATCGAAGGCAACAGCGTCAGCAACGAGTATTCCGGCTACTTCAACAACGTGTATACGAGCGGCAATTCGGCGTTCCAGGTCTCGGCCGGCGAGCACCACTCCGGTGACATCGGGATTCCGGCGGGCACGTACACCGATCCGGCGAGCGGGGCCCAGTTCGACTTGAACCGCATTCCGTCGTCGGACGACAAGAGCAGCCAGGGTGGGCTCGGCTATTCGTACCAGGGCGACTTCGGCATGGTGGGTATCGGCGCCAACCATTACGAGATGAATTATGGGGTGCCGGGCGTACCGCCCAACCCCGACTGGATCAACGTGCCGCCGACCACGTCGCGGATATCGCAACAGCGCAATACGGTGGAGTTCCGGAGCTTGTTCAACACCAGCAGTTCGTGGCTCCAGCGGGTGAAGGTCGACGCCAGCTTCAACGACTATACGCACTCCGAGTTCCCGACCGCCGAGGACTCGACGGGGGTGTCGGACCCGCAGGCCAACCATTTCCACAAGACCGAATTCAATGCCGTGCTGCAACTGCAACAGCGACCGGTGGGGCGGTTGACCGGCACGCTCGGCCTGTGGTCGGACATCCAGAATCTCACCATCGAGGGCGACCAGCCGCTGGGGCCCAATTCGGTGACCAGCGACGTGGCAGGGTACGCCTACGAGGAGTACCGCGCGGGGCCGAACACGCGCCTGCAGGCCGGCGTTCGATTCGACTACAATGCGATCCAGACCAATCCGTACCCCCAGTCCACCGACTCGGTGTTCCAGACGCTCGACGAGTCGCGGCAGCACAACGCGGTGACGGCGTCGTTGGGGGCGGTACAGGAGTTCACGCCCGAACTGACCGGCTCGTTCAGTGTCGCACGGTCGTTCCGCGCGCCCACGGTGCAGGAGCTGTTCGCCAACGGGCTCGATGCAGCGAGCGGCACGTACTCCGTCGGCTCGGCGAACCTGCGTCCGGAGGCGGGGCTTGGCGTGGACGCGTCGCTCAAAGGGGATTATGGCGACGCGAAATTCGAGTTCTCCCCGTACCTGAATTTCATAGACAACTACATCTACGCGTTCTTGCGTGGGGATACGATCCAGGACTTTCCGGTGCGGCAGTTCGCGTCCACGCGGGCGCGGCTGGCGGGGTTCGAGGCGGCGGTCACCGTGCAGCCCGCCGCGCATTGGGCGCTGCGGGCGAGTTCCGACTACGTGAACGCACAGGACACGCAGAACAACGTGCCCCTGCCGTTCATTCCGCCGCTGCGCGGATTGCTGCGCGCCACGTACCAGGATCAAGCCTACACGGGGATGGTCGAGGTGCGGGGCGCCGCGGCCCAGAACCGGCTGGGGGACGGGGACACGCCGACGGCGGGGTATGCCCTGCTGAACCTCGGCGCCGGCAAACGCATCGTGCTCGGCGGCACGGTGTGGGAGATCAGCGTGCACTGCGACAACGTGTTCAACACCGTGTACCGTGACAATCTGTCGGTGATCAAGGACTTCGTGCCGCAACCGGGCCGCGGATTCCGGCTGAACTACGAACTGCTCTACTGACTCGTGCCCAGGCGCCGCTATCGCAGCGGCCCGCTCGCGAAATGGATCTGCAGGATGGTGGACAGGACGAACTGGTTGAGCCGAGTGTTGAGGTTGTTGTCGTAGGTGATGATGCGCGAGACCTGGAGCGTGAACTGCATGGTCTCGGAGAGGTCGGTGTCGGCGTTCAGATTGATGGCCGATCGGCCGTTATCGACGAGCCGGCTTTGCTGGCTGCCGTCGTTGGCATAGACGAAGCTCAGCGTATGGGTCTGCTGCATCCCGAAGCGGGCGCGAATGGCGTTCTTGATGCCCAGCCCCCACGATGACGGGACGGTGAACGACCGTCCGACGTCCACGTTGACGTCCTCAGCGTGCCCCCGGGCGTAGCTACCGGGGAGCGAGTCGATGCGCTGGGTGAGCGTGTAGCCGGCCGCGGTGCTGAGTCCGCCGAATCCCCAGGTGATGCGACCGCTGATGGGGTAGGCGTCAACGCGGGCGCGGCTGAGGTCGGGCGCCGTGGTGTTCAGGTCGAGGAGCTGCGAGGCACGGGCGGTCGTGTGGGTGTAGCCGACGGCGGCGTTTACAGCGGTGATCCACGACGTCATGGTGGCGCCCGGGGGGCGCCAGTTCCAGCGCACGTTGAAATCGGGGAAGCTGGTCGTGAGCCCGGCCACCCGGGCCTGCGTGCTGTCCGTGTTGAGCACCCAATTCTGATTGCTCGTGCGCCGGAAGCGGTTCGCCACGGTGAACCCCAACGGCAGATTGACCGTGGCGTTGGCCGTCCACGTGCCAGTGAACCCAGCGACCGAGGCTGGAACGCCATCCACGTACCGGTAGCCGCCGAGGTTGCCGAGCCCCAGCTGTAGGGCCAGCGGCCCGCCGTTGGGAGCGCCGTCGAGCGCGGTGAGTAAGCTTCGTGAATAATCCACGTCGATCGGTGAGAACCAGTGCGTGACGCGCTTGGTGAGCAGGGTGTCGCCGAAGTACGCTGCCACGAACCGCCCCGGGTCGAGGGCCATGCCCAGCCCGAGGGTTTGCGACGCGTTGATGAGCGCCGGCAACACGGGGTGGCCGGCGCTGTCGGTGGGCAGAAGCAGCGACACCGAGTTGGGGTCCCGCAGCATCATGTACTGTGTGCCGAAGTCGAGCCGCGGCCGCAGCCAGTCGGACACGCGCGGCGCGAAATGGATCGACCCCTGCATGGTGCGTTGCCGTTCCATGCCGACGTCGACCCCGAACAGACGCTGTCGTTCGGCGGTCGCCAGCACGGCCTGAGGACTGGTGTCGCCGTACTGTCGCAAATCGCGCAGCGAGCTCACTGCCAGCCGGGCGGTGAGCGCGTCGCTTGGCTGAAACGCGATCTCCCCGCCATTCCGCCAGAGCCGGTCCATGGCCAGCGATTGGCTGGCCGAATCCACGCCGGTGCTGGACGGCGACAGGAACGAGGACTGTCGATCGTCGTTGTGGGTGATGCCGCTGGTGAGTTGGAATGCGGTGGGCTGCCAGCGGTACGTTCCCTGTTCGAGCGCCGTGACCGGTCCCCCCTGGAAGATGCCGGGCAACGCGTGCAGTGCGGCCCGCATCCACGCGGGGAGCGGGGCGCGGGCCCCCGCCGACGTGACGGTGTAGTTGAGTCCGAAATCCAGGTGCTGGCTCGTACCGGTGGAATAGACGTCGCGCAGGTCGCCGGTGCTGAGCGTGGCGGCCGCCGACAGGTGGTTGATGATCGGGGCAAGCACCGTGCCGGCGACCGGCTTGTCGGCCCGCAGCACGACTGAATAGGTCGCCATCACGTCGCGCGGCGTGCGGAGCCCGCCGATGCCGCCTCCCAGGAGGTCGCTCCCGGCCAGGAATTCCGGCGACGAGGTAGACAGGATGCGGGTCACGGTGAGTGGAGCGGCCACGTTCCAACTGGAGGGCAGTAGTTTTTCCATATGTAGCGTGCCCGACAGTTCGAGGGTGCGCTGATCCTGGAACGACGGCTGGTCGCCGAGCTGGCGGAAGTTGGGATCGCGATGCATGAAGTCCACGCGCAGGTTGCCGAGATCACCGGCCTGCAGCGTGGCGCCCATCTGGCTGGCATACCCGGTGGCGTTGACCACGTCGGCGAGGCGGATGTCGTCTACCCACAGCTCGAGGGTATCTCCGGGCACGACGGCGGTGGCGCCACCGCCGTCGGCGACGCGCACAATACCGACCGCCATCTCCTGAACGGCCGCGAGATTGGGCGGGGTGACGCCCGGCTGCACGGTATACACCATGTAGCCGTTGGCGCACGCGGCGTACCGGTGGTTCACGCCCGTGGCGGGCAGCGCCGAGGCAACGATGATGGCCGAGTCGACGCCGGTGCAGGCGAGGGAGTCCGGTACGCCGGTTCGGTGCATATATGCGTTCTGCAACTGCTGCCGGAGCGTGAAGAACTGTTGGAAGTCCACGGTGACCTCGGGGAGCCAGGCGCTCTGGCCTTCTCCGGAATTCACCGGCGTGCGATACAGGTAGAAGTTGTCCTGGTCGCGCCCCATCTTGACGTACATCTGCAGTTCGCTCGTGGTGCCCCACCCGTGGTTGCGGCCGCGGGCCCAGAGCCGGAGCTGCTGGTATCCCATGAAGTTCTGCTGGCCGGACGGGAAGCGGTAATAGGCCTCGGCGCGGCCGTACACGGGCACGTTCCCCGCCTGGACACGGAGCGACTGCTCGTTGATCTGCACGGCGGTGGGGGCGTAGGCCGCGGCGCGCGTGTCGGCGGCGTTGGTCACGCCGGGGGGCGACGTATAGTACAGGCCGTTCACCGAATCGCGGTCGGCGGTGCCGATGAGCGACGTGATCACGTACCCCCCGGCGGCCTGGTCGCCGGCGATGCCGGCGAGCGTCTGGTCGTTGCGGGCCAGCCACGGCGCGCCCACGAGCTCCAGTTCGTCGATCGGGAGCTGGACGAACTGATTGTCGGGGGTGCCGGCGCCCGACACCATCGTGATGCGCAGCGCCTGCATGCGGCGGCGCAGGACGGCATTGAGCGAATCGGCCGGCGTGTTGAACGGCACCTTGACCAGCACCCATTCCTTGCGCGCGTCGGTCACCACGCCGCCCACCGTGTCGGGGACGAGCGCCACGTTGCCCACCCGCGTGTAGGTGGTCGGATCGCTGAGGTCCACGATGTACCGCAGGATGCTCTCGCTCTCGCGGTGCGCGCTGTCCATGTTGAGCACACCATCCTGATCGATGTCCTCACTGTCCAGCCGATTGTTGTGCACCGTGCAGTTGACGTGCGTGTCTCCGAGCGGCAGGATGACGTTCAACTGCCCCTGGCAGACGGCGAAATTTCTGATCTTGCTCACGCCGCCGTTCTGGTCGACCACGACCAGTGAGTCGATCAGGTCGCCGGGCAGGCCGGTATCGTTCACCGTCACGTTGAACGTCCGCGTGAACGGGTCGAGTTCGGTGTCGAGGTGGTCGAGCCCCTGGGCACGCTTGCCCGCGTACACGCTGTCCACGCCGCCGCTCGGGCGCGGGCGCAGATACAGCGTTTCCGGCGCGAACGTATATGAGTTTTCCGACACGGTGCCGACGTCGAAGACCAACGTGGGATTGGCGCTGCGGCCCACGACACTGGTGTCAATCAGCGTCCAGAACTGCAGGTACTGGACGTTCGTCAGGTCGAGCCCGGTAGGACTTAGCACGGTTCGGATGGACCGGAATCGCCGACCGCTCGGCGTATTGGCCACGTGCCACTGGTATTCGTCGCGCGCGCGATTCAGCGAACCGCCCACGGCCAGTGGATAGAGCGTCATCCAGAGCATCGTTTCGGGCGGTGCGAAACCGCTGCCTCCGATCGCGGCAAGCGGGTCGATGTCGGTGATCGTATACGCCACCTGCTTGCCGTCGGCTCCGGTGCCGTTGTTCTGCCAGGCCATCGTCGCCATATGCGATGGATCGAACACGAGGCCGATCGCCGGGGGAAGCCGCTGCCCGAGCGCCGGCAGGCTGGCAAAGTACCAAAGCGCATCCGAGAGGTTGACGTTGATCCCGCCGCTCCCTTCGAACGACTCGACGTAGGCCTGCTGATTGGCGTTCTGCAGGGGGTGGCTGGCCGCCAGTTCGCCGGTGACGGTGAGCGACGAGGGGCGCTTGGGATCAGAAGCGGTGAACCGGCGCAACGCGCTGGTGACCGCGGGCAACTGCCACGAGAACTGGCCGTTCACGCCCGCGACGAGCGAGGCCGCCGGCTCGAACCCGAGCTGCGGCCGCGTGAACGCCGACTGCTGGGATTGCGAGATGGCGGTGAAGTTGATGATGCCGTGGCTGAGCGGCAGCGCAGAGGTGAGGCCGAAGATGTTCGTGGGGGTCGGCGCGAACAGAGGGTTCTCCTCGTACCGCACGCTCACCGTCCGCCGCCGGGTGAACAACGTGTCCGGACGGAAGAACGTGACCCGCCCCAGGTCGTAGTCGATGCGGTAGTCGAGGTCGCGGGTCAGCGGCATTCCGTCGAGCAGGATGCGCTCGGAGTTGCGCCGTATCTGCACCGACCCGAGCACGAGCGTCCCCGACTCGGCGTTGTCGCGCGTCTCGTACTGGACGTGCAGCCGGTATACCGACGCCGGGTGCTGGCTCGACGACACGAGGTAGTCGTCGGGCGTGCTGTAGATCGCGTCGTTGCTCGCATTCCCGGCCACCACCAGTCCGGAGTCGCGCTCGGCGAACGGCCGCAGCGACGGCATGACGAGGAAGTAGTCGTGGATGATCTTGGTGCTGCCGGCCAGGCGCGGATCGCCGGCCCCGGCGTTGAGACTGACGTTCGGATCGGTGGACCGCGGCCAGAGCCGGTTCTCCACATCGAACGTTTCGCTGTTGTTCAGCTCGGCGAGTCCGAACATCTGCAGATACGTCTGGGCTTGGCCGACCAACGGGCGCTCCTGGTCGCCGGTGCCTGCGAACACGCGCAACTGCACCGACCGCCGGTCCAGGTCCTCGCCGCCAATGCGGTACACCGATCGGATCTCGCGGTCGAACGCCGGTGCGCCCGGGTTCACGCTGGGGTCCCACACCAGGTTGGCGTACTGCGGCGTGGCTGCCGCCTGCACGTCGGGGGTGCCCCCCGTGGTGACCCACACCGTGTCGCGGCCGTTGATGCGCACGTTGTACGCCACGACGAGCCGCTCGTTGTTGGGATTGAGCGGGCGCACCAGCGCGAACCAGAGCAGCGAGGGATCCATGTAATAGTCCACCCCCTCGCGCAGGAGCGTGTACGTCTGCCGGGCAGGCGACGGACTGCCGATGAGTTGGAAGCGCGGGCCGCTGGGGTTCTGCGGCTGCGTGCCATACTGCAGCCGATAGAGCAGCACGCTGGTTGGGCGGAGCGTGTCGGGCAGCTCGGCGGCCATGTGCTGCAACTGGCCGCGGTTGAGGAGGTCGATGTTGGGGTATTCGCCCCTGAACAGCTGCGGGTCCACGGTGAAGAAGAACCGCCGGGCCTCCACCTGCCAGTCGGCGATGTCGAGCCGGCCATTGGAGTAGGCGCTGTCGCCTATCTGGAAATCCCGGTCCTGGACCACGTTCCCGGTCTGCTGCGCGGCGATGGCGCGGATGCTGAACGGCCCCATGCGGCCGATGGCCTGGAGCCCGTAGTTGCCAGTGGGAATGCCGGCCGTGATGAACCGCGACGGCGGCGCGTCGAACGACACGTTCCCGATCTGGAGTTGCTGCAGCCGCTGCCCTGGGTCGCCGGTGTAGACCAGCGAGATGTTGTTCGAGGCGTCGAATTCGCGCTGCGAGTCGTAGTCCACGTCGACGTGCACGTGGTTGGCCACCGTACCTGTGCTCTTGACCGAGAACTGGAAATCGAAGTTGGGCGCGAAGGTGCCGTTGCAGGCGCGGCCCGGATCGTAGAATTGACTGAAGTTGCACCGCTCGTTGCGATCGCGTTCGGTCTTGGCCTCGATGCGGGTGTCGAGCTGCAGGTTAAGGTCGCTCCCAGGGCCGAACAGCGATCGGGATACGGAATCGGTGTCGGCACGGGTGGCCCACGGCAGCGGGACGCCGGGCACGACGAGCGCCGCCGCAGGCGGTACATTCCGCGTGACGGCACTCGGCTCCGGTCGCTGAGCAGCGAGCAACGTGGGAGCGAGGCAGAGGGAGACGGCGAGCAGGCGAGTGACGCGCACCAAACCCGAGACGAGGGGTATGACGCCGCCGGCAGACTGGAGGCGCGTCGGCCGTTCTTCGGCGAATCGGACCCCGGGACCTTGAATTTCCGAGGTCGGGGGGTGGAATATACTACCCGGGCGACGGCCCACAACCCGGTGGGATACTTGGAGTTCCACGCCACGGAGGCGTAAACGGTCGAATCGTGAAGATCCTCACCAAGTACGTGCTCAAGCAGCACGTTGGCCCCTTTATCTTCGCCGTCACGGCGTTGACGTCGCTCATGCTGCTCCAATTCATCGGCAAGCGGCTGGGCGACTTGGTGGGCAAAGGGCTGCCGTGGCACGTGCTGGCCGAGTTCTTCATCCTCTCGATCCCGTTCACCGTGGCAATGACGCTCCCCATGGCAGTGCTCGTCGCGGTTCTGTACGCGTACACGAGCATGGCCTCGGAGAATGAGATCACGGCCATGCGAGCCACCGGCATCAGCATGCGGTCGCTGCTGATCCCCACCCTGATCGCCGGAACCGGCGTGGCGCTGATGATGCTCGTGTTCAATGACCAGGTCCTGTCGCGCGCCAACCACCAACTGGCGGTGCTGCAGGACGACATCTCGCGCACCAAGCCCAGCTTCGCGCTCCGGGAACAGATCATCAACACGATCGTCGACCAGAAGTTCTACCTTCGGGCGGCGCGTATCGACCGGGCCTCGCAGCACATGCGGGGCGTGGTGATCTACGATCTCAGCAATCCTGCGCACCGCCGCACGATCTACGCCGATAGCGGCACACTCGGCCTGGCCGAGAACCGGGTGGATCTGTTGATGCATCTGTACGACGGGGTGATGGTGGAGGTGCCCACGGTGCAGCCCCACGAGTACACGCGCATGTACTACGCCAGCGACCTTCTGCGCATGCGGAACGTGACCAACTCGTTCCAGGCTACCGACGCCGACTCCGCCGCCAAGAGCGACCGTGAAATGACCGTGTGCGAGATGCAGGCCAAGTTCGCCGACTACGATTACCAACTACAGCAGGCCTATTACGACCGCATGGAGGCGCAGGCCAAGATGCTGGCAGCGGCCGGCGAACAGCACATCCAGTGGCCGGCCAAGCCCGTGCGTCGCAATCCGTTCGGGTTGGGCAAGATCTATTGCGCCCTCCTGGACCGGATGTTCGGGGTGAAGCGGGCGGAGGCGGCCACCCTGCCGGTGACGCAGCAACCGCCACGGCGGCCGCCACCGGCCGCGCAGGCGGTACGGGCACCGCCGACCCCGGTTCCGACACCCATGCAGAAGGCGGAGACGACGCACGTCGCGCCGCCCGCATCGCCGGCGGCGGTGGATCTGATGGCCGCGTCGCAAGCGGCGTCGGAGAAGATCCGGCTCGAGAGCCAGCAGCAGGTGGCGGCCGCCCGGGAGAAGGCTGCGCGCTACGAGCGCATCCGCTACGACATCGAGATCCAGAAGAAGTTCTCGCTCGCTGCGGCGTGCATCATCTTCGTGCTGCTCGGCCCGCCGATCGCCCTGCGCTTTCCGCGCGGGGGAGTAGGCCTGGTGATCGGCGTGAGCTTCGTGGTGTTCGCGCTCTACTACGTGGGGTTGATCGGCGGAGAGACGCTGGCCAATGATCAGATCATCTCGCCGTTCTGGGCGATGTGGGCGGCCAACATCGTGCTGCTCTCCGTCGGGATCGTGATGACGCTGCGCATGAACCGGGTGTCGGGGGCAACGCGCGGGGGCGACTGGAGCGAGGTGCGCGCCCTGCTCGGCCGGTGGGGCCGGCGACTCACCGGGCGCGCGCCGCGGAGCGCCGCCTGATGCGGAATCCGATCAAGCCGCTTGACCGATACGCGTTCTCGGAATTCTGGAAGATCTTCGTGGTCACCTCGCTGGGCTTTCCGGTGATCACGATCGTGATCGACCTCACCGACCACCTGGACTCGTATCTCGCGCGGCACCTGACCGCGCAGGCGATCGCCATGAGCTACGTATACTGGCTGCCCCAGTCCATGTTCATGGTGCTGCCGGCGGCGGTGCTGTTCGCCACGGTCTTCTCCGTGTCGGGGTTCACGCGTCATTCGGAGATCACGGCGGCCAAGGCGTCGGGCACCAGCTTCTACCGATTCATCGTGCCGATCCTCGTCGGCGCACTGCTCGCCACGGGGCTCGATCTCGTGATCGCCGAGTTGATGCCGGCGGCGAACCGGGCACACAACGCGCTCGTGGAAGAGGATCAGTTCAAAGGGCAGAACCAACGGTTCAGCTTCGCGTTCGCGGCGTCCGAAGGCGACCTGGGCCGGGTGTACACGCTCGGCACGTTGAACCGGATCACCGGCTCGGCGGCATCGGTACAGATCGAGCGGCGCGGCAAGGGGCCCGACTACCCCACGTACGTGGTGGCCACGGATGAGGCCAACTGGCGCGCCAACTACTGGAATCTGGGCCGCGGGACCATGCACATCCTGCCCGATTCGGGGGCCGAGCTCGCACTGAGCTTCGACCGCATGCGGGACAACCAATTCCGCGAACAGCCGGCGGCGATGATGTCGCGGGCTCATCTGCCCGATGAAATGCGGTACGAGGAGCTGTCCCGATTCATCAAGGCCATGGAGCGATCGGGCACCGACGTGAACGAGTGGAAGGTGGAGCGAGCGCTCAAGATCGCCATCCCGGTGACCTGCATCGTCATTGCGCTGTTCGGGGCGCCACTGGCCACGAGCAACCAGCGAGGGGGGGCGGCGTACGGAATCGCCATTTCGCTGGCCACCACGGTTACGTTCCTGATGGCCGTCCAGGTGACCAAGGCGTTCGGGGGCACGGGGATCGTGCCGCCGGACATCGCCGCCTGGATTCCCAACGCCGTGTTCGCGTTGATCGGGCTCGTGCTCCTGGCCCGCGTTCGCACCTGACCGTGACGCACTTTCCGCACCATCCACATCCGCGTCCTACCGAGACGTTCCCGGTCATGCACCGAACGGGCATCCGCCTGTTCAGGCGCGTGTCGCGGGTCGTAATCGGCACGTTCGAGCGCGTCGGCGCGTGGACGTACTTTGCCCGCGACATCGGCCGCGCGCTCTCGGAGCCCGCCACGTTCGCGCCCGAAACGCTGCGGCAGATGAAGAACATCGGGGTCGATTCACTGCCCCTGACCGTGATCGTCGCCGGCTTCATCGGCAGCGTGATCGCATTGCAGACGCGGTACCAGATGTTCCCGGGCGTGCAGCTGTCGCTCGTCGGGCTGGCCACGCGCCAGATGGTGATCCTGGAGCTGGGCCCCCTGCTCACGGGGCTCGTGCTCGCCGGCCGCGTGGGCGCCCGCATGGCGGCCGAGATCGGCACGATGCGGGTGACCGAGCAGATCGACGCGCTCGAGACGCTGGCCTACGACCCGATCGCCTTTCTCATTCTGCCGCGGCTATTGGCGGCGATCATCATGCTGCCGGTGTTGACCGTGTTCGCCAATGCAGTGGGGGTCGGGAGCGGATACGCCATGGGGGTCTACGCCACCGGGATCAGCCCGTCCGATTTCAAGGACGGCCTTCGACTGGGATTCGGCACCTTCCAGGTGGTGTATAGCCTGCTCAAGGCGACCATGTTCGGGGCGGCCATCTCGTTCTTCTCGTCCTTCGAGGGCTACATTGCAGAAGCCGGCGCCGAAGGCGTGGGCCGGTCCACGGCCACCGCGGTGGTCATCACGTCGGTCGCCATCCTGGTGCTCGATGCGTTGACCGCAGTCCTCCTCGCTCCGTACCTACAGTCATGAAACGACGCGATGAAGTTTCGGTCGGCATTCTCATCACTGTCGCCGTGGTCGTCCTCCTGGTCGGCGTGCTCTGGCTGGCTCGGGGCGGGCTGTCCTCCGGATACCCCCTGTTCACGCGCTTCGGGTGGGGCCAGAACCTCAAGCAGGGGCAGCCGGTGCTGCTGGCCGGGGTCAACGTCGGTTACGTGGACGACGTGGAGCTCCGGCCGGATGGGTACCTGGACGTCGTGATGCGGATCAATAACCAGTACAAGGTACCGCGGACCGCCAAGGCGACCGTGCGCGCTGTGGGCTTCTTCGGCGACGTCGCGGTGGCGCTCACCCCCAAACTGGGAGCCAACCTCTTCAGCACGTTCGTGCCCGGCGACACGGTGCCGGCCGGCCCCGCCGAGCCCGGGGTGGCCGAGATCATGGGCCACGTGGATTCGATCGGCAAATCGCTGAGCCAGATCACGAGCGCCATGCAAGCGGAGATGGTGGACGCCGGCGGATTGCGCGACCTGCGCCACACCATCGCCTCCACGTCGGCATTGGCCGTGCAGCTCCAGCAGATCGCCACCGAGCAGAATGCCAACCTGACAAAGACGCTCAGCGCTTACCGTCGCGTGGCCAACTCCATCGACTCCAACGTGGTGGACTCGACGGTGCGCAATCTGCGTTCGTCGAGCCAGAACGTATCGGAGGCGGCGACGACGCTGAAGACCAGCGCCGGTCAACTCAACGACATCCTGGCCAGACTCAACAGCGGACAGGGCACGGCCGGCAAGCTGCTCACCGATACCCTGCTCTATCGGAACTTCCGCAACACGCTGGCCACGATGGACTCGCTCCTCGCCGACATCAAGAAGAATCCGGGGCGGTACATCAGCGTGCACATCTTCTAGGTGTAATTGATCAGGAGGTTGTTCACAGGTCGTAGCAGCACCAAGCTGGGGTTGTCTGGACACTCAACCGGCAACCGCCAGAGGACCTGTGAACACCCACAAGAATGCACGCTTGAGTTACGCGCGGCGAGTCGAGCTTGTCGCCCGGGCGGGGCTCCCCGAGGGAAATCAGAGCCAGTTGGCGCGAGAATTCCAGGTCTCGCGCCAAACGGTCCAGAAGTGGATCCAACGCTATGAGACCGAGGGCCTGAACGGGCTGCGGGATCGGTCGAGTCGGCCGCAGCGCTCGCCGAGGCGGCTGCGGCGGATGCACCGGCGGCAGATCGCGCGTCGTCGCCGGCAACGCTGGAGCTCGCTGCGCACCGCCCGCGATCTCCGGCTCCCGGTGGCCACGGTCGTGCGGGAGCATCGCCGCCTTGGCCTGGAACGCCTCAGCCGGCTCGAGCCGCCCCGCCCGGCCCACCGCTATGAGTGGCCGGCAGCGGGAGATCTCCTGCACCTCGACATCAAGAAGCTGGGGAAGATCGGCCGCGTCGGCCATCGCATCCACGGCGATCGCACGACGCGGGTGCGCGGGATCGGCTGGGAAGCCGTCCACGTGGCGATCGACGATTGTACCCGGCTGAGCTACGCCGAAGTGCTGCCCGACGAACGGCAGCACACCACGGCGGGCTTTCTGCAGCGCGCCCTCCGGTATTTCGCGCGCCGCGGTATCCAGATCTCCCGGGTGATGACCGACAACGGGTCGGTGTATCGCTCGCGGCCCTTTGCGGCCGTCCTCGCTGCGCATCAGGTGCGGCACCTGCGCACCCGCCCGTACACACCCCGCACGAACGGCAAAGCCGAACGCTTCATTCGCACGCTGCTCGCGGAGTGGGCCTACGCCCAAGCCTATCGGACCAGCCTGGCGCGCACGCACGCGCTCCGGCATTATCTCGGCTACTACAACACCGCCCGTCCCCACATGGGAATCAACGGGCAAACACCCCGGCAGAAGCTCGCCACCCTGTGAACAACGTCTTGATCATCTACATCTAGGCGTCGCCGGCCGCGGGCGGATCCAGCGGCTCGACGGCCGCTTGGTGCTCGGTATCCAGCCGCAGTTCACCGGCCGTGGTGTCGTAGTTGAACAGTTCGGCGTAGCGGCCCCAGTCCACCGCCGTTTCGAACTGGCGGTGCGCTTCTTCGGCGCCGAACGCCTTGCGCAATTCCTCTTCGAGACGTTCCGCTTCGAGCACGTGCCCCGGGGCCTCGTTGAGCAGCCGGGTGACGAACCGCAGGATCGGCGCGTGCTCCACGACCGCGGCCCGCAGCAGGGCCTTCTCCCCGTCCAGGTCCGCGTCGGCGAACTGCGTGCCGAGCGCCGTGAGGACCACCTTGCGGTCGGCCACCTGGGCGAAGCCCAGCAGGTCCGTGGCCTCGACCAGCGCCAGCAGATCGTCGTGGCGCAACTGGAGGTCGCGTGAGAGATCGTGCAGCTCCGCACTGCCGCCGATGCTCGACAGGAACTCCACGAACCCCGCCAGCTCGTCCAGCCGCACGTCGGGGAGCGCGGGATAGCGCGGCTTGGGCGGCCGTCGCGTGGTGCGGCGCTTGGGGCGCTCCAGAAACGCCGACGGATCTTCTTCCGGATTGGTCATGATGCGATAGATCGTTTCGACGAGGCGCGACTGTGCTGCGGTGCGCGACTTTCGCTGATCCAGCGGCACTCCCGATAGCTCCACCCGGACGTGCCCCGGGTTGGTCCCGAAAACGAGCACCCGATCGGCGAGCGTCACCGCCTCCTCGATGTTGTGCGTGACCATGAGCACCGCCTTGGTCGGCAACGATCGGTCCATCCACAATTCCTTGAGTTCGGAGCGCAGGTGTTCGGCGGTGAGCACGTCGAGCGCCGAGAACGGCTCGTCGAGAAAGAGCACCTCGGGCTGTACCACCAGGGCGCGGGCGAACCCGACGCGCTGCTTCATGCCGCCGGAAAGCTCCTTGGGGAACGCCTCCTCGAATCCATCGAGCCCGATGAGGTCGATGGCCTTGACCGCCCTCCCCCGGCGCTCCTCGGTCGGGAGGTCCACCGCCAGCAACCCCATCTCGACGTTCTGCAACACCGTAAGCCAGGGAAAGAGCGCGAAGCTCTGAAAGACGATGGCCACCTGTGGATTCGGCCCGGTCCAGGTCTGGCCATGCACCAGCACCTCGCCCTCCGACGGCGTGATGAGCCCGGCGAGAATGCGCAGCAGGGTGGACTTGCCCGAGCCCGACGGACCGAGCAGCGCTACGAATTCGCCGGCGCGCAATTCCAGACTGACGTGTTCCAACGCGGCTGCGCGATCATTGCCGTAGACCTTGCTCACGTCGCGCGCGGCGAGGAGCGCCCCGCCCTGGCTGGAGGCCGGGAACGACGAGGGAGCGGAAGCGGCGATGTCGGTCATGGACGGGTCAGGCGAGCCGGTAGCGCGACTCGGCCAGCGCGTACAGCCGCCGCCAGACGAGACGGTTGATGGCGATCACGATGGCGGCCATCACGAACGTGGCGGCAAGCAGCGTCGCGAAGTCGCGGTGGTCGGCCGCCGCCGCGATCACGGCGCCGAGGCCGGTGGTCGTCCGCGTTTGGCCGCCGAAGTTCACGTACTCCGCCACGATGCTGGCGTTCCAAGCTCCGCCGGTCGCCGTGATCATTCCGGTGACGACATAGGGAAAGATGGCCGGCAAGATGAGCGTCTTCCACCGGCGCCAGCGGGTGAGCCGGTAGATCACCGCCGCTTCCTTGAGGTCGGATGGAATGGACATCGCCCCCGCGATGACGTTGAACAATACATACCATTGCGTGCCGAGCAGCATCAGGGCCACGGCCGCGATGTTGAGCCCGCCGGGCAGCGTGAGCAGCGCCAGCAGCAGTGCGGGAAAGAGCGCCGTGGCCGGAATGGACGCCGCAATCTGCGCCATTGGTTGAAGGCGCCGCGACCAGACGGGATCGAGTCCGATGCGCACGCCTAGCGGAATGGTCCAGGCGGCCCCGATGAACAGGGCCGCCGTGGTGCGCGCCAGCGTGGCCGCCGCGGCGATCACAATGTGGCGCCAAGCCGCGGCGTCGAGTGTCACCAGCACGCGCGCCGTGGCTATCGATCCCCACGCCACCAACGCCAGCAGCGCTACCGCGGTACCTGCACGCGCCGCCACCGACAGCGGCGACCGGATGCGCGGCGCCGGCGGCGCCACCGCAGCTCCGGGAGACAAGGGAGGCGGACTCAGCCGCCTGTCCATCCAGCGGAGGAACGGCCGGAACACGCGGTCGAGGAGCGCGCCGATCAGTGCGGACTCGCGCAGGGCCTCGAGCATCCACGACGCCTGCGGTGGCGCCCCCCCGGCTTGCTCCAGCTTGAACCGGTCGGACCACTCCACCAGCGGCCGCCAGAGCACCTGGTCGAGCAGCACGATCACCAGGACCAGAACGAGCAATCCGAGAATGAGCGCGGCCACGTCGCCCCTCTCCGCCGCCGCGGCAAGGTACGACCCCAGTCCCGGAAGGCGATAGCTGTCGCTGCCCAGCGTGAACTGCTCCGACGCCATGAGGAAGAACCAGCCGCCGGCCCAGCTCATCATGCTGTTGGCCACGAGCGAGATGACCCCGGAGGGCAGCTCGAGCCGTGTGAATCGCCGCCACCGCCCGAGCCGGTACACAGTGGCGGCCTCGCTCAGCTCCGTGGGAATGGAGTGCAGCGCCTGGTGGAATCCGAACGCCAGATTCCACGCCTGGCTCGTGAAGATGAGGAGCACCGCCGCCAGCTCCAGCCCGATCACTCGGCCGCGGAACAACGCGGCCAAGCCGAGCACCACCCCCGGCATGAAGGAGAGGATGGGCACGCTCTGCAGGATGTCGAGCAACGGGATGAGGAAGCGTTCCGCCAGGCGGCTGTTGGCCGCTGCGCGCGCATAGGCCACACTGAACACGAGCGACAGGACATAGGCCACTGCCATGCGGAGCGTGGAGAGCGCCGCGTACCACGGCAGATTCCACGGCGAGGTGCCGACGTGGACGTTGCTGGCGATCGGCGTCCCCCACCCGACACCGGCGTGCGTAATGACGTAGCCCACGGCGGCCACCAGGCAGAGCATGGCAACGTCCACCCACTTGGGAGCGGGAGGCCAGAGCACCGCAGTAGGCCAGGGTTGAGGGCGCGCCATGCAACAAAAGTAGACGGTTGCCGCCACCGTGGCTCGTCAAGAAATCATGGTTGACCCACCCCCCCACGGGGGTGAGGTTTCGAGAGCGGGTTGCCGCATTCCGAGACCATTGCTTATGCGACTGTTACTTGGCGACGCGATCTTCTGGATCGCCGCCGTTTCTTGTCTGGTGGCCCAGGTGGCCATCGTTCGCTCAACCATCATGCCGCACGTGCCGGGGCCGGGCAGCGAGCGGGTGCCCCGGCCCCGGCCGGGAGTCGAGGTTGCCTGGGTTCTGCTGCCGGCTCTCGTTCTGGCCGGGGTGTTCGCGTTGACGTGGCGCGCGATCCATGAGCCGCGTCCGGCGCCCACCGCTCAGGTTTCGGCAGCCGCGGAGCGGCGCGCTCCATGAAGGCTCTCCGCCGGTACGCGTACCTCGCCCTCGGCGTCGCCTGCCTTCACCTCGTGTTCGGGGCCATCGTGCGCATCACCGGCTCGGGCATGGGGTGCGGCGACAACTGGCCCAAGTGCTACGGCTACTGGTTCCCACCGCTCAGCCGTCCCGATCTGATCATCGAGGTGTCGCACCGTTACCTGGCGTCGATCGTGACGGTGTCGTTGCTCGTGTTGTTCGCGGCAGCCTGGCGCCGCCGTATGGAGCCGGGCGTGGGCGGTCGCGGCGGCGTGCTGCGCATGGCGGGCGCCGCCGTCGTGACGGTATTCGGCGTGGCGATCCTGGGTGGCGTGACGGTGAAGCTGGGCAATGCGCCCTGGACCGTGGTCGCGCACTGGACGCTCGCCATGCTCCTATTGGCGATACTCGCCACGGCCACGGTGCGCACCGGCGCGATGGGTGGCACCGGTGTGCGTGGTGAATCGGCGCCGCGACGGTTCCTGCGCGCCGCAAACCTCGCCGCGGGCCTGGCCTTCCTCACGGTGGCGGTCGGAGGTCTCACGGCCAACTTCCCGTTCGCGGCCGTAGGGTGTACGACCTTTCCCTTCTGCGATCCCAATCCGGCGGCGCCGTCGAGCGCGGTCCACATCCAGCTCACGCACCGCACGGTGGCCGTGTTGCTGGCGCTTCTGCTTCTCGGGATGGCAGCGGGCACCCGCGGCGTGGGGCCCACGGTGAAGCGGGCACTGTACGTGGTGCTCGCGCTGGTGCTGCTCCAGATCGTGATCGCAGCGTCGATGGTGTTGAGGCACATGCCGCCGGAGCTGCGGTCGCTGCACGAGGCCACCGGGGTAGCAATCTGGTTGGCGGCGTATACGCTGGCCTACCTGTCCCGCATCGCGGCCGGGCTCGGCCCGCTCGGCCAAGGACGTGTGGCGCCGGTTCCGCCGCGGGCACCGGTGAGTGGCGCCGGCCGCCGGCCAATGGCCGGGGTGGGCTCGTGAGCGATGTGACGACCGCCTCGACCGGGGCCGGCACATTCACGCGCGATCTTGTGTCCCTCACCAAGCCGCGCATCATCTCGCTGCTCCTGGTGACGACGGTGGCGCCGATGTACGTGGCCGGGCATCCCAGCCTCACCCTGGTGCTGATCCTCCTCGCGGGTGGATACCTCATGGCGGGCGGCGCCAACGCCGTGAACATGTACCTGGACAGCGACATCGACGACCGCATGGCGCGGACCCGCCTGCGGCCGATCCCGAGCGGGCGCATGCATCCCAGGGAAGTACTGGTATTCGGGCTCTTCCTGGCCACCGCGGCGACGTTCCTGCTGGCGCGTTACGCCAACGTGCTCACGGCGGCGCTCGCGCTGGTGGGCTTTTACGCCTACATCCTGGTTTACACGCGGTGGCTCAAGCGAAGCACCCCGCAGAACATCGTGATCGGCGGAGCGGCCGGGGCCATCCCGCCGCTCGTCGGATGGGCGGCCGTCACCAACGGCGTCGATCTAATGGCCCTCTATCTGTTCCTGATCATCTTCTACTGGACGCCCCCGCACTTCTGGGCGCTCGCGCTCAACAAGCAGTACGACTACGGGCGGGCGGGCGTGCCCATGGCCCCGCTAGTGTGGGGCGAGCGTGAGACCAAGCGCCAGATGTTCTGGTATACCATAATTCTCATCTCGCTGACCCTGTTGCCGGTCGCATTCGGCGCCCTCGGCCTGCCGTACCTGGCCGCCGCCGTGGTGCTCGACGGCTGCCTGCTGGTGGGGATCATTCGCGTGATGCGCGCCGAACACTTCTCCAAGCCCGCGTGGAGCGTGTACAAGTTCTCGCTCCTCTACCTTGCCCTGCTCTTCGTCGCGATGGCGGTTGATCGCGGCGTATTCGCGTGACAGGCGCGGCGGCGGCGACCGCCGAACTGCTCCCCACCACCCAAGCGAAGCGCTCCCGCCGCCTCAAGTCGCCCAAGGCGCTGGTGCGGCTCGTGCCCTGGCTGCGCCCATGCCGAGGCGCCCTGGCCGTAGCCTCCGTGTGCCTGCTCGGCTCGGCGGCCGTGGGACTCGCGTTCCCCGCCGTCGTCAAGACGCTGCTCGACGCGGCCTTCCAGCGGCACGACGGCTCCATGCTCAACCGCGTCGCTCTGCTGCTCGTCGGGTTGTTCGCGCTGCAGGGCCTGCTCAACTTCGCCCAGGTCTTCCTGCTGTCGGCCACCGCCGAGCGCGTGATCGCCAGGCTTCGCGACCAGGTGTTCTCGCATCTCGTGCATCTCTCGCCGGGATTCTTCGCCGACCGCCGGAGCGGCGACCTCACGAGCCGGCTATCGGCCGACCTCGCAGTGCTCCAGTCGGTGCTCAACAACCAGGTAGCCGAGATCGCGCGACAGGTGCTGTTCCTGGTGGGCGGACTGGCCCTGCTCACGCTCACCCACACGCAACTCATGGTGACGACGCTGGCCGTCGTGCCGGTGATCGTCGGCGCTGCGGTGCTGTTCGGCCGCCAGTTGCGGCGGGCGAGCACGGGCGTGCAGGACCACATCGCCCAGGCGATGGGGATGGCGCAGGAAGCGTTCGGCCAGATCCGCACGGTTCAGAGCTTCAATCGGGAGGGCGCCGAGAGCGCGCGCTACTCGATGCTCATGCGCGACGTCGTCACGGCGGCCATTCGGCGAGCGCGCATTCGCGCCATGCTGTTCGGCGTGGTCGGGTTTCTCGCCTTCGCCGGCGTTACGGCCGTGCTCTGGGAGGGTGGCCGGCTGGTGCTGGCTGGCCAGCTGACGCCCGGCTCGCTGGTGTCGTTCCTGCTGTACGCGATCTTCGTGGCCGCAGCGGTCGGCACGCTGGCCTCGTTGTTCGGCAGCTATCAGGAGGCGATCGGCGCCGCGCAGCGCGTGTTCGAGATTCTCGAGACCCAGCCGACCGTGCCCGAACCGCTCCATCCCACCGCCCTTCCCGAGCCAGTCCGCGGTCGCGTGCGCATGGAGCACGTGTATTTCCGCTACGCGAGCGACCTGCCGGACGTGCTCACCGACGTGTCGCTGGAGATCGAGCCCGGCGAGGTGGTGGCGCTCGTGGGTCCGTCGGGTGCGGGGAAGACGACCGTCGCGTCACTGCTGCCGCGCTTCTGGGACGTGACGGGCGGGGCGATCACCGTGGACGGCGTGGACGTGCGGAACCTGAGCTTCAGCGATCTGCGCGGCGCCATCGGCATGGTGCCGCAGGAACCGGCGCTGTTCAGCGGCACGGTGCGCGACAACATTGCCTACGCGCGTCAGGCCACCGACGAGGAAGTGCGTGCTGCCGCCCAGGCAGCCCATGCGCTCGAGTTCATCGAGCGTCTGCCGGAGGGATTCCAGACGACGGTCGGCGAACGTGGCGTGAAGCTGTCGGGCGGCCAGCGGCAGCGGATCGCGATCGCCCGCGTGTTCCTCAAGGATCCCGCCATCGTGGTGCTCGACGAGGCCACGTCGAGCCTCGACTCGGAAAGCGAGCGGCTGGTGGAGGAGGCGATGGGCGACCTGCTTCGCAACCGGTCGACGCTCATCATCGCGCACCGGCTGAGTACGGTGCGGCGGGCCAATCGCGTGGTGGCGCTCGACAAGGGCCGCGTGGTGGAATCAGGCGGGCACGACGAGTTGCTGGCCGCCGAGGGACTGTTCGCGAAACTGTACCGGACGCAGTTCGCGGTGGCGGGGGAAGAGTCGGGCAGTCGGGCAGTCGGGGAGTCGGACAGCTAACTGCGTTACGCAGTCTGCCCCCTATTGTCAGACTGTCCGACTACCAGACCGTCCGGCCTTCAGACGATCCACATGTCGCGCTGAATCTCCCGTGGCGTGACCACCGCCCTCCCCGGCAGCAGGTACACGTTCACCTCGCTGCGCACGCCGATTTCGCCGGGAATGTAGATGCCGGGTTCGATGGAGAAGGCGACGCCATCCATGACGCGCCGGTCCTCATGCGTCTCGAGGTTGTCCATGTTGGGACCGGAGCCGTGGAGTTCGCGAGGATCGATCGAGTGCCCGGTACGATGCGTGAAATACTGGCCGAAGCCGCGTTCGGTGATCACACGCCGCGCCGCGTCGTCCACCTCGGCGCCGAGCAGCGGCTGGCCGGCCGACTGCCGTTGCTGGACCAGCGCGATCGCAGCGTCGCGGGCATCGCGCACCGCCGCCCATACTCCCTCGACGCGCCGGGAGGGCGCGCCCACGGTGCCCATCCACGTCTGATCGGCCCACACCCCGCCATCAGGCTCGTGCGCCCAGAGATCGATGAGCACCACGTCGCCTTCACGAATCGTCGCCGACGCGGCGGCGGTGGGCTCGTAGTGCGGGTTGGCGGCGTTGGCGCCCACGGAGACGTTGGGCCCGTGATCAGTAACCAGATTCGCGGCCTCGAATCTCGCCAGGATCTCCTGCATCCCCTCGTATTCGGTCATCGGATGCTTCGACCGGGCACGTTCGCCGGCCCGCTTCATGACGTCGCGGGCAATGCCGGCGATGATTTCGGCGGCACGCTCGTGCGAAGCCACGTTGCCGGCGGTCCAGGCGGCGTAGAATTGCGTGACCAGCGGCCCCGACGAGAACACCTCGGCGCCCGCCGCGCGCACCAGCTCGAGCACGCCGGCCGGCACCCGGTCGAGATAGGGCACCGCGTCACCCGGAGAGTACTCCATGGCCACGCGCTTGCCCCTGACCAGATGCGCCAAGTGCTCGTCGAGCGAGCGCCAGGACGAGTACACCTCGCGCTTCCATTCGGCAGGCCAGTTGGCCCAGGGCCCCTGCTCGATGGCGTGCGTGATCGCGACCGGCGTGCCCTGCCGCGGAATGAACGCGAACACGCGACGCGAAACGAGCCCGGTGAGCCGCAAGAGACCGCCGGCGATCGGATTCGCCCCGTGGAAGTCGAACAGCAACCAACCGTCGAGACCGGCATCGGCGATGGCGCGTTGCAGTTTGGGAAGATTCTCGACTGATAACATATTGCCCGCCTTTGGTGCGTCCGACCGTCCTGCTGTCGGACAGTTTGGCAATCGGCGAGCTGACGCGTCCCTACGCCGCCGACCTGTCCACTGAGCGCCAGTCGGCACGCCATTCGCACGTGCCTTCGCCGCGCCCGTCGCATCGCACGTGATCGACCGAGCCCACGTTACCGATGAGGAGCCGCAACAGTTCGCGGAGCGCCGACTCATAGAAGGCACAGCCGGCGCTACCGGGTGCCGACCCGAGCGTCACGGAGCGGGGCACTTCGAGCAGGACGTAGCCGCCCACGCGGCGCGCCGTGCCGTTGAGATAGCGCGCCGAGAGCCGCCGCGCGCGCCGCAGCGCCCAGGGGCGGGCGATGAACGACGGGAGCAGGCGCAGGAGCCGCCGCGTGACCGGCGAAAGGGTCGTGTACGACTGGCGGGCCAGGTACCGGCCGGCAGCGCGGAACACCGCTTCGGCGTCGGGACGGCGGCCGATCAGCTTGGCCAGTCCCGTCGCCTCATCATACGGGGTGCGCTGGCGGCGGCGTACCGCTTCGCTGTAGCGCTTGATCTGCGAATACACCGTGTCGCTGAGCCCCAGCCGCTTGTTGCGCAGCTCGTCGACGAATTCGGCGTCGAGGTCGGCCGGCGTGTCCACGTCGCGGACCGCCTCGAGCAGACTCAGGGGAAGAAGTGCGTCAACAGTGGCGAGCATGCATTGGGTTGAGGACCGCGTGCGAAGCTAGCGGCCGGGTGGGGGCACAACAAGCCGGGAACGAACCGTGGGCCGGCGCGGGTCCGTCTGGCGTGCCACCTTACAATCTATGCGCTTGCCCGCGCCGCGGTGGCACGCCCAGATTCCGACTCCCGGGGTGCGCGCGTCATCACCATCCTGTTTTGCCGACATGCCAGGAATTCCTCGACTCGTGAGCGGGCTGCTGGTCGCGATGGTGATCGCGACTCTGGCCCGACGCACGCGCCTGCTATCGACCTCCGGAGCCGCGGCGGCAACGCTCGTGGGCGCGGCAGCGGTAGCGGCTGGCTGGGACTGGGGTGCGCTGCTCCTCGCGTTCTTCCTCGCCTCGTCGCTGCTTTCGCGCGTCGGGCGGAAGACCAAGGCGACCGCATCAGCCGGGATGCTCGGTAAGGGCGACCAGCGCGACGCTTCGCAGGTGCTGGCCAACGGAGCGCTGTTCGCGCTGGCCGCGGCAGGATTCGCCATCGAGCCGTCATTCGCCTGGCAGGCAATCGGCGGGGGGGCGCTGGCCGCCGCCACCTCCGACACCTGGTCCACCGAAATCGGAATGCTCGCCCCCCGTCCACCGCGGTCCATCGTCACCCTGCGCCCGGTCGCGCCAGGCACGTCCGGCGGGGTCACACCGCTCGGATTGCTCGGCGGTGCACTCGGCGCCGCCTTCATCGAGCTGACGGCCGTGCTTCTGCATTGGCCGTGGCAGGCGGCGGGCGCCGTGCTCGCCGGCGGCATTGCCGGGTCGCTGGCCGACTCGCTGCTCGGGGCGCTCGTCCAGCAGCGCCGGTGGTGCGACCGGTGCGGCAAGGAGACCGAGCGCAGGGTTCATGTGTGTGGCGCGACCACGCGGGTGGTGGGCGGACTGACCTGGCTCGACAACGACGGCGTGAACGCGTTGTGCACGCTGGTGGGTGGCGCCGTGGCTGGGCTGCTCGTGGGGCGCCTGTGAGCGGCAGCGACGTGATCGTCGTGGGCGGAGGCCCCGCCGGCGCGAGTACCGCGTTCCGGCTCGCGCGCCGCGGCGTGCGGGTGGCCGTGCTCGACCGTGCGCGGTTCCCCCGCGCCAAACCGTGCGCCGAATATCTCGAGTCCGCAGGCGTCTCGCGTGCTCGCCGACATGGGGGTGCTCGACGCGGTGCAGAGCGCCGGCGCCGCACAGCTGGCGGGGATGATCGTGCGGGCGCCCAACGGATCGTGCATCCGCGGACGATTTCTCGCTGGCCACGGCTTTCGCGCTTTTCGCGACCGGGGACTGGCCTTGCCGCGCGAAGTGCTCGACCCGATTCTGCTCGACGCCGCGCGGCGGGCGGGCGCCGACGTGCAGGAGGAGACGCACGTCGTCGACCTGGTGCGCGGCGCAGGGGGTCGGGTGACCGGTGTGGTGGTGCTCGCGGCGAGCGGCGCGCGGCGCACGCTGGAGGCGCGGCTCGTGGTCGGAGCCGACGGACTCAACTCCGTGGTGGCCCGGCGGCTCGGTCTGGCACGGCGGTGGCCGTTGCCGCGGCGCCTCGCGCTCGTCGCTCACTTTCGGAACGTCGAGGACATGACCGACTTCGGCGAGATGCACGTGGCGCGCGACGGCTACGTGGGCCTGGCCGACGTGGGCAGCGGGCTGGTGAACGTCTCCGCCGTGTTCCCGGAGCGCGCGGCCCGCGCGATCGCGGCCGATCGAGAGGCGTTCTTCGCCGGATGGCTGGCGCGCCAGCCCCAGCTTGGACCGCGGTTCGCCAACGCGCGGCGCATCGACGCGGTGCGCGCCGTAGGGCCGTTTGCCTCCCACGCTCGACGGTCGTGGGCGCCGGGGGCGCTACTTGTGGGCGATGCGGCCGACTTCTTCGACCCATTCACCGGCGAAGGCATCTATTCCGCGCTCCGCGGCGGCGAAGTGGCGGCGGACTACGCCGGCGCCGCGCTCGTTGCGGCGACCAGCCGCGAGGCCGACGCGGCGCTGGCTGCGTACCACCGGGCCCGCCGCCACGAGTTCGGCGGCAAGTGGGTGGTGGAGCGGGCGATCGGCGCGGTGATTGCCAACGCGGCCCTGATCAACCGGGCGGCCCGATGCTGCGAAGTCCACACCGACATGGCCGACCTGCTGGTGGGCGTGGCCGGTGACTTCGTTCCGCCGCGCCGGGTCATGCGCCCGTCGTTCCTGTTCACCCTGTTCGCCCGCCCTCTGCCCGCCCTGCGTTCGGCCGCCGGCGCATGACCATCGACCAGGATGCCTTCCGCGCCGTTCTGGGCCGCTTCGCCTCAGGGGTCACCATTCTCACGGCCCGCGACGGCGGCGGCCGCGATCACGGCATGACCGTGAGTGCCTTCTGTTCGGTGAGTCTCGATCCACCGCTCGTGCTCGCCTGCGTGGATCGCGCCGCCAAGATGCACGACCTGCTGATGACGCTGGAGCACGTAGGTATTAGTATTCTTGCATGGAACCAGGAAGCCTTGTCGCGCCGGTTCGCCGAGCTGGAGTCCGACCGCTTCGAAGGCCTGGGCTATGCACGCGGCGAGAGCGGCGTGGTGCTGTTCGAGGATGCCCTGGCGCATCTGGAATGCCGCGTCCGCATCCGCCAGCCGGCCGGGGACCATACGATCTTCGTGTGCGAAGTCGATCGGGTCGGCATCCGGCCCGACCGCCCCCTCCTCTACTATCGCGGCGGCTACGCGCAGCTGGAGCGCTGATGCCGCTCAGCGCGCCGACGCGCCGGCGAGGGTTCGAGTATCTCGACGATCCGGCCGTTCCGGCGGCCGTACGGGAACGGTCGCTGCGCGACGTCGTGCGCGCCAACACGCTGTTCGGGGGCGCTCGCGCTCTGCTGCGCGAGTTGGCCGGCGTGCTCCCTCCGGCCGGCACGGACGCTACCCTGCTCGACGTGGGCACCGGGCTCGGCGACCTGCCGCAGCAGGCCCGCCGCCTGGCCGAGCGACACGGCGTGCGCCTCACCACGTTCGGCTGTGACGCCGCGGAGTCGCTCGTCGGTGCGGCCCGGCCGTCGCTCGCCCATGCCGCGTGCGGCGATGCGCTTGCGCTTTCGTTCGCTACGCACAGTGTTGACATCGTGACCTGCTCGCAACTGCTCCACCATTTCGAGCACGACGACGGCATTCGGCTGCTCGCCGAATTGCATCGCGTGGCCTGCCGCGCCGTCATCGTGAGCGATCTGCGCCGCAGCTGGGTGGCCGTGGGCGGATTCTGGCTGGCGAGCTTTCCGCTGGGGTTCCACCCGGTCACGCGCCATGACGGCGTGGCGTCGATCTTGCGCGGATTCACGAGTCCCGAGTTGGCGGCGCTGGTGGGCGAGGCAACGGGAACGGCACCGGCCGTCCGGCGCCACCTCGGATACCGGCTCACCGCGCGGTGGAGCGTGACCGGAGCCAGCGCATGAGCGACCGGGTGTACCAACCGTTCGACCTCGGTCCCATGCCGCCGGCCGCTCGGATGACCACGGTGGATCAACGCCACGTGGCGGCGCCGGTGAGCGCGATCTTCCCGCTGGCCCGCGACGTTTCGCGCTGGCCGGAGCTGCTCTCGCACTATCGCCGCGTGCACTTCGTGGAGCGCGCCGCCGACGGTGGCGGCGTGGTGACCATGGAAGCCGTCCGACCGTTCGGGACGTTTCACTGGCCCACCTGGTGGACTTCCGAAATGCAGGTGTCGCCCGGTTCCGACGCACCCCGTTGGATCCGCTTCCGCCACATTCGCGGGGTCACGCGGGGCATGGAAGTGCTATGGTCGTTCCGTGAGATGGGCGGCGGCACTACGGTGACGATTCTGCACATGTGGAACGGCCCACCTTGGCCGGCGATTGGGAAACTGGCGGCCCGCGTCGTCATCGGGCCCGTGTTCGTGCACGGCATCGCGTCGCGCACGTTGGCCGGCCTGGCGCGCGTCGCCGAGCGACCGGCCTCAATGTCCAACGGGAACTCGGCATGACTGAGGCGAGACGGGTCGTCATCACGGGCATCGGCCCCATCACGCCCATCGGCATCACGCGCGAAGCGCTATGGGCAGGGCTTCGGCGACAGCGGAGCGCCGTGCGCACGGTCACGCGGTTCGACCCTGGGATGTTTCGCAGCCAGAACGCGGCCGAGATCGACGATTTCGATGCCGGCGACTTCATCGAGCGCCGCCGGGCGCGGCGTCTCGACCGGTTCGGCCAGTTTTCGGTGGCGGCGGCACGGCTGGCTGCCGACGACGCACAGCTCGACCTCGCCGTCGAAGACCGAGAGCGGATCGGAGCGATGATGGGCTCGGCGCTGGGGGGCGTGGCGTTCGCCGAGCATCAGGTGCGCGTGGCCATGGAGGAGGGGATCAGGGCCGTAGATCCATCGCTCGCCCTCACCGTATTCGGCGGCGCGGCGAGCTGCAACATCGCGATCGAACTCGGCGTGCAGGGCCCGAACAGCACCAACGCCATGAGCTGCGCATCGGGCACGATCGCCATCGGCCAGGCGTTCCGCGCGATTCGCGACAACGAGGCCGACGTCATGTTCGCCGGCGCTGCCGAGGCCCCGCTGGCGCCGCTGTGCTTCGGTGCGTTCGCCATCATCCGCGCGATGTCGACGCGCAATGATGATCCGCCACGCGCATCGCGGCCCTTCGACCTCGGCCGCGACGGGTTCGTGATGGGCGAGGGGGCGTGCGTCCTGGTGCTCGAGGAGCGGTCGCGCGCCATCGCCCGCGGGGCGCCGGTATACGCCGAACTGCTCGGATTCGGCTTGTCCAACGATGCCCACCACATGACGGCGCCTCGCCCCGACGGGTCGCAGGCGGCGCGGTCCATGCGCCTGGCGCTCGCCGACGGGCACGTGGCGCCGGGTGAGGTGGCCTACGTGAACGCCCATGGCAGCTCCACGCCGCTCAACGATCCCACGGAGACATCGGCGATCAAGCAGGTGTTCGGCGACCACGCTGCGCGACTCCAGGTTAGCAGCACCAAGGCGTACTACGGGCACGCGCTCGGCGCGTCGGGGGCGATCGAGGCAGCGATCGTCGCGCTCGCCGTGCAGCGCGGGTGGCTGCCGCCCACGCTCAACCTCGGCTCACCCGGCGAGGGGTGCGATCTCGACTACATCCCCAATGAAGGGCGTGCGGCGCGCGCCGAATATGCGCTCAGCAATTCGTTCGGCTTCGGCGGGATCAATGCTGCCGTCGTGCTGCGGCGGGCCGACTGACGGCGAACGGGTCGATGCTGGACGGTGTGCGCTGCCGCAGGTAGCGTTGTCGGTGAAGGACGGTATCCATTTCTCGTTGCCGGAGCTTCTCCGTATGCAGGATCTCAAGCGGCCCATCGTGGCCGAGTTCATCGGCACCTTCGCGCTGGTGTTCGTCAGCGGGGCGACGATCATGAATGGCTACGTGGCGAACGCCTCCGTGCCGCTCATCGACATCGCGATTGCGTACGGCCTCATCATGGCGCTGCTGGTGACGGCGACGATGCGCGTGTCCGGGCATCTCAACCCGGCGGTCACGATCGGCGTCGCCGTCACCCGACGGCTGAGCCCTACCGCAGCAGCAGTCTACGTCGTGTCGCAATGCGCCGGTGCCGTGGTAGCGGCTCTCGTCCTCAAGGCACTTTTCCCGGCGACCGTGACCCAGGCCGCCCGGCTGGGCGGCCAGTGGGTGGCCGGCAACGTGAGCACGTTGCACGCCATCGGCTTCGAGGCGATCGCCACTTTCTTTCTCGTGTTCGTGGCGTTCGGCACCCTCGTCGATCCCAAGGGCCCGAAAGTGGGCGGTTTCGCCATCGGCCTCACCGTCTGCGCCGACGTCCTGGCAATCGGACCACTCACCGGTGCATCGATGAATCCGGCACGATCGTTCGGGCCAGCACTGGTGAGCGGCGTGTTCGAGGGGCATCTCATCTACTGGATCGGCCCCATCCTGGGCGGCATTGCGGCCGGGTTGATCTATCACTGGGTCTTCCTGCGCGACGACATCCCCACCGCGGCCTGAGCAGCCCCCGATGACCACGCCCGACCAGCCTGGCTCGATGCAGGCCCTGGAGCGCGAGCGGGAGCGCGTGGTCACGCTTCTGACCCGGCAATTCGCAAACGACAATCTGTCGATTGACGAACTTGAAACACGCCTCGAGATGGTGTACCGCTCCACCTCGGTGGTCGAGATTCGCGCCCTCGCCTCCGATCTGCCCGATATCGGCGCCACCCGCGGGCCACCGGCGCTGCGGCCGGCACCGCCACCATCGCAGAGCGTACGGACGCGCATCGTGTCGGTGTTCGGCAGCCGCGTACGCCGCGGCGTGTGGATCCCGCCGCAGGAACTGGACCTCGTGGCGGTGATGTCGGACACGCATCTCGACCTGCGCGAGGCGCAGATGTCCGCCGGCGTGACAGAAATTCGCGTCAGGGCGACGATGGCGTCGGTGCGCATCACCGTGCCGCCCGGCGTGCACGTGGTAACCGAGACCAATCCGATCCTGGCATCGGTGAGCGACCGCACGGAGGGCGGTCCGGCGGCGCCGCGCGGGGCGCCTGTCGTGCGGGTCACGGGGTGGGCGGTTATGTCGGACGTGTCAGTGCGGCGGAAGCACGTCGACGAGTAGCGCGCCAGACGACAACCGAAGGCTGCGAGCAGACGGTCGTCATCCGGTCGCGCACAGCCGGCCGCGGCTGGGCGCCGTCGTGGGCGCGGGCTTCGAGCGCCTAGTGAACGACCCCGAAAAAGTACCCCACGGTCTCGACAGTCATCGGGAGGACGGGCAAGAGCGTGAGCCCCACCGAAAACACGAACCCATGGCGGTCAAGCGCCGGACCGAGCCCGTACGTTTCGCGTCCGAGCCACTTCTGAAGCACCGTCTCCACGGCCCGGCCGGTGGAGTAGCACGTGTTCGCCAGGACGCCGTACGCCACGATGGCCCGCAAGGGGACGAAGGGGTGGTTCGGCGGCCCCACCAACGTCTGCAGCCTTGGGAGCCGTCGGGCAGATGACTGTACGACGCCGTCTGGGGCCCTACGGTCCTACCGTTATGTACGTCCGGTCATACTGCTCGATCGACCGTGCGATGAGCCGCATCGCCTCTTCGCTCTTTCCCCACCCCACGATCTCGACCTTCTTGCGCTCCAGTTCCTTGTAGCTCACGAAGAACTGGGCCACTTCGCGGAGCAGGTGCTGGGGGATGTCGGCGATGTCGAAGTACTCCTGCGAGTACGGATCGTGCAGCGGCACGGCGAGGATCTTGTCGTCCGGCTCGCCCCGGTCGACCATGTGGAGCACGCCGATCGGCCGAACGTCGATGATGCACCCCGGAAAGGTTTCTTCCTTGAGCAGCACCAGGACGTCCATCGGATCGCCGTCGTCGTGCAGCGTGCGCGGTATGAATCCATATTCGGCCGGGTAGTGCACGGCGGAATAGAGCACGCGGTCGCGCTTGATGAGCCCGGTTGGCTTATCCAGCTCGTACTTATTGCGGCTGCCCTGCGGGATTTCGATCACCGCCGTCAGCTCTTCCGGCGGATTTGCGCCGGGCGGCAGATCGCGCCACAAATTCATCACGGCGCGCCGCCTCCGCGCGCCAGCACGTTCGCAGCCTCGACGGCGAAGTAGGTGATCACGATGTCGGCCCCCGCGCGGCGAATGCCGAGCAGCGAGTCCATCATCACGCCCTCCCCGTCAATCCACCCGCGCTCCGCGGCCGCCTTGATCATGCTGAATTCGCCGCTCACCTGGTACGCAGCCAATGGGTATCCCGTGGCGTCCTTGACGCGCCGGATGATGTCGAGGAACGGGCCGGCCGGCTTGACCATCAGCAGGTCGGCGCCCTCGGCGATATCGAGTTCAACCTCGCGTAGCGCCTCCTCGGCATTGGCAGCGTCCATCTGATAGCCGCGTCGGTCGCCGAACTGCGGCGCCGATTCGGCAGCGTCGCGAAACGGCCCGTAGAACGGACCCGCGAACTTGGCGGCGTAGCTGAGGATCGGTGTGTGCGCGAAGCCGGCGTCGTCGAGTGCGCGGCGGATGGCGGCTACGCGGCCGTCCATCATGTCGCTCGGCGCCACGATGTCGGCCCCGGCGCGGGCGTGCGACACGGCCTCGCGTGCCAGCAGATCCAGCGTGGCATCGTTGTCCACTTCGCCGTCTCTGATCACGCCGCAGTGTCCATGGTCGGTGTATTCGCACATGCACACGTCGGTGATCACCACGAGATCAGGCAGCTCGCGCTTGAGCGCGCGCACCGCTTCCTGCACCGGACCGTGCTCGTCCCAGGCGCTGGTGCCGATGGCGTCCTTGTGCTCCGGAATTCCGAACAGAAGCACGCCCCCCACCCCCGCCTTGGCGGCGGCAGCCGCGTCGCGCACCAGTTCGTCCACCGACAGCTGGAACACGCCGGGCATGGACGCAATGGGCACGCGCGTCTGCTTGCCCGGCCGGGCGAACATGGGTAGTACGAACTGCGACGCCGACAGGTGCGTCTCGCGCACGAGGCGGCGAAGCGCTGCGGTGCGGCGCAGCCGCCGCGGACGATAGTCGGGAAATCCTGGCATATGACGACCCTGCGTGCTGGCCCCGGCGGAATACCCGCCGAAAGCGTTCCGCGCGGAATCTACTCCGGTTGAGGCGATGGGAGATGCTGCGCGCGCCGGAGCCCTTCGAGGATCTCCGTGGCCCCCTGGCCGCGCAACTGGTTGGCTAACCGCACCCCGCTCAACTCGGGATCGCCCTCGTCGAGCGCGATCTCGCCGCGCACCACCCGCGCACCTTCGAGATCGGCGATCAGTCCGTGCAACACGTACCCGCCGTCGCGGGCCATCACCAGCGCGCCGATGGGCACCTGACATCCCCCCTCGAGCGCACCCAGAAATGCGCGTTCGGCCTGCACGTCGGTCATCGTGCGGGCATCGTTGAGCACCGCCGTCACGTCGCGCATCCGCGCGTCGTCGCCCCGAATCTGGATGGCGATGGCGCCCTGGCCCGGAGCTGGGAGCCAGTCGGGCGCGTCGAGCGTAGCCGTGATGCGCTGTGACACGCCCAGCCGGTGCAGTCCGGCCGCAGCGAGAATGGCCGCATGGACCACGCCGGCATCGACCTTCCTGACACGGGTCGGCACGTTGCCGCGCAACTCAACAATATCCAGATCCTTGCGCCTCGCCGCCAACTGGGCCCGGCGCCGCAGGCTGGATGTCCCAACCCGCGACCCACGGGGCAGTTCGTCGAGCGATTCCGCTTCGACCACGTCGCTGATTACCAGCACGTCGCGGGGATCCTCGCGCGCGAGCACTGCGCCGACGGCCAGTCCGTCGGGTGACTCGGTGGGCAGGTCCTTGAGCGAGTGCACGCAGCAGTCGACCTTGCCGCGGCCGAGCGCATGCTCCAACTCTTTGGTGAACAGCCCCTTGGCGCCGATGGCGCTGAGCGGCTCGTCGAGTTTCTTGTCTCCGACCGTCTTGAAAGTCACCAGTTCGGCGGCGTGGCCGTGGGCCTCGAGCATGGTCCTGACGAGGTTCGCCTGGTACAGGGCCAGATCCGACGAGCGGGTGGCGATGCGGATCGGACTATCAGAAGTCATGAATTGATCGTTCTCGGGTGTCCCGAAATGTAGCCCGGCCTAGCGGACGGCGGCCACAACGGCCTGGACGAGCCCATCGAGTGTGGACGGGTCGGCTTCGGCACGTACCTTCAGCCCCAGCTCGCGGACCACGGCCGAGGTGGCCGGGCCGATGGTGGCGATGGCGGCGCGGGCCGCCGCGTCGGCTCCTACGGCGCCGACGAATGCACGAACCGACGACCCGGCAGTGAACGTGACGACGTCGATCTCTCCGCCGAGCAGCCGCTCGCGGAGCCCTGCCGTCCCCTCGGCATCCGGCACGGAGCGATAGAGGGGTATCACGTCCACCGTGGCGCCCAACGCACGCAGCCCCACAGCGAGCACGTCCCGCGCCCCGTGCGCTACGAGGTAGAGCACGCGCCGCCCACGCACGTCGTCCCGCCCACGCATGGCCTCCAGGAGCCCCTCGGCCACGAACCGCCTCGGGGTGACCGTCACCGCGATGCCGACCGCTTCCAGCGCCGCCGCCGTGGCCGGCCCCACGGCAGCCACACGGAGCCCGGTGAGCGCGCCGGCGCCTCTGCCGGCCTCCACGAGGATTTCCGAGAAGAAGCGGACGGCGTTCTGGCTGGTGAGCACGAGCCAGTCGTAATCTTCGAGTTTGGCGAGCGCCACCACCACTGGAGTGGTGTCGAGAAGTTCTACGCGTGTGGAAGGCATTTCGACCACATCCGCCCCCAGAGCGGCGAGCGGTCGGCTGAGCGCGTCGGCTTGACTCGCGGCGCGCGTGACGACCACGCGGGTGCCCGAGAGCACCCCCGATCCGGAAGCGTCGCTGCGCCGCTTTGCAGGGTTCGTCATGCGGCAATCCTGGTTGTCGCCTTGTCAGTGGCAATGCTGAAGATAGCCCGCCGGTCGGGCGGTGGCATGGCGGCGGCGGGCCGCGCCCAACCTTGCCCCCATCCCTTCCGATTCGCAGTATCAACGGTCGTTCCGCTCCCCGGCCGTACTGGCCTGCGCCGCATATGCCTGCGCTGCAATTGTTGGCGCTGTGATTGCCGGCGTCGTTTCTCCTCTTCGGTCCATCCCATGTCCGATATCGACACCCTTCTTCAGGAACACCGTAAATTTCCGCCTCCGGCATCGTTCAAGGCCACGGCCGTCGTTTCCGACCCGGCGATCTATGACCAGGCCGCCAGGGACATCCCCGCCTATTGGGCCAGGGAAGCGCAGGCGCTGGAGTGGATCGAACCGTTCGACACCGTGCTCGAGTGGAAGCCCCCCCATGCCAAGTGGTTCCTCGGGGGCAAGCTCAACGCGTCGGTGAATTGCGTGGACCGCCACGTGCGCGGCGTGCGGCGTAACAAGGCCGCGTTGATCTGGGAGGGCGAGCCCGGAGACCGGCGCACGCTCACGTATTGGGATCTTTACGTGGAGGTCAACAAGTTCGCCAACGTCCTCCGGTCGCTCGGCGTCGAGCGCGGCGACCGTGTGGCGATCTACCTGCCGATGATTCCCGAAGCGGTGATCTCGATGCTTGCCTGCGCGCGCATCGGCGCTCCTCACTCGGTGGTATTCGGCGGGTTCTCATCCGAATCGCTGCGCGACCGTATCAACGACGCCGAGTGCAAGGTGCTGATCACGGCCGACGGCGGGTACCGGCGTGGGAGCGTGGTGCCGCTCAAGCGCAACTGTGACAAGGCGCTCGAGGACACCCCGTCCATCCAGAACGTGGTGGTCGTGCAGCGGCGCCCCGGCGCCGGCGGCGACGAGGCGTTTGCCGATATGAAGGAGGGGCGCGACCACTGGTGGCACCGCCTCATGCGTACGGCCGGCATGTGGTGTGCGCCGGAAGCGATGGACGCCGAGGACGTGCTCTACATCCTCTATACATCGGGCACGACAGGAAAGCCCAAGGGGATCGTGCATACGACGGGCGGATACATGGTCGGCACGACCACGACCGCGAAGGAGGTCTTCGACCTCAAGGAAGACGACGTGTTCTGGTGCACCGCCGACGTGGGTTGGGTCACCGGCCACTCATATCTGACCTACGGCCCGCTCTCCAACGGGGCGACCTGCGTGATGTACGAAGGAGCGCCCGATTGGCCCGAGAAGGACCGGTTCTGGGAGATCTGCGAGAAGTACGGCGTGACGATCCTGTATACGGCACCCACGGCCATCCGCGCGTTCATGAAATGGGGCGCGCAGCATCCGGCCAAGCACGATCTGTCACAGTTGCGCCTGCTGGGCTCGGTGGGCGAGCCGATCAATCCCGAGGCGTGGATGTGGTATCACAAGGTGATCGGCGACGAGCGGTGCCCGATCGTGGACACCTGGTGGCAGACCGAGACCGGCGCCATCGTCATCTCGCCGCTGCCCGGCCTCACATCCACCAAGCCCGGCAGCGCCACGCGGCCGTTGCCGGGCTTTTCGGCGGCCCTGCTCGACTCGGTGGGCAAGCCGATGCCCGTGGGGGGCGGCCTGCTCGCCCTCACCTATCCCTGGCCGTCGATGCTCCGCACGATCTGGGGAGACGACGAGCGTTATGTAAACACGTATTTCACGAAATGGCCCGGGCGTCCCGACCTGTACTTCCCCGGCGACGGCGTGAAGCTGGATGACGAGGGCTATTACGTCATCCTGGGCCGCGTGGACGACGTGCTCAACGTAGCCGGCCACCGCATCGGGACGATGGAGGTGGAGTCGGCGCTCGTCGAACATCCGGCCGTCGCGGAGGCGGCGGTGGTGGGCAAGCCACACGAACTCAAGGGGCAGGCTCTGGCCGCGTTCGTGACGCTGCGCGAAGGATTCAAGCCCTCACCGGCGCTGCAGGACGAACTGCGTGAGTTCGTGGGGGAGAAGATCGGGTCGATCGCTAAACCCGACGACGTGTTGTTCTCGGCCGATCTACCCAAGACGCGGTCGGGCAAGATCATGCGGCGGTTGCTGCGCGATATCGCAGAAGGGCGCGCGCTCGGGGACACGACGACGCTGGCGGATCCCGGAGTGGTGGCCAAGCTCAAGGAGCAGTATGAAGCGACGGAAGGCTAGACAGCGCCGACATGAACGGCGCTGACAGGTTCAGCGCCGGCTAGGACAGCGCCGGCACAACCTGCGCGGGACCGATACGGCGTGGGATTCGGAAGGGGCCGGCAGAGCCGGCCCTTTCTACAACTGGGCCTGCACCCTCTCACCCCTTCGTCGCCGGACCCTGTCCCAGGGCACCGATCGGCAGCTTCCGCACGCGCACTCCCGTGGCCGCGAAGATCGCGTTGAGCAGCGCCGGCGCGAACGGTGGCACACCGGGCTCGCCCACCCCCGTGGGCGATTCATGGTTCTCCACCAGCTGCACCTCCACGGGCGGCATCTCATTCATCCGTGCCACCTTGTAGTCGGTGAAGTTGCTCTGCTGCACGACGCCATCTTTCACGGTGATCTCGCCGTACAGGGCGGCGCTCAGCGCCCAGCCGACGGCGCTCTCCACCTGTGCGACCACAGTGTCGGGGTTGATCAGCTGGCCACAGTCGAACGCGCACACCACGCGTGTCACCTTCACCTTGTTCGCCCGCACCTCGGATTCTACAACTTGCGCCACCAGTGTGCCGTCGTAGTCGTAGAACGCGAAGCCGCGGCCGTGACCCTTGGGCATCGGCGTGCCCCAGCCGGCCTGGTCGGCCGCGAGTTGCACCACGTGCGCTGCGCGCGGATTACCCTGGAGCATCGCCAGCCGGTACTGCACCGGGTCCTTGCCGGCCGCATGCGCGCACTCGTCAATAAACGCTTCCATGCAGTACCCGTCCTGCGAATTCGCCACCGACCGCCAGAACCATACCGGCACCGGGCTCGGCATGAGCCGCATCTCCAGCTTGTAGTTGGAAATGGCGTAGGGCGGAGCCTGGGCCGAGTCGAAGTGCCGGCCGCCCGCGCGGCCCGGGAACGCGTACGCCTCGAGGGATGGCCCGACCACGCGGTCCTCCCAGCTCACCAGATTGCCCTGCGCGTCGATCACACCGCGCATGCGCTGGATGCCGTCCACCCGGTAGAAGTCGTGCTGGATGTCCTCCTCGCGCGACCAGATCACCTTGACCGGCCGGCCGGCGGCCTTCGACAGCTCCACCGCTTCGATGGCGTAGTCAGTCTGCGAGCGTCGGCCGAATCCGCCGCCAAGGAAGGTGCAGTGCACCGTCACCGAATCGGGGGACACATTGAGGAACTGCGCCACGCCGGTTCGTATGCTGTCTGGTGACTGCGACGGAGCCCAGATCTCCACGCCGTCGGCGCGCACGTCGGCCGTGCAGTTCATGGGTTCCATGCACGCGTGCGCGAGCAGCGGGAATTCGTACACCGACTCGATCAGCTGCTCACCGGGGCCGGCGGAACGCACCGTGCCCTTGCTGCCCGTGACCTCGGCCGGATCGTTGAGGCCGGCGTGGTATGCGGCGCTCGCGTCGGCGGTGGAGTAGTGCGCGTTGGGCCCCGGATCCCAGTTGATCGCCAGCGCATCGCGCGCCTTCATGGCTGTCCAGGTCGTGTCGGCGAGCACCGCCACGCGCGCCGGCAGCATACGTTCGACCGCGTCGAGCTTCACCACCTGGCGCACACCATCCATCGCCCGCGCCTTGGTATCGTCCACGCTCTTGAGCGAGCCACCGATCACCGGACAGCGAGCCACCGACGCGATGAGCATGTTCTTCACCTGCACGTCGATCCCGAACGGCGTCGTGCCGTCAACTTTGTCCGGAATGTCGAGGCGCGAAGTCGACTTGCCGATGATGCGGAAGTCCGCCGGGTCCTTGAGCGGCACGTCGCCCGCCGGCACGGGTTGCTTGGCGGCTAGTGAGGCCAACTCGCCGTACGTGGCGCTCCTGTTGGAGGACGCGTGGATCACGACCCCTGCCCGCGTGCTGCACTGCGACGCCGGCACGCCCCACCTGGCCGCAGCGGCTGCCACGAGCATGGCCCGCGCCGTGGCGCCGGCCTGGCGAAGCGGCACGTAGGAAGTGCGCGTGCTGGTGCTGCCACCCGTGCTCGTGCGGTACTTGCCGTTGGTCGGCGCGCGCGCCACTCGCACTTTGCCCCAGTCGGCGTCGAGCTCTTCGGCCACGATCATCGGCATGGCCGTCCACACCCCCTGCCCCATCTCGGACTTGGCCGAGACGATGGTGACCGTCCCATCGGGATCGACGGTGAGCCAGAGGTTCGGGGTCCATCCGTCGGGGGACGGCTGGCCGGGCGCCACCTTGGCAGTGAGCGCGCCGAGCGTGCTGAAGCCTAGCACCAGCGCCGCGCCGGTCCCGGCCGACACAACGACGAATTGGCGGCGACTGATCGGTTTCTTGCTCATTTCGCCTCCCCCCCGGCCGCGCTGTGAATGGCGCGGCGGATGCGCAGGTACGTGGCGCAGCGGCAGATGTTGTCGCTCATCCCGTTGTCGATGTCGGCGTCCGTCGGGTGCGGGTTGGAGGTGAGCAGCGCGGCGGCGGCCATCAGTTGCCCCGACTGACAGTATCCGCACTGCGGGACCTGTTCGTCGATCCATGCCTGCTGCAACCGGCGTCCAAGGGGCGTGGCCGCCAGGGCCTCGATGGTCGCGATCTGGTGGCCTGCGGCGTCGGCCACGGTCCACTGGCACGACCGCGCCAGGTCGCCGTCGATGTGCACGGCACATGCGGAGCAGGCACCGACGCCGCACCCGAACTTGGTGCCGGTCATTTGGAGCTGGTCGCGCAGCACCCAGAGCAGCGGGGCGTCGGCTTCGGCCGATACCGTGTGTCTGACGCCGTTCACCGTGAGCACGAAGGAAGCCATGGCACACACTCCAGGAACGCCGCCGTGCAGCGGCGCCAACGGGGACCGATGGCCGGCGCCGCCGTCAGCGGCTGCCGGAACTACTACTCGCTGACTACCGCGCTCGCTTGCGCGCGATAGTCGAGCAGGGCGACCACGAACAGCGCGGCGACGATTGCCGCCGAGCCCATGCACCAACGGCAGATGGCGTGAATGCGAAACAGCTCGACGTAGATGAGCCAAGCCGTGAACAGCGCACCCCAACCGGTGAGACCGAGCAGGACCAGCGAGATGCGGCGGTCGGCGGAAAGACGTTCCTGGGCGCCCAGGAGCGCGACGACGAACAGGGCGGCGTAATACAGCAGGCCCCACACCGCCACGTGGACCCCGAGGAGGCTCGCCCAGCGACTCGTCTGGACCACCTCGCACCCGCCCGTTCCACAGGCAAGCGTGCCGATGATCCCCAGGTGGTGCAGGGTCAGATACGTCGCCAGCAGCACGCCGAACAGCGCGAGCACCGCCAGCACCATGCGCCTGGTCATTTCTTCGCGGCGGCCTTCTTCGCGGCCAACGCCTGTTCCACCTGCGCCCTGAACTGGTCATACGTCAGGTAGTTGGCGATGACCGTGTTCCCGAACACGAAGGTCGGCGTGGCGTCGATGTGGCGGCGCTCCGCCTCGAGCTCATTCGCCTGGAGCTGCGCCTGGTACTTTTTGGCGTCAATGCACGCCGTGTACTGATCCAAATTGAGGCCAGCCCCTTTGGCGATGCCCGCGAGCACCTTGTCGGGGTTGTCGGTGGCCTCGGTGTTCCAGCTGTCCTGATAGCGATAGATGGCGTCGTGCATTTGCCAGAACTTGCCCTGGTCGCCGCCGCACCACGCGGCGCGGTGGGCATTCCAGGTGTTGCGGTGTTGCGACAGCGGAAAGTCCATATACCGGATGCGCACCACACCCGAGTCGATCAGGTGCGACCGGATGTCGGGTTCGGTGAGCGTGGCGAACTGGCTGCAGATCGGGCACTCGAAATCGGCAAATTCGACGACCTCGAGCTGGGCGCTGTCGCTGCCCTCCACATGCCCCATGGCTGTCAGCTTGGGCAGGGTGCTGTCCCACGCGGACGCCCCAGCCTTGGGCTTGGCGGAGAGGTAGGAGAGCGCGGCGATGCCGGCGACCGCGATCGCGACAATCAGGATGTAGAACCCGCGCGTCGCGGGCGAGGTCTTGCTCCGCTTTACCGGTTTCGACTTCTTGCCGCCGTTCGCTCGCTGCTTGGCCATGTCGTCTCGTCATCCTCGGCGTGGGCCCGTCGCACATCACGCGGTGCTCCCGCGGGGCGTCTTGTCAAACCTAGACCGGGCCGTGCACCCCACGCAAGCAATTCGTGGCCCCGCGGCGTTGGGCCGGTGGGACCCGTCCGAACGCTCTCGCCATGGTGCGCGTAAAGACTGTGGAAGAGCGGGTCTGCGTACCCTCGCGCCTTTCATTAGATTACGAGTGTTTGGTTCGCTACCCACACCCTTTTCAGGATAAATGGCTAAGAGCAAGAATCGACGGAGCGGCTCTTCGGCGCCGGCGGCGCCGAACCCCTTTGAGGAAGCCCGCGACGAGATGTTCCAGCACATCATCCGCTGTGGCGTGATTGGTTCCGCCCCGGAGCACCAGCAGGAGTGGTTCGCCGAGACCATGAAGTACATGGCCGATCGGTACCCGGAGTTGACGGACACCGACGTCGAGGAACTGAAGACGCTCGGCATGCGGTTCGCTCAGCCGCCCAAGGCCAGCCCGGCCACCGAAGAGGCTGGGGCAGTCAACGCCGCGTAGCGGCGGTTCATCGCTGACGGTCGGCGGCAGAATCTGAGCCATCGGCCCGAATTCATCGCCAGGGGGTGCGGGCGCGGCGGATCACGACGCCCAGCCGCACCCCGCCGCCGAGTCCCAGTTGGTACGCCATGCGTATCCCATGGCTAATCGGCCCTTCCAGTTCCATCGCCCCGGCGAGGTACGGACGCACCTTGTCGCCGGCCTCGTCGCGCAGGCTCAATCCGCCCGCCAGCGACAGGGCCCATCGCTGCTGCCCGAATGGATCGAGCAGGAGGCGCAGAAGCGCATCGGCCCGCGCCGTACCCACGAGGCCGGCCCCGCGGCGGCGGGCGCCCAGCGCGCCGTCCAGTTCCACACGTTGGTAGTAGCCGGCGCCGATGTTCACGCCCGCGCCAAGTTGAACCGTGTACGGGGATGGCCCCAACAGGTCGGCCCGAATCTCTGGCCGCGTTGGGATCTGCTGCGCCGTCAGACGCCCACTGGCGACCATGAACAGCGCCAGGGCAAGCCAGGCGGCACGGGCCGCAATTCGCGGGCTGATCACCGTGCCCGCGCGCGCCAGAGGGCCAGCGTGTAATCGGCCACGGCCCATACCGACGCCGCGAACACCACCCCGAGCAGCGGCGCCACCCACGACGGCCGCAACTCGATTGCCGCAAACGCGCTCAGTTGCAGCACGGTCACCACCTTGCCCAGGGGTCGGGCGCGGAATTCCACGGGGCGCAGCCAGGGGATGATTCGGGCCACGAGGAATCCTACCGCGGTCATCAGATCGCGGAAGATGATCACGAAGTATCCCAGTGTTCCGATGGCCCCCGTGAGCAGGAAGGTCGACACCACGGTGAGCACGAATACGCGGTCGGCGATCGGATCGATCAGAGCGCCCCAACGGCTTGTCACCTTGGCGCGGCGGGCGATGTAGCCGTCCAGGAAATCGGTGGCGGCGGCGAGGCCAATCAGTGTGATGCGCGTCTCCGTCGCGTCGCTGCCCACGAAGGCACCCGCCATGACGAGCCGAGAGAGGGAGATCCAGTTGGGAACGAGTCGCAGGCCCCGCCGCGCATGCATGGCCCTAACCTAAGGAGCCCCGCCCTTGGTTGCTACAGTGTTCGGCGCAGCCCGGGCGGCCACTTCCGCGCGGGTTCCGGAGATCCCGATGCCGGATGCGACGACGATCCTGCACGAGGTGAATTGCGCACGCTCGGCTAGACCTTCCTGCCGGTGCCGCGCACGATTCCCTCAACACGCCGCGCCGGATCGAAGTACCGCCTGGCCAGTGCCTGAATGCGCGCACCGCTGACCGCGCGGACCCGGGCTTCGAATTCATCCAGCTCGGCGAGGCGGCCGTCGAGCCAGGCACCGATCACGTCGCTCAACACCGCGCCGCCGCGCTGCAGCCGAATGGCGTGCACGCCCAGCGCGTGCGTCTGCGCGTGCGCCAACTCCTTCGCGGTCACGGGCGCGTCGGCGAACTTCGCGAACTCGGCCAGCAGGCCGGCGCGGGCCACCTCCTCGCGATCGGGGGACATGGCAATGTAGGCCCCGAAGGCGCCGGCCAGCCGCCGCTCGGCGGCGAACGCGTGCACCGTGTAGGCCAGCGACTGCTTCTCACGCAGCTCGTCGAAGAAGCGCCCGCCCAGACCGCTGGCGATCCCCACCACGAGCCCGGCCGCATAGCGGTCGTCGTCCACCCGCGTTGGTCCGGGAAAGAGCATGAGCAGCGCGGTCTGCGCTTTGTCGCGCGGCTCCACCGCGGTCTCGACCGCCGCCGGCCATGTGGGCGCGGCAACGGTCGGCGCCGGCGCATATTCCAACTCGCTAAACCCACGCGCCGCCGCGTCGGCCAGCGCATCGGGGTCGGCGTCGGCGACCACACCTACCACGGCCGCCGACCGCCGCACGCTCGCGGCGTGCCAGGCGCGCACGGCGTCGGCGGTGACCGCTCGCAAGGAGTGTTCGGTGCCCCCGGCCGGCCACCCGTACGGGTGCGACGGATACGCCGCGCCCAGCGCCAGTTGCATCGGATAGCGATACATGTCGTCGCGTATCGCGACGGCCTCGGACAGCGCCGTGGCCCGTTCCGTTTCCAGCGCCGCGTCGGGGAGCGTGGCATGCTGCGCCACGTCGGCCAGCAGTTCCACGGCCGGGCCGTAGTGGCGCGCCGGCACGGAGATGGACCACCCGAAACTCTCGCCCCCCACGGCAGCGTTCACGCTTCCGCCCAGCAACTCGCCGGCCTCGGCGATCTCCTGAGCCGAGCGGGTGCGCGTGCCCTTGAGCGCGGTGTGCGCCATGAGCGCGGTGAGGCCAGCCATGGCCTCTGGTTCCACGATGGCGCCGCCGTCGATGAACACCCCCACGTGCGCCATCGGCGAGCCGGCCTTGCGCCGTACGAGCACGGGCACGCCGCGCGGGGTGCGATACACGCGCACGCCTGCCTCCTCCCGCTCGAAGACGGCGCCGGCTCGCACCGCCACGGGGCTGCCCGCCCCGTGCACCGAAGGGGCGGGACGACGTGCCGGACTCACCGCGTCGAGCAGGCCGCGCATCGCGCGCGCGTCCCGGGCCACGGCCGGCGCCGACGAGGGCCGGTAGGCGAGCACGGCAGCCCCGGACGGATCGAGATATGCCCGCGCGACGCGCCCGACTTCGGCCGCCGTGCATGCCATCAGCCGGTTGTAGAACTCGTCGCCCAGCCGCCACCCCCCGAGCGCTTCCCACTCCGCCAGGTGGTTCGCCTGCCCTTCCATGTCCTCCAGCCGGCGAATGAACCGCCCTTCGAAGATGCGCTGCGCCCGCTCTACTTCGGCGTCGAGTACACCGTGTTCGCGCACGCTCAGCACCTCGCTCCACACGGCGCGCGCACCATCGGCAAGGGTTTCGGGCTGTCCTTCGGCGTGCACCACGAATACGCCTACCTCGGTGGGCGCATAGTCGTAAGCACTCACCGACGAGGCGAGCTGGCGTTCGCGCACGGCTCGGTACAACCGCGACGCCCGCCCCTGTCCGAGGATCGTGGCCAGCAGTTCAAGGGCCGGCGTATCGGCGTGCCGCGGGGGCACCGTTCGCCACCCGAACGCGAGCTGGGCCTGCGCGATGTCGCCACTCAGCTCCCGGTACCGGAAGCCCGTCGGTCCGGTCTCCATGGGGCCGGGTGTGCGCGAGGGCACGCCGGCCGGTGCGGCGCCGTACCGGGCTTCGATTTCGCGCAGCGCCTGGTCGGGATCGATGTCGCCGACGACGCTCAGGATGGTCGTGCCGGGACGGTAGAGGTTGCGGTAGAAACCGACGAGGTCGTCACGGGTGAGACGGCGCAGGCCGTCCTCGCGTCCGATGCGCCAGCGCCGCATGCGATGGCGGTCGAACAGCATCTCGTACAGCGTCTCGGTGGCCACGGCGCCCGGATTGTCGGCCTTGCGTTTGGCCTCCTGAATGATGACCTCCAGCTCGCGCCCCAGTTCGCCGGCGTCTATTAGTGAATTGTTATATGCATCGGCCTGGATGTCGAGGGCTTCGATGAACCCGGAGGCGGGCACGACCGTGTAGTACACGGTGTGATCGTAGATCGTGCCGGCGTTGAGGTAGCCGCCCACCGCCTTCGTCTGCTTGGCGATCTCACCCACCGCGCGGCGGACCGTGCCCTTGAAGTACATGTGCTCCAGCACGTGGGCAATGCCCACGACGTCGTCGGTCTCGTCGAAGTATCCCGCCTTCACGTGGGTGACGATGGCCACCACCGGCGCCGACGGGTCACGGCGAACGAGGACCGTGAGGCCGTTGGACAACACGCGCCGGCGCACGGTGGCTGGATCGAGCAGTTCGGTCATAATTGGCGAATGATAGCCGGCGCGCAAACGCTGGGGCCGGACGGCGCCGATCAGTGCAGCGTATCGGGCGGGGTGGCGCCGGAGACGCATTGCGTCCAGACGCCGGGCCCGGCGCGGGTAATCCACCGCTCGCCCTCGTCAATGCGACCGAGCTTGACCAGCGCGCACCCCAGGAAGCCCTGGGCTGCCGGATCTTCGGGGTTGGCCGACACCGCCCGCACATAAAACTTGCGCGCCAACTCGTACTGACCGGCGGTGAACAGATAGGCGCCCATCTCGCGCAGGGCCACGAAGTTGGTAGGATCTGCGCTGAGGGCGAGCTGCAATTCCACGTTGGCCCCCGCCGAGTTGCCGGTGCGGCGCGCTATGCGGGCCAGGTATACATGCGTCAGCGCGTAGTCGGGATCGATGAGCACGGCGCGCCGGAAGTCGGCGGTCGCGGCGTCGAGATTGCCCGCCTCGTACTCCGCCATCGCCTGGGTGAGCACGGCGTCACGTCGCGGGCCGCCGAACCAGTAATAGGCTCCCCCCGCGGCGCTGATGACGACGATCGCCGCCATCAGCGCAATCCATTTACCGGCGCGCGAGCCGCGGCCTGGCTTGGCGGGCTCCGCGGGCGCAGGTTCGAGGCGGCCGAGCGCCGACCGCCCTGTCCCCGTTGGGGACATCGCCGTGAGCGGGGGGCGCCGCGGCGACGTGGGCGCGACCGGCAGGGGCCCTGCCGGCGTGTTCCCCGAGCCGCCCGATGGGCCCGTGGCAACCCCCAGCAATGCACCGAGCACCGTCATGGCCTCGCGCGCGGCGTCGAGGTCGGTTGCGGTTGGCTGATAATCGGTGTCGCGAGCGCGGTCGCGCACGGCGGAGAGCGCAGCGAGCGCATTGGCCTGATTGAACGTCAGCAACTGCCGGCGGCGGGCGTCACGCACGAGTTGCGTGCCGGCCGTGCCTCCAACGTCTCCGCCGAGGGCAGCGCGCAACGCGTCTTCGACCCCCGACCATGCGTCGAGCAGGTCGGCGGCCAGTTCATCGGGGTGGCGTGACGGATCGAGGCGGCCTACCGCGGCACGTGCGGCGCCGAGCGCGGCGCGCGCTCCCTGGGGGTCCAGCAAGCTCACCGAACGATGCGCAGCAGGCCGGCGCGCGCGCTCGCCCGCAGGAAACTCTCCGCGTCATGGATGGAGAGCTGGATGCCGGTTTGCGTGAACACGTGCCGGGCGCGGCCCCGCATGTAGTCCTCGATGGACGAGGCCGCCTCGGCGTGCTCGGAGTCCCGCATGCGCGTCACGATTTCTTCCCAGGACCCCTCGTAGCTCGTGCCGTCGCGCCCCACCACTTGGTGCGGGTGTGCGCCCTGGGCCTCGTCGCGCTCGACGAGGCTGCCGAGCAGCGTTCCTAGCACCTCGAGCTGTTTCTGAGGCGGCGGCTCGTCCTCTCCCGCCCCGCCTTCACCTCCATCGAGGTCGAGAAGCACGTCCTCGAGCTCGTCGGCGTCGTCACCCAACTCGGCGAGACGCGCGTGCCAGGGCGCCAGCTCGGGATCGTTCTCGTCGAGCTTGTAGATGGACCGCTTGAGTTCGATCAGCCGCCAGATGCCGAGTTCGTCCCAGTGATCGTCGGGGCCCGTGCGCTCGAAATGGTAGAGCGCGCCCTCGTAATCGGCGCGATCATACAGGATGTTGGCCAGGTAGATCCGCGCTTCGGCGTGGTCGGCGTCGATGTGTAGCGCAGCGCGCAGCGATTGGATGGCGGAGGTGTCGTCGCCAATCCGATGCTGCGCGTACCCCATGCAGGCGATCGCCTCGGCCATCTCCGGCGCCTGCTCCCGGGCCTGCGCGAAGAAGTCGAGTGCCAGCTCGAACAGAGCCGGCCGCTCGCGAAACGACGCCTCGCGGAACAGCGCCCGCCCCACCTGCAGCATGAGATCGAGGTCGTCGCTGTACCCAAGCTCGAAGATCCGCTTGAAACAGCGGACGGCCGCGTCTTCCTGGCCGAACTTGAGCAGCGTCTCGCCGATTCCGGCAAGCGCGTCTTCGTGGTCAGGCTCGAGCACCAGCGCCTGTTCGAAGCTGCGCCGCGCCCACGGAAATTCCTCGCGGGCCAGGCGCGCATAGCCGACGCCGATGTGCAGTTCTACGGAATTCGGGTAGAGCGCCAGCCCTTCGCGCAACACGTCCAGGGCCTCGTCGTACAACCCCTCGTTGTAGAGTTGGTGGGCACGTTCATCGTACTCCTCGGAACTCAGGAACGGGGTTGGCATGAGGACGAAGACCTCCAAATCGAGAGGGCATGCCTATAGTACAATCACGGTGCGGCCAAGTTCAACGGTGAGTTTTGGTTCACCGCGCGCCATTTTGATGCGCTAACCACCGCGGACCATCGCTACGGCCACTTCCGCGGCCAGCCGGGCATTGCGTTCGAGCAGGGCGAGGTTCACTTCAAGGGACTTTCCTTCGGTGACCGCCGTCACCGCCGCGAGCAGATAGGGGGTGGCGTCGGCACCTCGCACACCGTCGGCTCGCGCCCGGTCCAGCGCGTGCCGCACTGCACGTTCCACTTCGTCGCGCGGCAGCGCGATGTCGGCGGGGGGCGGCTGCACGACCACCAAGGCTTGGGTCCGGCCCAACGCCCTGTGGGCCCGAAAGATCGCCGCGATTTCCGTCGCCGATTCCGCGCGAGCACTCAGCTGAAGTCCGGTGTCCACGCTGTAGAACCCGGGCAGATCCCAAGTCCGGAATCCCACCACAGTTACGCCGAGTGTCTCCAGCCTCTCCATGGTCGCAGCGAGGTCGAGGATGGCCTTGGCGCCGGCGCATACGACGACCATCGGCGTGCGCGCGAGTTCCATCAGATCGGCGGACTCGTCGAACGGCGCCTCGCGGTGCACGCCGCCGATGCCTCCAGTGGCGAACACCGCGACGCCGGCCCGGTGAGCCAGGACGACCGAAGCGGCGACCGTAGTGGCGCCGTCAGCCTGCTGGGCGATGGCCGGCGCGAGATCGCGCGCTGATACCTTCCGTACGCCCTTCCCAGCGAGGAAACGCTCCAGTTCGTCCGGCTCGAGCCCCAACGCTGGCACTCCCCGGGCTACGGCCGTGATCGCCGGGTACGCCCCCGCGGCCCTGACGGCCGCCGTCATCCGCTCCACGCCGACGCGATTGGCGGCCACGGGAAGCCCCTGCGCGACGACGGAACTCTCCAGCGCGACCACCGCTTCGCCGGCGTCGATCGCGCGGCGCAGTTCCGGGAGAATCCGGATCACGCGGGGTCGAACGCCTCGGCCTTGCGCGAGTCGAGCACCTGGCGTTCCGTGGACGTCGGATCGTAGATCGCGATGATCTTGATCGTCTCGCCCTCGTAGGCGTCGAATTCCTTGCCCTGCCCCTTCACGACGCGAATCTCGTGCCCGTCTTCGAACCGCAGCACAACGAGCGGGCAGCTATCGTTCACGTAACGGCGGCGCAGGCGATTGGCGGTTGGCTTCTTCATGAGAACACGATTCAGGTGACGGCGCTCCCGGGCATCTCGAACTCGCGCCAGCGGCCGGTGGTGAGCGCCTCGTCCATCATCGCCACCGCGGCGGCGAGTTCGTCGTCGCTGGTGTAGAAGTGCGGCGCCACCCGGATGCCGGCGTGGGGACGAAAATCCACCAGCACGTCGCGCGACAGAAGATACTGCGAGACCTCGAACGCGTGGGGGACGTCGAATGCCACGGTGCCTCCACGACGTGCCGGGTCGAGGGGCGTCCTGACCGGATAGCCTCGCTCGTCGGCCAGTGCGAGCAACCGCGCCGTCTGCCGCATGCTCTTGGCGCGGATCGCCGCCACACCGGCTCGCCGCACCACGCGCGGTCCCTCGAGGGCGGCGTACAGGGCCGGGATGGCCGGCGTGCCGTTGAGCCAACGGTAGACGCCTGCTGTGTACGCCATCTCGGTTTCAAAGGCGAACGGATTGGCGTGTGCCTGCCACCCGGTGAGCGACGGCTCGAGTGCGGTCTGCACGCCGGGCGCCACGTACAGGAAGCAGCCACCGGGCCCGCCGCACAACCACTTGAGCACGCCGCCCGTGAGGAAATCCACACCCAGCGCCTTCACGTCCACCGGCAGTACGCCCACCGCATGGAATGCGTCGAGCGACACCAACGCGCCCATCGCATGCGCCCGCCGGGCGATCGGTGCCACGTCCATCACGAATGCCGACCGGAAGAGGACGTGTGAAATGCAGACGAGCCGCGTGCGCTCGTCGATCGCTGCCTCCACCGCGCCGGCATCCACGCTGATGCCGTCGGCGGCCGCCGGGACGACCACGATCTCGGCGCCGAGGCGGGTGGCCAGGCGGTCGTAGACGTAGCGGACCGACGGAAAATCCAACTCGGTCATCACGATGCGGTTGCGCTCGGGCGGGTAGTCGAGCGCGGAAAGCACCGTGGCCTGGCCGAGCGTCACGTTGCCGACCATCACCACCTGGCCGGCGTCGGCTCCGATCAGGGGCGCGATCTCGTCGCCCAGCTTCGACGGCATCTCCCACCACGCGCGCCCCCAGGCCCGCACCCCCTGTTCGGCCCACTCGTCCACGTACTCGGCCAGCCGGTCGGGCACGTGCCGTGGCATGGCGCCCAACGAATTGGATACGAGATACGTGGTGCGTTCGAGGATCGGGAATTCGGAACGAAAGGCGAGAAGGGGATCGGTCATGCAGCGGACGAGGTGGCGGCGCGTTCGGCGCGTGTGCGGCGTGTGGTCACGAACACCAACGTGGCGACGGCCAGCACCAACCCGCCCATGCGCCACTCACGTGCCGTGACGGACGAGAGGAGAGCGATGACCATCACACCGGCGAGCAGGGGAATGACGTTGCCGCCGGGGAGCCGGAACGGCTCGCCATCACCACGTACGTCCCGCCGGTGGAGTTCGAAGGCGGCAGCGCAGCAGCCCAGGTACGCCAGCAGCGCCGCCAGATTGGCGAGCACCACCAGCCGGTCGAACGCGCCCGTCGCGGCCAGCACCACGGTCAGCGCGGCCTGCGCAATGATCGCCACGTGCGGCGTGTGGTAGTCTGTGTGCACGGCAGCCAGGGCGCGCGGCGCGTAGCCGTCGCGCGCGAACGCGAACAGAGCCCGTGGCATGGCCAGCGCCATGCCGGTCATGAATCCGAACGTCGAGAGCACGACGGCCACGGCGAACAGCCGTGCGCCCCACGGTCCCATGACGACCTCCGCCGCGTCGGCCAGCGGAGTGGGTGAGCCCACGAGGTGGGGCCCCAGAACGCCTTGCACCACGAGCTGCAGGGCGATGAACAGGAGCGTGACCGTCCCCATGGCCAGGAGCAACGCACGCGGCACGGTGTGCGACGATTCCCGCACCTCCCCACTCGGCACGAGTGCGCTCTCGAATCCGGCGAATACGAACACCAGCACCATCGCCGCCCGGGCGAAGTCGTGTTTGGGCGGCATCGCGGTCGGTTTCAGATATTCCATATGGAGGCCGAACGCCCCGACCACGACCAGCAGCACGAGCGGCGCGAGCTTGATGATCGTGGCGGCGCCGATGAGGCGCGTGCCCTGCTTGACGCCGCGTACATTGATCCACACCACGATCGCGTACGTCGCCACCAGCAGGCCCACCTTGGCTCCTGCCGAATCGAATCCCGGCACCACGCGCGCAAAGTTGTCGGCGAAGATCATCGCGATCGCCGGTACCGCCGTGGCGCCGATGGACCAGATGAGCACGCCGACCAGGAACCCTGCGTAGGGGCCGAATGCCGTTTCGACGTACATGTACGGCCCGCCGGTGAGCGACACGCGGCTGCCTGCCTCGGCCATGCACAACACCACCAGCCCCATGGCGAGGGCGCAGATCAGGTAAGCCAGCGGCGCCGCTGCCCCCAACAGTCCGGCCACTGCGGGGTCGGAGGGAATGCGAAAGATCCCCCCGCCGATGATCAGGTTGACGATGCTCGCTGCCAGACCCCAGACACCCACGGCCCGGATGAGCGAGGATTCGATGGAAGCGCGCTGACTCATGGGGTGTCGGGGCGGCTGGGTGGACGTCGGGCGGGCGCCGACGGCGGTGAACCGTGTACAACACTAGACCGCGCGCGCCCCGGACGCCACATTCTCGCAGGAATGGCGGCACGATATCAGGCGCGCCACGGTGCTGTCCCCTTCTTGGAGGCTTCTGTGGTTACACGATCTCACCCATTGGCTGTCGTCCTCATACTGGCGCTGACGGCGATCGCCGCGGGCGCTCAGGCACCCGCCCGCCCCGTCGTATCGATTCCCCTTGGCGCGCCGGCGCTCACCGTTCAGGCCAACGCGATCCCGAGCGCCACCGTCGGCCCCGTTCTCCGTTCGTCGGCCGTCGGCGTACTGCCCGCGCGTCAGAACGTTCCGCTCGCGGAGACGGGCGCTCTGGCCCCCGCCAACAATCGCGCGCAGTCCACTACGCTGATGATCGTGGGCGGAGCGGCCCTCATCGTCGGCGCGATCATCGGCGGCACGCCCGGCACCATCTTCATGGTAGGCGGCGGGGTTGTCGGTCTCATCGGCCTCTACAACTACCTCCAATAGCTTGACGGCCGATCGCGCGTCCACGGCCCGGATCGCCCTCGTCCTTGGCGGCGGGGGCGTGAAGGGGTTCGCGCACATCGGCGTGATCCGTGCCCTGGAGGAGCGGGGCATCCGCCCCGCGGTGTTCGGGGGCACGAGCATTGGCGCGCTCATCGCCGCCGCGGCAGTGCGCGGGATGGGCGCCGACGAGTTGGCGCGGCGCGCCGAGTCGCTCCGCCGCCGCGATCTGTTCCGCATCAACCACCTCGGAATGGTGATGGAGCGCATGCAGTCGCCCTCGATCTACCTGGGCGAACCGCTGCGCAACATGGTGGACGAAGTCGTTTCCTCCGGCACGTTCGACGACCTGCCGCGGCCGCTGCTCGTGAACACGGTGGATCTCGAGCGCGCCACCCGCGTGGTGTGGGGCTTGCCAGGGCTGCGCGACGTGCCGGTCCGGGACGCCGTGTACGCGTCGTGCGCCCTGCCGGGATTCTTTCCTCCGGCGCGCGTGGGTGGGCGGCTGTGCGTGGACGGAGGGGTTATCGACAACATGCCAGCCGAGGCCGCGGGCCTCGGCATGGATGCCGTGATTGCCGTAGACGTCGGCAGTTCCGATGTGCGCCCCATCCCGCGCATCGGCGCCCAGGGGTTCGCGGCCATCTACATGCGCGCGGTGACCACGATGATGCACCATCTGCAACTGCAACCGCTCGTGAAGTGGAGCGGCCCCCCAATGCTGCTCGTCCGCCCCAAGGTGGATGCGAACTGGCTGAGCTTCGCCCGTGCCGAGCAGAACATCCGCGAGGGGTACCGCGCCACGATCAAGGCGTTGGAACACATCGAGGCATATCTGAAGCAGACCTCAGGTGTGTATCCGCGCAAGCGAATGCAGCTTCATGTCGTGCGAGAGGATTGCGTCAAGTGCGGGCTGTGCGTGGCCCTGGCGCCGGACGCCATGACGTTCGACCCTGCCGACGGAACGGCCGTGCCCCGCGAACCCTTGGTGGAGTGGTCAGCGGCCGACGGCGATTTCGTTCGCCATTGCCCTACACGCGCCATCAAGGCGGCGCGACTCGACCTCGTCACCCCCGGTTCCTCGGACGAGGACGCCGACCACGACGAGCTTCTCGTTCCCTAGCCGGCGGTCAGCAGCGCCGCGTTCGACGACGGATCGTGCACGAGCCATCCCCCGTCATGCGGCTCCAGCCGTACGCCGGCGCGGGCGAGTGCGTCCCGCATCGCGCGGAGCGCCGCCCCGTCCGGCATCGCGATGCGGAAGTACTGGAGCCCGGTCGAGTCGTCCGGCGGAGGCGGTGCGCCGGCCACGCCCCAGGTGTTGAGCCCGAGATGGTGGTGGTACCCGCCCGCCGACACGAACAGCGCACCCGGCGCCATGCGCTGCATGACGTCGAACCCCAGCACGCCATGGTAGAACGCGTCGGCTTCGTCGAGGTCGCGCACCTGCAAGTGCACGTGGCCCATGCGCGTGCCCGCCGGGACACGCGCCGGCACGTCGCCGCCGGTCACGCCGGCGTCGAGCAGGGCGCGCAGATCGAGTGGCTCGCTCACCATCTGCAGCGCGCCGCCACTCACCGGCCATTCGTCGCGCGGCCGGTCGCGATAGATCTCGATGCCGATACCGTCGGGGTCGGCCAGATAGAGCGCCTCGCTCACGCCGTGGTCGGAGGCGCCCTGCAGTGGCCAGCGAGCCGCTGCCAATCTCGCCAGCGCATTCCCGAGGTCGGCGCGCCCCGGCACGAGCACCGCAAAGTGGTATAGCCCCGTACTGCGCCGCGGGCGCGGCACCGAACCGGCAACGGCCCGCACCTCCACCAACGCGCGCCCGCCGGCGCCGAGCGTGGCGAGGTCACCGGCTCGCTCCAGGAGATCGAGCCCCAACAGGTCTGTATAGAACGCGAGCGACCGGTCGAGGTCGCTCACGCGGAGATGCACACCGCCAATCATGGCGCCCGCATCAATGGACATGGTTCCTTTCCCTTGTCAACCACCGCCGGGGCAGGCGCGCATGCCCCCGTCCCGGCGCCGGCGGTTACGCCGCGGCCTGCGCGGCCTGCTTCACCAACTCGATCTCGATGGAAATCTTGACGTCTTCGCCCACGAGTACGCCACCCGCTTCCGTTGCAACGTTCCAGGTGAGGCCGAAATCCTTGCGGTTGATGCGCGTGGTCGCGGCGTAGCCGGCGCGCTCGCCACCCCACGGATCCGTGGCGCGACCCGAAGACTGTACGTCGAGGGTGACGGCCCGCGTCACGCCGCGAATGGTCAGGTCTCCCATCAGCTTGAACTCACCTTCCACCGAACCGTTGATCCGCGTGCCCTTGAACGTGATCGCCGGGTATTTTTCGGCGTCGAAGAAATCGGCTGACTTGAGGTGGGCGTCGCGCTTGGCGTCGCGGGTGTCGATGCTGGCCACACCGATCGTGACGTCGACCGCGGCCGCGGTTGCATTCCGTTCGTCTACGGTGACCGTGCCCTGCACATCGGCAAAGTGGCCTTTGACCGTAGCGATCATCAGGTGCTTGACGGCAAACTCGGCGGCGCTGTGCGCAGCATCGATCTGCCAAGTGGTCGGGGTGCTCATGATTGCCTCGGTACTTGAAAATAGTTGATGTGTTACCTACTTTTCATATGTAACATTAGAAAGATGTGTTACTCTTGTCAAGTGCGTCCGTTATTCCGAGGTTGTAGCCATGTCCGGCCCCGCCCAGGCAGTCTGCCCCAACTTCCACAAGGCCATTGAGTTGATCGGCCGCCGGTGGACAGGCGCCGTGCTGCAGGTGCTGATGGCTGGGCGCACCCGCTACTGCGACATCCGGCACGCTATTCCCGACATGAGCGACCGCATGCTCTCTGAGCGGCTCAAGGAACTCGAGGCCGAGGGCATCGTGGTACGCGTGGTCACGCCCGACACCCCGGTACGCGTGGAATACGAGTTGAGCAAGAAGGGGCGCGCGCTCGAGCAGGCGCTGGACGCCGTGTCGAAGTGGGCCGTGGAGTGGGCCGATGGGCCTGCTCAGCCCAAGGCGCGCGCGATCCGCGCATAGGCGCCCACCGCCGCACGTAGCTCTTCGACCCGCACGTGCTCGTCTTCACGGTGCGCGACGTGGATGGAGCCGGGACCGAATAGATAGGGCGTGCCCCAGTTGCCGAGCGCGGGGATGTCGGTGGCGAACGCCACGACCGACGTCTCGAAACCCGGCAGCACACCGAGTTCGACCGGCGGCACGGTGACGCCCTGCTCCAGTTCGGCGCGGCCTGCCGCCCACCGCTCGAGCACACGCATGACGTCGCCGTCCGGAGACACGGTCCGCGCCATCAGCCGCGCTTCGGCCCAGGGGGCGACGACGTTGTCGGCCACGCCGCCGCTGATCTGTCCGATGTTGACGGTGGTGGCCCCGAACAGCTCGCTTTGAGGGAGCTTCAACGTGGGCAGCTCGGCGAGCAGGCCCACCAGACCCTCGATGGCGGAATGCCCCAATTCTGGATACGCTGAGTGCGCCGGCCGGCCGCTCGTGCGAACGGTCACGCGCATCGCCCCTTTGGTGCCGCTGCCGAGCATGCTTTCCGTGGGCTCGCCGTCGACGATGGCGCGGCTGGTGAGTCCGCTGGCGGCAAGCCACTCGTTCGACGCGTGTGCCCCGTCGTGCGTGACTTCCTCGCCGACCACGAACAGCAAGGCGATAGGCGTCCCCTCGGCGCGGAGCACGTCGCCGGCGCAAATCATGGCGGCCGCGATGCCCTTGGCGTCGCAGGCGCCACGTCCCCACAGCACGCTGCCGTCCAGACGGGGCGCGATGAAGGGCGGCACGGTATCGAGGTGGGTGGACAGCGTGATGAAGGGCTTGTCGCCGGTACGGGCGAACACGGCAAACCGGCCCTCGCTCACCGGAATGCGCGTCGTCGTCCAGCCGCGTTGTTCGAGGAGGGCGTGCACGTGGGTCATCAATTCGCCCTCGCGCCCGCTCGTGGAGTCAATGGCCATGAGGCGCTGCGCGAGCGCGACGACGTCCTGGGATTCGGGCATGACGGAAGCTAGAGCCAGACGGCGATTTCGCCGGCGGGCTTCCGAGTGAGGGCCGGCACCTTGGCGTTGGAGGCGGGATAGCCCACTGGCATGACGAGCATGGCCTTCTCGTTCGGCGGCCGGTCGAGGAGTTCGCTGAGGAAGGCCATCGGGTTGGGGGTGTGCGTGAGCGTGACCAGTCCCATGTGGTGCACCGCGGCGATGAACAGCCCGGCCGCGATGCCGCACGACTCCTGGGTGTAATAGAAGGTCTTCTTGCGGCCGCCGGTATCCAGCCCGTGAGCCTGCCGGAACAGGACGACCACCCACGGGGCATCGGTGAGATGCGGTTTATGCTCGTCGGTGCCCAGCGGCGCGAGCACCTCGAGCCAGTCCGGCGGCATGCGCCCGTGGTAATTCTCGTATTCCTCGGCCTCGGCCGCGGCGCGCATCTGGCGCTTGAGTACGGGATCCGACACGGCGACGAACGTCCACGGTTGCTGGTGCGCGCCGCTGGGCGCCGTGCCTGCCGTGCGAATGGCGTATTCGATGAGGTCGCGCGGCACGGGGTCGGCGGAGAAGTGGCGCGTGGTACGCCGGCGGTTCATCTCGTCGAAGAACTCGCGGGCGCGACGCCGCGACTCTTCTACCGGCTGCCGCGTGAATTCCAGGGGAACGAAAGGGTAATCAGGCACGGGATGATCGTCCGTGGACGTTATGTGGTAATGCAGACCATGTACACCGCCGGGCGGCGCTCCGTCAATGGCGGGCTGGCAACGCGGCACTGCCGACTTCGCCGCCTCACGCTAGATTGGACGATAGCCTGCCGTCCATGCGGCAGTGGCTCCACTGAGAACCCTCGCCCCGGCCCCATCGAGCGGCCGCGATCGAGAGGCACTTCCATGACAAGCAAGAACTCTTTTGGCAGCCGCGCGGCGCTGGCCGTCGACGGTACGTCATACACGGTCTATCGCCTGCGCGATCTGGGCGGCGCCACGGCCAAGCTCCCCTTCAGTATCAAGATCCTGCTCGAGAATCTGCTGCGGAACGAAGACGACGCTTTCGTGAAGCGGGGCGACATCGAGGCCATGATCCGCTGGGACGTCAAGGCGAGAGTCGAGAAGGAAATTGCCTTCCGCACATCCCGCGTCCTGTTGCAGGACTTCACCGGCGTGCCGGCCGTGGTCGATCTGGCGGCGATGCGCGACGCGATCGCCAAACTCGGCGGCGATCCGCAGAAGATCAATCCGCTGCAGCCGGTGGACCTGGTGATCGATCACTCGGTGCAGGTGGATGAATATGGCAGCGCGGCCGCGTTCCTGCTGAACACCGAGAAGGAATTCGAGCGCAACGGCGAGCGGTACGTGTTCCTGCGTTGGGGGCAGGAAGCATTCAAGAACTTCCGTGTGGTGCCGCCGGGCACTGGCATCTGCCATCAGGTGAACCTGGAATACCTGGGCAAGACGGTATTCGTGAACGACGAGACCGGCGAGGCGTACCCCGATTCCCTGGTCGGCACCGACTCGCACACGACGATGATCAACGGCCTCGGCGTGCTGGGATGGGGCGTGGGGGGGATCGAAGCCGAGGCGGCCATGCTGGGGCAGCCAGTGACGATGCTCATTCCCGAAGTCATCGGGTTCAAGCTGCACGGCAGGCTGCCGGCAGGCGCGACGGCCACCGACCTCGTACTCACCTGCACCGAGATGCTCCGCAAGAAGAAGGTGGTGGGCAAGTTCGTGGAATTTTACGGCGCTGGCCTGTCGTCGCTGTCGCTTGCGGACCGCGCGACGATCGCCAACATGGCGCCGGAATACGGTGCGACCATGGGCTTCTTCCCCTGCGACGCCGAGACGCTGAAGTACTTGCGGCTCACCGGGCGCAGCGAGCATCACGTGAAACTCGTAGAAGCCTATACCAAGGAACAGGGGCTCTTCCGCACCGACGACACGCCCGATCCCGTGTTCACCGACACCTTGGAGCTCGACCTCGCCACGGTGGAGCCCAGCCTGGCCGGCCCCAAGCGTCCTCAGGACCGGGTGCCGCTGGCGAACGCCAAGACGATGTACGCTGACGCATACCAGGCTGAGGCGCAGCGGCTCGCCGCTTCAGCGAAGCCCGTCGGCAATGGAGACACGGCGGTCGCCAAGACGCGGATGGACGCTGAGGGTGCGGCGCAGACGCACGACGAAGTGGAGTGCTCGCACAATGGGCAGAAGTTCATGCTTCGCAACGGCGCCGTGGTCATCGCCGCCATCACGAGCTGCACCAATACTTCGAACCCGAGCGTGATGATCGCCGCCGGCATGCTGGCGCGGAACGCCGTGAAGAAGGGGCTCAAGACCAAGCCGTGGGTGAAGACCTCGCTGGCGCCGGGCTCCAAGGTGGTGACCGACTACTACAACCAGGCTGGACTCACGGAGTATCTGGACGCACTGGGGTTCAACCTCGTGGGGTACGGCTGCACCACGTGCATTGGCAATTCGGGGCCGCTTCCCGAATCGATCGCCGCGGCCATCGAACAACGGAAACTGATCGTGGCCTCGGTATTGAGCGGCAACCGCAACTTCGAAGGGCGTGTCAACTCGCTCACGCGGTTCAACTACCTGGCGTCGCCGCCGCTCGTGGTGGCGTACGCGCTCGCTGGCCGCATGGATGTTGACCTCACCATCGAACCGCTGGGAGAGGGCACGAACGGGCCGGTATACCTCAAGGACATCTGGCCGAGCCCCAAGGACGTGCAGGACGAGATCTTGCGCAGCGTGAAGCGTGATTTCTTCACTGCGGAGTATGCCGACGTATTCAAGGGCGACGACGAGTGGCGGGGGCTCGACGTGCCCCATGGAGAGACGTACGCGTGGCAGACGGGTTCCACATATGTGAAGAACCCGCCCTACTTCGAAGGGATGACAATGACGCCGCCGGGCATTCGCCCGATCACCGACGCCCGCGTGCTGGCGATGCTCGGTGACTCGATCACCACCGATCACATCTCTCCAGCCGGGAGCATTCCGCTCAAGAGTCCTGCCGGACAGTGGTTGGTAGTGCACGGCGTTGAGCGGAAGGATTTCAACTCGTACGGCTCGCGCCGCGGCAATCACGAGGTGATGATGCGCGGCACCTTCGCCAACATCCGCCTCCGCAACGAACTCGCGCCGGGCACCGAGGGCGGGTGGACAGCCACCGCGCCGGGCGCTCAACCCACGTACATCTACGACGCGGCGATGGCGTACCAGAAGTCGGGGACACCGCTGGTGATCATCGCCGGTAAGGAGTACGGCACGGGGTCGTCGCGGGACTGGGCGGCCAAGGGCACTATCCTGCTCGGCGTGAAGGCGGTGATCGCCGAGTCGTTCGAGCGGATCCACCGGTCGAACCTCGTGGGCATGGGCGTGCTGCCCCTGGAGTTCACCGGTGGGCAGTCCCGCCAATCGCTTGGGCTCACCGGCTTCGAAACCTATGAGGTCGCGGGGCTTGCCAACTCACTCACGCCCAAGGCGCCGCTCACGGTGCGTGCCACGGCCACGGACGGCGCGACGAAGGAGTTCCAGGTGATGGCGCGCATCGACACGCCCGAGGAGATGCACTACTACCGGCACGGCGGCATTCTTCCCTACGTGCTGCGGTCGCTGGTCGGCCGGAAGTAACGCACCGCTGGCCGGAGCGAGGCGGGCGTGGTCGGCTGACCGTCGCCGCGCCCGGGCGGTATCTGCGAGGCGAGAGCGCCTCCGAACGTACGGGGTCGGGCTTGGCGTTGCTCCACAACTCGCCGACCTGCATTGCGGTATGCGGGGACGACAGCCAACTTCACGCACTGCACTTCCACCCGAGGAGATCCGTGAACCGAACTTCCGTGGGTACGTTGGGATTGGCGGCGGCGCTCGCCGCGGCGGCCAGTACTGCCCGCGCTCAGCAGGCGGCCGCGACGTCAACGCCGGCGCCGCTGGTGGGAGAGATCGCGCCGGACTTCACGATTCCCGGCGCCACGAGGTTCGGGATGCTCGACAAGCCCATCCGGCTGTCGGACTTCCGCGGCAAGACCGTCGTGCTCGCCTTCTTCATCCGGGCGCGAACCAAAGGGTGAACGGTGCAAATGGAGGCGTACCGTGATCAGTACGCCACGCTCTTCAACGACGGGAAGAAGGTCGTCGTGCTCGCCGTCAGCACCGACCCCGACACCGCACTCTATTCCTGGGCCCGCGACGCGGACTTCCCGATGCTGTTCGGTAGCGACTCTGGCGAAGCGGTGGGCCGGTTGTACGGCGCCCAGACCGGTAAGAACTACGACAAGCGCTACCTGTTCGTGGTCGGACCCGACGGCCGCATTACGTATCGCGTGGTGGGCAACGGGTTCAACGTGCTCTCGGCCGCGGCATACAAGGACATGGAGGCCGCGGTGGACAGCGCGGCGGGGGTGAGCGGGTCTGGCTCGCCATAGTGGAGCAGCGTCCCGCCGCGGGAACCGCACGTCGCCGACACAGGGCGAGGCGGTGACCGCCGAGGCGTCCCGAGAACTGGTTGAATCCCTGTTCCGTGCGGCCTTGGCCGGCGCCGATCCTGGCGCCGCCACGGCGCAGGCGATCGAGAAGATTTCCGCCGCCCGCCACCAGCGGCTGTGGTTGTTCGCGGTGGGGAAGTCGGCGCACAACATGGCGAATGCCGCAGCGGCTACGTTGCAGCGGTCGCTGATCAGCATCGCGGGCGGCCTGGTGGTGGCGCCAGAGGACGCCCCATCGCCGGCAGCCACCGTGCCGGCACTGCAAGGTGACCACCCGGTGCCGGGCCGCCACTCGTTCGCCGCCGCGGCGCGGTTGGCCGACGCCGCCACTGGGATGAAGAGCAACGACCTGGCCATCGTGCTCATCTCGGGCGGCGCCTCGAGTCTCATCGGCGCACCCCTGCGCGGCAAGAGCGAGGCCGATTTCGCGCATCTCTACGAAATGCTGCTCACCAGCGGGCTGGACATTCGCGAGATGAATGCCGTGCGCAAGCGCTTCTCTCGCTGGGGCGGCGGGCGCCTGGCGCTGGCGCTGGCTCCTGCCACGATCCACTGCCTGGCCGTCTCCGATGTGATCAGTGACGACGTCTCGTGCATCGGCTCCGGCCCGTGTGTGGCCGATCCGTATACGGTGAAGGACGTGATCGAGATCCTGCACCGCGCGAAGCTGTATCAGCGTCTCGCTCCGTCATTCCGGGAACATCTCGCGGAAACCCAACGCGGGGTGGTGCCCGAGACGCCCAAACAGACGCACCCGGCATTCGCGCACGTGACGACCCGTGTGATCGTGAACAACCGCGCGGCGCTCGAGGCTGCCGGCGCCAGGGCAGCGGAGTTGGGCATATCCGAGGTCACCGTGGCCGACGCGACGCTGGCCGGCAACGCCGCCGACGCCGGTGCGGCGCTGGCGCGCGCCCTCATCGAGCGGCGCGCACAGGCGGGGGGGCGCACCTCGGTGCTCGTCTGCGGCGGGGAAACGACGGTCGCCATTCCGCCCCCCTCGCTCACGCCAAGTCTGCGGGCGCGCAGCGAGTTCGGGGCGCTCCCCCCTGAGCCACGCCCGCTGGGAGGGCGCTGCCAGGAACTGGCGCTCGCCGCCGCGCAGGTACTCGGCGAAGCCGGGGAGGCCGCACGCGGCATCACATTGCTCGCTGCGGGCACCGACGGCCGCGACGGTCCCACCGACGCAGCAGGCGCCTGCGTGGATGCGCGCACTTGGGACGCAATTCGCGATGCGGGCCGTGATCCCGCCGCGGCCCTCGCTTCCCACGAGTCATATGAGGCGCTGGCCGCAGCCGGCGCGCTGCTGCACACCGGCCCCACCGGTACCAACGTTGCCGACATCGTGATTGGTTCAATTGCCGCGAGCGCGTAGCGTCGCACTCCGGCGCCTTGCTCCCCGCACTTCATGCGTGTGACCCAGCGCGCCTGCCTCATCGTGAATCCCGCTGCCGGCCGGGGCCGCGCCGCACGGCTCCTGCCGCAGGTGGCGCAGGCCTTCGCCGCCTGCGGGATCACCGACATCCGTCCCACAGTGGCGCCGGGCGACGAAGCGCGGCAGGTGCGCTCGGCGCTGGACGACGGCTGCGACACGATCGCCGTGCTGGGCGGCGACGGCACCTGGAGCAAGGCGGCCGCCGAGTTGGCGCGGCACGGGTCGCCGGCGCGGCTCGCGCTGATCGCGGCCGGCACGGGCAACGATTTCGTGAAGAATCTTCCCGAGCCGTCGCGCGATGCCGAGGCGATGGCGCGTCTCGTGGCCGGTGACTCCGAGGAGCGAACCATCGACATGGCGGCAGTGGACGGCGAGCTGTTTCTCAACGTGGCGGGATTCGCCTTCGACGTGGCAGTGCTCGCGCGCACCGAGCGCATGCGTTGGCTGCGCGGCGCGGCGTTGTACGCGGTGGCTGCGGTGCAGGAGTTGTTCGCCTACCGCGGCCTCGAGGTGACGATCGACGACGAGGCCCGCTCGTCCACGTACCTGCTGCTCGCGTTCGCCAACGGTGCACACTTCGGCGGCGCCTTTCACGTGGCGCCCGGCGCACGCATCGACGACGGGATGCTCGACGCCATCGCGATCGCCGACGTCGCGGCGTTCGAGCGTCCGGCACTGCTGGCCCGCGCCGCCAGGGGGACGCATCTGCGCCATCCCCGTGTATCGGCACGACGCGCCGCCGCGTTCTCGCTGCGCTTCGCGTCGCCACCGCTGTACGAGGCCGACGGGGAACTGCGGCGCGCCGCGTCGGCCGAGGTCCGCGTCGAGAGCCGGCCGGGAGTGCTGCGGGTGCTGGTGCCGCCGGGAAGCGCCACCTAGCGCCGTCCGGCCCGCGGCGCAGCCTTGCTCACTCGGTCGCCGGCCGCCCGGGCCCGGGCCGTCGGGCGAAGTTGCCCTGCGCCCTTCCTGCCGGTGTCCGGCGACTGCAACTTTCCTTCATGAGCAAGCAACCCTTCACCGTCGGCATCGTCCAGGACACGGCGGCCGCGGACTCCACTGCGGGGCTGGCCGCGGCCACGGCGCGCATCCGTGAAGCCGCGACGCGGGGAGCGCAGATCGTCTGCCTCAAGGAGCTCTTCAACGCGCCGTACTTCTGCAAGGCAGAGCGCGCCGAGCGGTTCGACATCGCCGAGCCGGTTCCGGGCCCGACCACCGATGCGATGCAGGATCTCGCCCGGGAGCTGGAGGTCGTGATCGTGGCGCCGCTGTTCGAGAAGCAGGCGCCCGGCGTGTATCGCAATTCGGCCGCCGTCATCGACGCCGATGGATCGTTGCTCGGGGTGTACCGCAAGATGCACATCCCCGAAGACCCGCTCTATCTGGAGAAGTACTACTTCACGCCCGGCGACGGTACGGCCGACGTTTCGCTCGATCCGCGCGTGGTGGCGCAGGCCACTGGCTTCAAGGTCTGGCAGACGCGCTACGCGAACGTCGGCGTGCTCATCTGCTGGGACCAGTGGTACCCCGAGGCGGCGCGCATCACGGCGTTGCTCGGGGCCGACGTACTGTTCTATCCTACCGCGATCGGCTGGCATCCGGCCGAGAAAGCCGAGTTCGGCGCCGCGCAAGTGGACGCGTGGCGCACCGCGCAACGCGCGCACGCTATCGCCAACGGTGTCTACGTCGCCGCCGCCAATCGCGTAGGCTTCGAAGCCGAGTCTGGCACCGCAGGCCTGGAGTTCTTCGGGCACTCGTTCGTCAGCGACCCCTTCGGCCGCCTCGTTGCCGACGCCGGCACCGATCCTGCGGTGCTGATCGCGACGTGCGACCCCGCCCTCATCGAGGAGACGCGCCGCAACTGGCCGTTCCTCCGCGACCGCCGCATCGATGCCTACGCCCCGATCCTCCAGCGCTACATCGGTTCGTAAGCGCAGCACGCCCGCATCGGCGCGTCGGTTTCCTGCCGAGTGGGAGCCGCACGCTGCGACGTGGATCGCGTGGCCGCATCACGAGCCCGACTGGCCCGGCAAGCTCGGAGCCGTGCACTGGGTGTACGCCGAGATCGCGCGCGTGCTGGCAGCCCACGAACCCGTGGAGATCCTGTGCCACGACGAGGACGTGCGCACACAGGCCCGGACCTGTCTCGCGGCGCACGGCGTGACGGCCAACGTCCGGCTGCACCTGGTGCCTACTGACCGCGTATGGCTGCGCGACTCCGCGCCCACCACGGTTATTCGCCCGGACGGCAGCCCGGAGTGGATCAACTGGGCGTTCAACGCCTGGGCGAAGTACGAAAACTTCGCCCGCGATCGCAAGGTCGGAGCGGCCATCGCGCGCATCTCCGGGCTGCCTCGCACGCCGGCGACGCGCCCCGACGGCGCGCCGATGGTGCTGGAAGGCGGCGCCATCGACACCGACGGCCGCGGCATGCTGCTCGTGACCGAGGAGTGCCTGCTGTCCGATATGCAGGCGCGCAATCCGGGGATGACGCGCAACGAGTATGAACGTGCGTTCGCCGAATGGCTGGGCATTCGCAAGACCATCTGGCTGGGCGAAGGGTGCGTAGGGGACGACACTCACGGCCACGTGGACGACGTGGCGCGATTCGCCGCACACGACGTGATCCTGCTCGCCTTCGAGGAGGACCCGGCCGACGACAACCACCGTCGCTCGGTGGACAACTTGAAGCGCCTGGAGGCGGCGGGCGGCAAGAGGGGCGACTACACCGTCATCAAGATGCCGTACCCCCGTCCGGTGATGATGGACGGGGTACGGCTGCCAGCGAGCTACGCCAACTTCTACATTGCCAATGGCATCGTGATCGTCCCCACGTTCAATGACCCCAACGATCGCGTCGCGCTCAACATTCTCGCCGAGATCTTTCCCGCACACCGCGTGGTTGGCATCCACGCCGTCGATCTGGTGTGGGGTCTCGGCACGCTGCATTGTCTCACGCAACAGCAGGCACGGGACAGGTAGCGCGAACAGGCGCTCGCAACGAGGAGTGCGTTATGGCCGGCAAGATGGTCACCTTCCCGATCAACGGGCGCGAAGGATCGGGATACATCGCCACTCCACCGCTGGGCTCGGGCCCGGGACTGCTCGTCATCCAGGAGTGGTGGGGCTTCGTGGACCGCATCAGGGAACTCGTCGATCGGTTCGCCGCCCAGGGGTTCGTGGCGTTCGCACCCGACCTGTACCACGGCAAGACCACGCCGCCATGGTGGAAGTTGGGTACATTGGGGCGACCGCAGGCGTGCTCTGCAGCGCCGCCGGCACCAATGGCGACGACGCCATGAGTCGCCCTTCTCTCCCGTCGTCTCCCTTCCTTTCGTGAAAAAGCTCTACCCTCTCTTCAGTCTGATCCTGATCGCGTGCGGCGGGCCCGGCTCCGGCTCGCTCGTGCGGTTTGGGGCCGCCGGCCCATGGGACGAAGCCTACGGCGCGATGAATCGCCGCGGCATGGAACTCGCTTACGAGCAGATCAAGGCGCGCCCCGGCTATGCCCAACACCCCATCGAGATCGACTGGCAGAACGACCAGGCCGACGGCCAGAAGGCCACTGCCATCGCTCGCCAATTCGTGACCGATCCCGCAGTCGTCGCCGTGATCGGTCACGTGAATTCGGGCACCGAGGTCGCTGCGGCCAGGGTCTACGACGCCGGCCACCTCGTCTCGCTGGCCACCACGGCCACGTCGCCCGCGCTCACCGGCATCTCACCGTGGGTGTTCCGCGTGATCGCGAGCGACTCGATGAACGGGTTGCACATGGCGCAGTTCGCGAGTACACGCCTGGGCAAGCGGCGCGCAGCGATCCTCTACGAGAACAACGCCTACGGACGGGGCCTGGCGGACGCGTTCCGCCGGAATTTCACGGGCACAGTCCTGAGCTTCGATCCGATCGCCGAAGACTCCCAGAATTTCGAGCCGTACGTGTCCTACATCAAGACCGAAGATCCGGATCTCGTCTTCGTGGCCGGCACCGATGCGTCGGGACGTGCGCTCGTGAATGAGGTGCGCCGCCAGAAGCTCGGCGTGACGCTGCTCGGTGGCGACGGATGGACCGGGCTTTCCGTGGACACGGCGGGCGCCGAAGGCGCGTATGTGGGGGCCCCGTTCAGCGCCGAAGATCCCGATCCGGCGGCGCAGAGGTTCGTGCAGGAGTTCCGCGCCAAGTTCGGCCTCACCCCCGATGGCAATGCGGCACTCGCCTACGACGCCACCAACCTGCTTTACGACGCGCTCTCCCACGCGGGCCCCGACCGCGCCAGGATCCGTGATTTCCTCGCCGGGCTGAATGCTCGATCGGGTTGGAAGGGCGTGACCGGGAACCTCTACTTCGGCACCAATGGCGATCCGGTGGGGAAGACGGTGGTGATGACGATGATTCACAACGGAGCACTCAGAGTGGTGGAGAGTGCGCCATGAAGCGCTCCCTCGCGGAGTTCGGCACGATCGGCGGGCGCCTATGGGGTGGCTTCGGCGTTCTCGTCGCTCTGCTCGTCATGGCCGGCGCGGTGGCCCGCGGTTCGATGTCCACGCTGGCCGACAACACGACGGCCACGCTCTCCAGCGTGCAGGAGGAATCGCGGCTGGCGTCGCAACTGTCGGCGGACGTCGCACAAACGCTCGAGGCCGGCGCGCAGTATCTGGAGAATCGGGACTCCACCTCCGAGAGGGAATTCCGGGACCAAGGCTGGGCAGCGCACGCCATTCTGCGCCAGATGAACGCCCGCCCGGGACAGACCGCGGAGCAGATCGGCGTGCTCGCGTCGGTCGATTCGCGGTTGTCGGACCTCGAGGTCAAGTATACCCTGGCGCACCGCCTGGCCGACCTGGGCCGGGACGCCGAGGCGCGTCAGGAATCCGCCAATGCCCACGCTGCGGTCGACCCGCTGCTCGCGAACATCAATCGCTTGGATCAACTCGAGTCGCAGAAAGTCGCCATCGCGTCGGCCTCCCTCGCGTCCGAGACCAAGCATCGGGCCAACCTGCTGCTCGCGCTCATCGGCCTGGCCCTGGTCATCGGCGTCGTCGTGGTCGTGGTCACGGTAGGGTCGGTGAGCCGGCCGCTTTCCTCACTCGTCGGCCAGGCCGAGCGCCTGAGTCGCGGCGACCTCACGGCGCGCACGACCGCCGAGATGCCCGGCGAATTCCGCATTCTCGCCGACGCTATGAATCGCACCGGCGATTCGCTGTCACGGGTGGTCGCGGCGGCCGCCCGCACTGCAGAGAGCGTGACCAGTTCGGCACACCAGCTCTCGTCGGTATCGGAGGAAATCGCGGTATCGGCGAGCCATATGGCCAACGCCATGTCCGAAGTGTCGCACGGCGCCGAAACCCAGGTGTACCAACTCCGGACCGTGGATGAAACGCTCACCGCCGTGCGCAATACGTCCGGCGAGGTCAAGGTCCGGGCCGATGAGGTGCAGACGCTGGCCACCGGCATCGAACGCTCAGCCAACGAGAAGCGCGCCGAGATCGAGCGCGCTCTGGGTATTCTCGCCGACGTGAAGAATGGCGTGGAACGGGCGGCGGGCGAGGTCGCGGCGCTCGCCGCCGCTGCCGCCGACATCACTCGGTTCGTGCATTCGGTGAGCCAGATCGCCGAACAGACCAACCTGCTGGCGCTCAACGCAGCCATCGAAGCGGCACGCGCCGGCGACGCCGGGCGCGGGTTCGCCGTGGTCGCCGACGAGGTGCGCAAACTCGCCGAGCAGTCGCAGAAAGCCGCGCAGGACGTGGTGCAGATGACGGGGTTGGTGACGACTCGCGTCTCGACCAGCGCTCGCGCCATGGAAACGAGTGCGTCGCGTGTGGGCGAGATCGAGCGGTTGTCGCGCGAAATCGACCAGGCCCTGCTCGTGATCGGCACCGCTGCCACAAAGACCAAGGCGGCGGCGAGCGGCGTGTCGGCTGCGGCCGAGCAGAATGCCGGCGCGGTGGCGAGCGCCATCGACGGACTCGACACGATCGGCAAGACGGCCGAGAACCATGCCGCCGCGGCCGAAGAAGTGAACGCCTCCACCGAGGAACAGAGCGCGGCGTGCCAGGAAATGACGGCGGCGAGCAATCTGCTACTTCAGGAGAGCACGCAGTTGAAGGACTTGGTAGGCGGGTTGAAAACCTGACAGGCGCACAGTCGGGCAGTCAGGCGGTTAGAGAGTTGGGCTGCACGACGTTGGCGGTTCGCCGTCGCACTGTCTGACTGTCTGACTGTCTCCCTGTCCGCCTCAATTCCCCGTCGTCAGCGGCGCCCCATTGTTCACGCAGCGGGCATGCGGGTCGGCGGGCTTGGGCTGGTCAACCACCACGCGATGGTCCAGGTCCGCCACCTGCACCGCCACATCGAAGACGAGCTGCGTCACGCGCGCCATGTGATCGTAGTCGATGTACTCCGGCTCGTCGGTCACCTGGTGGTAGTCGCCGTGCAGGCCCGTGGTGAAGAACGTGATCGGGATGCCGTAGCGGGCATAGTTGTAATGGTCGCTGCGGCAGTAGATGTTGTCGGCCTGGCCGGGTGCGTCGTACCGGTAGTCGACCGTGAACGGCGTCTTCTCCGTCTTGTTCACCGACTCCACGAGATCGCCCAGTTCCGTAGACAGCCGGTGCGATCCGACGAGTTGCAGATACGTGGGACCGCCCACCGGCAGGTCGCTGGCGTCGCCGCGCCCGTCCATGTCGATGTTCAGCTGCGCCACGATGGAGTCGCGCGGCACCGTGGGATGATCGGTGAACCATTCCGAGCCCCACAGCCCCTTTTCCTCGCCCACGTGCCAGACGAAGATGATCGACCGTTTGGGCTTGATCTTGCCCTTTGCGAACGCTTCGGCCAGCTCGAGCACCGACACCGACCCTGATCCATCGTCGTCGGCGCCATTGTCGATCGAATCGAGGCGGACAGGCCGCAGCTTCCGGATGCTGTCGAGGTTGATGTGGATGTTCGCCAGTTCCTGCTGCTGCTCGGCCGTCGGCTGTTCGCCCCGGGCCAGCATGCCCGTGATCGCGTACCGGGCCGCATTGTACAGGTGGAGCGAATCGTGATCAACCGGTGGACCCTGGCGAATGCCGAGGTGGTCGTTGTGCGCGCCGATCGCCACGTACTCGCCGCGGAGCTTGGGATCGCTGCCCGGAAGGATCGCCACCACGTTGCGCGCCGGCGCCGGCTTCTCGTCGAACTTCGGATTGCCCTTTACCGTTTTGCCGAGCGCGCCCTTGGTGGCCTGCGACACGGGCATGCCGAGCAGAACCTGCGCCGCATGCTCATTGATCGTGAGCGTGGCCGCCTGCTCCGGCAGCGGTGTGGCGTCGGGGTTCTTGAAGATCACGTTGCCGGCGCGCGGGCGAGCCGCCTTCACCGCGGCGTTCCAGGCCTCGCCGGTCTCGATCGTGGCGATCCCTGCCGCATCGGCCAGCGGATTGGCACCACCGCGCCCGCGGCCAAAGCCGCCGAACCCGCGCCCGCGTCCGCGTCCGCCTGGGCGCGCGGTGACGACGACCAGCTTGCCGCGCACCTGATCGGCAGTGAGCTGCGCCGTCGTGTCGCCCTGCTCGCCGCCGAAGATCACCTGCGCGCCGTCAACGGAGCGCGGATCGCCGCCGCGGCCGGGACTGGCCACGAAGTCCGTAAACGCCTTCAGCCGCGTGGCGCCCACCCCGATCGTCGAGGCGGGATCGAGCGACCGTTGGAACACGGGCAGATTCTGGAAGTACGTGCCGTGATCGCCACCAGGCTTTAGGCCGAGCGCCTTGACCTGGGCTGCGATGTAGGCCGTGGACTTCACGTGGCCCACCGTCCCGGTCTCGCGGCCCTGCATGGAGTCGTCGGAAAAGATGTACAGCCGTGTCATGAGCTCACCGGCCGAGATAGCGGCCGTGGTCGGCTGGGGCTTGTGCTTGAGCGGAAGCTGCTGCTCCTGGGCCGCGAGCGCCGCGGGCAGGACCAGGAGGGCGCATACGCGCCGGAGGAGAGAAAGGGGGCTCACGGGGGGTTCCAGTTGAGGTGACATCTGACTTACGGACTACGCGCCAGCGGGCGGGGATGCTGCACTGGGCAGGACGGTAGGACACTCGCGCTGGAACGGCGTCCGCACCGCCAACGTGTTATCGTCACGCAGTACGCGGTTCCACCCTCTTACCGTCCTACCGTCCTACCGTCCTACCCTCCCATGCACCTCGAGACCATTGCCGTCCACGCCGGTCATACTCCCGATCCCGTGACCGGCGCCGTCACCCCGCCCATCCAGCTGTCCACCACGTTCGAGCGCGCTCCCGACGGCACGCTCCCCAGCGGCTATCTCTACACGCGCAACGACAACCCCAACCGGCACGCGTTGGAGACCTGCCTCACGGCGCTCGAGGGGGGAGCAGACGCGGCGTGCTTCTCGTCGGGATCGGCGGCCGCCATGGCCCTCTGTCAGGCGCACGAGCCAGGCGCTCGCGTCGTGGCGCCCGACGACGCCTATTACGGCACGATCAGGCTGATGCGTGAACTGTTCGCCCGGTGGGGACTCGAACTCACCCTTGTGGACATGACCGACCTGGCCGCGGTACGCCGCGCCCTGGACTCGCGCACCAAGATGCTCTGGGTCGAGACGCCCTCCAATCCGCTGGTCCGCGTGGTGGATATCGCGGCCCTCGCCGAGCTCGGCCGGGCTGCCGGCGCGCACGTGATAGTGGACAACACGTGGGCGACGCCAGTGCTCCAGCGTCCGCTCGAACTCGGCGCCCACGTGGCGCTCCACTCGGTCACCAAGTACCTCGGTGGGCACAGCGACGTGCTCGGTGGCGCGCTCGTGACCGCGCAAGCGGACGGCCTTTGGGAGCGGGTGCGTACCGTGCAGGCCACCGGTGGCGCCGTGCCGTCGCCCTTCGACTGCTGGCTCACCCTGCGCGGCATCCGCACGCTCCCCTGGCGCGTGCGCGCGATGACCGAGAACGCGCGCCGTATTGCCGACTGGCTCGCGCGCCAGCCGGCGGTGAGCGCCGTGCACTACCCGGGGCTGGCGTCGCACCGTGCCCACGCGCTGGCCGCGCGGCAGATGCAAGCCCCGGGCGCCATGCTCAGCTTCGAGGTCGCCGGTGGCCGCGAGGCCGCGGCCAGGGTGATCGGCGCGGTACGGGTCATCACGCGCGCCACGAGCCTCGGGGGCACCGAGTCGCTCATGGAGCATCGCATTCTGGTGGAGCCGCCCGACACCAGGACGCCGCCCGGTCTGCTGCGCCTGTCGGTGGGCCTTGAGCATCCCGACGACCTGATCACCGACCTCGACGCTGCGCTGGCCGCCGTGGGCGCACAATAGGTTATTCGCATGGCCGATCCCACGAAGGCGGTGCTGCTGCTGAGCGGCGGACTCGATTCCACTACGGTGCTCGCTGTGGCCAGGTCCGAAGGATACGCCGTGTACGCGCTCTCGTTCCGATACGGCCAGCGCCATGCGCACGAACTCGACGCGGCGTCCCGCGTGGCTGCCGCGTACGGAGTGGCCGAGCACGTGATCGCCGAAATCGACCTCGGAGTATTCGGCGGCTCAGCGCTGACGGGAAGCGCCCCGGTGCCCAAGGACCGCGCTCACGCCGAAATGGGCACGGGCATTCCGATCACCTACGTTCCGGCGCGCAATACGATCTTCCTCTCGTTCGCCCTGGCTTGGGCCGACGTGCTCGCCGCACGCCGGATCTTCATCGGGGTCAACGCACTGGACTACTCGGGGTATCCCGACTGCCGCCCCGAGTACATCGAGGCGTACGAGCGCATGGCGAATCTCGCCACCCGCGGCGGCGTGGAGGGCACCGCGCCCATCCGCATCAGCACGCCGCTGATCGCGCTGTCCAAGGCCGACATCATCCGGCTCGGTACTTCGTTGGGAGTCGACTACTCGCTCACTACGAGCTGTTACGACCCTGACGCGTCGGGCGTGGCCTGCGGCCACTGCGACGCCTGCCTGCTGCGGCTCAAGGGATTTGCCGAGGCGGGGTTGAAGGATCCGGCGCGGTACGTCGGCGGGTGAAGTGGCGAACGGCCACTGAAGGCTGCGAGCGGTCAGCGGACGGTTTCCAGTGGCCACAAGTGAACCGGGATCCATCACGAAGCCAAGCTTGGATCTGGTAGGTTTCGAAGGTGGCGCCTCGATGCGTCCCAGCGCTGTTGTTGTCAGCTGAAAGCTCCGAGCCTGCTGTTCGCTGTAAGCGGTTGGCAGTTGGCCTTCATTCTCAGTCCCCCGCCTGACCTGGCATGTACACCGTTCACGAAATCTTCTACACGCTGCAGGGCGAGGGCTTCCACGCCGGCCGCCCCGCCGTGTTCTGCCGGTTCAGCGGCTGCAATCTCTGGTCCGGCCGCGAAGCCGACCGCGGCTCCGCGGTTTGCAAGTTCTGCGATACCGACTTCGTGGGCGTGGGGGCCGACGGCGGGCGCTTCGACACGCCCGACGCGCTGGCCGACGCCATCGCCGCGCGCTGGCCGCGCGCGGGCGCCGCGGGCGGTCGCCCGTACGTCGTGTGCACCGGCGGCGAGCCGCTGCTGCAGCTCGATGTCCCCCTCGTCAACGCACTGCACGCGCGTGGCTTCGAGGTCGCCGTGGAGACCAACGGGACGCAGCCAACGCCACCCGGCATCGACTGGGTCTGCGTGAGCCCCAAGGCCGATGCACCACTCGTGCTCGACCACGGCGATGAACTCAAGCTCGTGTATCCGCAGGCCGGCGGCGAACCCGGGCGCTACGCCGCGCTCCACTTCGCGCACTTCTCGCTACAGCCCATGGACGGGCCTGACCTCGAGCGCAACACACAGGCCGCGGTTGCCTACTGCCTGGCCCACCCCCAGTGGCGGCTGAGCCTGCAGACACACAAGGCGTTGGGTCTCCGGTAACCGGCCACAAAGGTTCCCCCGCCCTGTTGACCACCCAGCTGCCGCGGGGCCATCTTTAAGGGGTCATTCTCGGCCGGCGGCGCAGCCGCCGCCCGGGTCGTCACGCCTCCTCTTTCCGCCGGCATGCGCCTTCGTCTCGCTGGGTCCGTACGCTGCACCCGCGCGCTGCGTGCCGCCGGCCTCGTAATCGCGGCCGCTGTGCTGCATCCGCCGGCGGCGCGTGCCCAGGATGCCACCCCGGCGACCGCTTCTACCAGCTCGATCGCGGTTCCGGGCTCAAAGCTGAGCAATCTGCTCGACGCTGCCGCGGCCACCGACGGGCCCAAGCCGTTCGCGCTGTTCACGGCGTCGGCCAGTGCGATGCGCGACTCGATCGTTGCCCTCGCCCGCGCGCAGATTGGCAAGCGCTACGTGCGGGGCGGCGCTTCACCGGAACGCGGGTTCGACTGCAGTGGCCTCGTGAAGTACGTACTCGGCCTGCTGGACATCTCGGCTCCCCGCACGGCGCGCCTCCAGGATCACATCGGGGAGCCTGTGGCCCGCGACACCACCGATCTCGAACCGGGCGACCTCCTCACGTTCGGCCGCTCCAAACGAGGCGCCAGCCACGTTGCCATCTACGTTGGCGACGGCCGGTACGTCCACGCCAGCGTCACGGCTGGCCGGGTGATCGAGACTACGTTCGACCGCCGCAACATGGCGCTCCTGCGGGTGTGGCGCGGCGTACGCCGCCTCTTCGAGCCCGCCGCGGACAGCGTGAAGAAGGGCGACGGCTGATCGCCGTCGCCCTGCGCGCCATTCGCTGATCCTGGCCCGCCGCGCTAGCGGTACACCACCACCATGCCGTTCCGCGCCCGGGTCCAGCACGGGCCGCTCCCCTGCTGCGAGACGGACATGCCGTTCGTGTTGGGCGCCGTCGTCGCACCCTGCGGCGGCTGCGGCACCCGCGGCTGTACGGGCTGGCCCTGGACGGGCGGCGCGCGAAGGCCCAACTGAGCGAGCCGCTGCGCCGAACACTGCTGTGGAACCAGCGTGTAGCCGAATCCGAAGTTGGCATACACACGCCCATCCGAGGCCACGGTGACGGGCACCGCAGTGTAGAGGGCCGGTTGCCCGTAGGCATCTGGATAGTATGCCTGCGGCGTGACCGAGGCCGGCGCGGCAGGCGCCGGAGGAATCGCGGCGCCCGCCGTCCCCTGCTGGGCCCGCGTAGGTGGGGGCTGCGGCGGCAGCGGCCGCCCCTGAGCAAGAGCCGGCAGCGCGAGCAGTGCCGTCCCAGTTGCAGCCAACAGCAGCGTCTTGAACCCCTGCATGGCGCCTCCCGCTCCAGTCCCTTCCCTTATACCCTACGCGCCCGTACCATCCCGGGCAACTTCGGATCCCAAGGCAAACGCGCGGGGAGCCGAAGCCCCCCGCGCGTCAACCAACTGTCGGCCAAGGAGTTACCGAGGCGGCATTAGATTGTCGCCGCCAGTCACGACCACGAATTCGTCGCGGCGGTTCTGCGACCAGCACGAGTCGTCGTGACCGGCGCATAGCGGCTTCTCTTCACCGTTGCTCACGATGTCGATGCGACCAGCGTCGACGCCCTTGTCAATCAGGTAGCGGCGTGCCTGCTCAGCGCGGCGCATGCCGAGCGCCTGATTGAACGCGTCGGAGCCGCGCTCGTCGGTGTTGCCTTCGATGCGGATGCGCACGCCGGGGTTGGCCTGGATCACCGGAAGCTTGGCGTCGAGCGTGCTCTTGGCGTCGTCACGAAGGTCGGCCTTGTCGAAGTCGAAGTAGATCTTCGCCTCGAGGGTCGCCTTGAGACGAGCCGCTGCTTCGGCCCGCGCCCGGTTGGCCGCGTCGATGCTGTCCTGCCGCGCCCGCGTCGCCGCGTTGACCGAGTCCTGACGAGCTTTCTCGCGGGCCGCGTCGGCAGCCGCGATCGAATCACGACGCCGCGCGGCGTCGATGCTGTCCTGGTTGATCACCGGTGCCTTCGGCGTGATGACGGGGGCTTCTTCGCCGCCGAGCCGGAAGCTCAGCCCAGCGCGAAGCTCGACGTTCGCCGAGCGTGCGGCATTGACGTTCTTGGCGCCCGGCGTGGCCGGGAAGGAGAACCGCTGGTCGGCGGGGTTCTCGACGTATTCCACCAAGCCGTCGAAGCGCAGGGCCACCGTGTTGTTCAGGTTCCAGCGGTACCCGATGCCCGGCGACAGCGAGAAGTCGCGACCACCGTCCACCGTCTCGCCGCCGAATCCGACGCCGATCAGGAACTCATTGCCGCTCACCGGCAGGTTGTACGTCACGCGGCCGGCATACGTCTGATAGCTCTTGGTACCGGTGCCGACGCGCGGCGCCTTCACATCGAGATCGGATGCCCCCAGATCAGCTTCGATCTCCCAGCGCGGGGTTACGAAATAGCCGAGGCGACCGCCAAGTCCGAACCCGTTCTTGAGCGCCCACGGCGTGTCCATGACCGTGAATTGACCGAACGCACCGATCTCGACGGGGCCTGGCTTCTGAGCTGCAACCGGGGATGAAATCAACGTCGCGGCGAGCGTGGCAATCATCAAACGACGAGTTTGCATAAGTGATGGATCTCCGGGATAGTTTGATTACGAAAGCGCGGGCTATCGATTCCGCCTCGATGCCTTCAAGGGCTTCACCTGTAACGCTTTGTCCGCTGTTAGCGGCGGGACAAATGTCACCCGTGTTCAATTCAGGTGCAAGCCGAGGAAGTTCGGTTTGACGAATTCCTGATGGCACGGCGACGTACTGCAACGCTACCGGAGCGGATCGGCGTTTCCCCCATCTGCGACGTAGCGCCACCCGCCGCCCGGCTGCGCGGACCAGACCGTGAGATACTTGCCCGTTGTGCCGCCACCGCCGGGCACCGTGAACGAATATCGCCCGACGGTGAACCCCAGGTCCGCGGAGTTCGCCGCGTCGCCCGCCACCGCGCGCCAGGAGAGGTTGCCCTCGTCATTAGTGGCGTGCTCGGCGCGAATCTCGGCCGGGCCCACCACGAACCGCGAGCCGGCAAAGGTCATTGCATCGGGCGCCGCATAGGCGCCGAACGCCGCCGCCAACCCGTGGTGGAGCGCGTCCGCCGCGAAGAGATCGTCGTTGGACTCGACCACACGCGCCAGCGAGTCACGGCGCGGGAAGTCGTGCAGCGGCCGCGGCCCGCCGGCGTTGACCAGCACCGGCCCCTCCGCTGGAGCCGGGCCAAGCTCGGCGTACGCCTCCACGCGCCACGTCCCGTCGGCCTGTCGCCGCCAGAACGCGATGTAGCGATCGAGCCGGATCGTCGCCCGCTCGGGGTCGGCGCTGGCGCTCGACGCGGCGATGCCGACGCTGTATGCCACCGTGCCGTCGTTCGAAACTCCCACGCGCACGGGCTGCCAGCGGAACGTCATGCCGCGCGGGGGCAGCGCTGAAGCGAGCATCGTGCGCACGCTCAATTGGCCGAACGCCATCGGCTGCCCGCCGCGCAAGTAGACGACGTCGGGAGCGAGTATGGCCATCATCCCGTCGAGGTAGCCCAGCCGGGCTACCGTGTCGGTGCGGGCCGCGTCGACGGCGAGCACCGAATCAGCGAGCGCCCGGCTGGCGGCCTTCGACGCATCCGCGAGCACGCTGGCGGGCGCGGCCAGCTCCGGAACCGGCGCCGCTTGCGGCACGGACGTGCACGCGACGGCGAGCGCCCCGAGGGCGAGACGACTGTGCAGACACATGCCCCGATGGTATGGTAGCCAGGACGGATGCGCCAGCCGTTCCGGAAGGGAGTGGAGCTGGCCGAGGCACCGTATCTGCAAGCCACCGCTCTCTCGGGAGGACGCCGTGCGGATCAGGTCGTTGGTCATGGGGAACGCCAGCGCGTGAGTACCGGCGTGCTCACGGGCATTCGCGCGGCGATCGAGACGCCGCGATGGATCGCATCGAAACGCCTGGGCGAGTTGCTGTCGCTTCCCACCGATGCGCGCGCGGTACCCCGCCCGGAGCCGGAACGCGGCCTGCGAGCCGCTCGCCGCACGTTACGTGTTCTGTCGTGGATTCCGGGCGCCCGCTGGCGTACCAGCTGCCTGTACGAGAGCGTGGCCGAGTGTCTCACGCTCCGGCGGTCGGGAGTTCCTGCCGCAGTGTGCATCGGCGTAAAACGCGAAACCGGGGACCAGACCGGTATTGCCGCCCACGCTTGGGTCGCGCGCCATGAAGCCGACACGCGGTTCCACGGTTTCAGCACCTTGGCCGTACTGGACGAACTCCGGGAGCAACGGTAGGAGCGTCGGCAGGGCGCGGAGTCCAAATGAAGCGGGGGCTGTAACGAGGACAGGACGGCGCCCCGGCGCGTGTCTCGCGGCTCTTACGTTTGGCGCTTTCCGGCCGTAAGCTCCGCCGCTGCGACGCCGGCCCACCCGCCCGCTACGAGGAGACGACTGTGCCCGAGCCGATTTCCCCCCCCGATTCCGACCCGCCCCCGCCCCCCGCACCAGCTGCCACTCGCCTCCGTCCGTACCACTGGCTGGCGGTGGTCCCGATGTTGGGGCTGCTCGGCGGCCTCCCGTTCGTCAATCGAGTGGAGCCATACGTCTTCGGTCTTCCCCTGCTCATGGCGTGGATCGTCGGGTGGGTGGTGGCCACGTCCGTGGTCATGGGAGTGATCTACCGGCTCGATCGCGCGCGTGAGCGTGAGGGACGATGAGCGCGCCGCTGATCATTCTCGCGGTCACCTTCGGGGCGGCGATCGCGCTCGGCCTGCTGGCCAGGCGCGGGCACGTGATGGATCTGGAACAATGGAGCGTGGGCGGGCGCGGGTTCGGCACGATCTTCGTGTTCCTGCTCATGGCCGGCGAGATCTACACCACCTTCACCTTCCTCGGCGGCAGCGGCTGGGCGTACGGCAAGGGCGGGCCCGCTCTATACATCCTGTGCTACGGCGCGGTGGCATATGCCTTGTCGTATTTCATTCTGCCTGTGATCTGGCGGTATGCGCGGGCCAAGGGGCTCGTATCGCAGGCCGATTTCTTCGCGGCGAAGTATGAGAGTCCAGCGTTCGGGGCGCTCGTCGGGCTGGTGAGCGTGGCGGCGCTCGTCCCGTATCTCGTATTGCAGCTCAAGGGATTGGGAATCATCGTGTCCGAGGCGTCGTACGGGCGGGTCTCGCCCACGGCGGCCGTTTGGGCCGGGACGGCGGCGCTCGTGTTGTACGTAGTGGTGTCGGGGGTGCGCGGCTCGGCGTGGACCGCCGCGTTTAAGGATATACTGATCCTCAGCGTGGCGGTGGTGATCGGCATCTACCTGCCCGTGCACTACTACGGCGGGTACCGGGCGATGTTCGCGGCCATCGACGCGGCGCGGCCGGGGTTCCTCACGCTGCCCCGCACCGGCATGAGTCCGTCGTGGTTCATTTCCACCGTGCTGCTCACGTCGGTGGGGTTCTATATGTGGCCGCAGTTCTTTGCGGGGTCCTACACCGCCAAGCGCGAGGACGTGTTCCGCAAGAACGCAGTGATGCTGCCGGTCTATCAGTTGATCATTCTGTTCGTGTTCTTCGCCGGGTTCGCGGCCGTCCTGCAGGTGCCAGGGCTCAAGGGGGCGGATGGGGACCTGTCGCTGCTGCGTCTGTCGGAGCGGACCTTCTCGCCGGGGTGGGTGGGGGTCATCGGCGCCGCGGGACTGCTCACCGCGTTGGTACCGGGCTCGATGATTCTCATCACAGGGGCGACGATTCTGGCGCAGAACGTCTATCGAGTGGCCGTGCCGGAGGCGACCGATCGCACCGTGTCGCTGCTCGCGCGCTCGCTCGTGCCCGTGCTCGCGCTCACCGCCGTCTGGCTCACGCTGCGCGGCGGTGAGGCCATCGTGCCGCTGCTGCTCATGGGCTACAACGTGGTGACCCAGCTCTTTCCTGCGTTGCTGCTCAGTCTGGGCGAGCGGCCGCTGACCACCACGGCAGGCGCCGTAGCGGGGATCGTGGCCGGCGAGGCCACGGTGGCGTATCTGACGATGAGTGGGGCTTCAGTGGCCACGCTCGCCCCGTGGGCGCCGCAGGCGGTGAAGGATCTGAACGTCGGCATCGTGGCACTGGCCGTGAATTGCCTCGTGCTGGCCATCGTCACCGCGAGTACGCGGAAGCGGGCAGCGGTGTAACCGCCGCCGCTCCGCGCCTCTACCCCCCTTCGAGGTACGCCACCTCGCCGTGCAGCGCGCTGTCCAGCCCCTCGGTCTCGCCCGCCTCGTCCACCTTGACGGTCGTGATCCGGTCGATCACCCAGAGCATGCCGTAGGTGAACACGAATGCCCACACCGACGACAGGCAGACGGCTCCGAGCTGGATCAGGAAGAAGTGCGAGTTGCCGTGGATGAGGCCGTTCGTGCCCGCCGGATCGATCGCGAGTGAAGCGAAGACGCCGCACAGCACGATGCCGAGGAACCCGCCCACTCCGTGCACGCCCCAGACGTCCAGCGCGTCGTCCCAGCGAAACTTGTTCTTGAGCGCCACGGCGTAGTAGCACACCACACCGGCCACGAGGCCGATGACCACCGCCGACTTCGGCGATACGTAGCCGGCCGCGGGCGTGATCGTGGCCAACCCCGCCACCGCGCCGGTGAGCAGGCCGAGGAACTTGGGCTTCCGCGCTGCCCTCCAGTCCATGGCGAGCCAGGCGATGGCCGCGAAGCTGGCCGCGAGGTCGGTGTTGACGAACGCCACCGCGGTCACGGCGTCGACCTTGAACTCGCTACCCGCGTTGAAGCCATACCACCCGAACCAGAGCAGCCCCGTGCCCAGCGCCACGAGGGGAATGGAGTGCGGGCCCCGGTCGAGCACCTTGCGGCGCCCTACGTAGAGCACAGACGCCAGGGCCGCGATGCCGGCAATGTTGTGGACCACGATGCCGCCGGCGAAGTCGAGCACGCCCCAATGGGCCAGGATGCCGCCGCCCCAGATCATGTGGACGAACGGGAAGTACACGAGCGTCAGCCACGCCGTGAGGAACAGTATGTACGCCGGGAACCGAACGCGGTTGGCGAAGGCGCCCGTGATCAGGGCTGGGGTGATGATAGCGAACATCATCTGGTAGCCGAAGTACACGATCATCGGGATCGTCGGGTTCGTCGGCGACGGCATGTCGAGCGAGATGCCGTTGAGGAACGCCCAGTGGAAATTGCCGATGATGCCCGCGTAGTCGGTGCCCGCGGCCAGGGTGCCGCTGAAGCACATCGAGAAGCCGAAGGCCCACCAGAGCACCGTCGTCCACCCCATGGAGACAAAACTCTGCATCATGATCGCGAGCACGTTCTTGCGCCCGACCAGTCCGCCATAGAAGAACGCCAGCCCGGGCGTCATCAGCATGACGAGGCTGGAGCACAACAGCATGAATCCGGTGTTGCCGGTATCGAGGGCAAGGTGTGGCATCGGGGCCGCTCCTCAGGAGAGACAACGTCACGCGGGACCGGGGCTGAAGCTGTGGAGCGGGCCACGGGGGCGCAATCGGCCACGCCGGCCAGTCCCGCCCAACCGGGACTTGACACGCTGTTGGCGGGTCGATTGATCCGTAGGCAATGCGGAACGGCCGGGGAACTCTCTCATGCGGCGGGAACCGCTCGAATTGGGCCCGATCCGTACAGGTAGTCTCCGTCTTCTTGGCCGGCACCCTCGCGGGCTGTTCGCCGTCTCCCTATGACGTTCAGGTGCCCCCCGCCTGCATCTCGCACAATACGGCAGCCCTGAACTTCTCCAACGAGTCCACGACGAACACCACATACGACGTGCTGATGGACGGGACGAAATTGACGACCGTTGCCCCCGGCGCAACCAGTGACAACTTCACCGTGACGGCCCTGCTCCTGCACGTGATCCGGTTCAACGTCACCGAAACGAGCACGATGGCCTGCCCGCTGGAGATCGTCACGCCTGCTCAGTGCTCGACCACGAATCACTTCTGTCGCGGGTGAAGCACGGCGTCGGGTTGGGCACCGTGCCGCGCACGACCTGCTCGTCGGCGGATGCACGAGTGGACGCGGACACCGTCTTCAGGCAGGACGGAAGCTGGTACCTCCTGCCGGCGTGCGGTGCCGGCTCGTATGCGACGACGCACACCGAACGGATCAACTCCGCGAGTACGGGCGACACCATTACGGTGAACTGCTCCGGGCGCTACTCCTGGAACCAGCCTGACTCGGTGGTCTTTCTGGTCGGTAGCATGTCGGGATTCATCACGGGGACCGTGGGCGGAGTCGAGATGATCCGGCAGGAGACGCACCTCGGGGATCAGCCATCGCAGGATTTTCCCGCGTCCGCATCTTCCAGCCGGCCCTGAGCGCAGGCGTGACCAGCACCCCGGGAACGGGGCGATCAGCGATTGCCCATTGCTCCGGTCCACGTCCTGCACGGAAGGTCAATTGGTCGTGAGCCAGTATCCAGTGCTTACTGTTTCCACCAGACGTAGCTGACGTACACCAAACACAGGGCGGCGATCAGAAGCAGCGGCACGAGATAGTTCGCAAATAGGTTGTGCCAATACATGCCGATCGCGATTCCGAGAGCGCCCATCCCGACTTTCCAAAGGGCGGCTTGCCACCATTTCAACGTGAAGGGCTTGAAGAGATTCATGCGAGTCCTCGAGTGCTCGGGCGCGATCAGAGCCTGGCGACAACCTTGAGCGCAAGCGCCTTCTCCTGCGCCTTGATCTGGTCATTTGGGAGGTGGAACACGCGGATCTGGAACGCGGAGTCGCCCTTCTTCACGCTCAGCGCGGGGCTGAATCCGGGGGTGTCGACGTAGACGGCGGCGTCGCCGACGCCCGCCAGCGGTTCCGTGATCCTGCCTTGCATCGGAGCCGTTTCGTACTTGAAGCGAAGCGAGGTCTCCATGGCCATCATTACGAACTTCGCGGTCGCCTCGTTCGCGCCCGGCACAATCCACTTGCATATCAGCGGACTGTTGGCAGCAGGATGCGTACCCGCGCCCACGTTGACGCCGAGTGCGGCGCTCACCTCAGCCGGCGTGAGCAGCGCGCACGCGTCCCTGGGCGCCGGGACGGCACCCTGCCCCGCGGCCATTGCCGGAGAGAAGAAGAGGGAACCGGCAATTGCCACCACAGCCCGTGTCATGTGCATAGCATCAACCTCCCGAGCATCGGCTGCGCCTAGGCAGCCCGGTTCACGACCGTGAGACGCTCTGGAGACGTCCGTCCCGCCGCGATTATGCCGTTCCCCGGATTACGCCGCAAGCTACCCCGGGGCGCCGTTGTCCGAAATTCATTATGGGTATCCGACGGTGATCGGCAACGGCCGGGTAAGGCCGGGCAGCGATGCCAATAAGCCGGTGCCATCGCGCCTCGATGAAGGCGCACGGTTGAGCGGTGACGGGCCCATGTCGGGTGTTCCGGAGCGCCAAGGAGGCGGTGTAACCGCGACGAGCGAGCTTCGCGGCGACAACGCAATCACGCGCAATGCCGGATTGCACCCGATGCCATCCCGCCGTGTCCGAGGTGGCGCTCGATGCGGTAGCGGCCGGCGACGGCCTTGTTGAGGCGGTCCGTCTGCTGGGTGGCCCCCCCTCCCTGAAAGTTGGACCAGGGCGACTGGCGGAATGACGGACGAACCGGTTTGATTTTCCGGGCGGCCCCCTCGCACGAGCAGTCGCAGCCGATCGTGATCGAGGGGTTCGAGGAAGAACTCCCAGCGCACCGCGATTTCGCCGCCCGCGGGGGGAGCGGTCAGAATTAGGTCGCGCTCCCGCTCCACTCCGGCAACCACGAACGAGTCATCCGCACCCGGTAGAGACGGGAGCACATCCCCAACTGCGATGTGCTGAAAGGCCGCGAGGATCTCCGTCGCGCTAGGCTAGCGCGTCCAGATGTAGATTGCCCCGCAGATTTCACCGATGGCGTCCACTGGGAGCGACGCCACGTTCTTGTAGACCTCGATGGCCTCCACGTTCTGCAAGTGCATGCTGCCGATCATCTCGAAGGGGTCCCCGGCGCCGGCGCCCAACTGCGGCGCGGTGGCTCCGTATACGCCTAGGTAGCGGTCAGGAGCTGGGACAGTGCCGGAGCTGCCGCGCATCAGGCTATCCGGCGGCCAGATCCGCTGGTTGTCTAGCTTGATCAGGATATGGTTGGTTCCGCAGCCGGGGAACGACAGCTGGGTGCCGCCGGGACCCTCCTGGACCCGCAGGTAGCGCACGCGGCGGAGCATGTCGGGCAGATCGGCCGTCTTCATCGCCTCGAGATCCTCGTGCGTGTAGAACAGCCCACTGCCCACGGATTGCGACCGGCGCCGGTAGAACTCGTCGTATTTCATGGTGTACGCGAGGCGCTCCGGTTTGCCGAACTCGCCCACGGCCTGGGACTTGACCGCGGGGAGCGCCGCCGCCGTGGTCGCCATCATGATCGTTTGCTCGGCCGACGCGCCGGGGGCCACGGACACAACGACGCTCGCCGGCGCGAACCCGAGTCGACGCACGGTTAGCGTTCGCCGCCCGGCCGGGACGTGTTCGATTCGGAACGCACCGGTGGAATCGGCGGTCGCGGCGAGGCCCAACGTGTCGAGCGTAACGATCGCACTCGGCACCGGTCCTTTGAACGAGTCAACGACGCGGCCGGCAATCGTTCCTGTTGCAGCGGCCGCGCTTTGTTGCGCCGCGCAGGGCGCGGTCCAAACGGCGGCGAGAAGGATCAGGGCTGCCAGTTGCGACCTGCGGCTGGCGATGGCTGCATGGTGCTTCATAAACCTCCCAAGACGCGCGTCCCTCCGCGATCACGGAAGCTGCTTCTGCGCCCTGTCCTCAGGCTATATCGACTATCCCGAATACGCCAGGCCGGCCACTCTCCATAGGATGGCCGCCGGTCTCCGCGAACACACGCCTGAGCATTCACTGATCGCTCAGCGTAGCGGATGGAAGGGGTTGCCCACGACGCGGATATCGCGAGGGCACCAGGGTTGAAGGATCTCGGAAGCCATATCCCGAGGCCGCACGTGGTAAGCGCTCGTTCACCCCGGCCGCAGACGCACGGAAGGCTAGTGTGGACAGAAGGATCGCAGGCGTCGTCTTCCTCGGTGTGTGCGTAGTACTCGCCGTACTGCTTCTGGTGCAGGTCATCACTCCGGTGATCAGGGCAGCTCTATTTGCCGTTGCCCTGGCCATCCTAGGCGGGGCTTCGGCGGGGTTCCGGAAGCGAGGCGGCTCCGCCTGATACCGCGTGCCCGGCGGCGGCCCGGGACCACGGGGCCGCCTAACCAGCGCCTGCAGAAGGCGGGGCTGGCTGTGAAAGCGATTCGCTCGCCGCGCTCGCGGGCCGCGATTATGATAGGGCGCCGCAGCAGAGCTGCTGGGCGTCAGGCGAAGGGTCACCCAGGAGAACAATATGCGCCGCTATGAGATCGTCTCCGGAGCGTTCTTCTCTTTCTCTCTCTCGTTCAATTGACGCGGGCGGTCTTGGGCTGGCCCATCCAGGTCGCTAGCGTCGCAGTGCCGGTTTGGGCTTCGGTCGTGGCGTGTCTGATAGCAGCCTCGTTCGCGCTGTGGGGATTTCGGAGTTCACGGCGCACCGCTTAACGACGCGCTGCGGCAGTCGACGCGAGCTGCAGGTTCTGCTTGACGGCCTCCCGGCCCGACCGTAGGGTGTTCGTGAACCGATACAGTGGCCCGACCGGCGCCTCTGTGCACCGGACGACCACTCCCTTTCCCCTGGCGCGGGTATGATCGAACTCGGGCCGCTCAAGCGCACGATCCGCTCGTTGCGGCGATCTCCGGCGTACGTCGCGGTCGCCGTGCTCTCGCTCGGCGTGGCGCTCGGGCTGACGACGGCCACGTTCGCGATGGTCGACGGTGCGCTGCACCCGAAAGTGCAGTTCGCAGATCCGGGCCGTCTGTTCTCCGTCGACCTCCGCTACGGCGACCAGCATCACCTTCCGTCGGTCGACGAACTCGCCCGCGTCCTTCGTGCGGCGCCAGCAGTGGCGGACGTGGCGGTGACTCACGGCGACAACGTGTACATCAAGACCGGCGGAGTGCCGACGGAGTACTTCGTCCGGTATGTCACGCCGAATCTGTTTGGTATGGCAGGCGTGCGGCTCCGCATGGGCCGCTACCCGGTGCCCGGCGAAGTCGCTGCCGAGCGGGCAGTGCTCGTTTCGTCGAGACTTTGGACCGATATGTTCGCCGACCGCCCGGCCATCGACGATGCCACCGTGTCGTTCGGGGGGCACCTCTACTCTATTGTTGGCGTGCTCCCCACCGGCGACAATGGCGGGCTAAGCGGGGATATCATGCTTCCAACGGCGTCCGCGACCAACGTGAAGTACCGGCGCAGCGGTTCCCTGCACGTGAAGCTCCGGCCGGGATTCGACGCGGCGGCGGTGCAGGCACAGCTCGCAGCCGTCGCCTCTGGGCTGACCGCGCACTACGTCTCCGCGAATTCGGCGTCGCCGCCCTACCGGCTCGATCTCATCTCCTGGGTCCCCGAGCCTCGAATGCTGAGCGACAATCTGTTCGAATTGCTCCTCACCGCGATCGCCTTCGGCGTGCTGCTCATCGGGTGCACCAATGTGGCCGCCCTCGGCCTCGCGCGCGGACTCACTCGGCGGCGCGACGTCGCGTTGCGAATGGCGCTCGGCGCGTCGCAGGGCTCGATCGCGGCGGAGGTCGTCACCGAATCACTCGTGATTGCGGCGCTCGGCACCGTGACAGGCGTCGGCGTGGCGGCCGCGGTCGTCGGGCTGCTGACGCACCTGGTACCGGCCGATCTGGCCAAGTGGGGAATGTATCTGCCCTCCGTGAGCGGATGGGTCTTCTCCCGGTCAGCCATCGCGCTCACCGCCGGAATGCTGGTGGCGGGCGGGATTCCGGCATGGCGCACCAGCCGCGTGAGTCCGCTGGATCCGCTCAACGATGAGGCCGGGACGACGACCGGGCGCTCGCGGAACGAATTCCGGCTGCTGGTGATCTCCGAGCTCGCCGTCGCGATGGTGCTGCTGATGCTGACGAGCCTGGTGGCGCTGTCGACGCGGAACATGCTGCGGTTTGACTACGGATTCGACGACTCGGTGCTGCTCACCGTGCAGGCGATGCTGCCGCCGGGCGGGCCGGACAGCACGCCGGCGTCCGCGCTCCAGTTCGAGAATCGATTGGTGCGGCGACTGCGGACGGTGCCAGGCGTGGCGGCCGCTTCGTTGGTGGGAGTGGGCGTATTTGAAGGTGGGGAACTGGCGACCGACGAGGCGGGCGACGTAATGCTGCCGCGGCGAATGATGTACCAGATTGCCGGACCGGGATTCTTCGCGACCGCCGGCATCCCGCTCGTCGATGGACGCGACGTCACTGAGGGCGACGGCGCGGGCGAAGGAGCGATCGTGCTTTCCCAGAGCGCGGCGCGGCTGCTCTTTCCGCACGGCGGCGCCCTGGGACGGATGGTGAAGTTGGGCGGTGTGCGCTCGAAGCAGCCGTGGATTCCCGTCATCGGAATCGCCAAGGACGTGAGCCTCGGCATCAGCGACGATCCCACGGATGTGTTGAATATTTATGCCGACCCGCCGCCGTCCATGTTTCCGGTGCTCGGGGAGTCTCCGACCCTGCGCGGGCTCGACGTTCTCGCTCGCGCCCCGCATCCAAACGCCGCGCTCGCGCACGCCATCGAGCGCGATCTCCAGGAGGCGCTCCCGGTGGATGGGGGCGTGCGCGTCTCGACGTGGACGTCGTACCGGGAGAGCGCGGTGCGTCAGAACCGCTTCTTCGAGCGACTGCTCTCGATGCTTAGCTTCTCGTCGCTCATCCTGGGTGCGATTGGCCTTTTCAGCGTCATGTCGTACGGCGTCGGCCAGCGCATGCGGGAATTCGCCGTCCGGCAGGCGCTGGGGGCGACGCCGCGCAACATCGTGCGCCTGGTGCTCACCGGTGCGTTCGAGATGGCCTTGGGCGGCACGGCGCTCGGGGCGCTGCTGAGCTTCTGGGCCAGCGCGGGCATCTCGTCGCAGCTGTTTGCGGTGAAGAACACCGATCCGGTTTCCCTCGTGATCGCCGAGGCGACGCTCCTGGCGGTGGCGATGGTCGCCGCGCTCGTGCCAGCGCTGCGCGCGATGCGCGCCGACCCGGTGGAGATTCTGCGGTCGAGCTGACGGGCCCTCGTGACGTCCTTCCCCGCGAAACGGGAGCACGGCGATAGGTTCGGAATCATGCTCCGCCCGGTGGAGCCCGCTGTGGACCGCCCTGGTGTGCTCCAGGAAGCCGTTGCCGAAACCCTTCACGAAACCCCAGCCGAAATCCCGGCGGAACTTCCGAGCGGTCACGCACAGCCCCCGTACCCGCCGCAATCCCGACGGAGGCCGGACTTCACGGTCCACGACGTGCTTATCCTTGGCAGCCAGCGCGCCTTGTTCCGGGCACGCCGCGTCGCGGGGCTACACGCGGCCCCCCCGCTCGAGGTATGCTTCGGGTGCACGCCGTACGGGTCACGCGGCCGCGCCAGGGAGAACGCCGATGCGGTCAATAGATACGACGAGCCCGGGCGCTCGCCCCCCGCTCCGAATCCTCTACTCGCTCCTGCCCGTCGGGCCCGATGCAGAGGGGCGACTCGTCGCGCTCCCCGGGCAGTTGCTCGGCCCGTTCTATGTCGAAGACCGGCTGATCGGCCCGCGCCGCATCCCGTCCAGCCTCCTGGTCACCCAAATGCTCGTCATCCTCCAGGGGCCGGAGAATGACCTATTCCGGATGAAGCTGTGCCGCACCGTCGCCCGAGAGTTCTTCCCGCACCCCGTGGACGCCCGGCGACGCCACGCGGCCTACCAGGCCGCGGCGGCGCGAGCGCGGGAACGGGGGACCACCCGCGAACGCGTCATCGAAGACGCGACGACGGCCGCCATTGCCCTGCTCACGCCATCCGACGTGGTCTCGTCTCCGAACCGATCGTTTGAACAGGCAGTTCGCCAGCGGGTCAACGAGTTGGTCACCGAGGATTTCCTCGGCCCCGCCTGGCGGCATCGCCTGGGGACCGGACGGCCCGGCGAGCCCCGGGAGGTGGACTTGGCCGAGGGCGCCCCGCTCGCGAGCGCAAACGCGGAAGACCTCGGCATCGAAGGCCAGGCCGTGACCGCTCTGCTAAATCGGGCCAAGTTGAGCCCTGGCGAGCGCACTGTCATGACGGCTGTGCTCGACGGGTGGAAGGTCGCGGAGTGGGCGCGGGCGCACGGCATGAGCGCATCGGCCGCTCGCACGGTGCTCATGCGCGCGCGCCGAAAGCTCAAGAAGACCGCTGGGAAATAGTTTGTAGACGTTTCACCCCCGCCAGCGGAATACACGATGAGGCCCCGGACGTCCGTCCGGGGCCTTTTCATATCCCGGCTGCGCGCGAGGGCAGCCGCACGTTGCCCCCAATATCCACCAGGAGCACCCCATGCCGGAGAGCAACCGCAACGAGATCGAGCGTTTACGCGACGGGCGGATGGCACGGCGGCGTGAGCGCTCCGGGAGCCCCCGGTGTCGCCCGCGTCCGACCTGACCCGGGGCGGATTTCGCGCTCGCTGGACGACGATCCGCGACACGCTGGCTGAGGCCGGCGCCTTGGTGGACGGCGCCCGGCTCCTGGACCACGTGCTCTCGGATGCGGAGGCGGTATTCGCCGCCGAGGACGGCGAGCCCCTGACCCTGGCCCAGGCGTCCGCGGAGAGCGGCTACACGCGTGACCACCTCGCCCGGCTCATTCGCACGGGGAAACTCCCGAATGGGGGGCGCCCGCGGTCACCGCGCGTACGACGGGCGGATCTCCCCCGCAAGCCCGCCGCTCGGCCGCGTCGCGTTGCCAGCGAAGGGGATCGCCCGTATGATCCACACGCCGATGCTCGGTCCCTCCTGGCCCGGCGAGGAGGGTAGATAGATGACTTCTCGCCAAAGGCGCCGCGATCAGTGGCGCCTCACCACGAAGGGAATTTGGACCCGCTCCCTCGGCTACCGCGGGTGCCGGGTCCGGCTGTTTCAGATGACGAAGGGTGGTTCGTTTTACCGGTCGGTCTACGTCCCTGGCCAAGGCCAGGATCGCGTGTCACTCCAGACAGTCGATCGAGGCGAAGCGGAACGCTTCGGGCGCACGTTGCTCGAATCCCTGCGCACGGGGGTGGTGCCGAAGGCGCTGACCGTCGTGCCGCTCGCGGAACTGGCAGCGGCGTTCGTGGCGGAATCGCCGATGTTCCTGGACAATGCACTTCGCACCAAGGCCGATGCTCGAACGCGCATGGCGATTTTGAGCGCCGGGTTCGGCGAGCGTCTCGACGTACGGGCGCTTACCGAACATCACGTGCGGCAATACGAAGCGCGCCGGATGAGGGGAGGCATTCGGTACGAAGAGGGAAAGGTCACGCCGCCCGTCCGGCAGCGAAGCGTCCAAGCGGACGTGAAGCTGTTGAAGCAGATGCTGAACTGGGCCTGTACGCGTCCCGCGGCTGGTGGGGGATGTTGGCTGGAACGCAATCCGCTGGCGCACGTCCGCGTAAAAGGCGAGGCCGATGTTCGCCGGCCCGTGGCCAGCCACGAACGCTTCGAAGCCACGCGCACGGCGATGCAGGCATTCCAACGACGATATGCCGAGGAAGCCGAGAGCGGTGGAAGCGCGGCGCAACGTGGTCGGGCCGAACGGCGGCGGCAGGCATGGACGCGGGCCGAACTGGGGCTCGTGCTCTTGGAAGCAACGGGGCGCCGCCGTGGTGCCATCATGGGGCTGCGTTGGTCCGATTTCGATTTTGGGGGCCGGCGTATCACGTGGTGTGCGGAGCACGACAAAAAGCGGCGGACGTCGGTCGTGTGCTACCCCGAGCAGTTGTTCGCAACGGTGCGCGAATTCCAGCGCCGTCTGGGGGTAGTGGGTGGGTACGTATTTCGGCGCACGACGGAGGCCGAAGAACCGGCACCGCCCGAGCTCTTGTCCCAGCGCATTCGCCAAGCGGAAGTCGCGGCGGGTCTCCCCAAGCTCCTCGGCGGGATCTGCCACCCGTACCGTCGCAAGTGGCGGTCCGAGCGATCCCATCATCCGATCAAGGCGGTCGCCGTCGCAGGGGGCTGGTCCGATTTCGAGACCATGCTCAGGTGTTATGACCAGCCGGACGACGCCGATCTCTTGGCGGTGACCAGTGAGCCGCGCAAGCGTCGCGAGGCCGTTCCGGATTCTGGTATGCCGGTCGCCTGACGAAACGGACAAAGAAACGGACAAAGTCCGCCGGTATGACAAGAGCCCGACCGCGGGAAACCCGTTGTCGGACTCTCAGTTGCCCCTCCTGGGATCGAACCAGGACTCTCCTGATCCAGAGTCAGTGTAATAGTGGTCATTTCGAGATGTACGAACGTTGCTGGAGATTGCTCTCACTCTACAGACGTAAGAGTGAAAAATGGCCATTGCTGACACGAGTTGACCGGCATGGCTTGACTTTGCCCCCGACTGCTGACATGGTGCTGACACGGACCATTCAGGGACTTTGTCAGCATGACGGTTGAACGGGGCGAACCGGAGCGACACGACCTCGGGTTGAAGCGCGTGGTCGACGCGCTCCCTGTGCGGAGCGTGGCGTACAACGTGTGGGACGGCCGGCTCCCGGGCTTCGGGCTCCGGGTGGCCCCCACCGGGCTCCGCTCGTTCTTCGTGCAGTACCGGGCAAAGGGCATCAGCCGGCGCATGACGCTCGGTGACATCCGGACACTGGCCCCTGCCCTCGCCAAGGCGCGAGCCCTCGACATCCTCTCGGCCGTCGCGCAAGGCGGCGACCCGTTGCTCGAGCGCCGCGCCGAAGCGGGAGATGCCCGCAACTCGGCCCGCCTGCAGCGCGAAGCCGCGACCGTGGCCGATGTCGCCGAGCGCTACCTGGAGTCCCTGCGCCTCACGCGGTCCGCCAAGTGGGCCGACGAAGCCGAGCGCATTGTCAACAAGCACATCAAACGCACGCTGGGTGCCCGCAAGATCGCGTCCATTGAGACGCCCGATGTGCGGGCGCTCCACGAGCGGCTCCATAAGACCCCTGCCCTCGCCAACCGCGTCCGGGCGGTGCTCTCTGCCATTCTGAGCCGAGCGATGGCCGATGGGGCGCGGCTTCGGACGGAGAACCCAGCGGAGGCCGTCCCGCCATTTGACGAGACCCCGCGCGACCGCTACCTCACGGCGGATGAGTGGGAGCGGCTGGCCAAGGCCATCGCCGACGAACGGGCGGCGCTCGCCAACGTGCCCGCGTCCGACACCCGCCCGGCTCAACTCGACGCGATCCTCCTGCTCGCCCTGACCGGCGGTCGGAAGCAGGCGATCACGCGGCGTCGGTGGAAGGACGTTGACTGGGACAGCCACGTCCTGCACGTGCAGCCGCCTCATAAGGGAACGAGCAGGATTCATGTCGGGGAGCCGGGCCTAGCTGTAATTGATCAGGAGGTTGTTCACAGGTCGTAGCAGCACCAAGCTGGGGTTGTCTGGACACTCAACCGGCAACCGCCAGAGGACCTGTGAACACCCACAAGAATGCACGCTTGAGTTACGCGCGGCGAGTCGAGCTTGTCGCCCGGGCGGGGCTCCCCGAGGGAAATCAGAGCCAGTTGGCGCGAGAATTCCAGGTCTCGCGCCAAACGGTCCAGAAGTGGATCCAACGCTATGAGACCGAGGGCCTGAACGGGCTGCGGGATCGGTCGAGTCGGCCGCAGCGCTCGCCGAGGCGGCTGCGGCGGATGCACCGGCGGCAGATCGCGCGTCGTCGCCGGCAACGCTGGAGCTCGCTGCGCACCGCCCGCGATCTCCGGCTCCCGGTGGCCACGGTCGTGCGGGAGCATCGCCGCCTTGGCCTGGAACGCCTCAGCCGGCTCGAGCCGCCCCGCCCGGCCCACCGCTATGAGTGGCCGGCAGCGGGAGATCTCCTGCACCTCGACATCAAGAAGCTGGGGAAGATCGGCCGCGTCGGCCATCGCATCCACGGCGATCGCACGACGCGGGTGCGCGGGATCGGCTGGGAAGCCGTCCACGTGGCGATCGACGATTGTACCCGGCTGAGCTACGCCGAAGTGCTGCCCGACGAACGGCAGCACACCACGGCGGGCTTTCTGCAGCGCGCCCTCCGGTATTTCGCGCGCCGCGGTATCCAGATCTCCCGGGTGATGACCGACAACGGGTCGGCGTATCGCTCGCGGCCCTTTGCGGCCGTCCTCGCCGCGCATCAGGTGCGGCACCTGCGCACCCGCCCGTACACACCCCGCACGAACGGCAAAGCCGAACGCTTCATTCGCACGCTGCTCGCGGAGTGGGCCTACGCCCAAGCCTATCGGACCAGCCTGGCGCGCACGCACGCGCTCCGGCATTATCTCGGCTACTACAACACCGCCCGTCCCCACATGGGAATCAACGGGCAAACACCCCGGCAGAAGCTCGCCACCCTGTGAACAACGTCTTGATCATCTACACCTAGCGCTTTTGCGGTCGTGGTTCGACCAACGTGGGGATTCGGGCCCGTACATCTTCGCGGGCCAGCGGCGCCGCCAAGGCGAACGGACCACTCGGGGCGAGACCGATCCTCGGCCCAAGCGTATGCCGGCTCCCATCTCGACCATTGGGCCAGTCTGGAAGTCCCTTTGCGATCGCGCCCAACTCGAGAACCTGCGCCCACACGACCTCCGCCGATCGTTTGCGACGGTGGCCGGGGACGTCGGCGTGAGTGCCCACATCATCGGCGGGCTGCTTTCGCACGTCGTGCCGGGAGTGACCGGCGTCTACGCGCACCGCACCGACCCCGCCCTGGCGGATGCTGCGAACCGGGTTGCGGCGGAGATCGCGAAGCGCCTGCATCTGACCGAATGCCGCGATCGAACCATCATCCCGCTTTCGAACAGCCGCGGGTAACCGCTTGCAGCGGCCCACGGACGCTTCACCTCCCGAGCTGACTAGGCCGCGTACGGGGACTAGGGATTTGACGCACAGGAGTCTCCGTTAATGGTCTACAAAGTGGCCGACCGCGTTGCGATTCGGCGCTGATTGGTCCCGATAGGTCAAGCGGCGGTTCACGGTCGCTTGAATGAGCTTCGCGGTCCGCTCGCCATCCGTGAGGCCGCGATTGTTGTACTTGAACTCCGCCTCGCTGACGTAGCGGTGTAGGTGCTTCCGGCTGACGGAATGGTGCGTGCCGTGGAGTTGGCGCTTCAGGCCAGCCCAGAACCCTTCGATGCGGTTCGTAGTGACCTGCTCGCCGTCAGCGGTATAGCGGACGTACTGCCCCGCATTGTGGCGGATACGTTCGTGGCGGGCGAATTGCCCCCCGACCACCTTGTAGGCTTTGGCTTGGTCGGTATTCAGGTGCGCGGACGGATCAACCATCGCGGTTACGTAGTGTTCGAGTTCAGGTGCCGTGAGGGTGTACGTGACCCGCGCCTTCACCCGCCCGTCGCGTTCCACGGCGCCGACCACCGGCGTCTTGCGATCCGCGAAATCGGGGGCATGTCCCCGCTTGTAGGTCCCGTCTGGATTCGTGGTATAGCGGGCGTGACCACGCGGCTTCCCGCCGACGTAGGTCTCGTCGAACTCCACGATGCCGCCATTCGCGCCGAGCTTCAGTTCCTGCTCGTTCGATGGCGCCATCGCGAACCTGATTCTGTGCATGAGGAACAGGGCGGACTTGTAGGTCAGTCCCGTTTCGCGCTGAATCTGCAGGGCGCTGACACCCTTCTTAGAAGCGCACGCACGATAGAAAGCGAGGCACCAGTGGCGGAGCGGGATCGGCGAATCTTCCATGGTCGTGCCCACGCGAACGGTGAACTGCTGCTTGCATCCGTGACAGCGCCATAGGTACCGCGCATTGCGGGAACCGTCCTTTGCCTTCATCTGCACCACGTCGGTATCGCCGCAACGGGGGCAGTACGCGCCCGTCTCGCCGAACCGCTGTTCTTCGAGGAACGCCACAGCAGCGGCCTCATCGGCACAGGCGCGAGGAATGCGCCCTTCTAGTTCGGTCTTCTTGTTCGCGACTTTGGGCATCGTTGGCTTTGTCAGTGATTCTATTATGATACTAGACGCACCCGCGTGTGTTAAGTCCAAAGTTATTGGTCTGTTCTGGAACCCCTCGTATTGACAATGGCCGGTCCTGTCACCAAATTTCTGAAAATTACTGACACCCCCCGTCGCGGAGACGACAATGCCCCATAACACAGAGCAATCGGAGTGCCCGGACCCAAATGAAGTGATGCAGCGGCTCCGCGAATTGCAGATTCCGCTTCCCGTCCTCCACGAGGCGATCCGCCGTGGGCATCTGGCCGGGGATTTCTGCACGAAGGCGCATGCGCGCACCTATCAGGGGCTGAGAATCTACCACGAGGTCAACGGCGAGCTTCGTACCGCGCTGTTGATCCGGGGGTGGGCTCTGAAAGACGACGAGAACATCCCGCGCATTATTCGCGCGGATGGTTCTGTCGTCCTGACGGCGGTCTCCGGGAACGAGATAACGGGACTCTATCGACCCGGCGTGCAAACGCGATACCCGCGAGGGGAGGCGGGCATCCGCTTGGTGCGCCTGAACGGCCAATTCGCGCTGACCGAAATGCTGCCCCCAGATGACCCGGAGCGCGTCGGCGTTGTTACCCCGACCTTTCAAACGTGGTTTCTGCTCTACAATCGCGTTGGTGATACGCTTCGCAGCGAGCTTTCGCTCGCTCACGGAATCAGCGATGATGGCAACCTTCTCGTCTGGGCAGAGCGGTTGATTCTTCCAGAGTTCGGTCTCTATGACGGCGACGGAGCATCGGGTGCCGGACCGGCCCCAGCGCCGACGCCTGATGTTGATGTTCCCGTAACACGTCGTGCCGGCTAATTCATGGACTCTGTCTTCTCGCCCGAACGGCTTCGTCTCGCCCGCGAGCGTCGCGGAATGTTCAAGCAGGAACTGGCTTCGCGCCTCGGCGTGACCGTGTATACCGTGAGTCGATGGGAGAAAGGCAAGACGGCGCCGTTGGCGCCGTCCGTCGCCGCGCTTGCGACCCTGCTCAACTTTCCGGCCGCCTACTTCTACGGAGACGCGCCGCCGCGCCTCGAAACGGCTGCGTTTCGTTCCCTGTCGAGAATGACCGCGCGTCAACGGTACATGGCGCTGGCCGCCGGTTCGCAAGCGGTCGCGCTCGATGCGCTGATTTCCGAACGATTCGACCGGCCCAAGCTTAGGATTCCCGACCTTCACGAGCTCGCGAAGGACCCGGAGGCTGCCGCTGATTCCCTGCGCGCCGCTTGGAGCCTTGGCTATCAGCCCATCGGGAATCTCGTCCACCGGATGGAGTTGAACGGAGTGCGCGTGTTCTCGCTCGTGTACAACGGGAACGAGATCGATGCTTTCTCCGATTGGCAAAACGATATACCATATGTGTTTCTGAATATGTCCAAGACCGCCGAGCGTATCCGGATGGACGCGGCGCACGAGCTCGCCCATCTCACCCTGCATGCGCACACCGGCGGTCCCACAACGCGTATAGAAGAGGACCAAGCGCGGCAATTCGCTGCGGCCTTCCTCTTGCCCGCCTCGGCGGTCATTGCATCGGCCCCGCAAAGGATCACGCTGGAATCCGTCATCGAAGCGAAACAACCGTGGGGAGTTTCTGCACTCGCCTACGTCCGTCGGCTTTATTCGGCCGGGCGCTTGGCGGAATATTCGTATCGGTCCCTCTGCATACAGATCAAATCGAACTTCGACGCTGGTGAACCGGGGCCTGAGCGCCACAAGGAAACCTCACAGGTGATGGCCAAAGTGCTCGGCGCTTCGAAAGGCGGGAACGTCCGCAAGGAACTCGCCCGTGCCTTGAATGTGCACCTGGCGGACATCGATGAAATCACGTTCGGGCTCGCGCTGACCCCAGTTAGTGGCAACCCGTCCGCCAAAGAGAACGCGGAAGCCAAGGCCGCCACGCTGCACCTCGTGTCCTAGCAAGCAAAAAAATGCCCCAACGTCGTGAGACGTAGGGGCGCGGTCGTGGCGGAAATGGTAGACGCGGTAGACTCGGAATCTATTTCGCTGGCTGGCGAGTGCGGGTTCGAATCCCGCCGACCGCAATGAACTCGAACCTTGTGGAATATACGACATGCCCAAGAAAAAGGTTACCAAGAAGGCCAAACCGGGGCCGAAGCCGGAGACCCTCAAGATTGAGGGTGACTGGAAGGACGCCGTAAAGCACGTCATGACGCGCGGCAAGCCGCCTAAGCGAAAGGAGGGCGAGTAGATGTTGTACCTCATCAGCTACGACCTCACGAAGAAGCCGGAGACCGAATACGAGGATCTCATTGCGCACGTCAAGCAGAACGGAGCGGTTCGGATTCTGTACTCGGAGTGGCTGATGGCGTCGAACCAGAACGCTGGTGATCTACTTGAAGGCATTCTTCCCCATGTCTTCGAGAACGACAAGGTCTGGGTCGTGGAAGTCACCACCAATACCTCGTGGTTCGGCGTCATCGCTGGCGGCCCGTCCAAGGCGCAAATTGATGGTCTCTTTGCGCACGCCAGAGCCTGACGGGCCATACTCGGCCTCATACTCAGGGTGCCGTTCGAGTCGGGCCCCGTCCAGCAGGCGCGCGAGCGCATCGTGCTCCAATTTCGTTTCGGGGTGCAGGACGACTCCTCCCCGATGTTCAAAGACGTACATATGCTTCCTCCCGAGTGGGTGTTAGATTTCGCTTGCCAACAAGAGGGAGGTTCCCATGACCAAACTTTTGAGGTAGCCGGACAAAAACCTGATCGCGTTGAGCAAACTGAATGTCCCCAACGGGGACGATGCCCGAACCATCAGGATCACCACGCACCGCCCGGCTGGCGTGTCGCAACGCCGAAGCGGACCAGGCGTGGAGGCACGGAATGGCACTATACACAACCCCAGGGTGCGACCTCTGGGGTTGTGTCGTTTCCGGGTGAGCCATCCCCCTGTGCGTCAAATCCCTAGTCTCCCTTGACAGTCTAAATGGCGTTGGGCGGACGAAGAATGAGTGAACTATACGATACGATCGGTCACGGGTATCGCCGTCTCCGGCAACCCGATCCCCGCATCGCGGCGGCGATTCTGCGCAGCCTCGGCACCGCCACCAGCGTTGTCAATGTCGGCGCCGGCACCGGGTCGTACGAGCCGGCGGACCGACGGGTTGTGGCGGTGGAGCCGTCCATTACCATGATCCGCCAGCGTCGCCGATCTGCGCCCCCGGTTGTTCGCGCATCGGGCTCAGCGCTACCGTTCCGGGATGCGACGTTCGACGCGTCACTGGCGATTCTGACCATTCACCACTGGCCAGACAAGAACAGGGGCCTCCAGGAGCTGCGGCGGGCAGCGCGTCGCCGCACGGTCATCTTCACCTGTGATCCGGAGGCAACCGGCTTCTGGCTCACAGACTACTTTCCTGCATTGCGAGACATCGACTATCGCATTTTCCCATCGTTGGACGAGCTCCGCCGCGAACTGGGTCGTGTGACAGTCCTGCCTGTCCCTGTCCCGTTCGATTGTACCGACGGGTTCCAGGGCGCGTACTGGCGGCGCCCTCGCGCGTACTTGAACCCATCAGTTCGCGGCGCCATATCCAGCTTCGCCAAGCTCGAGGATGTGACCGCGGGGCTAGCGCAGCTGGAGGCGGAGTTGAATTCCGGCGAATGGGAACAGCGTTACGGCGCGGTTCTGTCCAGAAGTGACCTTGATCTCGGTTATCGGCTTGTCATCGCGAGATAGGCCGGCAATGCCGCGCCGTTTCGGGACTTCGCTTGCCCGACGACACGAGCGATCGCAGAATATACAACTGGTCATGCAGCCTTTCGCGCGGCTTCGCAGCATAACGTAGTCATATGATTAGTAGTTAGACCGCGTCGGCATTCAATTGTGAGCGATTACATAGTTACCACGCGCTTCGCGGCGCACCGCTTCACGGCGACGATCCGCGATGGGCTGGATCGAGTCCACGAAGCGGACAAAGACGCTTTCGAGCACTTTGAGAAGCTGTCCGCGCTGGAGGAGGAGTTGGCAAAGGCGAGTGCCGCGCAGATTGTGTCGGCGTACGCGAAGGGTCACGTCGCGCGGTACAACGCTGAGCACGCAAAGACGCTCGCGGATCTACATCGAGCAACGCTCATGGACAGCGTGGGCGCAGCAGCGACAGCGCTGCTGAATCTGGCCAAACAAGGAATCGCGCGGGTTCACGGCGGACTCGGAGCATGTCCGCCTGGTCGCACGGTTGGACGAACGCTCCTGCGAGACGTTATTTGGCAGGCCCGCAACCAATCAAACCACTGCGACGAAGGCACCTACAGTTCAAAGGTTGTGGAGGCCTTTGCTGACCTCGAAGCTGAGTTTGGCCCGGCATGCCACCTAGATCCTAATGGCGGCGAGAATTTGGCCTTGATGGTCGTGCTGATCTTGGGCTGGGAGAAGGACAGCGCGTATGAGACCGATATGGCGAGTCTCCTTCATTGACGCGGTCTAACCAGGCGGCTGAAGCTGGCGCGGCACGTGTGGAGCATCAATGAGTTGCGCCTTCAAGCTCGGTTCGGCAGCATCAACGTGTGCGCCCGCATTCCGCGGCGCAGCTTAGCCGCAATTCGTTAGACAACAACCAAGCGCCAATGCCAAAGAACAGTAGAGACTTTGTCCCGAACCAGGTGTTCGTCGGCCTTCCCTGGAACTTCCGTAGCAAGTATGATCCCATCGTCGCGAAGCTCGAACGGAAGTACCCGCTTCATTTTGCGATCGTCGGTCGCAATGACAGCCAGGATGCGGACGATCTCTTCGCGATCATTAAAGAACGCATTTCCTCGTCAAGCTACGCGATCTTTGATGCGACCGGCGGCGATGCCAACGTCTCACTCGAATTCGGGTACGCCGAAGCTCTGGAGATTAGGCGTGCGATCTATTTAAACGTCCACAAGGCTCAGAAGCGCCCACCGGGATTGCCAATTATCTCAGATCTCGGGGGTAAGCGGCGGGTACAGTACAAGAGCGAGAAGGAGTTGACCGCCGAGCTAGACAAACAGGCAAGACGGCACGATTACACCGTTCGCTTTGAGTCGGCCCTCGCAGCCGCGACGAAAGGAAAGGCCAAGGGCGTTAAGAAGAGTGCGCGTAGTCTCGCGTTAAAGGTTGTGCATGCCCTCGATGTCAAGGTCAACGTTCGGCGCGCGGATTTAGTTCAGCAACTGCAGGCCGGTGGCTATAGGAAGCCGGAGATCGATGCCATGTTAAGGAACCTCCATCGATCCGGCCTGGTGATGACGAGCAAGGGACGTTACGCGGACGTGACGGTAGCGTAGCGGCAGCGAATCGGCAGTCATCTCCGCCGTATTGTGTAACTAGGCGCTGCTGCAACCGGCGGTGGGCGGATCTTCCGTACTTCTCGCAGAGCAAGTCTTGGACCAACAAAGACATGACCGCCGAAACTGCAAAGTTAAAGAGCCTACTCAACGCGTCTGGTTTCGCGTTTCAGCTCGCTGTGGAGGCGGCCGTTCGCGCCAGGCCAGGGACATACGGGTGGGCGGTGTCGGCGCGCGAGCATCCATGGAAGACTAACGCGGGCACCGGCTTTATCGATCTCGTCATTTCGTCCGGGCGTGCCCATCTCGTGGTCGAATGTAAACGGCCGCGCAATGCCACCTGGATGTTCCTCATGACCGATGAGAAGCAGATGGCCCGGTCGCACGCCCGGATCTGCTGGACCGACACCGTACCGCTCAAGGCCCCGCTCGTGGGCTGGGATGATGTCCAGGTTTACCCTGCTTCGCCCGAATCGAATTTCTGTGCAGTTCGGGGCCAGGGAGAAAAGGACGCGCCTCTCTTGGAACGCCTTGCCTCATCGGTCGTGGAGTCCGTTGATGGCCTTGCTGCGGATCTTCTCACGCTCGATCAGAGATCGGCCACCAGCAACGTGATCATACCGGTGATAGTGACGACTGCTGCATTGGTCCTCGCTTCCTTTCGAGCTCAAGACGTTGACCTCACATCCGGTGAGCTCGATGCGGTGAGCTTCACAACCATACCCCATATACGATTTAGGAAGAGCCTCGCCGCTTCCGGAGCACCGGACGATTATGAGGCGACGCGACTTCGAGACTTGAGCGCGGCGGCGGAGCGAACCGTCTTTGTGGTCAACTCTATGCACTTTACGCAGTGGCTGGAGGGATTTCAGTTGGGCGCTCCTAGTTTTGGAAGCCCGTGGGAGACGGCCAGGCGTCGAGCGGATGCTAACGGTCCGTAGCGTCGGTCGCGCGACCACCAAATGGGGCCATGCTGCTGGCGTCGTGGGTTTGGGGAGCGGTAGGCGGCCTGCGGCCGCCTACCGCATTCTCTTACGAACGCCGCAGCAGAGCGCCTCGGCGTTAGGCTCGTTCACTCGCCCCAGTGTCACGCTGACCGATCCACGGATCAAGGCCAAGGAGCTCTTCATACGCGTCGACGTCGACAACTCGATCGCCAGCGCCTGCCCGAATCGCTGCGGCAACTAAACGCCCCTCGGTCGTAACGAGCACGATCGACTTCCCCCGAATCGTCGAGTAGAGCGACGTAGATGCGACGATTTCTTCGTCCCATACAGTGTTTCTGTGCTGCAGCTGCCCACCGCCCTTGCTGCGCACTTCATCAACAACTCCATCGCGAAGGGCGAACGTGATGGAGCTGACTTGAGCAACGGGGATTATTGCAGTGATGAGTCGCTCCGGGCTGATGGTTCTCCCGTACAGCGACAAGGCGCGGATCACTAGGCGGTTCGCGTACTCGAGGTTTCGCTTCACTTGGCTTGACTCAACAACCGCTTTCCCTGCCATTTCGATGCTCGACACGTACTCGCGTTCCTTGTATTCCACGTGTCGTTCGATCTCATCGAGTTGGTCCGCGATTTCGCTGAGAGGTGAATCTCGTTCTGCTTCCGCAACCACCCGACAGAGCTCCCTGAAGCTTGCGAACATCTCGTCGTCGCCGGGTGCCGCTTCACCTGTCACCTTCTGATACACCTGACCGTCAAGGTGGGTCACGAAGTGCAGTTCGACTTGCTCACCTGTAACCGTGCTACAATGGCGAACGAGCTTCTTCAACGCTGCTCGATTCATTCCGCGTCGTTCGTGATTCGTGTGGCGCACTCGAGCAAGCATCTCTTGAACAACCGCGACATTCGCCAACGCGACCACGCCACACCCTTGCTCGGCGGCCCTAATTCGATCCAGATGCGCCAAGCCTATTCGCTTGTACGCATTGTTATCGAATATGACGTATCCGTGCATGGCCATGGGTATGCGGGCGACATCATGAGGTTCGGAGGCCTATTCACGCCTTGTGCTCGACGAGCTGCTGCGGGCAGCGCACCCTGGTCCGTCTGCCCGCCAGCCTAACGATAGTTGCAATTGACAAGAGAGCCAATGGTTGCATCGTGCCACGCCCGCGGCCTTATTACGAATCCCTTGCAGTTGCGTTTACGCGTCAGGCAACGATTTCGGCATTGACCGCATGAGTATCCCCCCAAAAGTGGTCCGCATTGCGGAAACGCTCGTCGACACCGCGCTCCGAGGTCGCAATGACCGTATCCGGTACGATCTCTATCGGCGCCAGCATGACGCCAACGAATCCGGGAAGGTTCAAACGGCCTTCTACGTCGCTGACCAACAGGAGGCATGCATTGCGGAACTCGCGTTTCGCGTTGATTCCATCTGGCACACATATAGACGTGTTTTGTCGGAAGAACGGTTGCTCTTCACTGACAGCGTGCGGACGGAGATAGTTCGTCGGGTGAACCAGATGCTGGACACCGATGTACCATATGTTGAGGAGATGGCGCGGAACGTGATTACCAACCATGGCCACGGCTTCGAGTTGTTCTTGCGCGAAGCGCGGCCTTTCATGGTTGCGAGATTGGTCGCGGAACTCGATCTCTTCGCGTTGCAACACCGGCCGGCCGGAGCCTCGGTGCGCGATCAACTCGGCGCACCCAGATATGCAGGGCCGAGGGAACATTGGCTTCGCGTTGACCGAGCCATGAGTCAAGCGCCCCCGGACTTTGCCACCGCAGCTCGGGACGCGGTAAACGCCGTGGAAGGCCTGGCCAAGATCATTGCGGCACTTCCTAACGCTACACTCGGGGAATGCGTGAAGAGCCTCAGAACATCGGAGCGCCTCGACGGCGCGACCGCCAAAGGCCTGGAAGCCCTTTGGGGATTTGCCAACTCGAGTCCAGGTTTTCGGCACGAGGCTCCAACGGTCCCAACGCTAACCCAGGCTGAGGCTGAATATGTTGTCCAAAGCTCAGAGGCAGCGACGAAGCTACTCCTTAACATCGACGCGGCCGACGGCTAACGAGGCGCTGCTGCCGGGGGCGGGCGGGTAAGGAGGCGGTCGACTCGCTGCGCTCGCTTACCGCCACTATGATAGGACGCCGCAGCAGAGCGCTGCGCCGTTAGGTTGCCACACAATTCCCGGCCGACTTGAATGGACGCGACGACGGCTATCTTCGAAACGGTGAAGGTACTCACAGGCGTAGCGGCTGTCGGAGTCGCTGGCCTCGGGCTGAAAACGTGGCGAAGGCAGCTACACGGAACCGTCGAATTCGATCGGGCACGCGGATTGTATCGTGCCGTTCTAAGCATCCGCAATCAGATTGCGGGTGTCAGGAACCCGTTCATATCGGCGGGTGAGTTTGCCTCGGCGTACCAAGAAGTCGGTCTTGAACCGACAACCGGAAGCATCGGGCACGACGCGAAGGGATCGGAACTCGTGTACGAACGCCGCTGGAAGCGTCTGGTTGTGGCGATGACTGATCTTGAAGTGGAGCTTCTTGATGCGGAGGTCCTTTGGGGGTCTGGCATCCGAGAACCCGAGCGCCTGCTCCGCGGCTGCACTGCCGAGCTTTACTCGGCTGTGGTTAATCACCTTCGTTCAGAGCGCGATTCTCGCTATGAAGAGAAACTAGCGGAGCCGCTACGCGATAAGCTCAATCGAGCACTATATGACGAAGGCACAGCAGAGCGACCTGATGATTTCGCAAGTCGGGTCAACGCCGCCATTGCTGCGTTCGAGAAGAGCCTGCGTCCGCACTTAAGCGGGAGGAAGTTGACCCGGCCAACCTGACGAGGCGCTGCTGCTGGCGCCGCTGCCGCAGGCGGGTTGCCCGGTAGATTCGTGGGGCGTAATAATGGTGGAGCGCCGCAACAAATCGCGAAGGCGGCGGGCAGAGGAACCGGTCAACCATAGCATGGCATACTCACTCTTCATCAGCTATTCGACGCGCGATCTCCAAACCGCAACTGCGCTCCAGAGTTGGGTGCACGCTGCCGGCGCATCGTCGTTTCTAGCCGAGTACGCCATTGTGCCGGGCCAGGTCCTAACAACAAACATCGAGAGCGCGATACGAAGCTGTGACCTCTTTACACTACTTTGGAGCGACAACGCGGCTTCATCCGCCTGGGTCCCACAAGAAATTGGGATGGCCAAAGCACTTGATAAGCCAATTCTCCCCATAGTGCTTCATCCGGGATTGGCTCTGCCGGCCTTTATCAGCGACGTAAAATACCTCCCGTTGTTCCCAGACCCGAACATAGCCGTGCAGTGGTTTCACGCCCATGTTGCTGATCTGGTGCGAGCGAAGAATAGCTCTGATGCCTTCGGCGCTGTCGCGCTCGGCGCGCTCGTTTGCCTCGGACTTATGGCCATCCTTGGTAACGGCAAGCATGCTGACTCATGAGGCACTGCTGCTGCCAGCGTGGGGTATGGAGGTCACGGGCCCGCCTCGTTCAGGCCTAGGCGAGGCCAGGACTGCGCTGACGATCGATCAGAGGAATCCGGGCTCCGATCCCGATTGGCCCCTACAGTGAAATTCGGCCATGCCAGCTTGATTCGGGCCGCGGACCGAGGGCTCGTGTCAGAATGAATGAGAAAGCCGACCTCCGTGGCGAGATCGCCTCGTTTGGAGGATGCTCAAGCACACATGATCGGGCTCGCAAGGGGGCCCGCGTACCGGAGGTCGGCCGATGCCACAGGATACCAAGCAGGAGCGCACGATGTCAGCGACAGGACCAGCCCAGACGCTGGGGCTCGACGTGGGGGATCAGTATACCGCGGTCTGCGTGCTGGATGCCGCGGGCACGCGCGTTGAGACGGCGCGGATTCGCACGACGCGGCCGGCGCTGGAGGGCCGGTTGCGCGCCGCCCCCCGGTCGCGCGTCGTGCTGGAGACGGGGACGCACTCGCCCTGGGTCAGTCGGCTCGCCGCCGCCTGCGGGCACGAAGTGATCGTGGCGAATGCGCGCCGGCTCCGCCTGATCAGTGAGAACGTGTCCAAGAGCGACGACGTGGATGCGGAGACGCTCGCGCGCGTGGGCCGGTTAGACCCGGCGCTCCTGGCCCCCGTGCAGCATCGGACGGCCGAGACCCAAGCCGACTTGGCCGTGCTCCGCGCCCGGGATGCCCTCGTCCGCGTGCGCACGCTCTTGGTGAATCATGTGCGCGGGGCCGTGAAGGCCGTGGGGGGGCGCGTGCCGGCATGCTCCGCCCCGAGTTTTGCGGGGCGTGCGGCCGAGGTGATCCCGCCAACGCTCGTGCCGGCGCTCACCCCGCTGCTCGCGCAAATTGAGGCATTGACGAAGGGCATCCGGCAGTACGACGCGGCGATTGCCGCGCTCGCCGCCACGCGCTATCCTGCGACCCGCCAGCTGCGGCAAGTCGGGGGCGTGGGCCCGCTGACCGCGCTCTGCTATGTGCTGGTGATCGAAGACCCCGCGCGCTTCGCCAAGAGCCGCACCGTCGGCGCGTACCTCGGGCTTCGCCCGCGGCAGGACCAGTCGGGAGCGTCGGCGCGACAACTGCGGATCACGAAAACGGGGGATAGTCTGCTGCGCCGGCTCTTAGTCGGGAGCGCGCAGTATATCCTGGGCCCGTTTGGCGCCGACTGTGATTTGCGCCGGTGGGGGCTCGCGCTCGCGGCGCGTGGCGGAAAGAATGCGAAGAAGCGCGCCGTGGTGGCGGTGGCGCGCAAACTGGCGGTCTTGCTCCATGCGCTGTGGCAGACCAGGGCGAGCTATGAACCGCTGCACCAACGCCCGGGCATGCCGCGGGAGCCGAGGCAGGCCATGGCCTAATCTCGGCTGAGAGACATGGCGAACCCCGGACGAGCGGCGCTCTCCTTCCCACCGCCCAGTCCCGACGACTGCGAACAATGCGTTGATCCCGGAGATCGGGTGTCAGAAGGCAGCGTCGGCGCTGGTCGGACTCCACTGTGCACCGGGCAGCAACGCCTGCCCACCTTGAGTGCGAATGGAAGCGTGGCGTGTGGAAGGCGGGCCGCACCCGAGGAGCCGCCACGTCGGCCTTGACAACTTGGCTTTCTCATGGAAGCACATTGTAAGCACAAGCCTGCTGGTTGGCTGGCACGCGCATGTCGGGGCGACGGGTAACCTCTCTCAGAGTCGGCGGTTTGAAACCCTCATGGCTCGGGATCCCTCTTAGATGATCGGGGTCGAAGCTCTCAGCCGTCGAGCCAATTAGGAGTTGCGATCGCAGAACCTTCCCTTCGGCGTCCCGACGGGGCTCCAAGACGCCACCGACGCGAAAGCGAATGCGCAAGCGGAATTCGCTGTTTACGTGATCGATCAGGCCCTCCAAGAGCAAGAAGCGAGGCATGCTGGGAATCCGCATCAGTTCGTACTGGTCGAACCCCGCCGCGCAGCGATCCCGATCCTCAAGAGCGCTGATGAAGTTCGCGTATGGATTCATGATCGTCCGATCCTGCCCCGTCACGAGATCACATCGCGATCATCGCCCGAGCTCACGCGCGGGCGGGTCAAACAAAAAAACCGCATGCGCAACGTGCGCCATCTTTACGCCGGCTGCCTGCCGCAGCATTCCTTAGGCGCCCGGCGCAGACGAATCGCGGCGGTTCACATTTGCGGGCAGAAGCCATTTTAGTACGTCCAACGCTCCGCCAACGTTTGTCGGGTCAATCGGATATCGATCGCGAGGCCGGAGGAGATTTAAGTAGGCCGCTGCCTTCGTGCTAAATCCCGCCGCTGCGTCTCGGCGGTAGAGCTTATAGCAATAGCCGTTCGTCACCACGATCACCGCACAACTCGGGAACTGCTTCGCGTATTCGATTGCTTGCCCTGGAGCGTAATCAAGACCAGATGAAAAGTCTTTGGTCTCGATCAAGAGGCGACAGTCCTTGTAGTCGCCGACATAAGGCCCAGAGAAGCAGGCAATGTCCACCCGGCCGGGCTTCGCGGGAAGTTCGATTTTGACTTGTTGCTCCGCCCAGCCGAGTGAAAGCAGAAGCGGTATTACCAGGAAGGTTCGTGTCTCATGCTCGCGAACCTCCGACCATTTATTTTGATCGTAGTAATACTGAGCCAATAGACGAATCCGACGGAGGGTGTTCGTGAGCTCGTCCGCAGCGGCCGGTCGCAGACCTTCCCGAATGAGGAAGTCGAGAATCTGCGCATCCGAAATTGATTCTGTTTTCGATGGCGTCTGCCGACCTGCTGCGTCCGATGGTGCCAGACGAAGCAGCTCGGTTGCAATCTCGACGTGTTCGGCGTTGCTGGTCCGATAGATGGTCCCAGGTCGCAGGCCGGCCGCCGGCCGCAGCTGAGTCGCGATACGCCAGTCGACGTGGCACCAACCGGAGAGATCCCAGCCATCGAAATCTTGAAGCCAAGGGAGGTCGGCGTCACCGGTCGCCGCGCCATCCCGGACAACGACTTCTCCGACGGCGCAGATTCCCGCTAGACCGCGCTTCAGCAGGACGATATCGCCCGCTGCTACTTCACGCATTGCCTCGCGTTGAGCCGCGCCGCCGACGAACGCCATTCCAAAGCGGTAGAACCACTCGGTGTAATCGCGCCCTTCGGATCCGGCTGAGATGATCCAGTATGTCATTCGACAGAGACGTGTTGGCACCGCGGCGCCCTACTGCGGCGCTCCATAATAATTGCAACCGGCGAGCGCAGCGAGCCCGCCGCCTCCATCCACGCCGCCAGCAGAAGGGCCTCGTGAGGCTGCGCCCGGACCGGCCCCTCGCGCAGCCGCGGCAATGATCGCCGCCCGACGCGGCTAACCCCCAGTGCTTTGCTGTGGCGCCCAATCATAGCTGCGGTGAGGGAGCGAAGGGAGCCGGCCGCTTCCCTTACTTACGAACCGGAAGACGTGACGCACCGGACCTCATGGAAGGCGGTTCTAGCGCGGCCCAAGAAAGCGATCGCCGTTGAAGTGGATCAAATGGGATGGCGAGTCCGCAACCCAAACCTCCGTCTCCCACGCAATGTCACCGAGGTAGCGTGCCATCATGGCGCGCGTGGGGAAGGCAGTCACGTACACGAGGCCAGGACGTGCGCCGGCAAACAGTCGTGTGAGGTCGTCATGACGCTTGCCGTCGACGGGGCCATGGCTAGTAACGGCTTCGATGAGGAGTAGCCAGTCGTGTTTGACGTCGTGCAGCACGACATCTGGCATCTTTCCATGGCGGTCAACTGCGACGCCGAGATCCGAAAGCAGCCGCTCCTCGAAGATGGCGAACTTGTCACCCGTGTCGCCAATGTAAAGCGGGTGCGCGCCTGGTGCGAAGCGTTCAGCGAAGTCATGGATGATCGCCCGAATGAGTTCGCTATGCTCGCCGGGGCTGAGTGTGATCGTTTGCCCCTCCGACACTCTCAGCGGGACGCGGGCCTGCTTGCGGTCCATTGCGTACCGGGCGATGAGCGTCTCGCGCTGCGACATGTACCGGGCTAGCGCCGAGTCCCATGCCGGCTTGCCAAGTTGTCGGAGCAGAACGAGCGCTTCCGGTGCGATCTGGTAGACAGCTTTCGGGCTATTCGTTGGTCGGTCAGGCAGGTCGGGATTGTAGATCGCAAGGCCGGCATCGCAGAACTGGTGCATCGTCTGACGCCGCACCGTTTCCCGGGTGTTCGGTGCATAGTCAAAGCCGTAGTGATCTCGGGCCCAATCCATGATGGGTGTGATCCCAATCAGCGGTTGCGCGGCCGACGACCACGCCGCCCGCGGCTTGATGTCCAGCAACGCAAGCAACGTTACCGCCGATCGCTCGTTCAGTTGTGCCCTCGGGAAGCCAAGGGCGGTCAGGGCGGCGATGGCCTCGGCCAGGTGCGGATCGCCGTTGCTCATTTCGTGAGCGACGCTAGCTGGCGAGCCACCATGGCCTCGGTATACCCGGCGTGTCGCATTGCCCAACGCCCGAGGGCGGCCAATACACCCCGGTTTGGGTAGGTCATCTGTTTTAGGTCAGTGGCGTTCACCTGCGTGTGCCCGTTGAATTGACGGAAGGCCTGGTCGACATCGGGAGTATTCAGGTACGCGGCGAGACCCCGCGCCAGCTCCTCGGGAATGCCACGGCGACCCGCGTGAAAGACGTTCAGGTGATTCTCGAAGCCTAGAACACAAGCTCCGCCGAATTCGGCGGGATCCACGACGCTTGCAACGACTCGACGGCGCTCCTCCTTTGACGAGAACCTTCGCACAACGCAGTAAAAACCGCAGGGATATAGCCAGCGTTCCGTTTCGGCGTTGCGAACGATCGCACTTGGCTTCTTGCCGTCCGGCTTCGGCCAGGTTACGCGCCCGCCAGCGAAGTGTGCCGGATAGAGAAGTGGAACGGTACCTCTACCGGGCTCGTGACGGAGGTGCGCTCGCAGGCGGAAGTCGACAATCGGGCCCGTAGACACACTTAGCCTGAGGTCGCCGAGCGAGTAGCCGAGCGCCGGGTCGAGGTCCAGTTTACTGCGCCTCCCCGATGTCGGAATATGGATGAAACGCTGTGGATCGTCCGGGCGCACGATGCGGGCGAATGGGCATTCACGGCTTGTTAGGTCGACGAGCGTATCGTCGGACGACGTAGAAATTGTGACTCGGCCTTGCTTTCCGCCTCGCTCGAGACGGATGATAACGTTCTCCTGAAGCACGGCATCGTCACTAAACGCGGTGTCACGGGAGTGAAACAGGTGGATTCGGCGAATGGCTGCTCGCCGCAGAATAAATTCGCGGAATGGACGATAATAGGGCCCGTTGCAGAAGCTCCTGGGAATGATGGCGACGAGCTGGCCCCCGGGGGCCATGAGGTCGAGCGCGAGGGCCACGAACGCCGTGTAGAGGTTAACCGTCTCGATCCCGACGCGACGGAGTGCAGCGCGGTGGCGCGATTCGCTGTTGATCTTCTTGTACGGTGGATTGAGGATCGCGTGCGTGTAGCCCCCTGGGTCGCCAGGTAGCTCCGTCGCCAGCTCAATGAAATCGCCGACAACCAAGCGTGCGCTTGCGCGGCGGTAGGCGGCTAGGTGATCGGCGAGCTGCGTGCGCAACCCAGGATCCAGCTCGTATGCGACCACATCCACCGAACCGAAGGTGAACTCCTTACGCTTCCAGCGATCGAGAAACGCGCACGAGAGCGCCCCAAGCCCCGCGCCGGCGTCCAGCAGCTTCGCCGGGGTGGGGCCCCCCGCTGGAAACATCGACGCCATGAAGCGCGCGATCGGGAGAGGCGTCATGAACTGGCCGAGCGCGGCGCGGCGGCGGCGCTCCGTCACGCCAGAAATGACGCCTTGCGCGGGTTCGCCTTGAGCGAGCTGCTGAATCATGACTGGAACCTACTGCCTTCGGTGCGTCCCCTCAAACGGCCGCCTCCCCATGGCCCGCCAGCCCCGATGCGTCAATTCAATCGGCCCGGTCCTTGGATTACCGATTCTCCGCTGACACCCCATCAGACTCGTTCATGTGCTTCGATTCTGCGGCGTCTACAGCGGAAACGGGGTGCCAGACCTGAATCATGCCGTCAAAACTCCCGCGCTCGTCAGCACATTGTCAGCACCGCGCGCTGTCGTTGAACGTGACCTCCGCTCGCTTCTGTGCCCTTGGACTCACCCGCACAAATCCCGCGTGGCTCAGGCGTTCACTCTGCGAGACGCACTGGTCCGGCTCGCTGGGAATGAATACCCCTTGCCCCACGGGACAGGACACCGAGATCAGGTCCATGGATCAGGGCAGCACGCTGCGGAACGACTGCCCCTGACTGCCAGGAACGTGCCGAGGTTTGGTCGGGTGTGGCCAACGGCGCGAAGCACCTTCCGCCGGCTCGACGGTTGCCAGAATCAGCCTGCGCTTTCACGCCCGGACTGCCTCTAAGTCAGACGCGCTTCGATGAGCCCGGCCAGGGCAGCGGCGGGATCTCGTTCGTTGTCCGTCGCGACGAGTAGCCGCTCGAGATCCTCTCTGCAAAGCACGGCTACACCCGCGCGCCGTGCCGATTCCAGGTCGGCCGCTGCTATCTCCGCAGCGCTCGCCGCCGTAACCATGACGGGAACGACCCTGGCTTCCGGTGACGCGAGCTTACCCGAAGCCCACGGCCTAATGACAGGCAATAGGGGCGCGACAAATCGCTCAGCGATCGTCCAGCCCCGGCTGCGGAGACCGACCCTGAGCTGGGACGCGCGTTGAATCAGTTTTGAGATTTTATTTGCGTCGAAGGCCGCCGTAGTGCTCTCGATCAACAGCACGTTCGCGGTTCCAAGGCTCGCCATTGAATCGGCACTGTCTGTATGCTTCTCTCCGGCCAAGTGAATCGTTGGTAGCCCCAGCCCGGTGAAGAGTCGCGCCACCGCCGCTGCGAACTCCGTCGCTTGCGATCCCCGCGCCGTCGTCAGGAGTGCGCGCCACAGGCTATCACTGCGTTCGTGATGCAAGGCGTGTGCTGCCTGCAACAAGTTGGTGGCTGCGGTTGTCCGCGATAGCTCAATCGCGTGAATCGTTGTGAGCCCCCGCCTCAGAAAGATTTCAACACTGTCGGTATCGAGCAGATGAACATCAACTTCCGCCACAACAAGATCTTCGCTTGGTTGCCACTCGAGCTGATTTGACCGGAACTCTTGCTTGACAGGGCGCCCAGCGCGAGTTTCCCAGGCGGCGACTATACTCGTCGCACGGACGGCAATGCTGGACGCTCCAACCAGCGAAAGCCTCAACGTATTGCCTTTAAACTCGGTACGTGTCAGGTCGAACGCGATTCCCAGGGGTGCAACGACGTTCGTGCTCGTGTTGGAGTCCTCAGTCCAATCGTACAGGCATGCGTCCCAGCGCCTCATAAGCTGCCGCATGCTCGAGATGTCGTTAGGGCGTGAGCGGAGTTCGTCCTCGAGCGCCCCGAGGCCTCCGGGTACATGCCGCAGGAGGTCTCGAGACCGTGGGGCTTGGTTCATCGTTAGCAAGTGTGCGTTGACAATTGGGGGAGCCACGGACGCCGCGGCGACCTGAGCGTTCAGCTGATGAAACCAATGCACCGGAGGATCGAGGTTGAGGATTTCCGATTTCGCATGGCCAGCTCGCTCGACTTCTTCCCGGATCCAACTTGCGAAGCGGATCCGCTGGCCGCGAATGGTGCATTCTCCAGCGGAAACCGCGGACAATAGGACGTGCAACTGATCGGCGCGGATGGTGTCCCTAACCGCCATGACGCTTTCGTACTGTTTCGTCGCGCGTCTCATCTCCGAACGCGCTCCGCCACGGACATGGAGCCGCACGAGGCCGCTAAGTGCAATCCAATCGGAGTGAACGCGGACTGCCACAACGTTCACCGTCGCTGTCTCCCAAAGGCTTCCCGCCTTCTTGAGCTCCTCTAGGAATCTCGTGATCTCAGCGGGGAGTGGGCTCTCTTCCATGTGCGCCTCCTGACTCTCCCCCTTTTGAGGAGCAGGGACTATGGGTCGGTTGAAGCCTCACGCTTGCCGGCGTTCGGCCGCTGATCCGCCATCAGATTCGTCCAGGTACGGCCCTGCTCCAGACTTCATAGTACTGGGGGCGCATTCGACGAGGCATAGCCCATGGTGAATCGTCCCCGTGTCAGCACATTATAAGCACGGCGCGCGGAATTGACCTTGCAGCACGTCGTGAGCGCGACCACTGGGCGCGACCCAGTCCCCTTGAGACCGCCCAGGACAACTCACTGCGGGCAATGCAAGCTCAGAGTCACCCTGATGCGCTCGTACCCGCCCTTCGACGTCTGGACGTCTCGAACTTTGGGTGCATACTTGACGTTGTTCGTCCGTAGCCGGACAGCGGGTTCTCCAGGCCAATGAGAACGCGCTTCGAGGCAAGGTGCATCGTATCTGCCTTGGGCGGTGCGGCCCAGGACCGCCTTCGTGCAGTGACACCCAGGGGCTGACTCTGGGCCGCACGAAGCATCGAATCGCATTCAGACTAGGATCCCATGGTTCACAAGTTCTGGAATCGGCCGGTTTCTTGAAGACGCCGGAGCTGCGAACCGCTGATGCAGGAGCTGCCGACGTCTGGGATCGCCTGCTACGCTATTATCGCGCCTGTATCATGCACGAGAGCGGAGTTTCCGAACTCCTCCAGCGGGCAGCCCGCGGCGATCGTTACATATTTCTGCCTGGTGGTCCTGAGCCTCTGCTGAGCGATGTTGATGGCGAAATCGAGTTGGATCCAAGACTGCGGCAACTCGCTGAGCGCGCCAGAGAGCGCGGCGAGTCGCTGTATTATGGCTATCCCGTGCTGCTATTTCACGAGCCAGGTGTTGGCGGTGCGCGACGAAAGCTCGCTCCACTATTTGCATACGAGCTTGCCCTTCCCGACGGGCGGGGGCCGCTGCCGGATGCTCTTCAACCACGAACCGACGAGCCATTCCTCCACGCGGCCGCCGTGGCGCGATTGGGCTATCGAGACGAGCAGCAAACGACGCTGATCGACGGCATCGCGGTCGGAGAATGGGTTGGCGACTCTGAGGCGGTCGGCGAGCACGTGAATGCGCTGCTGGCCACGCTCGGGGTTCGATGCATTGAGCCGATAAATCCCGACGCGCTATCCGAAGTTGCGGAAGGGCAAATCGATGGGGTCGGCGCGCACAACGTCGCCATGGTATTCAGAGCCGTTGGGGGAGCATACCACGGGCGGTTGCTAGAAGAACTTCAACTCCTTCAGCGCCAATGGCCTGCGGCTCAGCAGACATCCGCCTCCCTACTTCTGGGCCCACCGTCGGCCGAATATTTCGCGCCGGTGAAGTCATCGCGCGGTCCCTCGCCGCCGCCGGACCTGGCAATTCCAATCCCCGTCAACGACGCCCAACGGGCCGCGCTGCAGGACGCAATGACCGAACCCCTCACCGTGGTCACTGGGCCTCCCGGCACAGGCAAGAGCCAGCTCGTCACTTGCATCATTGCTAGCGCATGGCTTTCTGGGCAAAGGGTGTTGGTGGCCTCGACGAACAACCAAGCAGTTGACGTGGCGTGCGCGAGAGCCAAGGAGTTGTGGCCAGGGCTCGTAGTGCGTACTGGATCGAAGAACCATCGCGAGGTAGCAAAGGCAGAGCTGTTGCACCTGCTTGACGAGCGAACCCACTCGCCAGACTCGTCCGCGCTGGCCATCCGCTTTCATGCTGCCCGTGACCAGGCGGTTCGCGCTCGGACTGCGGCGGACGATATAGCGACCTGGGAAGACCGCCTCGTCGCCGTTCATTTAGGGCGGGAGACGCTTGCCGGGTCGCTCAAGCGGCATCCCGGAGCCATCGCCATAAAGCTCAATGACCGTGCGCTGCAGAGGACCGAGCGGGCCCTTCGGAAGTTTGCAGCGGGTCGCGGCCTGTTTCGGGGTTGGCGGTTAAGTCGCATGTCTCGCCGGTTCGGATTCGACGTTGCGGCTGACCTTTCCGCCGCCGCTGGCTTCTTCACACTCGAGACGGAGTGGCGCGAACTCAAGAGGAAACTGGCAGGGGCAAGATCATACGACGAAAGCTGGCGCGACCTGCTGCGTTCGGAACGAGCGTATGAGGCCGCGAGCGCGGACAGCGTTCGCGCCATCGCCCGAACAGCGTTTCAGCTCGGCTCAGGCCCGATCAGGCGCTTCACCCAAGCACGTGCGCACTATGGCGTGGCCGGAGGGGCGTCCGATGTCTTTTCCGACGCGCTCCATTTTGTGCGTGGTTGGGCATCAACTGCCCTCTCAGCCGCAGCGACGATCCCGTTGCGCCCTTCACTCTTTGACATCGTGGTCATAGACGAAGCAAGTCAGTGCTCGATTCCAGCGATCTTGCCGCTGCTGTTCAGAGCGCGACGCGCGGTGGTTATCGGCGACCCGATGCAACTCTCTCACATTACCACCGTGTCTCGTAAGGACGATGAAGGTCGCATCCTCGCTGCAGGGCTGACCCCTGCTGTGATCGAGCGCGATTGGCTTTCCTACAGGACCAGTTCGGTGTTTCGCGCCATGAGCAAGTCCGTCTCGAAGGTCCATCTGCTGGACGAACACTACCGCAGCCATCCGGAGATTGTGGAGATCGCAAATCGGCTGTTCTATAACCGCGGCCTAACCGTCCTGACAGACCCTCAACGACTACGCCGTTTGGATCTACCCGCGCTCAGTTGGCACGATGTTAAGGGGCGCGCCAGTCGCCCAGCGGGCGGTTCCGCATTGAACGAGGCCGAAGTGGACGCGGTGGTGGCCGTGGTAGTTCGCTTAGCCCACCAATCAGGATTCGATGGAACCGTCGGGGTCGTAACCCCCTTCTCGGCGCAGGCGCGCTCAATCAGTCAGGCGCTCGAACGATCTCTGTCCGAGCTTGATCGGCAGCGCCTCCATCTTGGAGTAGGGACTGCGCACCGATTTCAAGGGGACGAGCGAGATCTGATGATCCTGTCCCCGGTCGTCGCGGACGGGCTTCCCGTTCAGACGCTCGGTTGGATCGTCGGAACTCCGAATCTCTTGAACGTCGCCATTACCCGCGCTCGATCCACGTTGATTGTCGTCGGCGATGAAGCCTTCTGTCGACGTCTTGCCGGTCCGCTGGGTGAACTCGCCAAGTATGTTTCGGAACTCGAGGTGCGCCGCAAAGTGGAGGCAACGGCAAGTCGCGGCGAGCTGCATTCCGAAGCGGAACTGCGTCTGTTTGAGGCCCTCATTCGGGCGGAGATCGATGTCGTTCCCAAGGTCAGAGTTCAGGGGTACGAAGCCGACTTTGTGATTCGTGCAGGCAATGTCATAATCAATCTGGAGTGCGACGGGCGGCACCACGAGAATGGCGCGGGGCGTCTGCGCCGCCAGGACCGTGCGCGAGACGGCTTGATCGAGGCGATGGGCTGGCGCGTAGTCCGCGTCCCGGCATGGCGGTGCCTGCACATGCCGGCGCAGGTCGCGGAACAGATTGGCGCGAAGATCAAGGCGCTCGCAGCGGCCAATTCCGCACATGCCTCGTGACACCGCCGGATGCCCGTTTGCGCGTGGGCCCGTTGATTGCCTTTCAGCAGCGTGCAGACCCAACTGGCACTTGGACCTGCACCGTTATAGTGGCATGTGTTGTGCTCGGTCGCCAGCCTCGCGTGGGATACTCTATCCTCGCCGCGGCCGGGAGCGCAGGGTCGCCATAGATTTGTGATATCGCTGCGTGGGGTCCCCCCGGAGGAGGAGGCGAAAGGGCGCCTTATCCCTTAACCCCTCACAACGTTCTTAAGGATCCCTTCGAATACCGCCCCTGGCGACCGTCCGGTGGTCTTTCTCGCAATCCCATGCGATACGTCGGCAGGCGACCGAAGCCGTGCCGATAATGGTAAGTGCCCAAGTCGGTCGCGTTGGCGTTGCCAGTACCACGCTGACTGCCTATCAGAGGAGTCCAGCGGCTTCCCCTGCGGGAATCCCCGGTGAAAGTCCGCAACGCTCGGCGAAACCGCAGCCCGCGAAGCCGGCCGTTGTCAGCACATTGTCAGCAAGAACGACCGCCTCGGCACGTGGACGCCCGTTGGGACGCCGACCCACGGGACGCTCCCGTGCCTTGGCTCTCGCGGCCAACCAGCGAAGCGAGACGGCAGGTACCGTAGCCCCCGCTGACTGCCGTGGCGCACGATCAGCGTGTTCGCATGACTGACTCGAATTGCGGTCGCCAAAACACCGGCTGTGGTTGATTGATCGGCGTTAGATTCGTCGTCAACCTCGCGGGCTTGATCAGCGTATAGGCATAGCAGCCGTTATTCTCGTCCCACGCGCAGTCGGCTATCTCCACGCTCCCTACGATGACGCCAGTAGGCAGGTCGCCGGGCCGCATCTTCATGCTCAGCCAAAGGTCGGCGTCCTCGAACGGCTTCGCGCTCGCGTAGAGGTAAACGCGCTCGCGAATCCGCGTGTTCATCGACCGGTATTCAAACTTCTTCTGACCGCGGAGAATCTGCTCTACCAGTGGCTGGCGAATGCTAATCGCACGAGTGATTGCCTGCATGTAGTTCCTCTCGATTGGCGCCGGGATCGTGACCTACCCCAGCGCTCTGCTGCGGCGCCCCATCATCATCGCGGCCCGCGAGCGCCGCGAGCTAGCTGCCGCCCCGGTGGAAGTTCAGCGGTGGGTTTATTCGACCCGTGGTGAAACGGTCGCGAAAGCCCAACCTTGTGCGTCGGGGCTCCTGCCTGCAAGCTAAGATTGGTCCCATGTCTGTCGAGACACTTGCCTCCTACCAGCACGCCGTCGCTCGGATTCGGGAGCGGTGGCCGGCGTTTCTCGCCAAGCGGGTGGAGCGCCTGGCGGAGCATGCGCGGAACGGCCACGCGGCTGAACGGGCAACCGAGTGCATTCTAGAGGACCTTTTCACGGAGGTCCTCGACTGGACCCCAGCCGACCTCAACCACCAGGTCGGGTTCGCCGATCTGATGCTCACGCGCACGAATATTAAATGGTTAATCGTAGAGGCCAAGCGGCCAGGCGCGCTGGCCTGGAACGACCGCGCCGTGCGTGCGGCGCTTGACCAAGCGTGTCGGTACGCGGCAGAGCAGCACGTACGCCACGTGGCGGTGAGCGACGGCAACATGCTGTACGCTGCGGACGTCGTGAATGGCGGCCTGCGCGACCGCGTCTACGTGTCCCTGACGGAGCCCGGGACACCCGACACCCTCTGGTGGCTTGCCGTATTCGGCATCAGCCGAGAGCGACAGGATCCGAGCGGCGCGGCGTTGCGGCTGCTCCCGGCACCGGAAGAGCCCACAACAACACCGGCGGCCGACATTGGGCCCCCTGACCTCGTTCACCACAAGTACCAGTTACCGGCGCGCTGCTTCGCGTATGTGGGCAATGCGGCCGACCCGTCAACTTGGAAGCTGCCCTATCGCATGCTCGACGGCACGCCCGACCACGCTCGGCTCCCGAAGGCGATTCAGTCCATTCTCAGCAACTATCGCGGCGCGCGGGTTGAGGGCATCCCAGACAATTCTGTGGGTGACGTATTGCACCGCTTGGAGCAAGCGGCCTCGGAGCTTGGGAAACTGCCATCGCAGACGACCGCTCCCGCTGCCGTTTACGTGAACCTTGTTGAGGCGCTCGAACAATTCGCCGAGGGTGGTGGGCCCGCAAGCTAAGCCCGCTCGCCGCCGAATTGCACGGCGTTTGGTCCTCGGCATTGAATTGATCCAACGCGCACTGAAACGGTCCCAGCGATAGCCGAAGCGCACAGCACAGGATCGCATGCCCCTCTGCTATGGGAAGTCGATACCGAATCGAGCCCGCCTACGATGACCCTGCGCGTCCAGGGTCGTCCGTGCCAGTTCTACACGCTCCCGCTCTCCAGCCCTGCCCGCACGCGGGCTGAGGCGCTCCGGACCGCGGTCCGCCGATTCGAGGATCTGCTTCCAAAAATCCGCGGATACGGATGCGGCGTGCGTCACCTTTGTCTCGATTCAAGAACATCGCAAGAGTCCGGTCAAGGATTGCGGCATATTTACGCCTGCACTCAGAGACCGCGATGCAGTGAAGGTCAGCGGCAACTGCGTGTTCTGAGGCCAGGCGACTCAATAGTCCTTCCGCGTGCCATCGGTAAACAAAATGCTCTCAACGGTGAAGCTCGCTGTCATGTTGGTCAAATCGGTTGCCATGACCCACTGATGTTCATTCATGAACTCGTTGTACTTAAACCCGACACCCTTCTCGGTGACACTGACACCAGGCGCGAGCTGTTCGTCGATCGTCCAATTTAGGTTCATCTTAGGCTCTCCGAACAGATCCTGGAGGTGCAGAACACCCTTGATGGCCCGCGCCGGTTTATCTAGACCAGGAGCAGTGAACTCAATATCAAACCAGATGTAGTTCTGATAATCCTGTTCAGCGAATCTCTTGCGGAGGAGTCGCACCTTCACAATCCCTGCAGCGGTGTCTTCGGAGGCTCCGCCGTCGGGCGGCTTCGCATCTGTAGACGCCGGGGACGGGGCAAGTCCAGTCGGCACGCCGAGGACTGGCAAACCGTACTTCGCTGCAAGATATCGGCTTTTCAGCATTGCCAACGACTCTTCTTGGCTCGCGACGGCAGCTTCCTTCATCGCGTAGACCAAGCCACCGGAGTATTGCGCCGCGTCAGCTCGTGCCGCCTTCAGCTGATCTTCCTGAGTCTGGATGTCGCGCTCAAGCGACTCGGCCAGCTTCTGATCAGGCTGGCTTCCAGTGACGCTGATTGTAATCCGAGCGCCAGACTCCAGAGCCTGGATACGTTGCTGAAGAAGTGCCTTCGTCGTTTCCAGCACCTCACGGCGAGCCTCCACCAAGCCCTTCACCAAGCCTCCGCTTAGCGTGGAGTTCTCTTGGTCAGCTGCCACGACACTTGCCGTTACAACTTGGAGTTCAACCTGAAGCGTGTCAATTTTCGCTTGGTCCGCTGGGGATGGAGCAAAGCGACAACCCTGGCCGAGCAGCAGCAGCACGAGAAGCAAGAAGACGGCCGAACGGGTTCTATTCATGGATCCTCCCAATTTGCCGAGCCGCCCAGCTCCACATTATACGGCTACGATGGACTGCGAGCCTAGACGATAATTGCATCGCGAACCTGCGCGTTCTGCTGTGTCAGTCGATACCGAAGGAGACAAATCTCGACCCCGCTAGTAATTGCAGAAATGTGAAACCTCTGTCGCCGCATATTATGCTCCGAGCTTCGGCTCCATAATGTGTGAGAACGGCGTTCCACCGCTAGAGCATCGCCGTGAAGCGCTATGGCTGATCCGCCGGGGCCCGACGCTCCGCTCAGCCCGGTCCGGTCCTTGGAGGCGACGCGGATCCCTTGCGAAGCATTTTGCCGGCCACCAAGAGCGTGGTTGATTACCCGCTCCGATACTGCCACGCGATAGCCAATGAGTGATCCATCACGGGTTCTGTTTTCCAGACAAGGTCCATCGCATTTGCTCATAAGGCGCCTTGACGCCTTGCGGCTATAGCACGATGTTGGCCCACTAGCACCCGTCGGGCATTGTCCGCGGAGTAGAACGCGCGTTCCCGGCTCTTATGCATCGAGCGACGAAGCCGTGCAGGCCACTGAGTCTAGAAATGATCAACCAACCCTGCACGGATGCGGCTGTGACGGGCTGTCGAAGGATTACACGAGCGATGAACCAACGATGGAAACCAGCAAAGGGGGCACCAGTGCAACTCCACGCGGTCGCAGTTCTTTCTGCCGCAATGGCCGTCATCTTCGTAAGACCAGTGTATGCGCAGAATGACAACTATCCGAGCCGTAGAACGGTGACGATCAACAACTGTCCGTACGTTCAACTCTCCGGGTTTTCATACACTAATCGCTACTCCGATGGAGCCGACCGCTTCTACGAGGAATTGTCGTGGAAGAACGTGGGTGCCGACTCGCTTATTGCCTTTGAGGTCGTGGTCCTGAAGTACGACGCATTCGATAGGCGATTAATCGGCTCGCGATGGACGGTGACCGGGCACAATAGCGCGGACTGGGGGCCCCTTGCTCCAGGAGAGGCATCGCACGACGGCACAATAGGGTATGGAGAAGAAGAGGTCTTTACCGGGGTTGCTTACGTCAGGTCGGCACGATTGGCAAACGGGACCGTGTGGAACGCGGACGATGGGAAATTGCTCGTCATGTTGCGGAGCGAGGTTCCCGGCTTCAAGGACTTTGGTGATCTCCGGCCAGATCCAAATCCCAAGTCCGCTTCCCCATCTGGACCGGGGGGCGGAGCAGGCGGGTCACCAATCTCGAATGATCCATGATTAGTACCGCAGTCGGCCAGGTGGTCGGTGTCGCTATACGAGGCCTAACCCGAGCGATACGGTCGCTAGCCCAGGGGGAGCTGGCGTCCCTGGCATAGAAGCGCGCCACTTGGATGGCTGAAGAACGTTGCCAATTCATTGCGAACAATCATGGGGGCTGACGCGAAGTAGGGCGGTATCAACACTCACGCAGTCGCGGTAACTCCACCTCTCTCGCGCTCGTGCCTCACGACGATCGCCCCATGCTCCACGACGGCCGGCTGCACTTGCTTGCGGTAGCCGTATTCCATCGGCCAGCGCAGGGCGCCGATGAACGCCTGCTGGTCGGCGTTGCGCAGATGGTCTCGACGGCCTCGAGCATTTCTTTCCTCGACACAAAGTGCCGGCACGCCCAGAGCCACCGCCCTTTAGCCTGCGTGGCTACATAGCTCACGCGGCGTGACACGACGGACCGTCCAACTAGCGAGACGGCGGACGCCCAGCGTTCGGCTTGGTTCGCGGCAGAAAGTAGGCGATTGATCGTCCGTACAGGCCTGCAAAATCTTGCAGGTCGATCGGGTCGATCCGGCGCTCGCCGAGTTCGCACTTGGAGACGAAGGATTTCTGCTTCCCGAGGGCCCGACCGGCGGCCTCCTGGGTAAGGCCGGCCCTCCGTCGTGCGTCGCGCAGGCGGCGGAGCAGGTACTGGTAACGGGGCCTGTGGATCGCGCCACGGCGCGGGCGGTCGTTCTCCATCGGCGCATATTGCGGACTGGCGACGAAGTCCCCATGATGGGTACTTGCGCGTCGCCTCCACGATCAACCATCGAACCCCTTTTCCAGAACCGCGGACCAACCGAACGTGCAGTTCGCCCCCCGACTCCCACTACTCGCAGGATTGCTCTCCAGCTACGGGTGCGCCGTGTTGCTCATGAGTTGCGGAGCCGCTGCGTCTACCAACCCCGGGGGGCCGCCCGCGCAAGTCGGCGGGCGCTGGCTCGCCAACATGACCGTCACCGCGGGGACCGAGTTCCCGAACGGCACGACGTTCAGTGCGTTCATCACCGTCACGCAGTCGGGCTCGGCGCTCAACGGATCATTCGGCATCCAAGGCGGCTATCAGGGCACGGTGACCGGGACGGTCGTGGCGAATGGCGTATCGTTCACCCTCATGCCCGACCCACCGTGTGGCGGCTCCTTTTCGGGACACGGAACGGTCGCGGCGAATGACAGCACGATGGCCGGCTCGTACAGCGGGAGCGATTGCGGAGGCAGTGTCAGCGCAACCATCAGTACTAGTCGGTCATGACCGCGGACATTAGTGCGATCCTCCTCGTCCTGATTCTGGCCGCGTTCGTCTGGAGCGCCGTCGGCGACGCTATTCGGTTCTCGCGCATGACGCCGGAGCAGCGGGCCGAACGACGGGCCCTTCAGCGGCGCGCCGCGGCCGCAGGCCGCCTCGTCGCCCGCTGGGGGATTCAGAACACGACGTTAGTCTGCCCCCACTGTCAGACCAAGGGCCAAGTCCGCACGATGCCGACGAAACGGAAGAGGGGAATTAGTGGCGCCAAGGCGACGGGCGCTCTCTTGACAGGCGGAACTTCCCTCCTCGTGACGGGCCTCTCGCGGAAGGAGGGCGTCACCCAGGCCCACTGCGACCATTGCGGTTCGACGTGGGATTTTTAGGCCACGCCCTATCCTGAGTCCGCATCAGACGAGTTCAGGCGCGCCCCCAGTCCGACTTCACTGGGAGATTCGAACAATCGCCAGGGATTTGCCCGCGGAGGTTGCCGGCCGTGTCAGCATATTGTCAGCAGCCGGGGCGCCGCTCGCCCACCCGCCGGCCATGCGCGTATACTGATCGCCCCTGTCAGCCCCGCACACCCGGCGCCCAACCCCGCCCGGATCGGCCGACGATGCCTCGTGTGGCCCGCGCTGGGGCCGCCCCAAGGGACGGGCCTCCGCCCGGATCGGAACGGCACACGGGCCCCCTCTTGCGGCCCTCGGCGGGCTCCGCCCTTACGGCCCCTCGACGTCCGGGGCGGATTCGTCGGCGACGGCCACCCGGTAGGGCGCGAGCTCGATTTGGATGGCTTCGAGCCGTTCGAGGAGCTCCGTGGGCATCCGCGAGAGATCAAACGCGGTCCGCCCCCCGCTGGACGACCCGGCGCTCGGGCCGTGCCACTGCATCCGCGTGGGCGCGTCGAGCCCCCAGAGCTTGGCGCGGCGCTCAAGGATGCGAAGAATCGAGTCCGCCACGCGCGGATTGCTGCGTTTGGGCCAGAGCTGCAGGAGCAGCGAATCCAGGCGCTCGCTGTCGAGGACCCGGAGCGCGTGCGCCCGCTCCGCGGTGAGCTGCCGGACGTCCCCGAGCGCGTGGACCACGTACCGGTGCGCGGTGTTCACGGACACGCGGAGCTCGCGGGCGATCACCCGGTAGCTCCCGCCCGCGATGCGCAGCTCCAACGCCTGGGCCGTATGGACTTCGGCCGCGGCGCTGTCCGGCCGCGCTTCCTGGATCGCGAGGTTACCCATCCTGTCCCCCTCTTATGCGTTCGGCCACTCGGCCGGTCGCCTGCTCCCACCGTGACACAACGACGTCGCAGTACTTCGGGTCGAGCTCCATCGCGTAACACCGGCGGTGCTCCTGCTCGGCCGCAATGATGGTGGTCCCACTCCCGGCGAACGGGTCGAGTACGAGGTTGCCCAAGCGGCTGCTGTTTCGGAGGCAGTACGCAACGAGGGCCACCGGCTTCATCGTCGGATGCTCCTCGCTCCGCTTCGGCCGCTCGAACTCCAACACCGTGGTCTGCGCGTGATCGCCTTCCCATCGGCTGCCAGGGTGAGCCCCGCGCCCGGGCCGGCCCTCGCCCGGCATCCAGCCGTAGAGCAGATCCTCGTGCCGGTAGTGGTAGTCGCTATGGCCCAGCACCATGGTGTCCTTGACCCACACGAGTGCTTGGTGAAACCGGAGGCCGCTCTGGCCGATGGCTGATCGGAAGAGGCTCCCCGCCGGGCCCGCCGGAGCCGCGATATAGAACGGCGTCCCCGCCGTCGTATGCTCGCGCGCGTGGGAGAAGGCCGCGACGAGCAGCGCTTCGAGGCCGTCGACGGTGTCATTCTCGATCGTGAGCTGGTCCGCAGTCTTACCCACGTAATTGACTCCGTACGGCGGGTCGGTCCAGACCACCTCCGCTGCGCGGCCGTCCATTAAGGTCGGCCACGCGGCTGCGCTCGTGGCGTCACCACACAAAAGCCGATGATCGGCCAAGAGCACGAGGTCTCCGACCTGCGTGATGGGCTCGGCGGGAACAGGTGGGGCATCATCGACATCGACGCCGGGGAGCAGGCCCGTGGTGCTGAACGTGTCTTTGCCCAGGTGCTCAAGGAGTGCGGTGAGCGCCGCGTCTTCTGTCTCCACGCTCGCGAGCAGGGCGCGGATCGCCTCCTCATCGCGGAACGCCATCTCGCTGATGGGGTCGAGGATGGCCAGCGCGAGCCGCTCTTCCTCCTCGGTGAGCTTCACATACGTCACCGGGATCGTCGGCAAGTTCTGGCGCCGCGCTTCCTCAATCCGGGCATGGCCGTCGATCACGTGACCCGTGGTCCGATTGACGACCACCGTCTTGACCCAGCCAAGTTCTCTGATCGATCCTCGCAGCGCGTCAACCTGCTCGCTGGGATGGCGACGGAAATTCTGCGGGTGCGGCACCAGGCTTTCCGGTGCCACCTCTCCATGAGCGACGATCCGGTTCTGGACGGTCATGGCGGCACCTCCCCGAGCCACATTTCGAACTGTAGAAGGCGAAACGTGTGCACGCAACGCAGCGCATGCTCGCGCGATAGGCCGATCGGGCTACGGCTGCAACGCCAGGCAATCCTGATCAAACCGGGACAACTCCGGTCTCAACGGAGGCTACTCGAACAGCACTTTCTGCAAATCGATGCGCCGCCTCGAGAAGCCGCCACGCCACATCGGCTACGCGGTTCGCCCGCTCCGCTGGATCGCGAAACCAGTCGGTTGACGACATAGGGTGAAGTTTCCACCGGAGCGCTTCGAGCACATGCCGTGGAAGACAGCCGAGGTCGCGCGCGGACTTCGCATACTGTGATGCCGCGCCGTCGCATTTTAATCCACGGCGCCAATGCCCCGAACACTCGGATACACCACGGCGCGGTCGATGCAGTGATCGGCGCACGCGCGCGATCATGGATCGAGTGGCGGCTCCCAGGCTTCGCCGCGGTCCTCCCGCGGGGGTTCCGGGTCCGCTACATCCGCTACCGCGTTATCGCGCAACGCGTTCGGATGTTGTGCATCCGCAACGGACGGGCTCGGTGTCGCGGGCCCCACCGCCGCATAGGTTGTTCCATTGCTGGGGTGTAGCGTATGTAGCGGATCCGATGGAAGGTAACGCTCAAACGCATCCGCGAATTGCCCGAGTTCATAGCCTCGGAGCACGGCACCGGAAAAGCGAACGCTTTTCGGCCGGATCTTGTATGGTTTCAGGAGCCTGCTGAGGCCCTGCGCTGTGAGAGCACGGCCCTTGTTCCAAGCGCTCCACGAACGCTCATCTTGGCTGTGGAGCCACACCAGGATGTCCTCCGTCCGGGCCTTTTCAAGGGAACGCACTGAGAAGAACTGCCGTAGGTCACCGAGCAAAAGGACACCGGGTGATTCGTCCGCAATCATTTCACTCCCACCAGACAGCATCACGGCGGCGCGCCGAGCGCGAGCGGGCCAGTCCTTGCCGAGGCGATCCGCAATGGCGATAAGGGAGCGCCAATTGTCCGCGGCGCGATCGTTCAGGGAGTCGGGCACCACCGGGTCGGCCGCGCGCAATGCGTCTAAGTGGTCGTTGACCCAGCGGGCGAGCTTCTGCCGGAAGGGAGTGGCCATTGCATCGACGCGGTCCAAGCGCAATGGCGCCACGGGCTCGGTTGCCGCCCGACGCTGAAGTTGAATGACGATCGACCGATCGATCAGCGTGGTGTGGAGTCGGCTGGTATTAATGCCCAGCAAGACTTTCGGTGCCCATGTGCTAAACATTCGTGGCTCGTGATCGTCTCCGACCGTCCGCAAGAATGTCGCGCCCGCGCGAAGATGCCCGGAGTTGAGCAAGCCGCGCAGCTCGTTCCGATCGGGGAGGTAGGTATCAACTTCATCAGCGATCACGGTGGGCCGGTACAGCTCGATCACGCGGAACACCGACGCCAGCGTAAGATTCGCACTGTTAAGCGGTCGCGGAACCAATGCACCAATCATGATTCCAAGTGTCGTTTTCCCGCAGCGCCGCTCCGGCGATGTGATGTTCAGTAATGGTGAGACCTGAGCGGCCTCGTGTGCGTGTGCGTTCAGAACCCAGAGCGCGGTGCCATCACGCGCCGCATCGGACATGACGACGAAGCGTCGTAACATCGCAGCTACGTCGTCGAGCACTGTAGCCCCGTCCACCTCGTCAGGCCACGGCTCGATGGTTGGGAAGACAACCGCCCGGCCCTGCTCGGCGCCAGCCGTCTCGTTCTTCGATCGATGTCTTGTCTGCTCCTGAGCGACGAGAGCGGCCAGACGCAATAGCAGCGGCGCCGCCTCGTTGTGAAGCTGTTGGGGCAGCCGGGCTACGAGGTCAGCGCGGGCGCTGGCACTGGCAAGATTGAGTTCGTCTCCCTCGATTGGCGTTTCGAAGTCGCCCTTGGGATAGAGAAATACCGGACACTTCGTGCGCACGTCGACGGTGGCCACCGCACTGAGGGTTTCAGACTCCGCCTTGACGGGATACCCGGTCATGGGGCGAAGCCCCAATGGGGCTCGGTCGGCGGGAGCTGCGCAAACGGTGCGGGCGTTGGGCGAATTGTTGATTCTGGTCGCACCGCTCGCAGGATGGCCGCGGCTTCGTGGCGCGCGGCACGCGCCCCCGAGCGGCAGCCCACGCGCTCGAGATCCTGTGCTTCCGCGACGCGGCACGCTGCCTGCCACAGCGCATCGAAGTAGTGCGGTGTCCGTAGTCCTGTGCGCAGCTCGCGCCACCATTGGTGGAGCGCGGCGGCGCACAGCACCTCTTCACCTGCGTGCGCGATTGGAAGGCCGGCCGTCCTTGCAGGACGCGGGGTTGTCACCGCACACGTTTCGCCGGCGTGACCGACGGTTCAGACGTGTTGGTGCGCTTCCGCTCTTCCACATAGGCATATACGTCCGCCGGATCATAGACTACGCGCCTCCGCAATTTGACGTACCTGGGGCCGCCGCCTTTGACGCGGAGCACGCATAACGTGGAAGGGGCCAAACCTAATAACGCCGCTGCTTCCTCGGTGCTGATGAGTCGCTCGTGCATCGGTGCCTCCCAATGCTTAGTTGGTCGTATTACGACGTGCACTCAGGAATACTGACGTGCAGGGATGCTTCCCGGGAGGCCCGGTGATTGTTAATATTATGGCGGATTGGTTGACAATGAACCTGCCCCCATGAGGAAGCTTTCCATGAGACAAAAGACCGCCGCTGCTGGGTTTCCCGCGCGTATTCGAGAGTTGATGGGGAGCGAGAGCCGGAAGGGTTTTGGCCGACGGCTCGGCGTGGGTCACACGCACGTGACCGCGTGGTTGAACGGGTCGGTCCCTAGCGCTCGCTACTTGCGGCGGATCAGCGACAAACTCGGCGTCACGGTAGACTGGTTGCTTTCGGTACCCAACGCCCCCAAGCTTCGCACTCAAACGCGCGAGCCTGCCCCTTTCGAGCTTGACTTCACGGCGTACATGGCGCGCAACGTCGTCGATCGGCTGGGAGCGCAATACCCTCGCCTAAGTCCTGACGCCCTCGCAGTCGATGTCGGCGGCCTTCTTATTCATCTCGTCGAGCAGGAAGCGGAGGGGCTGAAGAGATGGATGGATGTCAGAGCGACGATGATGCGCGCATCCAAAGTAGCGTCTGCCTTTCAACAGCTGATCACCGACAATGCGGGCAAGCTCGGCCTAACCAAGGATCAGGTACGCAGAGGCTGGAATCAAATCTGGTATGCCTTGCAGCGGCCCCAGGAACTTCCGCCATTCGTGACCGTTCGGCCCGATGCCAAGCCGATCGACTAGCTGCGCTGAATCCAGACGGGTCAGGTTGGGTAGGGTCCAGTATTGCGAAAGCGGCTTGCCAGCCCGGCGGCCGTAACCGACCGATCGGACCCAACGTCGGCCGTTTGCCGCCGGGGGAGGCGAAAGCTTCGGAATTAGGCAGATGCGACGCTCAATACGCCTGAACCAACTACGCGATGCGTGCTGACAATGTGCTGACACAAGCGAAAAACGGGCCGTCTCACGACGGCTCGTTTTCACTCAGTTTTCACTCTGTATTGCCCCTCCTGGGATCGAACCAGGACTCTCCTGATCCAGAGTCAGGCGTGTTGCCAGTTACACCAAGGGGCAATGTTGCCTCGACACGCTCGTGCGCAGCGCGTCAGGGCCACCAAAGTTAGTTTTCGGGTAACCCAAAGGCAACCCTGATCCCAGCTCGCGCGACCTGAGCTTAGTGCATTCCACACCTATACTTACGCGCTCGTGTTCGCACCCGCGCCGCGCTCCCGCCGTCACCGTCTGTACCTTGGCCTTTGGCCTGGCGCTCGCCGGCTGTCGCGAGGCCGCCGTCCCTTTCGCGGGATCCTCGCCCGGCGGCCGCGAACGCGTGGATCAGGCCGTCACGGCGCTCTACGACCGCTACGCCAACGTGCACCACGGCCCTCGATACGAGTACGCGCGCAACCGGCTCACTAGCGCGGCGCTCGTTCCGTCGCGCGTGTTCAACGACACCGCGGTTTGGACGTCGATGCCCGACTCCACCCAGCGCCGCCTCGTCCTTGGCGAGTCCGCGGCGCCCGGCGGGTTCATCGAGCAGGAGGCCACAGCCACTGCGGCCTGGCCCGCCGCGCTGGGCGACGCACGACACCAGGTGGACCTGCACGCCCTCGGTGGCAACGACTACGCCTGGACCACCGACGTGGCGATCGCCCTCGGTACGATCCGCGCACAGGACGTGGCCGACGGCATCATCGCGCTGCTCACCTCGGCCACGCCGCGCAGCGACGCCGAACTGCGCGGCGACTATCTGGTCGCATTCCCGCGTACCACGGCCGTGCTGTCGCAACTGTTCACGCTCGACACGTTGCGCGCCCTGCTCCAGCCTGACGGCTCGTCCCTCGTCACCCTGCAGTTCACCCTGCACCCCGCGGGCCTCCAGCCGAAGTATCCGGCTTTCGCCGCCTACGTGACCAAGTACGTCGGCGCCACCGTTTATGATTTTCATATCGCGGACCGCGCCGGCGCGGAGTACTTCGATGCCGCAGCGCAGGGACCGCCTGTCGTGGTGCACGCCCGCGTGCGCGGACACGAGTTCCTGCCGCTTGCCGGCGGGGACCGCCCGCTGCCTGATTCGCTCGTCCTCTCGGGCTCGTTCTCCACGAGGATCCGGTTCTTCCGCGTGGGCGCCCGCCACTTCACGTCGGACGTCGTGATCGGCCGCTCGGCACATGTGCGGTCGTGGACCCTGCACTTCGGCCAGGAACCCGACTGGCAGCTTCCGCTGGCCACGGCCCGGCTGCTCCGCTCGCCCCTCCGGCGCCCGTTTCAGGGCGCTGGCATGTGGTATCAGGTGGCGGTGCGCGACAGCGCCGGCGCGCAGACCATCCTGAGCCGCCGTTCGCACGCCGAGGTGCACGAAAGCGCCATCATGCGCTTCATCGGGGGGCTCATCTCACGCGTTCTGCTCGATCTCGACGGCAACGTGCGGCGCGAGGAATTGCAGTTCTTCGCGTCTACGTTCGACGCGATGCGCGGGGACTTCGGCGCGGTTCTTCCCGCCCGCTGACCGTCCTGCCGTCCTACTGCCCCCTATCCACAAACACGAACGCCGCGAACCCTTGGGTCCGCGGCGTTGCCAGTTTGTTTGCCACGCGCGCCGTCATTGGAACTCTCCGTCCTACCGATCGGCGGCGGGCAATTATTTCTACGCGAGTTGCCTCGCGAATGGAGCTGAGGGGGATCGAACCCCTGACCTCTGCAGTGCGATTGCAGCGCTCTCCCAGCTGAGCTACAGCCCCGAAAGGCCCGAGATGCCGGAAAGAAGCTGCTGCCCGTTCGCACCCGGGTTGCTACTCAAACGGCCCCGCGTGCGGGGCCGCTCGATAGGAAGAATCCTAGCCGGGCAACCCCATTCAGTCAAGCAGACGAATAGTCCCACCCCATAGTAACGGCCTGTCCCGCAACGGGTTTCGGTCTCGCCACAATGCCCTGCGCACGCGCCGATGGCACCCTTGCCCACCTCCCACCGTGTCCCTACCATGCCCCCATGTTCAAAGATCTCCGCCCCGACGCCGTGCGTGAGGCCGCTCGGCGCATCGCGGACCACACCGTCCGCACCCCGCTGCTCAGGAGCGAGCCGCTGTCGCAGGTTGCCGGCGGCGATGTGTACCTCAAGCTCGAGAACCGGCAAGTCACCGGCTCGTTCAAGCTGCGCGGCGCGCTCAACGCGCTCGCCATGCTTTCTCTCGACACCCGCCGCCGCGGGGTGGTGGCCTCGTCCGCCGGCAACCACGGGCTCGGCGTGGCCTACGCCGCCAGCGTGCTCGGCATTCCGGCCACGATCTTCGTGCCGGCGACGGCTCCGGAGGTGAAGAAATCCGGTATCCGCGCGCTGGGCGCGATGCTCGACGACGCGCAGCCTGACTACGACGCCGCGATGGGGGCGGCCAAGGCGCACGGCGAAGCGCACGGCCTCGCGTTCATCAATCCGTGTCTTGGCGACATGTTGCTCGCCGGCCAGGGCACGGTGGCGCTCGAGATTCTCGACGAACTCCCGGAGTTACGAACGCTCGTCGTTTGTGTGGGTGGCGGCGGTCTGCTTGGCGGCTGTGCGTCGCTGCTGCGGCACGACACGCCCGACGTACGGATCGTGGGCGTGCAGAGCGACCAGACGGCGGCCATGGCGCGATCGGTCACTGCCGGCCGCGTCGTGGACATCCCGGTGGCGCCCACGCTCGCCGACGGACTGGCTGGCCAGATAGACGACGAAGCGCTCGACATCGGACGCAACGCGCTCGACGACATCGTGCTCCTCACCGAAGACGAGATCGCCCGCGCCATTGCTTGGCTGTACCGCGAGCACGACCTGAAGATCGAGGGCGCCGGCGCCGTGGCCACCGGCGCCGTGCTGCTTGGGAAGTCCCCGCTCACCTTCCCTGCGGTGGCGATCGTGAGCGGCGGGAATATTGACGACGCGCGATGGAGAACCGCGCTAGCCGGTGCGAAGTAAGAGGGTACGAGGGTTGGAGAGATGACTGCGGAACGCGGTCTCCTGTCCGACTGTCCGACTGTCCGACTGTCCCACAGTCCGCCCGCCCGACAGCCCCTTATATTGACTTCCCATGCCTCTCACCCTCGGCCTCCTCGGCACCTCCGCGTCGCGCCCCACCGTGGAACGCAACGTCGCGTCCGTCGTGCTCGTGCGCGAAGGCGAGACGCTCATGTTCGACTGCGGCGAGGGTACGCAACGGCAGATGATGCGTTACGGGGTGAGTTTCGCGCTGCGCGACATCTACTTCACGCACATGCACGCCGACCACGTGATCGGCGTGATCGGCCTCATGCGTACGATGGCGCTGCAGGGCCGCACGGAGCCGATGCGGCTGCTCGGCCCGGTGGGCGCCGGAAGGCACCTGAAGCGGGCCAAGGAGTTCGGCGTCGACCGCATCAGCTTTCCGGTGGAGATCATCGAACTCGATCCGACGACGCGCGTGGACTACGGCGACTACGCGGTGCTGCCCTTTCCCGTGGACCATGGCCCCTCACTTTCCATGGGCTACGCGCTGGTCGAGCCGGAACGCAAGGGACGTTTTCACCCCGATCGGGCGCGGGAACTCGGCATCCCCGAAGGGCCGTTATGGGGACAGATCCACCACGGCGAGAACATCACACTCCCCGACGGGCGTACGATTGCACCCAGTGACCTGGTGGGGCCGCCACGTCCCGGGCGCACCGTGGTGATTACGGGCGACACGCGTCCCTGCGACGCCACGGTGGAGATGTCGCGCAACGCGGACCTGCTGCTGCACGAGGCCACGTTCGCCGACGAGGAGGCCGAGCGGGCCCACGAGACCGGGCACTCCACGGCCCGCGAGGCGGCCGGAGTGGCGGCGCGGGCGGACGTGCGGAAGCTCGTGCTCACGCACTTGTCGGCGCGTTACTCGCGCGATCCATCCGAATTGACGCGCGAGGCGAAGGAGGTATTCGCCGACGTGGTGGTGGCGCGCGATGGGATGGAGATCGACGTGCCCTACCGCGACACCCTCGACGGATCAGCGACGCCCGACGTTTGAGGCCGGCGACCGCCAGAGGTTATTCACCGGATCGGGGCGCCACACGGGCATCGAGCGGCGAAACAGCCGGGCCAGCGTCTGCTGATCCAGCGATTGCGCGACGAGCTTGGGATCGAGACGCGACGTCACGCTGCGCGCCTCGGGACCGTGGCTGATGTACCAGTTGTAGCGGTCGAGCCGCACGTGCCGGCCATCGGGGTGGCGGAAGAAGACCACGGCATTGCTGGAGGCCGGATTGGTCACCTCGACGGTGTATTCCACGCCGTCGGGGTCGCGAAAGCTGGGCATGATGGTGCGCTGATGTGAGGAGTGGCGTCAGCCGACGAGCGACGGCGCCAACGGCTGGCGGCCCGAATACCCGGCGTCCACTTCGTGCCAGAACTGCACCTCGGGCTCCCCCATGCGCCAACACAACTGGATGCGCCGGCCGTTCATCTCGCCTGGAAAATCCAACAGCCCGAGCCGCGGGTCCTTGAGTTCGATTCCCAGGACGTCGAGTTCACGCTGGAATCCGGCGATCTCGCGAGCCAATGCCTGTACCTCGCGTTCCAGCCTCTGGACGTTGGTCTGATCGCCCTCGGCCTGGACGTTCGACGCAGCGAGGTCGAGTTCGAGAATCTTTTCGCGCCATGTCGAGTGCTGGCGCACCACGTCGGCCACGATCTTGCGCACGAGGGGCAGTGTGGCGTTGGCTTGGTCGACCGTGAAGAGCTTCATGTGTGGAGTATAGTCAGAAACGCCGGGGCGCGACAACGCCGGGCGTCACCCTGCTACGTGCCCTCGCCTGGACGGAGCTCCGATTCGCGCTCTTCCAGGCGCCGTCGGCGTCGGGCTTCGGCTGCTGCATGGCGACGTAGCTCTTCGGGCGACTCCGGCTTGAGCGCCGGAATTTCCACCGGATGCCCCACACGATCCACGGCCACGTAGGTGAGGTAACAGGAATTCGTGTGCCGGCGTTTCCCGGTCAGGAGATCCTCCGCCTCCACTCGTACACCGACTTCCAGCGACGTGCGGCCCACGTAAGTGACGCTCGCCTTCATCACCAGCAGGTCGCCAAGATGAATGGGCTCGCGAAAGTCCACACGATCGATCGACGCCGTAACCACGGGCATCCGGCAGTGCCGGAGGGCGGCGATGGCGGCGACCTTGTCCATCATGGAGAGCACGACCCCACCGAACACGTTGCCCATGTTATTCGCATCCTGCGGCATCATGAGCTGCGACGACTCGTGCTGGCTCTGCTTGACGGTCTTGATCTCGCGACGGTGGGCGTGGCTCATGGCGTGGCGGTGCGCCGGCGCACAGGGCGCCGCGCGGCGGGACGGGGGGATGCCTGACGGACGTTGGCAGCGGCCCGTACGCGAGGCGCCTCTGCCGGGGGAACTCGCAGCCGTGCCACGCGCGCGTCCTCGTCATACAGCGCGGCCTGATCGAACGCGCGCTGCAGCGCCAGGCGGGTGGTGGAATCCACGCGCGGGCGATCCAACCAGAACACATGCCGCAGCGGCGTGTGCACCTGGCCCAGCACCCACTCATGCCTGGTAGAATCGACCAGCGTGACGTCGATGACACTATCGGCGGTGTCGGCCAGCGCGCGCACGGTATAGCCGGGCCGGACCCAGCCTTGGCCACGATCAGCCGACGGCGTGGGAAGCGTGGGGCGCACTTCGCCCCACCACGCCTGGGAGTCGATGGGAAGGAGCGGCAGCGACAGCACGTTCGGCACGTCGTGACTGCCCGACACGCGCCCGGCGAACGCGACTGCGGGCTCGCCGTGCAGTTGGGCCAGGCTGAAGCTTCCCGGGTCGAAGCTCATTTCCGAGAGCACGATCGGCACGATGTCGGGCAACTCGCTGGCGCGGCCTCGCGCCGAATCGATCACGGCGGCGTACGACAGCCGTCCCTGATCGACGACCCGCGCCGCCGCACCGGAACCGATCAGGTTATCGAGGCGCACCGGGTGTCCGGTCCGCATGTCCACCACGGCGCGCCAAGTGGTGTGAAAGGCCGGTTCCGGACGGCGCCGCGTGTCAGCGTGGTATTCGAGCGAAAGGTACGGCCCGTGCACATCGAGCAGGGTGACGTCGGACGTGGCGGTGACCAAGGGCCGGTCGTTCACGGGATCGTCGGGGCCGAGCGGCGCGTCGTCGGGATGCGTCGCGGCATAGGCGCGCGCCACGCGTGCAACGAGCGTGTCGACGAATACCACCGTGGAGTCGTTGGTGATGAGGTCCCGCGAAAAGACGATCTGGCCCACGAGGAGGGCGTCCTCGTAGGAGTGGTCGTCATCGGCGACGTACACCTCGTGGAATCGCCCGCCGTACCGCGCCAGGACGAGCGGCTCGCCGCGCATTCTGAGCGCGGCCGACGCGGAGGTCACCCAATAGGTGGAATCCCCGGCGACGAGCAGGAAGTCGACGGCCGGCGGGGCCACGCGGCGGGGTGCCATGCAACTCGATACGAGGATGGCCGGGAGGAGGAAGCCGAAGCGGCGAAACATGGTGGAAGATACAGCCAAACGGCGCCGGCAAGTACGGCGCCGACAAACCCTGCGCCGGGAGAACAGCACGCCATCACCCTCGTATCTACAACGCTGCCACGGCGTGAAGGACGCGGTCGACTTCCTCGTCCGTCGTGTAACAACTCGCCCCGATCCGCACCACACCGTCAGGACTCTGTCCCACCCGCTCGATGACCGTGGCGGCATAGAAATCCCCATTCGATACGAACAGCCCATTCGTGGCCAATCGCCGCGCAATCTCCGTCGTGGAGCGTCCCTTCATCACGAATGACACCGTCGGCGTCCGCGGCTGGCCCGGGCGCGGCCCGAACAGCGTGACCCCGGGTATCGCCTCGAGTCCGGTCCAGAGGTGGGCCAGCAGCGTCTCGCCCCGGCCGTGCAACCCGGTGTATGCGGCTTGCAGCGCGGCACGGCGGCCCGGTGCGCCCCTTGCCCCCGCGAGCCCGGCCAGGAAGTCCACCGCCGCCGCCGCGCCCACGATCCCCTCGTGGTTCTGAGTCCCCGTCTCCAGCCGCTCCGGTGACTCCTGCGGCGCCGGGTCGAGGCGCGGCACGTCGGTGGCTTCGATGAGCGCGCGGCGCCCCCACAGGATGCCGATGTGCGGCCCGTAGAATTTGTACGCCGAACACGCCAGGAAGTCGCAGTCGATCGCCTGCACGTCCACGAGTTGGTGCGGCGCGTAGTGGACGGCGTCCACGAACGACAGGGCACCGTGCGCATGGGCAAGTTCCGCGGCGGCGCGTACGTCGGTGATCGTCCCGAGTGCGTTGGACGCGGCGCCGATCGCGAGCAGCTTGGTGCGCGGCCCCACGGCGCGTACGAGGTCGTCCCAGTCGAGGGTGCCGGTCTCCGGGCGCATCCGAACCGTACGCACGGTCACGCCGCGGTCCACCACGAGCGCGCGCCAGGGGGCCACGTTGGCGTGGTGGTCGAGTTCCGTGACCACGACCTCGTCACCCGGCCCCCACGCCCGGCCCAGGCCGCGCGCCAGGTGAAAGGTGAGCGAGGTCATGTTCTGGCCGAACGCGATCTCGTCCGGACGGCCGTTCAGAAAGTCGGCCAGCGTCTGCCGCGCCGCTGCGATCAGGACATCGGTTTCCTCACTCGTCGGGTACGCCCAGTGCGTGTTGGCGTTGTGGTGATATAAGTAATCACTCATAGCCTCGACGACCGGGCGGGGCACCTGGGTGCCGCCGGGCCCGTCCAAGTACGCCACCGGAAGCCCGCCGTGCTCGCGCGCCAGCGCGGGGAAGGCGGCACGGATCTCGTCCACCGTCTTCACGCGATCTCCTGGCCTGACAGCCGCTCGATGACCCGTACGGCCTCCACGTGGTCGGCCTCCTCTCCCAGTTCGGCGTGCGCCATGCGGAACAGCTCGGCCGTCAGCTGGAGGATGGGCGACGGCACCCTCTGATCGCGGGCAACGCCGGCCGCGATGCCGATGTCCTTGTCGAGCAGCGCCAGCCGGAAGGTGCGCGGGAAGGCGCGGGTGAGCACGCGCTGGGGAAACAGGTTCTCCGACGTGTTGGAGCGGCCGCTCGACGCGTTCACCACGTCGAGCGCCACCTTGGGATCCACGCCGAGGCGCGACAGCGCGGTGAGACACTCCCCTGTGGACCAGACGTGGATGGCGAGCATGGCGTTGTTCATCGCCTTCACCGCGTCGCCCGCTCCTACCGCTCCGCAGTGTACGATCTTCTTGCCGAACGCCTCGAGCACCGGCCGGGCGCGGTCGAGCGCCGCGCCGTCGCCGCCCACCATGACCGTCAGCGTGCCCTGCTCGGCCCCACTCGTCCCCCCGCTCACCGGTGCATCGATGTAGGCCACTCCCTGCGCCGCCAACCGCTCGGCGATGCGGTTGGACGTGGCGGGATCGCCAGAGGTGCAATCCACGAACAGCGCGCCGCGCCCGAGCCCCGCGAGCAGGCCATCGGGGCCATCGAGCAGCGAGGCCACGTGCTGGGACGTGGAGAGGCAGGTCACGACGACCTCGGCCCCCCGCACCGCATCTGCGGGGCTGCTGGCAGCGCGGACCTTGGTGGCGGCCGCGAAGTCGCGCGCCCGCGAGGCGGTGCGATTCCAGACGGTGAGATCGAATCCGGCGTCGGCCACGCGGTGCGCCATGGGGCGGCCGATTGCGCCGAGCCCGAGAAAAGCGACTTTGGTCATGGAGTGTGGGTTAAGGCGTCCGGAAGTTCGCGGAAGCGGCAGGGAGCGTCAACGGACAGTGAGGCAGTCGGGCAGTGCGACAGTCTGACAGCAGGACATTCGTAGTTTACTGCCCGACTGTCCGACTGCCCGACTGTCCCACGATTGGGGGCTGCAGGGGAGTGTCAAAGCGCGAGGGGCCCGCCCCCTTCCCGGTGCGAACCCCTCGCAGACTGTTCCCTCAGTTCCCTCGAACTCGGTGCCGGGACCGCGTTCTCGCACCGGGTCAGAAGCTCGTTCGATAACACCCCTTCTTCGAAGAAGTGTTCCCGGAAGGGACCCTGAACAACCTGCCTTGTCCCCATCTGACCGGGGACCTAACTTGACGCCCGCCACATAGAAAGATCGCTGCGCGGGATGAGCCGCCCGCGCCCCCATTTGTCGCCGACGACACCCTGTGCGTTCCGGGGAGGCCGGGCCATGACGCCAGTTCAGTACACTCCGGAAGACCGGCCGGTCGCGGCGCTGCTCGCGCCCGATATTCTCGCGCTGCTCGACGATGCGCCCACCGCCGTGGCTGCAGAAACGGAAGAGCTGCACGCGGCCGATCTTGCCGACGTCGTCGAGCTCCTGCCGCGGGACAAGGTAGCCGCACTGCTCGCCGCGCTGCCGCCGCAGCGCGCCGCCGACGTGCTCGAGTACCTCGAAGAGGACCTCCGCTCCGAGGTGCTCGAGGCCATGACGGCACGCCAGGCCGCCGCCCTCGTGTCGGAGATGACTCCGGACGACCGCGCCGACACGCTGGAGGAGATCGAGGAAGAACGCGCCGAGGAAATTCTCGCCGCCATTCCGGCCGAGGCGCGGCGCGAGACCGAACGGCTCCTGGCCTACGAGCCCGACACGGCCGGCGGCCTGATGACCACGGAGTTCGTATCCGTCCCCGCCTCGATGACGGTGGAGGCGGCGCTGACCAGCGTCCGCAACATCGCGCGCAGCGGGCGGCGCGAGGCGATGTATCAGATCTACGTCACCGACGAGAACGGCCAGTTGAGCGGCGTGCTCTCACTGCGCGAACTGCTGGCCGCGCCCGAGGGCGCGAAGGTCGGCGACGTTGCCTGGACGGAGGTCGTGACGGTCGGTGCTCAGTCGGACCGTGAAGAGGTGTCGCGCGCGATTTCGAATTACGACCTCGTCGCGGTGCCCGTGGTGGACGACAGCCACCGCGTGCTCGGCGTGGTCACGGTGGACGATGTCATCGACGCGATCCAGGAGGAGCAGACCGAAGACGCCCAGAAGTTCGGGGGTATGGAGGCCTTGGACCAACCGTACATGCAAATCGGCCTTTGGCAAATGATCCGCAAGCGCGGCGGCTGGCTGAGCGCGCTGTTCCTGAGCGAAATGCTGACGGCGAGCGCCATGGGGCACTACAACGCCGAGTTGGGCAAGGTCCTGGTGCTCGCCATGTTCATTCCGCTGGTCATGAGTTCGGGTGGCAATTCGGGTTCCCAGGCCACGTCGCTGATCATCCGCGCGATGGCGCTCGGCGAGGTCCGGCTGCGCGACTGGTGGCGCGTGGCGCTGCGCGAGCTGCCCACGGGGATTGCACTCGGCACGCTGCTCTGCATCCTCGGGATAATTCGTATTCTACTATGGCAGCACATCGGGCTGTACGACTATGACCCGCACCACAACCTGATCGCGATAACCGTCGGCGTAGCCCTGATCGGCATCGTGACGTTCGGCTCGCTGGCCGGCTCGATGCTGCCGTTCGTGATGAAGGGTCTGGGGTTCGATCCGGCCAGCGCGTCAGCGCCGTTCGTGGCCACGCTGGTGGACGTCACCGGCCTCGTCATCTTCTTCACCGTCGCCCAGATCATCCTCCGGGGCACGCTCCTCTGACACGGCCGCCAGCTCGCCGGATCTTTCGATGACGGCCGTCGAGCGAACGGCGACGTCGCGGGCCTCGGGATGGCGCGCCACGGGGCTCATCGTGGTGAGCGCCACCGGATTCGGCGCGATTCCGATCCTCACCTCGCTGGCCACTCGGTCGGGGGCGTCGCTACTCAACGTTCTTTCGTGGCGCTACCTGTTGGGCACGGTACTCCTGGTGGTCCTGGCCGGGCGGGCTGCCTCGCTGCGCGCGCCCTGGCGCCGGCTGCTCCCGGTATTGGTACTCGCCGGCGGTGCGCAGGCGTTCATTGCCTTCGTGAGCCTTTCGGCGCTTGACTACATTCCCGCCGCACCGCTCAGCTTTCTCTTCTATACCTATCCGGCATGGGTGGCGGTACTCGCCGCCGTCCGCGGCGCGGAGCGGCTCACGCCCACGCGCTTGCTGGCGCTCGCGCTCTCGCTCACCGGCATTGCCATCATGGTCGGAACGCCAAGCATGGGCCAGTTGCACCCCGTAGGGGTGCTGCTGGCCTTGGTGTCGGCGCTGGCCTACGCCATGTACATCCCGCTCATCGGCTACTATCAGGCGCAGCTGTCGGAGTCGATCGCTGCCGTCTATTCGGCCCTCGGGGCCGGCATGATTCTGATCGTCCTCGATTACTTCACGAACCACGCCACCATCGGGCTCAACCACGAGGCGTGGATGGCCATCGCCGTGCTCGCGTTTTGGTCCACGGCAATTGCCTTCACCGCATTTCTGCGCGGTCTGCACGTGCTGGGGCCGGTGCGCACGGCGATCGTCTCGACCATCGAGCCCTTCTGGACCGCCCTTCTCGGCGCTTGGGTGCTGCACCAGCGGCTCACCCCTGCGGCGCTGGGTGGCGGCGTGCTGATCGCGGTCGCCGTTGTGCTGCTGCAGTTGCGCCGCGTAACGGTCGAGTAGTTCCCATGGCCCCCACGCGCTCGGCCAACCGTCGATTATCTTTTCACGAGACCCACGGGAGCGAACGATGGAGCAGGTCACACTGAAGATCGAAGGCATGACGTGCCGGCACTGTGTGCACGCCGTCAGCGGCCGTCTGTCGAAGATGCCGGGCGTGAAGGTGGACGACGTGCAGATCGGGTCGGCCACGCTTCACCACGACCCCGCCGTGGCGACGATCGACGCGATCGAGGAAGCGATCGCCGACGAGGGGTACACGGCATTCACAGAGTAACTGCGAAAGGCTGATACGACGTAGTACCAATACCGCGCAGAACCGATACGACGCAACATCAATACTGCGCAGCGCCAATACCGCGCAGAACCGATACGACGCAACACCAATACGACGCAGGACTGATACGGCGCGCGACCGATGGAGCGGGGATCCGGAAGGAGTCGAAGAAGCGAATCTGACTCGGCGTTTCAGCTCCTTCCTCATCCTTCGCCGTTTCGGTCCTTCGCCGTTTCGGTCCTGCGCCGTTTCGGTCCTGCGTGGCTTTGGCCCTGCGTCGTTTCGGTTCTGCGTGGTTTTGCTCCGGCGCTATTTCCGGATTTCGCTCCTTCCCGTCGGGAAGTCCCATCCGCTGATCACCCCCTCCTCCATCCACGCGTACTCCCCACCCAACACCTGCTGGCTCAACCGATACATTGCCGCGTCGTTCGGTCCGTAGAACTCGCGGAATCGCTCGTCCACCCGCCGCTCCGCCTCCCGGCAGAACACGTCGGCCAGCGCCGGCGCCCCGGCGTTCCCACGCTTCGCCTCGTCATGCGCATACACGCACGCCGCCGTCATTGCAAACAGCTCGGCGCCGATTTCCACGCCGCGAAACAACACCGCCTGCTTCCGCTCCAGCTCGGGCCCGAACCGCACCATGGCGTGGAACAACGCGCGCGCCAGTCTGCGCGCGCGGCGCGCGGCGAACCGCAGGTGCCGGGACAGGCGCCCGAACTCGCGGAATCTGCCCGGCCGCGGCAGCCACAGCGCCGGATACCACGCGGCATAGAACGGGGCCGCCCGCATCACGGCGCGGACACGCTGGCCAGCTGTCGAGTCAGGGCTGACGATCGGGAATGCCAGCTTGAAGTGATGGTCCACCGCCTCGCGGGCGATGAACAGCCGCATGATCTCCGATGATCCCTCGAAGATCAGATTGATGCGCGCATCACGCATCGCACGCTCTACCGCCACCGGCCGCTCGCCGCGCGCACGCAGGGAGTCCGCCGTTTCGTAGCCTCGCCCGCCGCGCACCTGTAGCGTGTCATCAACGATGCGCCACCCGAGTTCCGTGTTGTACATCTTGGCGACGGCGGCTTCGAGACGGATGTCATATCGGCCGCGCTCGGCAGCTGCGACGGCGAACCGGGACACGGCGTCCATGGCGAATGTGTCGGCCGCCATCGCGCCGATCTTCCGGGCGACCGCTTCGTGCCGGCCCACCGGCTGCCCCCATTGCACGCGCTCCATCGCCCACTTGCGCGAAATCTCGAGCATCGCTTTGCACGACCCGGCCACGCTCGCCGGCAGCGTCAGCCGCCCCGTGTTCAGCGTGACAAGCGCCAGCTTGAGCCCGCGCCCTTCGGCCCACAGGATGTTCTCGTTGGGCACCTTCACATCGGTGAATTTGATCAGCCCGTTCTCGATGGCCTTGAGCCCCATAAACCGGCACCGGTGCTCGACCTCGATTCCCGGCCAGCTCGCTTCGACGATGAACGCGGTGATCTGACGCCTGGGCTTGCCGTTCACCACCTTGTCGGGGGTGCGTGCCATGACCACGAACAGGTCGGCCCGGGTGCCGTTGGTGCACCAGAGCTTCTCGCCATTCAGCACCCAGTGCGTCCCGTCGGCGCTCCGTTCGGCGTGCGACGCCAGGTTCGCGGGATCCGACCCGACATCCACTTCGGTGAGCGCGAACGCAGAGATCGCTCCCCTGGCCAGGCGCGGAAAGTACGCGCGCTTCTGCTCCTCGGTGCCAAACAGTTCGAGGGGCTGCGGCAGTCCGATGGACTGGTGCGCCGAGACCAGTGCGGCCAGCGACCCGTCCTTGGACGTCACCATCGCGATCGCCTGCACGTAGGTGGAGTAGCTGAGTCCCAGCCCGCCATACTCGCGCGGGATCTTGATCCCGAACGCTCCCATCTCGCGGAGTTCCTGCACGCATGCTTCGGGGATCTCACCCGTGCGGTCGATCGTATCCGAATCGACGCGCTCGAGAAACGCGCGCAGCGTGTCGAGGAAAGGCTTGGCGCGGGCCGCTTCCCCGGCGTCGGGCGGCGCCACAGGATGCATGAGGTGCAGCGGGAAGCGGCCGAGAAACAGGTCGCGCACGAAGCTCGGTCCCGACCACTCGCTCTCGCGCGCCGCCTCGGCCACGTCGCGCGCTTCCTGCTCAGTGGCCGGCCTCCGTGGTTGATCCGCCATCTCACCCATCCTGGAGAGTGTCACGTCCGCGGGCTGCAGCCAGCTGCACTTCCCGGTCCTTGAGCACCACGAAGGCGGCGCCGCCCAACGCGATGAGCGCGAACGCGAACCACTGGATCGCGTAGCTGCGGTGCGGCCCTTCGTCGAGCGGCGGCGGTCGAATGCGCAGCGGGGTCCCCGCGATCACCGAGTCCTGGCCCAGCGCTACGACGTACGTATCGGCGATCGGATAAGGCAGCGCTGCGGCGATGCGCCGGTAGGCGATCGTGCGCACGTGTCGTGGCTCCGGCGGCGGTACCTCCACGGGCGCCTGGAACTCGTCCACGTAGCCCTCGAACGTGCTGTCGGCAGCGTGCCAGCGCGATGGATCGATAGTCGACGCATCGGGCGCGTACACCCAGCCCCGGTTCACCAACACGGCGGTGTCATGCCCCGGCACGTGGATGGGCGTCAGCACGTACACGCCCGGGGACCCGTCGCGCGAGCGGTCCACCATATAGAACTCGTGTGCGAAATCGGGGGTCCCGCTCACCGTGACGCGCCTGAAGTGCGCAACCGCGCTGTCTGGCCCCAACGCGAAGAACGGCACCGGCACCGAGTCGAGCCGCGACTCGATATACGCGTTGCGTGCCTGCCGCTCGTGCAGACGGCTGATCTGCCAGAAGCCGAGCCGGATGAACACCGCCGCCGCGGCAAGCGCGAACGCCAAGAAGAGGAGAATGCGCTTGGACATGGGGCCAAAGCTAGCCAATCGGCGCAATGTCCGCCCTTTGACTGTCCGACTGTCTGACTGTCTGACTCTAGAACAGCGACATCTGCTCGCCGAGCTGCCCGGGATCGACCGGATTCTGATGCAACAGCCGCTGCAGGTCGCGGGCCGCAGCCGGGCTGTGGCCGGAGAAGTGATTATTGAAGTAGCCATAAATGGTCCGGCCGTCCCGCTCCAGGCGCGCCAGTACCTCGGCCCACGCCTCGAGTTCGCGCGTGCGATCCACCTGGACCCGCGAGAAATCCACGATCTCCCGATTGCCCATCCACCTCACGTAGATCAGATCGGCGGTGGGGCGCTCGGCGAGCGCGAACATCTGGCGGCGCGAAATCCACTTGCTTTCCGTGAGCGCCAGCGCCACCCCGTGCTCGGCGAGCAGCGCCAACACGCCGTCGTAGATCCACCCCTTGTGGCGGAATTCCACCGCAAACCGGATGTCGGCCGGGAGCGTGGGAACGAACTCGGCCAGCGCCGGCAGTTCGGCCGGCGTGAAGTCGGGCCCGAACTGCAGCAGCACGGCGGCGAGCTTGCCCTCCAGTTCGCGCGCCCGATCGAGGAATTCCGCGGTCTCGCTCGCACAATCCCGGAGGCGCCGCTCATGCGTCACTTCCTGCGGCATCTTGAGCGAGAACCTGAAATGCGACGGCGTACGGTCGGCCCATCCCCGCACGGTCTTGGCCGACGGCACGGCGTAGAACGTCGAGTCTACCTCCACCGTGTCGAACGCACGCGCGTACACGCCCAGCAACTCGGCCGGGCGCGTGTGAGGTGGATAGAACGGGCCTACCCAGGCGTCGTAATTCCACCCTTGAGTGCCGATGTGAACGGAGCCGGACATGGCATCAATTGGCGCGCCTCGGAGGGGCGCGTCAAGCCGGGTCACCGATACGTCTCGAAGAATCCCGTACCCGAACCCCGGATGACCCGGCCGTGTACACGCCCGCTCACCCGCATCAGCCCCTTCATCTGAATGAAGTACGGCCGGGCGATGGCCCGGGAGGTGCGCGTGTCGCCGCGCTCGATGAGCGCCGTGCGAGTGTCCGTGCCCGCCGCATCCTGGACGTCGAGCACCAGGCGCAGGGTGTCGTCGCCGCGTACGTCGACCATCTCGCCATGAACCGGCACCGTCACGCGATGGCCGTTCACGAGAATCACCCGACCACCGGTGTACGTGATGCCGCGCGGGCGAAATGCCGCCAGAAAGCCGAGGGAATCGGTGACGTATACAAACATGGGCCGGACTGTTTGACTCTTTTCCTCCACGCGGCCGTACAGCACCCCCAATTCCCCGGCGCGGCCGGCACCCCACTCCCACGAGATGCCATGCCAGGTGCCCCAGTTGTGGTCGTGATAGGCCTGAGCGCCGTCGTACCGCTCGCACGCTCCGCCCACGCAAATCCGCCCACTGGCCTCGGCGCGAAGCGCTGGCACCACGTACCCCGATATCAGTGAGTCGCTGGCGAACGACGCACCGGGAAAATACGCCCCGGGCGAGGGCCATACGACGAGGTCGAGGGTGAGCGGCTCACCGTCCGCCTCGTCGCGGGCCATACCGTGCAGCCGGTAGCGCCCATCGGGGAGCACGCTCACCCACGACCGGCCAATGCGGAGGTCCGCATCGCTGGTCGAGAATCGTACCTCACCCGGCGGGACGTCGGCCGCGAACCGCCGCGCCGGCGCCCCCTGTTCGTGCAGCGTCACCAGCAACTGGCCGCCCCACCGCCCGCCCGCCACCTGCCCCGCTACGATGTACGAGATGAACGCCCACCGCTTGCCGTCAGGCGAGACGACGTTGAAATAGTGCCACTCGGCCCACGACGGATCGCCCGCCGCCGAGGCTGGCGGCAGGTGAAAGTGATCGATCTCATTGCGCAGCTCGAACGGCGTGGGATCGCGCCACTGCCGGTCGAGCGTGTCGTCGGCCCACCTGCCCGCAGCGAGGCCCGGCCCGGCCCCCACGGCCTCATTGCGCGACGGGATCTGACCGCTTGCCAGCACAGGCACCTGCCGGCCGCCAGCCGTCGTGATGTATATGAGCTTCCCGACGATTTGCGGCGCCGCGGCGGTCACGTCGGGAGCCAGCCTGGGCGACGCCAGCAACTGCCGGTAGATGAACCGGGCGTGGTCGATGGACAGGAACATGCCGCCCAGTCCGCCGGTCTTCATCACCTCGACGTCGATCCCCTCCGGAAGCACGGTGATGTCCCCGCCTCCCACCAGTCGTTCGTTGCGGGCCTGGGTGAGCATGGCGGTTCCGATCGAGAGCAGCACTACCATCACCGCCACGCCGAGCGCGTAGCCGACCAGCAGGAACACCGTCCGCCACGGGCGCTGCAGCAGATGCCGGAACGACAACAGGCCGAGCACGGCTCACGCCGCCCGAATATCGGAGACCACGTAGCCGTCTTTCATGTGCACTACGCGCCGTGCGGCCGCCGCCAGGTCCTCGTCGTGGGTCACGACAACGATGGTCGTGCCGTCGGCGTTGAGACGCTGGAACAGAGCGATCATGTCGGCGCCGGTGTGTGCGTCGAGTTCGCCCGTGGGTTCGTCGCACAGGAGCAGTGCCGGCTCGTTGGCCAGCGCACGGGCGATCGCCACGCGCTGCTGCTCGCCCCCCGAGAGCTGTGCGGGACGGTGCGACGCGCGCGCCCCAAGGCCAACGTAGGCCAGCAGTTCAGCGGCCCGAGCACGCCGCTCGGCGCGCCTCAGCCCGGCTTCCGCCATCGGCAGCTCGACATTCTCGGCTGCCGTCAGCGCCGGCATGAGGTAGAAGCGCTGGAACACGAACCCGATGTGGAGCAGCCGGAACCGCGTCGCGTCGCCGTCGGAGAGTTGCTCCACCGGCTTGTCCTGGATCCGCACCCTGCCGGCCGTCGGCCGGTCGATCGCCCCGAGCAGGTTGAGCAGTGTGGATTTTCCGCACCCGGAGGGACCGACGATGGCCACGTACTCGCCCGCCGCGACGTCCAGCGATACTCCCTGCAGCGCGTGCACTGGCGACTCGCCCATCGCGTAGTCGCGGCGCAGATCGCGCGCGCTCAGTACCAGCGGTGCGTCGCTCACGCTACCGCCTCCTCGCGAAGCGTACCCGCGATGGAAAGCGAGGCGCCGCGCCAAGCCGGATAGATCCCGGCCAGTACGCCGCAGACCGCCAGCAGCCCCAGCGACACACCGGCGTCGCGCGGCCGGAACAGGAAGAAGTCGATTGCCGCCGGCAACCCCGGGAACTGCGACAGGATGCCGTTGAGATAGTGCGCGGTGACGAGGCCCAGACCGAGTCCGAGCACTGAGCCGGCAAGCATGATCACCACCCCTTCGACGAGCACTTGCGCGATAATCGAGCGCGTGGACACGCCGATGGCACGCATGACGGCGATCTCGCCGAGCCGCTCGTTCACCGACACGGTAACCAGCGTCGTTACCAGCAGCAGCCCCACCGAGAGGCTCACCGAACCGAGGATGAACGCCAACTGCCGGAAGTAGCTCAGCCGTTCATCTACCTGCTGCAGCGCAGCGGCGGTTGACACCACGGTGACACGTGGAATGGCGTGCTCGATCCACCGCTGCACCGTCGCGGCGTCGGCGCCCGGCCGCAGCCGCAGCATGAACAGCGAGACCGGATCGCCCTCGGCGCCCGTCATTGCGCGCAGCGTTTCCAGGCGCAGGGCCACGATCGTGGGGTTGGCCGGCGTGTAGATGAAGTGCGCCGTGCCGACCACGGCCAGGCGCCGTTCCCGGGTCAGCACGCGGAGCTGCGCGTCGTAGCCGCCGGCCACGCGCAGCGTGTCACCTACCCGGGCGCCCGTGGCGGCGAGCAACGCATCGCTCACCACGACGTCGTCGGGATCGCGGACGTCGCGCCCCGTGCGCAGTTCGTAGTCGCCCTCTACTGCGGGATCGATGCCGATCGCCACCGCCGCCACGTTGCCGCCCGACCCCTGCACGTGCAGTTGGCCGCCGAGCACGGGGCTCACCGTCACGATGTCGGGATCGGCGCGGAGCCGCACCATGATGACGCCGGCGCTGTCGATCGTCGCGTCGGTGTCGAAAGGCAGCGTGCCCTTCGGGGTCAGCCGCAGTTCGAACCCGCGCACTTCGAGCAGCGACCGGAACGATTCGCGCATTCCGCTCGACAGCATCACCATGTCGAGCAGCAATGCCGCCGACACCGCCACTCCCACCACAGCAAGAGCGGTGCGCGTGCGGCGGCGCGACAGCGAGGCCCGGGCGAGCGTCAGCAGCACGCGATCACCGCCCGAATAGGACGAGAGGATGCACACGGGTGAGCCGCCGCGCCGCGAAGTATCCGGCCAGCACGCCCAGCGCGAGGGAGAGCGCCACCGAGAACGCCACGACGCCCGGAGTCACGATCGCGAACGCCAGGGGCGTACGATACACGCCGCGGTAGTGCTCGTTCACGAGCGCTGACCCGGCCCACCCGATCCCGACACCGAGGATGCTCCCAGCCGCTGCAACCGCCGTGGCCTCGAGCACGATCGACTTGAGCACCGTGGCCGACGAGATCCCCAGGAGGCGCAGCGCCGCCACGTCCCGCCGCCGCTCGTCCACCTTGAGCAGCATGATGCAGAGCAGAAACACGGCGCTCGCCACGATCGTGATCACGCCAATCGCATGGTGAAACCGGCTCACGACGAGAAAGGTCTGCGACGTTTCCACGGCGATGTCGCGTGACCGGTGCGCCTCGAAGCCGAAGGCCGCGTCGTTGATCAGGGCCGTGGCCCGGTCCGTGCGGGCGCTATCGCCCGTGGAGACAGCGAACCGGTCCACGCGGTCGCCATAGCCTATGAGCGCCTGCAACTGGTCCAGGTGCAGCAGCACGCGGTATTCGCCACGCGCCACTTCCGACGGATCGGCGGCACGCCGCACGATCGCCCCTACCACGACCGTGTCGGCGACGCCGGTTGGCGTCGCGCGAACCACCAACCGGTCCCCGATGCGAAGATGCTCGTCGGCGGCCAGCCGTTCGTCAATCGCGATCGTCCGCGGTGCATGTTGCATCGAGGCCGCCCCTGGCATTCCCGCTCGAGCGGTGCGGATGGGCGTCGGCGCCGCCAGGAGCAGCAGCAGCGGGAACAGAATGCGCAACATGCTCCAAAGTTACCCCGGTGGCGGCATGACGGGCACGTGCTGCGCCTGGCTTGCGCGCGGCCCCCGGCAGCGCATTTTAGTGCGCATGAGCGAGCCCCAGCCCTTCGGCCTGTCCCGCATCGGCCAGATCGCCGTCACCGTCCACGACCTCGACCGCGCAACGGCGTTCTACCGGGACACGCTCGGCATGAAGCTTCTGTTCGCCGTGCCCAACCTCGCCTTTTTCGATGCCGGCGGCATCCGGCTCATGCTCGGCCTTCCGGAAGGCTCCGACCAGGACCACCCCGGGTCGATCCTCTACTTTGACGTTCCCGACGTGCGTGACAGCTACGCCGCGCTCAGGGAGCGCGGCGTCGAGTTCGTGGACGAGCCGCACTTCGTGGCGCCTATGCCGAATGGCGATCTCTGGATGACCTTCTTCAAGGATGTAGACGATAACACGCTGGCCATCATGTCGGAATTGCCGCGACCGTAGTCCAGCCGGCGCGCCGTCACGGTATGGAGCTGGCCACGCTCACCCGGCGCCGCCCGGCGCCTCGCGGTAGCGCGTGATGAGCTGGCGCAGCATGTACTCCGTCATCCCCCATACCTGGAGCCCTGCGTAGCGAAACACCGGCCGCTCCTCCACCCCGAGCGTGCGGATGGTGATCGGCGCGCTGCCCCAGTTGGCCTCGTCCAGCAGCGCCGGGAACGGCACCCACGCATGGCCGGCCACCTCGCGGCTCGGCGTGATGCGCGCTTCACCCGCCACCACGGCCACGAACGGACGCACGAGTATCGGCGGCAGCACCGGCGTGCGCGGGTGGATGTCGTCCAGCGCGCCCAGGATGCGCCCGTCGCGGGCCAGATCGATTCCTGTCTCCTCGCGCGTCTCGCGAAATGCCGTCGCCGCAAGATTGGCGTCCCCCGGTTCCATGCGCCCGCCAGGCCACGCCACGTGCCCGCTCCATGGATCGCGCTCCAGTTCGGCGCGCCGGATGAGCAGCAGTTCGGGCTCCGAATCGCCCATACGCAGGGTCGCCGCCGTGGCGGCGTAGCGGACGTGCCCCTCGGGCACGACTTCGCGCCCGGGATGCGCCGTCAGGGCGCGGGCCAGTCGCGCGATGTCGGGATGCGCCAGTAGCGCATCGAGCGCACTCACGGCACCGCTCCCATTCCCTCAGTCCTCGACGTCGCCGCCGGCGTCGACCCAGCCGCGAAAGCCTGCACGCAGCGATGTCACGTTCCGGTAGCCCATCACTCCCATGGTCTCGGCGGCGAACGCAGACCGGTTACCGTTGGAACAGTAAGCGATGACCGTGGCCTCGCGCGCCACCAGGACCTCCACCTTCGACTCGAGATTTCCGCGCGAGATCACGATCGCACCGGGAATGCGCCCGAGACTCGTCTCGTTCGGATCGCGCACGTCGAGGAACACGATGCGCTCGCCCCGCCGATGCCTGTCCAGTGCACCGACCACCGACGTCTCACTGATCCGCCCTTTGACTTCCTCGAGGAGTTCCTGCCCGGTCTTCATTTCATGGAGCGTGTGAGTATGCGTAGAAGTTAGCGAGCGGTCAGACCGTGAGCACTCGTGTGTCGGCGTCCAGCTCCGCCTCGGCCCCGAGCGGAACGGTCCACTGATCGGCGATGTGACCCACCGGCGCCCCCGAGATGCAGGGAATCCTCAGTTGATCGGCGATCTCCTGCAGCACCGCGTCCAGCGACCGCGAGCCGCCGTTGTCGGGGCGTTCGGCCGGCGGGTTGGTGAACGCGCCGAACACCAGCCCCACGCAGGTGGCAAAGGCGTCGCCCAGGCGAAGCGTGAGCAGCATGCGCTCGATGCGGTACACGTCCTCGTTCACGTCTTCGATGACGATGATCGCGCGGTCGTAGTTGGGAGCGAAGGCGGTGCCGGCGAGCGCGGCGAGCAGGGCGAGATTGCCTCCCACCACGTGTCCGTGCGCTCGGCCACCGCGCAGCGTCCTGGCCTCTTCGGCGCGCCCGCAGGAATCTACGCGCTCCACCACTGCCCGCTCCAGCGAGCCGCGCGTGAACGGCGTCAGTTCGGCCCGCGCCACGGGAGCGTGATACGTCACCAGATCGCAGCGCATGCCGACCGCCGAGTGGAGGGCCGTGATGTCGGAATAGCCCATGAGGGCGCGCGGGCGGCGGCGCAGGGCGCTGTACTCGATTCCTTCGAGCAGCCGCATGGCTCCGTAGCCGCCGCGCATGCACCAGATGCCGTCAATCGAGTCGTCGCGCAGCGCGGCGTTCAAATCGTCCAACCGCTGCTGATCCGTGCCGGCAAGGTATCCGTCGCGCGCCAGCACCCACTGCCCGGGCACCGGCTCCCAGCCCATGGCGCGGGCGTTGGTCTTGGCGCGCTCGAGGTCTTCGGGTCCGGCCAGTGGCCCTGACGGGCACACCAGCGTCACGCGGGCCCCGGGCGCGAGCGGCGGCGGGCGCCTCATGCGACGACGCGGGCGGAACGAACGGGGCTGTGCATGAGCGACGAACGTAGGGGTTCGCGCCGGCGAGGTCAACGCAGCGCGACACACGTGCGCGCGTCGGCCACCGGCTCTGACGCCATCTGACACGCGGGCCCCCTTTCCGCGACCGGCTCCCGGCGCCCACCTTTCGAGCATGCGCGCCCCGACCAGCGCCGAGGACTCGCGCCCCGCCGCCCCTTTGGCTCCCTCACCAGCAGCCGCGTGACCCCGGTGCTCGCGTCGCTCGCCGCGCTCCCCTGGATCATCGCGCCGCTGGTCGTCGTGCTGCGCGCCCGGCATTCGCGGTCGCTCGATGAATGGCCCGACGTGGTCCCGTCGCCGGTGCCGCTCGTGTCGGTGGTGATTCCGGCGCGCGACGAAGCACGCAACATCGACCGCTGCCTGAACTCCGTGGTCACCACCACCTACCCCGCGGTCGAGGTGATCGTGGTGGACGACCACTCCGCCGACGGCACCGGCCGCCTCGCCCGCGCGGTGGCCGAACGCGACGCCCGCGTGCACGTGATCACGCCGGGGCCGCTGCCGGACGGCTGGTTGGGCAAGCAGTGGGCGTGCCGCGCGGGCGCGGCGATCGCCGCCGGCGATATCCTGCTGTTCACCGACGCCGACACGGTGCACGCGCCCGACCTCATCGCGCGGTCGGTGAACGCCATGCGCGGGCGCGGCGCCGAGCTGCTCACCGTGGCCGGCGCGCAGGAACTCGGCACGTTCTGGGAGCGCGTGGTGCAGCCGCAGTTCTTCGCCCTGCTGCTCGCCCGGTACGGCAACACCGAACGGGTGAGCAAGGCCACGAACCCCAGCGCGGTGATCGCCAACGGACAGTGCATCTTCATTCGGCGCGATGCCTACGACGCGTCGGGCGGCCACGAAGCGGTGCGCGACAAGGTAGCCGAGGATCTGGCGCTCGCCCAGCGATTCGTGGCGCAGGGGCGGCGCATCGCGCTGCTGCTCGGCATCGAGCAACTCTCGACGCGCATGTACACTTCGCTCGCCGAGATCGTGCGGGGATGGACCAAGAACGTGTATGTGGGGGGGCGGGAGGCGGCGCCGGGCCGCGCCTGGGGGCGCGCCCTGTTTCCCCTGCTGCTCGTGGCGGGTCCGCTGTTCGGCCTGGCGCCGGTCGTCGCGCTGTGCGCCGGGCTGCTTGGACTCCCTCTGCCAGGGGTGCTGCTCTGGGGATCGCTCGGCGCGGGATCTTCGCTGCTGCTGTGGATCGCGTTCTATCATGTCGCCAGGCTGCCGGTCTGGTACGCGTTGCTCTATCCGTTGGGCCTGTTGGTGCTGCTCTATATAGAAGCGCGGTCGCTCGTCCGCGGCCCACGCGTGGAGTGGAAGGGACGGCGGTATAACGCGCGGTCGCGCGTTGATTAGGTTGAGAACATCCGTCTGGTTCGGATGCATGGGCTTGTCCCCCCACAAGAACCCCATCCTCCAATGCGAACGCTTACCCTGCGGCTGGCGGCGCTCGGCGCATTCCTCGCGCCCGACGCCTCCGCACAAGAGACCCGGAAACCGGACAGCACCGCGACGCTTCCCGGCGTGACCGTCACGGCGACCCGCGCGCCGTCGTCGAGCCTCGAGACGCCGCTCGCCATCACCACCGTGACCGCACCCCAATTGCGCGGGATGCGCGGATTCGGCCTCGATGAGGCGCTCACGCTGGTGCCGGGCGTCGTGGCCCAGTCGCGCTACGGCACGAGCGACGTGCGGCTGGTGATCCGCGGCTTCGGCGCGCGCGGGGCCGGCGACCGCTCGAATGCGGGCACGTCGCGCGGCGTGCGGGTGCTCGTCGACGGGATCCCGGAAACCGAGCCGGACGGTCGCACCGCATTCGACCAGATCGATCTCGCCGCCGCCAGCGGCGTGGAGGTCGTGCGCTCCAACGCATCGGCGGACTGGGGCAACGCGGCCGGCGGCGTGATCAACGTGCGCACCGTGCCGGCGTCCACGGCGCCACCGATCGAACTCCAGTCGATGTTCGGCGCCTTCGGACTGGCCCGCTACGCCGTCCGAGCATCGGCGCCGGTCGGCGCGGGCGTCGCCTTCCTCAACGTCACGAACACCTCGTTCGACGGATGGCGGGCGCATTCGGCGGCGCGGCGCGCGCTGTTCAACGCGGGGGTGGTGGGCGACGTTGGCCCCGGCACGCGGATCGGCGTGTACGCCACGGGGGCGAACAACCTGTTCCGCATTCCGGGCCCGCTCACGTGGAGCGAAGCGCTGGCCGACCCGCAGCAAGCCAACGCGACCTACACGCTGCGCGACGAGCGGCGCTACAACCGCGTCGCCCGCGTCGGCGCCACGGTGGAGCACCGCGTCGATTCCACGACGGCGGTCTCCGGCATGGTGTTCGCGAGCCCAAAATTCCTGCAGCGTTCCGAGCGCAATACGTTCCGCGACTTCACCCGCTACCACGTGGGGGGCAACGTCGTCGGCCGGCGCACGTTCGCCCTGGCGCCGGGGGCCGACGCGCGCGTCACCGTCGGTGCCGATGAAGCCTACCAGGACGGCGCCGTCCTGTTCTATTCGCTGGTCGACGGCCAGCGCGGCCCCGAACTCCTCGACAACAAGAGCGAGGGGGCCAACAACCTGGGCGTCTTCGGCGAGACCCAACTCTCGCTCGGCGACCGGCTCACGGTCTCGGCCGGCGCGCGGTTCGACGACGTCACGTACTACGCCAAGAATTTCATCGACCCCACGCTCAACGACCGCCGGACGTTCCGCGGGCTGACGCCCAAGTTGGGCGCGAACTGGCGGGTGTCGGCCACGTCGAGCCTGTACGGCAACGTCGGCGGCGGCATCGAGGTGCCGGCCGGCAACGAGACCGACCCCGTGCCCGGCTCCACCGCGCCGGGCATCAACCCCCTGCTCGACCCCATCCGGTCCACCACCTACGAGGTGGGGTACAAGCAGGCCGCCGCGGCGCTCGCGCCATTCTGGATCTCGTATGACGTGGCATTTTACGACACCGAGGTGGCCAACGAGATCGTGCCCTACAACGGGGGCCGGTTCTATCTCACCGCCGCCCGGGCCCGCCGCCGCGGGGCGGAACTCGGACTGACGGTGGAGGGTCCGCGCGGCCTGTTCGGCGGCGCCGCGCTCACGTGGTCGCACAACCGGTATCTCGACTACGTGGTGGACTCCACTTATCTCGGCGCGCCCGGCGCCACCGCCGACTTCAGCGGACACCAGGTCATGGGAGTGCCCGACGTCCTGGCGAACGTCCAGGCTGGCATCGCGCTGCCTCAGTTGCGCGCCCTACGGTTCTCGGTCGCCGTTGAACACGCCGGACCCTACTTCGCCGACGACGCCAACCTGGTGACCGTCCCCGGGCATACCGTATTCAACCTCACCATCGAGTCGCGGCAACCGGTGCTCCGCGCCGCCGGCATCGGGCTCACCGGCTTCGTGACCGTCCAGAATATCGCCAACCGCCGATACATCGGGTCGGCATTCCTGAATCCCGACCGCGTGAATGGCGTGCCGCTGGCCTTCGAGCCCGGCATGCCACGGTCCCTGGTCATGTCGTTCACGGCGTCGCCGCTGCCATAGCGGCACTCGCCGCGACCCACGCCACGATGCGATTCGCAGCCCGGCGCGGTTTTGCGCCGCGCTGCGCTGCCGTGATGCCGGGACCGCGTCCGCCCGTCCATACCGTGGCGGCGTGCTCACGCTTCGTACGGCGGCCACCCTGGTCGCGGCCGCGGATTCCGTCGCCGCGCTGGCCGCGCTTATCGCGCCACTCGGCGTGGCGGGACCACCGCGTCCCTTGGACGCCGCCCGCCGCCGCGCCATTGGCGCCGTCGATGCGCTGCGCGACGCCCACCTCGCCGCCGGCCCGGGCGCGGTACGCGCCATCCTCGCCCGGGTTCGTGACGGCCCGCCCCTACGCGACCAGCTGCCGCGGCTCGCCGCGCGCCTCCAGACCCAGGCGCCGCACGTCTTCTGGCTAATCGCCCTCGCCGACGAGCGGGACGGCACCGTAGCCCTCGCCGTCTGGAGCGGCGACCGGCGGCCCCCACGTGTCCGCTCCCTGGTCGTCGATCGCGGGCATGTCACCGATAGCGATGCCGAAACGTTGTGCGCGCTCGCCGCGGCGGCGTGCGACGACGACGGCCTGCTGCACCTCCGGTGGACGGAAGTACTGGGCCGCGACGCGCTCAGCCGCCGGTTCTATGGCGAACTCGAACGCCGCGTGTCGGCCATCGCTGATTCTGCATCTCGCGCCGCGCCCGCGGGGGAACGCCGCGAGTTGGCCCTGCTTCACTCGTCGCGGCTCCTCTTCCTGGAGTTTCTCGAAGCAAAGGGATGGCTCGACGGACGCCGGAATTTCTTGGCCAATCTGTTCGACCACCGCATGGCACACGGCGGCGGATTCCACGCGCGCACGCTGCGGCCCCTGTTCTTCGGCACCCTCAACACGCCCCGCGGCCGTCGCGCCCCCACCGCGCTTGCGTTCGGCCGCGTACCGTTCCTCAACGGCGGATTGTTCACGCCCACGCCGCTCGAACGCCGGCACCGCGATCTCCAGTTCGCCGACGAAGCGTTCGGCGGTCTGCTCGGCGATCTTTTTGCCCGTTACCGGTTCACGGCGCGCGAGGAGGATGCCACATGGAGTGACGCCGCGGTGGATCCGGAGATGCTGGGGCGCGCGTTCGAGTCGCTCATGGCACTGGACCACCGAAGGGAAAGCGGTGCGTTCTTCACGCCGCAGGCACTCGTCGCGCGGGTCACGGACCTGGCCCTCGGCGAGGCGTTGCGGAGCACGGGCCTGAGCGGGGAAGACGCCGCACGCCTGCTGGCGGGCGAGCGATCAGCGGAGCGCCACGAGCCAGCCGTTCTCGCCCGCCTCGGTCGCATCACGTTGCTCGATCCAGCCTGCGGTTCCGGCGCCTTTCTCGTTCACGCCCTGCAGCGCATCGCCGAGCTCCGAGCCCATCTCGGCGACCGGCGACCGGTGAGTGACATTCGGCGCGACGTGCTCACCCGCTCCGTGTTCGGCGTGGACCGAAACCCCATGGCCGTCTGGCTGTGCGAACTGCGCCTCTGGTTGTCGGTGGTGATCGAGAGCCAGGTTCCCGACCCGATGCTGGTCCCCCCGCTGCCCAACCTCGACCGCAACGTGCGCGTGGGTGACGCTCTCTCGGGAGACGCGTTCGATGCCGGCGTGCCGCCCGCGGAGCCACCAGGGGCACTCGCCGCGCTGCGACGTCGCTACGCCCGCGCCACCGGTGTCCGCAAGGCCGCGCTTGCGCGCGCTTTGGACCGCACCGAGCGGTCTCGTGCACTCGCCATGCTCGACCGCGCTATCGCCGGAGTGCAGCACGCACGCCGCGAGCGCGTGCTGGCCCGGCGCGGCCCGGACCTGTTCGGCGAACGGCGCGGCCCCACGGCCGACGATCGGCGCGCGCTCACCAACCTGCGATCGCGCGCCGCAGCGCTACGGCACGAGCGCCGCCGCCTCGCTGACGGTGGCGCACTGCCGTTCTCGTTCGCCGTGCATTTCGCCGACGTCGCCACAACCCTTGGCTTCCAGGTCATCGTCGGCAACCCGCCCTGGGTAAGGCTCCATCGAGTGCCATCCCATGAACGCGTCGCCCTGCGGCGCAGGTACGCCGTGTTCCGGAAGGCGTCCTGGGAGGCCGGGGCCGAAGCGGCACACGCTGGCTCGGGCTTTGCGGGCCAGGCCGACCTGTCGGCGTTGTTCGTCGAGCGCAGCGCCGCGCTGCTCCGCCCGGGTGGTGCGCTCGCGCTACTCGTCCCGTCCAAGCTCTGGTGCTCGCTCTCCGGCGGCGGCGTCCGGCAACTGCTACGCGAACGTCTCTCGCTCGTTCACGTGGAAGATCTGTCGGACGCACCCACCCTGTTCGACGCGGCCGTGTATCCGTCCATCGTCGCCGCCCGGATACCAGAACGAGGCGAGGACCGCGAAGGTACGGCGACTATTGCCGTGGAGCGGCGCGGGTCCGCCCTGCACTGGCGCGCCGATCCTTCGTCCCTCGTCCTCGACCGCACGCCCGGAAGCCCGTGGCTCCTGCTGCCGCCGCCTGTCCGGGAAGCGGTTGACCGCCTGACTGCTGCGGGTATGCCATTTCTTGAAACTCCCGTGAGCCGGCCTCTGCTTGGCGTGAAGAGCGGGTGCAACGACGCCTTCGTGGTCGAGGTCCTGGACCGCCGCGGTGGCGTGGCCTGCGTCCGTGCCAATGGCGGTCGCACGGGAGAGGTCGAAGCCGCGCTGCTGAGGCCGGCAGTGCGTGGCGAGGCCGTGCGCGCATGGCACGTCGACGCGGGGGCGTATCGCATCATCTGGACCTGCGATGAACGCGGCGCGCCTCTGGCCGATCTCCCGCCGCGCGCGGCGCGCTGGCTCGGGCGGTACAAGAGCCGTCTGCAAACCCGCAGCGACGCGCGCAACGCCCGGATTTGGTGGACGTTGTTCCGCACCGAGGGCGCGGCGTGCGACCTGCCGCGCGTGGTATGGGCGGACTTCGGCCGCCGTCCGCGGGCGGTCATTCTGGATCCCGGCGACCAGAGCGTTCCCCTCAACACGTGTTACGTGGCGCGGTGCGCCGACCTCAGCGATGCGCGCACGCTGGCGGCCATCCTCAACTCGGTCGTCGCCGCCGCCTGGCTGAACGCGCTCGCCGAGCCGGCGCGCGGCGGCTTCCACCGCTACCTCGCCTGGACCGTCGCTCGTCTGCCGCTACCGCGCGAATGGCTGCATGCGCGCCGTACGCTCGCACCGTTGGTCGCCGAACTGGACGAGCGGCCCAACCTCGCGGACATCCCGCAGAGCGTCCTCACCGACGCGGTGCTCAGCGCTTACCGCCTGCAGCGCCGTGACCTGACTGCTCTGCTTTCCTGGGCCGCGCAGTGACCTGGCGCGCCGAGCCAGCACCTGACGTGCGTGCTGCGATCGCCGGCCGCTGGCTCGGTGCGCAGGGTCTCGACACTCTCGGGACCGTCGTCCTCCGCCCGCATCAATGTGCCGCCGCGGCGCGGCTGCGCACGTTGCTCGACGAAGCGCGCGGTGCGTTCCTCGCCGACCCAGTGGGGCTGGGCAAGACCTACACGGCACTCGCCGTCGCACGAAGCGCCACGTGCCTCGTCGTCGTAGCCCCGGCCGGCCTGCGTGCCATGTGGAACGGCGCACTTGCGGCTACTGGCCTGCGTGCCCGGTTCGTATCGTACCAGGCGCTGAGCCGCGGCGTTTGTCCTCCCTCGGCCGACTTCGTCATCGTCGACGAGGCACACCATGGCCGCAACCCAGCCACCAAACGGTACGATGCGCTCGCCACGCTCTGCGCACGGCCGCCCGTCCTGCTTCTTTCGGCCACTCCGATCCACAATCGAACCGATGATCTGCGCGCCGAATTGGCGCTGTTCCTTGGCGAGCGCGCCTGGACGGCCCCCGAACAGGAATTGACGCGCTTCGTCGTCAAGCGGGAACTCGCCGAGGTCGGCTCGGGCGACGAAATGCCGGAACTGCCGCGGGCGGGCGGTGTGCGCTGGGTGGAGGTGGGCGACGATGCCGCTCTGCTCGACGCGATCGCGTCTCTGCCGCCGCCCCTTCCGCCGCACGACGGCGGCGATGGGGGCGCGCTCCTCGTGATCTCTCTGGTGCGGCAGTGGGCCTCGAGTCGCTCCGCGCTGCACGCCTCGTTGCGCCGCCGCCTCGCCCAAGCCGAAGCACTGGGGGAGGCGCTGCGCGCTGGGCGTCACCCATCGCGGCAGGAACTGCGCGCTTGGAGCTACGCCGATGGCGCGCTGCAACTCGCGTTTCCTCAACTTGTCTCCGACACCGTCACCGTGCACGGCGCGCCATTGCTCCAGGCAAGCGCAAGCCATGCCGCGGAGGTGGCCCGCCTCTTGTGGCGTCTCCGCTCGGGCCCTGACCCCGACGACGCACGAGCCGCCGCCCTGCGCCGCATCCGAGCCGCGCATCCCGGCGCGCGCATCGTGGTGTTCGCCGAGTTCGCCGCCACGGTTCAGGCGCTCTACTCCCGCCTGCGCCCGGATGCCGGAGTCGCCATGCTCACCGACCGCGGCGGATTCGTAGCCGGCGGCCGCGTCACGCGCCGCGAGCTGCTGGCCCAGTTTGCGCCCGGCGGCCAGGCTGGCACCCCGCTGGCCGAGCGCGTGTCCATGCTCATCACCACCGACCTGCTGAGCGAGGGAGTGAACCTGCAGGACGCGAGCGTGGTGGTGCACGCCGATCTGCCGTGGAGCCCGGCGCGGTTCGAGCAGCGCGTGGGGCGGGTGCGACGCCTCGCCTCGCCGCATGCCGAGGTTCATGTGTATGCGCTGCGCCCGCCGGCGCCGGCTGACCGGATGCTCCGGTTGGAACGCCGCCTGCGAGACAAGCTCGCCGCCGCTGCCCACGCGGTTGGCGTGAAGGGAACGATCATGCCTGCGCTTTTCTCGGCAGTTTCGTTCGATACACCTTCGCCGCTGCGCGCTCGAGCGGACCTCAGCCGTTTGCTCTCCGGTTGGCTCCACCCCACCGCAGGCGTCCCCGATCGCCTCTGCGCCGCAGCCGTGCAGGCAACGCAGAGCGGCTGGTTGGCACTGGTCCACCACAAGGATCGCACGAATCTGGTAGCCGACATCGGACAGGGCGCGACCGATGCACCCGACGTCGTGCTCGATGCCGCAAGACTCGTCCAGGGAGTCGAGGGCGCTCTCGACCCGGCGGCCGTGGAGGCGGCGCTCCGCCGCCTGGACGCATGGATCGAAGAGCGCGACGCTCTGGGAGTATTCGATCTGGCCAACGGCGGCGCTGCCCGGGCCCGGCGGCGTCTGCTGCACCGCATCGACGCGATCGCGTTGCGGAGTCCGCGGCACCTGCGCGCGCGCTGCATGCCCCTGGCCCAGGAGGCGCGGCGCGCCGCGACCTCCACGTTCGGCGCCGGTGCCGAGCGTGTGCTCGAGGAATTGGCCGATTCCTGCATGCCCGACGAAGCATGGCTCACCGCCGTGCGAACATTCGCCGATCTCCACGCGCGCGACACCCGGCCGTTCTCGTCAGCGACGGTTTGCGCGCTGCTCCTGCTCGTCCCTACTTCGCGACCTTCGGCGGCTGCGGCGGACCCGCCGTGATGGCGTCACCAATGCGCTCGCGCTGCTGGTCGCGCCGGCTGTCGAGCAGGGCCAGCACGTTGGCGGACTGGATGAGCGACCGCTCTCCCTTGCTGGTCTGCGGTTGGTCGTAGCCCACCAATTGCGCGGCGTCGAGCCTGGCCACGGCCGCCTTGCGCGCCACCGAATCGGGAAAGAAGAACACCTTCAGATTGGCGATCCCGATGTGGTACAGCACCCCCGCGATCGCCACCGAGTCTTCGTGCGCCGGCGTCGAATCGCGCCGCAAGACGAGCCCGGAACTCATCAGGCGCTCGGACAGGCTGCATTCCTTCCACTTTCCGTCCGGTGGACAGGGCGAACTGGCCACCGCCCGCGCCGCCTGCTCCTGCTTGGCGCGCAGTTGCTCCGGCGGGGGCCCGTTGTCGCAGGCCGTTGCCAGCACGAGCGCCAGCCCCACGAGCGCCGCCCCAGCTCCCCGGCTCGCCCGCGTTCTACGCGGATTCATGAACCCCATCATCCTACGGCCAAGATGCTACGCTCACGTCGCATTCGGAATCCCCAGCCCGGCACCTGCTGCCCGTTCCACCCGGAACGGCGGGGCGACGACCCAATGGTGGGCATCGATCAGGTATCGCCCGCTTCATCGGCCTCGATGTCCAGATGGAACCGGTGCAGAAAGCGCTTGGCCGCCGGCGCCAGGAACACACCCACCGAGGAAATGAACACCACGCCGCTGAACAGCGCGTAGAACGACTCGAACCACTTGCCCACCGACGACTTGACCGGATCTACGGGGCCCATCCCGCCCAGGATCATGCTCGCGTTGACCAGCGAATCGAGCCAGCCAAGCTCTGCCGTGACATGGTACCCGACCACCCCGATCATCAACGCGGTGCCGACCATCGCCCCGCCGATCAGCGCGTTGCGCGCGAAGTGCCGATAGAACGTCTCGCGCGGGGGAAGTGGGGTGTACCTGCGGTGGCGGCGCCGCGGCGGGTGCGGCCCGGTGGGCGGCGGCGCGGGAACGCGCGTCGGAGGGCTTGGCACTATCGGGTCATCGATCGTCATCGGGTTTCTGCGATCCCTGCTTGGGAGCCGCCGGGGCGCCGCGCGCGAAGGCGATAAAGTCGGTGGGCTGCGGCGTGTCGCCCGCCGCGCGCACGAGCGCCGCCACCTGCCCGCGGTGGTAACACCCGTGCATCGCCACGTGGGTGAGAATGTCCTGTAGCGTGGACGTCAGCTCGTGCCCCGCCGAATTGCGGACCGTGACGGCTCGCTGGAGCCCGCCAGCGTCCAACGCATCGAGCAGCGCGCTGTACCCGCTGTGGTTCTCTTGCATCAGAGCGTCGCATTCGGCAATCGAGAGCGTGGGCGATCCGGTGACGCGCGGCGTGGTTCCCCGCACACGGCTCAACCACACGTGCTCGGCGCCCAATACGTGCGCCAACAACGCCAGCGCTCGCGCCGGCAGATGCTCGCTCTCGATGATCGAGCGCAGGGTGCGCGTGTCCGCCCACTGCGCGTGCGCGTACAGTCGCTTGAAATAGTCCACCATCGGGCCGGAGCCCCCCGATCGAGAAATGGAGTGCGTGATCGCCTGACGATAGCGCTCACTGCGCGCGGGCGCGAGACCGCCATTGGTAGCGCAGCAGCGAGACGCGCCCTGCCGCGTCGAACGTCACCCCCTCGCGCTCGAGCAGCTGCCGCTGCCGGATGCCCGCGCCCGGTCCATCGCGCCGCAGACTCACACGCCCCTGGGCGTTGATCACACGGTGCCATGGCATGCGTGTGCCGGCCGGAAGCGCCGCCATCGCGTATCCCGCCTGCCGCGCGTGACCGGCCAGGCCGGCCAGCCGTGCCACCTGCCCGTATGTTGCCACGCGGCCGCGCGGAATCTTCCGAACCACAGCGTAGAAGCGCGCGTACGTGCCGACTCCTGGCACAGCGGCTCGTTGGCCGGCGCCTTCACCAGGATCTCGCGCACGCACCACGTCACGATCCCGGGTTGGCCAACCGCACCGCCGCCGGTCCCGCGCCCGTCACGAACCCCTGCGCACCCGTACTCGCAGCGGGAAACAATTTTCGATATCGGGCCAGCCACTGGCGCGCGAATTCTTCCGCGCCCGACTCCTCCACCAGCGCCCAGACGCTTCCGCCGAAACCGGCGCCGAACGCCGACGCGGCCGCCGCGCCCAGTTCGCGCGCTTGCCGCTGCAGCGTCACCGTTTCGGGAATTTGGTTGCCGAGCCAGCGCTCCACGTTCACCTGCGACTCGTCCACGAGCGCGCCGAATCGCAGCAGGTCGCCTGCCGCCAACGCGGCGTGCGCCGCCGGAATGATCCGTCCGCTCTCGTCAGCGAATTGGTCGAACCGGTGCACCAGCACCTGTGATGGATACTCGGCGTGCGCGGCGCCAGCCAGCAGGGTGCGGATGCGGTCGGCCGCGTCTTCCCCGCTGGCCAGCGCTGCGGCCAACGTCGCGTCGCTCCGTCCGCTGGCCTCGTTCCATAGCTGCACGATCACGCGCGTGGCCACCGACGCCCGGTTGTACGCGTCGCGGGCCGCCCCCGTCTTCTCGGCCACGACGCCGCTGTCGGCGATCGCGAACGTGAATCCGGGCGGCACCGCCACCTCGCCCTCAGCGCGGACGGGACAGAACGAATACCGGCTGAGCATGCCGGGCCGGCAACAGAGGATCGCCGTCTGGTCCTCGCTCCCGCCAAAGAGCCCCACCCCGCGGTCGCCGGCCAGCGTGCCGAAGCTCTCGCCGTTTTCCAGGCACCCCAGGTACGCCGCCAGCGCCTCGCGGTCGGTGATCTCCCGCCGGTATGCCTCACTGCGTTCGAACCGGTTCACCCCGTCCAAGGCGAGGTAGACGGCCACCACCAATGCGCTCGAACTGCTCATGCCGGCTGCCACCGGCAGATCGCTGGCGAATGCAATGTCGGCCCCGGCGTGAAATTCCGGGAAGTTGCGCGCCAGACGCCGCGCGACGGTCATCGGATAGTTGGACCACCGACCGACGGCCGGCTCGAGATCGGGCGCGAAGGCGAACGACGTCCGTTCGCCGCTGCGGGCATCCATCACCTGGATCATGTCGTCGGCCCGCGGCGCTGCGAGCATGCAGATTCCCCGCTCCACGGCGCACAGCAGGCTCCGCCCGCCCGCATAGTCAGTGTGTTTGCCCAGCACCTCCACCCGGCCCGGCACGAACAGAGCGACCGTGCGCTCCGCGGCTGCCGCCTGCGGCCCGAGAGCTGCCGCGGCCGCGCCGAACCACCGCCCTTTGGCGTGGGCGGCGGACGGCGTCATACCAGCAGCTAGCAAACTGTCGGTATAATCAGGACTCACGGCCGCGCGTCCACGCCGGCCAGGCGCTCGCGAACCGTCGCGATGTCGGCCCGGCTCGAGAGGTCGAGCACACCCGCCGCCACGCGAACCACCGTGAAGCGCTCGCCCAGATCCTCGATCGCGATCCGCACCGCATCCTGGAGTTCCATCTCCCCCCGCACTGACGGGACCACGCGCCGGCACGCCTCGTAGATCGCCGGCGTGAACAGCCACGCGTTCATGCTCACCAAGGCGTCCTTCCCGAATGCGCGTGCAGTGGCTTCGTCGGGCTTTTCGGCGATCCGGGCCAGCGTGGCGTCGGCGCGCACGGCGAGCAGCGCGTACCTCAGCACGCGCCCGGCGTCGATGTTGCTCTGCCGGATGAGCGCCTCGCGTTCGAAGCCGAGCAGCCCGGCGCCGGGCACGGCGCGTAACGCCGCCAGCGCGGACGCCGGGTAGTAGTTGTCCGAATTCACCATCAGCACGCGGTCGCCGGCGGCGAACCGTTCCGCTGCCAGCAGGGCGTCGGCCGTGCCTCGCGGTTCGGCCTGCACGGCAAACGACACCCGCACCCGCTCCGGCGGCGCCTGGCGCGTGTAGTACTCGCGTATGTCCGTGTGCTCGGGTCCGATCACCAGGCAGACCGCCGTGCACCCGGCATCGGCCAGCGCGCTCAGCGCGTAGTCGAGAAACGGCCGCCCGACGGGAATCATCGCCTTCACCCCGCGCGCCGCTGCCGCGTGCTGCGCGTCGTCCAGCCGCACCGTGCCATCTTCGGCCCGCATGCGCGTGCCCAGCCCCCGCGCCAGCACGACGGCCTTGGTCACCGCGGGCCAGCGTTCGGTCATGCGCCCTCAGCCGCCTCCGAGCCCGTGCCCTTCCAGAGCCGCGGCACGAGTATCCAGAGTCCGATGCCGCTTGCCACGAACGACACGATCCACATCATCGCCTGCGGTTTGCGCCCGTACAGAATGCTCCCCGTGCCGAACAGCGCCGAATACACGAATAGACAGCCGAGCATCCACCCCAGCATCGCCTGCGGCAGGCTGTCGGGCGAGGCGCCCAACCCCGACTCCTCGCGGATGTGCGTCCATCCTGGTCCCGCCGGGCGCACCAGCTTGTAGAACGCAAGCAGCGTCGCGTGGTCGTGGGGCTCGGTGAGGTACGTCGTGGTCACCCACACCACGGTCGTGACCGCCACCGTGATCACCAGCGAGAGGTCGGCCGCCACCGGGTGCCCCATCTTGCCGGCCACGAAGAATCCGAGCGCGACGAGGAACGAACTCGCCATGGCCGACACCTCGCTCCAGGCGTTGATGCGCCACCAGAACCAGCGCAGCAGGTAGATGAGCCCTGTGCCGGCCCCCACGGAGAGGATCAGGTCGAACGCTTCCTTGGCGGTGTCGAGTTCAAACGTCAACAGGGCGGCGCAGACCATGAGCCCCGCCGTGACCACGCGGCCCATGAACACGTAGTGCTTCTCCGACCGGTCGCGGCTGATGAACCGCCGGTAGAAGTCGTGCACCAGGTACGACGTGCCCCAGTTGAGATGCGTCTCGATGGTCGACCGGTAGGCAGCCAGCATGCCGGCCACCATCAGGCCCAGGAATCCCGCCGGCAGGAAGCGCAACATCGCCGGATACGCGATGTCGTCGCCCAGCAGTTTGGGATCGAGATGCGGGAAGGTGTGCTGAATGGATGCCAGATCGGGATAGATGATCGTGCTGGCCAGTGCGACGATGATCCATGGCCATGGCCGCAGCGCGTAGTGCATCACGTTGAACAGCAGCGTGCCGGTGAGCGCGTCCTTCTCGGTGCGCGAGGCCAGCATCCGTTGCGCGATGTAGCTGCCGCCTCCCGGCTCAGCGCCCGGATACCACACCGACCACCACTGGATGGTGATTGGGATGATCAACACCGACAGCGCCACCGTCCAGTTGCCGAAGTCGGGCAGCAGGTTGAGCGTCTTTGGATCGATCTTGTGCACGAGGCCGGCCAGACCGCCAATCTCCGGCTGCTTGACCGCGAAATATGCCACGGCGAAGGTGCCGGTCATCGTGATCGTGAACTGAATGGAGTCCGTAACGAGCACGCCCCACAGTCCCGACACCGACGCAAAGAAAATCGTGATCACAGCGGCGATGGAGAGCGTCTGCCAGGGCGGCCAGCCGAGCACGATGCTGGCGATCTTCACCGCCGCCAGGTTCACCGTGGCCATGATCACGCAGTTGAAGAATAGTCCGAGATAGACGGCGCGGAATCCACGCACGAAACTGGCCGCCTTGCCGGAATACCGCAGTTCGTAGAACTCGAGATCGGTGAGCACGCGCGACCGCCGCCACATCCGCGCGAAGAAGAACACCGTCATCATGCCGGTGAGCAGGAAGGCCCACCACAGCCAGTTGTCCGCCACGCCGTTCTGGCGGACCATGTTGGTCACCAGGTTCGGCGTGTCGGTGCTGAACGTCGTGGCCACCATCGACACGCCTACCAGCCACCACGGCGCGGCCCGCCCGGACGTGAAGAACTCGGCGGTGCTCGAACCCGCGCGCTTGTAGAAGAACAGGGCTGGCAGGAACGACACCACGATGGATACCGCGATGATGGTCCAGTCGAGTCGCGTGAAGTGCATGTGGGTGGGACCGCAGAGGCGGGAGTGACGATCGGGTCCGGGCGAACCGGGGGGAATCAACACCGCGCGTCCGCCGGCGTCCAGCGGACGATTAGGAGCAACTCATCGGCGAATTGTGCTCCGCGCGCCTTCCAGCGCCCAGACCGCCTCGGCGCGCAACGCTCCCGTCAGTTGTTCGGACGCACCGAAGAAGCACACATGGCTTCCGTTGGCGCGCGTCTCGTGCTCGAATTCCTCCACCACGGAGGTGAGCCGTTCGGCGGCACCTACCCGGATCGCCCGCCACTACGTACGTACCGTGGTAGTGCACCTATCCGATTACCCCGCCGCCGCTCGCCGAGAACCGATCGGCGATCCCCGCATTCAGGATCTGGTAGGCCGTGGCGTTCCAACCGTGGCGGAGGACCGGCGACCGCGCCCCGGCTGTCTCGGACTCGGCCAGGGAACCGGTCACGCGGCGGTCAACGGCTCGATCGCTCCACGAGCGCGGCAAGCCGCCCCAGACGCGCCTGCCAGAACTTCTTCATCTGCTCGGCACGCCGAGCCGTTGGCAGGCCGTCGTGATCCACGGTCACGTTGGCGCGCGCCTTGCCGCGCGGCATGAAGAACACGCGCAACCGCGCTCCGGCCCACTCGCCATGTAGCGACACACCGGGCGTCGTGTCGGTCACCACCAAGAGGTCGTCGCGCAGCCATTCGCGCCGCCGCGTTTCATCGGTCCACGCGGCGTACACGAACTCGACCGCAACACCAACGGTGCGCGAGGCCGAGGCAGCGAACCCCTTCGGGGTGTTCGCCCCATCTCCCGAGAATGCGCCGCTCCGGTCTGCGTCGGGCGATGTGCGCCGCACCATGTACGCCTCCGTATGGTTTCCCCTGACGGGTCCGCTCACCTCGCCGCCGTTCCCACCCCGGGGCCTGGGAGCTAATGCCTTATAGTATGGAGCGTTGGGGCCGGCCTTCGCCATCCTCGGCGACTTGACACCCCTGTCAGGCAGCCCCCGTATTGTGGAAGTTCGCCCACCGCCCGCTCTTGAGCCGCCCTCCGCCGCTTCACTCCCATTAGCCATGGATCCCGACTTGCTCCTCGCTCTCGCCGGCCTCGCCATCGTTGCCGGAACCGTCATATCGCTCGCCCGGATCTTGGGTCCACGGCATCCATCCGCGGGCGTTGGCCCTGCCGAGTTGCGCCAGATCGAGGAGCGCCTGACGCGCATCGAGCAGGCGGTGGACTCCATCGCCATCGAGACCGAACGGATCTCGGAGGGCCAGCGATTCACCACCCGGCTGCTTGGCGAGCGCGGCGGCCAGCCAGCCGGAGCCCCCGCCCTCCACCCCCCAACCCGCTGACGGCCGATCCGCCGTCTCCCAACGGTTTCCCCGTTGCGCGATTTCCGGGCCCACGGTAAAATCCCCTAGCGATTTCCGCACCTCGGTGCGGGCACGTTCCACGAACGACATGGGGCCTGGCATTCGCTGGGTCCTTTTTTCGTTCGACATCGCGCGTAGCGTCCGGCAAGTGTCCGGCGATATGGGGACAACGCCCATCGTGAGGGCTCTGGTCACGAACAAGATTGTCGTCGGCACGTACGGCCATGCCGGACTCCGACCACAACACAACACAGGAGTACCGTCATGCGTACGACCGGCACCGTGAAGTGGTTCAACGACGCGAAGGGCTTCGGCTTTATCACGCCGGAGAACGGCCAGAAGGATTGCTTCGTTCACCACTCCGCCATCCAGGGCAGCGGCTTCAAGTCGCTCGCCGAGGGTGAGCGCGTCGAGTTCGACATCGTCCAGGGCCAGAAGGGCCCGGCCGCCGAGAACGTCGTCAAGCTCGGCCACTAAGGCCAAGGCGCCCTCGGGCGTCACCGCAGCGGCCGGCTCGGGGCAACCCGGGCCGGCCGTTGTCCTTTTGCGACTTCGCTAACCGCCCATGATCCGCCTCACCCTGCTGTTCGATCTCGACGGCACGCTCATCGATTCGATCGAACTCATCCAGCGGTCCAAGTCGTTCGCCTTCGAATCGCGCGGCCTCCCCGTGCCGCCCGACCGCGAGTGGCTGAGCTGGATCGGCACACCGCTCCGGGCGATGTTTCACCACTACACGGATGACGAGGCCGAAGTCGACCGCTTCATCGCCGCCTACCGCGAATTCCAGCTCGCCCATCACGACCGCTTGGTGCGCGCCTACGAGGGCGTCGATGAGACGCTGGCCGCCCTCCGCGCGCGGGGCCACGCCATCGGCGTCGTCACCAGCAAGTCGGTGGAACTCTCCGAGCGTGGCCTCACCCACGTTGGCCTGCGCCGTCACGTCGACACGATCGTCGGCTACGACTCCACCGAACGCCACAAGCCCGATCCCGAGCCCGTGCGCGTGGCGCTCGAGCGCCTGGCCGGACGTGCCGACCGCGCGCTGTTCGTGGGCGATTCGCTGCACGACATGAACGCCGGTAACGCCGCCGGCGTGGCCACCGTGGCCGCCCTGTGGGGACCCTTCACGCGTCAGGAACTCGCCCCGTCGGCTCCCCGCTTCTTTGCCCGCCGAATGAGCGACCTCCCGGCGCTCGTCGCCGGCCTCGAGGCATCCACCGAAACCCCGCCCGAAGCCCCGGCGTAAGTCGCACAGCAGCCACCCTGCCCGAAACCGTCTCGCGTCGGGGTTCCAACCTTTTGCTGTCGTCAGGCATCCCATCCCGTGTACGGACGGAGACCGACGACGCATGACCGCTGTGGCCATACTCGACTCGCCGAATTCCGATCCGTCCGATGCCGACGTGGCGCACGCCGCGGCGGGAGATCGGACGGCGTTCGAGACGCTGTACCGGAAGCACGTCGGCCGGGTGTTCTCCCTGTGCGCGCGCATGGTCGCGGACCGCGCGCGCGCCGAGGAACTCACACAGGACGTTTTCGTTCGCGCCTGGGAGAAGCTGCATCTCTTCCGAGGGGAGAGTGCTTTCACCACGTGGCTGCACCGGTTGGCCGTGAACGTCGTGCTCAACGAACGCAAGACGGATTCGCGGCGCCGGGCGCGGTTCGAGGAGGAGGAAGAAGACCGCGGGATGGATGCCCACACGGGCGTGGTCGGCTCCACGCTACAGCCGGGCGACCTGCTCGATCTCGAGGAGGCGATCACGCGGCTTCCCGCGGGCGCGCGGCGGGTCTTCACGCTACACGACGTCGAGGGGTATCGACACGAGGAGATCGCCGACATGCTTGGCGTGACCACCGGAGCCACAAAGTCCCAGCTCCATCGGGCCCGGCTCCTTCTGCGGGAGGCGTTGAACCGATGACCGGCGAGAGTCCCATTGTGACTTGCGACATTTTCAGCCGCCAGTTGATGGATTTCCTGGAAGGCGACGTGGACGGTGCGACCCGCGCCGCCATGGAGGCGCATGCACGTGAGTGCGCCGAGTGTGGGATGTTGCTCGGCGATCTGCGCCGCGTGAGCGACGAGGCGTCGCGACTTCCCGCGCTCGCCCCATCGCGCGACCTGTGGAGCGGGATCGCGGCTCGGCTCGAAACGCCCGTCGTTCCCCTCGTTGCCCGCCACCCGCGCTGGCGGTCGCCGCGGATGATCACCGCCGGCCTCGCAGCGACGCTGGTCCTCGCCGTGGCCCTCGGCTACGAGACCGCTCGCCGCGGCGGGCCGCCAGTCGCTCCATCCGCTCCGACCGACGCGGGGCCGGCCGTGCTCGCCGGGAACCGCGCCGCCAACGCCACGCCGGCCGCCGTGGAAAGGTCGTACGACGCCGAGATCGCCGGCCTGCGCGCGGTGCTCGACGCACGTCGCAGCCAGCTCGACACGGCTACCATTGGCGTGATCGAGAAGAATCTCGCCGTGATAGACTCGGCCATCGCGCAGTGTCGGACCGCGCTGGGCAAGGATTCCGCCAGCCGCTACCTCATGCAGTCACTCAGCCAGTCTCTCGATACCAAAGTGCGGCTTCTGCGCATCGCCGCCGCGCTGCCCGCGAGCACCTAGCCCATGACCCCTATGTCCATGCGTTCATCCATGCCGGTTGCGCTCCTCCTGCTCGTCGCGGCCGTGGCGCCCAGTGGGGCGCAGCAGCGCCGCGACGACGCCCGCGACCGTGGCGGCCGGTTCGACACGACGGTCACCCTGAGTCCCAGCGGTCTCGTCGCGCTCACCACAGGGCGGGGCGACGTCCAGGTGCACGCCGGCGCCGGCAATACCGTCGTCGTGCATGCCAATGCGGAGCGGGGCCGCATCCGGTTCGACGCGTCGAGCGATCGGGTGGCGGTCGACGCGTCCGACCTTGGAGGCGACATACGATTCGACATCACCGCGCCGCCCGGCGCCCACCTGGCGGTGCAGTCGCAGAGCGGGGACGTTTCGATACGCGGCACCGGCAGCGACGTCTCGGTGCACACGCAGACTGGCGACATCATCGTGGAGAACGCCTCGGGCCACGTCGATCTCACCTCGCTTTCGGGCGACATCACCGCGTCGCACCTCAAGGGCGATGTCTTGGCGAGCAGCGTGAGCGGCGACCTGACCCTGTCCGACGTCGCCGCCGACGTCACCGCGGCCTCGGTGAGCGGCGACGTCAAGCTCACCGGCGTCACGTCGCGCTCGGTGGAGGCCCGGACCACGGCCGGCGACGTCAGCTTTGACGGCGCTATCGATCCGTCGGGGCGCTACGAGCTGAGCACCCATTCCGGCGACGTGACGCTCACACTGCCCGAGAAGGCCAGCGCGCAGCTCACCGTGTCCACGTGGAACGGCTCGATCGACAGCGAGTTCCCGATCACGCTCGAGCCCGGCGAACACGGCATCGGTATCGGCACCAGCAAGAGGTTCACGTTCACCATCGGCGAGGGCGCGGCCCGCATTTCCGCGCAGACGTTCAATGGCGACGTCGTCATCCGCCGCCGCGGCAACAAGTGAACGTCGGCAGTCGTTCGTCCTCAGTCCCCTCACCGGTTAACCCCATGCGCACCCTTCTCGCACTCTCATTCGTCGCCCTCACCGCTGGCGTGGCCAGCGCCCAGCACACCGACTTCCAGTGGTCCAAGGCCGAAGACGCCGGCACCGTCGTCTCGGTGCACGACATAACGGGTGACGTGACGTATCTGCCGGCCGGCGGCAGCACCGTCGAGGTCACGACCCGCCACCATGGGGGATCGGACGACGACGTCTACGTCACCGTCAAGGAGTACTCGCGCCACGTCGTGGTCTGCGTGCTCTACCGCGACACGGATGCATCGTGCGACGAGGACGGGGCCCACATGCACTCGCACGACAGGCATTGGGGCCGCGACGCGACCATTGACGTCACCGTCCGTCTCCCCGTCACGATGCTCGCCGACGCCCATTCCGTGAGCGGCGACGTTCACATGGACGGCGCCCACGGCGACGTGCGGGCGACCAGCGTGAGCGGGGACCTCACCCTGCGCAACCTGGCTGCCACCGGCGTGTACGCCAACTCAGTGAGCGGTGACGTCGACGTCGGCATCGCCTCCCTGTCGGGGAATGGCGACCTGACATTCCGCAGCGTGAGCGGCGACGTCACCGTGTCCGTTCCGGCGGCGCTCGACGCGGACTTCTCCATGTCCACCGTGAGCGGCGACCTCGACACCGACTTCCCGCTCACCCTCAGCGGCCGCATGGGGCGGCGCCACATCAACGCCCGAATCGGCAAGGGCGGCCGGACGCTCTCCGTTTCCACCGTGAGCGGCGACGTCCGCCTGCGCCGCATCAAGTGACAGACTATCCCTCGATGACTAGGATTCCTGATATGCGCCGACTGTTCGCCATAACCGCTGCTGTCGCCGCCGGGCTCGCCGGTTCCACGGCGCATGCCCAGGGCGCATCCGACCAGAACCCCATGCACTGGGCCTGGAAGGTGCCCGACGGGCGCTGGATCACCGTCCGCAACCTGAACGGCCAGATCACCGTGCAGAACGGCTCCGGCGATAGCGTCACCGTCACCGCCACGATGCGCGTGCGCCGAGGCGATCCGCATTACGTGCGGTACGATGTCCAACACTACGGGGCCGACAACCAGGACGTGCTCATCTGCGCGTTGTGGGGCCCTGACGCCCACTGCACGCCCACTGGCTACGACTCCGAGGGCAACACCCGCAGCAGGGACAACGACATCCGCGTGGACTTTCAGGTCGCCGTGCCCGCCGGCGTGAAGGTGAACGTGCACACCGTCAACTCCAACGTCTCCGTTACCGGCGTCACCTCCGAGGTACGCGCCGGCACGATCAACGGCAGCGTCGATGTCCAGACCGACGGCGGACCTGTATTGGCCAGCAGCGTGAACGGAACGGTCCGCGCGTCGTTGCTCCGATATCACCCTACCGCGGACATGCGCTTCACGAGCGTCAACGGGTCCGTGATCGTCGGTCTGGCCGACGACGTGAACGCCGACGTCGAGTTGAGCACAGTGAACGGGCGGTTCACGACCGACTTCCCGGTCACGCTGAACGGCCGAATCGATCCCCGGCACCTGCGCGCTCAGCTGGGCCACGGGGGGCCGCGCATCATCATCCACACTGTCAACGGAAACGTCGAACTGCGCAAACACTGATCCCGCTTCGTGTTCCGCCCCCGCCCCCCTGCCTCCACTGGCACTCGGTGCCCTCTGCCGGGTAAAATTGAAGGCAGGATCTTTCTTTCTCAGGAGTCGGTTCGAATCATGGGTTTCTCGCGATACTCGGTAGCTGCAGCCCCCCGTGTTCTCTCGGGCGTGGAGCGCGCCACGTTGGTGCGGCGCACCTACGGGCTGGTCTTTATCGGCATCATCGTGTCGCTCATGGGCGCCGCGTTCACGTTCATGCAGCCGGCGCTGATCAACGCCGTTGCCGCGCATCCGTTCATCACGGCCATCGCCTGGTTCGCGCCGTTGCTCATGGCCCAGTCCCAGGCCCGCAACTTTCCGCGCAACATCATCCTGACGCTGCTATTCACGTTCGTCGTGGGCGTGTGGCTCGCGCCGATGATGATGTACTACCTTCGCATGCAGCCGGGCGTCCTCGCCGAAGCAGGGCTGCTCACGTTCTCGACGTTCGGCGTGCTAACGCTCTACGCCACGTTCAGCCGGCGAGACTTCAGCGCCTGGGGCGGGTTCTTCACCGTCGGACTCGTCGTCCTGTTCCTCACCATGCTTCTGGGATACTTCTTCCCCAGCTTGGGTGGATCGATGTGGATCGCCGGCGCCGGAGTGTTCGTGTTCGCCGGTCTCCTGGTGTTCGACACCTGGCGCATCACCCGGTCGGGTCAGTTCGGCGACCAGGACTATGTCATCGCGGCGGTCACGATCTTTCTCGACCTGCTCAACCTGTTCCTGTTTATCCTGAGCCTGTTGAGCGGTGGCAACCGAAACCGGTAGCGGTGCCCCGCGGAAGGTCCCTGGCCGCTAACCGTCCGCGACCAGCTGCTTCTCGATCGTTCCCGCCAAGTCGAGATCCAGCGACGTGATTCCACCTGCCGAGTGGGTGGAGAGTGTCAACGTCACCTTGGTATAACGGATATCGATGTCGGGATGGTGGTCCATGTCGTCGGCAATGGCGGCCACCTTGTTGACGAAGGCGATGCCGTCGCCGAACCGCACGAACGCATAGCTCTTCACCAGGCTCTCACCGCGCCGCGACCACCCCGGCAGCGTGGCCAGGGCGCGCTGGATCTCGAGATCGGACAGCTTTGCGGGCATGGCTCCTCTCCTCCGCGCAGTCGGTTGACCGCACAGCGCCGGGGTCTCCGGATACTATCCAGCCGTGCGGAATGGCGAAATGGGCCGCCGGCGGGCGCCGACCGGCGCTGCGCGTCAGGGCTCGGCCGGTCCCAGTACGCGGCCGTTCGGAAAGGTGGCGATAACCCGCAGTCCGCCGGCGCGGATCAGCGACTCGGCGGTCCGGTAGCGCGCGTTCGGCTCCGGGAAGACGAGCACTACCCCGCCCCGCGCTGCGAGCGTGTCGGCGAATGCGTGCAACGTCGCCGGATCGTCCAATTCCGGCAGCCCGTGCGCCGGCCGCCCCAGGTAGAAGTAGCTCAGCGCGGGCCAGTTGGAATAGAGGGTGTAGCGCACGCCCTCGTTGCGTGCCCACTCCAGCATCGGCGAGCCGCGCCACGTTTCATCGGCCAGGCTGGCGCCGTATTCCAGTGCGTCGTGCGCATAGCGCCACGATGCGGCCGCGGCCGCGCTGCCCCACACCACGAGCGCCACGGCCAATGTCACGCGGGCAGGGCGTGCCGCCCAACGCCACCAGCTGCTCCCTGCGACTGCAAACGCCACCGACAGCAGCATCACCAAAGGAGACAAGAGCCGGAAGTCGAACGCAATCTGACCGTTCGCGAACAGCCGCGCTCCGACGAGCACCGCTACGTACGATCCGGCAAGAAACGCCGAGCCACCGAGCACGCGTGCCGCGATCAACTGCGGAACGGTTGTCGAACTCTGCAACAACGCACCGTCGGGCAGTAGCCGCCACAGCCGATAGACACGAATGCTGCCACTCGCCAGCACCGCCGCTATCCCGACCGCCGCAGGCAGCGCGAGCCACCATCCCCATGAAACCGTTTGCCCCGTGGGCGCCAGCCAGAGCGTCAGAGTGGTGCCGCCACTCGCGATCGCGTCCGCGAGCCCCGGGTACACGCCCGCTCGCCGCACGACGGCCTCCCCGAAGCCTGGCCTCGTTGCTACCCACGCGGCACCGAGGAGCACGGTGGGAAGCACCGCGAGCGTCGCATGCTTCGCCCGCACCCGCCAGGGGCCTCGCCGCACGAGCGTCCACAGCAACACCGCGACCACAGCGCTGATTCCCGCATACCGTACGAGCAGGGCGGCACCGGCGCACACCCCTGCGGCCAGCGGTTGCTCAGGCATCGCCACCATGGCCGCCAGGGTCAGCGCCAGGCAGGCCAGGAAGAGCGGTTCGCTCAGCACTGACAGGTGCACGCTCACCAATGGGGGCGCGACGAGGAGGGCCAGACCGAGCAGCACCGCCACTCCGGCGCCCGCTGCATCCCCCACGATCACGATCAGCGTTGCCATTGCAACGAACGCCGACCCCGCTTCGACCAGCCGCGCCGCCTGCACCGCAGGAAGCCCCACAAGGATGGGGAGCGCCAGCGCGGACGAGAACCCCGGAGGATAGCGAAAAAGAGTCGAGCTGCTGTCGGCCGAGAACCAGGGCGCCACCGGCGTACGGAACCCGTCCCCTCGCGCCGCCGATTCAGCTGCCCCCAGGTAGGACGCGGACGATTCCTGTAGCCCGGGGCCCGGCGGTTCTGTCCCGTATAACACGCCGGAAAGCGCCACGCTTGCCAGGACCAGCGCCGCCAATCGCACGGCAAACAGCGAGCTCCGCCAGATGGTGGTGGCGTCGCGACTTAGACCGAGGAGGAGCTTCACGCCGACAAACATAAGCCAAGTACGACGATTGACCGAACCACTTCGTCTTGTGGTTTCGGGTTCTATTCGGTATATCTCCCCATCCGTAACTCACCCATGGCCCACCAGCTCTCACTCTTTCCCGACGCACTGACGCGCGAGCGCGTGCTCCCCGTGATCGGGCAGCAGAGCGACATCCACTACTTCGCCACGCGGGCTCGCGGGCTGCTCAACGATCCGGCCACCACCGGCATCGACGGTTTCTGGTCGGTCAATCCGTACGTCGGGTGCGCATTTGGCTGTGCGTATTGCTACGCCCGGTACGCGCACCGCTACATGGTCGAGCGTGCGCTCGCCGCCGACCCCACCCATACCGACCTCCAACGGATGGCGCGAGAGATGCCCCCCTGGCTCGCGTTCGAGCGCGCGATCGTGGTCAAGCGCAATGCGCCCGATGTGCTGGCGCGCATGCTCTGGCAGGGCCCGGAGCGGTTGGCCGATCTTGTGCGCGGCCATCGTATCGTGATCGGGACGGCCACCGACCCGTACCAGCCGGCTGAGCGCCGATTCCGTGTCACGCGCGGCATTCTCGAGGTCCTCGCGCGCCATCCGGGGCTCCACGTCATCATCATCACCAAGAGTCCTCTGGTCACGCGCGACGTGGACGTACTCGCGAGCCTTGCCCGGCATTCGCGGATCGAGGTGCACATATCGCTGATCACGGTGGATCGCGAGTTGGCGCGGCGCGTCGAGCCACGGGCCCCCACGCCGGACGCAAGGCTGCGGGCCGTGACGCGGTTGCACGCGGCCGGCGTCTGGGTGCGGGTGAACGCGATGCCCGTGTTGCCCGGCATTACCGACGGAGCCGCGCAACTCGACGAGCTCGTGGCGCGAGTGGCGGCCTCCGGCGCCAATTCGATCGCCGCCGGTTCGCTGGCACTCCGCGCCACGGCACGCCAGCGATATCTCCCATTCATAGAGCGGGAGTTTCCTGCCCTCGCTCGACGTTACCGGGCGACTTTCGCGCGCAGCCATACCATGGGACCGCGCTACCGCGATGGGCTCCGGGCCACGATGCGAATGCTCTGCTTGCGCCATGGCGTGGCCTATGGCGACGGCGACGACGCGGTCGGCGCACCGGCTGCGGATCCGCGCGCGGCGCTCCCGGCCTATGCACCCTCGCGGGCGGCGCGCCGCGCCCAGTAGTCGTCGTCAGAAATCAGCACGTCCAGGTGGCGGGCCGCGGACCCGTGTTCGCGCGAGTAGTCGGCGATGTGGATGGCCGCCGTTCGCACGACGGTCCCATCGGCTTCTTCGAGGCGCAGCCCTAGGGCGTCGCGCGACTGGTGGTACCGCTCGAGCTTGGCGCTGTCGCTCTCCTCGCCCTCCGTCGCCGGGACCGCCTCGGCGAACAGACGGAACACCGGTTCCACGAGTTCGTAGCCAATCCCGGGGCGGAATGCTCCGCGAGCCCGGCCTTCGCCCGGCCACGCCAGTTCCAGCTCGGAATAGCCGATCACCACGCCGGCCAGTCGTACGATGTGGCGCATGCGACTCGCCGGCGGCGCGCCGTGATGAGGACTCACCCGTTCCCCGACTTCTTGATGGCGGTGGTGTCCGGCGGCGGGTGCAGAATCCTGAACAAGAACGTTTGGCTCACCAGTTGCCGCACCTTCCGGTTGGAGCGAATGGCTGGCCGGAAGCGCATGTACGGCAACGCCTCGCGCACCGATCGCGCGAAGCCGGTATCGGTGGCGCTCATGATCACCAGCGAGGCCGTGTCGGCCAAGCCGGTCGTGTCCACGATGTAGGTGGTTGCCACCGCGCCTTCCATGCGCTTCGCGAGCAGCGCGGGCGGGTACGCCGGGGCTGCACTCTCCGGATATCGCTGGACCGCCGAGTCTACTTCCAACACCGTCGCTACGGAGTCCTCGTTCCACGCCATTTGTTTCACCGGCACGACCACGGGCACATTGCCGTCACCAACGCTCGGCAATGCGACGCGCACGGGCCCGTGGGGCTCGGGCTTCGCGAATCCCGGCTTGTCACCGGTCGATAGTGTCACGAAGCGCACCGTCTCAGTGGGCCCTGGCGCCGGAAGGAAGCGGTCGGGAGGCGGCAGGAACTGCACCCTCTGCGCGATCCTTTGCTCGAGCCGGCGCGGTGCGCCCAGGGTGCTTACGATCGCCGCGACGATGACCCCGCCGTGGACCGCGGCACTCACTACCGCGCTGGTGCCGAGCCGAGGCGGCTCGGCGTATGTGGCCATCCACAAGCGCATCATCGGACCTCCCGCGCATCGCGCCCCGGGGCGCGAACGAGCCGCTCCGTACTCTACGCTGTTCCCCGGAGCCGTTGCAAGTGCGGCGCCGGCGAACGTGTGTTTGGCCTCGTGGCCCGATGGATGGTTCTCGTCGGTATTCCGTTGAAGTCACGCCAGATAGCGTTCGCGGAGCATGCGCGTATGATGACGCTCGTGGCCGGCCGCGATGTAGGCCAGTGCGCGGGCGGTGACCGGCACGCCATTGGCCGACCCCGCACGCCGCGATTCCTCGTCGCTCATCGCGCGGAACAGCGTCACGCTGGCGGCGCGCACGGCTGCGAACTCGGCCAGCAGGTCATTCAACGCGCGCCGGCCGAACTCGGCCCGCACCACGTATGCGTTCTGGTCGTACCCGGCCAGCGGGGTGCCGTCGCCACGCGAGATGCGCAGTGCCCGGTACGCAAAGATTCGCTCGGCGTCCGTGACGTGCCCGACCACCTCCTTCACGCTCCACTTGTCCGGCGCGTACCGGTGTTCGGCCTGTTCGTTGCTCAGTCCCGCCAGCAGCGCCCCCAGGTCGCGCGTCTGCTGCTCGAGCACGGCCACGATATCGCCGTCGGGAACGCCGTTCACATACCCGGAGTAGAACGGCGCGAATTCGTCGGGGGCCGGGCGCTGGATTCTGGTCATACCGGAACTCTCCATGTTCGAAGTGCGGTGCGGGGCAGCCCGCACCCTGTGTTCACTGATCGGTCGCCCGGACGACCATCGCGGGCGCGCTTGCGTTGCCCACGCGATCCACCGCAATCAGACTCACTGCGTCGGCGTTTCGCCCGTTGCCAGCCAACGTGAACTCGCGCGCCGAGCCCGGCAGGATGGCGCTCCGCCACGCGCCGTTCACGCGCGCCTGCACCACCCACTGCCACGGCCTCCGCTTGCCCCCGGGCGTCAGGTGTGCCACCAGGGCTCCAGTCCGCGGGGCGGTCGCAACGTCCACCGCGGGGCGTGGGAGCGCAACGTCGCCCAACCAGGGAAACTCGGGCACTAGTGCCGGCTCCGCGTACGGACCGGTCAGCAGCCGCTCATCGAGGCTGTCCGGATTGCTCATCAGTGTCGTCATGCTGAACAAGATGTCGCCCGTAGCGCCGGGTTCGTCGCGCGTGAGCCGGATCTGATCGAGGATTTCCGCCGCCGGCCACACCTCACTTCCGCCGGCCGTGCCCGCCACGCGCGCCGCATAGTTGCCCGCCCATAAATTGCGGCTCTTGGTGTTCTGATCCACCCACCAGGCGAGCAGGTCGGCATAGCTCTGCTCCGGCCGCGCGATGGGCCAATAGAGTTGCGGCGCCAGATAGTCCACCCATCCCTCGGCGAGCCACTTGCGCGAGTCGGTGAACAACTTGGCGTATGCATCGAACCCCTGCACGCCCGGCGGATTCGCTGGGCGCCAGATCCCGAACGGACTGATGCCCACCTTCACCCACCGTTTTTCGCGTTTGACCGCGGCGTATAACTGTTCTACGAACAGATCGACGTTGTGCCGGCGCCAGTCGTCGCGGTCGAGCGAGCCGCCGCGGGCCCGATAGGCCCGGAAGGTGGCTGCGTCGGGAAACGGCACTTCCTTGCCACGCGTGATCACCGGGTACGGATAGAACGTGTCGTCGATGTGCACGCCGTCGACGTCGTAGCGCTTCACGACGTCGAGGATCACGCGCATCGCCTGCTGGCGTGCCCGGGCGCTGCCGGGATCCATCCACAGGTAACGTCCGTAATGCTGAACGGTGCCTGGATCGGTACGGCTGAAGTGGTTGCGCGCCGCAGTCCCGCCATCTCCGGGGTAGCGAGCGCGGAAAGGATTGAACCAGGCGTGAAGTTCGAGCCCGCGCGCGTGCGCCGCCTGCACCGCAAAGGCGAGCGGGTCCCAGAGCGGGTCGGGGGCCTGCCCCATGCGGCCGGTGAGGAACGACGACCACGGTTCGAGCTTCGAGGCATACACCGCGTCGGCCGATGGCCGCACCTGAAAGATCACGGCGTTGAGGTGCAGCGCCGCCGCGCGGTCGAAGATCGCCGTCAGCTCGGCCTGTTGCTGCGCCGTGGAAAGCCCCGGCGCGGAGGGCCAGTCGATGTTGCCCACCGTCGCCACCCATACGCCTCGGAATTCGCGCGCCACCGCCGGCGGCACCACCGCCGTCGTGGCCACCCACTCGCTGCCGTCGGCCGGCGGGCCGGCCGGCCGCTGCCCGGCCACCGGCTGGGCAGCGACCAGTGCCCCGATGATGATCGCGACGGCGCGCATTCTTCGCATGCGTTCAACCTAATGCTCCGCCGACGGCTGTCATCGCGCGCGGTCCCGGACTAGGTTCATGCAAAGCGGCGGAGTAATGTTCACCAATTCCGCGACTGTGCGACCACGGACATGGCCAGACAACGTCCCAAGTCAACGAAGAGGCGAAGCGTCAAGCGGACCCCGCCCAAGGGCCCCGGCTCGGCGTACTACGTGCAACCCGGCAAGCGCGGCGCGATGATTGTGCTGCGCAAGGCGTGCGGCAACCGCGCCACGCCGAAGGTGTGCGGCGTGATGCCGAGCCGGGTCCATGCCACGGCGCTCGTTCAGCAGCTGGAGCGTGCCGAATCGGCGGTGAACGACCTGTTCTACGAGGCCACCGACGACGGCATCGAGGCGCTCGAGGCTGTGCTCGCCGCGTGCCGTGACGCCGTGCTCAAGAAACTCCTCGTGTCGGCCGCACGCGCCGAGAAAATGCAGCGCGCCAACGACTCCGGCCAGGCCGCCGAACTGCCGACCGAGCAGGCCCCCTAGCTGTAGATGATCAAGACGTTGTTCACAGGGTGGCGAGCTTCTGCCGGGGTGTTTGCCCGTTGATTCCCATGTGGGGACGGGCGGTGTTGTAGTAGCCGAGATAATGCCGGAGCGCGTGCGTGCGCGCCAGGCTGGTCCGATAGGCTTGGGCGTAGGCCCACTCCGCGAGCAGCGTGCGAATGAAGCGTTCGGCTTTGCCGTTCGTGCGGGGTGTGTACGGGCGGGTGCGCAGGTGCCGCACCTGATGCGCAGCGAGGACGGCCGCAAAGGGCCGCGAGCGATACACCGACCCGTTGTCGGTCATCACCCGGGAGATCTGGATACCGCGGCGCGCGAAATACCGGAGGGCGCGCTGCAGAAAGCCCGCCGTGGTGTGCTGCCGTTCGTCGGGCAGCACTTCGGCGTAGCTCAGCCGGGTACAATCGTCGATCGCCACGTGGACGGCTTCCCAGCCGATCCCGCGCACCCGCGTCGTGCGATCGCCGTGGATGCGATGGCCGACGCGGCCGATCTTCCCCAGCTTCTTGATGTCGAGGTGCAGGAGATCTCCCGCTGCCGGCCACTCATAGCGGTGGGCCGGGCGGGGCGGCTCGAGCCGGCTGAGGCGTTCCAGGCCAAGGCGGCGATGCTCCCGCACGACCGTGGCCACCGGGAGCCGGAGATCGCGGGCGGTGCGCAGCGAGCTCCAGCGTTGCCGGCGACGACGCGCGATCTGCCGCCGGTGCATCCGCCGCAGCCGCCTCGGCGAGCGCTGCGGCCGACTCGACCGATCCCGCAGCCCGTTCAGGCCCTCGGTCTCATAGCGTTGGATCCACTTCTGGACCGTTTGGCGCGAGACCTGGAATTCTCGCGCCAACTGGCTCTGATTTCCCTCGGGGAGCCCCGCCCGGGCGACAAGCTCGACTCGCCGCGCGTAACTCAAGCGTGCATTCTTGTGGGTGTTCACAGGTCCTCTGGCGGTTGCCGGTTGAGTGTCCAGACAACCCCAGCTTGGTGCTGCTACGACCTGTGAACAACCTCCTGATCAATTACACCTAGCGCACGTCAACTCACGGACGGCGGGCCAGCCGAGCCGGAGCGGCGATCCGGCGGTGGCGACGCAAATCCCGTGAAGTGGCCGGTGTGGTGCCAGGTGGCGGTGTCGTGCATCTCCGCTGTGTCCGTCTCCACTCGCTCGATCTCGCTCAGTCGCGCGATGTCGATGCTCTCGGACCCGTCGCTGGACCGCGGATTGTAGATGTTCACGAACTTCGCGCCCACCGCGATCTCGTCGGCCCGGTACGACGTGCGCGCATGCACCGTTTGTGCGAACGTCTCGTCGATGGCGCTCAGCAGGATCAGGAACTCCGCTTCACACACCTCGAAATCAGACTGGGTGAACCCCCATAGCGGACTCGACTCGTCGATCGGGTGCACCACCGTCCACGCCAGCGGAAAGAACACCACGTGCGTGCGCTCCAGCTTGAGTTGATCGTACACCCGCTGCCGTGCGCCCTGGCGCTCTTCGATGCGGCTGAATAGCACCTTCGCGTCGAGTTCGATGAGCTGGTTGGAACGACCGTTCACGAGGCGGAACATGAAGCCCGTACGGCCGCGGTACGGCGCCACCACCGCGCGCGTGCTGAACAGCACACGCGCCGTAGGTCGGGCGAACCGCGCGAAGAGAACGCCGGTGCTGAGCGCGAACCCGAGCAGCCCGACGACCGTCTCCAGTGTCACCAGCACGTTTGCCGGAAGCCCCATCGGCACCACGTTGCCGTAGCCGATGGTCGCGAACGTATGCACGCTGAAGAAGAACGCCCGCAGGAACCCGCCACCCATCGTCGACGCCGCCGTTCCGGCCAGTCCCTCCGGCCCGCACGCCGTGTAGGCCATTGCGAACAGCACGTTCACCACCAGATAGCCGCCTACGAGCAGCCCGATGAACTGCGGCCAGCTGAGCCCCAACAACGCATGGTACAGACTCAGCGACGACAGCCGCGGCAGGCCGTTGCGCCGGACGTTGAACGATCCGTCGCGATTCAGCAGCCGCTGCGCGTTCGCCTGCCCGACGACGGTGCCGAACCCTAGATCTTTCGGCTCCTCCGCCGCCGGCGCAGGACGAGGCTCGACCGTCGTCATGGATCCAGATTTGGCGCCGTGATCATCGGTCGCGCTCGTGCGTTGCCCCGCTGTCCTTGGAGGCGGCTAGGCTCGAGTCCACGCGTGCACGTTCTGCCTTGAGCGCCGCGTCCATCTTGAGCCGCGGGATGCCGTTCACCATCCAGTCCGGCGCAGCTGCGCCCTTGAGGTAGTGGTCGAAGAACTGCTGCATGCGCACGGCGTAGTCGCGCTGGTTCACCGGCTTGGCCAGCCCGTGGTTCTCGCCCACGTACGTCAGCAGCATCACGTCCTTGCCTGCGCCGCGCAGATCGTTGAACCACGTGATGCCCTGGTTGAAGTCCACTGCACCGTCCTTGTCATCGGCGAGGATGATGAGCGGCGTGGTCACGTCCTTGGTGTGGAAGGCCGGCGAATTGCGCACGTATGCGTCCCAGTTGTCGAGGAAACTCCCTTTGAACCGGCCCTGGCTGGCTTCGAAGATTTGCGCGTCGCCGATGCCGGCGTTCCAGTACACGGAACCGTCCATGCTCACCATATCGGTGAGCGGCGCGCCGGCGATCGCCGCGGCAAAGATGTGGGTCTGCGTAACCAGGAACGCCGTCTGATAGCCACCCCACGAGTGGCCGTGCAGCCCCACGTGCGCCGGATCGACAATGCCGGTCGCGATCGCTGCTTGCACCGCCGGTACTACGCACCACACCGCCGACATCCCCGGATCGTTCACGCGGTACACGATGTCGGGTTCCAGCACGGCGTATCCCCGGCTCGTGTACACGCTCACGTCGGGCGCCCGCGTGTCGCTCGGCACTGCGTACGCATGCAGCCCTTGTGACTCCCTCTCGTAGATCTCCACGAGCAACGGATATTTCTTGCCGGGTTCGTAGTTCGCCGGCAGGAATAGGGCGCCCTGCAGCTTGTCCCCCTTGGCGCTGGTGTAGTTGATCAGCCGGGAACCGGTCGACCACGCGAACTCCCGCTGCTGGGGGTCGGCTTCGGTCAACCGGGTGCCCGCCGTGAGCGAAGCGTTGGCTACGTACCAGTCCGGATAGTCGCGGGCCGTCGACCGCGAATACAACACGACGTCAGTGTCCTTCGCCTTCGTGAAGTTGAATGCGGCGTCGTCCCACATCAGTGGTCGGGCGCCGCCGCGCTCACCATCCACCAGCGACAGCCCCGCTTTCTTGGTCCACTCGCCATACGTCTGGACGTACATCGGCTTGCGGAGGTCGATGCCATCCTCGTCACGGTCCACCATCGCACGCCGCTGGTAGCGCACTTGTAACGTTCGGCCATCGCGCGTCAGGTTCGCCGCCGGCGCGCCGGTAGCCGACACTTTCCAGATATCCCAGCCGTCGGACAGCAGCACCCAGGCGCCATCGGACGACCAGCCGATCACCGGCTCCGGCGGCTGCACAAGGTTGTTGTGATCGTCCTCCACGTTCGCAAACGTCACCGGCATGCCCGCGGTCAGATTGCGGTCCTGCCCGGTCGTCATGTCGATCAGATGCCAATTGGCATCCATGCCCCAGAAGAGCAGGCGCCTGCCGTCGGCCGACGGCACCGCCCGCGTGATCACCTGTCTTGCGCGCTCGGCCCGGGCGCCCGTGCGGAGGTCGATCGTGTAGATGTCCACGAACGCCCGCCCGTGGATGCTCGCCTCCCACTGGTACGGCTGCTCGTTCAACGCATACGCATAGTGATCGTGCGGCGCGATCGACACCTGGCGCACCGTGTCGTCGGCCAGCCGGATCACCTTGTCGTCAGCCAGGCGGTACTCGGCCAGATAGCTGAATCGCTTGTCGGACGCCTCTTCCACGATCTGCTGTGACTGCAGCCGCGGATCCTTCCAGTGCCAGAGGATCAACGAGGGCAGGTCCTCACCGGACGGCGGCCCGGTGTTCGGCTGATTCTGCGTCCCTCCCATGCCGGGGGCGGTCGGATGGATGAGCGATTGCATATCGTTGCCCCTGTCCGCACTGCGCGGCAGGGGTGCCGGCGCCGCTCGAAGACCAAAATACACCGTGCCCAGATCGTCAGACCAGGTGGGCCCGCGGTCCGGACTGATCGCCATCCCCGCTGGTGCGTCAGCGCGGCCGGCCAGATCGAGCACCCACTTGTGTGGAGCACCGGAGCTGAAACCGCTGAACGCCACCACCGCCACGTTGGTGTCGCGGGCGGCACTGTCGGGCGTGACGCGAAGTACCGACAGCGCCTGAGTGCTGTCGGCCCAGGCCAGCGATCGATACGTCGCCCGAGCACCGTCGAGCACTCGCACCACGTCCGTGGTCAGGTCGCGCAACTGCACGCCGTCCCCCACGTGATCGACCGTTTCGATGGAGTACGCGAGATAACGCCCGTCGTGATCGAATGCCCACTCGCCTACGTTGCCGATGTTCACGATCGTCCTGTTCGCAAGGTCGTAGAGCAGCAGGTCCGAGGCAGCCACCCGCGCCGGGACCTCCCCGCCGCCGCGGCCCCCACGCCCACCCGCTGGCGTGGCCTCGCCCACACCTTCGCCCGCTGTCGCCTCGGCCAGCTTCGTATGCAGCGCCACCCAGTGGGGACGATCACCCGCGAATGCGAAGCGTCGGATGTTGTCGAATTCCTGCTCCTTCCCGGTGGCCAGGTTAACCAGCGCTGCCTTCGTCGACGCCGGGCGCCGGGTGATCCGTGCCCGGTCGGCCTCGGCCTTTGTCGGCTGGATCATGAACATCGCCCATTTCGAATCCCCGGAAATCGTCACCGCACCCGAAGGTCCGCCCCGTCCACCTCCGCCTCCCGCACCGGCGTCACCTACCGGAAAGCGCCATTCGGTGGTGTCGCTCGTCGCGCGAATCACCACCACCGCGTCGCCGTCGTTGGGCGCGAGTTGGTACGCCAGCCACTTGCCGTTTGGCGAAACGGCCGGCCCGCGGATTGACTTCCAACCGCGCAAGTCGGCAATCGCCATCTGGCGTGTGCCTTGCGCGAATGCCACGGCCGGCGCGATGAGCGCTGCGTAGATCACACTGGTGAGCAACGCGGCGGCGAAGAACGGGGTGCGGCGATTCATGGTGCGCCTCTGCGGTCAGGTTCTGCCGGTGGGTGAGTCGGCCGAATCTAGCACCGGTTAGCCCCGCGTACCACGAGTTGCGCGCCCCCGGCCACGCTTACTACCGCCTGCCGGGATCCCTAAGTTGAGGCGAAGGCTCGGGAGGTCAGGCATGGTGCGAACTGTGGCGGGAATCGCGGTGGGGTGCGCAGTCGTCTTTGCGCTGAGCGCCATGGCGAACGCCGTGGTATTCCACGGTGGGGTGCCGACGGGGCTCCCCGCCCTCCCATTGGCCGTGCTGCTGTTCGTGATGAACGGATTGGCCGCCACCGCGGGCGGGTACACAGCGGCGACCATCGCCCGCCAGCGTCCGCGCACCCATGGCCTGGCCGTGGGAGTTTCTTACGTGCTCATCGTCCAGTTGGCGCCACCGTGGCTGACCAACGTTGCCGTGCCGGCCGGGGCTCATCCGCTCTGGTTCATGGCCGCCGGAATGGCCATCGTGCTCGCAGGAACAACCCTGGGCGCCGCTGCGCGCGAGCAGAGAGTTCGGTAAGCCCCAGGAGGACTGGTCGTGCGCACGGGCAAGGGGTCGGTTAATGCAGCTCGAGGCGCCACTGTGACCTAGTGATCTAGATCACTAGATTTAATCATGGACATCGAACTACTCCCTGGCGACCGCCGCCCCCTCTTCGTCCAAATAGCCGACGCGGTCCGCGCTGCCATCGCCCGTAATGACTTCCGCCCCGGTGACTCATTGCCCCCAGTCCGCACGCTCGCCCGCAACATGGGAGTCCACGCCAACACTATCCTGCAAGCGTACCGCCAGTTGGCAGCCGACGGTGCCGCACGAAGCCAGCGAGGGCGCGGCACCTTCGTCACCTCCCGACCGGTCGGCGACGCGGAACGTCGGGTCCTGGCTGATGAAGTGGCCGAGCGCGCCCGGTGCGACGCCTTCACTCACGGCCTCACGCTGCGCGACCTCTCGGCTGCACTCGATCGTGCCGAAGGGCGGGCCCGGGATCGCGGCGAACCCCGACGCGACTAATGTCAACGACAACGCCCGCCCTTGCGCGGCCCCCGGCTTCGCATCGCCTCGGCCCCCGCCCCCGCCACCGCCACCGCAAGCCATTGGCGAAGGGTTAGGAATCCGTCAGAACATCGAGGTCTCCGCGAGTGTCCACGTCCGGCGGCATCGGAAACTTGAAGTCCACGTAGGCTACTCGCGCTTGATCCGCTTCCACCACCGATCGAGCTCCTCGATCGCCCGTCAGCGCCCGCAGCTCGGCAAGTACATCACTGGAAAAGAGCACTGGTAGTCCATGGCTTCCAGCATATCTTGGCGCCACTATAACAACATCACCACGACTGTATCGGTCTATTAGTGCCGGTATTACCGCCTCTTGTGTAATTGGTTGATCCCCCAAAGCAATCAGAACTGCTGCGGCGCCAGGCGCGGCGGCAGCTACCCCGACCCGCAGGGACGAACTCATTCCTTCGTCGGGCCGAGGGTTGGTCACGATCTCTACGTCGAGACCCGCCAACGCCTGGCAAACGGCCGCTCCATCGTGACCCACCACGACGATCGTGCGTTCCGGTCCGGCAGCGAGAACGCGCTCGACGCTCAGCCGCACGAGGGGCTCCCCCCGCACGGGATGCACGAGCTTCTGCGAGCCGAACCGCCGCCCGGCGCCAGCGGCGAGTACGATAGCCGCGATCACGGTGCCGTGGCGCCGGTGGCGGGCGCTTGCTGTTCAGCCCGCACGGCCACCAACTGGGCGGCGATGCTCACGGCGACCTGCGCTGGGGTGCGGGCTCCGATATCGACCCCGATCGGGGCGTGGATCCGGTCCAACTCGTGGGCGCTAAACCCTTCGTCGCTCAGGAAGCCGCGCAGCGCCGCCACCCGCTTGCGGCTCGACATCAGTCCAATGTATCCCACCGGAGCACGCAGGACGTGCCTCAGCACCGGCAGCTCGAACTTGTAGTCGTGCGACACGATCACCACGAATGTGTCTGGCGTGGCCGGCAGCTCGGCGGCAACGGCGCCCGGATCACCCACCAGGATCTCGCTCGCGTCTGGGAATCGTTCGCGCGACGCGTACCGTGATCGTGGATCCACGATCACGGTGCGTAGCCCGAGATCCCGCGCCACCCGCGTGAATACCACGGCTACCTCGCCCGCGCCGAAGATGGCCACGGTGAGCGGGGGCGCAAACGATTCCACGAAGTACGCCGTGCCATCGATTGCGTCCGTGACGACGGCGGGCGCGGCGCCGGACCGGACTAGCGCTCCGACGCGAGCGTCCCGCGCCGGGTCCCCGAGCGAGCCGTTGCTGCTACCGTCGGCATCGAGGACGAGCCGCGCCGAATCGCCGCCGAGTGCGCGAACGACGAGTGCGCGGCGGCCGGCGGCCACCGCCCGGTCGGCCGCCGCATATGCCGCCACCACCGGGTCGTTCGCCGAACTAGCACCCACCGGTTCGACGAGCAGTCGCACGGTTCCGCCGCAGGAGAGTCCCAGGTCCCAGGCTTCCTCGTCGGCAAGCGGAATGTCAAGCAACTCGGCGGCGTTCGAGGCCAGCACGCGGTCGGCCGTCTCGGCGGCGCGGGCGTCCAGACAGCCCCCGATCGTCACCGCACCCACGATCTGCCCCGACTCACCCACGAAGGTCTTGGCTCCCACGATGCTCGATCCCGATCCGGTGGCCGAGATGAGGGTAGCCATGGCCAGCCGCGACTCGTGGCGCCGCAGTTCCTCGAAGCGGGCCAGCGTGGGATGGATCATGGCTCCGATCCGTAGCCCAGGGCGTCCAGCCAGACGCGTCGCACTTCGCTCGCCCCCATGGCGTTGGGGTCGAGCGGGGAGCGACGCCAGTACCAACGGTTCGTCTCTTCAGCACTCGCGCCGTGGCCCAGGAAGTGCGCGTGCAGATCGGCCAGCCGCGCACCCGGCGTGCCGGCGGCGAGCGAGCGAATGCGGGCATTTACGACTTCGAGCGCATCGAGCGGCACGGGCTTCGTGGCGTCGTTCACGCCGGGCATGAGAGCGGTGCCATCGGAGGGATCGCACACCGTAGCGAGGAGAAGGGCACCGTTGGGGCGGGCGCGACGGATGGCGTCGACGAGAAATTCGTAGGCCTCGCTGATATCGTCTGCGGCTTGCCGCACAATGGACGGGGCAGGGCGGCGCACGAGGAGGCTCATGAGGTCGGCGGCGCCGATGGTCAGGGTGACGAGCGTGGACGCGTTGCTCGCCGCGAGCGCGGCGAGTTGGCCACCGAACACGTCGCCGATCGTGGCGCCCTCCTCCACTCCTGAGTGGAAGGCAATGCCGGGGCGCGCAGTGACGAGGTCGACGCCGGCAAACTCGGGCCACCGGTCGTCGGCGTTGCGATGGAGCAGGGCCGCGGCGCCGAGCGGCGCAACGTCTCCCGCGCGGGGCTCGCGTTCGAGGGCCACGGCCACGGCAGTGGCGCCGGCGTCGAGGGCCGGAACGAGATTACCGGAAAAGGCGTCGCCCAGGGCGACGTACTCGTCAAACTCCATGGGCAGGTTCTCCGCGCCAGGCGGCGCCGGCGACGATTCAGACCTCAGCCACGAGGCCGCGCGTGGCGAGAATGCGAGCGACCGTCTCGCCGATCTTGTTGTTGGGCGTGCTGGCGCCGGCGGTGATCCCGACACGCACCGTGCCGGCCGGGAGCCACCCGGCCTGCTCGGTTTCGTGGTGGTCCATGCCGATGGTGCGGAAGTGCACCGTGGCCGACTCGGGATCGATGCCGGTTGCCGTGTCGATATGGTATGTGGGCACCCGTTCGGCGCATAGCGCTGCGAGCGAGATCGTATTGCTGGAATTGAACCCGCCGATCACGACCATCAGGTCGAGCGGCTCCTTGAGCAGTTCGGTCACCGCGTCCTGGCGTTCCTGGGTGGCACTGCAGATCGTGTCGAACGTTCGGAAATCGCGCTCACGGGCGGCGTCACCGCGAGCCCGCGTGATGGCGGCGCCCACGGCTTCGCCGATGGCCAATGACTCGCGTGCCAGCATCGTGGTCTGGTTGGCTACGCCGATGCGCTGCAGATGGCGCTCCGGGGAGAACCCGGGCGAGATGGAGTTGCGGAAGTGGGCCAGGATGGTGGCATCGTCCACGGCGCCCTCGATGTAGTCGCACACCAGTTGGGCCTCGTCCATATTCCGCACCACGAGATACTGGCCATCGGGGTACTTGCGGACTTGCGACGCGGTGGCGCGGGTTTCCTCGTGGTAGTACTTGCCGTGAATGAGCGCCGTGAATCCGTCACGCGCGTAGTTGTCCACCCGCTTCCAGACGTTGAGCACCGAGCCGCAGGTGGTGTCGACGAGCACGCAACCGATGCCTCGCAGGGCTTCGAAATCAGCGATCGTGACCCCGAATGCCGGCATGATGACCACGTCATCGGGGCGCACCCCGCCAAACTCGAAGCCGTCGGGGCCCGGCATCAGGATCTCGATCCCCATCTCGCCGAGACGCGCATTGACGTGCGGGTTGTGGATGATCTCGCCCACGAGGTAGATGCGTTTGCCGGGAAACTTGCGGCGGGTCTGGTAGGCGTATTCGACCGCGCGCTCAACGCCATAGCAGAAGCCGAACTCGCGGGCCAGCCGAATCGTCACGTCGCCCGCGACGATGGTGTAATCGTGAGAGCGCAGGTAGTCCACGAGGCGGCCGTCGTAGTCGTCGGCCAGATCGCGCAGGACTTCGGTCTTGAGCCCGAAACCTTTGCGGAAATACAGGGAAGCGTCTGCGGGCGTGGTCATATGGAGAAATCTAGCACGCACTGGGAACCGCCCAGTGCTCCGGCGTGAGGAAGGGCGCCAGCGCGTAGGCGACCAGCGACTCGTAGGCCGCCTGCCGGTTCATCAGCCCGCCGGTCAGAATCCCGACCGCTCCGGCGCCACGCTTCGTATCGTGCTCACCGGTGAGCCGGTCCATGGCGTGTCCCAACTCGAGCCCGCCGCGTACTGCAGCGGCGACCACGGGAGGCAGCGGCATGGCCAGCGAGCCGCCCACGCCGGTGCGTCCGTCGGGCGCCGCTACCGCTGCCCAGGCGCAGGTGCGCATGCTGCCGTCAGGCTGGCTCACCACGCCGCCCTCGATCCCGACGCCCAGGTCGGCGCGGCCCAGCTCAAGGGCCGCACGGGCCCGCGCCAGCGCTCCGCGGATCGTCTCGTCGTCGCCCACCGGCTGGTCGGGCACGGAGGATGCCACGGCGGCCCCTTCCACCACGACGTGCGGTGCGACGCGCACCACCACCGCACGCACCGCGGCGATTTTCACGGGATTGGTGGAACCGACGACGATGCGATGAATCGAAGCGAGCGGTGATGGCATGGGCAGGCGCTGAGCGGGTGGGGTCGATGGCGGACTCGCACAAACTGCAGAAGCGGCTGCGGCGACGACAGGCCGCCATTCGTTGCCGCCATTCGTTGCCTTGCCCGGCTGTTTCTTCCGACTCATGTTTGTCCGGTCATTCGGCCTCGTTCCGCCTCCGTGAACCCTCTGCCCGCCCACGCTCCTGCCGCCCACATGCCTCCCTTTCGCGACGAGGTGTTCGTGTTCCTCGCCGAGCGGCTCTGGCTCGACTTCGTGAACTCCGAAGCGGGCACGGCCGACGCTGACGCGCTCGAGGACTTCGACGGGTTAGTGCACTGGCTCGAGCGGGCGGGCGTGGTCGATGCCGACCGCGCGGTGGGAATGCGCCGCCGCGCCACGCAGCAGCCGGCGGGCGCAGCTGCCGCCCTGGCCGATGCCCGCCGCGTGCGTGCCGCGCTCCGCTCACTGGCCGAAGGCGGTGGAGCTGACCATGCTCCGCGGGCCGACGCCGTGAGTGAGATCAACCGTGTGCTGGGGCGGAGTGCCGGCACCCGCCGTCTCGAGCTGCGCGGCGACGGCACCTTCGCGCGGTCGTTCGTACCGGGAGGCGACGCCTTTGCCGGACTGATGATCCCGCTCGTTGAATCGGCTGCTGATTCGCTGATTCACGCTGAGCTCTCGCGCGTGCGGCACTGCGCGGGCGCCCATTGTCGGCGGGTTTTCTACGATACAACCAAGAATGGCGCTCGCCGCTGGTGCGACATGGCGACGTGCGGCAACCGGGCCAAGGCGGCCCGCCACCGGGCCCGGGTCAAGCGTTAGCGCCCACGACGCGGGCGGGGGCCGCGGCCACCGGGTCCCTTGCGCCCGCCGTGGCCCTGCTGGCCGCGCCGCCCATCGCGACGCACCTCCCGATTGCCTCCCGGCTTCACCGGCCTGGCCCCTACCTCCTCCCCGGGGCTGAACGGCCGGGCCAGCAATTCCTGCAATTCGTCCAGCGACGCCGCCATCACCGCTCCGCGCTTGCCCCGCGTGACCACGAACCGCAGTGGCCGGTCGAGCACTGGCAACTCCTCGGCCACCAACGTGCGCGCCATCTTCTCCGGCAAGCGCAGTCGCGCCACACCCAGCGGGCCGTCGGTGGTGTCTTCCACGTCGTAGTGGATCTCTACCGGCTGACCCCGGACGTCCACGCGCGCCGGGAGCGCCGCGAGGCGCCGGCGCTCTTCGGGGCTCACAAAAGCATCGAGTTCGAAGCGCAAGGGTGCACGCTGGAAATCGTGCATCGAATTCACATCGGCCAGCTGTCCGGCGTAGAACGCGGCCAACTCCGCCAGCCCCAGGCGCGGCGTACGACCGCCCGAGCGGCGCCACGCTTCACGCACATTCTCGATGGCCGCATGATTGCGCCTTGCCGCAGGGTGCCGTGATTCGCCGCGCGCCACCGCGTCGGCGAGCAATGTGCGCGCGTGGTCGGCCAAGGCGGGGGGGAATTCGTCGACCTCTTCGGTGTCTCGTTGCAGCTCGAAGCCGAAGTAGTCCACGCGGCGCACGAGTACCAACGTTCCCTGACGGCGCCGTGCGTCGTAGGCCAACTGGGGCTCGCTGCGGGTGGCGTACTGCCGGATGAGATCAGCCGGAATTTGCGTGCCTTCGATTCCGGCGCGCGGCACGCCGAACTTGTCTGCGAAATACCGCAGTTCGCCGGCGATCGCCCCCCAACTGCCGCAGACGCTGGTCTTGGATACGCGCGCCTCATCACCTCCGGCAGTGCGCTCGTCGATCACGAGCGTGAACGGCATGAACCGACCCAGCAATTCCTGGAACCGGCGGAGCACGGCGTCGCCGGCCCTGGGCATTCGGCGGGGCAAGGCGACTCCGACCGACCGATACACGCTGGCCATGCCAAGTGCAGCATCCTCGATCGATTTGACGAGCACACCGCGGCGGTCGGCCCAGACCTCCATGCCGCCCTCGTCGAATAGGTGCCGCGGAAGTCCATAGACCTCGCCTACGGAGCCGGCGCGCGCGAACGCTTCAGCGTACACGTTGTACGCCGTCAGATGATCGCTGCCGGGGACCACCAGCCCGGCCAGATCGCGCTCTTCACGCGTCATGCGGTGCAGTGATTCCACCGAACTCATCACGGCGAGGAACGGCAGCAGGTCGTCGTCGGCATTGACGATGAGCTCGGCCCACGCCCGCTCCACCGGCATCGCCTCCACCGCGCGGCCGTATGGCGTGAGACGGCCCTGCTCCACCACGCCGCGGCGCTCGAGTAGGGTGATGGCCTCGCGATAGGCCGTACGATCGAGCGGCACCGGCAGGTCGAGTTCGTCGGCGGGCACGCCGAGCGCCGCACAGGTGATGGCCACGCGCTCAGAGTCGCCAGCCAGTTGGAACTCGGGCTCGGTGGGGTGCAGCGAGGCAAAATCGATGTCACGGTCGGACAGGATGTAGACCCGGCCCCCTGCCACGCGGCCGTGCACCCGTCCCGCCATCTGCAGGATCTCGTTGGCTCCCAGATGCAGTTGGGTGAGCACGTTTCGCCCGCGGTCGATGAGGTTCGCGAAGCGCACGTCGTCGATGATCACCGTGTCGAGCCCATGGATGTTGAGCGCGCTCTGCCCCGCAGCCGTCATCGCCAGCAGGAACGGCTTGCGTTCGCTGCCGTCGAGGAACGGGCGGATCACGCGGATGGGTTCGCCTCCGTGATAGAACGCGACGTTCATGCGCGGCGAGAGTTCCGCGACACGCGCCGCCGCTTCTTCCACGCCGCGCCGCGTGGGCACGAACACTCCCACCCCGCGCCGCTGTTTCTGGAACTGCTGCACCGTGCGGTAATCCAGAAAGTCGCGCAGCCGTCGGTTGAGCACACGCACGTCGGCCGCCTTGTTGGGGTCGAACGCGTACACCTCGAGCACGTCGGCGCTGTCCAGATAACGAGCGTAGAACGACGGGTCAACCGTGGCCGAGAGCCACACAAAGCGGCAGCCGGCACGCTTGCCAAGCGCCAGGCACAGTTCCAGTTCGGCCGACGTCTGGTGGATCTCGTCCACGATGAGGGTGTCGGCGGCCAGGATGTCGCCTTCTTCGAACCAGCGACGCGCGATGCCGGTGGTGACGATCACCACGTTCCAAGTGGGCGTTTCGGGAGTCGCTTCGCGCTCACGGTTCACAACTCCCACCCGCAATTCGGTGGTGCCGAGCAGTTCCTCGGCGATCGGCCGCACGGCGAGCGTCTTGCCGGTGCCGGTGCCGGCGACGATCCCGAATCCGCGGCGCGCACGGGCCAATGCGCGTACCCGCTCGCCGTGGTGCTGCTCGAGAAACGTCTGGATGTGGAGGCCGAGCGCGATCTCGATCGTCTCGCAGGCGGCGCGCGTGGGCGCAATCACGATCACGCGCCCCGTGGGCGGCTCGGCGCGGACGAACGCGTCGTGGTCGGGCGGGAGAGATCGGTCGTGGACGGAGCGTGTCACGGTGGCGGAAGCTGCACACTCGTGCGCCCCGCCGAAACCCCGGGATCGTTCAGGCCGTGGAGTCGCGAGGGTTGTCGCTGGGCTGCATCACGCCCGTGGAGTCGGGTTTGTGGGCCGCAGGGCGGTGTCCGTCGGGATTCTTCTTGTCGTCGACCGCCCGTTTGGCAGCCGGAACGGGTTCGACCGACTTGACATCGAGCGACTTGGGCAGGGGCGCGAGGCCCTTGAGGGGCAGATCGGCGCCGCGATCGGCGACGCGAGCCTGCCGGCCGTTCGAGTCGACCCGCGCATAGTCATCGCCGAAGAGGACTCGGCCGTTGGAGGGGCGGTTGCGCAGCGCCGACGCGCAGTCAGTGGGCGCCGGCTGGCGCTCGGGCGGCACGCCGTCCACCCACACGCGGCACATGCCGGCGGGAGGCCGGAGATCGTAGGGCACCGACTGGGCAGCCGACCGCGACCGCTGGGCCTGGGCGGTGGAAGCAATCAGTGCGCAGACTGCAATGACGATGGTGCGAATCGAGATCAACGACTTCATGGATGATGTGGACGGCGGATTCGGGCTGACCGCACGAGAACGACGACGGGGCGGGCAGCAGGTCATACACGAAGCGGCGAGTGAGGTTCGCACCGGAATCGAATGAAACCGGCCGATCGGGTAAACCGGGTCTCCCGCGGGTTAACGGGCGGCTCAGTCGCCGAAGCTGGTCCCGGTGGCGCGGGCAGTCTGAATCACGTCGTGATCCAGATCCACGCGTTTGGGGTGAGCCAGTGCGTCGATGATGGGAATGGCGACGATGTGGGGCGACTGAAGTGCGACCATGTGCCCCCATTTGGCGTTGGCAATGGCGACCACCGCGGCTCCGCCGAACCTCGTGGCGAGCAGGCGGTCGTAACCGGTGGGCTGGCCGCCGCGCTGCAGGTGGCCGAGCACCAGCGAACGCGTCTCCTTGCCGGTGCGCGCTTCGATGGCGCTCGCGACGGTTTCGCCGACGCCGCCCAGGCGGCCCTCGCTGCCCAGGTCGCTGCGTTCGCGCACATAGGGCGTGCCGCCCTGCGGGAACGCGCCCTCGGCGGCGACCACGATCGAGAAGTGGCGGCCCGACCGGTCGCGGCTGCGGATCTTCTCGCACACGCGCTCGATGTCGTAGGGGATCTCGGGAATGAGAATGACGTCGGCCGTGCCGGCGAGGCCGGCGTGCAGCGCAATGAATCCGGCGTGTCGGCCCATCACTTCCATGACGATCACCCGGTCGTGGCTCTCGGCGGTGGTGTGCAGGCGGTCGATGGCTTCGAGGGCCGTGTTGACGGCGGTGTCGAACCCGAAGCTGCTTATCGTGCCGCTCACGTCGTTGTCGATGGTCTTGGGGACGCCCACTATGTGGAGGCCCTTCTCGTGCAGCTTCTGGGCCAGATGGAGCGACCCGTCGCCACCAATAGCGACGATGGCGTCGATGCCGAGCTGCCGGGCATTCTCGATGAGTACGTCCGAACGATCCACCTCCACGACCGAGCCGTCGGGCTGGGGCACAGGCCAGTGGAAGGGATTGCCACGGCTGGTCGTGCGGAGAATGGTTCCGCCGAGGTGGGCGATGCCGCGGACGGAATCGGCGTTGAGGGTGACCACCTCGTCCTCACCCAGCAGCCCGAAGTAGCCGCGTTTGATGCCCAGCACTTCCCAGCCGCGGTCGACGGCCGAGAGCACGGCAGCCCGGATGACGGCGTTGAGCCCCGGGGCGTCTCCACCTCCGGTGGACAGGGCGATGCGCATAACCAAGCGGGGGCGCGGGCCGGAGGGCCAGTTAAGGGGTGCCGAGGAGTTCCAGGATTTCGCCCGGCCGCGCATGGCGTCCGAGTTTAGACTTTTCGAATAGCGGGTGCCCGTCCCGCCATACCTCGAATCGGCCGCCGCGCGAGGGGACCAGCGTGATCTCGGCGTCGGAGTGCCGGGTGCGAATCTCGGCCGCCAGACTGGCGGCCCGCGGTTCGTAGTTTCAAAGCGTGCAGTATTCGATGGTGATGTGCATGATGTTCGAATTGTAACCCCGGCCGCCCTGCCGCGGCAGCTAATGGCGCGGTGGCGGCCAAGGCACGTGCGTGAGCGTGGCGAGCCGCTGGATGAGGGTGTCCTGGTAGGCCACCACTGCTTTGAGGGAGTCGATCGTGTTCAGGGCGTCCTGCAGGTCGCCCTGCATGTTCTGCACGGCGGTGCCCATGTCCATCACGGCCTGTGCCATGTTCGTCTGGGCGCGCGGGCTCATGCAGCTTCCCAGCACGAGCAGGGCGGCGAGCGGCCCGGTGAATCGAGCAATGCGCATCGGAGGGTGGGGCTGAGGGTGTGCCCGGGAAGATGAGGGGGCGTGGCAGGCGCGTCGACCCCGGCCGGCCGGGGGCTGCGAGGGGATGCGCCCGGCAATCGAACGATGGCGGCGGACCGGCCCAACCGACTCAGGTTGCATCATGCGCCGGGCCGCCTTGACGCTCCTCGAACTTCTGCTCGTGCTCGTGATGATCGGCACGCTGCTCGGGCTGGCCGTGCCGCCGATCGCGGCCTGGACCGACCGGGCGGCAGTGCACGCGGCGTCGCAAGACATCGAGGCGCTGTTCGCCGAGGCGCGGGCCGAGGCGCTCGCGCGACGCGTTGGCGTGTGGCTCCGGTTCGACAGTCTGGCGGGCGCGGTGCGCCTGCGAATACCCGGCGTGGGAACCCGGACCCGGGCAGTGGGGTCCCTGTATGGAGTGGCGTTGGCCAGCAGCCGCGACTCGACGAGCTACGACGGGCTGGGACTGGGCCATGGGGCAGCAAACCTTACCGTGGTCGTGGGGCGCGGGGCCGCCCGGGACACGCTCGTCGTGTCGCGGCTCGGGCGAGTCCGCCGGTAGCGGTCGGTTTAGAAGGAAAGCGACGCGTGTGACTCGCTGCCGCGATCGGACATGGGTCGGCAAGACGCCCGGCACGGGGCCGCGCTAGATTCCCGCCATTCTCCTGCGAGGTCACGGAATGGTCTCAGCCGTGATCCACTTCACGCAGAAATGTGACGGTCCACCGATGGGGGTGAGTTATTCCTCATGAGATGACCGACGACGCGGCCGACGTCCGACGTGTGCTCGGAGGTGACGTCCAAGCATACGCGGCGCTGGTTGATCGATACTACGATCAGTGCGCGCGGTACGCAGTTCGGATGCTCGGCAACCGCGATGACGCGGAAGACGCCTTGCAGACGACGTTCGTGCGGGCCTATCGGGCGCTGAGCAGGTACCAGGAGCGCGACAAGTTCAGCGCGTGGTTGTATCGAATTCTGGTGAACCAGTGCCGGAGCCTGGCGGCGCGGAGGTCGCAGCATGAGCGGGTGTTCGTGCGCGAGGAGGCGGTGCTGCTCAACGCGGCGGACGAGCGGGAAGGTGGATGGACGGGGGAGGACGAGGAGTTCGTGCAGCGGGTGTTGAGCGAACTGGATCCGTTGCTGCGTGAGGCCTTCCTGCTGAAGCACATCGAGGAGCTGAGCTACGACGAGATGGCGGCGCTGACCGGCGTTGGCGTTTCGGCGTTGAAGATGAGAGTGAAGCGCGCATGTGATCGCCTGCGCGAGCGATGGGAGATGATCAGGCATGACTGAGTCCGAGCGGGACCCCAACGTCGAGTGGATCGCGCGCCAAGCGCGGCGGCCGGTGGAGTTGTCGGCCGACGCCCGGGCGCGCATCATGGACGCCGTGCGGTCGACGCCCGTGCTGGCGCGGCCACGCCGCGGGCTGGGGTGGCTCACGTCGCCCCGGTCGCTGGCCGTATCGCCGCTGGCCAGTTCGCTCCTCGCCGCGGGGCTGGTGGGGATCGGAGTGTTGGTCGGACTCACCGTGACAAACCGGGTCGGTCGCCCGCCGACCGAGCAGCGTACCGCTGTGGCTGCGACTGCGCAGCTCCCGGTTCACGATACTCTGCAGGTGCACCGGTTCGAGCTCCAGGCGCCGCACGCGTCGCATGTGGCCCTGGTCGGGGACTTCAACGACTGGAGCCTGGCGGCAACGCCAATGACACGGAGTGCCGACGGCACGGCGTGGACGGTGACCGTCAAGCTGCCGGCCGGCCGGCACGTGTACGCGTTCGTGGTGGATGGAGCGAAGGGCAGCAAGTGGGTGCCCGATCCGGCGGCCTTGCGCGCGCCCGGCGATGGATTCGGAACGCCGAACTCCGTGGTCCTGATCGGGCAGGGGTCCGCCACATGATGCGCGTCGCCGTCCGTCGCGGGCTGAGCGCGCTGATCGTATGCGCCGCGGCCGCGCCGTCACTCCTGGCGCAGGGTCCGGACCCGCTGGCCAAGCTCGACACCGTCAGCAGGGCGCTGGTGCGGTCGCTGGTCGATTCGGCGCGCGCCGAAGGGCTGCCCAGCGAGCCGGTGTTGTCCAAGGCGCAGGAAGGGGTGGCCAAGCACGCGCCCAGCCCGGCCATCGCCCGTGCGGTGCGCACGGTGTTCCTGTCGTTGCGAGAGGCCCGGAACACGCTTGGTTCCAGCGCCAGCCGCGACGAACTCACGGCCGCGGCCGCGGCCTTGCAGGCTGGGATCCCGGCCTCGGCCCTCACCGACCTGCGGGTCAACGGCCACGGCAAGTCGATCACGGTGCCGCTCGTCGTGCTGGCCGATCTCGTCACGCGGGGGGTGCCGCGCGACATGGCGTCGCATACCATCCTGCAGTTGTGGATGGGGGGGGCGGGGGATGCCGACCTTTTGGGCTTGCCCACGGCGGTCGAACAGGACATAGTATCGGGAGCCGCACCGGGTGACGCCCTCCTAAACCGCGCCCGCACGATCCCGATTCGGCTGCCGCCGGGGAAGATTCCCGAATAGCGGCTCGCGGTTTCCTGAACGCCGAGCGCGTATCGCGATGTTCGAGCGTAAGCGACAGTCCGTCCTCTTTGCCGTGACCGTCGCCCTGTGCCTGCCGCAGGGCACGGCTTGGGCACAGTTCGTTTCACGGCTGGAGGCAGGCGCCGTTACCAGTTCGACGCCCGGCTTCTTATCGTCCAGCGCGCTCAGCCTCACGCCCGACCTTCGCTACGAAGGCCAGAACGTGAACCTCTCAGCGCGGGGGTCGGCCTGGCTCGACGGCAACTCGTGGGACTTTGCCGACGCCCAACTGTCGGGCTCGGTAACCACGCCGGTTCGCCACCACCTGAGCGCCCAATTGATCGCCAATGCCAGCCGGGCATATTACGACCGGATCAACCAGAACGAGCAAATCGACGCCGAAGCGCGCGTGCACCTGGTGTTCTCGCAGAGCGGCGGCATGTGGCTGCAGACGGGCGTGGCGCGCCCCTGGCGGGTGGCACTGGTCTCGTCGGTAGACGTCGCCGGGGCCGGTGCGTGGACGCGGTTCGGTCCGGCGACGATCACCGGCACCTACACCAATTTCGCGTTCACACGCATCGCCAATGCCAGCGATTCCGTCAACTCCCTGCAGACGTGCGTGGCGACCGGCGACAGCAACGGATGCCTGCGGCAGTCGCACTTCAGCGACGTGCAAGGATCGGTGCACTTCGAGAAGGGCCCGGTGGAGTTGGACGCGCAATCCGGGTACCGGTTCGGGGATGCCACCGACGTGACCCCCGACTCGCGGCGCTGGGCGGCAGCGAATGCCGTGGTCTGGCTTACCAGCGACGTCGGGATGGTGGCGGGAGCCGGACGGCAGCCGTCCAACCCTGCACGCGGGCTGCCGGCCCGCAACTATGCCAATCTCGGCATGATGTTCGCTGCCTGGCCGGCAATGGCGGCGGGCGCGGTGCCCATCGAAGTGCGAGCCAGTGCGATCAGCAAGTTCGACATCGCCGAGGCCGGCCTGTCGCTGGAGCGAGTTCAGGTACGCATCGCCGGCGTGCAGAATGTGGAAGTGATGGGCGACTTCACGGACTGGCAGCCCGTAGAGATGGTGCAGCGCGGACGGGACCTGTGGGAGGCGCTCCTGCCAATCGGTTCGGGCGTCCACCAGCTCAACGTCCGGGTGGACGACGGCAAGTGGCTGCCGCCACCGGGCGTCCCGACGATGCGCGACGGGTTCAACGGCGAAGTGGGGATGCTCGTCATTCACGAGTAGCCGCCCGACTTGTGACGGACGGCTGGCCGCGCGGTGCGTGGCCAGCCGTCTTTCTGTTTTGCCCGTACGTATGTCCGCGATCCGAGGCCTCAGTTCGTCCCGCTTCCCCGTCCTCCTCCCCCTTCCCTTCCCCCCCGCCCCGTAGGAATCACCACGGGCTTGCGCGGAAGCGGCTGGCTTCGGTTGGCGGCGTCGTACACGAACGACGCCACGATCACCGCGTTCTGCATCATATCGTGCGGCTGCACCCGTTCGTACAGATCCTGGTTGGAGTGGTGGGTGCGCGAGCCGTAGTCCAACGGATCCTGGATGAACTGGAAGCCGGGAATGGTCACGGCATCGAATGACAGATGGTCGGTGCCGCCGGTGTTGCTGAGCGTGGTCGTGGACGCACCGAGATCGACGAACGGCGCCAGCCACTGCTGGAAGATGGGACGTACGGCTGCGTTCCCTTGCAGATACACGCCCCGGATGGCGCCGGTGCCGTTGTCCACGTTGAAGTAGCCGCTCACCTTCCCGTTGTCGGGAGTGAAGTGCGGCCCTGATTCATCAACCGTACCGAAGTGCTCGCGCACGTAGGCCCGCGAGCCGAGCAGGCCCTGCTCCTCGCCCGTCCACAGCGCGAGCCGCACGGTGCGGCGCATGGGCAGGCCGAGCGTCTTCAGGATGCGGAACGCCTCGAGCATGACTGCCGAGCCGGCGCCGTTGTCGGTAGCTCCCGTACCCGATTGCCAGGAATCGAAGTGCGCGCCGAGCATCACGTACTGGTCCTTGAGGTCGGTACCGGGAATCTCCGCCACGATGTTGAACGACTTGCCGCCGTTGTCCATGAACCGGTTGCGTGCGTCGACCTCGACCTGGACGTCGACGCCCTTCTCCACGGTGCGGTAGATGCGCCCGTAGTGTTCCGACGCGAGGACGATCGTGGGCAGCGCCGGCGGCGCGTCCATGGCCCGCGAGCCGGTGGCGGCCACGAACACCGTGCCGTCGTCGCCGCGGCCGAGCTGGAGCATGCCGAGCGCACCCTCTTCCATGAGGAACTTCGGAAGGGCCTGCGCGACCTCACGCTGGCGCCGGAACGCCGCCGTGTCGCCGCCCCGCCCACCGCGCCCGCCCCCGGCCTCAGGTGGCGGCGCGGCAGCCATCTTGGCGAGGTCGTCGTCGGTGAATCGGCGGGCGTCGGGGACGAAGTGCGGCGCGAGCGGCGCCGGCTCACTGGTCATCACCCACTTGCCGCGCAGCTTCCCGCGGTATGGCGCGAAGTCGTCGGTTGCCGCGACGTGCAGGATCGCCACATCGCCGGTTTCGGGGCCGTTCGTGCCGTCTGACCAGGCGCCGGGATACGCGATGAGCGGGAACGGACGTGGCGCCACGACCTGCGCGCTGAAGCGATCGCTCACCCAACCGCGGCCAGCGAAGTCCCAGTACTCGAGATGCGGATTGGACGCGCCCCAACTCTCGAGCTGCTTGAGCACCCAATCAGCGGCTTCCTTGACGTACGGCGATCCAGTAAGGCGCGGTCCATACACGTCGGCAACCCAACTCTCCAGGTCCATGACCTGTGAACGGTTGAAACCCTCGTCGCGGATCTTCGCCATCGCGCCGGCGTCAGGGGTGTCCTGCGCTGCGGCGGGCCGGGCCTGGAGCGACGCCAACCCGGCGGCCAGCACCGCGCCACCGACCACCCGGCGAAGAGTGGAATGCGGGGAGTGAAGCACGGGGAATCTCCTGTCGAGGGGAACGGCGGACACAGAAAAGAACCGGGTGCAACACGAGCAACCGCGGGCTGGCGCCCGCCATTGCTCAGGTGCCGAAGTCGAAACCGGGTACGGAGATGCGGGGAATGGGTTCGCCGATCATCCTCTCGATCGTGCGCACCGTCGCGATCTCGTCGGGGGCCATGAACGTGAACGCGTCGCCAGTGTTCTCGGCGCGGCCAGTGCGGCCGATGCGGTGCACGTAGTCTTCGGGGTGTTGGGGCACGTCATAGTTGATGACGTGCGAGATTCCGGAAATGTCGAGTCCGCGCTGGGCGATATCAGTGGCGACGAGGACGCGGATCTTGCCGTGTTTGAAGTCGTGGAGGGCCTTGGTGCGCTGCGCCTGCGTCTTGTCGGCATGCATGGCTGTGGCATCGATGCCGTCATGTTCGAGGTGGCGCACCACGCGGTCCGCGCCGTACTTGGTGCGGGTGAAGACGAGCACCGAATCCATGCCAGCCTCCTTCAGGAGCTGGCCGAGGAGGGCCGATTTCCGGTCGGCGGGCACGGGGTAGACGGCGTGGGTAACGGTGCTGGCTGCCGACGAGCGCAGGCCGATCTGCACCACTTCGGGCTTGCGCAGATACTTGCGAGCAAGGGCTTCGACTTCGGGGGGCATCGTGGCGCTGAACAGCAGCGTCTGCCGGTAGGGCGGGATCTGGGCCACGATGCGGTTGATCTGCGGTGCGAACCCCATGTCGAGCATGCGGTCGGCCTCGTCGAGCACGAGCACTTCGAGGTCGTCGAACACCACGTTCTGTCGCTCGAGATGATCGATCATGCGGCCCGGCGTGGCGACCACCACGTCGACGCCTGCACGCAACGCGTTCTGCTGCGGTTCGAGCGGGACGCCGCCATAGACGGGGGCCACGTCGAGTTCGGCGTACTTGGCGTACTTGCGCACGCTCTCTTCCACCTGCACGCAGAGTTCGCGCGTCGGGGTGAGGATCAGGACTCGGGTGCGGCGCGGACCATCGATGAGCCGGTCGACCACGGGAAGGGTAAACGCAGCCGTCTTGCCGGTGCCGGTCTGAGCGAGGCCAATGATGTCACGGCCGTTCAGGATAAGCGGAATAGCCTGCGCCTGGATGGGCGTCGGCTCGCGGTAGCCGGCGGCGTCCACGGCGCGCAGCACGGGCTCAGAGAGGCCCAGAGCCGCGAACGGCAGCGGTCGTCCGACGGGCTCGTCCTTCGTCTTCTTCTTGCGTGGCATTGTTCGGTGAACGCTAACGTCCGGCGCCGCCGGTCGCTACTCGCGCGCGAATGCGAGAAGCGCGGCATTTGTCTCCGCGGGGCATTCCTCGTTCACGGCGTGGCCACCGTTCACGTACACCACGGTGAGGTTCGGGATGTCGCGCGCTCGCGCTTCGCTGGCCACCATGAGATGATCATGCGTTCCGAGCACGACGAGCACCGGGCATCGCACGCCGGCGAGCTGTTCCTTGCCGAACGGCTCCCATGAGAAGCGATGCAGGCACGCCCCGACCGCTGCACCGAAGCCGGGTTGCGAGGCAGTGGCCCAATACTGCTCCACGTCGTCGTCGGTGACGCGCGATTGGTCCCAGTAAGCGAGATGGAGAAACCAGCTCACCAACGGCTTGGCGACGATGAACGATGCGTAGTCGCGCAACGCGAGCGGCATGACCATCTGGGCCACCGATATGAACCGCACGGGCGCGAATCCCACGGGATCGATGAGGGCCACCCGGCCCACGCGCGGGTGGTGCTCGATGGCGAGCCCGGCGGCGATGGCACCGCCCATGCTCACCCCCACTACCACCGCATCGCGGACATCGAGCGCGTCGAGGAGCGCCGCGATCGCGGCGGTCATCCCCTCACGCGTGTACTGTTCCAGGTCCCACGGTTTGTCGCTGAGCCCGTGGCCCGGCAGGTCGGCTGCGACCACGCGGAAGCCCGCGTCGGCGAGCGTTGGAATCGCCCCACGATAGGAGTACACAGACGCACCCCAGCCGTGAAGCAGCACGATGGGGCGACCGTCGTGCGGCCCCGCCTCGAGCACCCGCAACCGGACCCCGTCGCGTACCGCCACGAAGCGTACGCTGATGCCCGGCTCGCGGGCGGGGTAGATCTCGGCAGCGGCGATCAGATGAGTTCGATCGACCGGCCGCTCAACCGCGCGATGAGCCCCAGACGGAAGGTCACATCGGTCCACCGGGACTCGTCGACCAATTCGTCCTCGAGCGGGTACATGGGCCAGACGAACGGGTTGGCCGTCTTCACGGGATGCAGCCCCTTGTGCGGGTGCCACACAGCATCGGCATCGCGGTCGTCGAGGAACCGATCGAACAGCTTGGACCAGTTGTCGTTGAGCTTGAGGAAGCCGAGCCGCGCCATGAGTTCGAGCCAGGCGAGTGCGCTGACCGGGTCGGCGGCGGCGGCGTTGCGGTGCGGTAGCTGATCGCCCATCACGAGGTGGGGCTGCTCGGCGATACGGCGGCCGAGAAGCTGTTTAACGTCCTGGCGTGGCAGTGACTGGGAGAGCCACCCGTAGATGCGATCCATCACGTCCGCGTGCTCGGTACAGAAAAGGGGCATGTGGGCGAGCATGGCGAGCGCGTAGATCGAGGGCGGGGCGGCTTCGGGAGCAAGTGCGTGCTGATTGCCCACGCGGATCCACGGCTTCTCGGCGAGCGGCGAGCGCAGGAATTCGTTGATGCGGTCGAGGATCCGCCGGGCTGCGCCGCGCAGCCGCGGGTCACCCTGATAGCCGGCCTGGGCCAGGGCGGCGGCCGCCGCCTCACGCAGGATCGTGCGACCGCGGTGGACCATGTCCTCGTCGGGCGCGGCCTTCCCACCGAATTCGTACAGGTAGTCGGGGTCGTCATCTTCGGCGAGCAGGCGGAAGAGCACGCGTCGCGCCTGCATTAGCGGCGGTGACTCCTTGTCCCATCCGTACTCGAGCAGCCGTTGAACGGCGTTGATCGTGCCCACCCCTTCAAACCGGGATGCCCGCGCCGAGGGGAGGGTGAGCATCATATGGGACCAGGTGCCATCTCCGGCTTGTGACAACGCCAACAGCACGGCGGGTCGATACGTATAGGGGAGTATCGTGGGACCGGCCCCCCCGGCCGGCTCCAGGCGCGCCACGTCGGAGACGGCGCGATACTGGATGGCCGGCGCGGCGTGCTCGAGCAGCCAGCCCAACGGGAAGCGCACCGGAGGGGGAGGCGGCGGGGGAGCAGGCGGCAGCGCTGGAACGTCCAGCGCTGCGTCGGGTTCAAGATTTGTGCTAGAAGGCAGGGTCACGGCGTCGCAAGGACAGGTGTGGTAAGGCGATGTCGCACGGCCCTGAACTACGGGTGCGTAAGCATAGCGTTTTTCGGGTGATGCGCTAGGGGGCAAGGTCTAAGTGCCTTTCTGGCAGTCACTTGAGTGTTGGAATCCCATTCTCTACAGGAGCGTTTCATGCGTAAGCTGGCGATGGTGGCACTGGCAGTGATGTGCCTGGGTGGCACGGCCTCGGTGGCGGCCGCTCAGGGCGGTGGTGGCGGCATGGGTGGCGGCCGCGGTCGCGGTAACATGATCGATCGCGTCCTGACCCAGCCCACGGCCATTACGCTGACGGCCGATCAGCAGAAGCAAGTCGACAGCCTCAAGGCCGCGATGACCGATGAGCAGGGCAAGGCGCGCGAGGCCGCTGGCGACGACCGGCAGGCGATGATGCAGAGTATGCAGACGATCAACAAGAAGTACATGGATGCGGTGCGGGCACTTCTCACGGCGGATCAGCAGAAGACGTGGGACGCCAACGTCGCGGCCATGCCGCAGCGTGGCCGGCGCGGTGGTGGGGGCGGTGGCGGCGGGATGTAGTTTCGCCGGGCAACACGCATGACGCAGCGGGCCGCTCCTCCGGGGGCGGCCCGTATGCGTTGGAGGTGGCTGCGGAGTGCGGGACGGGCGATCTTGACCCTAATGCCGTGTCGACCGCCTGCCGTTTCCCGGATCGCAGCCCGCCATGCGCGGTGAATTCGTCGACGTCGGCGGCGTGCGGCTCTACTACTACGCCGCCGGCGCTCGGGGTGCAGGCGCCCCGCTCGTGCTCGTGCACGGCTTTCCCACGTCGGGACATCTCTGGAGCGAGGTAGTGCCACTGCTGCCACCGGGCCGCCGCGTGGTGGTACCCGACCTGCTCGGCTACGGACGTAGTGACCCGGCCGGCCTGGCGGGCCTGGGCGTGCATGCGCACGCCGATCGTGTGCTGGCGCTGATGGATGCATTGGGGATCGGCGAGGCGGGACTGGTTGGGCACGATCTCGGGGGCGCCGTGGCGCAGTCGCTGGCCGTGCGATTCCCGGCGCGCGTGTCGGCCCTGTGCCTGGTGAGCGCCGCGGCCTTCGACGCGTGGCCCACGCGAAGCACGCGGTTCTGGCGCCGGCTGGCCCCGCTGGGGCGACTCGTACCGCCGTCGTGGCTGCAATCCATCCTGCGCACCGCCCTGCAATCCGGGTACGCGAATGGCTCACAGGGCGCGCACTCCCTGGAGCTGTACGCACGCGCGTTCGGCGGCACCGATGGACGGGACGCGTTGCTCCGCCACTTGGTGGCTCTCGACAGTGCGGGCACCGCGGCGCTGGCCCCCCAGCTCAAACAGATCGCCTGTCCGACGGCGGTGGTCTGGGGACAGGGTGACCCGTTCTTCCCGGTCTCGGTGGGAGAGCGGCTACGCGACGCGATTCCGGGAGCGACGCTGGACGTAGTGCCAAGCGCGCGCCATTACCTGCCCGAGGACACCCCCGCCGCATTGAGCGCGGTGATCGCGCAGCTGCTGGCCCGCTAGCGCCGGCGCGGCGGCGGGCCCGCGGGCCGCGGCTTCTTGGCTCTCGTCGTGTCGCGACGGACTGGTTCGTGGAGCGCGGCCGCCGTGTACACCCCGGTCGGGTTCCAGAGCATCCAGCTGCGAATGCCGTTGTGGTAGCCCGCCTGGATCTGGGCCCGCACCTGGGCGGAATCAGAGGCGGGTGCACCACGGGCGAAATCCTGATACCACGGTACGATATCGGCAGATCCGCGGACAGCGCCATTGCGCCGGCGGGCCGTGCCGAGAACCTGATTTGCAATCTCATATGTTCGCGCTGCGGCATCGGTGACTCCACCGCCCCTGGCGGCAGTCGCCAAGGGGAACACCGCCGGCATGATGACGTCGGCGCGATCGGCGATCGTCTCCCACTGGGGGTCGGCCGTCTCGCTCACCGCAGCGCTGGAAATGCCGACGGCGATCGGGATGTCGAGACGCGACTGGAAGAAGCTCAGCGCGCTTTGCAGGAGCGCGGCGCGGCCGCGTCCCCCGCCCTTCGCATCGCCCGGCGCCGACGTAACACGGTCGTCGGGATACCGCAGGTCGTCGAACAGGACTTCGCTGAACCCGCGCGCCGCAGCCTCCGACGCAAGATCGGCCGCATAGGCCCAGACCTCGCGCCGCCCGGGGTCCACCCATGCGCCACCATTCGAGTCGCGCGGCAGCGCCCACTCCGGGCGCCGAGCGGCGAGCTGTGGGTCCCTGGCGACGACGATGCGCGCGATGGGAAAGATCCGGTGGGTACGGAGCGAATCCATGAGTGCATGAAACCGCGCCACCGGCAGCGCGTGCGCGGTGTCGGCACCGATCGCATGCACGAGCCCCACGGTCGAGGGGTAGAGCAGCAACCCGCGGTCATCCTTCACGTCGATGACGAGTGCGTTGATCTCGGAGTGCCGCGCGAGATCGAGGAGCTGCCAGATGGCCCGCCCGGTGGCCGCCGCGTGGCTCACGTACAACCCGCGAACGGGTTCGGGGACCGCCATCGGGCGAATGCGCGATGGCCGAGCCGGCCGCGGCGGCGGAGCCGCATCGGCCTGATCCTCACCGACATCGGGCTTCCCGACTGGCGCAGCCGAATCGAGCCTGGGCGCCGGAGCCAGCGGCCGGTGCCCGGTCTCAGCGGGGCGCGAGGCCGGCGGCCTCTTCGCGGACGCACCGGACCGATCGGCGGAACAGGCGAAGGTAAGTCCCGCAAGTAGGATCGGGACGAGGCGATTCACGATCATTCTACAAGCTAAACCGTTCAGAGGCGCCGGACCTCTTCGGCCGCCTCGAGCACATGGCCGATGTCCCGTGACAGCGTTCGCGCTTCCTGCGTGGCGCTTGTGACGTCGCCGAGCACGGAGTCGAGCCCTGCCGAGCGGAGCTTGAGCAGGTCGAGCTTGAGATTCTGCAGGGCCATGCAGGCGCTCTCCAGCCTTGGCAGGAGCGCCCGCCGCCGCTCGAGCAGGTCGTGCACCGTGCTGCGCTGCCGTTCGAGCAGGCTCAACCGGCGTTCGTGCTCGGCGGTCGGGGGCTCCCGTTTCAGGTCGGCAATGCGTTGGTCGAGCGCACCGAGGTTGGCGCCCGATGCGTCGGCGTCGAGGCTGTGCAGCGTGGCAGCCAGCGTGCCGATGCGTTCGACGAGCGCTGTGACCGTGGGCTCGATGTCCGGGAGCATCTGCCGCTCGGTGGGGGTGAGGGCGGCGAGCACTTCGCGGATCACGATGCGGTCGCCGCCCGCGCGGCGCACGGCCGCACCGTGCGGGCCGGCGAGAACGGCTTCGCTCGCCATGGGTGGCTCGGTGGGCAGCGGAAGCGGGCGCGGTTCAGGCGCGGCCCGGTGTACGAGTTGGGCCGGGGTTCCCCACCCGGGCGGCTCGCCGGGTTGACCGCGGCGGAACAACTGCTTGAGCGTGGCCCCGTCGGCCCACAAGGTGCCCCAGCGCCGCACAAGGCTGATCCCAATGCCGAGCGCGGGAAAGAGCCACCACCAGAATTCGGGACTGGTGAGCATGTTGATGCCGAACAGCAACACCAACGTGGACACGTTCCCGACGAGCCGGCGGCGGAATGCGGCGACACGTTCGTCGAGCGAGCGCGCCGGATCATCCCGGAGTTCGGGGACGCGCCCGTGACGATACTCATACCGCTGGTTGCGCCACCCCGCGCGCTGCTCGCGAAAGTCACGGGCCCGCGTCTTGAGATCGTCGCGCCAGTCGCGCCACGCATCGCGGTCGTAGCCGATAGGCGGAGCCGGCAGGACGAAGCCGGGCAATCCCACCAGCGGCGGAGCCGAGGCGCCGGGAGTGGCGGGCAGTCCGCCGTGGCCGGGCGAGTTCGCGAAGCCCGTGGACGACAACTGCTCGAGGCGCGGCGGCAGCGGCGGTGCCTCGGCAACGGTGGCAGCCCGGATGGCGTCTCGGAACGCGGCGCCGGTGGGCCAGCGCGCGGCGGGGCCCTTGGCGAGCGCAGTCTCGACAGCGCGGGCGATGGGAGCGGGGACGTCGGGGCGCTTCTCTTGAATCGGGCGCGGCACCTCCGAAACGTGCTTGACGAGCATGGCCGGTGTATTGGCCGCCTTGAAGGGCTGCTCGCCGGTGAGCATCTGGTAGGCGACGACACCGAGCGAATAGATGTCGCTGCGCCCATCCACGTCGCGCTCGCCCAACGCCTGCTCGGGCGACATGTACGCCGGCGTGCCGACGGCCACACCGGTGACGGTGAGCCGTGAGTCGCCGGCAGCCGCGCGCGCGATGCCGAAGTCGGTCACCATCGTACGCCCACTGGCGCGGTCGAGCATGATGTTGTCAGGCTTGATGTCGCGGTGCACGACGCCCTTGTGGTGGGCGTAGTCGAGGGCGTCGGCGACGTCACCGATCACGCGGCGCACCTCGTCGAAGCTTGACCGCGATGATTCGTGGAGGTGCTGAGCGAGCGTCACACCTTCCACGAGGGCCATTACGAAGTACACCACGCCGTCGCGCTCGTCCACCGAGTAGATCGGCACGATGTTGGGGTGATTGAGCTGCGCCGCCATCTGCGCCTCGCGCAGGAAGCGCGTCTTGACGTCGGCGTTGAAGGCGAGATCGGGCGGAAGCAGTTTGATCGCGACGTGCCGGTTGAGCCGAAGATCGAGCGCGCGGTACACCGCCGCCATGCCCCCGCGTCCGATTTCCGCTTCGATCAGATAGTGGTCCCCGACCGCCGCGACGAGCCGATCCTGCAGATAGTCGCTCACCGCTTCTCAGCCGCCGTACGGGCTTCTCCGGCGGATGGGGTGCTCCGGCCGAGCGCGTCGGCCACGTAGACCGCACTGTCCACGCTGTCGGCCAGGTTGAGCGCGTTCATGGCAAGGGTCGTGATGTGCTGGTGGGTCTGCATGCCGGCCCGCAGGCGCAGCACGTCGAGCTTCATATTGCGCAGGGCAAGGACGCAGGTCTCGAGGCGGGCGGCGGTGGCGGCGTGCTTGGACTCGCCGTCCATGATCGCGCGGCGTTGGCGCTTGAGGTACGCCAGCCGGTGCACCCGCTCCTCACTGGCCCGGTGGTCGAGCGGGTTGGCCTCGTTTTCGAGACGCGTGATCTCGGCCTCGTAGGCCGCGAGCCCGCCGGCCGGCGCCTGGCCGTCGAGGTCGGCAAGCGCGATCGCCAGGCCCTGTACTTTCTCGTGGAGGGCGACCGCCGAACGGATCACATCGGGCACGCGCGACCGATCGGCAGCCGGCATGGACTCGATGAGGCGCGCGATCTCGTCGCGGTCGGCGCTGGCCTGCCGAACGGTGTCGGCATACGGGCCGGCGGATTGTGCCAGCGTGCCGTCGTCGATCCGCGGTCCGGGCACCGCGCCCCGCGGCGTCCCGCCGCCCGCGCGCCGAGCCAACCGGCGCTGGCGCCGGGCGTCGACGAAGGCGCGCCGTTTCTGGCGACTGGACAGCGCCCGCACGTGCTCCATGAAATCGTCGAACACTTCCATGAGCGTGCGATCGCGTGGCTGTTGGAACACGTCGCGCCAGTCGTAGCCGTCGCTCCACAGCTTGGCATACTTGAATGCCAGCCAGATGCTCCAGATGACCGTGACGAAAGTGAAGCTCGTCCGGAACAGGATCGACATCACGATGATGACGCCGTTCACGTACAAGTACGGCCACACCCTGCGCCGGAACACGAGCACCTGCGGGGCGTCCCAGCGGCGCAGTTCATCGGCCGTGGGCACGTACATGCCGGCGTCGAATCCTCCGGTGTGCTGCGGCGGCACACCACCGATCGCCGTCGCCACGGCGGCGTTGGCCGCGGCCGACGGCCGCCCTACGACTCCCGGCACGATGTTCAATGGCGGGAGCGGCATCACGCCGCCGTCGAGTGCCTTCACCAAGTCGCCGGCTGTAGCAAAGCGGTTGGCCGGATCCTTCTGGAGCATGAGCGACACGGCCCGCGCCAGGTCGGGCGGCACATCGGCCCGTCGCTGCTCCACGGGGACTGGTGTTTCCGAAATGTGCTTGACGAGCATGGCCGGAGTGCTGCCCGCCGAGAACGGCGGCTCGCCGGCCAGCATCTGGTAGGCCACGATGCCGAGCGCGTAGATGTCGCTGCGCCCGTCGATCACGCGTTCCCCGGCCGCCTGCTCGGGCGACATGTAGGCCGGCGTGCCGATGGCCATGCCCGTAGCTGTGAGGCGCGAGTCGCCGTCACTGACGGCCCGCGCGATCCCGAAGTCGGTCACCATGGGTCGGCCGGTCTCGGCATCGAGCAGGATGTTGTCGGGCTTGATGTCACGGTGCACCACGCCGCGTTCGTGCGCGTAGGCCAGCGCGTCGGCCACGTCGCGGAGAATGCGGCGCACCTCGTCCACCGGCAGCACGCCCCGGTCGTGAAGGCGCTTGGCAAGGTTGTCGCCCTTGATGTACGCCATCTCGAAGAAGACGAGTCCGCCCACCTCGTCCACCGTGTAGATGGGGACGATGTTCGGGTGGTTCAGTTGGGCGGCGGTTTCGGCTTCACGGAGGAACCGCGTCTTGATATCGGACCGAAAGGCAAGTTCGGGCGGCAGCACCTTGATCGCGACCATCCGCTTGAGCCGCCGGTCGCGCGCCCGATATACCACGCCCATGCCTCCGCGCCCGATTTCAGCATCGAGCTCGTAGTGGGCGCTCAGGGCGCGCTCAACGAGCGCACGCATCTCGGAGTCCCCAGACGGGAGGACGGGGTCAGACACTCGGCGAGCTCGTTTTAGGGCGGAATACGCCATGTTAGCACGACTGGATGATTCTGGAAAGGACGCGCCGGTTCGGCAGTGTCACTACGTCAGAGTAGCGGACCGAAGTTGCAAATCCCGCCAGCGTGTCGTAATTCCACGGAGTGCGGGTCCCCCGGTGAGGCAACGCGCAGGGGGCTGATGGTGACTAAGTCCATACCCGCTTCCACTTACCTCCTGCCAGCGGAAATCTGGAACGTAGCATGCATAGGCTCGGTAGTGATTGGTAGTGGCACTACTCTCTACTTGGAGCACGAGATTCGCATGGCGCAACGCCACACTCTGCCGGTTCTCCCACTTCGCGGGACAGTGATTTTCCCGGGGCTGACGGCGCCGATCGCCGCTGGCCGGCCCGGGACGCTGCGGGCGATCGAGTCGGCATTGAAGGCCGATCGGTTGGTTTTCGCGGTCGCCCAACGCGACAACACCGACGAGCCCGCCCCGGAGATTCTCTACGCCATGGGCGTGGTAGCCCGCATCGGCCAGATCCAGCGCGGGCTGGGCGGAGTGCAGTTGTTGCTCAACGGCGAGCAGCGCGCCACGGCGCTCCAGTACAGCTCCAACGACGGGTATCTCAGCGCCGTCGTGGTGGACGTGGAGGAGATGAAGCCGGTGAATGAAGAGGATCCGGCGTTCACCGCGCTGTACAAAGAGATCCGGGAGCGCGCCGCCGAGCTTGGCGAGCGCCGCGGGCTTCCCGAAGAGGTCGTCCATCAGGTGCTCGACTCGGTTACCGATCCGGGCCGGTTCGCCGACCTGGTGGCCGGCTATATCGATCTGCCCACTCCCGAAAAGCAGGGGCTGCTCGAGATCCTCAGCGTCGAGGAGCGGCTGCGCCGCGTGCTCGTGCTGGTGCAAAAGCAGATCGGCATGATCGAGATGCAGGAAGAGATCAAGTCGCAGGTCCAGGAGGAGCTGGGAGAGCGGCAGCGCGAGATGTTCCTGCGCGAGCAGATGAAGGCGATCCAGAAGGAACTGGGCGATGACGATGCTTCCAAGGAGATCGCCGAGCTGCGCGAAAAGCTGGACAAGCTCGACCTTCCGAAGGAGCCGCGAGCAGAGGTCGAGCGCGAACTAGGGCGCCTGGAGCGTTCCGGTCGCGAGTCGATGGAGGCGCAGGTCATTCGCACCTATCTCGAGTGGATCGCCGAGCTGCCGTGGAGCGTTCGCTCCGATGACGACCTCGACCTCAAGAACGCCTCGACGATCCTCGATGAGGACCACTACGGGCTGCCCGACGTGAAGGACCGGGTGCTCGAGTTCCTGGCCGTCCGCCAACTGCGAGCCAAGCAGATGGCCGAGGAGTTGGAGAAGACCGGCGAGATGCCGATCGTGAAGATGCAGGCCACGAAGGAAGACGCGACCCCGTCGCTCGCCAAAGGGGACGGAGAGCGCACGATTACCGATGCCAAGGAAGCCAAGGCCCGGGCCATGGCCAAGGGGCCGATCCTCCTGTTCGTGGGCCCGCCGGGCGTGGGCAAGACGTCCATCGCCAAGTCGATCGCGCGGGCCCTCGGCCGCAAGTACGTGCGGGCGTCGCTGGGCGGGGCGCGGGACGAGGCGGACATCCGCGGCCACCGCCGCACCTACGTGGGCGCCATGCCGGGTCGCATCATCCAGGGCATGAAGCAGGCCGGCACCAAGAATCCGGTGTTCCTGCTCGACGAGGTCGACAAGCTTGGTGTGAGCTTCCAGGGCGATCCCGCGAGCGCACTGCTCGAGGTGCTCGATCCAGCGCAGAATGACACGTTCACCGACCACTATCTTGGTGTGCCGTTCGACCTGAGCGAAGTGCTGTTCGTCGCCACGGCAAACTTCATCCAGAACATTCCGGGCCCGCTGCTCGACCGCATGGAAGTGGTCGACTTCGCCGGGTACACCGAGCGCGAGAAGGCCGAGATTGCCAAGAAGTACCTCATTCCACGCCAGCTCGAGGAGAACGGCCTGGGCGACAAGGAGATCACGTTCAGCGACGATGCCGTGATGGCTGTGGTGAGCAAGTACACGCGGGAAAGCGGCGTGCGCCAGCTGGAGCGGCAGATCGGCGCCGTGGCCCGGAAGGTGGCGCGCCGTGTCGCGGCCGGCGACACGGCGCTGATCGATGACAAGCTCATCGATGCCGACGAGGTGCGCGAACTGCTTGGGCGCCCCCGGGTGCACCCCGAACACGCCGCCGAGGAAAGTGAAGTCGGGGTGGCAACGGGGATGTACTATACCCCTGCCGGCGGCGACATCATGTTCGTCGAAGCGGCCATCAGACGCATGTATGGCCCGGCGCCGGGCCAGCCGGAGGATGCCCGCACCCAGGTGAGCGGATGGGGCAGCCTGTCGCTCATTCTCACCGGGCAGCTGGGCGACGTCATGAAGGAGAGCGCGCGCGCCGCGCTCACCTATGCCGCCACGCACGCCGACGTGCTCAACATCCCGGCAGACAAGCTGGGGTCGATCGAGGTGCACATCCACGTTCCGGCGGGCGCGATCCCGAAGGACGGCCCTTCGGCCGGCGTGACGATGGCCACCGCGTTGGTGAGCGCCATGTCCAATCGGCCGGTGCGCAGGGACGTCGCGATGACTGGTGAGACGTCGCTGCGCGGCCGCGTGATGCCGATCGGCGGTCTTAAGGAAAAGGTCCTCGGCGCGCACCGCGCTGGGATTACCCACGTCATCCTGCCCAAGGACAACGAGGCGGACCTCGAGGACATTCCGGCCGACGTTCGGGAGCAGATGACCTTCCACCCGGTTATGACGCTCGACGAAGTGTTCGCCATCGCACTGCTCCCCGCCGGGGGTGGAACCGAGAGCGTGCACGCCATTGAAGATCTCGCTGACGAGATGGTGGGCGCCGGCCGGGGCTGATCGGCCCGGGCCCGCCGCACGGGCATCGCGGCGACGTCAGTGGATGAGCAGCGCGCCCCACTGCGGGACCTTCCACGGATTGTCGCGCGTGGCGGCGGGCCCGGTGCCCGGTACGAAGAACTCCGTATAGAGGTCGTCGGGCGGCGTCAGGAAGTCAGCCGGTTGCCCGGTGGCGCGGTCGTAGTCGGCGAACACCAGGTCGGGCGCGGGCGGGAACTGGCCGGCGCTCCGGCCGGCGTAGTAATCGCTGATCATCTCGCCCCACACGGGCGCGGCGAGCGACCCGCCGGCCACGCCGAGCGCGATGGGCTGGTTCCGGTCGAAGCCCAGCCACACGCCGGCCACGAGGTGCGGCGTCATGCCCACGAACCAGACGTCCACGTTGTCGTTGGTGGTGCCGGTCTTGCCGGCAATGGGGATGTTGTCGGGTACCATCTGGCGGGCGATGCGTCCGGTGCCGTAGTCGGTGACGTCCTTCATCATGTCGCGCACGATGAACGCCACCGCCGGGTCGAGCACTCGCACCGGCGTGCGGTTGGGCGCCGCGAACACGGTGCGGCCATAGCGGTCATCGACCTGCGTCACTAATCGCGGGGTAACGGCGAGCCCGTTGTTCGCGAAGGCCGCATATGCCGTGACGAAGTCGAGCGGCCGCACCACCGATGCGCCGATGGCGCTCGACGGCACAGCGTCGATGGGTGTTTCGATGCCCATGCGGTGTGCCAGCGCGGCCACCGAGTCCATGCCGATCATCTGACCGAGTTGGATCGCCACCGCGTTGCGCGAATGGACCAGCGCCTCACGGATCGTCATCGAGCCCAGGAACTTCCCATCGTCGTCCCGGGGCTCGTATACGTCGCCGTTAGGCAGCGTGATGGAGAGCGCCGTGTCCGGCACGATGGTGGTGGCGGTGATCCCGTCCTCCAGTGCCTTGGCGTACACGAACGGCTTGAACGACGAGCCCGGCTGTCGCTGGGCGTTCACGGCCCGGTCGTATGGCGACGCTGCATAGTCGCGTCCGCCCACGAGGGCCTGGACGTCGCCGGTGTATGGATCCACGGCTACCACCATGCCCTGCAGATAGTTCGTACGGGTGGGATGCGCGGGATCGAACTTGGCATGCTTATAGCCGGGCCTGGCCTCGACCTTGGCCGCCCCGTCCACGAGGGCCTGCTCCGCAGCGCGTTGGAGCGACGGATCATCGGTTGTGTAGAGCCGCAAGCCGCCGCTGGCTAGCGGGACCCCTGCGGCCTTGGCGGCCTGCTCAACGGCGTCCACGAAGTACGGCGCCCGCACGGAGAATCCCTCGTCCGCCACGGTGACGAGCCGCGTGGCTCGGGCCTGGTCTGCGGCCTGCCGCGTGATGTATCCCTGGTCGGCCATCAACCCCAGGATCAGGTCGCGGCGCCCCCGGTTGCGGTCGGGATGCCGCGCCGGATCGTAACCGGCCGGCGACTTGGGCAGCGCGGCCAGCGAAGCTGCTTCGGGCAGGGTGAGCTGGGAGGCATGTTTGCCGAAGTAGTGGCGCGACGCCTCTTCGATACCGCACCACCGGTGACCAAAGTTGATGCTGTTGAGGAATGCTTCGAGAATCTGGGCCTTGTTGTAGTGCTTCTCCATCTCGCGCGCCGCCGCCTGCTCGTGGAGCTTGCGCGAGATGCTGCGGTCGCGCCGGTCGATGAGGTCGGGGTGCATGTTGCCGACGACGAGCTGCGTGATGGTGCTTGCCCCTCGCACGTCCCCTTCGGTGACGACGTCCTTGAGCGCCCCAGCGATGCCCACGAGGTCCACCCCGTTGTGCTCGTAGAACCGCTTGTCCTCGACGGCGATGAACGCCTCCGGCACGTACTTGGGCAGCGCGGAGAGTGCGATGCTGGTGCGCCAGTCGTTGCCGATCTCGCCGATCAGCGAGCCGTCGCGCGCGAACACGAGCGACGACTGCGGCAGGGGGACGATCTGCCAGGCCTCGGCGGGCGTGGGGCCAAGGACGGGGGCGCAGGCGATCGGCTCGCTCTGCTGGGCGCGCGCCGAAACAGCGGCCAACAGCAGCGCGCCGGCCAGCGTCAAGCGCCGGCCGGTCCGTAGAGTGGCGGGGATCGTCGGAATGGGCATGCTTGTTACTAAGATACCCCGCCAGGCGGCATGGTTGCCCGACGCGTCACCTCCCGCGATGCTTATAGGGCATATGACCGCAACCCTGCATCTGGCCGTTGCGCAGTTCCGACCGCGCAAGGGCGACTATGACGGCAACCTCGCCCGGTTGGGCGGATTGTTCTCCGAGGTCGACGGCCAGCAGCCACGCCCGCACGTGCTCTGCCTACCGGAATCGGCGCTCACCGGGTACTTCCTCGAGGGCGGCGTACGTGAGCACGCGGTGACCGCTGGCACGCTGGCCGCCGACCTGCAGCACACGTATCGCGCTACGGTGCTGGGCGACAGCACGCTGGACGTGGTCATCGGGTTCTACGAGTCGTGGAACGGCAAGCTCTACAACAGCGGTGTCTACGTCACGCTGGGGGGCGCCGAGCCGGTGATTCACCACGTGCATCGCAAGATGTTTCTGCCGACCTACGGCCTGTTCGACGAGGAGCGCTTCGTGGAGCGAGGGCGGGAGATTCGTGCCTTCGACGCTCCGTGGGGGCGCGCGGCGATTCTCATCTGTGAGGATGCGTGGCACAGCATGACGGCAACCGTGGCCGCGCTGGACGGCGCCCAGGTTCTGTTCGTGCCCACGGCCCCGCCAGCCCGCGGACCCTGGCCCGACAGCGACGGCTCGGGCGTGCCGTCGAGCGTCAGCCGCTGGGAGCGGCTGGCCCGCGACATTGCCGACGAGCACGGCGCGTTCGTGGTTCTGGCCAACCTCGCGGGGAGCGAGGGCGGACGCCTGTTCCCTGGCGCGGCGATGATCGCCGGCCCCAGGGGCGAGGTGTGCGTGCGGGGCCCGCTGTGGACGGAAGCGCTGGTGACCTATGGGCTCGACTTCGCCGACGTGGCCCGTGCGCGGGCCGACCAGCCACTCCTCGCCGACCTCGAAGTGATGGCCCCCCATCTACGCGCGTCGATGGAGCGCGTGGAGCGCCGCGCGCCTGCCACGATCTCTTACGATGCCGCGGTAGGCCCGAGCGCACGTGGGCGCGCCGCGGCACGGCCGCCCGTGGCGGCTTCCCCGATGGTGGTAGTGAATGGGGATGCCGTGCAGCGGCCGCCGGTGCCGCTCGAGATCGATCCGGCACTCACCGAGCGGTGGCTGGTCGAATTCCTCAGGGACGAAGTCCGGCAGCGCGGCTACGCCAAGGCGCTCGTCGGCGTGTCGGGCGGCGTCGACTCAGCGGTCACGGCGTTCCTCGCCGCGCGTGCGCTCGGACCCGAGAACGTGATCGGCATCCGCATGCCCTACCGCACGTCGAGCACCGACAGCAACGCCCACGGCCAGCTGCTGATCGACCGCCTCGGTATCGAAGGCCGCACCGTGGATATCAGCGCCGGCGTCGACGGCTATCTCCAGACGGCGCCCGACGCTGACCCGCAGCGCCGCGGGAATATCATGGCGCGCATGCGCATGATCGTGCTGTTCGATCTTTCGGCCCGCGACGTGGCCATTCCGCTCGGCACTGGTAACAAGACCGAGCGAATGTTCGGCTACTTCACATGGCACGCCGATGACGCGCCTCCCGTGAATCCATTGGGCGATCTGTTCAAGACGCAGGTCTTGACGCTGGCCCGGCACCTGGGTGTACCCGAGGTCATCGTCGAAAAACCGCCGACCGCTGATCTCGTCGTGGGACAGACCGACGAGGGGGACTTCGGGATCAGCTATGCCAAAGCCGACGAGATCCTCAATTGGTTCCTCTGCGGCTATTCCGGCGCCGACCTGGTGGCCCGGGGCTTCGATCCCGCCCAGGTGGCGCTGGTGCAGAAGCGCGTGGCGCGGACGCACTGGAAGCGCAAGCTGCCGACCGTCGCCATGCTGAGTCCCACGGCGATCGGGGAGAGTTATCTTCGCCCGGTGGACTACTAAAGAAGAGCGACAACTGCTAACCGAAGGCTGAGAGCCGAAAGCTGACAGCCTTCAGCTGACGGCAACGACGCGCGGAAGCTCCTCGATAGGGATGGGGCACAACGACGTTCAGCCGAGGCTCGCCCATTCTGAATTCCGCTGCGAACCGTCCCACCGTCGTTGCCGATCGCTCACAGCCATCGGCTTCCGGCTCTCAGCCTTCAGTTAGCGGTTCACGCCGCTTCCGCATACGCCAGACTCACCGCCCGCCGGGCGCAGCGCTTGAGCGCGCGATGCACCGTTCTCGCGTAATGAATGAAGTTCATCCCCGCCCAAGGGAATCGGACGAAGAATTCGTGCGGCAGCATGTCGCTTTTCAGTCGATTGCAGCGGCAGCAGGCTAGAACGAGGTTGCCTGGATAGTGGGTTCCACCCCTTGCGAGCGGATACACGTGGTCCAGCGTGGCGTTCTCGAAGTCGAGGCACGTCCCGCAGTACACGCAGCGGCGGCCGCAGTCGCGCATGGCCGCACGCTTGAGCGCGCGCTTCTGGTGGGCAGGATGCGTCCGGCGGGCGCGACGCGGCGCGCGGGGGACGCGGGGGAGGGAGACGTGGTGATAGTGCCGACGGCCGGACATTTCACCTCGCTGAAAAGGAAGACACCCCGCGACGGGACGGGAGTCCCATCGTGGGGTGTCGTGACGGCCGGAAGCAGCCGGCTTCGGATGGCAGAGCACATGCGGCGTTCGTGCGCCCGCACGGAACAGTCGAATCGTCGCTGTCGGACCGCTTTGCTCATGCGCCTCCGGTTGACCTGAGACGGACCTTGGGTCCGTCGGCCCATAAATGTGATGTTCCGCCGAGGCGCGCAAGAGTTTTTTTCAGCCGCACCGGAACGGGGCGGTCACAGCGCTGTCACGGCCCCGGCAGTGGGGCCTTCCGACTGTCCGACTCCCAACGCCACGACTACCTTTATCAAGTCGTACCCTCTCGACCCGCGCGGCCCCGGCCGCGCGCCGTCCGCACTCGAACGGATCCGACCATGGCCACTTCGACCAAAGCGGAGCGCCGCGGCACGCAGGACCTGTCGCGCAGCCACCTCCTCGCCGCCTACAAGACGATGCTCCTGTCGCGCAAGCTCGACGACAAGGAGATCCAACTCAAGCGCCAGAACAAGATCTTCTTTCAGATCTCCGGCGCGGGGCACGAGGCGGTGCTTACCGCCGCCGGTATGACCCTCAAGCCCGCCCACGACTGGTTCTTCCTGTACTACCGCGACCGCGCGCTGTGCCTCCAACTTGGCGAGACCGCAGCCGACATGCTCTACTCCGCGGTGGGCGCCGCCGCCGACCCGAATTCGGGCGGTCGCCAGATGCCTAGCCACTGGGGAAAGCAGGATCTGAATATCGTTTCCTCATCCTCCCCCACCGGCACGCAATTCCTGCAGGCTGTGGGCGCCGCCGAGGCCACGCTCCGTGCCAAGCTCCTCGGCATCACCGAGGGGTTCGAGAAGGACGAGGTCGTGCTCGTCACCACGGGCGACGGCACGACCAGCGAAGGAGAGTTCTGGGAGTCGCTCAACACCGCGACTAACCTGAAACTCCCCGTCGTCTACCTGGTGGAGGACAACGGCTACGCAATCTCGGTGCCGGTCGAGGTGAACACGGCCGGCGGCAGTATTTCCAAGATCGTGGCCGGGTTTCCCGGCCTCCTCGTGCAGGAGGTGGATGGCTGCGACCTGCTCGCGTCATATGCCGCCATGCAAAAGGCCGTGGAATACGCCCGCAAGCGCAAGGGTCCGGCATTGGTGCATGCGCACGTGATCCGCCCCTATTCGCACTCCCTATCCGACGACGAGGTCATGTACCGGCCACCCGAGGAGCGGGATGCCGACGCTGCGCGTGACCCGGTAGCCCAGTTCCCCAAGTGGCTCGTGAACGAGGGCCTGGCCACCGAGAAGGACATCGCCAGGATACGCGACGAGGTGGACGCCGAGGTGCTGGCCGCCACCGATGACGCCCTGGCCCAGCCGCAACCCGGCCCGGAAACGATCTACCAACACGTCTATTCCGAGGACGTCGATCCCACGTCGGAGCAGTTCGACACCGAGGACGATCCGCAGTTCTCGGGCAACGAAACGACGATGGTGGACCTGCTGAACGCGTGCATGAAGGACGAAATGCGACGCAATGCCAAGATGGTGGTGTTCGGCGAGGATGTAGCGGACGTGTCGCGCGCAGAGTACCTGGGCAGGGTCAAGGGCAAGGGCGGCGTGTTCAAGGTCACGTGGGGGCTGCAGAAGGAGTTCGGCGGCGACCGCGTGTACAACTCGCCGCTGGCCGAGGCCAACATCGTCGGCCGTGCAATCGGCCTCGCGCTGCGGGGCTTCAAGCCCGTGGTCGAGATCCAGTTCTTCGATTATATCTGGCCGGCGTTCCAGCAATTGCGCAACGAGTTGGCCACCATGCGGTGGCGCTCCAACGGCCTGTTCGACGCGCCGGTGGTGGTGCGCACGACCTATGGCGGATACATCCGCGGCGCCATCTACCACTCACAGACCGGCGCGTCGCTGTTCACCCATACGCCGGGCCTGCGTGTCGTGTGCCCGGCCACGGCGCTCGACGCCAACGGTTTGCTCCGCACGGCCATTCGCTGTGACGACCCGGTGCTCTTCCTCGAGCACAAGCACTTGTACCGCCAGACGTACAACAAGGCGGCGTATCCCGGGCCGAACTTCATGATCCCGTTCGGCAAGGCGAAGGTCGTGCGCCAGGGCACCGATGTCACGGTCGTGACGTACGGCGCCACGGTGCACCGCGCCTTCACGGCGGCCAATCAGACGGCCGAGGAGACGGGGCTGAGCGTCGAGGTGATCGACCTGCGAACGCTGTCGCCGTGGGATCGCGAAACCGTGTACGCCAGCGTGAAGAAGACTTCGCGTGTGATCGTCGCCTATGAAGACTCGCTCTCATGGGGCTACGGCGCCGAGATCGCCGCCGCGATTGCCGACGAGTGCTTCGCGTGGCTGGACGCCCCGGTCAAGCGCGTCGCGAGCGCCGACACGTTCGTGGGCTACGCGCCGCAGCTCGAAGACGCGATCCTGCCCCAGGTCGAGACGTTCAAGGCGGCGTTCCGCGACATCGCCGCGTTTTGAACACCGCGGGTTGCACGATCATCGGTTGGGGGGCCGACCGCCCCCAGCCCCTCAGGCGTAGCGTGACAGGTCGTGGAGCGTGAGCTCCGCCCCCTCCACGTCGACGACCCGTACACCATCCGGCGCGAGCTTCCGCATCTCGGCGCTCGATCCCACCCGCACCACCCGCGCGCCGGCCAGCGCCGCAGCGTCGGCCCACGGACGGCGCAACTCGCCGGTCGCGATACGCGCATTCACGACAAGGCACGTGATCGCAGCACGGGAAGTCGAATCGGAGTCGGGAATCACGGTACGTCGAAGAGCGGCGGACTGACCGCCCCACATTAGCTTACGGAGACGGTCCCCACCAGTCGCTGCCCCCATGCACACCATCGCCACCAACGTCTGGTTCTGGGCAGGCTTCATCGCCTTCGTGCTCATCATGCTGGCGCTCGATCTCGGCGTCTTCCATCGTGAGGCACACGAAGTGCAACCGCGCGAGGCGGCGGCGTGGACGGCGGTGTGGGTGACCCTGGCCCTGCTGTTCGCACTCGCTTTGCGAATCTTCGAGCCGCGCGGCACGGCGCTCACCTTCCTCACGGGCTACCTGCTCGAGGAATCGCTGAGCGCCGACAACATCTTCGTCATCGCGCTCATCTTTGCGTACTTCGGGGTGCCGAAGCGCGCACACCACCGCGTGCTGTTTTACGGCATCCTCGGTGCGCTCGTGCTGCGCGGGCTGTTCATCGCCGTCGGCACGCTGCTGCTGTCCCGCTTCGAGTGGGTGCTGTACGTGTTCGGCGCGATGCTCGTGTTCACCGGCGTGCGCATGACGTTCCACGACGACTCGGCCGATTTCGACGGCGAGAAGAATATCGCCGTCCGCCTCACACGCCGGTTCGTGCCCATGACACCGCATTACGACGACGCACGATTCTTCACCCGGGAAGGGGTGCGCCGGCTGGCGACGCCGCTGCTCCTCGTGCTGGTGATGGTGGAGGTCACCGATCTCGCATTCGCGATCGACTCGATCCCTGCGATCTTCGGCGTGACGCGCGATCCTTTTCTCGTGTTCACGTCGAACATCTTCGCCGTGCTGGGATTGCGCTCGCTGTTTTTCCTGCTGGTGAGCGTGATCGACCGGTTCCACTTGCTCAAGTACGGTTTGTCGGTGATCCTCACCTTCATCGGAGTGAAGATGCTCGCCGACTACTGGATCGAGCTGCCGATCTGGGTATCGCTCACCGTGATCCTCTGCGTCCTGACGGCTTCGGTGGCCGGATCCCTCGCCTGGCCCAAGAAGCCGCGCATCGCGGACGGCTAGCCACTCTCGGTGGCCCCCCGCCGGTCGGCTATCGCCGCTCCATGGCGTCGCGGATATCGAGCAGGATCTCCAGATACAACTGTTCGCGGCGGTATGCGAAGTCGAGCGTCGTCATCTGCGAGGAATCGTCGGCGCCTTTGGCGCGCTCGAAGGCCTCGCGGTACATGTCGTCCAGGTTGCTCAGAATGCGATCGCGGGAGCGGGACATACGGATCTTCTCGAGGGCGCTGAGGGTCAGTCGGGGAATGTCGTCGGCCGGGTCGGGCCGGCGGTCCTTGCTTCCAGCGGTGAGCAGCCGCTTGGCGGCGCTCACCATCATGCGGCGGGATTGTAGGGGCTCGTCAGCCATCGATGCGGGGTCAGGACCAGTGTGCGGGGCAACTTAGCCGCCAGCCGACGGCGGAGCAATCGGCCCGTCAGCGAAGCTGCTTATCACGCATCAACTGCACGATGATCCGGTCGTCCCGGGCTGCCGGTTCGAGAAGGGCCAGGACCTCGGCCTCGGTGGCCCCTTCGCAGTGCATGAGCGGCGGTGGGGTACTCCCCTCCTTTGCCCTGGGGGTGCCGGCCCGCCGATCGACTTCCAACACGGCGGTCACCGGGGACGCCGTGGCGTCGCTGGTGCGCCGGATGCGCACGGCGGGGCCGTGGGGCAGAAACCGTTGGTACAGGATATCGTCGGACATCGGCTGACAATGAAAGGGCTGGGCGGGAGAAGGTGCGGCAGCCGGCCAGCCTCCGCAAGCAGCCCCGGTCACCGCCCGTCCAGTTGGTGAAACACCGCCTCCTCCACCACCCGCCCGTCCCGCAGGTGCTCCACCACGATCCGCTCGAGAAGCGCCGGAGTGACCCCAGCATACCAGACCCCTTCGGGATACACCACGACAATCGGTCCCCCGGCACAGACGCCGAGGCACGGGGTCTCACCGCGCTTGACCCGCCGCGGCCCGAACAGCAGCCCTTCGCGCTGCAGCAGATCGGGGAGCAGCCGGTACAATTCCCGTCCTTCACGATCGGGGGAGCAGTAGGCGCCCACGCACACCAGCACGTGGCGAGCGTAGGGCTCCATGAGCGGGGCGAGCTGCTGCGGAGTGAGGACCATGGGCGGATGCCCACAACCTAGCGCCGGCCCAGGCGGGTGTCGTCATCCGCCGGCGCTGCTAACTTGGATGCATGGCCAACGCCGACCAGTTCGCCGCCATCGACCTGCGCGTGGGCACGGTGCTCGCCGCCCATCCGTTTCCCGAGGCCCTGAAGCCGGCCATCAAGCTCACTATCGACTTCGGCCCCGAGATCGGGATCAGGCGCTCGAGCGCGCAACTCACGGTGCATTACACGCCGGAGACGCTCGTCGGCCGGCAAGTCGTGGCGGCTGTCAACCTCGGCACGCGGCGCATTGCGGGCTTCGAGAGCCAGGTGCTGGTGCTCGGCGCACTGCCCTTGCCCACTGAGGTCGTGCTGCTCAATCTCGACCAGCCGGTGCCCAACGGCACGCGCGTCGGATAGGACTTCCCATGACTCCCCCGATCAAACCCGCGAACACGATCCGCGCCGTTTGGCAGGGAGGGCGGCGGTTCGACTCCGGCCGTGTGGCCCAGCCGACGGCGCGCATCGACGGAGACGGCGTCACCGCCCAGTCTCCGCCCGACGCGCTGCTCAGTGCGCTCGCGACCTGCAGCGCGGTGGACGTGGTGGACATCCTCGCCAAGCGCCACACGCCGGTGACGGCGCTGGAGATCGAGGTAGTGGGAGAGCGGCGCGCCACCCATCCCCGCCGGTTTCTCACGATCGACCTCACGTTCCACGTCACGGGCGCCGATGTCGAACGGGGCCACGCCGAGCGGGCCGTGGCGCTCTCGCTCGAACGCTACTGCTCGGTGGCGTCATCGCTCGCCCCCGACATCGTAGTGCAGACGGTGGTCACGCTCAACGGGGAGCGCGGCGAGACGGTGCGGCAGAAGATCGGTCGCTGAAGGCAACCGTGCGCCGGTGCGCCCTACGGCGCGAACCCTTCGTCACGCAACCCCTGCAGCACCTTGGCCCGCAGCTCGGGTGACACACCCTCCCGCTGGTTGAGGGCGTGGACGGCCTCGAAAAACTGCTCATGGAACGTCTTGTATTCGAAGCACCCCCGGCACTCGGCGAGATGCGCGCGCAGCCGCTCGGTGGTCTCGGCGGTGAGTTGCTCGTCGAGGTAGTCCCACACGTGCTTGAGCACTTCGAGACACTCCGGCGGCAATGGGGGAATCTGTGCGCCGTTCATTCGGCCTCCTCGGTCTTCCGTGCTCCGCGCGCGACCCCGATGTCGCGCGCATGCGCCAGCAGCCGCTCCTGCACCAGACGCCGGCCGCGAAATAGTCGCGATCGGATGGTGCCGATGGGCACGCCGAGGATCTCGGCCGCGGCGTCGTACGGCTGGTCCTCGATGTCCACGATCACCATGGCCGATCGAAATGGCTCCGGCAACTCGCGCACGGCACGTTCGATGGCGGGTAAGATGTCGAGCCGCGCGAACAGGTCGGTGTACCCTTCCTCCAGCGCCGCCGCATACACCTGACCAGCGCCGATCACGTCGCGCTCCACGTCCTCGATGTCCACCATGGGGCGTTCCCGCTCGACCGATCGCAGAAACACGTTGCGGCAGATGGTGAACAGCCACCGGCGGCAGTCGCTGCCCGCGGTGTATGTGTGCCACGACCGGTAGGCGCGCAGGTACGTCTCCTGGACGACGTCGTCCGCATCGCTGGCGTCGCGCGTGAGGGACAACGCGAAACGATGGACGTCGTCGAGCCAAGGCAGCGCTTCGCGTTCGAAGGCCGCGTCGGTGCCGGTATCGGGTGCGTCGTCGGGAGTGGGACGATTCATGGATTGACGCATCAAGGTAACGTCGCGATCTTCGGCGCGACCAGGGTGTGTCGCCCATCGCTCGGTGATGCCGTCGTCCCCTGAGAATGTTCGGCTACCTACCCAATGGGTCATGACCCCCGAATCCCTCCGAGCGACCAAGCACCCCCAGCACCCTGTGGTTCCTGCTTCCGTCGCCACGGGGCTCAGAGGGCCCAACGACCCCAGCTAGATTTCGCGCCGGCCGCGTCGCGCCGGGATCGGATGACGACTCGGCCTTTCCGGGGCCAAGGTTGCACATCGCGCGCTCGCCTTCCGCAGTTTCTCGATGATCGGTGATTCCACTGGAGACCATCCGGGCGCTACCCGGGTGCGGTTCGTGCTCGCCTTCGCTGCGGTGTACCTGCTGTGGGGCTCCACCTTCCTGGCCATGCGGTTCGCTATCCGCACGATTCCCCCGCTGTTCATGGCGTCCATGCGACATCTCGTATCAGGCACCTTGCTGATCGCGTGGGCTGGCCGGCGCGTCAAGCGCTGGCCCGCGCCGGCGGAGTGGCGCCACGCGGCGATCGTCGGCGTCCTGCTGCTCGGCGCCAATGGCACGGTGGCCTGGTCGGAGCAACGTGTACCATCCGGCACGGCCGCGTTGCTGGTAGCCACGGTGCCACTGTGGATCGTACTCATCGACTGGCTGAGGCCGCGCGGCTACCACCCCGGACGCGGCGTGCTCCTGGGCCTGGCGCTCGGCTTCGTCGGGCTCGTCACGCTCGTCGGACCCGGGGCGTGGCGTGGCCACGGCGGAGTGGATCTCGTCGGTGCGACGGCCCTCGTGCTCGGTTCGCTGAGTTGGGCCACCGGTTCGGTCGTCTCCCAACAACTTCCCAGACCGCCCCTGCCGCTGCTCGCCGTGGGAATGCAGATGGTGTGCGGCGGCGCGGCCCTGATGGTCGCGGCCACGGTGCGCGGCGAAACGGCGCAGTTCTCCCTCGCACGGGTATCGCTCGCTTCTGCGCTCGGCTGGGGCTACCTCGTGGTGTTCGGCTCGCTCGTCGGGTTCACGGCGTATGCGTATCTGCTGCGCTCCACGACAGCGGCCAAGGTCTCGACGTACGCGTACGTGAACCCTGTCATTGCAGTTTTCCTCGGCTGGGCGTTTGCCGGCGAGGTGGTGACCACGCATACGCTCGCCGCCACCGCCGTAATCGTGGCCAGCGTCGCCATCATTACGATTGCGCGTGGGGGTTCGGCGGCGCCGCGAGTGCCCGAAGAGGCAATTGGCGACTGACGTCGGCGGCGCGGTCCGGAGTGGATTACGCACCGCCCGCGCGCGGTGCATATTGCGGAGGTTCGTTCCCGCCACTCAGGAGCTCTCTTTGTTCACGTGTCGCCATGCCGCGACTCGCGGCAGCCTGTGGATCGCCGCAGGCGGCGTTTGCGCCGCCATCGCGTTGACGGCGCCCCGCGCCGGCGCGCAAGTCGATACACGCTGGCCGCAACATTCCATGGACCGCCCGCAGCCTCCGGTGGTCGATCCCGGTGCGTACGTGCGCGACGATTCTCGCCCGGCCGATGCGATCGTGCTGTTCGACGGGCACGATCTCTCGAAGTGGCGCGATGAGAAGGACGGCCCCGCCAAGTGGATCGTCAGGGACGGCTATTTCGAGGTCGCACCCGGCACCGGCACGATGCACACGGCGCAGGCGTTCGGCGACGTCCAGTTACACATCGAGTGGAGCGCGCCCACGCCGCCCAAGGGCGAGGGGCAGGAACGGGGCAACAGCGGCGTGTACCTCCAGGGCCTGTATGAGGTGCAGGTGCTCGACTCCTATCACAGCAAGACCTATCCCGACGGACAGGCCGGCGCGATCTACGGGCAGTTCCCGCCACTCGTGAATCCGGCACGGCCCCCCGGGGACTGGAACGTCTACGACATCGTCTTCCACCGCCCGCACTTCGACGCAGGCGGCAGGGTAGCAGCGCCAGCGCGGTACACCGTGTTCATGAACGGCGTGCTCGTGCAGGACGACGTGGCGCTGAGCGGCCCGACGGCGAATGGCGTGCGGCCACCGTACACCAGGACCCCCGACCAACTGCCGTTGGGGCTGCAGGACCACGGCAATCTCGTTCGCTTTCGCAACGTGTGGATTCGTGAACTCTCCGAGGAACACCGATGATGCAGGAAATGAAGCAACGGGCGCCGTACGACGTCTGCATCGTGGGATCCGGAGCTGGCGGAGGGATGGCCGCCTATATGCTCACCAAGGCCGGCGCCAGGGTCGTGGTGCTGGAGGCCGGCCAGATGTGGACGCCGGCCACCGACGGGGCGATGCTCAAGTGGCCGTATGACTCGCCGCGCCGGGGCGCCTCCACCAAGGACCGCCCGTTCGGTGAATTCGATGGCTGCATCGGCGGCTGGGAATTGGACGGCGAGCCGTATACACGGGCGCCCGGCACGGAGTTCTCCTGGTGGCGCGCCCGCATGCTCGGCGGTCGCACCAACCACTGGGGGCGCATCTCGCTCCGCTTCGGCCCCGACGATTTCCGCGGCAAGTCCATCGACGGCCTGGGCGACGACTGGCCCATTTCGTACGACGACGTCAAGCCATATTACGACGAAGTGGACAAGTTGATCGGGGTGTTCGGCAGCAACGAGGGACTGCGGAACGCCCCCGACGGCATCTTCATGCCGCCGCCACGGATGCGGTGCAACGAGGTGCTGGTGAAGCAGGCCGCCGACCGGCTCAAGATCACCTGCATCCCGTCTCGCCTGTCCATTATCACCAAGCCGCTCGACGACCGGCCACCCTGCCATTACTGTGGCCAGTGCAACCGCGGCTGCTCGACGGCATCCAACTTCTCGTCGAGCAACGTGCTCTTCCCACCAGCGATGGCCACCGGCCGGCTGACCGTGATTCCGTACGCCATGGCGCGCGAAGTGACGGTGGACGCCAACGGGCTCGCCAATGGCGTATCGTACATTGACAAGCGCATGCGCACCGACCAGCACGTGAAGGCGCGCGTCGTCGTGTTGGCGGCGAGCGCGCTCGAATCGGCCCGGCTTCTGCTCAACTCCCGGTCGTCGCGGTTCCCGAACGGCCTGGCCAACGGCAGCGGCACCGTGGGCAAGTACATCAGTGACACCACGGGTACCGACGTCGGCGGATTCATCCCGCGCATGACCGACCAGGTACCGCACAACCACGACGGGGTCGGCGGCGCGCACATCTACATGCCGTGGTGGCTGGACAACAAGACGCTCGATTTCCCGCGGGGGTACCACATCGAAGTGTGGGGCGGCCTTCACATGCCCTCATACGGCTTCATGGGCGGCATCCAGGACTATCCGCTGGGCGGTGGCTACGGTAAGTCGCTCAAGGCCGACTACCGCAAGTACTACGGCGCCACGGTCGGATTCTCCGGACGCGGTGAGATGATCCCCAACGACGACACGTACTGCGAGATCGACCCCTCCGTTGTGGACCAGTGGGGCATTCCGGTGTTGCGGTTTCATTGGAAATGGTCCGACCACGAATACAACCAGTCCAGACACATGCAACAGACCTTCCGCGCCCTGATCGAGGAGATGGGCGGCACGCCGCAATCGTCGATGCCGACGCGCGAGCAGGGCTTCGGCCTCGCCACCGGGGGCACGATCATCCATGAACTCGGCGGCACGCGGATGGGGAGCGACCCCAACACTTCGGTGCTCAACGCCAACTGCCAGGCACACGAGGTGAACAACCTGTTCGTCGCCGACGGTGGGCCGTTCATTTCGCAGGCCGACAAGAATCCCACCTGGACGATTCTCGCTCTCTCCATGCGGACGAGCGCCTATATCGCCCAACAGCGCAAGCAGGGGGCGCTATGAACCGGGACGACCCCACCGTGCCCGCATCCGCCGTCCCCGCGTCGCCGACCGGCGACGACGCGGTCCATTGCGACGCGCCGGCCGGGCTTTCGCGGCGCGAGGCGCTGGCCCTCCTGGCGGCCCTGCCGTTGGCCGGAGCCATCGACCTCACCCCGCCCGTGCTCGAGCGTGCCCTCCGCGCCGCCGACGCCGCCCGCACGGTCCGCGAAGCGGGCGAAGCCGGCGCCGCGGCGCCGAAGTTCTTCACCGCCCACGAGTGGCGCACGGTCCGCATGCTCGTGGATTACGTGATTCCGCGCGACGACAAGTCTGGCAGCGCCACCGACGCCGGCGTGCCCGAATTCATGGACTTCATCATGGGTGACAAGCCCAACAACCAGCTCTGGATGCGCGGCGGCCTGGCCTGGCTCGATATCGAGTGCGAGCGGCGCTTCGGCACCACGTTCGTAGCGAGCAAGCCGGCCGAGCGGACGGCGCTGCTCAACGCCATCGCCTATCCCGCCAAGGCCGCCGCCGACATCCGGCCGGGGGTCGCGTTCTTCAATCGGTTCCGCGACATGACGGCCTCGGGATTCTATTCCAGCAGGATGGGAATTGCCGACGTGCAGTATATGGGTAATGTAATACGCTCCAGCTGGGACGGATGTCCCGATGCCGCCCTGGCCAAGCTCGGAGTGAGCTACAAAGACGTCTACGACCACTGACAAACGGCGCTGGCCGCTACAGCGCCATCAATTCCTGCGCACCACCGCAGTTGCGCAGGACCGATACAGCGGGACATTCGGCATGGAGCGCTCGTGCGCGCCTGAGAACTGTGGGTGCAACCGTCCTGCTGTCTTACCGTTTTGCCGTCCTACTCCACATGACCAAACCCCTCGGCATCGCATTCGTCGGCAGCGGCTTCAACGCGCGTTTTCACATGCAGGCGTTCACGGCGGTGCGCGACGCTGAGATCCGCGGCGTCTGGAGTCCCGACGCCAAACGCGCCGGCGCCGCGGCGGCGTTCGCACGGTCGCTCGACCTGGGCGAAACCCGCCCCTACCAGTCGATCGTCGCCATGGTCTCCGACCCCGACATCGATGCCATCTGGATCTGCGGCCCCAATCAGGCACGCATTGCAAACGTCGAGGAGATCGTCCACACCATCGAACGCGGGAAGGGCGAGTTGCGCGGTCTGGCCTGCGAGAAGCCCCTTGCCCGCAACGTCGCCGAGGCCAAGCAGGTTCTGGCGCTGGTCAAGCGCGTGCGGCTCAACACCGGCTATCTCGAGAACCAGCTCTTCGCCCCGCAGGTCGAGCACGGACGCAGTCTCATCTGGGCCCGCGGCGCGGCGCTCACCGGACGCCCATACCTGGCCCGCGCCGCCGAGGAGCACAGCGGCCCCCACATGCCCTGGTTCTGGCAGGGACGGCTGCAGGGCGGCGGCGTGCTCAACGACATGATGTGCCATTCGGTCGAGGTGGTCCGGCACCTGCTCACGCAGCCCGGCGAGCCGCGTGCGTCGCTTCGCCCGGTGCGCGTCACCGCGCACATCGCCAGCCTCAAGTGGTCGCGCCCCGAATACGTCAGGCGCCTCAAGCGGATGATGGGCAAGGCAGTCGACTACGCCCGCCACCCGGCCGAGGACTTTGCCAGCGTCGTCATCGAGTTCCGGACGAGGGAGGGCCTCACCGTCATCGGCGAAGCGACCACGTCCTGGAGCTACGTCGGGGCGGGCCTCCGCCTCTCCGCCGAACTGCTCGGCCCCGAGTACTCGATGTCCTGGAACACGCTCGACAGCAGTCTCAAACTGTTCTTCAGCCGCGAGGTGAAGGGCAAGGTGGGCGAGGACCTGGTGGAGAAGCAGAACGCCGAGATCGGACTCATGCCGGTGGTCGCCAACGAGGCCGCCGCGTACGGGTATGAAGCCGAAGACCGCCATATGGTCCAGTGCTTCCGGCGGGGCAAGCGGCCGTCGCTCACCTTCGCCGATGGCGTCGAAACGGTGAAGATGCTGATGACCGCCTATCAGAGCGCCGAGCAGGGGCGGACCCTGCTCTTCCCCGCGCGCGGGCTCGACCGGTTCGTGCCCAAGGTGGCCAAGGGAACATGGAAGCCCTGAAAGGGCGGAACCGCCGAACGACCGGCTGCGAGCTGTTGGCTGAAAGCCGTGAGCCGATCGCTCACCGCCGGGCGGCGAAGACAAGCGTTCCCAACGAGGTCCGTGGCGAGACGCGCATGGCCGCCAGCGCAACGCCGTAGTGTCCGAGGATCATCAGCCGAGGCCCAACAACGCCGCCGCGTTCCCTCCCATGATCGCCGCGCGTTCGGCATCGGATACAGAAAGGGCACGCAAGCTCTCGATCATCTTCGGAATGCTCCCGATCTGGTGCGGATAGTCGCTGCCGGCAAGCAACTGGCCGGGACCGGCAAAGGCGAGTGCCAGCTTCATCGCGTCGGCGTCGAAGTTCACGGTGTCGTAGTAGAACCGCCGCAGGTACTCGCTGGGCGGCCGGTCGATGTTCACTCGACAATCACTGAAAGCGAAGAAACCGCGGTCAAGGCGCTCGGCCAGATACGGGATCGCGCCGCCCATGTGGGTCAACACCCAGCGGATGTTGGGAAAGCGCTCGACCACACCACTGAAGACGAGCTTCGCCGCCGCCAGCGTAGTATCGAACGGAAACCCAATCAGCGGCATCAGCCAGTAGTCCGTCATCGCCTCCACCCCCACCGGATCGGTCGGATGGATGTACAATACGGCGCGTCGCCGGTTCGCCTCCTCGTAGAGCGGCCAGAACCGCGCGTCCGAGAGAGCCGTACCGTTGACGTTGCTGAACAGCATCGCCCCGGGCAGGTGCAGCTCGCCCATCGCCCGGCGCAACTCCGCCACCGATGCCGCGGGATCGTTGAGCGGCAGCGTAGCAAGCGCCGTGAAGTGCGCCCGGCGTTCGGCGATCACCCTGGCGAAGGCATCATTGACCAGCCGCGCGAACTTGGCGGCCGTCCCCGGCGTCTCCACGTGCGTCCCCGGCGTGGTGAGCGTGATCACCTGGCGGTCCACCCCTTCGGCGTCGAGCACTCCCTGCCGGTACGCGATGTCGCGATGCCCGCGCACCGCCACGTTGTAGTCCCCGGGATAGTGAATGCAGGGGTTGCCCTCGGCGTCATCGGTCACTCGCACGGCGCTGTCGCCGGTGCGAAGCACGTCGAGGTATTCGGGCGGGTAGAAATGGTTGTGAAAGTCGATGATCATGAATTTGGAGATCGTGTCTGGTCGGAAGAAACCGGAGCTGAACGGCTGGCGCTCAGGCCGCCGCCGATCGCGGCGCCACCCGTGGCCGGAAGATGAGGGCGAAGATCACACCGATGGCCAGCGCGCCCACGGACGGCACGAGCCAGATGTTGTGCCAGTTGTGGACGATCGGCGCGCACTGGAGCGCCGCCGCCGCGGCCGCCGTACAGGCCGGATTCGTGGTGGCGAAGTGGCCGGCGACCGAGCCGGATACGAACGCGCCGATAAAATAGCCGACGCCGTTGGTGACGAAATTGATGAACCCTTGCGCGGCAGCACGGATCTTCGGCCCCGCCTTTTCGTCGGTATAGATTTGTCCGGCCACGAAGAAGAAGTCGTAACACACGCCGTGGATCACGATGCCGAGGTAGATGAGCCACATCCCCGATCCGGCGTTGCTGTTGGCGAACGCGAAGTAGCGTAGTGCCCACGCGAACATGCCACCGACCATGATCGCCTTGATCCCGAACCGGCGCAGCAGGTACGGCAGCAGCAGCAGGAACAGCACCTCGAAGTCCTGGCCGAACGTCTGGATGAATGCCGGTTCCGGCGCCCCGATGGCGTTGAGGAAGGGGTTGGCGAACGTGTAGTAGAACTGCAGCGGAATGCAGAGCAGGAACGAGCCGATAACGAAGATCAGGAAGTCCGGATCCTTGAGCAGTTGCAGGGCGTCGAGGCCCAGTACGTCCCGCACGCTGAACGGAGCGCCCGCGGCCTTGGGCGGCGTGTGGGGCAGCGACAACGAGAAGACCGCCATCACCACCGACGCCCCCGCCGCCACCTGCATCGGCAGCGCCAGGGCGTCGGCCCGCAATTCACGCCCGATCAACCACCCCGCCGCGATCCACCCGACCGTCCCCAGCACCCGGATCAGCGGAAAGTCGTGCGCCGCGTCCTTCACGTGGTGAAAGGAGATTGAATTGGTCAGCGAAAGCGTCGGCATGAAGCACAGCGCGTACGCGATGAGCAATGGATAGAACGTGCCGAACGTGGTCTGGCGGGATACCATCCACATGAGCCCGGCCCCCAACAAGTGCAGCAGCGCCAGTAGCTTTTCCGTATCGAAGAAGCGGTCGGCCACCATGCCCACGAAGAACGGGCTCACGATGGCCGCGATGGCCGTAGCCCCGTAGGCCAGGCCAATTTGCGAATCGGTGAACTTGAGCGCCGTACCGAGGTACGTGCCCATCGTGACGAACCAGGCCCCCCAGATGAAGTACTGGAGGAACATCATCACGGACAGCTTCGTTCGGGCAGCGTTCACGGGGCGTCTCCCGGCCGGATGGAACGGGGTGGCGGGCCGATCCCGGCATGGGAAGGCACGTCTGAGGTCGAAACGGCAGGACGCGCTAAATTAAGGAGCAATGAGAGATTTGCCACCCATATCTTGCGCGAATGACATTGGAGGGAAAGCCTTAACGTCGTGTCCGTAACCCCCGCTTCGAACCGGATCGTCCCTACCAGCGTGCTGGTGGAAGCATGCGTCGACTCCGTGGCGTCGGCCCTCGCCGCGGAGGCCGGGGGCGCAGGTCGCATCGAACTCGCGCAGAACCTGTATGAGGGAGGCACGACTCCCAGCGCGGGCCTCATCGCGCTCGTCCGGGAACGGCTGAAGATCCCCATTCACGTGCTCGTACGCCCCCGGGGGGGCGACTTCCTCTACGATGGCGACGACCTGCGTGTGATGCTTGGGAACATCGCCTTTGCCAAGGCAGCAGGGGTCGACGGCATCGTGCTCGGCGCGCTGTTGGCCGACGGCACCGTGGACGAGCGCAGTACACGCACGCTCGTCGAAGCGGCGCGTCCCCTCTCCATCACCTTCCACCGGGCCTTCGATCTGGTGCGCGATCACTTCGAAGCCCTCGACACGCTGATGGCCCTCGGCATCGACCGCGTGCTCACCTCAGGCGGCGCGGCTACGGCTCTCGAAGGTCTGGAAACGCTGGCCGCCATCGCCTGGCGATCCAAGGGGCGCTGCACGATCGTGGCCGCCGGCGGCATCGCCGATCACAACGTCGGTCGCATCGTCGTTGACGCCGGCGTGCAGGAAGTGCACGTGCGGGCCAGCAAGCGCTGCGATAGCGCCATGAGCTTCAGGCGCGAGAGCGTGCCCATGGGCAAGCCCTATATGCCGGACGAATACGCCCGGATGGTCACCAGCGCCGATCTCATGTGGCTGATCGTGACCGCCTCGACGGACGCCATCGCGCAGCGGGCGGCAAGCGAGCCAGCCGCCGACTGAGCCGCCAGACCCGGCCCTCAGAACGTCAGGTTGTTCAGGTAGGCGAAGCTCGTCCGCGCCGACGCGTATGGGTCGCTGGCGTCGTCTCGCTCCACGAAACAGTGCTTGAGTCCTGCCCGCTCGAACGCCTCGAGGACCGTCGGAAAGTCGATCACGCCCGAGCCCACGTCCGCCATCGCGCCATCCGGCGCGCGGTCCTTGGCGTGCACCATCGGGAACCGGCCGGGATACCTCGCAACGTACGTCAGCGGATCCCTGCCACCGGTCACCATCCAGTAGATGTCGATCTCCATTTTCACCAGCCCGGCGTCGCACTCCGCGAGCAACAGGTCGTAGGGCACGAGGCCATCCACAGGCTTGAATTCGGCGGCGTGGTTGTGGAATCCGAACTGCAACCCCGCCTTCTTCGCCGCCTCACCGGCGGCGTTGAACTGCGCGGCGATGCGCTGCATGCCGGCAGCCGACCAATCGTCGCTGGGCAAAGACGGGGTGATGATGAACGACTGGCCGAGGGTCAGGGCCTCATCGAGCATCCGCGGCCAGTCGTCCATGCTGTTTGGCATCCCCACGTGCGACGACGGCGCCACGAGTCCATGACGGTCGAGCATCGCGCGTACTTCCTTGGCCGGATGGCCGAACAGGCCTGCGAATTCCACCTCGCGGTACCCGATGGCGGACACTGCGGCCAGCGTGCGTTCCATGTCCACCCCCATCTCGCTACGCACGGTGTACAGTTGCAGGCCGATCGGCCCCAAGCTGCCAGTGGGCGCGCGCCATGCGGCGGTCGCGAGGTGCGGCACCAGCACGCCTCCAGCGACGGCGCCCAACGTGGTGCGGAGAAAATCGCGGCGTTCCATTCGTCGCCCCCTTAGCCCCTGGTTCCGGCGAGCCAGCCCTGCCTCACCCGCAGCTGCTCCGGGGTCGGGTCGGGCACGAGCTCGATCGTCCAACGTTGGCCGTCGCGGTTGATCCGCAGGCCGGCCCCGGCGAGCACGGTGTCGAAGTCCACGTCGTCCGTTCCGCCCACGCAGCGTACGAACCAGTCGTGCAAGTCTGTACCGGCGGCCTTGTTCACCGCCGCCTCGACATCGTCCTCGGTGTAGCCCCGCCCCTGCAAATAGTACGACGTGTTGGGCTGGAACCAAGTGCGTTGGCGCAGATTGGAGAACGCGTCGCCGAGCGACCGCGTGTCCTGCGAACGCTCGCGGATGAGCAGGTCCAGGTAGAGGGCGCGCCCCGCGCCCTGGGTGTAGTAGCTGAAGAAGATGTCGTTCCGGTTGACCGGCTGCGCTTCCGACGCCTGGTCCCAGAACGGCGCTTCGAACGAGGCCATGCGGGGTGACGTCTCCTTCCGGCCGGGCGCCGTGAGATTCGATTGCACCAGAGAAGCCGCCGCCGCAAGCATCTCGGCCTGGTCCGTAATCCCCGCGCGGTGCAGCGCCATCATTCCGTAGTACTGCGTCCATCCCTCGGCCACCCACAGGCTCGGCTCGTAGCGTTCGCTCGTGTAGTCGAACGGGCCCAGCAGCAGAGGCCGGACGCGCTTCACGTTCCACACGTGGAAATATTCGTGCGCCGCAGTACCAATGCCGGCCAGCATGGTGGCCGTGTCCATCCACGGGTTCCGGTCGGCAATTTGCGTGGAGAACAGGTGCTCCATCCCATCTCCGCCCGGGAACCCGATGTGAAACAGGAAGGTGTACATCTTGATCGGTGGCGGACCGAACACGGAGTTCTCGTAGGTCACGATCTTCTTCACGTCGCCCACGAACCTTGCGCGCTCGGCCGCCGTGGTCGGGCCGTTGTGGTGCACCATCGTCCGGTAGAGCACGCCGTTTGCCGTGAAGCTGTCCACCATGAACGACGGCGCTACCTCCGTGGGCGTGTCGACCAGACGATCGTAGTTCTCGAACCGGTAGTCCACCTGATCGGGCGTCACGGCATCGCCGTTGATGATGTGCCAGCCCGGCGGCGGCACCACGTGCAGCGACACCGGGTCCGGCTTGTGGTGTTCCACGTACATGAACAGCGAAGGGCCGTTCCACGTGGCGTGGATGGTATCGAGCACGCTGAACGTGCCGGACATGGGCGCGTCGGCATACGCCCGGTACTGCACGCGCACAGCGGTGAGACCCTTCACGTACACGCGCCAGCGCGAGCCGTTGGTTCGGTCCCACTTCACGGCCTGGCCCGACGGCGTGGCGACACTGAAGTCCTGCACGTTCTTGGCGAAGAACATCGGCGCGTAGCGCCCCGGCGACCACACTGGCATCTGCAGAATGAGGGTGTCGCCGGCCAACCGGCCGACGTCGATCTGCAACGCGAATAGATGCGACGCCGGGCGCGGCATCGCGATCTGATAGGCAATCGCGTACGCTCCGGACCGTTGGGCCGCGGCCGGCCGTGGCAGGGAGAGCGCCAGCAGCGCCGCGACCACGCCGGCCGCGGCGCACGAATAGCAAGCAACGCGCAAAGGAATTCCCTGGATCGAGTGCCGACCAAGCATGCCGATCTGCCCCGCGGCGGTCAATCGACCGCATGAGCGCAGCCGCCCCCCGCAGGCTCGATCCGCACTGATCGGGCGTCGAGCAGTAGCAGGTTGCGAACAACTGCCCCGGCGGGCGGTTGGATGGCACCTTCGGACTTTATTCGGTGATGATGCCGTGTCCCCGATCACTGCTGTTGCGCTGGCGCAACACCCATCTTGGCATGAACTTCAGCTTACCTCTATCGGCGGCTTTGCCATGGCCCTGTTTTCCAAACGCCCAGCCCAGTTCCCCGACCCGCAGCCGCCGGGGTATTCCGTGTTCGATGCCCAGATGAGCGTTGACGGCGACGTCGAAACCGACGCTTCGTTGCGCATCGACGGCCGCCTCCGCGGGAACGTCCGTTCGGCCGGCGTCGTGGTGGTGGCCGCCGGCGCGTCGGTCAACGGGAGCGTGGCGGCGCGCGAAGTGATCGTGGGCGGCCGGATAACCGGCAACGTGACGGCCACGGAGCGGGTCGAATTGCAGGAGTCGGCCACCGTCACCGGCGACATTGAGGCGTCGGCGATCATGATCCGGGAGGGAGGCAGTGTGGATGGGCGGGTCACCATTCGTCCGACCTCGGCGACGGTAAGCGTAAGTGACCGCGCCATGGCATCCACCGCAGTGCATCTTCAGACCGCCCTGGGTGGCGACGGCGGCTGATCCGATCCCCATGTCAAAGCCCAAGCCGCCGCGGCCCCGCCGCAACTGGACGATCCTCCTCGTCCCACCCGAACCCACGGCCAGGACGCACACGGTGCGCCTGCACGGCGGTCACGTGCGTACGGTGGCCTGGGCAGCGGCGTTGGCATTCGTGGGCTACACCGGTTGGTCAATGACGCAGGCCCTGCAGGTGAACGCCAGCGCAGCCCAGCTGGCGGAGGTGCATCAACTTGTCCTCACGCTCAGCGACAGCTTGCAGTCCGCGAACCAGCGGGCCGATTCAGCGCTAAGGCTTGCCGCTGTTACGGCCAATGTGGCGCACGGCCTGACGCTCATCACGCGGGCCGCGTGGCGCTCGGCAGCCACGGGTGCTGATGCCGCGGCGGCTGGGGTGGTGCTCCCCGTCGTGGGTACAATTACTAGCCGGTTTTCGCAATCACGGTGGGAGCCCATTCTCAATCTGTTCAGGCCGCACGAAGGCGTGGATATCGCGGCCCCGCTCGGCACGAGCATCCGAACACCGGCCGACGGCCGCGTGACCTTCGTGGGGCAACGCATCGGGTACGGTCTCGTGGTGGAGCTGGAGCACGGCGCCGGCGTAAGAACGCTCTACGCCCACTGCCAGCGCTCCCTCGTCCAAGACGGGGACTACGTGGCGGCGGGCGCTGCCATCGCGACCGTCGGCTCCACCGGGTTGTCCACGGCGCCGCACGTGCACTTCGAGGTGATCGTGAACGGACGGCACGTCGACCCCCTGAAGTACCTGCTGGCACCCGCCGATCCGGAAGCCGCCACGGCGGCCGCGTTCGTGGCGGCGGATCACGAATAGGGGGCAGCGCCGCCCGCATCAGGCGGACCAGCGGTCCAACTGCAGGTCGCACCGCCCCCTCCCCCTCTATCCGACCGGGATCCGATCAACTAAGAATCCATTAAGCCCGCCGCGCTCTCTCCCCCTGAGCACCCGGGGGGATCGATATTACTGACGGAGATGGCCGTGCGGGGCCCTCAGGGTTTCCTGATTCGTACCATCTCACATCACGGTCGCGCGTGCGCGCCATGGAGGACAGATGTTCGAAGGTTTTGGGCCGGAAAAACTGATCATGGTCCTGCTCATCGTGCTGGTGCTCTTCGGCGGCAAGCGCATCCCTGAAATCGGCGCGTCGCTGGGCAAGGGCATTCGCGAGTTCAAGCGGGGCATCAAGGACGTCGGGGAGTCGATCAACGAACCGGAACTCGAGCGTGCGCGGCCTGCGGCATCGCTGCCCGCCGGGGTCGTGTCTACGGCAGCGCCGGTGGCATACGACGACGGGCGCGGCGCGCCCAAGCGGCTGCTCGACAGCTGAGCGTTCGCGGACCGGGCGGCGCTAGAGCCCGCCGGGGCCGATGCCTCGCGGACCGAATTTCGCGCGCACCTGATCGACGGCGCGCGCTACGGCGCGGTCGCGGTCCGTTTCGACGGCTGGATGGGTCTCGCGCTCGAACAGTGCGAGCTGGTCAACCGTTTCGTCTTCGGCCAGGGATGACAGGGCCACGCTGAGCAGCCGCGCCGGTACTCGACGCCCCGCCCGCAGCCGCGACAGCAGCGATCGCGCCAGAGCCAGGATTACGCGGTCGCTCATCACACCCTGCTCCAGCGTGCGGCTCGCCGAGCGTGTGCGAAAATCGTGATCGCGAATGCGCACCGTAACCGTGCGCGCGCACAGTCCTTCGGCACGCAAATCGCTGGCAGCCTTCGTGACCAGCGCCAGCAGCTCGTGATGGAGCGCCGCATCGTCGGCCAGGTCTTCGGAAAAGGTCTCGTCCCTGCTGATGCTCTTGGTCTCGAGGCGCGGGGCCACGTCGCGGTCATCAATCCCGCGCACCCGTTCGTACAGCCATCGTGCCTCCCGCGCGCCAAGCCAATGGGCTAGCGTGGCGTGGTCGTACGCCAATATGTCGGGCACGGTGCGCATGCCGAGCCCGGCCAGCCGCTCTTGGAAGCGCGGGCCGATCATCGGGATGTCGGCCAGTGCGACCCCTTGCAGGAACGCCGCTTCGCCCCCCGGCGGCACCACGTACACCCCATCAGCCTCGCGGCCGGGCTTCGGTTTGGCATGCTCGACGGCCAACTTCGCGACGAGTTTCGAGGTGCCGCCGCCAAAGGATACTTGGAGCCCCGTGTCGCGGCGTATCGCGTCGCGGACGCGGCGCGCCGTGGTGGCCAGCGGCTCGTGGCGATAGAGCGCTTCGGTGCCGGCGAGATCGAGATACCACTCGTCGATGCTGGCCGCCTCGACCACCGGCGCGAACCGCTCGAGCACCTGGCGGATCTCGCCGCTCTTCTGCGCGCATGCCTTGCGTGGCACGGGGACGCACACCGCCTGCGGACAAAGGCGGAGAGCATGGGCAATCGGCATGGCCGACCGCACGCCGTAGGCTCGCGTCTCGTAGGATGCCGAGCACACGACGCCGCGGCTCGCGCGCGTGCCGCCCACGATGACCAGTGGCTCGCGGCCCACGCCGTCGGGGTCCTCCATACGCGCCACCGCCACGAAGAACGCGTCGGCGTCGGCGAGCAGGATGCGCCGCGGTGGTGCGCTCACCCCACGTAGACGTAGCTGAGACCGCGTTCTTGCGCGCGGTTCACAGCGATCACGCCGGCCACGACTTCCACCGCACCAGGCACCAAGTTCGCGCGAAAATCGGCGAGCACGGTGGCAGCGTCGGCTCCGGCTTTACGCGCCGCCTCCCCGGAAAAGACAGCCATGGCCATGCCGCATACGGTGAACACCGCGCCGCGCGCATGCAGCGCGGCCAGGGTGCTGCTGTTCGGGCGCGCGTCGTCGGGGGCGCCGGCGACTGTGTTGCGCACTGCTGGCGCCTTGGTGGCCGGATCGACGTAATCGATCAGTTCCCCGAGCCGGTACTTGCTCCACATCGCGTCGTTGAGGCCCATCGTGAACCCCAAGTGCCTGAATGAGACAACGGCGTTGACTTCGGCCTCGGTCAAGCCGTAGCCCTCCCTGTTCGCGTTGAGGAAGTTGCGGGCGAATGCCGCGCCCTGCGCTGCCTTGTCGGCGCTGAGCACGTCGTAGATCTGCCGGTGTTTGCCGGTGAGCGCATCGAGCCAGTGATCGGGGTCGGCTCCGGCCGGGCGGAGGGCGCGCTCGGCACGCGCCATGGCGGGCAGGCCGGCGGCGAGGGCAGCCGTGCCCGCAGCGACGCGAGCCAGGAATCCTCGGCGGGGAAGGAGCGGGGACGATGTCATTGCCTGACCTCCGGGGACTGGGGAACCGTAGTAACGGTTAGATGCCGGCTGTCGCCGGTCCGCTCGACCCGCACCGCGTGTCCCCGCGCCGGAGCGGCATCGGTACTGTCGAGACGCGTGACCACCAGCGCCCTGCCGGAGTCGGCGGCGGTGATCACCGCCGAGCCGGCCCCCTGTTTGACGAGGAGGTCGGCTGGGGTAGCCAGGAGCAGCGAACTGTCGGGCCGGATGGCAACGATCCCGGAGTGAATGTCGATTTCGAGCGATCCCTTGATGGTGACCGTAAATCGGACCCGCGCCGCGGCATTGCCGGCAGCGGCCACGTGGACGCCGAATTCGTTTGCGGGCCTCGGTGGTTGGCCACGGCAGGCGGCGATGACGAGGAAAGCGATCGTTGGCACAGCACGGCAGGTGTAGCGCATAGTCTCAAGATGGGCCCGCGGGCGATGGTATGCCACCGCAACGGAAGCCGCGGAATCGTCGACAATTGCATCCAATGTTGCACGCACTTATGGCGGACATTTTGCTGTCAATGTCAGTCGCGGGACTCCGCGAGGGACTCGGGATGGCATATATTTGTGGCGGTTCCCTAGCCCCACGGCGGTCCATGCCCCCCCGAAAGACCTCTTCCCGCAGTTCACGCGTCAAGACTGTGCGCGGCGCGGTGGCCCACGGCTCGCGGCCCGAGCAGGTCTACACCCGGCTGCGCGACCTGATCGTCCAGGGGCTCGTCGCCCCCGGCAGCCGCATCGTTGAAACGGAGATCGCCAGCCGGCTGGGGGTGAGCCGTACGCCGGTGCGCGAAGCGCTACAGCGGCTTCAGCAGGAGGGCTACGTGACGGGCGCGCCGGGAGCGCAGCAGTCGCGCCTCACGGTGGCCCCATTGACCCGCGACGACGTGCACGAGCTGCTCGACCTCGTGGGGGCTCTCGAGGGCCTGGGCGCCCGCCGTGCCGCCCAACTCGACCCGGAGGCGCGGAAGCCGCTGACCCGGGACCTGCGCGCATTGAACGCCGAGTTCCTCAAGGCGGGCCGGGCCGTCCCAGTGGACCACAGCCGTTTATACGACGCCGATGAACGTTTTCACCGCTGCGTGGTACAAGCAGGGGAAGGCCCGCGGCTCATCGCCTTGCACGACGCGGCCAAACCACAGGCGGAGCGATATATCCGGATGTACATCAGCATGCTGACCGGGGACATTCGATCTTCGGTCGAGGAGCACGACGCGATCATTGCTGCCATCGATGACGGGCGGCCGGATGTCGCGCAGCGCGCTGTGGAAACCAATTGGCGCCACGCCGCCGATCGGTTGGCCAACGTGATTCAGATGGTCGGTGAACGCGGCAGCTGGTAACCCCAAACCACCCCCAAGGGGGGCTTTACCCATGAAAAGACTTGCTCTTGCAGTACTCCTCATCCCCGCGCTGTTCGCTTGCGATACCAAGGCCAAGCAGCAGCTCGTGGAGCTGGCAAAGGCGGATTCGCTGCGCCAGGACTCACTCCTCAACGTGAAGAACCAGCTGCTCAACGACATGCTGGTTTCGACGCAGTTCGTGAACGATATCAACGCCGAGATCGCCAAGGCACGTAGCCTCCCCAAGACAAAGACGGCGACGGCCCTCGCCACGCCCGCCGAGGCCGCCAAGATCAAGGAGGACCGCCAGGACGTGATCAACAAGATCCACACCCTCGTCGAGCGGCTCGATGCCACCGACGCACGGCTCCGGCAGGTGCGGCTCCAGGCGGCCTCGCTGTCCAAGCATGACTCCACGCTGATGCTGCAGGTCGCGCAGTACGAGCAGACGATCACCGATTTCCGGCAGACGGTGGAGCAGCAGAAGAAGGAGTTCCAGGCGATCGTCGATTCGCAGAACGTGCAAATCGCGTCGCTCAAAGGCCGCGTGGACACACTCACGTCGGTCAAGGCGGCGCTCACCGACACGGTCAGCGATCTCACGCGCCAGAAGAACACCGCCTACTACGTAGCCGGGACGCGTGACGACCTGGTGAAGATGGGGGTGCTCGTGGAAGAAGGCCGCAGATCGTTCTGGCTGGTGGGCAACCGGCCCGTAGCGCCGGCGCTCTCGCTCGACCCCACGGCGTTCACGCGTATCGACCTCACCAAGGACACCAGTATCACGCTGCCGGAAGGTGAATACCTCATCTTCACGCGCCAGGACCCACAGTACATGACGGCGTTCGAGACGCGGGACAACAAGATCGTCGGCGGGCTCCGCATCACGTCGCCGGCGAAGTTCTGGGCTGCTTCCAAGTTCCTGATTCTGATGAAGCACTAAGAAACGTTCTGAGACGAGAGGCCGGGAGCGTAGTACGCTCCCGGCCTCTCGTCTTTCATCTGGTTGACGCCGACCTACCACATGGGCTTCTCGCTGGCCAGTTCCTCGGAGAGCTTCAAGTAACTTCCATACCGCTCGGCGCTCACTTCGCCCCGTTCCACGGCGGCGCGCACGGCGCAATCGGGCTCCACTGCGTGCCGGCAATCAGCGAACCGGCATTGCTCGCGGTACGCCCGGATCTCCGGAAAGCACAGATCCAGCCGCTCCACGGGCAGCTCCCACATGCCGACCTCGCGCAGCCCGGGCGTGTCGACCACGAACCCTCCCGCCGTCCCCGGCAGTGGGTGGAGCAGCGCCCCTACAGTGGTGTGACGCCCTTTGTTCACCGAGGGGCTGATCTCCCCCACCCGCAGGTTGAGCCCCGGAAAGAGCGCGTTGAGGAGCGACGATTTTCCGGTTCCGCTCGGTCCGGTGAGCACCGACGTGCGCCCGGCCAGGGCCATCCGCAGCACCTCCAGCCCGTCGCCGCGCTTGGCGCTCGTGAAATGCACGGGGTATCCGGCCCGCGGATAGTCGGCGAACTGCGCCTCGGCCACTTCGAGCCCCACCAGGTCCACCTTGTTCACCACGATGCGCGCCAGAAGCCCATTGGCTTCGGCGATGACGAGGAACCGGTCGAGCATGCGCGGATGCGGGTCAGGACGCGCCGCCGCGAACACGACCACGACTTGGTCGACGTTCGCTGCCATCACGCGCTCGCCGCGCGCTCCCCCGGGGGCGCGCCGAGCCAAGCGCGAGGTGCGTGGCAGGATCCCGGCGATCGCGTGAACCTGCCCGCGCTCGTCACGCTCCAGACGCACACGATCGCCCACGGCCAGTTTGACCGTCTCGCGCGACGCCGTCTCGGTGTCGCGCCGGATCGTGCCGCCGGCGCGACGCCCCACGTCAGCTTTCTTGAGTCGGCCGCGCAGCGACACCTCGTACACCGTTCCGTCGGCTGTGAGCACGCACCACACGCCCCCCGTGCCCTGCGTGACGGTGCCGAGCAGCACGTCGGAATCGATCACGGCGACGCAGCGTCGTCGGCGCGCATCGCGTCCCACCATCGGTGGGCGGGGGCGCCGGCGGCGCGCGCGGCGATCCGCGCGTCGAGCATCTGCTTGACCTCGGCCAACGCCGTTGCCCCCACGGCGTCACGCGCCGCGCGCTCCGATTCGGCACGCACCACGAAGTCGGTCTCGAGGTGCCCCAGCGGCGATGCCGCGCCGATGCGCGCCCACTGGACGAACAGCAGATAGGCACCGAACGGGCAGCCCGGTTCACCCGTTTCGTCGGTCACGATCTCGACGCTGTACGAGAAGCCGTCCGATCCTTCGAAAGCGGCAGGCCGGTCGTGCACCGCCATGTAGCCGCCGAGCGTATTGGCATCGCCCTTGGCGTGATCGGGGGGAAGGAACTGTCCGGCCATGATCAACGTCGGGAGCCAACCATCTCGCGCAAAACGTTACCCGTGATGAACGCCACGTTCGCCGGACGCTCGGCCAGCCGCCGCATGAGGTAAGGGTACCATTGCGTCCCGAACGGCACGTACACCCGCAGGCGGTATCCCTCGCGCACGAGCTGTTCCTGCAGGTCGCGCCGCACGCCGTACAGCATCTGGAACTCGAACCGGTCGGTGGCGATGCCCCGTTCGGCGACGAAGCGCTTGGCCTCGTTCACGAGCGCCGGATCGTGCGTGGCGATGGCTGGATAGGTCCCATGTTCGAGCAATGCGTGCATGCACTTCACGTAGTTGGCGTCGACGTCCTTCTTATCGGGGTACGCCACGGCTGGCGGTTCCTTGTACGCGCCCTTGCATATGCGCACGCGGCACTTGAGCTGCACCGCGCGATCGACGTCGGCCTGCGTGCGATACAGATAGCTCTGCAGCACGATGCCTACGTGCTGTGTGAAGCTCGGGTAGAACCGTTCCTCGAACAGGCGCAACGTCCGCTCGGTGTAGGCGCTCGACTCCATGTCGAGGCGCACGAAAGTGCCGTAACGCTGGGCGCGTTCGAGCACGTCGCGCAGGATCGACACGCACAGTTCTTCGGAGATGTCGAGCCCCATGGCCGTGAGCTTGAGCGACACGTTCGCGTCGAGCCGCGTCTCGTTGATGCGGTCGAGGACCGCCAGATACTCGTCGCGGGCGGCGCGCGCCTCGCGCTCGTTCGTCACGCTCTCACCGAGCAGGTCGAGCGAGGCCGAGATGCCCTTGGCGTTGAGGACACGTACCGCCTCGATCGCGTCGTCGAGCCGCTCGCCGGCCACGAAACGGCGGGCGAACGACTTGGCCAGGCGGTTCTTGCGCACGAACCGGAACACCCGCGGTTGGTTGGAGAGATACAACAGCGTGGAGCGGAACATGCGACCTCAGAAAGTCGAAGGCATGGGACTACCGGAAAACTAGACGGCCCGCGCCGGAGCGCGGGCCATCGCCGTCAGTTCGCGGGACGGAGTGGCGCATTCACGGCGAACGGCTCGACGATGCGAAGCACGGGATAGGTCCGGCCGGGGCCGATCCACGGGTCCATCACGTTCCAGGTTGCGAATCCGTCGTCGCTTTCGGGCTCCAGCAAATACATGGCGAGGATGGCGAGGGGCTGGGCCTCCCGCACGACGTACGTGCCCGCGGGAAGGGTCACGGCCAGCGACGACCAGAGGCCCGCCAGGCGTTCTTCATGGTACCCTTGGAACTCGTTGGCATTGCGAACCACCGAATCGATAGCAAACCGCTCGGCTGCCACGTTCAGCGAATCCACCAATTGCTCCACGAATATGCCGTGCAGGCGGAGCCGCTCGACCAGTGCCTGCTGTTCGGGCCCGAAGGCATAGGCCACCGGCACCCTCCGCTCGAGGACGGGCTGGAAGCGATCGTACACCGGCATCCGCTCGGTGTGGAACTTGCCGATGCGCTTGTAGCCGCGGGTCACCCCCGGGAGCTTCTGGGTGCTGTCAGGCAGCTTCCCCAGATCCTCGAGAATGACGTCGGCGTAACTCGGGTGCTGCGTGATCTCGGAACGGAGAGCGATATATGGCGCGTTCGCGGGGGTGGTACCGGCAGCAATGGTCTTGCGGTCGGCCTCGTGCGCCACCCCCACGATCTCGTCCTTGTTGGCAGCCAGCAGCGACAACAGTTCGCCCACGAACGCATAGGTGGACGCAATGCGGGTTCGGAACGGGTCATGCGAGTAGGCCTCGCTGAGCACCGCGATGCGGCCGCGAATGCCGTAGTAGTTGGTGCCGTAGCGCGGCCGCGAATCGTAGGTGTACCAGCCGCGCGGATGCCCATTCGGCGTTTCCACGTTGCCGTAGTCGAACGTCTGGATGCGCTCGCGCGCCAGCAGGTTGCGCCGCACAGCCGGCAGCAGAGTGTCCATCGTGAACGGTCCGGTGAACTTGGCTGCGGGGCTGAGCGACGCAGCGTAGGTGAGCGCGTATCCGTGATAGGTGCCGTCGGTGGTGTGGAGGTCGACGAACACATCGGGGTCCCAGCGGTCGAACATGCGCAGCGAGGCTTGCGTTTCGGGAGCTTCGGCCTTCACGTAGTCGCGATTGAGGTCGAGGCGCTGCCCGTTGGCGCGTTGGCCGATCAACTCGGGGCCGTCCTGCGACGGTCGGTTCGTGGCCTGAGGGGCGAATTTCTCGTTACCGTCGGCATTGTAGATCGGCACCACCACGAGCACCAGCGAGTCGAGCACGTTGGGGTTCTTGTCGGCGGTCAGCTCGCGCAGCATGGCGAGCATCGCTTCCTTGCCTTCCACTTCACCGGCGTGGATGTTCGCCTGCACGTAGACAATCGGACGGTTGAGGCGTTTGGCCTCAGCAGCGCTGGTCACCAACGGGCGGGAAGCGACGACGTATGGGATCTCGCGGCCCTCGCTCGTCTTGCCGATGTCGCCCGTGGCAATCTGCTGGCTCTCCAGCGCCTTGAGCGAATCCACGAACGCCATCACGTCATCGTAGTGGGACGTTTCCGTGAAGTACGTCCGTTCGGCACGCGTAAGCGGCCGCCGCGTGGAAAAGTCCGTGGGATAGATGGCATGGACGTTCACCAGCGCGACCCCCGCGTTGCCGCGAGCCGGGCGTTCGGTGCGCGGTCCGCCGCGCGGAGTGGGGCCGGCGGCGGGAGGGGCACCGCCGCCGCAGGAGGCAAGGAAGGCCGCGGCGAGCGGCCCAAGAACGCGAGAGTACGAACGGGCCATGATGCGTCTCACGGAACGGAGAAACGGGCTCAGGGACAGGGGAATTGTACCCTGTTCGCGTCGCTACGGTCTAGGGAGCGCTCAGGGCTCGGGGCGCGGCGCCGACGGGCCCCCACGCCGCAGGCTGGCGCCGCGCGCCCTGGTGGTGGCTGCAACTGCGGGGTCGGCCCCGCTCTCGATGTCCTGGCGGACGCGGCGCTGGTAGGTCGTGAAGTCGGCGTCGCGCAGTCCGCCGCGTTCCAGCATCACGACGGCCGAGGACGCCGTGACCGCGGGCACGCCGCGGGCGACGAGGTCGGTGAGCACCATGAGCGGCGTCGAGAGTTCGCGACCCAACCCCGATCGGCGCACCCGGGTGAGTTGGGCGGGGGCCACGCCGGCGTGGAGCGCGTGGGCGCCAGCCGTGATCTCGTCGGGACGGGAGCCGGTGCCCAGCGCGCCCCGGGCCACTCGCATTTCACCTGCCAGTGCGCGCACGGCGGCCACTATGTGTGGGCCGTCGGCGCGCTTGCCGGCGCCCTCGAGCGCCTTGCTGATCAGTACATCGGCGGGCAGCCTGGCGACGCGCGCCGAGTCGACGATGGCGAGCACGGCCAGGCGCGTGACCGGGTCGAGCGTCGAGTCGAGGCGCGCCAGTTGGTTGCGCTGTGGCGACGCCACTGTGGCGAGGCACAGCATCGCCAGCGCGCACCACCGCCACCGGATCAAGGTGTGTTGTCGACGACCAAGGCCGAGTTGGGCAGTCCGAAATCTTCGTCGGCCACTCGGGGCGCAGCGGGATCGGGAACCCACAGGGAGTCGTCTACCAGGAAGGCATAGCGATGGTGCCCCGGGGGGATGGGCGCGGTGAGGGACCACACGCCGCCACCGTGGTTCGCGGCAGCATAGGCGGCATGGCGAACATCCCAGCCATTGAAGTCACCGACGACCTGCACGGTCTTGGCGTCGGGAGCGACGAGCACGAACTGCACCGATTGCCCCTCGGCCCGCGGCGCGGAGGGAAGCACGGCCGCTGCGAGCACGCCAGCGGCGACGGCGGCGAACGCCGACCACACCCGCCAGCGGGGCATGAACGGCGTGATGATGCGCAGCGGCTGGCGGGCCACCGCACGAACGGCGCGCATGACACGGGTATCGAACGACGGGTCGTACGGCACGGGGCGGCGCAGATGCGTCACCATCTCCTCGAACCGGGACCGCTTCATCTCAGGCACTGCGAACCTCCTTCAACAGCGCGCGCAGCCGATCGCACGCGCGCATAACCCGCATCTTGAGCGCCGATACGCCGACGCCCGTCAACTCCGCCATCTCGTCGTAGCCCAGCCCTTCGACGTACTTGAGGAGGAAGGCTTCACGCTGTTCTGGCTGCAAATCGTTCAGCGCCCGCTCGATCTCCTCCCGCCATGCCCACTGCTCGGCCGGGTGTTCCTCCGACGCCGTGAGCAGCGCCGTTTCGTCATCGAGGAACGTGCGGGCGCGTCGCGCCCGCCGCGCCCCGGCCGTGCGGCAGCGATTGACCAGGATCCGAAACAGCCAGGCGCCGAACCGTTCCGGATCCTCGCACCTGCCGAGGGACCGGTACGCCCGCACGAACGCGTCCTGCATCACTTCGTCCGCATCTTCGCGGTTGCCGAGCATGTGCATCGCGTAGCGTGCGCAACGATCGCGATACCGCTCGACGAGCGTCGCGAATGCTTCCACGTCACCGGCGAGCACCCGCTCGACGATCAGCGCGTCAGCGCGTCCGTCCATATGGTTCAGACCTTACCACCAGGGGTGGAGTCACTGCATCTCCCACGGAATACACCGTCACACCGGTTTGCCTTCGGCCGGATAGAACCGGCGGCGCTCCCGGGCCATGTCAACGAGCAGTTCGGCCGGTGCAAACCGGGCCGGAAAGCGGCCGTGCAGGTCTTCGAGGCGGCGCACGACTTCATCGGCGCCAAGGCTATCAATGTAGCGGAACGGCCCCCCACGGAATGGGGGGAAGCCGATGCCGAATACGGCGCCGATATCGCCGTCGCGGGGCGACCGGAGGATGCCCTCCGCCAGGCAGTGGGCGGCTTCGTTGACCATGGCGAGCACGCAGCGCTCAGCGATCTCCCCGGCCGGTACGGGGTTGTGGGCACCGCCTGCGCCGAACAGGGCATACACGGTGGGGTCCACGGGTCCCTTCTTGCCCCGTTTGTCGTACCGGTAGAATCCCGAACCTCCCTTGCGCCCGGTCCGTCCGGACTCGACCACCCGCGTCAGCGCCTGCGACGGCGCCATGCGGTGCCCGAAGGCCTCGGAGAGCACCAACCCGACCTTGCCGCCGACATCGATACCGACCTCGTCTAGCAGCGTGAGCGGGCCCACGGGAAATCCGAACTCGATCAGCGCCCGGTCAACGAGGTCAATGCCCGCGCCTTCGTCGAGCAGCTTTCCGGCTTCGTTCATGTAGGCCGACAGCGCGCGCGTGGTGTAGAACCCCGGCCCGTCGTGCACGACGATGACGGTCTTGCCGAGAGCGCGGCCGTAGTCCACCGCGGTGACGACCGCCGTCTTGTTGGTGCGCGGCGCAACGACGACCTCGAGCAGCGGCATGCGGTGCACGGGGGAGAAGAAATGCATCCCTAGCACGCGCTCGGGGCGCGCCGCCGCCTCGGCGATCCGCGCGATCGGGATGGTGCTCGTATTGGAGGCGTACACCGCATCGGGCGCCATCAACGGCTCCACCTCGCGCAGCACGCGGTGCTTGAGGTCGAGATCCTCGAAGACCGCCTCGATTACCAGGCCGGCGTTGCCGAACCCGGTGTAGGCCGTGGCCCCGCTCACCAGGCTCGATTGGTCGGTGAAGTCCTGGCGCGTGATGCGGCGCTTGACGAGTTGCTCCCGAAGCACGCCGCGCACCGCGGCAAGCCCCTTCCCCACGCGCGCGGTGTCGGTGTCCTTGAGTCGAACCATCGTGCCGTGTTGCGCCGCCACGCCGGCGATTCCGGCCCCCATGAACCCCGCACCGAGCACCCCGAGCTTGTGCACGGCGCCCGGCGGCGGCGCTGGCGGCTCCACACCCGGATCCTTCTTCAGCGCGTTGGTGGCGAAGAACAGGAAGATGAGCTGCCGCGACACCTCGGTCATCGCCAGCTCGCCGAACCGGCGCGACTCCTCGCGCAGGCCTGTCGCCATCCCACGCTCGAAGCCGGCGTGGACGGCGTCCAGCGCGGCCAGCGGCGCGGGGAACTGACCGTGCGCCTTGGACAGCACGGTCTCGCGCGCCTTGCGGAACACCACGCTCCGGCCGGCGAAGTTGGTGTCGAGTACGAGCCCCGACGGACCCGCCCCACGCCCCCGGCGCACCGGGCGTCGCGTACCATTTGCTAACTCTAATGCCCGGGCCATGGCTATGTCACGCAGGATGGCCGGGTGCACCATCTCGTCCACCAGTCCGAGCTGCAGCGCCTTTCTGGCGCGCACGTTCTTGCCAGTGAGGATCATGTCCAGCGCCGCCTGCAGCCCGATCAGCCGCGGCAACCGCTGCGTGCCACCCATGCCGGGGATCAGGCCGAGCTGGACCTCGGGCAGGGCGAGCAACGTCTTGGGATGATCGGTGCAGATCCGGTAGCGGCAGGCCAGAACCATTTCCAGGCCGCCCCCCAGACACGCGCCGTGGATCGCTGCTACGACCGGCACGCGCAGTGCGGCCAGCGCGGCCAGGACCTCCTGCCCCATCTGGCTGGCCCGGGCGGCGTCCGCTTCGTGCCGGAATCCCAGGAACTGGTCGATGTCGGCGCCGGTGATGAACGAGTCCTTCTTGCCGCTCGTCACCACCCAGCCCCGCACCGTCGGGTCGCCTTCTGTTTCGGCGATCACCCGCGCCAACTCCGCGGCCAACTCCGGAGTGAGCTTGTTCACCGGCTCGCCCGGCGCGTCCAGGGTGACGATGAGAACGTCGTTGTCGCGGTCGAGGTTGATCATGGCGTGTCCGTGGCCTCCCCTACTCGCGCTCGATGACCATGGCGTGCCCCAACCCGCCCGCAGCGCACACGGTCATCAGGCCGAATTGCCCGCCCCGCCTGGCCAGTTCGTTTGCCAGCGTTGTGAGGATGCGTCCGCCGGTAGCGCCGAACGGATGCCCGATGGCGATCGAGCCCCCCAAGACGTTGAGGCGCGAGCGGTCCACCTCGCCCACCGGGTGGAGGAATCCGGCCCGTTCGGCCCACTCCCGCGACTCGAAGCCGCGCAGGTTGCACAGCACCTGCGATGCGAACGCCTCGTGCATCTCGACCAGATCCATGTCGGCCAGCGTGAGCCCGGCGCGCCGCAGCGCGACGGGAGCGGCCAGCACGGGCCCCATGAGCAGTTGCTCCCCCGGATCGAGCGCCGCGTAGGCGTACGAGCGGATGAAAGCCAGCGGCACGTAGCCCAGCGCTCGGGCGTGTTCCTCACTCATCAACAGCACCGCACTCGCACCATCCGTGAGCGGCGACGAGTTGCCGGCTGTCACCGACCCGTAGCGCCGGTCGAACACCGGCTTGAGCAAGCGCAGCTGCTCGATGCTCGTGTCGGTGCGGATCCCGTTGTCGCTCGACACCGCCACGTCGTACGTCGGCGGCACCCACACCGTCCCGATCTCCCCCGTGAGCCGGCCGTCCTGCGCGCCCACCGCGGCCAGGCGGTGCGAGCGCAGCGCGAACTGATCCTGCTCCTCGCGCGGGATGTGGTTGATCTTGGCCATCTTTTCCGCACTCTGGCCCATCGTCTCGCCGGTCGAGAGCTCGGCGATGGCCGGCGTGATCGGCGCGAGATCGCGCGGCCGAATCCGCGCGAACGCGCTCAACCGGGCGCCCAGCGATTTGGCCCGAGAAGCGGCGACGAGCACGTCGGACATGCCGCGCGAGTGCAGGATCGGCACGTTGGACAGCGATTCGGCGCCCCCCGCAATGACGACGTCGCGGTGGCCGAGCGCTATCTGGTCTGCCGCATCGGTGATCGCCTGATTGGCCGATGCGCAAGCGCGGCTCACCGTGTACGCATCCACCGACTTGGGGAGCGCCGGCATGAGCCCGACCTCGCGCGCGATGTTGGGGGCAAGCACCGAGTGCACGACGGTGCCGTAGACGATCGCTTCGACGAGCCCGCCATCCAGTTCGGTACGCTGCAGCAGCTCCGATACGGCGAGCCGCCCCAGCTCGATGGCGCCGAGCGCACGGAGCACCGTTCCCGCGCGCGCAAAGGGCGTACGCACGCCCGCCACGATGGCTACCCGGCGTCCGTTCCCAAAAGTCGGCATGTCCTGAACTTAGGCGGTCGGCGACAGGCCGCCAAACGGCGTGTCGCTTGTTCCCCGCCCAGCGCCGTGGCAGGTTCTTGGATACCAATGCCGACTTCCGCTCCCCGCCTTCCCGCGCCCGGCGCAACGTTCGACCTGCTGGTGGTGGGAGGGGGCATCACCGGGGCTGGCATCGCCCGCGACGCCGCCCTCCGCGGGTTCCACGTCCTACTGGTCGAGAAGGACGACTTCGCCAGCGGAACTTCCAGTCGCAGTTCACGGCTCGTTCACGGCGGGCTGCGATACCTCGAGCACGGGCAGCTCAAGCTGGTGTTCGAAGCAAGTCAGGAACGCCGGCGCTTGCTCCGGCTCGCTCCCCACCTCGTGCAGCCGTTGCGCTTCGTATGGCCGGTGTACGCCGGTGCCCGCGTGCCCTACTGGAAGGTGCTCGCCGGCGTCACGCTGTACGACGCCCTAGCCGCGTTCCGCAACGTACATCGCCACGAGCGGCTTTCGGTGGCTGCGGTAGAGGACCAAGAGCCCCGGCTCGCCCGGCAGGGGCTCGACGGAGGAGTCTCCTACTACGACGCGCACAGCGACGACGCCCGCCTCACGCTGGCCAACGTGCTCGACGCCGAGCGCGCCGGCGCCGTGGTGCTCAATCACGTGGCGGCGGATGCGTTTACGCTGGAACGCGGCCGGGTCGTGGGCGCGCACCTCGTCGACCGGCTGACCGGCGACGCGGCGGACGTGCGCGCCCGCGCTACCGTGAACGCCACCGGTCCGTGGAGCGATGACGTGCGAAAGCTCGAGGGCGCCGCCGACCGCCCTCGGGTGAGGGGAAGCAAGGGGACGCACATTCTCGTACCGCACGACCGCGTTGGGAACAGGGCCGCACTCACGCTCTTGTCGCCCACCGACGGGCGGGTGATGTTCGCCCTGCCGGCTGGTGCGTTCACGCTGTTCGGCACCACCGACACGTTCACGATGGCGCGCCCCGACGAAGTGCGCGCCTCGGAGGACGACGTGGCGTACCTGCTGCAGGCAGCGAATACCTTCTTCCCCGCCGCCCGCCTCGGCCGCGACGACGTGGTGAGCGCGTGGGCCGGCATCCGGCCGCTCGTGGCCACCACTGCAGCTTCGCCCAACGCCGCTTCGCGCGAGCACGCCATCCAGGTCACGCCGGCAGGGGTGGTGACGATCACGGGGGGCAAGCTCACCACGTACCGCATCATGGCGGCCCAGGTCGTGGACACGGTGGCGCGCCGTATCAGCGGCGGGCGGCCGTGCACCACGGCGCACGTGCCACTTTCGGACGACGGACCGGCGCGCGAGGCGGCCTGCGCCACTGACGCCGCGGCCGGCACCCCGATCATACCGGAATTACTATGGCGCTTCGGAGAGTTGCGGTGGAGCGTGGAGCGGGCCCACGCGCGCACCTTGGCCGATCTGCTCGTGCGGCGCACGAGACTCGCCTTCGAGACCCGTGACCATGGAATGGGTGTGGCACCGGCCGTGGCCGCGTACGTCGCGCCGTTGCTCGGCTGGGACCCGGCGCAGACGGCCGCCGAACTGCCTCGCTACGCGGCCGAGGTGGAGCGCATCTTCGGGGTGGATCCGGGCGCAGGCGTGTAAGCACGCAGTGGCGCCGTGCGCCGGTTCGTCTGATATTCCGTCACCATGGCTGAACGACGGTATACCGAGCAGGAAGTCGCCGACATCTTTCAACGCGCCACCGAAACGCAGGCACCCGAGTACCGGCGCCTGCCTTCCGTCGAGGGACTGACGCTCGCCGAACTCCAGGAAATCGGCCGCCAGGTCGCCATCGCCCCGGAACTCGTGGCGCGGGCCGCGCTCGCGCTGGACCGGGCCGAGCGGGCACCCGTGCGGAGGTTCCTCGGATTCCCGGTCCGCGTCTCGCGCACCGTCGAACTCGGCCGGGAGCTGTCAGACGCGGAATGGGAGCGGCTGGTCGTGGATTTGCGCGAGACCTTCGACGCGCGCGGCCAGGTGCGGCAGGAGGGTACCATGCGGCACTGGGCCAACGGGAACCTCCACGCCTACCTCGAGCCGGGCGAATCCGGGCAGCGGCTCCGGCTCAGAACATTCAATGAGAATGCCAGAAGCTTGATGATCGCCGGATTGGCCACGATCGGGATGACCGCCCTCATCGCGGCCGTCCTGGAAGTCGCCGGAGGCGTCGCCGCCGCCCGGGTCCCGCGCATTGCCGTGGTGGCGGCGATCGGATTGGGCATGTTCGCCTGGGGCGCCGTTCGCCTCCCGAGCTGGGCCCGGCGCCGGCTGCAGCAGATGGACGCCGTGGCCGACCGCGTGCTGGCGACGCCGCCATCGGGTCCCGACCAACCGGGCGGCTAACCCCCGGTCGCGCGGTCCGTCGCCGTCGTGCGGCGCCTACTTCTTGACCTTGGCCGCTTCATTCCCGTTCACTTCGTCGTGAATCGTGTATAACTCGACCACCACGAGCTGCCGCGTGAGCGCCGGCAACCGAAGCATGACGTCCTCGCCCACCGCCTTGCCGAGAAGCGCCCGCCCGATGGGCGAGGCCATGGTGACGTGCCCGTCCTCGAATTCGATCGCGTCGCCGAACACCAGGTGGTACGTCTCACGCACCTTGGACTTCTTGTCCTCCACGACCACGCGCGAGCCCAGCCCCACCTTGTCAGGCGGGATCTGCGTCGGGTCGATGGACGACAGCTTGCTCAGCCGCTGATGCAGGTGCCCCAGCCGCGCCTGCACGAACTGCTGGCGCTCGAGCGCAGCCTTGTACTCGCTGTTCTCGCGCAGGTCGCCCAACTCCACGGCCCGCCGAATCTCGCCGGGAAGGGTGACGTTGAGTTCGTATTGGAGCCGCGCGACTTCCGCGTTCAGCTTTTCCTTGAGAGCTTCAATCATGGAACCGCACGGAGTGGGAACGAAAATCAAAGCGCCCGGCTGAGTGGCCGGGCGCCGATGCTATGACAACTCCCGAACACCCGCCTACAGCCGCTGTGGGCTGGGCGTACCAAGACCGTTCACCGCTCGGGATGCATGGCGCATACCTGCATAGTATCGCGACCCGGTGTGTTCGTCCAGCCGTGGCGTGTCGGACGGGCAAACCGGCTAGACTTCCGCCATGATCCGCGTCGAGCGGCACGGCGACGTCACGCGCCTCCGCATGTCCACCCGGCGGAGCCGGTCCCTGGGCTACGAGGTGAGCGCCTATTTCACACGGGAGCTGCTCGTGGATTGCGGCTTTCCGCACGTTGCCCACGATCTCGCCGCAGCGCTCGATGAACTCCACCCGGCTGGAGCCGTGATCACCCACGCCCACGAGGACCACGCCGGCAACGTCGGTCTGCTCGCCCGCCGCGGCGTTCCGCTCGACATCGCGCCAGCGTCGCTGGCCGAACTCCGCGCCGGCCGCCCCATCCGCGCCTACCGCCGCTTCACCTGGGGCCAGCCGCAACCCTTCACGGAGTCATTCGCGGCGTTCCCGCCGCAACGTGTGGCGGCCATTCTCACGCCCGGTCACGCGCACGACCACCGCGTGATCTGGGATGCCGAGCGCGAAACGCTCTTCTCCGGTGACCTCTGGCTGGGCGCGCACGTGAAGGTCACGCACCACGACGAGGACCCGCGCCAACTGGTCCGCGACCTGCGCACCGCAGCGGCGCTGCGTCCCGCGCGCATGTTCGACGCGCACCGCGGCCCAGTCATGGATCCCACCGAGGCGCTGCTCACCAAGGCCGAGTGGATCGAGCAGACGATCGGCGTCATCGAGCGGCGGATCGCCGAAGGGTGGAGCGACCGGGCGATCGTCCGCGACGTGCTCGGCGGCGAGGAACTGGCCGGCTACATCTCGTTCGGCGAATACGCCCGTGCCAACTTCGTGCGCAACGTGCGCGCGAGCGCTCCGCCGGCCCACCAGCCGGTACCGGCCGCATGACCACTCCCCTGCTCATCGCCATCGCTGGCTTGCTCGTAGCCGCCGTCGTTCTGCTCGCGGTCCTTCTGCGCCGGACGCGACCGCCGGAGATGGCAGCGATCGAGCAGCGATTCGCGGAACTGCAGCGCGGGCTCGACCGCGCCGATCAGGTGGTGCGCGAGGAGATGGGGCGCAATCGCGACGAGACCGCAGCGGCGATGGCCCGTGTCGCCGAAGCGCTCGATCAGCGGCTGGCGCTGGTCCAGCGCGGACTGGGCGAGATGCAGTCGCTCGCCGAAGGCGTCGGCGACCTCAAGCGCGTGCTCACCAACGTCAAGACGCGGGGCGTGCTCGGCGAGTGGCAGCTCCAGGCCATGCTGGAGCAGTTGCTGGCCCCCAGCCAGTTCGGGCGGAACGTCAAACCGAGTCCGTTGCGCGACACCATCGTCGAGTTCGCGATCCGGATCCCTGCCCCGGGATCGGACGGCGGCAGCATGTGGCTCCCGGTGGACAGCAAGTATCCCGCCGAAGACTATGCCCGCCTGTTCGATGCGCAGGAGCGCGCCGACGCGGGCGGTGTCGCCAGCGCCCAGAAGGCGCTCGCCACGGCGGTCCGGCGGTCGGCCGACGACATCCGTGCCAAGTACATTGACCCGCCGTACACCACCGACTACGCCATTCTCTTCCTGCCCTCGGAAGGGTTGTTCGCCGAGGTAGTGCGACTGCCGGGGATGGTCGAGACGCTGAGTGCCGAGTGCCGCGTGATGGTAGCCGGCCCCACCACCTTCGCCACGCTGCTCAACTGCCTGCAGATGGGGTTTCGCTCGATGGCGCTCGCCGAGCGGTCGGAGGCGGTCTGGCGGCTGCTGGCGGGCGTCCGCACCGAGTTCGGGAAGTTCGGCGACGCGGTATCGAGCGCGCAGAAGAAGCTCGGCCTGGCGTCGGAGGCCGTGGAGCAGGTGGCCGTGCGGGCGCGGGCGATGGAGCGCAAGCTGCGCGACGTCGAACAACTGCCGGCGGCGGACGACCCCGAGCCACCGCAGCTCACGTCCTAACCGGCTCCCCTGACGTACTCACGCCGAAGCCGCGCCATCATCGCGCCCCGTTTGTCGTACAACCGCTTGAGCGGCCTCCTGGCGTGCCTCGCATGGGCGTACGAGGTGAGCAGCGGCAGGGCGACGGTGGAATCGAGGTAGCACACCACCGCATCGGGCAGCCGGTCGGGGTCGATCTTGCCCCAGCTCACCGCCTCGGCGGGCGTGGCGCCCGACAGGCCGCCCGTGTCGGGGCGGGCATCAGTAATCTGCAAAAAGTAGTCGTGCCCCTTCTCGTCGATGCCCAGTACTTCCTGGATCTGGGGTTCGGTCTGGAGCATGAAGTTCTTGGGACTGCCGCCCCCGCAGATGAACACGCCCGACTTGCCGCCGCCGCGTTTGGCCTCGAGCACGATCGATGCCGTCTCGTTCACGTCGAGGTTCGGGTCGATGACGCACCGGTTCCCGTCCAGCGCCAGCGCCGCCACGTTCATGCCGATGGACGAGTCGCCCGGCGACGAGGTGTAGATCGGAACGCCCGCGGCGTATGCGGCCGAGAGCAGCGACTTCTGGCCGATGCTCAGCGCCTTCTCCCGTTCGCGAACGTACTTGCCGCACAGATAGTGGAATTCGGCGCTCGACATCGCGCGCTGGAATTCCTTGCCTTGGATGATCTTGCGGAAGAAGGCATCAGTGCTGAGCAGCACATCGTAATCGAAGAAGATGTCGTAGATGCGCACCACGCCTTCCTCGCGGAGCACGATGTCAGATTCCTGCGGGTTCCCCCGGTGCATGGCGAGGCCGAGGCCGAAATGCGTGTCGTGATACAGATTGGCGCCGGTGGAGATGATCCAGTCCACGAACCCCGATTCGATGAGCGGGATGATGGCCGCCATGCCGAGCCCGGCGGGTGTGAGTGCCCCGGTGAGCGTGAGCCCTACAGTCACGTCTGCGTCGAGCATCTTCTGCGTGAACAGTTGACAGGCCTCGCGCAGCCGCGCGGCGTTGTAGGCGAGAAAGGTGCCGTCCACCAGGTCCACCACCGTTTCGCGGCCGTCGATGCGGCGCGGGTCGATCTTGCCGCCGCGCAGGAAGCGGCTCTGCTCGGCGGCCGTGTGCTGCTTGCCAGCGGCCTCGCGCGCTTCGGCCGCTCTCTTCTGAGCGGCCTTGGGGCCCGCCGCCGACGCTCGCTTGCCGGTGCCGTGACGCGAGGCCTTGAATCCGCTCCGCTCTCGCGCCGGCGCCGCCGGCTTACCCTTTCCCGCCACCTTCTTCTTCGCCATTCCGTTCAGCCTCGTCTTAGTTCCGCGCCGCTGGGGTTCAGGCTCTGCTGCGCCTGGATGACCACGCTGGCGGCTTCGGCGGGATCGTCGGTGACGATCATGAGATCCATATCGCCGGGCGAGATCTTGCCCTCGGTGAGCACGCGTGTCTGCAGCCAGCGGATGAAGCCGGCCCAGTAGTGGCGGCCGAAGAACACCACCGGAAACTGGTAGATCTTGCCCGTTTGAATGAGCGTGAGCGCTTCGAACGCCTCGTCCAGGGTGCCGAAGCCACCGGGGAAGATAATGAACGCGTCCGAGTACTTGATGAACATCGTCTTCCGCACGAAGAAGTAGCGGAAGTTGATGAGCCTATCGATGTAAGGATTCGCCCCCTGTTCGAACGGCAACTCGATGTTGCATCCGATGGACACGCCGCCGCCCAGCTTGGCGCCCTGATTGGCCGCTTCCATGATGCCCGGGCCTCCGCCCGTGATCACCGCGAAGCCGGCCTGGGCGAGCAGTCGCGCCGTCTCCTTGGCGGCTGCGTACTGTGGTTCGTCGGGGTGCGTGCGCGCCGACCCGAAGATCGTGACCCCCTTGGTCACGTGCGCCAGCGCGTCGAACCCCTCGATGAACTCGCCCATGATGCGCATCACGCGCCACGGATCGGTGCGCGTGAAATCGGAGGGGTCGGACGCGCGCTGCAGCAGCTTCTGGTCCTCGGTCACGATCTGCACGTCGCGAATGGCGTCGTCGATCCGGCGCGTGGCACCGCTGCCGTGGAATTGGGCCTGCTGCGACGGCGGCTTCCGCCCCGCTCCGATGTGACCGGCCTCGGTCCGCTCGCGGAGGCCGGCGCGCGCGTCGCGCGCGGCGCTCTTCAGCAACTCGAGATCGGCGGTCTTTCCCGACGCCGTCTTCGGGGGGTGGGGAGCGCGGGGACGACGCTTGCGAGCGGGTGGGCCGCTCCGCTTGAATGCGGACATGCGCGTGTACCTGCTGATGAAGGAAGAGCACGCGCCCGGGGCGCGCGCTCACGGAGTTTACGCCATCTGCCCGACGCTACGCCAGCGCGCCCGTTGCCCGCGGGGGCCCCGGTCGCTTGCTTTTCCAGTCATGCCCGCCGCGCATCCCGTCCGAAGATGCCCGTAGTCATACTGCTCGCCGACGGCGTTCGGCCCGACACGCTCGCCGCGGCGCTCAACGCCGGCGTCCTGCCGGCGCTCGCCCGGCTGCGCGAAGAGGGCGGTCTGCACGAGGTGAGCACCGTCTTCCCATCGGTCACCGGGCCGGCCTATGCGCCGTTCCTGATGGGCCGGTTTCCCGGCCCCGTGGGGCTTCCCGGGCTGCGCTGGTTCGACCGTGAGCGAAGCGCCTGCTCCCTGCCCGACTACACGCGGAGCTACGTGGGGTACCAGCTTCGCGCCGTCGATCGTGACCTCGCTGCGGACGCTCCCACGATCTTCGAACTCGCGCCATCGAGCCTGGCGGCGCTGAGCGTCATCACGCGCGGGCTCCCGGCGTCCAAGCGCATCGGTGCTCTCACGACCCGCTCGGCGCTGCGAGCCGCACGCACTCATTTCAGCGGAAACGTGGCCGGCTGGCTGCGGATCGACCGCGAGATCGCCGACGAGGTCGTGCGTCGCGTGGCCGAAGAACGGCCGGCCTACACCTATGCCGCGTTCACCGGTGTGGACAAGGTCTCCCACGCTCGTGGCCACGACCACCCCATGGTGATCGAGGCCCTGCGCATCGTGGACGACGCGGCGGAGCGCATCCGCGCCGACGCCGAACGTGACGGCCGGTGGCGCGACACGCACCTGTGGATCGTGAGCGACCACGGGCATTCGCCGGTGCGGCAGCACGAGGACCTGGCCGGCCTGCTGATGGTGCGGGGGCACCGCGTGGTGGCCCACCCCTGGGTGATGACGCCCTTCCCCGAAACGGCCGTGATGGTGAGCGGGAACGCCATGGCACACATCTTCCTGGAAGTGCGGCGGCGGCGCCGTCCCTGGTGGCCCTCACTGGCTCCCCGCTGGAGCGCACTCGTGGACGTGCTGCTCGCCCGGCCGTCGGTCGATCTACTGTTGCTGCCGCTCGACCCCGAACGCTGCGAAGTGCGGTCGCGGCGCGGCGAGGTGGGGATCGTATCGCGCGTGGCCGGTTTCTACTCGTACTTTCCGGCCGTCGGTGACCCCCTCGGCGTTGGCCGCGCACTGCAGGGGGCGACGGCCGACGAAGCGCACGATGCCACCGCGCGTACCGACTATCCCGACTCCATCGTCCAGATCGCGCACCTCGCCGGGTCACCGCGAGCCGGTGATATCATCCTCTCGGCGGCGCGGGACTGGGACTTCCGTGCGCGCTACGAGCCCATCCGGCACGTCAGTTCGCACGGGGCGCTGCACCGCGAGCACATGATCGTGCCGTTGCTCCTCAACCGGCCCGTGGCGCGCGCACCTCGGCGCACCACCGACGTCATGCCGAGCACCCTGGCGGCCCTGGGGCTGCCGATTCCCGCCGCTCTGGACGGGACGTCGTTCCTGTAGATTGGGGGCATGGGCTGGACCCGGTTGTCCCTGTCGCTCGCTTGGCGATCGGTGGTGCGTCCTGCCACCGGCATCGCGCTGTTGCGCGTGGCGTGGCGGTTCCGCGAGCGCGGGTGGTACGCGCGCTTTCCCTTTGTCCCGCTGCCGTCGCGCGAGTACGTGCGCTGGCGCATGCACACGGCCTATGGCAGCTACGACTTCGTGCCGCCGGCGGCCGATGTGGTGCGCTATGCGCGGTGGGCCGTGCGCGGGCCGTGACGCGGCCGATCGAGGAGCGCGTGAAGGCGCACGCCTACGCGCTCGGATTCGACCTCGTGGGCATCGCGAAGTTGGGCCCGGCCGAGACCGCGCCGGCGTTCGAGCGGTGGCTCGGTTCGGGATACGACGGCGACATGGCGTACCTGCGGCGCGGCGCGGAGAAGCGGGCCGATACTCGACGGCCAGTGCCGGGCGCCGCAAGTGCAATCGTGGTGGGGCTCGACTACGGCGGCAGGGCGCCGGACGGCCCCGTGGCGCGGTACGCGCGAGGGGACGATTACCACGATCTGATGATCGAGCGGCTGCGCGAACTGCACCGGCTAGTGGGGCGCGAAGCGGGGCGCGACGTGGCGGGCAAAGCCTACGTGGACACCGGGCCCATTCTCGAGCGCGACCTGGCGCGGAAGGCGGGGCTCGGCTGGTTCGGGAAGAACACCAACCTCATCAATCCGAAGCTCGGATCGTTCCTCTTCCTGGGCGAGTTGCTGCTGGATTTGGAACTCAGGCCCGACACGCCGTTCGACGTCGAGCATTGCGGAAGTTGCCGGGCGTGTCTCGATGCGTGTCCGACGCAGGCGTTCGTGGAGCCGGGGGTGCTCGACGCCAACCGGTGCATTTCATATCTCACGATCGAGTTGAATGGTGAGATGCCGCGCCCGTTTCACGCGGTGATCGCGGCGGGTGGGCACCTCTATGGTTGTGATGTGTGTCAGGAGGTGTGCCCCTGGAACGTCAAGTTCGCCCGGGAGGTGAAGGAGTCAAGCTTCCAACCGCGCGCGGTGATTGCGAGGAAAGATGCGCGGACGCTGGCGACGGAGATCCTCGCCATGAGCGAAGACGAGTTTCGCGCCGCGTTCCACGGCTCGGCGATGAAGCGGGCGAAGCGGAAGGGCCTTCGTCGAAACGCCAAGATCGTTCTGCCAGACAATCACGACTGAGTCGCGGGCCGTCACCGGCTCCGCCGCCCACCGAACGCCTTGCGCCAGCGCACCTTGGGATTGTCGAATCGGACGCGCTCCGGAGCGAACGCGTTGGCGTCGAACCGCCCGCCCACCCACTCCAACATCTCGTCGTATTCCTCGTTTGCGGGGTTCGCCAGAATCGCGAGCAGGCGCTCGTAGCCGGGCGGGCCACCGCAGTCCTCGGGCGGGCACGCCCCCTCGCCGGCCAGGCAGCGGGGGTACTTGGTGCCCCGCTCGCGGCCTCCGATGGCTTCCAGCTCTACGTCGTGCTCCCACCCGTCGCCGAAGTCGTATTCGTACTGCGCCCGTGTGCCGCCGATGCAAAAGTACTTGCTGATGGGCACGGTCCACCCAGGCAGGTACACCGGACCGTCCTCGAATGGGTCGTCGTCGGGAATCCCGATCTCTTCGGCTTGCCGCGTTTCAGGGTTCCGCACGCGGAACACATGCAGGTGATAGTCTAGCCAGCCCATGGCGTCCTGGATGGCCACGTGCAGATCCCAAAACGAGTAGCTGGCCGGCATCTCGATTCGGCGCCAGATGCGCGGCTTGATGTGCCGCAGGGTGACCTTGAATTGGAGCGTGCTTCCCTTGATGTCCATGTCACGGTTTCCTTCGTAATGAGATAGTGAAGTCGTTCACCACCCGCGCTCAAGGACGCGCTGTGGCGCGCGCATCGCGATCACCGCGAGGCCGGCGGCAACTCCCCGGCTTCCAGACTTCCGATCAGGTCGAGCAGCCCCGCCGCTTCCCACCACCGGTTCCGCTTGCCTTCCGACAACAGCAACAGCACCCCTGCACCGACGAGTTGCTCGATTGCTTCGTACACCCGGCCCTTGGCACGCCCCGTGACCGCCGTGGCGACGGGCGCCGAAATCATCGGGTGAGCGGGCAGCAGCTCGAGAATTGCCCACGCCGCCGCGTCCGCGCGCGGAGCGCCCGGCGTTACCCGCAAGTGTTCCCGCCAGCGGCCCTGGAGATCGCCGACGGCAACGATGTAGGCGCGCGCGAGCCGGGCCGCGCGCAGCATCGCCGCGGCGAAGTACTCCAGCCACTCGGCCACCCCGTCGGCGCGGAACTGCGTGAGCCCGGCGATGTATCGGTCCTTCGCACCGGCGAACACCACGCTGACCGGCGGCAGGAACCGCGGCGCGATTCCCCGGCGCCGCAGCACGACGTGCACCAGTGCCCGCCCGGTGCGTCCGTTGCCGTCGTCGAACGGGTGAATGGTCTCGAATTGGGCGTGCACGAGTGCCGCCTGCACGAGAGGCGAGAGCAGGTCGTCATTCACCGCGCGGCAGAGGTCCGCGACCAGACCGTCCACGTCCTCGACCGGAGGCGGGACGAACGCCGCCCCGCACGGGTTGTAGTCGTTCCCGCCGATCCAGTTCTGCCCCTTTCGCAAGCGCCCGGCGATCTGCGTGCGCGCGGCGCGCTCCAGCAGCCGGCGGTGAATCGCCCGGATCTCTCGGACGCCGAACTTCTTGGTCTCAGCCGCGTCGTCCACGGCAAGCACCATGGCATCGATGTTGGCCAGCACCTCCATCGCGGTCGGCGCCGGCGTTATCCCCGATTCGGCCCTGGCCTCAGCGCGCGCCAGTTCGCGAACGCCAAGTTGCATGCCCTCTACCTTGGAGGAGGCGATGGATTCGGTTCGCAGCAGCAGTCTGGCGAGGGGCCCCAGCGCCGTGCCGCCCTCGTGATTCAACTGCCGGATGGCATCCTCGGCCTCGGAAACCAGCCCGGCGAGCCGGGCGTCCAACCGCACGTCGAGCGACGCCAGCTCGTCGGGGACGAACGCGTCGTACCGGCAGGCGCGCCGATAGGCGGCGGGCGCGTCAAGTGTCGGGTCGTGCTGCCAGATCTTGGGAACGAAGTGGCCGGGCATCGAGAGCAGCGTGGAGGGCCCGAGGTGGACGGCATCCCCGGAGCAGGTGGCGGAGCTACAATGGGGGCAAAAGTTCCACTTACAAGATAAACGGCACTATGGCCAATCGCTATTCCCGGATATCGGAGTCCCACACCTGACAGAAACGCTGCTACCGAATGGCCCCTGGCGCCGGGCGCTGCCCGAATTCCTTGCGGAATTAAGCGTTCGACCGCCCGTCCCCAACGGAATCGCAATACAGTTTTGTCGGCACGTCTCCCAGGAGGTGTGCCCGTGGAACGTGAAATTCGCGCGGGAAATGAAGGAGCCAAGCTTCGAACCCCGGCCGGCGATCGCGGGGAAGGACACGAAGGCGCTCGCGGCCGAGATCCTCGGTATGAGCGAAGACGAATTCCGCGTGGCGTTCAAGGGCTCGGCGATGAAGCGTGCCAAGCTGGCTGGACTGAGGCGGAACGCTGAGGTCCTGCTCGGCATTCACAAGCAGCCCCAAATCGAGTCGTCTTGACGACATGGTAGGTACTCTACCATAATCCGGTCGCCTACCTACCATCCGATGTCATCTCGCCGCCCCGATCGCCCCGAGCTCCTTCCCGGCACGCTCGACATGCTGGTCCTCAAGACGCTGCTCTTCGGGCCCAGGCACGGACACGGCATCGTCAAGTCAATCCAGCAGACGACCGAGGGTGTCCTCACGGTCGAACACGGATCGCTCTATCCCGCCCTCCACCGGCTCGAACACGACGGGCTGATCAGCGCGAAGTGGGAGGTACCGTCCGGACGCTCCCGCGAGTACAAGTGCTACCGCCTCACCGCCGCGGGGCGGAAGCATCTCTTGCGGCAGGCGAGCAAGTGGGATCGGATCGTGAATGCCATCGGCAGGGTCATGAATCCCGCCGCGGAGGGTTGACCCGTGTTCGACCGGTTCTTCCGGCGCGTCCGGCGACCATCTGACGAGGAGATCGCGCGGGAGCTACGCGACCACCTGGAATTGGAGGCCGAGGCGAGTGGAACGATGGACGACGCGGCCCTCGCCTTTGCCCGCCGCCGGTTCGGCAATCTCGGCCGCATCGGGGAGGACGTGCGCGCAATCTGGCGATTCGCCTGGTTAGACCAGTTCCAGAGTGATCTTCGCGTCACGCTGCGCACGCTCCGCCGCAGCAAGGCGTTTGCGACGTTCAGCGTTCTTGCACTGGCGCTGGCGATCACGGCCAACACGACGATGTCGAGCCTCATCGACGCGATCCTGCGGCCGGAAATCCCGCTGCCAGAGCCGGGGCAGCTCGTGCTCGCCACATTCAAGGGTGGCCCGCGCCCACCGGCGGACGTCGCCATCCCGCCACATTCCGCGGGCGTCCGCGCCGTGCTGGGCGACTCGGACCGCACCTACGACGGCGTCACCGACACGCCCTACATGCTGGCGGCGGACTCGCAGCCGATCCAGGCTGGCGATCACCACGTGCAGGCGCAGTTCGCGTACGTGAGCGGGAATTTCTTCCAGGTCATTCGGGCGCGGCCGTTGTACGGCACGCTGTTCCACGACTCGACGGCGGCGGCGCGGCAGGAGATCGTGATCAGCGCCCGCCTGTGGCAGGAGATTTCCGGCGGTACGAAGGGCTTCGCGCCGTTTACGATCTTGGTCGAATACGCGGTCACGAATGCGACGTTCACCGTGGTCGGCGTCCTGCCCCAGAACGGCGCGCCGCCACTGGGCGCCGACGTGTTCATGCCGCAGGCCGGCACACGCGGAAGCGCGGCGCTGATCCGGTTGCGTCCCGGCGTGACGCGGCAGCAGGCGTTGGATGAGCTGAACGTGCGCGCGGTCGCGATCGACCCCTTCCACTCGCCGAGGGCGCGTGTCGAGCTCGCGCCGGCGATCGTGTCGCCCGCGCAACGCCTCGACCTGGTGGCGGCGCTCGCCGCCTGCACCCTGGCGGTGCTGCTCATCGCGTGCGCGAACATCGCCAATCTGCTCCTCGCCCGGGGGCTGGCCCGGCGGCAGGAGCTGGCCACGCGGCTCGCCTTTGGCGCGAGTCGGCTGCGGGTCGCGCGTTTGCTCTTTGCCGAAAGCGGACTCGTCGCGCTCGCGGGTGGCGTCCTGGGGGGCTTGCTCTCGTTGTGGACGATCCACGCCGTACGCGCGACGCTCCCCATCAATCTGCAATACCTCGGGCTCGTGCAGCCGCAACTGTCCTGGCGCGTCGTGGCGGCGGGGGTCGGCCTGACGGTCGTGGCCGCCGTGGTGTTCGGGGTGGCGCCGGCCACGCTGTTGTTGCGCGGCGATATCCATGCGCTCATGAAGAGTGGCGACCGCCGGACCACCGTGGGCGGGTCGCGCTTCCGGCTCCTCGTGGTGGCGGAGGTGGCAGGGGCGCTGACGCTCGTTGTGGCCGGCTCGCTACTCGGCGCCGTCGTGGGGCGCGTGGAGCTCGTCGATTACGGCTACGATGCCGCCCATCTGGTGCGGGCCACGGTGCAGGAGGCCACGCCGCACTGGCCAATGGACTACAACCAACCACCGTCGCCGGCTCAGCGCGCCAAGCGCTACGCCGAGCTCCAGAGCCTGCGCGCGATGCCGGGGGTGACCGGGGCCACGGAGCAGTGGCCGTGGTTCACGGGCGGGCGCGTACGGATCGACGACCCGGGGGGCGGCGATCCGCGCTCATTGGTCGAGGCATCGCGCGTCGTCACCGTCGAGCCGTCGTATTTGCGCGTGCTTGACATGAAAGTCCTGCGCGGGCGCGACTTTCACGCGAGCGAGGACGACCCGCTCCCGTCGGTGATCATCGACCAGAACGCGGCGCACTGGCTCTGGCCCGGGGCCGACCCGCTCGGGCGGCTCATTCAGTTCTCGTCGCGCCTGCCCTGGATGCGCGTCGTCGGCATCGTCGGCCAGCCGATCTTCGGCGTAAGCTGCGTCGAGGGTCCCTGCTCCGAACCGGTGTTCCTCATCGCGACCGGCGCGGCATACCCGGCGCGTGGGTTGGAGACGCAGTTCGTAATCCGCACCACGGGAGATCCCCAGGCCTTCATCGGGCGGCTGCAGCGGAAGTTCTCGGCGGACTACCCGGGCTCGGCGCCCTTCATCGAGACGTGGGATCAGGTGACCGGCTTCGCCCCGCTCTCGAAGATGTACGATTTCGTGGGGACCCTGGTGGGGGCGTTTGCGGCGATCGGGCTGCTGCTGGCATTGATCGGCGTCTACGGCATGGCCGCGTATGCCGTGGAGCAGCGCAGCCGCGAATTTGGCATTCGCATCGCGCTCGGCGCGCAGGCCCGCGACATCATCCGGATCGTGCTGCACGACGGCAATGCGACGGCGCTGCTGGGGCTGGCGATTGGGCTGATCTTCGCCAACTGGGCCGAGGGGCTGCTGGCACACTACCTGTTCGGCTACGATGGAATGGCGCCTTACTTCATGGCCGGCGCGACGGTGGTGCTGTTCGCGGCCACCGTGCTGGCGGGCATTCCACCGGCACTGCGCGCAGCCCGAGTGAATCCGGTTGACACGCTGCGGGCGGAGTAGCTGATGGCTCGCGCGTACGCGGCCAACAAGCGTGGGGTCATTGGAACCATAGGTTCGCGCGAGAGGTCGCAGACGCGAGGTTCGAGGCGCGGCCTGTGATTGCGGGAAAGGATTCGAAGGCGTTGGCGACCGAGACCCGTGCCATGGGTGAAGAGGAGTTCGGCCGGGCGTTCAAGGGCTCGGCGATGAAGCGGGCGACGCTCCGCGGACTCAAGCGCAACGCGGCCATCCTGCTCGGAGGCACGGCGTCAGCCGTCTCGAGTTGACCAGTCGCGAAGCTGCCCCACCGAGGAGAATCAAACCGGCCGCGCCCGTCTGCTGTCCAATTCCCGAAATCATCGCGCCAACCTCGGCTCAGTGGACCGCATCCCCGTCCGGAAGAGAAACCCACCGCCCACCGCACGCGTACTGACGCCTAGCCCCAGTACAGGACTCGACGAGCATGCAATACCTTCGCCGGATTTCTCCCTTTCACATCCTGATGGTAATCATGCTGGCGGTTGGCGTCGGCGCCACTACGGCCATCTTCTCGGTGGTGAATGGGGTGCTGCTGCGACCGCTTCCCTTTCCCGACCCGCAGCAGTTGGTGCTGCTGGGCGAGCGATCCCCCCAGGCGCCGCAGATATCGCAGAAATTCCAGCTCTTCGATACACCGTCGGCGTTTCTCGCCTGGCGGGAGCAGGCAAGCGAATTCGAGGCGATGGCCGCGCTGCAGAGCACATCGTTCACCCTCGCCGGACAGGGGGCGCCGCAAGTCCTGGATGGCGTCCGGGTCACGCCGAGTTTCTTCGACGTGCTCCGGGCCAAGCCGGAACTCGGGCGGTTCTTCACCCCCGCTGATGCCGCCGACAGCAGCCGCCCAATGGTGATCACCGACGCGCTCTGGCGGTCGGCGTTCAGCGCCGACCCCCACGTGATCGGGCGGACGGTGGGCGCGCCGGGAGCTGAAGCACGCGTGATCGGCGTGTTGCCGGCCAACTTCCGCATCGGGGGCAGCGAGCTGGGACCGATGGCAGCCGGCAAGCCCACCCAGTTCTTCGTTCCCTTCGAATTCGGACCGAACTTCGGCGGTGACCTCAGATCCATCTGGTCGAATTTCAACTTCACGGTGATCGGGCGGATGAAGCAGGGCGTAAACGCCGGGCAAGCGCTGACGCAGCTCAACGTGATTCAGGCCAGGCTGGCGGCCGACGCACCGGACAAGGCGCCAGAGATGACGCTGCAAGCGACGATCACGCCAGTGCTGGACTACGCGACGCAAGGCGCGCGGCAGGAGTTGTGGTTGCTGCTGGGCGCGGTGGGCGCGGTGCTGCTGATCATCAGCGTCAACCTCGGCGGGCTGTGGGTGAGCCGAGTGGTCGACCGGCGCCGGGATTGGGCGATCCGCATTGCCCTCGGCGCGGAGCCCGGACGCCTGGTGCGGCAGGTGCTGGGCGAGGGCCTGTCCCTTGGAATCATCGGGGGTGCGCTCGGGATGGCGTGCGCCGCGGCCGGCCTGCAGGGCCTGCTTGCGCTGGCCCCTAACGACATTCCCCGGCTGGACCAGGTGCACGTGGATTGGCGGGTGTTGGCGGTAGGCCTCCTGCTGTCGGCGGTGGCGGGAGTGCTGACCGGGCTGGTTCCGGCGCTGCGCGTGGGCCGCGGCGATCCGCAGGACTCGCTCAAGGCCGGCAGCGCGGCGACCACGGCGGGGCCGGCAGGCGTGCGTTCGCGGCAGAGTCTGATCGCGCTGCAGGCGGCCATTTCTACTTTGCTAATATCCGCGGCCGGACTGCTGGGCGTCAGCCTGTACAACCTGATGACCAGGCCCGCCGGCTTTTCGACCGATCAGGCGGTCGAGGCCCGGGTGGTGATCAGCAGCTACGGAGGCGCGGAGCGTGACCGGATCCTGCAGCAGATCACGACCGCCGTGGCGGCGATACCGGGCGTCCGGGCCGCGGGGCTCACGTCGCACCTGCCGCTGCAAGGCGAGACTTGGATCGACGACGCGGGCGTACCGGGCAGGCAATATCCGACGGGGCAGCAACCGAGCGTGAACGTGCGCTTCGTCGGCGGGGAGTACTTCTCGACGATGCGCATTCCGCTGATCGCGGGGCGCGATTTCCGCGAGAGCGACCGGCCCGCCGCATGGCCTCCCAAGAGCCAGGCCGATGAGCAGAGGATGCACCAGGCTGTGATCGTTTCCGAGGCCACCGCACGGCTCATCTGGCCGGGACTCGACCCGCGCACTCTGGTGGGACAGCCGATCATGGTCAACGGACTCACGCCGACGATCGTGGGCGTGGCGGCCGACGCGCTCGACGGGTCGCTGACGTCGGCGGCGCCGGCGGTGGTCTATCAGCCATACTGGAACTGGGATCCCTGGGCTTTTTCGCTGGTCCTGCGCACCGCGCTGCCGTTGAGCGCGGTCACGGCACCATTGCGCCAAGCCGTATGGAAGCTGGCACCGAACGCGGCGATCCCCGAGATAGGGCCCCTGGGATCGCTGCGGGCGGCGGCGACGGCGCCGCAGCGCTATCAGTTCACGCTATTGATGACCTTCGCCGCGCTGGCGCTGTTGCTGGCCGCGATCGGGGTGTACGCGCTGGTGGCGCACAGCGTGGCCCAGCGGAAAAAGGAGCTGGCGATCCGGCTGGCCCTTGGCGCCCCGGCCGGCGCCATCCGGGGGCTCATTGCCGGCCAGGCCCTGGCGCCGGTGGGGCTCGGAGCGCTGGCGGGGTTGGCCGCGGCGCTGGCCGGCGGACGGCTGGTGCAGAGCCTGCTCTACGGGATCGGCGCACACGACCCGGCGTCGCTCGGCGCCGCCGCGGGCGTGGTGCTGCTCGCCGCGGCGCTGGCCTGTGTGCTGCCGGCGTGGCGGGCGACGCGGGTCGACCCCGTGCTGGCGATGCGCGCGGAATAGGCCCGTCCGTTCACACGGCGGCGAGGCGCGCCGGCGCCCCGGTCACGGCACAATGCTGAGATTCGATATCGCCCGGCGCAGATTCGCCTCACCCGCCTGCGCCTCCTGCGCCATGGCCTCGTAGACTGCCGCCTGAGCGGCGTTTGGCGCGGCATACGCCATGCCGATCTCCCCGGCGAGAAGTCCGAGGTGGGTCCGCAGCTTCGGTTCGAATGAGAGGTCTCCTTCGCTGGAAGTGATTTGAAGCTGGACGAGTGAATCGATCGCGCCGGTGAGCGGGGCGAGCGCCGTCGAATCGCGGCCGGCCGTGGCCAGGCTGTCTCGCACCGCGATCGCACGGTTGAGCGCGGTGTCGAGCGAATCGAGCGTCGCGTGGATCTGGAGTTGGAGCGCCAGACGCTGGGCGAGCGCGTCGGGCCCCACATGGATCCGAGGATCGAGCGACACGTCGACCGGCGCCGTCAACTTCTCGCTGCCGTATTCGAGCGCCACCCGATAGCTGCCGGGCACCACGACCGGACCATCCACGTTGTTGTCGACATCGGCGTCCTCCGGCGCGTTGAATCCCTTTACCTCGGCCGCCTCGGTATAGCGCAGGTCCCACTGGAAGTGGTTCATTCCGGGATCGATCGCGGTGAGATGCTTGAGGTCGTCGGCCCGCTGCTCGCTCGTGGTCTCAGAGTCCTCGGCGGCCTTCGATTTCTTCGTTTCGGACGTGTCCTTGAGGTGCAAGTGGAATTCGCGGACGAGGGCGCCGGACGAATCGGTGAACGAGAGCGTGACCGGCGTCGAGCCGTCGTAGTTCTTGGGAACCTGGAAGAAGATCCGCGCGCCGAAGGGCGGGTTCTCGCCGGCGTCGTGCGGCGCCTCTTCGTCGCCCGGCCCGCCGTACGCGTGGCTCAGCCAGGCGCGCTCCGGCGTGAACAACGCCGCGCGGTCGGCGAGCGGCCCGGCGCGTCCGGTCATCTGCTCCAGTAACGTCAGGTTGTCGAGAATCCAGAACGCGCGCCCATGCGTCGCGATCGCCACGTCGCCCTGCCTCGTGTCGATCGCAATCCCGCGCACCTGCACCGGCGGGAGCTTGAGCGAGAGCGGCTGCCAGCTCGCCGCGCCATCGAGGCTCACATACACCGTGCTCTTCGTGCCGAGGAAGAAGAGGTTCGAGTCGGCGGGATCCTGACGGATCACGAACACGTATTCGTCCTTGGGCAGACCGGCCGTGATCGGCGTCCAGTGCCGCCCGAAATCCGTGGTCTTGAATGCGTACGGAGTGAAGTCGTCCCACATGAAGCGCTGCGCGGTCAGATACGCCGTGCCGCGGTCCACGTGCGAGGGCTCGACGGAGCTGATGTCGCACCACTTGGGAAGCGCGGGCGGCGTGACGTTCGCCCAGTGCGCACCGCCGTCGGCGGTCACATGGACGAGACCGTCGGAGGAGCCGGCCCAGATCACACTGTCATTGCCGGGCGACACGGCCAGTGCCGACACCGAGGGATACACCTCCGCGCCCGATTGATCGAGATCGATCGGGCCGCCGGACGGTGCCTCGGTCGCGGGATCGTTCCGCGTGAGGTCGGGACTGATCGTCTTCCACGTCGCGCCATGGTCGTCGCTGCGCATCACGTACTGCGATCCGACCAGGAGTTCATCGGGGTTGTTGGGCGAAAAGAGAATGGGATGCGTCCAGGCCCAGCGGTACTCGAGCTCCGCCGACGATGCCGCGTCACGATAGTAAGGCCACGGGCTGACGCTCTTGAACTCGCCGATGGTCCGATCGTACGTCATGAACAGGCTGTAGTAGTCGGCGCCGTATGTGATGTCCGGCTTTCCGGGCTGGGGCACGCTCGGCGTGCTCTCCCCGCCGGCCGACACCTTCCAATCGCTGAGCGAGATCTCGCCGTTGGGCGACGCGCTCGGGCCCTCCATCGAGCCCTCGTCCTGCTGCGCGCCGTAGAGGTGGAAGGGGAACCGGCCGTCGATGTTGACGTCGTAAAACTGCCCGGTCGGCTGGTTTAGCTCCGTGCTCCAGGTCTTGCCGCCGTCGGTCGACACCGTCGCCCCACCGTCGTTCCCCTCGAGCAGGATGTTCGGATCGCTGGGGTTGATCCACACCGTGTGGTTGTCGCCGTGCGGCGTGTCGAGCTTGCTGAACGTCTTGGCGCCGTCGTGCGACACGTACAGGGCGTCGACCTGCGGCATGTAGACGGTGTTCGCATCCGTGGGATCGGCGAAGATCGCCATGTAGTAGAACGCGCGCTGGCGGAGCTTCCACTCCGTGTTCACGCGCGTCCAGCTGTTGCCGCCGTCGTCCGACCGGAAGACGCCGCCGTCTTTGGCCTGAATCGTCGCGTAAACGACGTTGGGCGCGCTGGCGGCCACCGCGATCCCGATTTTGCCCAACAAACCGCGCGGCAGCCCGGGATTACGCGAGATGTTCGTCCAGTGCTCGCCGCCGTCGTTGGACTTGTAGATGCCGCTGCCCGCGCCGCCGCTCGAGAGGGACCAGGGCGTCCGGTAGGCCTGCCAGGTCGCCGCGTAGAGCACGTCGGGAGCGCCCGGCTGCATGACCAGGTTCACCACTCCCGTGCTGTCGTTCACGAACAGCACCCGCTCCCAGGTCTTGCCGGCGTCGTTCGTCTTGAAGACGCCGCGGTTGGGATCGGGGACGAATACGTGGCCCAACGAAGAGGCATAGACCACGTCGGGATTCCTGGGGTCCACGATCAGGTTACTGATCGTGTGCGTGTCTTCGAGGCCCGCCGCGTGCCACGTCTTCCCCCCGTCCGCCGAGCGGAACACGCCGTCCCCGGTGATCATGTCGCCCCGGATGTCGCTCTCGCCCGTCCCCACGTAGATCACCTGCGGATTGGCCGGTGCCACGGCGATGGCCCCGACGCTGTTGCTCGAGCCCGACAGCGTGCTGTCGGAAATGTTCGTCCAGACGTTGCCGTAGTCGGTGCTCTTCCAGACGCCCCCGTCCACCGCGCCCATGTAGAAGAGGTTCGCCTTGCCCGGTACGCCCGCGACGGCGACCACGCGGCCGCCGACGTAGGGCCCAACGCTCCGCCAACGAAGGGCGCTGAGCGGCGCGGGAGTCGCGGGAGTCGTCGCATCCTGGGCGCGCGCGCCGGCGGGGAGGGCAACCGCGGTGAGCGTCACGACCATCGCGCAAGCGAGCCCTCGGCGCGACCGGCGAACAGCAGAGCGGCGTTTCATGATTCGGCCTCATTTCCAGGAGAGTGCGGACGCGTCGCTTTCGTGGCCGCGAGGGGTCGGCACGAAGCGTCGGCGATCCAGAGGGCGTGGGCCCCGAGCAGCCAAGCTGGCCAGCGGCGTGTCGCGGGGCAAGGTGGAGGGGAGCGGGTGCGCAGGGCCCGGGTGGCCCGCGTCCGGCTCGACTTGACACGGTCCGCCAGCCGCTTCACTTTCTCCACTAACCTGGTTTGTGGAGATGTGATGCCCCGGACCGCGAACGATCTCCTCCACGGCACGCTCGACGTGCTCGTCCTCAAGACGCTGTCGTGGGGGCCGATGCACGGCTACGGCATCACGACGTGGATCGAGCGGCATTCGGGCGAGGAGCTCGACATCGTGGATGCCGCGCTCTACAAGGCGCTGCACCGGCTCGAAGCTGGCGGCGCCGTCACGTCCACGTGGGGCATCTCCGAAAACAACCGGAAGGCCAAGTACTACGCGCTCACCGCCAAGGGCCGCCGCCTGCTGCAAGCCGAACTCGCGACCTGGCGGCGCTACGTGACGGCCGTGTCCGGCGTGCTGGAGACGCCGTGAGCCCCATGTTCCGCGCACCCAAGCTTCCGCCCGGGGTTCGCCGAGCATTCCGGCTGCCGTGGAGCCAGCGCGAGCTACGGCGCGACCTCGATGCCGAGCTGGAGTTACACCTCCAGATGCGCATCGACGAGCTGCGCGCTCGGGGGATGAGCGAAGGCGCGGCCCGTGCGGAGGCGCTCCGGCGCCTCGGCGACGAAGCCGACCTCAAGGCGTACTGCCTGCGCGTCGACGACCGGCGCGCGCTCGCCGACCGGGCGATTCGGGGGTTGCAGGATCTGGCGCAGGACCTGCAGCTCGCCTGGCGACAGGTCCGCCAGCGTCCGGCTTTCACCGTCCTCATCGTGGCCACCCTCGCGGTCGGCATCGCTGTCGTCACCGCGACCTTCAGCTTCGTCAATACGGCGCTCTACCGTGCCCTTCCATACCCGCGGGCCGACCGATCCGTCGCCATCATCGCCACCCCGAACGACTGGCCCGGCAATCTCCCGCCGGCAGCCGTCGAGCGCCTGCGCCACGACACCCGCTCGTTCGCGCGCGTGTCCGCATTCTACGACGTCGCGGAACGGTTCGAGATGGGCAACCAGGTGCAACCGCTGGTGGGAACGGCCGTTGACACTGGCTTCTTCGCGACGCTCGGCGGCCACCCCGAACGCGGTCGCTTTCCCACTGCCACCGAGATCGCGCAAGGCAAGCCCTACGCCGTGATCAGCGACCGGCTCTGGCGCGGCGAGTTCAACGCGGATCCGAACGTGGCCGGGCGCTCCCTCCGACTCGGACAGAAGCTCTACACGGTGGTCGGCGTCATGCCGCCCCACATCAACTACGGCATGGCCGGTCGTACCGACGTCTGGGTCCCGCAGCCGCCCGTCGCCGATACCGGTACCTACTATTTCGCCTTCGCCTGGCTCCAGCCGGGGGTAACACTGGCACAGGCACGCGCCGAGGTCGGCGTGATGAGCGCGCAAATCGTCCGCTCCGACCGCAGCCGCTACCACCGACTCGATCTCTACGTCAATGACGAAATGGTCGTGCGGCGCATGCAGTACCAGGGCCGGGCGTTGATGCTGTTCTTCGCGGTCGCCGCATGCGTGCTGCTCATCGGTTGTGCCAACGTCACGACGCTCCTGCTCATGCGCGCCACCGAGCGGCGCCGAGAAATGGCCGTGCGCGCCTCGCTCGGCGCCGGCCGCGCGCGGCTGGTGCGGCAGGGCCTCACCGAGAGTCTTCTCCTCGCCGTGATCGCCGGAGCTGCCGGCACGGCGCTGTCGCTGGTCTGCATACGCGTGGTGGCCGCCGCCTTTGCGACTGGATTTGGCACCTGGTTCCGGCTCGGCATCGATTCGCACGTGCTGCTGTTCGTTATCAGTATCTCGGCGGCCGTGGTATTCCTGGTCGGCCTCACCCCCGCACTCGACGGAACGCGCTTCGACATTTCAACCACGCTCAAAGCCGGCGGTGGGTTCGGGGCGACCTCTGCGCGCACCCTGCACCGGGGCCAGCGCGCCATCGGTGTACAGGTGGCGGTGGCCGTCGCGCTCCTCATCACGACCACGCTGCTCGGCGCCAGCTATCGAAACATCGTGACAGCCGACCCCGGGTACCGTCCCGATGGCGTGCTCGCCGTGTGGCTGCAGGCGGACTCCAACGGAACTGCGGAGGCGCGAACCCTCACCGAGGCGCTCGCCGGTAATGCCGCGGTGCGATCCGTGGCCCGCGTCTATGAGTTTGCGCAATTCCAAGATTCCGCAGTCAAAGGCGGCTTCCCCGATTCGATCTACCGGACGGATGTTTCCAAGGCGGTGAGCACGAATGGCCCGAGCGGCATCCAGATCCACATCGTGTCGGATCGCTACTTCTCAACGCTGGGTATCCCGCTGATAGGGGGCCGGATATTCGCCGCCACCGACACCGCGGGCACCCCGCTCGTGGCCGTCGTGAGCGAACATGCGGCAAAGGTGATGTGGGGTGGGGCCGGCGACGTGGGCCGGACGTTTCGTTTGGGGCGAAACGGTGCGGCGATGACGGTCATCGGGATTGCGGGCGACGTGCACGACCCCATGGAGACCGGCGTCGGCCTGAGCCTCGCCGGCCACTCCGACGTTTACTTCAGCGACCGGCAGGCGCTGGGACAGTGCTGTCTGTACGACGTGCTCGTGCGACCGGCAAGCGGCCATGGCGCCGCGATCGCCGCGGTGAACGAGACGATCCGTACCGCGCTCCCCAACGTTGACGGGTTCATGATTAGGCCCTACATCGACACGGTCAGCGAGGCACCGAAAATCCTTCGCCTCTTCGGCGTCGTGATCGGGACCTGCGCGGCGATCGCGCTCGCGCTCTCGTTGGTCGGCATCTACGGCGTCGTCGGTTACAGCGTCACGCAACGCACCCGTGAGATTGGCATCCGCGTTGCGCTTGGCGGCACCATCGCGCAGATCCGGCGGCACGTCATGTTGGGGAGCCTTAGATCTGGCGCTGTTGGGCTGGTGGTCGGCGCGTTCCTCGCCTACGGCCTCGCCCGACTGCTCCGGGCATGGATGCTCGGCGTGTCGCCCACTTCGCCTATGGCCTACCTTGCGGCGTGCGGCCTGTTCGCTGCCGTGGCGTTTGTGGCTGGGTACCTGCCAAGCCGCCGAGCCGCGCGGGTGGATCCCATGGAGGCCCTGCGGGCGGAATGAAGGATCGGTGCCCCGAAGGGGACCAACAACTCGCCGCGGACAATCCATCGAACCCAAGCCCAGCGGCTTCTCGCCGAGAGAGTTCGCTGGTGGGTTTCCAACGAAAATGCAAAAGGGATTGACACCGCGCCGCTTCACGTCAGCTTTGGCCTCCAGCGCTGAACGGGCGCGGTTCGTCTGCCATTCTGGGTGGCCGTCTGGAGGTCTCCATGAAGAGAATTGCTTTGCTGACTGCGGCTGTGACGATTCTCGGCGCCGCGCCCGCGGCAGCGCAACCGCAGTCCAACCGATCCGCTTCCGCGGCTGATGCACAGCCGATCGTGCTGCACGCCGCACGGCTCTTCGAAGTGGTGCCGGGCCGGATCATCACCCCCGGCGAGGTGCTGGTGGAGGGCGGCCGCATCACGGCCGCCGGCACATCGGTGCCGCATCCGGCCGGCGCGAAGGTGATCGACCTCGGCGACCGGACGCTCATGCCGGGACTGATCGACGCCCACGTGCACCTCTTCCTCCACCCGGCGCCGCCCTCGGAGGGCATGCAGACGGTGGACGAGTCGGCTCCCGAACGGACGATCGAGGCGACGCTGGCCGCGAAGGCCGACCTGATGGCGGGCTTCACCTCCGAGCGCGACATGGGCACTGAAGGCGCGGGCTCGGCGGACGCGGCCGTGCGCGACGCCATCAACCGAGGGCTCGTTCCCGGGCCGCGGCTCCGAATCAGCGGCATGGCCATCTCGATCCTCGGCGGGCACGAGGACGCGGTCGGATTCAATCCGGCCCAACACGTGCTGGGGAATGCCGATTACGCCAACGACGCCGAGCATCTCATCGAGACGATCCGCGAGCAGCACAAGGAAGGGTCGAGCTTCGTGAAGATCTACGAGACGGGGCCCGACGAGATGGTGCCCGACGGCTCCGCGCCGTGTCTGGGCGACCCGATCTGCGCACAACTTGGGATTGGCGAGCAGGCGGGCGATCCGCAGTTCTGGGATTTCCATACGCCGTATCAGTACACGGAGGCGCAGCTCCAAGCGGCCGTGGCCGAGGCCGCTCGGCTGAACACCAACGTGGGCGTGCACTGCCAGGGCGAGCCGGCGGCGCGGTTTGCCGTGGAGGCAGGCGTGGCGTCGATTGACCACGCGACCCAACTCAGCGACGGGACGATGCAGATGATGAAGGAGAAGGACATCCCCGCCGTGCCCACGTTTACGATCTTCGAATACTTCGCGGACCACGCGCGCAGCGCGGCCGCAGCGGCGTACGAGCACGCCATGCTGGACTACAAGATCCACGAGTTCAAACGCCAGGTGGCGGCGGGAGTCCCGATGGCCGTTGGGTCGGATGTGGGGCCCTTCCCGCACGGGACGCAGGCGAGGGAATTCGAACTGATGGCGAAGTACGGCATGACGCCGCTAGCCGTGCTCCAGGCCGATTACCTGAACGGTCCGCGCATTCTGACGTGGCAGAACGAAGTGGGACAACTGAAGCCGGGATATTTTGCGGACGTGATTGCGGTGCTGGGAAATCCGCTGGAGGATATCACGGCGGTAGAGCACGTGCAGTTCGTGATGAAGGGCGGCGTGGTGTACAAGGGGGAGGGCGCGCAGGCGCCGTGAGAACCAGAGCGCGCTCGGGCTAGGTCGCGCACTCTCCAGTCAGCGTCATTTCACCTTCCGGAAATCTACCTCGGGCCACGCCGCCGACAGGCCGTGCAGCAGCGGGGAGTCGATGCCTCGCAGGTACCGGTCGAAGAACGCCAGCGTGTAGGCGACGATGATCTCGTGTGCGCGACGGGGGGCCATGTCGCCGGGGCTGGTCGGCGCGAAGAGCACGCCATCGGCAAAGTTGCCGTGCTGGGTTCGAGGAATCGTGAGCTTGAAGCTGTCCCCGGTGGAATGCGCAAACAGCAAGCTGTCGGGCCCGCGGACCAGGCCGGTCAACTCCTTCGATACATCCTCCGCGCCCGGGATCGCCGGCTGCGCTGACTCATCGCCGTGGTGCATCAACAGCGCCGGGCGCCGCGTCCCTTGTTGCACGACATCGCCGAACAGTTGCCCGTCCTGGTCGACCGCCGCCTTCACCCGTGGGTCTTCGTAGCTCATCTCCACGGACGTGGCTCCGCCGAAGGACCATCCGAACATCCCGATCCGGCTCAGATCCAGACGGTGCTGCAGCGGCCCCGGAGCCTCGTTCAAGTGCGGCAGCTGGTCGAGGACGAACTTGGCGTCGGCCGTCCATGTAGGGAACACGTTCCGGCTCAGCCACTCCTGGATGGTCCGAACGGCCTCCTGGGGGGTGGCCGCGGGCGGCGGCTGGGTCATGGTGTCGGCATGGAACTCGTATCCATCCGGAAAACGCCTCGTGTCGCTGAACCCGGCGTGATCCGATCCCACCACCACGTAGCCGTGGCTGGCCAATTGCTCCGCCTCGAACGTTCCGCCAAAGCGGGCGTTCCCGCCCCCCGGTTCGTACAGCAGCACGGGAAAGGCTTCTCCCCGTTTCGGTGTGGCCGGCGGCGCGTTGAGTATCGCGTTCGTGCGCAGGTGGTGCCCCATCTCCACCATGTCACGGGGGACGGCGTCGCCGAATTCGTTCGTATCCAGGACGTAGGGCGCCGTGGCAGCGCCGGGAACGGCCTGCGCTGGATACCAGATGCGCACCATCACGTGGCGCCGATCCGTGGTGTCCTTCGTAAACGTCTCGCCCCTGGCAGTGTCTACCCACAACGTTTCGCGCATCCCCACCGCGTAGGGGCCCGTGGGCCTCGCGAACGCGGGGGCCGGTATCTGAACCCTGGTTGGCGTTTGCGCGGTGGCTGCGCGACCTGCGACGAGCAAGAGCGCGAGCCTGCACAGTAACGAAGAGAGAGTCACGGTTGGCCTAACGTAGGGTCCATGTCAGCAACTTGATCGGCTCCGGCCCGGGCGCCTTGTACGATAGCTCGCCGATGTAGAGCGCCGGCCTTCTGCGCGCTCGTGGACTACGTTCGCGATGCCTAGAGCGTTCCGTGGCGGCGGGGAAGCACGCCGCAGCGCTCAGGTCGTCTTCGGATGATAGTGGAGATACCCCGTGCGCCTGACCGAGGTCGGCACCGACTGGATGCCCGTCTGGACGCAGATAGGATTGCCTTTCGCATCCACGCCCCACACCGTGCAGACGGTACGGTTCACCACGACTGAGGTGATCATCGAGTACATCGACTGGTGGAGGGGATCGCGGCGGTCCACCGCGAGGTTGAACGTGGGGCAGTCGAAGTGCATGATCCGGGCGTCATTGGGCTCCACCGGCGGAAGGAGCCGGCACGACCCACTTTGCGTGTCCAGGAGCACCGTGTCCCGGAGGAAGCGTATCTCGCCGGCGATTGACGTCCCCGAGACCGTCCCCTGGGCGGCCACATACTCCGTGAACGTGTAAGTGCCCCGGAGCTGCGCCACCGGCGTTGCGGATTGTGGGACCAGCTGGCACGCCATGAGCGTTGCCGCCGCGACGACGAGCACCGAACGAGTTCCGTGTTTCAGCATGACGCCCTCCTCAGGGCATGTGCACCTGCGCCATGTCCGGCAGCACCCGCACCCAGATGTTGCGGAAGCTGATCGGCGCGCTCGGGTCTCCGTGCGCCTGCAGCTTGATCGGTTCCGGCCCGTGCGCCTTGTACGACGGCTTGCCGATATACAGCGTCGGCCCCAACAGCGTCACGTGGTTCTGCACCAGCACGCCGTTCTGGAATGCGGTCACGTACGCCGGCGTCTTGAGCGAGCCGTCGACGTTGAACGTCGGCGCCGTCCAGATCACGTCGTACACGTTCCACTCGCCTGGCGGCCGCATGGCGTTCACGAGTGGCGCATACTGCTTGTAGACCGACGCCGCCTGGCCGTTCACGTACGTGGCGTTGTCGTACGAGTCGAGGATCTGCAACTCGTAGCCGTCGTCGCCCGGACCGGTGGACGCCATGAACAGACCGCTGTTCCCGCGCGCCTGGCCGGTGCCGGTGATCCCCTTGGGCACGCGCCACTCGAGGTGCAGTTGGTAGTTCGTGAACGACTGCTTCGTCTCTATGTTTCCCGACTTCTTGCTCACCGTGAGCACGCCGTCGTGCACGTCCCACGCGGCCGGCGTGTGGTCGTCGGCCGACACCCACGCCGACTCGTCGTGTCCGTCGAAGAGCTTGATCGCGTCGGATGGCGCATCGGGGTCGGTGCGGCCCGGGGTGACGACGGCGGGCACGGGTTTCCAGACCTCCGTGTCTTCCGGACGGGGCTTGGTGTTCTGCGCGTTCGCCGTCGAAGCGGCTACGCAAACGAGCATCAGGGCGGCAGTGGCGGTGGGCGCCTTCATGACATGAGTCTCCGATGGGATGGCGGGCGCTTCTGGAGGGGCCCGTTCATCGTGCACCACGCCGTGCTTTGCCGCAACCACCGGGCGCGATTCCGCCGGGGCGTGCCGTTTCCCCGCGAGCGCCCTGGATCTGGTCGATCTGGCGCCGCAACCATTCCCCAGATATGCTCGACGAGGCCAAGGGCGCCTTACCCGCCACCGCGCCAACTTCGCACCGGACCCACCATGGACACCTTCCTTCACGACCTGCGATACGCCATGCGCGGGCTGATCCGGAATACCGGGATGACCGTGGTGGGCGTGCTATGCCTCGGGCTCGGCATCGGCGCTAACGCCGTGATGTTCGGCGTGGTCGATGCCCTGATGTTCAAGCCGCCGGCGCACGTCGTTCGGCCCGCGGGACTGGTGCGCATTTGCATGACCTATCACAACCCGTCGGGCGCCTCCGGCGCATCCCCGATCACGGGCTACGGCACGTACGAGGCGTTCCGTGACAACGTCCGCGGATTCAGGGAAGTCGCCGCCTACTGGCCGAACGAAACGACGATCGGACGCGGCGAGAACGCTCGCCCGCTGGACGCCGTGCTCGTCACGGCTAGCTTCTTCCGCGCCCTGGGCACGCAGCCGGCCCTCGGACGGTTCTTTGGCCCGGACGAGGACGGCGCTAACGCCCCCAGGACGGTCGTCCTGGGCTATGCGCTCTGGAAGAATCGCTTCAACGGTGACCCTAAAGTGCTCGACCGGACGGTGACCGTCGGCGCGCAACTCTATACGGTGATCGGAGTGGCACCCGAGGAGTTCACGGGCATCGACCTCAAGGCCGTGGACGCCTGGCTCCCGATCAGCGCGGCGACCACCATGTTCGCCCCGAATGCTCTGACGCACGACGGCAACTATTGGTTGAGCACGTTCGCGCGATTGCCCGAGGATGCATCGCGCGCCGCCGTCGAGGCCCAAGCTACGGCGGCGTTCGCCGCCGAACACGCTCAGGAACCTTGGCAGAAGGGAACGCGCGTCGTCTTCGCGCCCCTGGCAGTAGGCCGCGGACCCGAGATGTCCGCGAACACCAAGGTTTCGCTCTGGCTGGCAGGGGTCTCGCTCATCGTGCTGCTCATCGCCTGCGCCAACGTCGCGAATCTCCTGCTCGCGCGGGCGGTGGCGCGGTCGCGTGAGGTCGCCGTGCGGCTCTCCCTCGGCGCGGGCCGCTGGCGCATCGCACGGCAGCTGTTGACCGAGAGCATGGCGCTGGCAGTGCTCGGGATGCTGGCCGCGCTCGTTCTTACGGTGTGGACGTCCGCACTCGTGCGCCGCGTGCTGATTCCGGACGTGCCGTTGCTCGGCCACGCGATCTCCCTGCGCGTCCTCGCGTTCGCCGCGGTCGCGGCGCTCGGCACCGGGCTGGCATGCGGGCTCGCCCCGGCGTTCGTCACGATGCGGTCGGATCTCAATGCTGTGCTGAGGGGCCACGCCCGGGGACGCCGGGAGCGGTTCCTCGTGCAGCGCGGGCTGGTCGCCGGCCAGGTGGCGCTCACCGTGATGCTGTTGGCCGGTGCTGGCCTGTTCGTGCGGAGCTTGCACAACGTGCGCGGCGTGGACGTCGGGATGGACATCAGTCATACGCTGTACGCCCACGTCGATTTCGCCGCGGCGGGCGTGTCGAAGGCAGACGGGCTCGCGCGGTATCACGAGATGCTGGAGCGTGTGCGGGCCATACCCGGCGTGACGCAGGCGAGTATATCGATCGGCGAGCCGTTTTGGAGCGGCTGGGGCACGAGCATCATCCCCACCAGCGGTTCGGCGGCGTCCGTGAAGCAGACCCAGATCTCGCCGATGGGACGGGCCGTGTCGGCGCAGTTCTTCGCGGCGACGGGGCGGCGGTTCGTGGCCGGCCGTTCCTTCATGCCGGCCGAGCATGCCCCGACGTCGCACGCGGTGATCATCAATCAAGCGGCGGCCCATTATTACTGGCCGCACGAGAGCGCGCTCGGCGCGTGCATCAAGACGGAAAGGGACAACACGAGTTGCTCGACGATTGTGGGCGTGGTCGCCGACGGGCCGCAGTACCGGATCACCGCGCCCCACGAACAGGAACTGTACGTTCCCATCGAGACGGAAGAGGGATCGCGGAATGTGCCGCGGGTGTCCATGATGGAAGTGCGCACGGCCAGCGACCCCCACGCAATGATCGAACCGGTGGGGCACGCGATGCAGTCCGTGGGCGCGGACATCCCGTATCCATTGGTCACCCCGCTCACCGACCAGCTCGATCCGCAGTACCGGCCGTGGAAGCTCGGCGCCGATATGTTCAGCGGGTTCGGCCTGCTGGCCCTCGTCCTTGCCGCTGTCGGACTGTACGGAGTGCTGACGTACGCGGTCGCTCAGCGCACGAGGGAACTCGGCATTCGCGCGGCGCTCGGCGCGCCACGTGGTGCGCTGATGCGCACCGTCGTGGTGAGCGGCCTGACGACCGTTGGTGTGGGCGCAGCGATCGGGGTGGCCGGGGCACTGGGGGCCGGACGGTTCATCGCGTCGCTGCTGTACGGCGTGTCGGCGCGGGACCCATGGTCGCTGGGCGCGGGGGCGGGGCTGCTCATCGTCATCGCGACCGCGGCCACCGTTCTGCCGGCCCGGCGCGCGGCCCGCGTGGATCCGATGATCGCGCTCCAAGCGGAGTAGAGGCCAGCCGCATCCAAGGTCTATCTCAGCGGCGTCGCCTTCCCGACCCCCGTATCCCCCGACCGCACCGGCGGCGCGGCCAGCGTGAAACTCCCCGGCGCGTACGCATCCTCCAGATTCAGCGCCTTCACGATACCCGTGGCCTCGTGCATCGAGCGCTGGGCGTCCTTGCGGTCGCCGAGGTACTGCTCGATCTCCGCCAGTTCGACGCCGGTGCCCACGTACAGTTTCGGTATGTCGATCGACGGCTGGTCCACCCACCCGTGCCGCTTGGCTAATGACCTGGGCGCCAGGAACACGTCGTTCCAGAGATCCCGCGACGTGTCCACGTCGAACCAGCCGTCACCCGGCACGCGCACGGTGTCCCGGCCCATCTGCGCGGTGGGAATGAAGAGCTTCGACGCCAGCCCCTGCGTGAGCATGTTGTTCGCGAGCCCAAGCGTATCGGCGATCGTGCCCGCCGTCCGGCTGATGTAGATGGGCCGGAGCCCGAACGAATCGGCGATCATCCGGAGCACGAATACATCGGCGCGCCCCAAGTACCCGGTGCCGGTGGCATCCTGCGGAAGGTTCCTGGGATCGATCGTCGCCTTGATGGCGCCGAGGTCGAAGGTCTGCGCGCGCGGAATCGCCACGAAGTCGGGCACCGCGTTGGCCCGGGCGATGGTCATCTGAATCGGCGGCGTGGTCGGCTTGGGCCAAACCCTGTCGCGATAGAGCGACGGCCCCCGGGACGCATCGTACTCATAAATGGGCCGCTCGATCAACTGGCGCACGTACCAGTCGGTGTTGAGCAGCGACGTGTTGGCCACCACGACGTCCTTGCGGATTCCCTCCACGTCCTGCGCGTACCAGAGCGGGAAGGTGTCGTTGTCGCCGGCCACGACGAGCACGCCGTACGGTTCCACCGAATTGAGCAGGTCCACGGCGAAGTCGCGCGTGTCTGTCTGGCCGGCGCGCGACGCCCACTGCCAGTTGGCGAACAGCGGAATCACCGCGAGCAGCAGCACGGGCAAGCCGGCCAGCCACCCGAGCCGCCGTGGCCGCTCGACGGCGAGCTTGCCAATGCGTTCGACCTGCGTACCGAACAGCGCGGCCACGGATTCCCAGACGTACATGAGGCCGAGCCCGGCCCACACCCCCCAGGGCGAGAAGCTCCAGATGAAGAAGTAGTCGCGGTCGCGCACCTCGCGCGCCACCGTGTTGCCCAGCTGCGGCGCTTGCGACGCCCCGTACTTGAAGTTCAGGTAGAAGATCAAGCAAAGGGTGGTCGTGAAGAGCAGCGCCGCGAAGTACCACCAGCTTCGTCGGTCCCGTTTGAAATGGACCCATCCGCCGACCAGCCCGAGCACCAGCATTGCCGCGGCGAGCACGGCTTGCAGCCGCTGGTGCCGGTCTAGCGCGTCGCGCATCCACTGCCATTTGAAGTACCACCACCACATCCCCACCTGTCCCTGCACGAACGGCGCCTGCCGGTCGCCGAGCGCGGGCTTGCCGTACTGCCCGCGGTTGAAGTTGTACATGAACGCGTCGTAGGTGCCCTTGCTGAACGTGCACGACCAGTGCAGCCCGTCGGTGCACGCCGTGGGCGCGCCCTCGTTCATCGGCGGATTGAACGCGGCGCGGATGGGCTGCGTGGCGAACGGCGTGAGCCCGAACCCGAGCGCCAGCAGCGACGCGAGGATCAGCTTCCAGCGCAGCAGGTAGCGGGGTCGGCGGACGACGATGGCCAACCCCACGGCCGGCGCCGCGAGCATCCCCGCCATGTGGTTGGCGTAGCCGAGCCCGAGCAGGTAGGCCACGAGGATCAGCGTCCTATCGGCCCTGGGTCCGTCGGGCGCGTCGGCCCAGCGGATCATCAGCCAGGAGATGATCGCGATGCCGGCAAGCGAAACCGTGTACACCTTCTCGTTCACCACGGATTGGTTCCAGACCGTGAACTCCGTGGCGCCGATGAGCGTGGCCACGCTCGCTCCAACGATCCGGCGCCAGTGCTCGTCGAACCATCCGACGAGCACGCGCTCCGTGATCAGGAACCACATCGCCGCTGCGGCGGCGCTGCACAGCGCCGCGAAGACATTGATCCGCGCCGCCACCGTCGACGCAATGGGGAGGAGCGCCATCACCCGGCCGAGCAGCACGAACAGCGGGTTGCCGGGCGGATGCGGAAGCCCGAGGGTGTAGGCCGCCGCCATGTACTCGCTGGTGTCCCACATCGAGGTGGTGGGGGCGAGGGTCAGCACGTATAGCAGCAGCACCAGCCCGCCGGCGATCGCGGCGGCGAGATACGAGGGACGGTATTCGAGATCGGTGCTTGCCTTGGGCGTCATCGCGCTCGCTCGCAAGTCGACGGTGGACATCCGCTCGGGACGCGGGTGCCGGGGTGGCTACACCATGGGTCCGCGGGGCGGGAGTGGCAAGGGCGGGATGGCGCGGTGGCGGGAAGGATCATCATTGGGAGGCGCACGCCGGGGTCGGTGGCTGGTGGCGCCGGGGCGCGGCGCCCCCCTTGCCCCTCGCCCACCCCCACGCCACATTCCTATATAACTAGTCAGGACTATAGTTATATCGAGCCGGACGTCGGCTCCCACACGCGAGTCGAACCACCATGCGCCTGCCAAAATTCCGCTTCCACTGGGAAGCTCTGCTCTGGGTCGCACTCGGGATCTTCGTCGGCCACCGCCTCTGGCCCCAGGTCGCCGCGGCGGCGGGCGTCCCCTCGTCCGACCTCGCCGCCGCCCCGGCCTTCCAACTCACCACCCTCGACGGCCACGTGGTGACCAGCGACCAGCTCCGCGGCAAGGTCGTCCTGCTCAACTTCTGGGCCTCCTGGTGCCCCCCCTGCCGGTTCGAGATGCCGGGCTTCGAATCGGTGTACGAGCGCAACAGGGACAAGGACTTCGTCGTGATCGGCGTCTCCATGGACGCCGGCAGCGCGGCCGGCGTGAAGAAGTTCCTGGCCGAGAATCACATCAGCTACCCGGTGGCCATGGCCACCGGCGACATCGTCGAGAGCTACGGCGGCGTGAATCTGCTCCCCACGTCCTTCCTCATCGACCAGCAGGGACGCGTCCGCAACCAGGTCCAGGGCATCTTCGCGGCGGTGGCCCTGGAGCAGGCCGTGAACCGCCTGCTCGGCGACTCGACGGCGGCCGCACCCACGCTCACGACCGGCATGCAATGACCGACCCGGCCTCGGTATCGCTCTGGCTGGCCTTCGTGGCGGGGCTCGCCTCCTTCCTCTCTCCGTGCGTGCTGCCCCTGGTACCGAGCTACGTCACCTTCGTCACGGGCATGACGCTCGAAGACCTGACGGTCGAGGGGAGCGCCCCGGCCCGACGCACGGCCGCTCTGCATGCGGCCCTCTTCGTACTCGGGTTCACGCTTGTGTTCGTCGCCCTCGGCGCGACGGCGACGGCGCTCAGCGCCACCCTGCGACGGTCGCTCCCACTGCTGCAGCAGGTCGGGGGAGCGGTGATCGTGCTGTTCGGGTTGTACATGGTGGGCGTGCTGCGGCTGCCGGCGCTGATGCGCGAGCGCCGCGTGCAGCTCGCATCCAAACCCGCCGGACGCTTCGGCTCGGTGGTGGTCGGCATGGCGTTCGGCGCCGGGTGGACGCCGTGCGTGGGACCCGTGCTCGCGTCCATTTTGTTGTATGCCGGCATGAAGACGACGATGGCCAAGGGCATGCTCCTGCTCGGCGTGTACGGCCTGGGCCTGGGAGTGCCGTTCTTCGTCGCGGCAGTGGCCCTCAACTGGTATCTAGCCGGGGCGCAGCGCATGCGGCGCTGGCTGCGCCCCATCGAAATCGGAGCCGGCGTGGTAATGATCGCCGTGGGCGTGCTGCTGTTCACAGGCAAGTTCACCGTGCTGTCGCAGTTCTTCGCGGGGTTCGGCATCTCCGCATAGCTTTCGCCGCGTGACGTCCGCCCGCGAGCGCTTCTTCGCCTTTCGCCGCACGATCCCGCACCCGCCCAAGCTGCACCGCCAGACAGTGCGCGCGGGCGGGCTCGCGTTCGCGGTGTTCAGCTCGCCCCCGATCGGCGACTCCCCACCCCTGCTCTGCGTATACGGCGGTCTGGTCGTGGACCACGCCATGTTTTGGCCCGCGCTCTCGCCGCTTGCCACGGGCCGACAGATCATCCTCTACGACCAGCGAGGACGCGGCGAGTCCGAGCCGCCATCCGATCCTGCCGCCGCCCGCATCGAAGACGATGCAGCCGATGTACCCGCTCTTCGCCGTGCCCTCGGCATCCGCCGCTGGGACGTGCTCGGCCACTCCTGGGGCAGCGGCATCGCCATGCTTGCCGCCGTGCAGGACCCTGCCGGCGTACGGCGCCTGGTGCTCGCCGATCCGGTGGGGCCGACCAGCGCCTGGAAGGCGCCGCTCCGCACCGAAACGATGGCTCGCTCCAGCGAGCCCGACCGCGCGGTGCTGGCCGCGATCACTGACGAGATGCTCGGGGTGCCGGACGTGGACGTCCAGCTGGCCCACCTGTGCGCGTCGTACGGCGCCTGGTTCGTGGACCGTGCCTTCGCGTCCACCTTCCCGATGCCCAGGACCGCGAGTGCCACCGGAGCGGCGGCGCTCGCCCGGCTGCGCCGCGAGGGCTACGACTGGCGCGACCGCCTGCACACGATCGCCGTACCGACGCTCGTCGTTCACGGCGACGGCGACCCGCTGGTGCCGGCGGTGGGCCGTGAAATCGCCGCGACGATTCCCGGCGCGGCGTTCACGCTGCTCCCCCACAGCGGGCACTTCCCGTTCTGGGAGGCGCCGGCCGAGTTCTTCGCCGCCGTTGCCGGGTTTCTCGCGCGCTAGTCGTTCGTGATCTTGACCGTCTGCGTCTTCCTGTCGCGGACGATCTGCAATTCCACGGTGGCGTCGGTGGCGTGCCGCTCGAGCGTGCGCCGCAGGTCGCGTACGCTGGACACGGCCACCCCGGCCGCCTTCACGATCACGTCGCCGTCGCGGAGCCCCGCCTCGGCCGCCGGCGTGCCGGCGGGCGCCCTCAGCACGAGCACGCCCCTGTCCACGCCGAGGGCCCGGCCGAGATCGGCGCTTACCGTGTTCATCATCGCGCCGGCCAGCGCCCCCATGTCCGAGTCGACCCCAAAGAACATCGGGCGCGCCGGAGCGTCGGGCACGGCAACCGGCATTCCCGCTGGCGCGGCAACGCGGGGAGCCGGAGACGGGGCGCTGGTGACCGCCGGCGGTTCGGCGGGTGCGGAGGGCGCGAGACCGCTCACCCGCAGCACGAACGTGCGCGGCCCTTTGCCCACAACCACGGGATAGTCGTGCGCCTCGCCATCTCGCTCAAGCCGCACCACGACCTTGCGGTTGGGCTGGAGCAGGCGCGTCATGGAGATGGCCTTGGCAGTCACGTCCTGACCGTTGAAGGCGAGCAGCAGGTCGCCGCGCAGGATGCCGGCGTGCTCGGCGGGAGAGTCAGCGTCCACGGACACGACTTCGGGATATGTCAGATAGCGCACGTAGAACTCGCCGTCGCGCACGTCGGTGATGGGCGCGCCCGCGAACGTCACGCCGATCCACCCTTTGGGCGCCACGTCCGACGGAATATCCAGGGCCACCGAATACTGGCCCGCTGCGCGCTGCATGTCCGACATCGCCTGGCGCTGCGCTTCAGCGGCTCGCTCAAGGCTCAGTTCCACCGTGCCGCGCTCGATGCCCGCGAGACGGCTCACCATGTCGGACATCTCCGCCGCCATGCGTTCCTGATCGTCGGGCGAGATGGGCGTGCCAAGATAGAGCCGCTGCAGCGAATCGAGGCGTCCCATGAGGTTGATGACGAGGACCCGGGTGGAGTCCTCGATGCACTTGCCGTTGATGCAGATCTGCGCGCGCGGTTTGGCGGGCGGGCGCGGAGCCTGCTGGGCCAGCGCCGACCCGGCGGCGAATGGGGCCAGGGCCAGGACCATCACGAGCGTACGGTTGGAACTCGTCGTCGAACTGCGCATTGCGTTACCCATTCCGAACTTCAGAAGCTGTTGACGCGCATCCCGGCGGGAAGCGCGGTGTTGAGCTGGCGCAGCGTGGCTTCGCGCTGGCCGAGCGTGGTCAGGTAGTAGTCGTTGATCACCGGATCGTACGGTGCGTCGTTGAGTGCCTGGCGCATGGCGTGCGACACCTGGTCGAGCGCGGCGAGTCGCGTGCGCATGGACGATGGGCTCTCGATGCCCTGAGCGGCGCTGTCGTGCACGGCCAGGAACGCCGATGCGTTCTGGTATACGAGCTGCGAGTGCTCGCGGGCAGCCCGGGCCTCGGCCACAGACCGGAAGGCGACACTCTGCGAATCGCCAGCAGCCGCTGTCTGGGCAGGCACCGCGCCCGGGAATCCGGGCAATGGCGCCGCGCCGGCCGTGACGCGGCCGATCACCGCGCCCCCTGCCATGAACAGCAATACCGCCGCCACCCGCAGCCAACGCCGGCCCTGGAGGCCGCCGGAAACGGCGGCGAGCCGGGCCGCCGGAGTGGCCATCAACCCCTGCGCGTGGAGCGCCGGAGCCAGCGATTCCCAGCGCGTGAGCGGAAGTCCGATGCTCGCGCGCTCTGCCGACGCGAGGTCGACGAGGCCGCGAAGGGCATCCCGTTCGGCGGCGCAGGCCGTGCACGTGCCGAGATGGGCGAGTTCAGCGGCCGTCGGGACTTCGTTGGCGAGCGCCGCGAGGCGTTCAGGAGACAGGTGCGACATGTTCCACTTCCATTCGTTCGGGTGCATCGACCAGGTGCGCGAGCAGTTTGCGGAGCTTGGCTCGGGCCTTGAACAGTTGCGACTTGGAGCCGCCGGCAGTGATGCCCAACTCGGCCGCGATTTCTTCGTGCGTGTATCCCTCGACATCATGCAGCAGAAAAACGGTCCTGGCGCCCGGCGAGAGCTGGGCCGCCGCTTGTTCGATGGACGCCATGAGAAAGGTCCCGTCTGTGTCCGGCGTCACGGCCACGGCGTCGTCTTCCATGTCAACTTCGATCCTGGCGAGCCGCCGGGTGCGGCGCAGGGCGTTGAGCGTCCGGTTGACTGCGATACGGTGCGCCCAGGTGGCGAACTGCGATTCGCCGCGGTACGTGGCCAGGGCGCGGAAGATCTGGATCCAGACCTCCTGCGCTATGTCCTGAGCCGTGTCGTGATCCGGGCCCACCAGGCGATGTACCACCATGTCGATGTGCGGGGCATGCCGGGCCCACAGGGCCCGCATCGCCGTTTCATCGCCCTGGATGGCGCGTCGGATTGTGGCTTGTTCGTCACTCATGAGGTCAGGGAATTGGTCAGCTATCGTATGAAAAGGGTTTACTCCGTCAAACGCCATCGGGCGCGGTCTTCAAATGCATTTTCTGGCTCGCGCGCAGTGACGGAAGCTGTCCCTTGTTCGTTTGGGTACATGCGGGCATCTTGTCCGGCGCTCCGATCGGGCCGAGACCGGAAGTTGGAGCATCCCGCCTCCCGCCTTGCATCCCCGTCGTTCGTCCGCCCAGGAATCCCGTGCTCCTGAACTCGCTTCTTGCCGCCATCGTCGTTGCCGGCTCCGGCCACCCCACGCCTGCGCGGGCGTTGGGCGACGGTCTGCCCGTCGCACGCCCGGCAGAAGTGGGCATGTCGGCCGACAAGTTGGCCAAGATCAACGACGTGATCGCCCGCGGCATCCGGGCCGGCGCATACCCTGGGGCAGCGGTGTTCGTGGGCCGGCAGGGTTTCAGCGTCGTGGAAGAGGGGTTCGGACACCTGACCTGGAGCCGCAACAGCGCCCTGGTAGTGCCCGACCGCACCATCTACGACCTGGCATCGCTCACCAAGGTGATCGGGACCACCACGGCGATCATGGTGCTCTACGACGAGGGCAAGATCGGGTTGGACGATCCGGTCTACAAGTACATCCCGGGCTTCTCGGGTGGCGAGAAGGACCGGGTGACCGTTCGCATGCTGCTCGAGCACCGTTCGGGGCTGCCTGCGGGCCGCGATTTGTGGCGCACGGCGCATTCGCCCGAGGAGGCACGCGCGCAAGTGATCGCGACGCACCTCTACAGCCGGCCCGGTACGGAGTTCGTCTATTCCGACCTCGGTGCCGACATGCTCGGCTTCATCGTGGAGCAGGCGAGCGGCGAGCCGCTCGATCGGTTCCTGGCCGACCGCGTGTTCGAACCGCTGGGGATGGATGACACGGAGTTCCGGCCGGACCGCGCGCTGGCCGACCGAGTCGCTCCCACGGAACCCTGGTCTCAGCGCGGCTATCCCCTCCAGGGCGAGGTCAACGACGACAACGCCAATGCGCTAGGCGGTGTGGCCGGCCACGCGGGGCTATTCAGCACGGCGTCCGACCTCGCGATCTTCGCGCAGATGATGCTCAACGGCGGCACCTACAACGGCGTGCAGATCGTGTCGGACAGCACCGTGAAGCTGTTCACGACACGCGCGCCGGGCGCCGGCACTCGCGCTCTGGGGTGGGACACCTGCGACGGCGAGGGCGGGTGCGGGGATTATCTGAACGAGAACGCGTTCGGGCATACCGGGTTCACCGGCACCTCGATCTGGATCGATCCCGACCGTCAGATGTTCGTGATTCTGCTCACCAACCGAGTGTACGAACCGCGCGTGCGGCACAGCTTCAAAGCGATTGCCGACGTGCGGGCCGATCTCGCCGACGCCTCGGTGGCGGCCGTGGAGGACTACGCCTCAGGTCCGACGGTTGTGCCGGCCGCGTGGCGCACGGATCGACAACTCGGGTGGAATCGGACCGTGCGCAAGCCGCGGCGAAGCACGTCCCGAAAGTCAGTCACGTCCAAGGCGGTGGCAAAGGCCAAGACAGCCGTTCCACCAAAGGTGGTCGCGAAGCCCAAAGCCCGGACTGCCGGCCCCAAGACGAAAACGGACGGCGAATAGCCGCCCTTTTCGTTGACGCCTTCCATCCCGCTCGGCGTTCCGCGATCTTGGGGCGGCACCGCAGGAGCGAAGAGCATGGCCGACCCGACCGACCCAACGACCCCGAGCGCCACCGATCAGGCGTCAGCGCCCACCGATGAGCAGATCAAGCTCGCCCTTCGCAAGGTGAAGGATCCGGAGCTGAACCTGAACATCATCGACCTGGGCCTAGTCTATGACGTGCTGGTGGAAGACGGGATGGTGGTGGTCAACATGACGCTCACGTCGCCCGGATGCCCGGCGGGTCCGCAGATTATGAACGATGTGGAGCGGACCGTACGCCTCATACCGGGCGTGGTGGACGTGGTGATGAATCTGGTGTGGGAACCCTATTGGACGCCGGACCGGATCGAACCGCGGGTAAGGGCATACATGGGACTATGAGAGGGAAGTCGAAGACAGCGCAGGACCGATAGTACGCAAGACCAAACGAGCGCAGGACCGGTGGGACGCAGGACCAAAACGGCGCAGGCCCGATAAAGCGAGGGAGCGGAAGACAGTAGACAGCGAGTTGGGACCTCCCAACTCGCTGTCTACTGTCTTCCGATTTCACGCAGGATCGGCCTTGCGCCGTTTCAGTTTCGCGTTGTTTCGGCCCTGCGTAGTTTTGGCCGCGCGCCGTTTCGGTTCTGCGCCGTATCAGCCCCTCGCCGTTTTCTTAGTCGAGATACGGCGATTCTTCCGCGCTCGTCACCCGGGCCGTGCGATGCGGCCCCAGTGCCTCGAGGTACGACGGCCCCAACACGTCCCGCTGCCAGCGGCGCAGTTCGGTCACTTCGGCGAGTTCCTCGGCCGTCTCGGGATTGCGACGCGCCACAGCCTCGATGCGGTCCTTCGCGCACAGCACCCCGGGATCCATGTCCAGCCGCTGGGCCACGGCGTCGCGCGCCGTCTTGAGCGCCGACACCCTCGCGTCGAAGTCGGGGTCGCGGTCCCAGCGGCGGGCCTTCGGGAACCGCGGCAAATCGGCCTCGCCGACCGCCTTGCCGCGCGCGATCGCGTCGATCAGTTCCTGGCCCTGCCGCTCGACGATGCCGCGCGGCATTCCCTTCACTCCGGTGAGGGCACGCCGGTCCGTGGGTTGCAGGCGCGCCAGTTCGAGCAATGGCTCGTTGCCCACCACCCTGAAGGTCGCCTTGTCCAGCTCCGCTGCCACGCCGTCACGCCAGCGCGCCAATTCGCGAAACACCACCAACTCGCGGCGCGTCAAATCGCGCGCACCCTTGATGCGCAGGAAGGCCGAGCCCGAGTCGTCAGTCGCCCAACGGACACTTTGTACGATCGAGAACTCTTCCTCCGCCCATGCCAGGCGCCCGGCACGCTCGAGGTCGGCCTTCATGCGGTCGCGCAGGTCGAGCAGATGCATCGTGTCCTGCGCTGCGTAATCCAGCATGCCCGGAGTGAGCGGACGCAGAGACCAGTCGGCGCGCTGGTACTTCTTTTCCAGCTTCACGCCGAAGTAGCGCTCGAGCAGCGCGGCGAGGCCAAAGGCGCGAATGCCAAGCAATTGCGCCGCGACGCGAGTGTCGAAGATCCGCACCACGTCCCACCCATAATCCTGGCGCAGCAGCCGAAGGTCATAGTCGGCGTCGTGGAACACGACCTCCACGTCCGCACGCTCCATCAGTGCTCCGAGACCGTCCAACTGGGGCACGGCCAAAGGGTCGATGATCGCCGAATGGTCCCGCGTGGAGATCTGCAGCAGATAGATTCGATCCACGAACCGATGGAAGCTCGCCCCTTCGGTGTCGATGGCGATCTCGCGCGCCGTGGAAATCTCACGCAGGAACCGCGCCGTCGCTTCGGGCGTGTCCAGAAACATCGGAGTGTGGGGCTCTGCTTGCGCCACGCGCGTCCTCGATTGGGGTGAACTGCCGACAATCTAGCTTACTACACCACCACCCACGCCCACTCCGACCGTCGAGCCACCAATGTCCAGTCCCTTGCCCGAAGTCGTCTTCCACATCTACCCCAGCGACTGCGACATGCTCGGGCACCTTAATCACGCCAGCATGCTCGCGTTCATGGAGCGGGCCCGCTGGGCGCTCTTAGACCCCCAGCCGAATGGGGACGATCTGATGCGACAATCCGTGTTCGGCCTGGTGCGGCACGTGGACATCGGCTATCGAACCAAGGCGTTGCCTGGCGATGATCTGGCCATCCGAGCGGGCATCCTCAGGGTGGGCAAGACGAGTTACACCATCCGCCAGGAAGCCGCCAAGCTCAGCACCGGTGAGTTGGTGGCCGAGGCCAACGTTGTGATCGTCGCCGTCAACGGTGAGGGGGAACCAGTGCCCGTTCCCGGCGAATGGAAGACGTCTCTACCGCCCTGGCCGCAGATCGCGTGAGCAGCCCTGGCCTCCAGTGTCAGCAGCGTGTGCCGCGACATTAAATTTCCGATCCATGAATGCCAATCCAAAACGGGGCCGCATTGACCCCACCATTTCTGCCGCCGAACGCCGGAAACCGGCTCGCTGGGGCGCGTGGCTGTTCCGGCACCGCGGATGGCTACCGGTGCCGTTCATCCTCGTCCCGTTGCTGGTGCCCGGCCACTCGAGCACCCCGCAGTGGATGGCGGCGGCCGTCATTGTGGCACTGGGTGAGGCCATCCGGTTGGCCGGGGTCGCCGCAGCGGGCACGGTGACGCGCCGGCGGTCGCGCGATGTCCAGCGTCTGGTGACCTACGGCATCTTCGCCTGGACGCGCAACCCGCTGTACATCGGCAACTTCCTCATCTGGACCGGCTTCGGGGTCGTATCGGGCGTGTACTGGTTCTTGCCGGTGGCTCTCGTGCTCTTCGCGGTGGAGTACGCGCTCATCGTCCGCTACGAGGAGGGGGTGCTCGAGTCGATCTTCGGAGCGGAGTACCTGGCATACAAGCGCGCCACGCCGCGTTGGATTCCGCGACCGCCAGCGGAGCGGGAGCAGGGGCAGCACCACTGGGCCGAAGCCTGGCGGAGCGAGGCGAGCACCTTCCTGGCCTACGCGGTGCTGGCACTGCTCTTCGTGCTCAAAGCCAGGGTCTATTGAGCACAGACAACTGAACACCGAACGCTCCGACCCCTCGTCTGTCAGTCGTCCGTTGGCAGATGCTACCGCTGCGGGCGTCCGGGCGGATTCCCACTCTCGAACACGGCCTTGTTCTTCTCGATGAACGACTTCAGTAGTACCGGCACGTCTTCCTCGGGAAAGATGGCCGTCACCGGACATTCGGGCTCGCATGCCCCGCAGTCGATGCACTCGTCCGGGTGGATGTACAACTGGTCCTCGCCCTCGTAGATGCAGTCCACGGGGCAGACGTCCACGCAAGCGCGGTCCTTGACTCCGATGCAGGCTTCAGTGATCACATAGGGCATGAGTGCCTCGAAAATGGCTGCGAAGCAGACGCGGTTCGACTAAGATAATCGCTGGCGCCCGAGTGAACAGGGTACGCCGTCGGTTCCGCCACGCCACCCTCTGCCGATGCGACTCATCGTCAACGGAAACGCATACAATCTGGCCGTCGCCGGCCACGACACGCTGCTGGGCGTCCTGCGCGGGCGGCTGGCCCTCACGGGCACCAAGCTGGTGTGCGGCCGCGGCGAGTGCGGCGCCTGCACCGTGCTGCTCGACGGCAAGCCGGCATACGCCTGCCTGACCCTTGCCGCCGCCTGCGAGGGTGTGGCGATCACCACAATCGAGGGCATGGGCCGTCCCGATCGCCTCCACGTCCTGCAGGAAACCTTCGTCGCGCACGACGCCCTGCAGTGCGGGTTCTGCACCCCGGGTCAGATCATGGCTGCCGCCGCGCTCCTGGCCGAGAACCCCCGGCCTACCGAAGACGAGGTGCGCCACGGGATGAGCGGGAACCTGTGCCGCTGCGGCACGTACCCCAAGATCGTCCGTGCCGTGCTCGACGCGGCCCGACGGCTGGAGGCATCCGGTGGCGCCTAGGAAAGGCAAGCCGGCCGCGCCCGTCCAGGCCGCCGACGCATTGCGCGCCCGGCGATTCGTCGCCACCAAGGTCGAGATCGAGGGGCGCGAGGAGACGAAGATCGTCGAGATCCCCGACCGCAATCCCGTGCCGTGGGAAGCGGGCGTTCCCCTGCACGTGGTGGGGCAGCGCGTGCCGCGCATGGATGCCGTGGAGAAGGTCACCGGTGCGGCGCGTTACACGGTGGACATGCACCGCCCCGGCATGCTGTTCGCCGCCGTAGTGCGCGCCCCCGTGGCGGCAGGGAGGGTCGCCGCGGTCGATGCGGCGGCGGCGCTCGCCATGCCCGGGGTGCGTGGCCTGCTCACGCTGGACGACGTGCGCGGCATCCGGGCCGACGGGGGCCAGCTGTTCGACGACGCCATCCACTACGCCGGCCAGCCGGTGTGCGCGGTGTGCGCAGATACTTTCGGGCTCGCTAGTGCGGCCGCCGCGGCTGTGAAGCTGTCGGTGGACGCGGGGCCTCATGCGGTGACGGTCGAGCAGGCGCTTGCCGAGGGGGCACCCAAGGTCCGGGCGCGCGGCAACGCATCGCCGCGGTCGCCGCGCGTGCTCCAGCGTGGCGACATGGAAGCCGGGCTTCGCGAGGCCGAGGTCACGATCACACGCGAGTACCGAACCCCGGTGGCGCTCCACACGGCGCTCGAGCCCCACAGCGCGGTGGCCGAATGGGAGGGAGGCCGGCTCTCCGTGTGGGAATCCACCCAGGGGATCTTCAACACACGGCGCGATCTCGCGGCAGCGTTCAAGCTCAAGCTGAGCCAGGTGCGCGTGATGAAGGACTACATGGGCGGCGGGTTCGGCGCCAAGAACGGTGCGGCCGCAGCCAGCTACATCGCTGCCGCACTCGCCCGCCGGGCGGGCCGCCCGGTGCGCTGCGTGTGGGACCGCGAGGGCGAACAGACGGATGCCGGCCACCGTTCGGCCACCGTCCAGCGGGTGACGCTGGGTGCACTGCGCGACGGCACGCTCACCGCGATCGCCGTCGAGGCGATGATTCCGATGGGCGTGGGCGGGTGGGAGGCAGGCCCCGGCCGGATCTACCACGAGCTGCACGCCTGCCCCAACGTACGCACCAGCGAGACATTTGTATATACTAATGAAGGAGCCATGGCGTCATTCCGCGCGCCGGGGCACACGGAAGGCGCGTTCGGGCTGGAGAGCGCCCTCGATGCCCTGGCCCGGGAGCTGCACCTCGACCCGCTCGAATTACGACGCCGCAACTACGCCACCCGCGACCAGGTGCGCGACCGTCCCTATTCGGCCAAGCGGCTCGATGATTGCTACCACCAGGGCGCGTCGCGATTCGGGTGGACCGAACGCGAGGCCCGGCGTGCGACCGCTCCAGCCACCCGCATCCGCCGCGGATTCGGGATGGCGGCCTGTACCTGGGGCGCGGGCGGCGGCCCGCCTGCCTACGCCACCGTGCGGCTGAATCGCGACGGCACCGCCGAAGTGCTCACCGGTGCACAGGACCTGGGAACCGGATCGCGAACCGTGATGGCCCAGATCGCCGCCGAGACGCTGGGCGCCCGCATCGACGACGTGCGCACGATTCTCGGCGACACCGAGCGGCTACCATTCGCACCGAATTCGTGGGGTTCGATCACCACGGCTTCGGTAGGGCCGGCAGTGCGCGCCGCCGCGGAAGAGGCGCGCGACCGGTTGTTCGAGGCCGCGGCAGCGATGCTCGACGCCGGCGCGAACGAGTTGACGGCGCGCGATGGCGTGATCGCCGTGCGCGGCAGCGAGCGCGCGCTCACCTTTGCCGACGTCTGCGGCAAACTCGGCGACCTAATGATCATGGGCCAGGGCAGCCGCGGCCCGAACCCGGACGACACGGCAATCTCCGCCTTCGGCGCGCATTTCGCAGAGGTCGAGGTGGATGTTGAAACCGGCCGGGTGCGCGTACTCCGCATCGTCGCCGCGCACGACAGCGGGCGCATCATCAATCCCACGCTCGCCGAGAGCCAGCTCGAGGGCGCGGTGCTGCAGGGGTTGGGCTATGCGTTGTTCGAGGAGCGCGTGATGGACGCGCGGCTCGGATTATCAATGAATTCCACGATTCACGACTACAAGATCCCGACGATGGCCGACGTGCCCGTGATCGAGGGATTCTTTCTCGACGAGGCCGACGCGGTGGCGAATCACACCGGGGCCAAGGGGCTGGCCGAGCCACCCATCATTCCGGTGGCACCCGCCATCGCGGCGGCGGTAGCCGATGCGATCGGGGTCGAGATGGCCGAGATCCCGATGACGCCCTGGAGGGTGCTGGCGGCGTTGGGAAGGTGAGGGCCAACCGGAGACTTCGGGCGGCAGGCCGCAGTGATCAGCCGTTCACCCGCCAGGGCGGCGGACTTCCGGGCTTCTTCTTGATCTCCGGGTTCTCCCGGTACAGCGTCACCGTGCGGCCGATCACCTGCACCACGTCCGCCGAGAGCATCCCGGCCAGGGCAGTCGCCACCTGCTTGGGCTTGGCATCTGCGGCACGGTTCAGTTGCACCTTCACGAGCTCGTGCGTGCGCAGAGCATCGGCCACCGATTGGACCAGGGCGGGCGTGGCGCCCTGGTGCCCCAGGTGCACCGTGGCGGCGAGATGGTGCGCTTCGGCGCGCAGTTCGGCGCGTTGTTTGGACGTCATTGACATGATCGCTGCAAGCTGAGGTACGGCGGCGGAAGGCGCGAACTGCCGCCGGTTGCCGCTAGTGGCCGACGATGCGGGCGCCACGCTCGGAAAATAATGGGAACGGGTCGATGGCCTCGCCCTCCCAATATCTGCCGTCAGGGGGCATGCGGAGAATCTGGAAGTGCAGGTGCGGCAGATTGTCCGGGGCATCACCCGTCGTGCCCACGTACCCGATGGTGTCGCCCTTGGTCAGCAGATTTCCCGCGACGAGCCCGGGCTTATAGCCCTCGAGGTGCGCGTAGTAGTAGACGAACTGGCCGGTGCGATCGATCGTGTATGCGGTGATGCCGCCGAGGGTATTGCTGGACAGGCGAAGCACCCGCCCGTCGTCGGCCGCCAGCACCGGCGTGCCCCGGGGCGCCATGATGTCGATGGCGTGGTGCACCCGCCCCCCCTCACGTAACGCATCGAACGAGTCCTGGAGCGCATCCACCGAGATCCCCGCTACGGGGAGCGTCAGGTCGTGGGAAAGCAGCGTCGCATCTGCCGCGGCCGCGGCGAGTGCGAGGCGCGGCCCTTCCTGTCTTCCGGCCGTCGAGGCCGCCGGGACCGCGTCACCCGTGGCGGGGCCGGCTGGCGAGGGACCCGTGGCCCCCGCCGCAGCGACGCCCTCAGGCACGGGCACCACGACGGGTGCCAGGGCCTGGATGCACCCCGACGCGCACAGGACGGCGACCAGGATCGGGAGAATTCGGGAGTGCGCGGACATATAGGCGTAGAACGACGCGCCGGCCTCGAACCGGGCAACGCCCGAACGCTACGCCGCGGACATCGGCGGGTGGTCGCGCCTCGGGAATTCGCTCGCTATCTTGGAGTCGTCCAACCGAATCGCGCTTGAGAGGAGCACATGCCGCATCAGGACCGTCACATCGACGTCAACAAGAATCAGGGGTGGGGGGCTGCGCTGCTGACCATCCTCGTCGTCGCGGTGCTCATTACCGCCGCCACGTACATCCACAAGACGACATACAAGTCGTACAACGATCTGACCTTCCACGCCAAAGGCGGCCAGGTCAACTGATCGCGCCGAGCCTCTGCGCCGGACGAAGAGCGGCGGGCACAATGCCCGCCGCTCTTTCGTTCCGGGTCGACGTCCCTATTCGGCGAGCCCGGCCACGCCGCGCTCCATCATCGCCAGCGTTTCGTCGAGAATCGCGTGTCCGTGGTCGCGGGCATACCAGCGGCGGATTTCGCGGTAGCGGTCGTCACTGGAAAGTGCCCGGCCCGGACCCAGTACCCAGGCCTGTAACTCGACGGGGCGCGGCCCCCACCAGCCCAACTCCCTCAGCGCCGGGTCGAGCAGCATTACTACGGGGATGGACCGCGACTTGCCGGTCAGGTGCGCGTCCATGACATCGGGGTTGGCGTCGCGCCCCAGGAGGCGCAGATCGAGTCCGGGCGCATGCTCCACCAGCCGTTGCACCACCGGCACGATATTCACCGCGTCACCACACCAGTCCTCGCTCAGCGCCAGGAGGTGCCAGGGCCCGCCGAGTCGCGCCGCACGAGCCGAGTCTTCGTCGGACACCCGGGCGTGCTCGTAGACCGCCCGCCACAGATCGGCGTTCTTCTGCGCCATGGGCAGCCAGGACTCGAATGTCGGCGCCGATTCCCAGCGCCCTGTGTCCAGTTCGAATGTCGCTGAAAGCATCGGAACCTCGATAACCTTGCTCGGGCAAGTGCATCCCCGCCATCTTCTATTTAGCAACGTGTGCAAGCCGCGTCAGTCGGCGGCTCCCTCGCTTCAACCTAGAGTTCGAATCGCCGTGCATCCGTTCACCTACCATCGCGCCCTGTCCCGCGACGATGCCACCGCGCAGTTGGCACAGGAGGGGTCGTCGCCAATGGGCGGCGGCACCGACCTGCTGGTGGCGATCGAGGAGGGCCTGGCGGCGCCGGCATGTGTGGTGGATCTGCGCTCCGTGCGGGGCGCCGATGCGGTCACCGTCGAGCCCGACGGCTCGCTGCGCATCGGGGGCGCGGCGCGCGTGCACGACGTGGCGCGTCACGCGAAGGTGCGGGAGCGTTGGCCAGCGCTTGCCGAGGCGTGCGAGAGCGTGGGTACACCCGCCCTGCGGCACATGGGCACGATGGGCGGCAATCTGTGCCAGCGCCCGCGGTGCTGGTACTTCCGGCGCGGCGTTTCATGCTTCAAGAGGGGCGGAGACAGCTGTCCCGCAGTTGACGGCGAAAACCAGTACCTCGCGATCGTGAACGGCGGCCCGTGTCACGCCGTGCATCCGAGCGACCCGGCGGTGGTGCTCACGGCGTTGGACGCTACCATCGAAATCACGGGTGCCGGCGTCGTACGGTCGGTGCCGATCGCCGAGTTGTTCGTGGGGCCCGGCGGGCCCGTGGACCGGGAGACGGTGGTTGAGCAGGGCGAATTCGTGAGCGCCATCGTGTTGAACGCCGGGTCTGGGGGCGGCATACAGCGCTACCACAAACTCATGCAGCGCGAGGCGTGGGACTTCGCGCTGGTGAGCATCGCCGCGGTGCGGCGCGAATCGGGCGTCGTCCGCATCGCGATGGGTGGCGTGGCCTCGGCGCCCTGGCGCGTGAATCCCTCCGTGGAGGAGGACGTGGCCTCGGGCGGACTGGACGACGATTCGATCGCATCGCTGGCCGACCGCGCCCTGTACGACGTCGCCCCGCTCTCGAAGAACGGCTACAAGGTGGAGCTGGCGGGCGCCCTGCTTCGCCAGACGATGCGCGAACTCGCCCTCTGAACCCCGGCCGCTCGTCGCCGCTCTCCCGAACATGCCTTACGACTCGCCGCCGCCTGCCGCTCACCTCGTGGACGTGCGCTGGGGTCTCGCCTACTCCTTGCGACGTGTAGTCACGGGGATCGGACGCGACGTGTCGAACCCGATTCTGGTGCGCGACCTGGCCGCCTCACGCTCGCACGCCGAAGTGCGGCGAACGGGCGACGCGTACGTGTTGCACGCCATCGGCACGGCCGAGACCAGGGTGAATGGCGTCGTGGTCACCGGCCCGAGGGTTCTGGCCGAAGGGGACGTGGTGGAGATCGCATACACCCGGCTGCGATTCACGCGGAATCCGGCCGCGGGCGACGTGGTCCCAGCGCCAGAACACATAGCCGTGGACCCCGACTTTGCCAGACAGACGACGGAGGTCCGGGATATGATGTCGCCGGAGAAGCTCCAGCAGGTGCGCCGGCGACTGATGCGGCCCGTGGAACTGCGGTGGCGGATATTGGTGGCCGGCGTGCTGGCGGCGGCGGTGGCGCTGGCATTGCTGATTTGGGTGGTGATTCACCTATTGTCGGGGTGAAGGCGGGCGCGGCAGGCGGGGGGCATTCCGCCGCCATGGGAGATATCACAGATGTGATGTTCTCAGGGGCTCGCTTTCACCGATGCCAATAACCGACTAATTTTGTCTGCATAGGAATGTCGCAACGAATGCGTATGTTTCGGAGACGCGAGCCGGCGGGCGAGCCCGTGCGCCGGTAACGACTCAACGTATTTCGATACAACGGCTTGCGCACGGTATTGGCATCGGAGTGAGTATGAGTTCGTCCATCGATTCCCTGGTCGGCAAGGAATACCTGTACGGCTTCGTCACTGACGTCCAGGCGGACACGATTCCGCCTGGACTGAGCGAAGACGTCGTCCGCCTGATTTCGCAGAAGAAGCACGAGCCGGAGTTCATGCTCAACTGGCGCCTCAAGGCGTTCAGTCGCTGGCAGACGATGCAGGAGCCGCACTGGCCGAATGTCCATTACGAGCCCATCGACTATCAGAAGACGAGCTATTACTCGGCGCCCAGATCGGTGAAGCCCAAGCAGTCGCTCGACGAGGTGGATCCGGAACTGCTCAAGGCCTACGAGAAGCTCGGCATACCGCTGCAGGAGCAGAAGCTGCTGGCGGGCGTGGCGGTGGACGCGATCTTCGACTCGGTATCGGTGGGCACGACGATGCGCGAGCAGCTGGCCGAACACGGGATCATCTTCTGCTCGCTGGGCGATGCGGTCCAGAGTCATCCGGAGCTGGTGGAGAAGTACCTGGGATCCGTAGTGCCCTACAGCGACAATTTCTTCGCGGCGCTCAACGCGGCGGTGTTCTCCGACGGGTCGTTCGTCTACGTGCCCAAGGGGGTACGCTGCCCGATCGAGCTGTCGACGTACTTCCGCATCAATGCGGCCGACACCGGCCAGTTCGAGCGCACGCTGATCGTGGCCGACGAGGGGGCATACGTGAGCTACCTCGAGGGGTGCACGGCCCCCAAGCGGAGTACCAACCAGCTCCATGCGGCGGTGGTGGAACTGGTGGCGCTCAAGGGTGCGACGATCAAGTACTCGACGGTGCAGAACTGGTACGCCGGCGACAAGGAAGGCAAGGGCGGCATCTATAACTTCGTCACCAAGCGGGGCAAGGCGTTCGAGAACGCCAAGATCTCGTGGACGCAGGTGGAGACCGGCTCGGCCATCACGTGGAAGTATCCGAGCGTCATCCTGCAGGGCGACAATTCGGTGGGCGAATTCTACTCCGTGGCCGTGGTGAACAACTACCAGCAGGCCGACACCGGCACCAAGATGCTGCACCTGGGCAAGAACACGAAGAGCAACATCGTGTCCAAGGGGATCAGCGCCGGGCACGGGAACAACTCATACCGCGGCCGCGTGTACGTAGCGCCCAAGGCGACCGGGGCGCGCAATTACACGCAGTGCGACTCCATGCTCGTCGGCAACAACTGCGGCGCGCACACCTTCCCGTACATCGAAGTGAGGAACAACACCGCCCAGGTGGAACACGAGGCGAGCACGTCGAAGATCGGGGAGGATCAGATCTTCTATCTGAAGCAGCGGGGCCTCAGCGGCGAGCAGGCGGTGAGCATGATCGTGAGCGGCTTCTGTAAGGAAGTTTTCAAGGAACTCCCGATGGAGTTCGCATTGGAAGCGCAGCAGTTGCTCGGGATCACGTTGGAAGGAAGTGTCGGGTAGTGCGAGAGTAGGACGGAAAGACGGTAGGACGGTAGGACCGGTGACTACGGCACGCCGTTCCCGTCCTACAATTCTTCAGCCAATAGAAACCATGCTCGAAATACACGGCCTCCATGCGGCGGTAGGCCAGAAGGAAATTCTCAAAGGCATCGATCTCACGGTCCGGGCCGGCGAAGTGCACGCCGTGATGGGCCCCAACGGGTCCGGCAAGAGTACGCTGGCCCAGGTGCTGGCTGGCAACCCGGCATACGAAGTCACGGCGGGCACGGTCACGTACGATGGCCGCGACCTGCTCGAGATGCAGCCCGAGGAGCGCGCTCAAGCCGGCATCTTTCTCGCTTTCCAATATCCGGTGGAAATTCCGGGCGTTTCCAACGCCTATTTCTTCCGCGCTGCGTACAACGAGATGCGGAAGGCCCGCGGGCTGGAGGAGGTGGATCCGCTGGAATTCGCCGGCATCATGGAAGAGAAGCTCAAGCTGGTGGACATGGATCCGGGGATGCTCAGCCGGTCGGTGAACGCGGGCTTCTCGGGCGGCGAGAAGAAGCGCAACGAGATCCTGCAGATGGCGGTGCTCGAACCGGAGTTGGCGATCCTCGACGAGACCGATTCGGGCCTCGACATCGACGCGCTGCGCATCGTGGCCGATGGGGTCAACAAGCTCAAGCGCCCCGACAACGCGACGATCGTCGTCACGCACTACCAGCGACTCCTCAATTACATCGTGCCCGACTACGTCCACGTGTTGGCCAACGGGCGAATCGTGAAGTCGGGGGGCAAGGAGTTGGCGTTGGAGCTGGAGGCGAGGGGCTACGATTGGATCACGGGCCTCGCGCCGGCAGGAGTCATCGCGTGACCCACGCGGTTGAGTATGTGGAGCAGTTCCGGATTTTCGCGGCGAACGGCGGGGGCGAGGCGCCCGAGTGGGTGCGTGCACTGCGCAGTTCGGCGCTCGAGCGCTTCGTGCAGCTCGGCTTCCCGACCACCAAGAACGAGGACTGGCACTTCACCAGCGTCGCGCCGATCTCCGAGCGGCAGTTCGTCCCGCTCACGGCGGTGAGCGGGGACGTGCGACGCACCGACCTCGAGCCATATCTCTTTTCGGATACCGACGACTGGCATCTGGCGGTGTTCGTGAACGGCCGGTTCGCGCCCGAGCTCTCGCACCTGGAGAATCTGCCCGATGGCGTACGGGCGCTGCCGCTGGCGCGCGCCTGGGCGGAGGCGCCGAAGCTGGCCCAGCACGTGGGTAGCGTGGCGCCGTTCGACGCCCAGACATTCACGGCGCTCAACACCGCGTTCCTGAACGATGGCGCCGTGGTGCACGTGGCCCGCGACTGCGTGGTCGAGCATCCGATCCACCTGCTGTTCGTCACCGACCGGCACGCCGCCAACGGCGTGTCGTATCCCCGCAACCTGATCGTCGCCGGGCCGCACTCCAGGGCTACGGTAATCGAGAGCTATGTGGGGCTGGGCGACGCCGTGTACTTCACCAATTCGGTGAGCGAGGTCATGCTCGGGGCCGGCGCCACGCTCACCCATTCCAAGCTGCAGCGCGAATCGACGCGGGCATATCACGTCGGCACCATCGAGACCCGGCAGGAGCGCGACAGCCACTACGTGTCGTTCTCGCTGGCCATCGGCGGCGCGTTGGCGCGCACCAACATCGGCACGCTCCTCGACGGCGAGGGGGGCGGCGCGACGCTCAACGGGCTCTACATGCTCGATGGCGCCCAGCACTCCGACCACCAGACCCGCATCGAGCACGCGCAGCCCAACTGCTACAGCCGCGAGTTGTACAAGGGAGTCCTGGACGGCGAGTCGCACGGCGTGTTCAACGGCAAGGTGTACGTCCACCCGATCGCCCAGAAGACCGACGGCAAGCAGACCAACAACACGCTGCTGCTATCGGAGCGGGCGCAGATCGACACCAAGCCGCAACTCGAGATCTTTGCCGACGACGTCAAGTGCACTCACGGTGCTACCGTCGGCCGGCTGGACGAGGTCTCGCTGTTCTATATGAAGAGCCGTGGCATCGGTGCCGAAGAGGCGCGGAGGCTGCTCACGTACGCCTTCGCGGCCGATGTGCTGGAGACGATCGAGAACGACGCCGTGCGGGAAGGGCTCGAAGCGATGACGATGGCTAGGTTTACCGGAGTCGTGTAGTTGGACTGATTACTGGCAACTGCGAACAGAAGGCTCCAGACTTCAGTGTGCAGCTCACAGTCTTCAGATCCAGGCACCCGCGCCACTTCGCAGCATGAAGTCTCGATGACCCTCGACTCGCTGTATCAGGAAATCATCCTCGACCACAACCGCAAGCCGCGGAACTTCCGCGTCATGCCGGATGCGAATCGCCGGGTCGAGGGCAACAATCCGCTGTGCGGCGATCAAGTGACGCTCTGGCTCAGGGTCGACGGCGACCACGTGGTGGACGCGAGCTTTCAGGGACTCGGCTGCGCCATCTCCAAGGCATCGGCCTCCATGATGACCGCCGCCGTGAAGGGTAAGACCGTCGCCGAAGCGAAGGCCCTCGCCGAACGGATGCACGAAATGCTGACCGGGAAGCTGGATGTCGAGAAGGAGCGCGAATCGCTGGGCTCGCTGGCCGCGCTGAGCGGCGTGTCGAAGTTTCCCCAGCGGGTGAAATGCGCCAGCATGGCGTGGCACGCGCTGGAATCGGCGCTCGATGCGGCGAACGCGGCGGCAATCGTGCCGGACTCGCCGTCGTGAGCGACTTTCAGCCGGTGGCCAAGCTTGCCGATCTGCCCGAGGGCGGGCTGATGGCCGTGCAGAATTCCGCCGGCGAGGCCATCTGCCTGGCCAACGTAAAGGGTCAGGTGTCGGCCCTGGTGGACTGCTGCAGCCACGCCGAGTTCCCGCTGTCGGACGGCGTGATCCATGCCGACGGCACGGTGGAGTGCGTATGGCACGGCGCGCGGTTCGACTGCGCCACGGGTGCGGCGTGCAAGGGCCCGGCCGTGGACGGTGTGGTGACCTATGCCGTGCGCGTCGAGGACGGGAAGATCCTGGTGGGACCCAAGCGGCGCATCGGCGCCGAGGTGGGCCGGTGACCACACTCAAGGCCGTGGCGACGGCCCAGGCCGCGTTCGCCTCACGGCGAGCCGACTTTCCACTGCTCGTCAAGAATCCCGGGCTGCATTACCTGGACTCGGCAGCCACGGCGCAGAAGCCGGCCGTAGTGCTCGACGCGATTCGCGATTATTACGAGACCGACTACGCCAATCCGCACCGGGGGGCGTACGACCTGTCGGCGCGGTCCACCGAGCGGTACGACCGGGCGCGCCGGCGCGTGGCGAAGTTCATCGGCGTCGACGAAGCCGACACGCTGATCTTCACCCGGGGCACCACCGAATCGCTCAATCTCGTGGCGAGCGCGTGGGGACGGGCGAACGTAAACGCCGGCGACGAGATCGTGATCACCGGCATGGAGCACCACGCGAACTTCGTGCCCTGGCAGCAGCTGGCGATCGAGAAGGGAGCCGTGCTGCGGATCTGCGAGTTGACCGACGATGGGCGGATCGATCTGACACAGCTGCGGGCGCTCGTGGGAGTGAAGACGCGGGTGGTGGCATTCAGCCACGTGTCGAACGCACTGGGTACCATCAATCCGGTGAAGGAGATCGCGTCGATCGCACGGTCGGCGGGAGCGGCGGTGGTGTGCGACGGGGCGCAGGCGGCTCCGCATCTGGCGCTGAACATCGACGAACTTGGCGTGGATTTCTACGCCTTCAGCGGCCACAAGATGTGCGGCCCGATGGGCATTGGAGTGCTCGTGGGGCGACGCGAGATTCTGGAGGCGATGCCGCCGTATCAGATGGGCGGTGACATGATCGAGTTCGTGTACGACGAGCGCAGCACATGGAACGCGCTGCCGCACAAGTTCGAGGCCGGGACGCCGAACGTGGCCGGCGCGGTGGGACTGGCGGCTGCCTGCGAATATCTGGACGGGATCGGGATGGAGGCGGTTCGGGCGCACGAGCAGGCGCTCCTGCGGATGGCGCACGACCTGCTGAGTGAGATTCCGGGGGTGAAGATGTATGGACCGGCATCGGTGGCCGATCGGAGCGGCGTGGTGAGTTTCACGCTCGAGGGGGTGCACCCACACGATCTGGCGACCGTCCTGGATCAGGACCGCGTGTGCGTGCGCGCCGGCCATCACTGTGCACAGCCGTTGATGCGCCGGTTGAAGGTGCCGGCGACGGCGAGGGCGAGTGTGTACGTCTACAGTGGGGTCGAGGACATTCTCGCGCTGGACCGAGGGGTGAAGCGAGCGGCACGCCTGTTCCGTTGAACGCTACCGTGGACGGCCCGCAGCGCAGTGGCAGCCTACTGGGCCGATGCGAAGCCAGCGCTCGCGAGTGGCCCAGCGGCCAACTGCGCGTATGGTGAGGGACTCCGATCAGGCGCCCGTTCCGTTGCCGGAGGCCGCGATGGCGTCGGTAGGTCTGATAGCCAGAAGGGTGTATCGCATGGCGAGCCTCACGGTGCGACGGGGCCCCGGGCCATTGTTGCTCGCCCGGCGCGCGATCCGGCACCACTCGGCCCTCCAGCGCACGTGGGAATTGGCGTCACTCATTGCGCTGGTACGCGCACGCGGCAGGCTGCGGACGGTGATCGAAATCGGCACGCATCGCGGGGGAACGCTTTACTGCTGGGCGGCCCTCGCCGAACCGAGCGCGCAATTTGTAATCATCGACATTCCTGACGAGGCAGAAGGAATGGGATTTCGCGGAAGCGATGCCACGCGTTTCGCCCACGCGTTGAGGTCGACCCAGCACTTCACCTGGGTGCGCCACCCTTCCCAGTCAGATGCGGCTGATGTTGAGGTGCGCCGAGCGCTCGGCGACCGTCGCGCCGACCTCCTGTGGATTGACGGCGACCACGCATACGAATCGGTGAAGCGCGATTTCGAGCTGTATGCACCGCGCGTGCGCCCGGGCGGGTTGATCGCGTTTCACGACGTGCGGTACAATCCCGAGTACCCCGAGACCCGCGTGGATCTGCTCTGGACCTCCATCGCACCCTGTTACCGTCACTGGTCGTACGTCGAGCAGGACCAGCGTGGCGGCGTGGGGATGGGAATCGGCGTCATCGAGTGGCCGGGCAACTGAGCGCGGCGGCCGTCAACACAGGTGCACCGCGGTTGCCTTGAGCGCGGCGACGACCGAGCCCCCCGGCACGAGCCCCAACTCTTCGGCCGAATGTGTGGTGATCGCCGCCACGAGTTCCACGCCCCCTGCTTCCAGGGTCACGTGCGTCAGCACGCCGGACGGAGCCAGTTCCACCACTCGCGCATCGAGCTGATTGCGCATGGACGATTCTCGCCGCTCGGGCGAAAGCGCGATCTCGTCAGCGCGGAACACGGCGTGCGCCTCGCCTTCGGGCACGTCGCTCACGGCATGGAGCACGAGGGCACCGCTCGTAAACTCCACCACGCGGTCGGCCCCGTCCGCGCTCTCCACGCCGCGCACCCGGCCCGGCACCACGTTCTCGGCGCCGATGAACTCGGCCACGGCAGGCGATGCCGGATGCCGAAACACTTCGTCAGGAGACCCCACCTGCAGCACGCGGCCCTGCTCGAGCAGTACGACGCGATGGCCCAACCGCCCTGCCTCGTTCAAGTCGTGGGTCACGTGCAGCACGGTCATCCCATGCTCGGCATGCAGCGCGCGCACCTGCCGGCGCATGATGACGCGCGTGCGGGGGTCCAGGGCGGCGAACGGCTCGTCGAGCAGGAGGATGTCGGGCTGCGTCGCCAAGGCGCGGGCGAGCGCGACGAGCTGGCGCTCCCCGCCGCTCAGCGACGTCACGTCGCGCCCGAGCAGCGCGCCGAGGCGGAACCGCTCCGCCATCTCGCCCGCCACCTGCGCATCGTCCGTGCCGTAGGCCACGTTCTCGGCCACCGAAAGATGCGGAAAGAGATATGCGTGCTGGTATACGATGCCGATGCGCCTCACTTCGGGCGCCTGCCGGGTGGCGTCGGCGCCGCGCAGCGACACGGTGCCCGATACCACCGGCACGATGCCGGCGATCGTTTCGAGCAGCGTCGTCTTGCCGGATCCGGCGGGACCGATCACCACGCCGTAGGCGCCCCGGTCGATGTCGAACGAGATCTCGCGCAGGGTGAATCCGCCGACCGTGGCGGTGACACGTTCGAGCCGGATCATCCGCGGCGTTCCGGAAGCGAGTCGGGAGGGTGCACTGTACGCAGCACAGTGATCGGCACGAGGGCGAGCAGCACGAGCACCGCGGCCACCGGCAGCGCGTCCCGGAGTCCATAGGCGGTGAAGCGTTCGTAGCTGAGCACGCTCGCCACTTTCGGGTTGTAGGTGAGCACCACGATGGCTCCGAATTCGCTGATCGCACGGGCCCACATCACGACGCCGGCAGCGATGAGCCCGCGCGCCGCGAGCGGCAGCGTCACGTGCCGTACGGCACGCCAGGGCGTGTCGCCCAGAGTGCGGGCCACTGCTTCGAGCCGCGGGTCCACCCGGTCGAACGCTTCGCGCGCCGCGCTCACCAGGAGCGGCGCCGACACGAACATCATGGCGCAGACGATGCCGGTGCGTGAGCCGGTGATTGCGAGCCCGGCGCCGAGCATCGCCTTGCCCAGCGGCGTGTCGCGACCGAGCAGGAGCAGGAGTGCGATACCGGCTACCGGGTGCGGCACGACGAGCGGAAGGTCGAGCAGCGCCGCAATCAGACCGCGTCCGCGGAACCGCTTGCGCGACAGCACGTAGGCCAGCGGCACGCCCCCCGCGGCACCGAGCAGCGTAGCGAGGGTGGCGGTTGCGAGGGTGAGCCCGAGCGAGGCGCGCAACTCGGCATCGCTGCCCAGGGCACGCAGTCCGTCGAGCCCCCAGCCCCCGACGATGCCGGCCAGCGGCGCGACGAGAAAGAGCAGCAGCAGCGAGGCGAGCGTGGCCGTGACCACCGTGGCGGCGCGTTGTACCCCGCGACGCCGCTCAGGGCGCGGCATGCGGTGTCACCTCGGGAAGCGCGCCGGTTCCCACCAACTGCGGGTTGGCGAGCAGGTTCACGAACGCAGTTGCCGGGTCCCGCCTGCCGACCGGGCCCAGCAGCTCTGCCCCCCAGCGCCGCGCAGCGTCGGGGTGCGGAGCGCGGTCGGGAATGGCGAGCGCGTAGAGGATCGCTTGGCCGCGGATGGGCACCGTATCGCCGCTGGCGCCACGTACGCGCGCCGACGCGGCGGCGTTGGGCCGCACGTAGCGCGGGCCGGCGTTGGCGAGCACACGTGCGGCCAGTCCGGGCCGACGCATCGTCCGTTCGGCGAGCCGCAGCATGATGAGGGCGCGATAGCCGGCCGGCGCGATCGAGGGATCGGGGCGGCTGATCGACACCCCGGGCTCGGCCAGCACGTCGGGAATGCGGTGCAACTCGGTGAGCTTGCGCGCGTGATCGATGGACCCGCGGATCTCGATCTCCGAGACCGTGCCCGTGTTCACGGCGTAGGTGTCGGCGAACGCATGTAACGGTCCGGCCAGGCTGGCCGCGGCATAGACGACCCCCGTGTCGCAGCCGGGCGCCGTCGCGTGCGGCTCGGCGCCGTGGCATGCCGCCAGGCCGGTGAAGACACACAGCACGTGAAGCACACGATTGGGCGTCATGGCCAGTAAGTATGGCTCCGCCGGGGGCGATCGCGCTATAATGCAGAACCTCTCCTCCTTTCTCCTTCCCTCCATGTCCGATTTCGCCATCGACATCCAACATGTGGTGAAGCGCTACGACGAGTTCGTCGCAGTCCGCGACTTCTCGCTTCAGGTGCCGCGCGGCGTGGTCTACGGGCTGCTCGGCCCCAACGGCGCTGGCAAGACGACGACCATCCGCATGGTGCTCGACGTGATCGAGCCCGACGAGGGTTCGATCGCCCTCCTCGGGCAGCCCGTACGCGGCACGTCGGTGCTCGACCGCGTGGGTTACCTGCCAGAGGAGCGCGGCCTGTACAAGAAGATGCAGGTGCGCCGCGTGCTGAGCTTCCTTGCCGAATTGAAGGGCGTGGACGCGCGCACCGCCGGGCGGCGCATCGACGAATGGCTCGAGCGCATGGAGCTTCGCACGGCCGAGAAGGACTGGGGCCTGGCTAAGATAGACGAACTCTCGCGCGGCATGCAGCAGAAAGTGCAGTTCATCAGCACCGTGCTGCACGATCCCGACGTGGTGATCCTGGACGAGCCGTTCAGCGGCCTCGATCCGATCAACGCGCAAACGCTCAAGGACACCGTGCTCGAGCTGCGGCAGCGCGGCAAGACCGTGATCTTCAGCACGCACATGATGGACAACGCCGAGCGTATCTGCGACTCGGTGTGCATCATCGCGCGCGGCGAGAAGGTGCTCGACGGGCGCGTGGCCGACGTGAAGGCCGAGCACGGCATCCACAACGTAGCGTTGGCGCTCGACGGCGGGGCTCGCGACGCCGTGATGGCAGTGCTCGCCGACCGGTCGCTGGTTGCAAAGTACGACGACCAGAATCAGTACTTCGAGATCGAACTGGCGCCCGGCGCCGACCCGCAGGTGCTGCTCCAGCGCGTGGTGAGCGGCGGCGCGGCCTTGAGCCGGTTCGAACTCATTCAGCCGTCGCTCCATCAGATCTTCCTCGATCGGGTCGGCGCCACTGGCGTCGAGCCGGGGATGACCGGCCATGGGTAAGACTCTCGTCGTGTTCAAGCGCGAGTATCTGGAGCGCGTGCGGTCCAAGTGGTTCATCGTCGCCACGGTCCTGGGACCCGTGTTCATGGGAGCAATCACCGTCCTGCCCACCGTGCTTGCGGCGCGCACGAGATCCTCACCGATGCTGGCCGACGTCATCGTGCTCGACGCCACGAGCACGGACCTGGGCGCCCGGGTGGCGAAGTCGCTGGCCGCCACAGCACCCACCGCCACGCCCCCACGCGTGGAGACGCTGACGGCCGAGCAGTTGCCCGCCGCCGTGGACAGCGCCACGCACGCGGTGATGCGCAAGGAGGCCCAGGGCTACGTGGTGCTCGACGCGAACACCCTCGCCGGCACATCGGCCACCTACGCCGGCCGAAACGCGGCGTCGATGACCGACGTCTCGACCATCACCGCGATGGTGCGGCAGAATCTGCTCGACATGCGGCTGGAGAACGAAGGCATCGATCCCGCCCGCGTGGCGACGCTGACTGCGGTCAAGCTCGACATGAAGACCGACAAGATCAGCGACAAGGGCATCGAGGCCGGCGGTGGCATGTCGAGCGTCGTGTTCGGATATCTGATCGCGTTCATTCTCTATTTCATGATCGCGATCTACGGCCAGAACATGCTGCGCGGCGTGATGGAGGAGAAGACGACCCGCGTGGCCGAAGTCGTGATCTCGAGCGTCAAACCCGACCAACTGCTGGCAGGCAAGATCCTCGGCGTCGGACTGGTGGCGCTCACGCAGGTGTTCGTCTGGATCGCCGGCGGGGCCGCCATCTATGCGTTCCGCGGCCAGATCTTCGCCAAGTTCGGCATTCCGGCGGCGGCGGCGATGAGCGTGAAGATGCCCAGCGTGCCGATCAGCGTCGGGGTCGCGCTGCTGCTCTTCTTCGTCCTCGGCTTCATGTTCTATTCGTCGCTGTTCGCAGCCGTAGGCGCGATGGTGAGCAACCAGGAGGACGTGCAGCAGGCCCAGATGCCCGTGATGCTGCTGCTCATCGGTTCGGTGATCTTCATGGGACCGGTGCTGGCCAACCCCGCGAGCACGCTGGCCAAGGTCATGTCGTGGCTTCCCTTCTCCGCGCCGATCATCATGCCCATGCGAATGTCGCTCATCTCCATCTCGTGGACGGAGCTGGCAGCAACGCTCGCCGGCCTGGTGGCGGCGTGCTTCGCCGCGCTCTGGGTGTCGGCGCGCATCTACAGAGTGGGGCTGCTGATGTACGGCAAGCGCCCGTCGTGGGGCGAACTGATCAAGTGGATCCGGATGGCCTGATCAGTCGCCCCGCGCCGCGATCGTGGCGCGGTAGGCGGGCATGCCGTATAACAAAAGCACAATGGCTCCGGTCATGCCCACGACGTTGGTGATCGCCAGCGACCAGCCCACCGCCGAGTCGGCGTGGAACACGTAGTCGGTGATCGCCGCCACGACAGTGGGGCCCAGGGTGGACGACACGAGGCTCAGCACGAAGAAATACACCGCTGCCCCCTGGGCTCGCATCGACGCCGGCACGATCTCGGCGGCGGCGGCATTGGCCGCCCCCCAGGGGAAGGCGGCGAAGAAGTTGACCGGCACCAGCCAGGCCACGGCCAGCACCGCGCTTGGCATGAAGGGGTACACGGTGGCCGAGATGAGCATCCCCACCGCGCCTATTACCCCCACGCGCAGCGGGCCGTCATGGCGGCCACGGCGCGCGTACCAGTCGGCCATGCGACCGCCGGCCAGCACACCCACCACGCCTACCGTCATCGTGAGGATGCCCTGCACGGCGCCGGCGCGACTTGCCGTCCAGCCGTAGTGGCGGATCATGAACGTGGCCAGCCACGCGGCGATCCCATAGTTCACCATTGCCGACAGCGAAAAGCCGAGGCTGTTGCAGGCAAAGCTGCGCCTATTGCGCTTGAGGTAGCCGAACAGTTCCTCGATACCGGCACCGTGCGACCCCGGCTTGCGGGCCGGCTCGCGCACGGTGAGAAAGAGCAGCGCAATGAGCAGCCCCGGCACGCCGACCACGAAGAACACCGTCTGCCAGGGGCGGACGGCGCCGATGAGCGGCAGCACGACGCTCCCGTGCGCGCCGAGGAACCCCACCACGGCGCCTCCGATCACATACGCGAGCCCGGACCCCACGAATATCCCCAGTGAGTAGACACTCAACGCCGATGCGAGCCGTTCCGGCGGGAAGTAGTCGGCCAGGAACGAGGTGGCCGTGGGGCTGAGGGTCGCTTCGCCCACGCCGACGCCGACGCGTGTGAGCAGCAGGCGCCCGTAGCCGCCGGCGAGCCCGCAGGCCGTGGTCATGACGCTCCACAGGGCCACCCCCCATCCCATGATCGCCCTCCGGTTGCCGCGATCGGCCAGCCAGCCAATGGGAAGCCCGAGCACCGTATAGAACAGAGAGAAGGCCAACCCCATGAGCAGGCTCATCTGCGTGTCGGAGATACTGAGGTCGCGCCGGATGGGGACGACCAGCAAGCTGAGGATCATCCGGTCCACGAACCCGGCCACGTTTGCCAGCGTGAGCACCCCGACGACGTACCACGCATAGCGGGTCGAAGGGGGCGTGGACGCTCGCACGGTGGAATCCGGTTGGGACATGGGTCGGCAATGGAGAAAGAGGCCCGGGGGCTCGCTCAAGCTAGGCCTGGGGCGGCCCGGCACCAAGGGAGGCGGCGCGCCACGAGACGTGTCTCCGGGCGGCCCGCCGCCAGAGTCGGCAGGTGGCTATCTTGGGGGGTGAGCATGCCACGTCTTCCGGGCGCCCGCGCCGAGCGTGTCGGCCGGCGCCGTATCTCCGCGGCCGCCGGCTCCGCCGGCGTCAAGAAGCCCCTCGACCCCAAGCGCGCCTGGGCCGAAACGCGCGCGTTGATTTCCGAACACCGGCGGTCGCTCGTCATCGGGCTCTCGCTGATGGTGGTGAGCCGGCTGTCCGGGTTCGTGCTGCCCGTGAGCTCGAAGTATCTGATCGATACAGTGATCGGTAAGCACCGGCCCGACCTGCTCATGCCGCTCGCGCTGGCCGTCGCCGGCGCCACGCTGGTGCAGGCGGTCACGTCCTTTTCGCTGTCGCAGGTGGTGAGCGTCGCCGGCCAACGGGCCATCACCAACATGCGCAAGCGGGTGCAGGCCCACGTGCTGCGACTCCCCGTGTCGTACTTCGACTCCACGAAGACGGGCATCGTGATCTCGCGCGTCATGACCGACGCCGAAGGCGTGCGGAACGTGGTGGGTACGGGGATCATCCAGCTGCTCGGCGGTCTGATGACGGCGGGGATCGCGATCGCCGTGCTGTTCTATCTGAACTGGAAGCTCACCACGGCCACGCTGCTCATACTCCTCGCGTTCGGGGGAATGATGGCGTACGCCTTCCGCACGCTACGGCCGCTGTTCCGCGAACGCGGCGCGATCAACGCCGACGTCACGGGCCGGCTGGCCGAGTCGATCGGCGGCATTCGCCTGGTCAAGTTGTACGTGTCGGAACGGCGCGAGCGAAAGTTGTTTGCCGAGGGAGTGCACAAGCTGCTGCGGAACATCGCGCAGACGATCACCGGCACTTCGGCAGTGGGCGCCGGCACGACGGTGATCAGCGGGGTGATCGGCATTCTGGTGATGGTGATCGCTGGCCGCGACGTGCTCAACGGCAAGATGACGCTGGGCGATCTGTTCATGTACGTGTACCTGGTGGGACTGGTCGCGGCGCCGCTGGTGCAGATCGCATCCATCGGCACGCAGATCTCCGAGGCGTTCGCGGGGCTCGACCGCATTCGCGAGATCATGAACACCGCTACCGAGGACGCGGACGACGCGTCGCGCCAGGCGGTGGACGACGTCGTGGGCGACGTGGAATTCCAGCACGTATCGTTCGAATACGACGAGGGTGTCCCGGTGCTGCGCGACGTGAGTTTCAAGGCGAAGGCCGGCTCGACCACGGCGCTGGTGGGCTCGAGCGGGTCGGGCAAGAGCACGCTCATCGGCCTCGTGCAGGCGTTCTACCATCCCAAGGCGGGGCGCATCCTCATCGACGGGCGCGATCTCGAGCGGCTCCGGCTGCATGACTACCGGGCGCAGCTGGGCGTCGTGATGCAGGACAATTTCCTGTTCGACGGAACGATTCGGGACAACATCGCGTTCGCCAAGCCGGGCGCCACCGACGCGGAGATCGAGCGCGTGGGGCACGTGGCGCACGCCGACGAGTTCGTGAGCCGGTTCGACCTCAAGTACGACACCGTGGTCGGCGAGCGGGGCGTCAAGCTGTCGGGGGGGCAGCGCCAGCGCGTGGCCATCGCCCGCGCGATTCTGGCCGATCCGCGCATCCTGATTCTCGACGAGGCGACGTCGAGCCTGGACAGCGAGAGCGAGGCGTTGATCCGCGACGGACTGCGGTCGCTGCGCCGCGGGCGCACGACGTTCGTGATCGCACACCGGTTGTCCACCATCGAGAGCGCCGACCAGATCCTGGTGCTCGAGCACGGGCAGATCGTGGAGCGCGGCAGCCACGGGGAACTGATGGCGCTCAACGGCCGCTACCGGCAATTGCACGACCGGCAGCACGGCCTGGAGACCGATCAGTACATCAATCCGGGCGAGGACTTCCTGCCTGCCTCCCCGTCGCCCCGCGACGCCATAAAGCGTGGGCCCCAAACGACCAATTAGCGCCCTGCCGCGGTGGGTTTGACGCGCCTATTCAGGATTCGTTAACAGCCGATTTTGGCGACGGAAAGCGTCAACGTGCCCTCGGCAATCCGCGTACGAATCACTAGAACGCGGTGCGTGCGTGCACCGGTCGTGAATCGCCACCCCCGACTCTCCTCGATGAAAACCGCCCTCTGCATCGCCTTGCTGGCCCTCGCGGCCGCATTCTCCACCGCATCCGCCCAGGGCGGATCGGTGGACATCATCCGTGGCCGCGTAACCGGGCCCGACGGCAAACCGGTGGCCAACGCCACGGTGAGCGTGCAGTCGTTGACCGACGAGACGACGCGGACGTCGCACACCGGCGATGACGGCCGGTTCACCGTGCTGTTCGCCGGCGGTGACGGCGACTATATGGTGACCTTCACGGCGCTCGGCATGGTGCCGCTCAGCTTCGAGGTCCAGAAGACCAACGACGACGATGCCGTCATCCTCGCTAACGGGAAGATGGAACGGGCGCCCACGCAGCTCGAAGCGGTGCACGTGACCGCGCGGGCGCGACCGACGGTGGAGGACGCGAACCGGCCGGACATCGGCGGTGTGGAACAGCAGATGAGCTCGCAGGGCATCCCGGTCGGGGCGCTGGGCGACCTGTCGCAGATGGCCGCCTTCCTGCCTGGTGTGACGGCGATGGCGAACGCCGACGGCACGATGGGCTTCTCCGTGCTCGGCCTGGGCTCCGACCAGAACAACATCAGCCTCAACGGCCTGACGTTCGGCGGCACGCTGCCGCGCGACGTGCAGGTCAACTCGCGGCTGGCCACGACCACCTTCGATCCGTCGCGCGGCGGGTTCAGCGGCGGCCAGATCTCGGCGCGGACGTTCAGCGGGTCCAACTACATCAACCGCAACTTCCACGTCACGTTCGACAACCCGGATCTGCAGTGGGCCAATCCCATCTCGCAGGCCCTGGGGCAGCAGTACAACGACGTCATCGGCAGCGGCTCGATGAGCGGGCCGATCATCTGGAACAAGCTGTTCTACAACACCTCGTTCCAGTTCGGCCGCCAGAGCAGCAACCTGCAGAGCCTGCTCAATACCGACGAGTCGGGCCTGCAGAGCGTGGGCATCTCGCAAGACTCGGTGAATCAGCTGCTGACCTTCATGCAGCAGGCGGGTATACCGGCCACGGTCAGCGGCGTGCCGACGGTCAAGCTGAACAATTCCGCCGGCCTGTTCGCGCAGATGAGCTTCTCGCCTTCGGGCACCGACACGTGGGGCATGTTGTTCAACGGCTCGTGGAGCCAGTCGGGGGCTGCTTCGATCGGCACCTCATCCGTCCCGGCGCGCGGCGGGCAGTCGACGCGCAGCCAGGGCACGCTGCAGTTCACGCACGCCGGCTACTTCGGGTACGGCTTCCTGGACGAGACGAGCGTCTCGTTGGCCGCCACGGCGTCGGACGCCACGGCCTATCTGCTGCTCCCGGCCGCGAACGTGCTCGTGACCTCCGACTTCCCCAACAGCACGTCGGGCGTCTCGACGCTGCAGTTCGGCGGCAACTCCAGCTATCCGCAGAGTTCCACCAACTACTCATGGGAGTTCTCCAACGCGACGTCGTGGTTCAGCGACGACAACACGCACCGGCTCAAGCTCACGGAGGACATCCAACTGAGCCGGTATATCCAGAACCAGAATGCGAACTCGCGCGGCACGTTCACGTTCAACTCGCTGGCCGATCTCGAAGCGGGCATCCCGTCGTCGTTCACTCGCCGGCTCGAGCCGGCCTATAAGAGCGGCGACGTCGCCACCTACGCCGTTTCGCTCGGGGATGCCTGGCGGCCGACGAATACGTTGCAGGTCCAGTACGGGTTTCGCGCCGAGGGCAGCGAATTCAGCACCACGCCCACGTACAACGCGCTCGTCGACAGCATCTACGGCCTGCGCAACACGGTCGTGCCCAACGACATCACGGTCAGTCCGCGTCTCGGCTTCAGCTGGCAGGTGGGCTCGCTGCCGCAGATCGAGGGGTTCCGCGGGGCGTTCCACCCGCCGATGTACGTGATCACGGGCGGCGTGGGCGAGTTCCGCAACAACCCGACGGCGACGCTCATCGCCAACGCCGTTGACGAGACGGGCCTGCCCAGCGCCGCACAGCAGATCACCTGCGTGGGGGCAGCTGTCCCCACGCCTAACTGGGCCTCCTACGCGCAGAACCAGGCCAACATCCCGACCACGTGCGCCGGCGGCTCCACGGGCGTGTTCTCCAACTCCGCGCCCAACGTCGCCCTATTCAGTCCCGACTACAAGACCCAGCGCAGCTGGCGCGGCAATATCGGCATCCGCGGGCTGCTCACCTCGCTGTTCACGGGCAACCTGACCTACACGTATTCCATCAACGACGACCAGCACGGCTCGATCAACGCGAACTTCGCCGACACGCCGCAGTTCACGTTGGCCGACGAGGATAACCGGCCGGTGTATGTGCCGGCGTCCGCCATCGTGCCTTCCACCGGCGCCATCGCGAGCGGCGCGAATGCCGTATCCTCGGATTTTTCGCAGCTCACCGAGGCCGTGTCCGACCTGCGGTCCTATACGCAGGAACTCCAGTTCGGCGTCTCGCCGCGCGCATTCAATTCCGTGTTCAACTGGAGCATGACGTACGTTTATCGCGACACGAAGCAACTCGCGCGCGGGTTTGGCGACTACACGGCCGGCGACCCGCTGGCGCTCTTCTGGGGCAACACGGGGCCGCAGCACCAGTTCAACCTGAACACCACGGTCACCATCGGCGGTGCCGTGAATCTGTCGACGTTCGTGCGCCTCAGCTCCGGCAACCGGTTCACGCCGAGCGTGTCGGGCGACATCAACGGCGACGGATCGTCCAACGACCGCGCCTTCGTGTTCAATCCGGCCACCGTGACCGACACCGCCCTGCGCAATGGCATGCAGGGGCTGCTCAACAGCCTGTCCGGCAGCACCCGGCAGTGCCTCGTGGCCCAGCTCGGCGAAATCGCGGGCCGCAACAGCTGCGCCGGCCCATGGGCGCTGCAGATGAGCGCCCTCAACATCAGTCTCGTCTCGGACCGCGTGGGCCTGCCCTCGCGGATGACGGTGGCCATCGACGTCACCAACCCGCTCACGGGGGTCGATGCGCTGGTGCACGGTGGCAGCAACCTGGCCGGCTGGGGCCAGCAGCCGGTCGTCGATCCCAACCTGCTCTACGTCCGGGGGTTCAACCAGGCGACGAATGAATTCATCTACCAGGTCAATCCGCGGTTCGGTAATGCGTCGGCGGCGCAGATCGCCACGTGGGCGCCGTTTACGGCCACGCTCGATGTCAAGCTCGCGGTGGGCCCGGACCGGAACATCCAGCAGCTCGAGCAGTTGCTGCGAGGCGGCGGGCCCGGCGGGCGCGGCGGGTTCGGCGGGCGTGGCGGCGGGCCTGGAGGTGGCCGCGGCGGCGTAGCGGCGGGCCGGCCCAGCGACGTCCAGATCAAGGCCCGCTACGTGCGCGGGTATCCGAACCCCATGGACCAGATGCTTCGTCAGAAGGACTCGCTCCACCTCAGCGACACGCAGACCGACAGCCTCATCCGGATGAATAAGGAATTCACGGCCGCCGTGGATTCGATCTGGACGCCCATCTCCAAGTATCTGGCCGGGCTGCCGGAAGAGTTCGACCTCGACGAGGCCTACACTCACGTGAGCGCTGGGCAGAACGCGACCATCGACCTGCTCGTCGCGTACGCGCCGCGGGTCAAGGCGTTGCTGACGCCGGAGCAGTTCCGGCAGCTGCCGACGGTCCTGGCGGCCTTCCTCGATCCGCAGACGCTGCGTGAGATGCGCCCGGGCGCATCGTTCGGATTCGGAGGCGGCGGGGGCGGTGGTGGGCTCGGCGGCGGGGGTGGGGGTGGAGGGCGCGGCGGCGGGCGGGGGGGATGAGCCCACGACCTGTAACCAGCGAACGGCAGGCTGGGATCCGTCAGCGTCCAGTGGTGAGTTGACAGAAACAGCGCCGGGACGCATCGCGATCGGGGAAGGGTCCCTGACGATGCGTCCCGGTGTCGTTTCTGGCCACTGGAAACCGATCACTCACAGCTTCCAGCCTGCTGTTGCGAGGCGGCGGGGCGGGGCCCGCCCTTTCACCCGCAGTATTCGTCGAACGCCCCCACGAGATCCTTCGCGATCTCGGTGGCCGGCCGCCCCTCGATCTGCCAGCGCTCGAGCATGAACACCAGCTTGCCGTCCTTGAGCAGTGCGATCTGCGGGGACGACGGCGGATAGCCGGTGAAGTAGCTCCGCGCGCGGGCCGTGGCGTCGGCGTCCTGGCCCGCGAATACCGTGGTCAACTGCCCCGGCTTCGCCGCGTGACGAATCGCCATCGCGGCCGCCGGACGCGCATTGCGGGCCGAGCAGCCGCACACGGAATTGACCACGACGAGCGTCGTGCCCTTGGCATCCTTGAGCGCACTATCCACTTCCTGCGGCGTGCGTAGCTCCCGGAAGCCGATCCCGGTGAGTTCGGCGCGCATCGGCGCCACGAGTTCTTCGGGGTACATGGCCGGGGCGGTGCGAAGATTCAGACTCATGATTCCACTCCGTTAGGACTCGTCGCGCACCAGGGCGAGGATCGCCTGCTGTGGAACGACGAGGTATCGCTCGTTCTCGAACGTGATCTCCACCGCCGCCTTGCGGAAGAACAGCGCGTAGTCGCCTTCGCGCGCCTGCATCGGCACGAACCGCGTCTCGCGCATGGGCGCCCGCCAGGGCTCGTCGGATCCCGCATCCGGACTCGGCAGCGGAAGGCCCGGGCCGGTGGCCACGATCGTGCCCCCCTGAACCGCCTGATTGTCCACGGCGGTCGGCGGCAGGTACAGCCCAACATTGGTCCGCTCCTCGCCCTCTTCGACCCTGACCAGCACGCGGTCGCCGACAACGATGAGTTCCTTGTCCTTGCGGTGCATGGGGGGAATATAATGGCCGCCGACAAGACCCTCGGGGAGGGGCTAGTCCAGGGCCGCGTCCAGCCGATCGAGCGCCGCGCCCAGGTTGGCGCGGCCGAAGCCGATCCGTACCTCGCGGCTCGCGGGGTCGAACACGGTGCCCGGGAGGAGCAGCACCCCGGACCGGTCGAGCACGTGCGTGCAGAAGGCGTCGACGTCGCCCGCGAGCAGCGTGGGAAAGGTCACGGAGCCGGCGCGCGGCGGCACCCATCGCAACAATGCCGACCGCCGAGCGAAGAACTCTCGCAGTAACGCCAGATTGCCGACCACGAGCGCCCGGTTTCGCTCCAGAATCGCCCGACCGGCGCTCAACGCCACGGTGGCCAGCAGTTCGCTCGGAGCACTGTTGCAGATCGTCGTGTAGTCCTTGATTTCGGCCACGGCGGACAACATCGCGGCGTCGCGGGAGGCCAGCCACCCGATGCGCAGCCCCGCCAGCCCGTAAGCCTTGGACAGGACGCCGAGCGACACTCCCCGCTCATAGGCATCGCACATCGCGGGGAGCCGGTCGGCGGGTGCGTACTCCAGTCCGCGATACACCTCGTCCGACAGCACCGCCAAGCCGTGACGGCGGGCGAACCCGACGACGGCGTCGAAGGCGGGCGGGTCGAAGTGGTAGCCCGTGGGGTTGTGCGGCGAGTTGATGATGAGCAGCCGCGTGTTGGGACGGATCAGTCGCTTCAGGTCGTCCGGATCGGGAGCCCAGGTGGCCGGGTCGGCCCGCCAGGCCGACACTTCAGCGCCGGCGGCGCGGGGCAGTTCGAACAGCGACTGGTAGCACGGCCATTGTACGATTGCGTGGTCGCCGGGCCCCAGCACGGCGTTGACGAGCGTGAACACCCCCTCCTGGGCGCCGGCGTGGACCAGCACGCCAGCGGCCGGCACGGCCTCGTACAGGGCCGCGACGGCGGCGCGCAACGTCGGATCGCCGCTGCTTTCCGTGTAGCCCAGACGAAGCGCCTGCAGCCGTTGGGCGGCCTCCGGCCCCGGGGTGAGGGCCAGCAGCTCGGCCACGCTCAGTGTCTCGCAGTCGGAGCCGGATAGCAGGTAGGGCGCCGAGAATTCCCGCGCGGCAAAGTACCGCTCGAGCCGGAAGGTGGCCGGGCGCATATTTGCGGCGCTAGCTAGAGGCCGGCGGCGCGTTCGCGCTCGTGCTTCTCGTGCAGCTCCGCGGCGAAGATGGTCCGGCGCACGATGGTCACGATGAGCGCCAGGAGCACCGCCCAACCGCACACCACCAGTTCCCGTGTCCAGAAGGCGTTCAGCGCCATGCCGGGCCAGTCGCCGAACCCGGCTCTCGCCGTCCCGGTAGGCTCACGGTGGACCAAGATGAGAAGCAGGCTCGCGGCCATCTCCCCGACCACGATGGCGATGGCGAATCCAGGAGCCCGCCAGAACCATTTTTTGAGCGGATAGTTGGCCAGGTGGGCGGTGGCCATGGCGCACACGAACACGACCCCCAGGGCGAAGGTGCCGCCGAAGTAGAGCCAACTTGGCGACCCGTGGGTGAGGGCGACCGACCGGTAGAGACGGAGCACGACCCCTGTGAGAACGCCCATCTCGACGAGGTTGAAGGAAAGCCGTCGGAATGCCTTCGACTCCTCCAATCGTAGTTCGATTGCGTGCCGCGGGAAGAAAGTTGGCATGAGCGCTCGCGTTCCTCGTGTTGGACACTCGACGAGGAGAAAAGGATCGGCGTGGGGGCCGCCCAGAATATCAACCTACGGAATCCGATTCAATCCGTGAACCAGCGTCGGCTGCGCATCGCCAAGATTCCGGCATGAAGTGGCCAGCAAGGTGGCCACGCAGGCCAGCCCGGACGAGGCGATCAGAGACGCGATGCCGTGGGACGGCGGCGACCGAGGCCTCATGCGGTCCCACGCGGCGGAAGATGGACCGAGCCCGACCCGGCGTCAGGTCAGAAACTCATGAAGCAGCGAATGAAAGTGGTGCACGCCATTCTCTCGCTTGGCGGAGTAGCGGCCCCGATCGTAGACGCGCGACCGCAGGTTCCGTTGCACGATCTCACAGATCTCGATGTCCTCGTCCTGGATCTCGTCGTGGAGGCCACGCAACCCGTCGGCGTCGCGGACGATCACGATCGAATCGTTGCCGACTTCGGCCGTGATGTAATCGCCGACCGCGGTCAGCTGTTCGGCGCAGCCCACGAGCTGCCAACTGTGCGCGAACACCCGTTCGCGCTCCAGTTCAAGGTACACGGGATCGTTGTACAGCCGCGCCGGTACGGTAGCCGCGCTGGCGATGTCCGGATTGAACGGAAATACGAGGGGCAAGAGGACCTCAGCTCATCGAATCACGTGGAACAACCGCCCCCACCGAATGTCGGTGAGGAACGACAGCGGGCGATCGCTCGTCTGACCATCGCAGTCGTTGAGCCCGCCGGGGCTCGGCCGGTACGAGTAGTAGACGAAGAGCGGGCGCCCGCGGATGTTGTCGCGCGGAACCACGCCCCAGTACCGGCTGTCCTTGGAACAGTACCGGTTGTCGCCCATCATGAAGTAGTCGCCCGGGGGCACGAGCAGCGGCCCCCAGTTGTCGTGCGTCGGGCTGGCGGGTGCCGAGCCGAACCGCGTGTTCTCGAGGGAGATCCGCTTCTGCCAGTCGAACAGCGACGACGTTTCGTCGGGCAGCGATTGCGCGGGATTGCCCGTGTAGCCACCGGCGCCAAACCCCTGCCGCTGTGCGAGCCCGTTCACGTATACGACCCCCTGCCGCATGTAGATCGTATCCCCGGGAGCGCCGATGAGCCTCTTCACGAGAATAGGCGTGGGATCGTCGCCCCGCGCCGCCTCGTCCGCCTGATACGGCGACACGAACACCACAACGTCGCCCCGATGCGGATCGGAGTAACCCGGCAGTCGAACATCGCTGAATGGCAGGGCGGGCCCGTACACCGCCTTGTTGACGAACAGCCAGTCGCCCACCAGCAACGTCGGGATCATGCTCCCCGAGGGGATCTTGTACGCCTCGACGAGAAACGTGCGGATGACGAAGTAGATGAGCAGCGCGCCGACGAGCGACTTGGTGTTCGCCCACAGCCAGCGGAGGGCAGTCCCCGAATCCGACTTGCGGCCGCGACCCCTGCGCGCGGCAGCGACGACGTTGGGCGCCTTGGCGGTTCGGGACGACTTCCCGGATTTCGAAGACTTGGCCACGCGAGACGGGGCGAGAGTGAGAGTGGCGCGCCGGGCGCCATGGGAAATCTACGACACCCTACGGCACGAGGCAGGCGTGGGTTCCCGACGCGGGCGGCGGCGCCGGCGCCAGACACAACAAAGGGCGCGCCGTGAGCGCGCCCTCGCTGTGTCGAAACAAAGCGACCTACTTGACGTGCTTGTTGACGAGCTTGGTCATCTCGAACATCGAGACCCTGCCCTTGCCGCCGAACACCGCCTTGAGGTTCGCGTCGGCGTTGATCATGCGACGCTCCTTGGCATCCTGGAGTCCGTTCTTCTTGATGTAGCCCCAGAGCTTCTTGGTCAACTCGGTGCGCGGGAGCGGAGTCGAGCCCACGACCATGGCGAGCATTGCGTCCGGCTGCACCGGCCGCATGAACGCGGCGTTGGGTTTGCGCTTCACTTTCTTCTTGGGCGCGGCCTTCTTCGCCGGCTTCTTCGCCTTCTTCACGACCTTCTTGGTCGCCTTCTTCGTGCTCTTCTTCGCGCCCTTCTTCCCCTTTTTTGCAGCCATGTGGGCTCTCCTGGAATGGTGAAACGGAGGGTGTTCTCAGAGGGAACCGCTGTCCGTCGCGCCGAAAGGTAAAACACTCCTTACGGGACGCAATAGGAAACTTACCCCGTTTCCCCTCTGAAGCGAGCCCGTTTTCCCTCGGAGAATCGGCCGGCGCTTGCCGGTCACCGAAGGTGCACCACCAGCCAATCGGCGAGCGTACCCAGCACCGCCGGCCGCACCACCCGAGAGGAAAGCGACCCGTACCGCGCTGGATCCCCGGTGGAGTCGGCCACGAACAGATGGTCTGTGGCCGGGAATTTCCGCACCGTCACGTCGCGATCGCCCCCCGCGCGGAAGGCGGCGGCGAGCGTGTCCGCCTGCTCCGGCGTCACCTGCTGGTCGGTTTCCCCCTGCAGAATCAGCACCGGCACCCGCACCTTTCGCGCCGTGACCAGCGGATCGTAGTCTATGAAATACCGCAGCCACGCGCTCCTGGCCGCCAACTCCTCGGTGGCCTTCGCACTCTCGGCCAACGCGGCCGTGCGCTGCTCGTCTGTAAGCGACTTCGCGTTGGCCACGGCGTTGTGCTGCTGGAAATCGAGAATCCGCCGCCCCGTGTACGCCGGCCCCGCCAGGAGCACGATCCCCTTGAGCCGGGGATCGGTGACCGCCACCATCGGCGCGATCATCCCACCCTCGCTATGCCCCACCAGCCCGAGGCGCTCCCCGTCGATCTCCGGCCGGGTGCGGAGATACGCCAGCGCGGCCCGGATGTCGTTGGCGTAGTCGGCCGAGGTCGCCGTGGCCGGCCCGGTGCTCGAGCCGTTCATGCCGCGGTCGTCCAGTCGCAGCGTGGCGATGCCCCGCCGGGCCAGCGTATCGGCCACCTGCCAGAATGGACGGTAGCCGTCCACGATGGAGATCCGTTCGTCCCGGTCTTCCGTGCCCGACCCGGTGATCGTGACCACCGCCGGTACAGGGCCCTTCCGTGTCGTGGGAAGCGTGAGCGTGCCGGTGAGCGACAGTCCCTCGGGCGTGGCCACGGTCACGTCCTGGGCGTCGTACGGCGCCCCGGGCGGCGCCCCGTAATCGACCTTCCGGATAACCAGCGGATGCGTCCCGGCTACGCGGACCACCGTCACCCCCTGCATGGGAATCACCGCGCCAAGCAGCGCACCCTCGGGTCCCACAGCGGCACGGATCGTGGCGGCGCCGAGGTGAAACGTCGCCGAGTCGCTTCCCAGCCAATCCACCACGGCCGAAATCGTCTGCCCGCCCGACACCATGAACAGCGGCACGGTGTCGGCAGCGCCCCCGTCCGCACGCGCACGTCGCAGCGCCTGTTCCACCATGGCCATCGAGGGATTGATATAGGGAACCGCGCCCGGCCGTGTCGCCAGCGCCTCGACACGTGAAACGTTGCCCGCCACGGTGACGTGCACCGAGTCACCCTCGAATGCGAGGTCGGCGCTCTGGAACGGCACGGTGTCGCCCTGGGCCAGCCGATAGAAGGCGCTGGTCATGGCCAACACGCGCCCGCCGGGCGTCAGCGTGAGGGCGTACCGCCACCGGGCACCCGTCGACTTGTCTATCATGTCGACGCCCAGGCGTGTGGCGGTGCGCTGCACGACTTCGCTGGTGAGCGTGTCGCGGCCCAGCAGCAGATGGAAGGTGTATTCGTCGGCGCCCTGTGCGCCGGCAGAGGCGCCCACGGCCAGGCACACGCCGGCGGCGGCGAGCAATGCACGATTCACGGTTGTTCCTCTCTCCACGCGAAGTACGAGTAGACGACCGACCCGAACGAGGCGCCCACGATGGCGCTCATGAGCACCACGAAGCCGGCACGCACCGGCAGGAAAATCGACAGCAGGCTAACGAGGCCGGCGGCAGTCATCAGGTAGCCGCCCACCCGATGCGTCTTGGTCCAAACGGTGTCACTGGACAGCGTCCACGGCGTGCGGATGCCGAACCACCAGTTGGACCGGGCGCGCGGCATGACATTGCCCATGAGCAGCAGCATGCCCCCGACCACGAACGGCATGAGCCGGTCGATCCGGATCGGCCAACCGAGCGCGGCGCCGACCACGGCCACGTGGATGGCCACCAGCAGCGTGACCACGGCGTTGACCACCAGGTCGTAGGTGCCCTGGAACTTGGCGTAGTTCGCCCCTCGCGGATCAATGCGCGGCAGGCCGCGCATGAAGCCCCAGATGGCGAGCGCCATCACGGGCATGAGGAAAGCGCCGACCAGCCGGCTGCCGTAGCCATTGGGAGTTCCGTGCAGGTCCCAGTGCACGACCATGGGATCGGGCAGGTGGCGATACGCGAACAGCGAAAAGACGAAAGCCGCGGCCACGAGCAGCGCCGGATACCACCTACGCATGCTTCCTCCCTGGACGAATCCAGTCGAGCAGCTGCTCGATGACGTCGTCGAACACGGTCGTGTTGAGTTCGTAGATGATCTGCTGGCCGTGGCGCTCGGATAGGATGAGGTCAGCATCGCGCAACACGCCCAGGTGCCGTGAGATCGTCGGCCAAGTGGACTCGAACTGTACGGCGATCTCCCCAGACGTGCGGGGGCCCTTGCGGAGAAGTTTGAGAATCTCGCGGCGCGTGGGATCGGCCAAGGCCTTGAACGCGGAGTCCATGGAGATAAGGTAAGATACTTAGCTAATCACGCAAGTAGTGGGACCGACCACCGGGGTCCGATGCCTCCGGCGCTGATCGGCCCCGGGCCCGCGCACGCCTGACCGCGGCTGCCGGGTCCGCCCCTATTCCAGACCCCGCAACAATTCCATCATTCGCACGTCCCAAGGATCGGCGCTCGGGTCCTCGTCGGCGATATCGGGGTACTCCTGCGGCGTCTCGAGGACGCACGGCACGGCGGCGCTTCGCTGGTCATGGAGCAGCCAGCGGAAGGGTTCCACCCCGATCTGCCCTTCCCCGATCAGCGCATGGCGGTCCTTGTTCGAGCCGAGGGCGCCCTCGCTGTCGTTGAGGTGGAAGAAGCCGGGCGGCTCGCCCGTGGCGTGCTCGAACCGATCGAGGACAGCCGCCTGGGCTGCGGGGTTCTCGTGGATGGTGAACCCCGACGCGAACAGATGACACGTGTCGAGGCCGTAGCCGGTGCGATGGCGCAGGGACCGGGGCACCCGCTCGAGAATGCCGGCCACCTCGTCGGGGGTACGGCCCATGGTGCGGCCGGCGCCCGCCGTATTCTCGACGAGGAGCCGGGTGCCCCCGGCGGTGTGTTCGAGTGCGTAGGTGATGGCGGCAGCAATGCGCCCCAGAGCCGCCGCGCGGTCGTCGTCGGTGGCCGCGCCCGGGTGAAAGCAGACCGCGCCCACGCCGAGGGCGGTCGAACGTTCCAGCTCCTTGGCCAGGCCATCGCGGGCGCGCAGCCACTTGTCCGGATCGGGCGTGGCCGTGTTGAGCACGTAGGCGGCGTGGACCACGACGTGTTCAGGAGCAATCGCGGCATCGGCCAGCGCGGCGCGGAACCGTTCCACACGATCGGGTTTGATGGAGACCTTGTCGCCATAGTACTTGGGAATGGCGGTGAACACCTGCAGCGCCGTCATGTGGGCGCTCGCCGCGCGGCGCACGGCCATCTGGATCCCGCCGTTGGCGATCGTGTGCGCACCGATGAACCGCGCGAAGTGGATGGGAGTCGTCGGCTTGGTCATCTCGTCGTCGGTAATGTGGCCCACCGCGGCGGGGTTGGCGAGCCAGCCCCGCGTTGGTCACGCCCCTCGTCCCCGCCTATCTTTCATTCGGCGTGTCCATTGCGCGCCCTCAGCACCTCGAACGACCCGAGATCAGCCCATGTCTTCATCCGACCGCACGACCCCGATCGCGGCCTTCAACGGCACGCGACGCGTTCCCCCACCGGTCAACGAACCCGTGCGCGCCTACGCGCCGGGGTCGGCCGAACGGGCATCGCTCAAGGCGCGCCTGGCCGCGATGGCCGGCGAGCGCATCGACATTCCACTCGTCATCGGCGGCACCGCCGTGCGCACCGGCGACACGGGGCGCGCGGTCATGCCGCACGATCACAAGCGCGTGCTCGGCGACTTCCACCGAGCCGCGCCCGACCACGTTCGCCAGGCGATCGCCGCCGCCGGGACGGCGCACGCCGACTGGGCCAACTGGGCGTGGGAGGACCGTGCCGCGGTCTTCCTGCGCGCCGCCGAGCTGCTCACCACGACCTGGCGCGACACGGCCAACGCGGCCGCGATGCTCAACCAGTCCAAGACGGCATTCCAGGCCGAGATCGACTCGGCGTGCGAACTGATCGACTTCTGGCGGTTCAATCCGCACTACGCGCAGGAACTGTACGACGAGCAGCCGCTGTCGAACCACACGATGTGGAATCAACTCGACTACCGGCCGCTCGAAGGCTTCGTCTACGCCGTCACGCCGTTCAACTTCTCGTCGATCGCCGGCAACTTGCCCACCGCGCCGGCGCTCATGGGCAACACCGTCGTGTGGAAGCCGGCGTCCACGGCCATGCTCTCGGCCCATTACATCCTCAAGGTTCTCGAGGCAGCCGGCTTGCCCCCGGGCGTGATCAATCTGGTAGCCGGCGATTCGGCCACGATCAGCGAAATCGCCCTGTCGCATCCCGACCTGGCCGGCGTGCACTTCACGGGCAGCACGATGGTGTTCAACAACATGTGGCAGACCATCGGCGCGAATATGTCGCACTTCCGCTCCTATCCGCGCATCGTGGGCGAAACGGGCGGCAAGGACTTCATCCTGGCGCACCCGTCGGCCGAGCCGCAGGCGCTGGCCGTGGCGATCGCCCGCGGCGCGTTCGAATACCAGGGACAGAAATGCTCGGCGGCCAGCCGCGTGTACGTGCCGCGCTCGCTCTGGCCCGAGGTGCGGGACCGTCTGGTGGCGATGATGCAGGACATGCGCATGGGCGACGTCCAGGACTTTCGCAATTTCATGGGCGCCGTGATCGACCAGAAAGCGTTCCGGAAGATCAGCGAGTACATCGCCGACGCCAAGCGCAACGCCACGATCGTGTCGGGCGGCAAGACCGACGACTCGGTGGGCTACTTCATCGAGCCAACGCTGGTGGAGACCACCGACCCGGGCTACCGCCTGTTGTGCGAGGAGATCTTCGGCCCCGTGGTGACCGCGTACGTGTATGACGATGCCAAGTGGGCCGAGACCCTTCAGGCAATCGACAAGACCTCGCCCTACGCACTCACTGGCGCGGTGTTCTCCACCGACCGCCGTGGGGTGCGCGAGGCCATGGCCACGCTGCGCAACAGCGCCGGTAACTTCTACGTCAACGACAAGCCCACCGGTGCAGTCGTGGGCCAGCAGCCGTTCGGCGGGGCGCGCGGTTCGGGCACCAACGACAAGGCGGGCTCCAAGCTGAACCTCGTGCGCTGGGTGAGCGCCCGGGCGATCAAGGAGACGTTCTCGCCGCCCACCGATTACAAGTATCCGTTCCTGGGCGCGGAGTAGGAACGGCACCGACCGGCCGGCAACCCCATGCGCATTCTCGATCAGGAACAGGTCACGTCGCTGCTGCCCATGCGCGAGTGCATTCCGCTCATGGAAGACGCGCTCGCCTCGCTGTCGCGCGGCGAGGTGGTGCTCCCCCTGCGGCCCGTGCTCCACATTCCCCATACGCGCAACGTGTTCGCCATGATGCCGGCATACTCGTCGGCACTGCCGGCGTTCGGCGTCAAGATGATCACGGTGTTTCCCGGCAACCACGGCAGCGATCTCGATTCGCACCAGGGCGCCGTGCTGCTCTTCGACGCGCACGACGGCCGGCTGCTCGCCATGCTCGATGCCTCGTCGATCACGGCCATTCGCACGGCGGCCGTGTCGGCGGTGGCGACAGCGCTCCTCGCCCGCCACGACTCCGCGACGCTGGCCCTGCTCGGCAGCGGGGTGCAGGCGCGCACGCATCTCGAGGCAATCGGCCTCGTACGGCCGATCACGCGGGTGCGCGTGTGGAGCCGTACGACGGCTCACGCTGCCGCCTTCGCCACCTGGGCCGGACGGGTTCACGGTACGAGCATCGAGGTGTGCGAATCGGCGGCCGACGCGGTGCGTGGCGCCGACATCGTCTGCACGGTGACCTCGGCCCGTGAACCCGTGCTGCGCGGCGAGTGGCTGGAACCCGGGATGCACGTGAATGCAGTGGGCGCCTCCCAGCCGGACGCCCGGGAACTCGATGGCATCGCGATGGCCCGGTCGCGCATCTTCGCCGACCGTCGCGAGTCGCTGCTCAAGGAGTCGGCCGACTTTCTCGTGCCGATGCGCGAGGGAATCATTTCGGAGCAGAGTGTGGTGGCCGAACTCGGGGAGATCCTCGCCGGCAAGGCGCGCGGCCGAGACTCCGCCGCCGAGATCACGCTCTTCGATTCGCTCGGCCTGGCGGTGGAAGACCTGGCGGCGGCATGCCACGTGTACGAGAGAGCCAAGCGCGAAAGCGTGGGTACCGAAGTCGCGTTGGGTGGCCTTCGCCCCACCGACTGAGGCAAGCGACGCGAACCCCGGGCCCGCCCCTGGTGGGCCTCTGAAGGCCCTTGGGCCGCCGTGCCTGCCGGGCAGTATCGATCGTCGCTGTTTCTGCCCTGGGGCGTCTGCCACGGGCCCGGGACGGGCCGCTGGACACACGCCCCGTCAGAGCGCTTACGTTCCGTGCCTAGACTTCAGCCGGAGCGCCTCCTGCACGAGCCTCGTCCGCCTCTGAAACCCATCCCCCTGGCCGATATCCGGGCGGCGCACGGCCGGATCGCCGGCGCCGCCGTCCGGACGCCGCTCCTGCGGCTCAACGCCGAGGTGCCCTCCGAGATCCATCTCAAACTCGAGACCCTCCAGCCCATCGGATCGTTCAAGATCCGGGGAGCGCTCAACGCAATGCGTCTGCTACGGGCGGAAACGCTCAGGGCCGGCGTTTACACCGCCAGCGCAGGGAACATGGCGCAGGGTGTCGCCTGGGTAGCCCGGGGACTGGGTGTCCCATGCCGAGTCATCGCCCCCGATCACGCCCCGCAGACAAAGCTCGACGCCATCGCCCGGCTCGGGGCCACGGTCGTCCTGGTGCCGTTCGCCGACTGGTGGCGCGCCATCGCCGATTTCGGGGTGCCGGGCGAGACCGGGACGTTCATCCATCCCGGTGCCGACCCCACCGTGATTGCCGGAAACGCCACGATCGGGCTCGAGATCGTGGAGGATCTGCCCGACGTCGACGCCATTCTGGTGCCCTTCGGCAGTGGCGGACTTGCCTGCGGCATCGCCTGCGCGGCGCGCGCGCTCCGTCCAGGCGTCCGGGTGTATGCCTGCGAGGTCGAGACGGCGGCCCCATTCGCGGCATCGCTCGCCGCGGGGCGGCCCATGGCCGTGGAGTACACGCCCACGTTCGTCGACGGCATAGGCGGTAAGACTGTGCTCGACCAGATCTGGCCGCTGGCGCGCGAGGTCCTGGCCGGTTCGATCGTCGTTTCCATACGCCAGGTCGCCGACGCCGTGCGCATGCTCGCCGAGCGGACGCGGGTGATTGCCGAAGGGGCGGGTGCCGCCCCGGTGGCGGCCGCGCTGGCGCACGATCTCGGGGTCAAGCGGGTGGCGTGCGTGGTGTCCGGCGGCAACATCGATGCCGTCAAGCTGGCCAAGATCCTGAACGGCCAAATTCCGTAGTTTCGCTGCCTGACTGCGTGACTCTCTGACTGCCCGACTCTCACCCGTCCAGCCCATGCCCTCGGTTCCCTACGTCACCGCCGACGTCTTCACCGACCGCCGTTTCGGCGGCAACCAACTCGCCGTCTTCCCCGACGCCCGCGCAATCCCCTCCGCGCTGATGCTCGACATCACCCGGGAATTCAACTTCTCGGAAACGACTTTCGTGCTCCCGCCCGAGGACCCGCGCCACACGCGGCGTGTGCGCATCTTCACGCCGGAGCGCGAGATGCCCTTTGCCGGCCATCCCACGGTGGGCACGGCCCACGTCCTCGCTCACCTGGGCGAGGTGATGCTCACCGGCCCCGAGACGCGCATCGTGTTGGAGGAGGGTGTTGGCCCGGTGCCGGTGACGATTCGCGCACAGGACGGGCGCCCGGTGTTCGCCCAGCTCTCGGTGGCCAAGCTGCCTGAGGTCGGGCCCCCACCTCCGCCCGCGGCGGCCCTGGCCGAGATCCTGTCGCTCGACGCCGGGGACATATTACAAGACACTTATCGGCCCGACGCGGTGTCTTGCGGGCTCCCCTTCCTGTTCGTGCCGGTCGTCGATCGCCGCGCCGTAGCCCGCGCCCGTGTCCGCCTCGAGGCGTGGGAGCGCACGCTCGCCGGCTACTGGACGCGCGAGATCTTCGTCTTCGCCCTCGACCCCGAACGGCCGGGGTCGGACGTGCGCGCCCGCATGTTCGCGCCCGGCCTCAATGTGGCTGAAGACCCCGCCACCGGCAGCGCCTGTGCCGCGCTCGGTGGCTACCTCGGCATGCGCAGCGCATCAACGGACGGCACGCTGCGCTGGGTGGTGGAACAGGGGTTCGAGATGGGGCGCCCCAGCATCCTCGAGGTCGAGACCGACAAGGCTGGCGGCGCGATCACCGGCGTCCGCGTGGGCGGCCGCAGCGTCGTCGTGTGCGAGGGCATGATGACGATCTAGGGCGCCGCCAACGGCCCGCAGCCGCGGGCGGCCGGCTGCTAGCTGTGGTGCCCGAGTGTCCACACGTACGCGGCGAGCGTCCGGATCTGCTCGTCGGTGTACTCGTGGCCGCCGCGCGGACGCATCGGGAACCGGTGCTCGGCGTGCTTGATCGAGTCCTTCGGGACCCCCGTCGTAATGAGTTGCACGATGGCGGCGTAGCTGCCGTCGACGTGCTCGTACTTGCCCGTCGTCAGATCGGACCCGCCGCGGCCCGCTGTCCCGCCCTTGCCGTGGCACCCGTTGCAGTTGCGCGGCGCGTTGAACAGCGAATCGCCGGCCGCTACCATCTCGGCCGTCACACCGGCAGGGAGCGCGGCACCGCCCCCCTGCGCCGTCGCCACCACGACGGGAGCGGCGGCAGCCACAGGGGCCGGGGCCTGCGTCGCCGGAGTGCTGTGAGACCCGCCGCAGGCGAACAGCCCGGATGTGACGGCCGGGATGAACGCCAGGCGAACGAGGGAACGCACGGTCATGGACGACATCCGTTGAGGTGAATGCGGCACGTAAAGTTGTGGCCGGGCCAGGCCGCGGCAATCCCACCCGGTTCGCTAGGGATTGTTCCGATCGAGAGTGTCGTAGAGGGGACGGGCGGGGGTCAAAGGCGCCTCCTGCTTCGCCATCGTCACCGCGAGCACGCGCACGTGCGGATCGTCTGGAAGCGTGAGGGTTCTGGCACCGGCCGGCAGGTCCACCGCGTAGGCGAACAGATACGAATAGGCATACGCCAGGTTCTTGCCATCGGCGCTGTGCTTGTGCGAGGCGAACCACGCGATGGGGGCCCGCTTGATGAAGCCCGGGGTGAGACTGTCCATCACCTCCAGCATGCGCTGGCGGTTGGCGCCACTGCGGCGGCGGGCCTCCTGGGCCTGGTGGGCCTGAACGACCGCCAGTGTGTCGCCCCCCGCCACACGCACCGAATCAAGTTGAACCCGGTAGAGCGAGTCGGCGCGGACCCGGAACTGTTCGAAGCGCCGCTGTTGGGCCGCCTGCTCCTCGGGCGACGGCGGAGGTGCCGGCACTTCCCTGAAGCTCCGGTCGTACCACTGACCGACGAACCCGTCCCACCCCTCGATGTCGAGCGGGGCCTTCACCGTCCCCACCCTGAACGTGTCCACGCGGTCGCCGCTGTCCGACGCCGCCAGCAGATACACGCGGTCGTAGTCGCCCGCCGGCAAGGCGATGGTCTGGCCGTGCGCCACCACGGCGTTGGGTAATCCACTCGCCGCCGGCGCCAGGTGGAATTCCACGCCGCCGTAATCAATTTGCGAGGGGAGCATCTCGGCGGGCAGTGCTTCACCGGCGGCGTTGAAACCGCCCACCGAATGGGTGCCGTCGTTGCTCGCCACCGCCGCGTCGTAGGCGAGCGGCACGGCCTGGGACGCGGGCGCCGACTCCTGCGTCGGCGCCGGGCCGAGCTTTACCGCGAAGCTGCGGATCGAGTACGGCGCGAGCGACGTGGCGAGCGTTCCGTTGGCGATCGTGGCCGGTCCCACGGGCTGCTCCTGGCCGTTCACCTCGCGCGCCGACACCACCGGTGCTGCGAACGTCAGCCGCACGTCCGGCTGCGATCTCCCGCTCATCTCGGTGATCCGCACGACGTATTCGCCGCTCGCCTCAGCGTGCTTGAGCGCCATCACGCGCACGCGGCTGTCGTTCACGCGCAGCAGCGAGAACGTGCGCCCCAGCGCCCCGGGGTGCTTGCCGGTCACGAATACCTTCATCGGATCGTTGAGTCGGTAGCCCTGCCAATCGCTCTGCGCAGCGCGCCAATCGCCGGCGTGGCCCGCCAGCCCGTACGTGAACTCATGATGCCCGAAGTCCTGCGACGCCTGATCCGAGTACGAGTATCCCTGCGGGTTCAGGCCCGGCGTGCGCAGCAGCGTGAGCCGGATGGTGCTGTCGTTCGGCTTGTCCGATCCGTTCTTGTCGTCGGTGAGCACGGTGACACCGTATGCGCCGCCGCGATCGGTGAGATCGATCCACTGGTGCGATGGTACTTCGAACTTGCGGTCGTAGGCGTTGCCGCGCTCGATCGTGCCCACGTCCCAGTTGTAGGTGGCCATGCTGTCCGACGCCGTGAACGGGAACGTCGCCTTGAGCATCGTGGCCGGCATGTGCCAATCGATTGCGTTCCGGAATTCCACGCGCTTGCCGGCGTCGCCGGCCGACAGGCTGACCGTCTGCACGAACGTCGAGCTGTCCACCGTGCGCGTCACGGTGAGCGACACGCGCACCGGGCCGTCCTCCGAGATGCGGATGTCGGCCCGGCCCTGCGCGTTCACGTACGTGCGCGGCACGGCCTCGACCTGTTCAAAATCCATGTTCCACGCCGGCCACTGGGCGGGGCTGTCGGTCAGCAGCGCCAGCCGGATGGGCGACGACAGCAGTTCCCTGTTCAGCGTCTTGTCATAGATGCTCGAAACGTCGCCCGCATCGTTGAGGGTCACGTGATACTCGGCGTTCTCGAGCGTGCGCGGTGTGACCTTGAGCGCAGACGTCGCCGGCGCCGCCGCGGACGGGCGCACGTCGTATACCGCGTATCCCACCGACGGCGCGTCGGCCACGAACAGCACATGGGCCTCGCCCTTCTCCCACGCATCGAGTTGGGCCGCCACGGCCTGCCCATCGGGGCCCACCGCGCTCACCCCGCGCGGATCGCGCGCGAACGGCACGGTGGCTTCGACCACCTCCTGCCGCGCCACGTTCAGTGGATTGTACACCACGACGGGCGTGCCCTGCGTGTCGGTGTTCATCGCGGCGGCCACGGCCTGGCTGCCGCTGGTGAGCACGCTCGCAAACTGGTTCATCGCGATCACGTCGTCGTTCCAAGCGAACGTATAGGCCCGCGGCGTGGCCGTTCCCGCCGCGAGGTCGTGGAAATGCGCGCCCATGGCCAGCGTCCACGCGTCGTTGAGCCGCGTCATGGGGTACGACCGTCCGCCCAGCCACTCGGCCGCCACCGATGCCTTCTCGGCGCCGTCGGCGAGCAGTTCCTCCTCGCGGATCCAGCGCTTCTGATACGCCTGTGACGTGAGCGACCCCGCCGAGTGGTTCTGGAGTTCCATCTCGCCGGAATAGCTCGGCAGCCCGTTGGCTTCGGCGGGCGTGATGTCCTTGAACATCTGATCGGCCTTCGACGAGATCACGTCGAGCGGACCGTGCGTGTCGACGCTCTTCTCCACTTCGGCCACCGAACCCTCGCTCGGGGCACCGCCGGTATCGCCGGTACCGTAGTAGTGATAGTCCGCGTACACCCCGTACTTCTGCCCGTCGCGGTCCACGCGATTGATCCACGTCGTGTCGGTGGCCAGGTCCTCCGTCACGTTGCCGCTGTAGCTGCCGGGGTTCAGCGCCGCGATCACGCTGCTGCCGTCGGGGCCGATCCACCGTCCGACGTTGAAAGGCACGCCCTTCCCTTCCAATCCCACCGGCGTGCTCGGCTGATCGGGCACCGATGAGCCCCAGGTGAGCTTCTGCGTGGAGAAGCCCTTGATGCCGGCGTGCGCCAGGATCGTGGGCAGCGACCAGGGAAAGCCGAAGCAATCGGGGAGCATGAACTCCTCGCTCGCCACGCCGAATTCGCGTCGGAAGAATTCATTCCCGTACAGGATCTGGCGCATGATGGCTTCGGCCGACGGTGCATTCACGTCGCCCTCTTCCACCGACGACCCGGCGGGGAACCATTGACCGGAGGCGACGTAGGTCTTCAGCCGCGCGTAGTCGAGCGGCCAGTATTCCTTCATCATCCGGTAGCGGTTGGCGCCACTGAAGTTGAACACGTAGTGCGGATACTTGGCGAACAGCGCGAAGTTGTCGTGGAGTGTCTTGGGCAGGAATTCGTCGATCACCTGGGGGTATTCCCAGCGCCACTCCGTGTCGAGATGCGCGTAGCCCACCACGTACAGGGTGGGATCCTTGGCCACGTCGGGCCCGAGGCGCAGCGCGTCGCGGGGCGCGGCGGCGGGCACAGGCACGTGCCCCGCCGGCGTTCGTATGGAGTCGGCGGCGGGCTCTTGAGCGTTCGCCGAGCGGGTGAAGACGCCCAGTGTAAGCGCGAGCGCGGCGAGCGTGCCGGCGCGACGGATGGCATGGCGCATGATGATTCGGCCTCGTGGAGTGCAGTCGGGCGCGACCAGCCGCCCCGATCGATTGGTTCGCGGGCGGCGGACCCACTTTGGCGAACCTACGACGCGTGCCACATCCTCACAACTGCCATTGGCATCAGGGCTCCGTCGGGCGCCTGATGTCGGAGCGCTGGGTGACGAGTTCGGTCATTACGAGACGCGCGCGGCCCTGCTCGGCATACGGTCGCCGGGCCGGGCCGCGCGCAAGGCCGCTAGCTGTTCCCGCCCCCGCCCCCACCCCCACCGCTCTTCTGCGGCGGTAGCGGCTTGATCCGCTTGCCCCACATCGCGGGAGGCGGCTCGGTTGTGTCGCGTTGCACCGGATGCGCCGCCAGCTGCTGGAGCGCCACCTCCACCGCCGTCTCCAGCTGCTTGTCGTGGCCCGCAATCATGTCCTTGGGCCAGTCCTCGACGTCCACGTCCGGTGTGACGCCCTCGTTCTCGACGTGCCACTTCCGGTCCGTGCCGAAGAAACCGCCGCGCGGCGCGATGGCCGAGCCGCCGTCGACGAAGGTCGGCGTGTCGGCCGTGTGCACGAGGCCGCCCCACGTCCGCTTGCCCACCAGCGTGCCGATCTTGCGATACTTGAACATGTATGGCATCAGGTCGCCGCCCGAGCCGGCCATCTCGTTGATGATCATCACCTTCGGCCCCCAGATGCCGGCCGCCGGGCTGGTGAACGGCACCCGGTCGCCCGCCACGTTGTTGAAGTAGCCATCGAAGGTGCGCTGCAGCACGTCGATGATGTAGTCGGCCGCCTGTCCGCCGCCGTTGTACCGCTCGTCGATGATCGCCGCCTTCTTGTCCTGCTGTGAGAAGTAGTAGCGGTTGAAGCTGGTGTAGCCCGGCTGCCCCGTGTTCGGCAGGTACACGTACGCCAGCTGTCCGTGCGACAGCGAGTCGACGATGCGGCGGTTGTTCTCCACCCAGGCACGCGTGCGCAGCGTCTGCTCGTTGGCCACCGGGATCACGGTGACGTCGTGCGCGCCCTCGGCCGTCGGCCGGGCGTTGACCGCCAGCACCGTCTGCTGGTTGGCCGTGCCATCGAGCAGGCGGTAGATGTTGTCGGTGCCCGCCAGGTCCTGCCCGTTGACGGCGACGATGTAGTCGCCCACGTGCACGTCCAGGCCGGGCTCCGCCAGCGGCGCCCGGAGGTCCGGGTTCCAGCTCTCGTTGTCGTAGATCTTGGTGATCCGGTAGCGCCCGTTCTGCACCGAGAAGTCCGCGCCCAGCAGACCCGTCGTCGTCTGCGGCACCTCGGGCATGTCGCCGCCGCGCACGTACGAGTGCCCAATGGCGATCTCGGCGCCCATCATGTCCATGAGATAGTTCAGATCGGCGCGGTGGTTCACGTAGGGCAGCAGCGCGCCGTACATCTCCTTGTCGCGGTTCCAGTCGGTGCCGTGCAGGGTCGGCTGGTACAGGAAGTCCCGCTGGTTGCGCCAGTCGGCATAGAAGATCTGCCTGAACTCCGCCTTCGGATCGAGGAACATGCGGAGCGTCGCGTCGAGCCGTCCCTGGTTGGCCTGGGGCGGATTGCGGTCGGCGTCGACGATGAACAACGACGGACCTGCGCCGCCGGCCGCACCGCGGCCACCGCGGCCACCACCACCACCGCCGCGATAGAGCAGCTTGTGGCCATCGAGGCTCACGTCGTAGTCGGCGACGCCGGTGAGGAACGCCGCCGCACGACGGTCGCTGAGGCGGTAGCGCTGGAGCGTCGAGCCATCACCTGCGCCCCCGCGGCCGCCCCGGCCGCCTGCACCGGCTTCGATGTAGTACACCGTGCCCGCCGCACCCGACCGGAGGCGCGAATACTGCGCTTCGGGAACGCCCGGAATGGCGAGGATCCGGCTCTGCAGGTCATCGAAGTCGATCGATACGGTGACCGGCGCGCGCGCCGCGCGCGGCGCCGGCGCCGCGGCGGCCTCTTCGCCGCCGGCCGCGCCCCCGAAGCCACCGCGTCCGGCCCCCCGCCCACCGCGACCACCACCGCCACCACCGGCCGCCGGCTGGCCGTTCTCGTCGTCGCTCTGCGGCGTGAAGGGCGTCGTGTCGCTCTTGCTCAGCACCGTCAAATACAGTCCGAACGTCTCGGTGTGATCGTAGTTCGACATGTCGAGCCACTGCGACTTGAGCCCGAAGTCGGTCGACGCCAGGAACCAGAGGTACTTGCCGTTCACGTCCCAGGCTGGCGACATCGCGTCCGCCAGGCCGTCGGTCGCCTGGTGCGTCTTCCCGTCGGTCATGTCGTACACGAAGATCGCTTTGTACAACGAATTGAGGTGCGCCGCGTAGGCGATGAACTTCGAATCGGGGCTCCACACAGGGTCCATGGTGCGGGTGGGCACCATCCACGGATCGTTGCCCACCTGCTTGGTCTCGCCGCTGGCCACGTCCAGCACCCAGAGGTGCAGGTTGGTGTCCGTGTACAGGATGTACTTGCCGTCGGGTGACCACGCCGGCGTGAAGTAGTGCGTCGGATGTGGCAGATTGATGAACCGCGGCGGCTTAAGGCCTTCCTGGTCGCGGATGACGAGCTGGAACTCGCCCGACTGGTCGCTGAAGTAGGCGATCGACTTGCCGTCGGGGCTCCACACCGGGTTCCGCTCGGCGGCGCCGCTGGTGTTGGTCAGGTTGCGCACGTTGCCGTTCTCGGCGGGAATGGTGAAGATCTCGCCCCGCGCCTCGACCACCGCGCGCTTGCCGGTGGGGGAGATCGACATGTCGGCGATGAGCCGCGACACGTCCTCCCAGTGCGGCATCATCCACGGGAAGTCGCCCGTGGCGATGATGTTGACGATGTGCTCCTTGCCCGTCTTCGGATCGAGTTCGTGGATGTAGCCCGCCTGGTCGAACACCACGGCGCCGTCGTTGGCGTCGAGCGTCTTCACGTCGTAGTCGGCGAAGTCGGTCGCCTGGGTGAGCTTCTTCGAGGCGGGGTCGTACGACCAGACGTTCTCGACGCCGTCACGGTCGGAGATGAAGTACACCGTGCCGCCGACCCACGCCGGATCGATGTCCTTGGAGTCCTTCCACGGCGGGGTGACCACGTCGTAGGTCTTGAGATCAATGATCCAGATGGGACGGTTCTGGCCGCCGCGGTAGTTGCGGCGCTCCTCGTCCCACGAGTTGTTCATGCGGTAGGCCACGAACCGGCCGTCCGGCGAAATGTGCCCCTGATAGGCCCGCGGCATCGGCATCTGCTCGGGTGCGCCTCCTTCGAGCGGTACCGTCCAGAAGCGCGGCGCACCCGTGGGCGCCTCCGTGGCCCGCGACGACGAGAACACGACGCGCTTACCGTCGGGGGTCCACCCGGTCACGTTGTCGGCGCCCGGATGCCAGGTCAGGCGCTTGGGCTCGCCCCCCGTAGCCGGCACGACGTAGACGTCGGCGTTGCCTTCGTACGTGCCGGTGAACGCGATGAGCTTGCCGTCGGGCGAGAACTTCGGGCCGTCGGTGGTGCCTTGGAAGCTCGTGAGCCGCTGGGCGGCGCCGCCGGCGCGGCTGACCACCCAGATGTTCTCGGCGTAGGCGAACGCGATCTGGGTGGCGCTGACCGTGGGCGAGCGGAGCATCCGGGTCTGGGCGCCGGCGTTGCGCGTAGAGAGAGGAAGAACGATCGCCAGCGCGAGCGCCGCGAATGGGAGGGGGCGCGTGATGGGACGGTGGATTCTGGACATGAGGTGGCACCGTACGGGGTTCTCGCGCGCGGCGCCGCCCCTGGCGGGCGAGCCCGGTCGCACGCGATCGCGTTAAGCATGATGCGGCGTGCCGGAATCGGCTAGAGCATCATAGCTCCTGGTCCTGGGCTCGTAGCTTTAGCCCGCCCCGTCGCGCCGCTGAGGGTGAGCCGAGGCGGACGCGCGACTCTTCCGCGGCGGCCTACGGACCCGTATGCTATCCCTTATTCCCTATCCGCAAGGAGTGTTTTCGTGCGCTTCAACAAACTACGTGCCGCGTCGATCGGCCTGCTGGCCCTGGCCGCGAGCGGATGCGCGTCGAGCCAGGGGGGCGCCGGGTCCGAGTCCGTCGCCGCCGACGCGGCTTCGGGCAAGCTCGGGCCCGCCATGCTCCAATGGTCCGGAAACTTCCGCCCGACGCAGCAGCAGACCAGTTCGATCAGCATACGGGGTCGAAACCAGGCGTCGGGAACGGTGCTACTCACCGCACAGGGTCCGGCACAGATGCGCGTCCAGATAACGGCCAGCCTTCCGGTCACCGATCCCGTTCGCCTGCCCTGGTCTATCGCCGCGGGGGCTTGCGGCTCCAATGCCATTCCGCTCCTGACCGTCCCGCAATTTCCCGCGATCCCGGTGAGCAATGGCCAGGCCACCCTCGACGAGGTACTTCCGCTAGCCCTTCCGACGGTGGGAACGTACCATGTCAACGTGTTCAACTACGGCACGAACGGTTCGGACGAATCCGACGTGCTGGCCTGCGCCAACCTGACCATCGGACGGCGCGGCAGCTGAGCCGGGGCCTCCTCCCCAGAGAGTGCACGAAGACGATGGCCGAATACAGCAATCGGGCGCATACCGGATTCGGTATGCGCCCGATTGGTACTACGGGTGTAAGGTGTCAGGTCCTGCCTAGAACTGCGTGGTTGCCCGTGTCGGGTGCGTAATGACCTTGGGACTCGGCAGCTGCATCGTGGTGCCGTTGGGCATATTGAGCGTCCTCCATGGACCGGCTTCGAACTTGCTCACGTTGAACGCCAACTGCTGCCCGGCCCCGCCCGCGGACACGAAGTTCATGTCCGGAAGCCCCACGCCGCCGAACGTATAGACCGGCAGATTGTCCGTCTGGAGTTCCTGGGCCGGCACCGGGAGGTGCCGAACCGTGCCAGCCTGCAGCTGATCCATGCCACGCAGGGCGAAGAACCCGTAGCCGTCCGTGCCTACGCATTCCACTTCCAGCTCGTACGTGATCGCCTGCAGGAAGCTGGCGGTGCTGGTGGACGCGGTAAGCGGTGTCAGACCACCCTTACCCACTCGCGTGTTGTTCACCAGCTGGGCCGCCGTGGCGAGGCTGCCGCCCGTACGGACGAGCGCTTCGGCCTGCAACAGGTCGTTCTCGGCCGCCAGCACCATCGGTGCCGGTCCGATCTGCGGGTTATCCGACTGGTACGAATAGTTGATGTACCGGGTGTGGTAGTATGGACTCTGCATATAGATGCCACGGGCCGCACTGCCTTGGACCTGGCCCGCGTACTGGAAGTCCTTATTGTCGTCCACACCTGCCACCCAACCGTTGACGTTCGTCGTGTCGATGCCCAACCGGCCATCCATCGGGGCCTGCGGGGCCCACACGGCGTAGTAGGCGGACAACGGGCTAGTGGGTAACCCTGTGTACTGGCTCGGCACGTTGGGCGCCATCTGGCTGACCAGCTTCAGGTCGATCATCATCCAGCTTGGCAGATCGAAGTACGAAACGAAATCGCTCCACCAGTTGTTGTAATCGCCAATGACGCTGAAGTCGAATGGCGTACCAGCGCCCGTCGAGCCGGCGCCGATGCCCTTCTTGGCATACGCGAGCACCGCTGCCCAGTTCGCCGTCCCGGCCTCGGCTGCCGTGCGGGGCATATATGCCAGCAACTGCGCGCCCCACGTATTGGCGAGGGCGTTGAGCACGCCCGACGAAGCGCCCGCTCCAATCGGGTTGCCCACGCTGTACGAACCGCCCGGCGGAACCACGGAGACCGGGAATTCCGAGGTCGTGTACGTATAGCTCTGGCTCGCGGTTGCCGCGATGAGCGCATCGATCTTGCCCTGCGCGAACGTCGCCATGTTCGTGTACGGTGCGAACGCCGGCACGCCAGTGGTCTCGTCCACCGGGAACGCCTGGTTGTACACCAGGGCCAACTCCATCAGTGCACCAGCCTGCGCGAACTGCGCCAGGGCCTGGTACTTGGCCGTGCCACCGGGCAATACCACGCCATTGTTGACGGCGCGGAGCACGTCGTTCGCCTGCCCGAGCGCTCCGTACTGGCTGTTCCAGGGATCGTACGCCACTTCGGCGTCGCCGCTCGACGTGTTGTTGTTGTAGGCGATGCGCGGCTGAAGATTGTTGAACCGCGCTCCGAAGTTGCCGTAGTTCATCGTCATCAGATCGCCGGTCACGTTGAGCATGACCCAGGGATCAACTTGCGTGGCGCCGAGATACCATGAATGGATCGCGGACGAGGCAAGATTCTGGACGTCGCTCGGGTTGGCCACCGCGCGAGCCACGTCGGGGTTGTTGGGGTTGGTGACGTTGAGGTCCTGACTGCAGGCGGCGCATACGAGCAATGCCGCCCCCGTCAACACCGCGCCCACCGTTCGATGCATATGCATTAGTGTCTGCTCCATGAATGGGCGGTAGGGTTAGAAGCGGATCTCGACTTGGCCGGTGAACGTCCGGAAAGGCGGATACCGGAACCCGTCGATCTTGTAGTTGAAGTCGCCTCCCGAGGTCACGTCGGGGTCGAACCCCGAATAGTTGGTCCACGTGAGCACATTGCGCGCCAGGAACGACACGCGGAGGCCGGCCACCTGGCCCAGCCCGATCTTGGGCAGGATGCGGGTGGGCACGTCGTACCCCACCGAGACCTCACGCAGCTTCAGGTACGCGCCCGATTCCACGAAGTACTCGGACGGATCCAACCCGTTGTACAGACCGAGCGTGAAGAAGCTCTCGGCCACCTTCTGATCCTGGGGCACGCCCACCATGTCCATGGCCTGGGTGCGCAAATCCTGAACCATCCACTGCTTGCTGAAGTTGTAGATCTGGCCACCCACCTGGCCATCGAAATTCGCGTGCATGTTGAACTGGCCCCAACGGAAGTCGTTCTGGAAGCCGTAGCTCAGCTTGGGGTTCACATTGCCGATCTGGAAGGTGTTCTGCCCAGCCGCGTTCACGTACACGATCGGCTGCTCGCTCGTCGTTCCCCGGCTGGCCGCCGTCACCAGGAAGCCCAGCGGGTTCACCACGTAGTTGCTCGCCACGGCCGTGGCATAGGCCGGATTCTCCTGAAGCTGGGCGAAGGTGTGCACGTACCTCGTGCCCCAGATGATGCCCAGCGGTAGGCCCGTCTGATACCAGAATACGCCCTGGCCCTGACCGCCGGCCGACACCGGGAACGGCGCGTGATTCATCCACGTCAGTTCCTGCGTGGTCTGATCGGCCGTAAGTGAGAGATCCCACGAGAAGGTCCGCAGATCCAGGACGCGCGTCTGGAGGGCGCCCTCCCAGGTGTTGGACAGAATGTTGGCCGCGTTCTGCCACTGGCTGTTGAAGCCGCCTGAGGCAGCAAGCGACAGCGGCACCTGCAGGAACGCACCGTCCGTCACGCGATGGGCGTACGTTAGCTCGCCACTGAACCGATTGAGGAAGTCGGCGTTGATGCCGTACTCGGTCTCCGTCAGGATGGCGGCCGCTAGGTTCTTGTTGCCGAGTGTGTTCTTGCTGAAATTCCCGTTGTTCAGGGAATAGGTCTCGTACTGCATCGAATACGACGGCGTCAGGCCCGCTGTTCCCCGCGCCACGTGCAGTTTCAACTCCTGCACGCCCGGGATATGGAAGTCCTGCGTGACGCGGTACGCGCCCGCGACGCGGTAGAAGTCGGTCCACCGCGCGTTGGGGCCGAACAGCGAGGATCCGTCTTTGCGATACAGCCCGCTGAGCATGTAACGATCCTTGAAGTTCAAATCCTCCGACGCCATGTAGTCCGTCGTCTTTTGCACTTGATCGTACGAGCCGATCGAAACCGACGACTGCGCCAGCGCCGAAAGATCCGGCACGCCGTTCACGTTCAGGATGTTGCCGCCGGCGTTGAAGCCGGTGAAGGCATCGTTCTGCAACTGGTACGCCACGCTGGTGGTCGTGAGCAGGCTGCCGAACAGTTTGGTAGCCGTGCCGCGCAACTGTGAGTTCCACGAGATGTCGTTCGTGGTGTTGTTCGACAGGTTGCCCTGGGTCGGCGTGCCGCTCGTGCCGCTCAGCGTTCCACGCGGCACGTAGTACTGCTCGCTCGCGTTCAGGCGATCGGTGCCGTAGTTGGCGTCGAACCGCAGCCATTCAAACGGACGATAGTTGCCGGAAATCGATCCCAGCATGCGCTGCCGGTTGGTGTAATCCGACGTCGTGTAAAGGCCGTACAGCGGATTACCGCGCGAGTTCGCGTCCGACCACGCCGGCAGCACCGGGTAGTAGAGCGTCGAGTCCGACGCATTGTAGCCGGGCTGCGGATTGGCGGCTGTGCCGTACGGGCGCGCCAGGTCGATGATCGGCGGCGCCTGATACAGCGCGAACCATGCCGTGGAAGAACCCGGGTTGTCGTTGTACTGGTTGCCGTACGTGATGCTTGCCGAAATGTTGGCCTTGCTGCCCACGCCCTGGTCAACGTTCAACCGCACGTTCTGGCGGAACTGGCCCTTCTTGAACGGCAGGATGCCGCCGTTGTGATCGGAGCTGTATGACGTATTGAAGTTCGTGTTGCCGCGGCGCAGGCCCAGCGACACGTCGTTGTTGTAGTAGTCGTTGGCGCTCACCCACTCCTGCAACTGGTTGCGGTACCTGTTGATCCCGCTCGTCGGGAACGGCGTGTCGTCGAATCCCGACGTGTTCAGGATTGGATTGCCGCTGGCGTCGAGCTGGATGCTGCCGTCGGCGTTGAACTGATCACGCGTGCCCGTGTTGATCCCCGGCCAGTGCTGGATGCCCGAATTACCGTATTCGGAGTGAGCCGTGACGGACAGGTGATTTTCGGCGAGGTCGGCGCCGCGCTTGGTGGTGATGTTGATGACACCATTGGCCCCGCCCGAGCCGTAGAACGAAGCGCCGGCGGCTCCCTTCAGCACTTCGATGGACGCGATGTCCTGTGCGTCGATGTCGGTAATGCTCTCCGTGGTGAGGACGCCGTCAATGACGATCAGCGGCGCGCTGCATCCCACCGTCAGGCAGGTCGAGCCGCGAATCTTGATCGCTGGGTTGCTGCCGGGGTTGCCATCGCCGACGTCGACCTTCAAGCCGGCCACTTGCCCCGAAAGGTTCTCCAGCGGATTGGTGGCGGGCACCGCGGAAATCTGTGACCCCTCGATCTTGGCCACCGAGAACGTCGTGGTCAACTGCGAGGTCTCGGTGGCCACACCCGTCGTGACCACCGCGGTCAGATGGAATGGATCGGCCTTGAGCGAGAAGTTCAGCGTGTGCGTGCCCGAACTCAGCGTTACCGACTGATCCTGCGCGGCGTAGCCGATGTATCGCGCGTTGACCGTGACGCTCTGGCCTCGAGCGCTCACGTCAGGCACGGTGATCACATAATCGCCTGCCTGGTTCGTCACCGCGCCCACTTGGAGCGTGGTGATCACGACATTGGCACCTGGAATAGCGGTGCCGTGCTCGTCAGTCACCTTGCCGGTGACTACGGTGGCCTGCCCCATCGCCCGCTGCGCCGTCAATCCTACCAAGCACGCGGTCACGAGAGGGACAATCCAACGCCTCATTCCATTCACGGTCATGTTGTCGGTCCTCATCCAAGGGTCTCTGAGGGAGATTTGAGAGACATGCCGCCAACCGCGCGGGGTATAACAGCGGCTGGACTTCGATACTGGCTGGTCGAGGGGCTACCGGAATTCGGTAGCAATCCTCGTATCAGGTTAGAAACAAACAGGATACAGTTGCCTATTCTGCAACCCGGGCCTGCGGCCCGCAAGGGTCGGTACAACCTCACAACCCTGTAAGCCAGCCGGCAGGTCACATTCCCGAGGCCCCCGAGGCCGACCAACTACGTCAGATTTTCGTTATGATGCCGTTGAAACCCTGCAAACCGATTCCGTCTTTGTGACCGATCGAGCAGTCGAGAGGCGAAACGCTACTATATAGAGGGGCCGGGAGGTGCTCCGCCCTTCACCGCCGACCGGGGAGGGAATCCGCCGGGCTCGGCTTGAACTCGAATGGCATCTCGACCAACTGGCGTACCGGACGTCCACCAAGCACGGCCGGCGAAAATCTCGCCGCCTGCAACGCCTGCCGCACCGCCACACCGAACGGCGGCTGCGTTGCCGAGACCACCTCGATCGTCGCCAACTCGACCGCTCCGGCCGTATCGACCACGAACCGCGCCACCACGCGGCCCGGCACCCGCGCGTGGTATAGCGAATCGGGATATATCGGAACTGCGGTGCCCTTGGCGTAATCAACCGGCTGGTCCACCGTCGAGGCCGTGTATACGACGTTCGCTTTGAGCAGCGAATCAAGATTCGGCGAATTTTCGGGTGGGAGTTGGCTGGCCCGTACGTTGGGCCGCATGGGCCTCGACCAGATGCCGATGACGCCGCACGCTTCCATGCCGTACGGCCCGGCGAGCTCGGCCGGCACCGACGAACCGTGCAGATAGACCTCGATCCCCTCGACGGTCGAGAGATCGATCATGTTCAGATCGAAGCTCCCCAGGGAGGCGGGGAATCCGTCCACCATCACCAGCGGCGGGCAGCGTGACCCGGCGAGTGTCACCGAGGTGCCGAGCGATGCGCGCATCGTGAACACCCGTACCCCGGGAATGCGCGTCAGGACGTCCGTCATGCGAAAGGTGCCCAGCGAATCGATCTGGGCCCTTGTGATGAAGAACCCCAGCTTCGATGCCCGCCGCGCGTTGAACCCGGCCAGACGCGCATCGAACGGCTCCGGTTGCGCCTGGGCGTACACCGTGGGGAGCAGCGTCGGGAAGGCCCGGATCCGGAGGTCGAGGGTTAGAGTGAACGGCCCCAGATCCCAGTACGTGACGAGCGGCGCGAAGCCGATACGCCGCACGGTGATTACCACCGGCCCCACGGGCAGATTGTGCAGGGCAAAACCACCCGCCGAGTCCGTCATCGCCCAAGACTTCGGTCCGGTCTCGACCCGCGCCCCGGGCACCGGGGCGCCGGCGCTGTCGCGCACGGTGCCGGCGATGGCTCCCTTGGGCTGGGTGTCCGCGGTCACGGGCACGCCGGATCGTTGGGCTCCCGCGGTGTGCCGGCCGCCGGAAGCCACGAGCATCACAGCGGCCGCGAGCACCACGACGCGCCCACCAGCCCCATGGCCCCTCCCTGAAATGCGCACGGACCCTCCCAGCGAACCACTCGGCTAATGCATGCCACGGCCGGGCCACGCGCGCAAGGCTGCCTCGCGGCCAGTCCCTGGCCCGCCGCCCTATAAACCGATAGATAGGGGCTCGCATTCACCCGCTGAATTCATCGCCCATATGCCCATCGAACACATTTCCGACACCGCTCGCTGGGTCGCCGTCTATCGCGCCATGGAGACCGCGCGGCCCGATGCGATCTTCCGCGACCCCCACGCCCGCCAACTGGCCGGCGAGCGCGGCGACCACATCGTGGACACCATGAAGCGCGGTCCATGGCCTGGGCGATGATCGTACGCACGGCGGTGTTTGACGAGATCATCATCGACGCCGTCAACCGGCACGGCGTGGACACGATTGTGAACCTGGCCGCGGGGCTGGATGCCCGCCCATGGCGATTGAACCTGCAGGCGTCACTGCGATGGATCGACGTGGACCTGCCCGCGATCCTCGAGTACAAGGCTCAGACGCTGCGCGGCGAGGGGCCGCGGTGCCATTACGAAGCGGTAGCGGCAGACCTCACCGATGACGTGGCCCGTCGCGCGCTGCTGGCCCGCATCGGCGCCGAGTCGCAACACGTGCTCGTGGTCACCGAGGGGCTGCTCATCTACCTCACCGAGCCGCAGGTGGCGACGCTGGCGGCCGACCTGCACGCCCAGCCGAGCTTCTCCTTCTGGCTCATCGACCTGGCGAGCCCGCGGCTGCTCAAGATCATGCAGCGCACCTGGGGCAAGAGCGTGGCCAGGGGCAACGCGCCGTTTCGCTTCGCCCCCACCGTGAGCACGGAGTTCTTCGGGCCGTTCGGTTGGCGAGTGGCGCAGTTCAGGTCGTCCATGGAGGAGGCCCACAGGCTCCACCGCGAGATGCGGGGCATGTGGTTCTGGCGCCTCGTCGGGCGGCTCTATCCCAGGCGAATGCAGGAGGAGTTCCGGCGGATGTCCGGCATCGTACTGCTCGAGCGGGCCTGAGGCGACCACGGGCACCGCGCTGGAGACGTCTCTTGCCCGGGTCGTTGTCGCCCGGCATGATAGAGGCGCGGGCCGCTCGTCCTCGCCGTATCCCGCGTTCGCCCCACGTCACATATAGCACGCCGAGTTACGCGGAGACCTTATGCCCGCTTCGCCGGTTCCCCCGTGGCTCGATGTATCGAGCCGCTGCACGTGCATCGCCATCTGGCTCGCGGCGGCGACCTGCGTCATGCCAGCAATCCTCGGCGCCCAGAAGATCACGGTCGGCCCCAACGTGCAGATCAGCGCAGCGCGGGCCGGCGATCCGCATTCGGAACCCGTCATCGCAGCCGATCCGAAGCACGCCGAACGGCTCATCGCGGCATCGCACATCTCGTGGCTCGACACTACGGGCACCAAATCCGTGGCCTACGTGTCGTTTGACACCGGCGCCACCTGGTCGCTGTCACTGGAACGGCGCGATTCCACCAGTGGCGGCGACGCGGCGGTGGCCTACGGTCCGGACGGCTCGGCATTGTTCGCCACACTGGCGCGGTGGGGGCTGTTTCGCTCACGCGACGGCGGCCATACCTGGGATCCGCCGAGCAAGGCGCCGCCGGCATACGCCTGGGACCGCGAGTACCTCGTCTCAGATTTCACCGGCGGCAAGTACAATGGCCGGGTCTACATGAACTCTACGGTGAGCGTGCCGTGGGCCACGGATACGAGTGGGCCCGGATTCGGAGGCGGCGACAAGGAGACTGCCGTCGCGCTGTTCACGTCGCTGGATGGTGGGACGACCTGGAACAATCCGATCATCCGGCTGGTGCCGCGCCCCGAGGGAATACTCGGCATGTCGAACAGCGTGATTCTGTCAGACGGCACCGTGATGACGCTCTACGGACATCGCAAGCCGGCGCTGCCCGGCGAGGGTCGCGGCGGCAACGCGCGCGGCGCACTGGCGGCGCGCACGCCGTTGCCGGCGGCGAACTACTGGCTGGACGTCATCACCTCCACGGATGGCGGCGAGAGCTGGAATCCCGCCGTGCACATCGGCGATTACTGGATGAACCGGCCGCGGTCGGAGGGAGCGGTGATTCCCGATATCGCGGTGGATCCGGGCTCCCCGCTGTTCAAGGACCGCCTGTACGTGGTGTGGTCGGATTTCCGCACCGGGCGCCTGGAGATCATGCTCTCCTACTCCAGCGACGACGGAAAGACCTGGTCGCCGGAGCAAGTGGTCAGCGACGACCGCGCGTCCGACGATCCGCTCGTCAACGGCCCCGACAACGTCACGCCCACGGTGGCCGTGAACAAGGATGGCGTGGTGGCGGTGCAGTGGTACGACCGCCGCGACTTCGCCAACGACATCGGCTGGAACATCCGCATGCGCGCTTCGCTCGATGGCGGAGAGACCTGGTCGCCAAGCGTGAAGATCACCGACAAGCCGACGACCTTCGCAAACGACCAGTTCGACTGGTTGGCGGCGGGGCGCGCCGGCGCGGGTGGTGGTGCTGGCCGAGGTGGCCGCGGCGGACGCGGCGACGCCCAGGCCGGGGAGCGCAGCGGGGGACGCACCGTGTCACTCTCGGCCAACCTCGCGTATGCGGGATTCACGTTCGCACCGGGGCACAACGGGGCGTTCGTAGCCGACGCGGCGGGCGACTTCCACCCCGAGTGGATCGACTATCGCACCGGCATGGCGCAGCTCGAGACGGCACGCGTGCACGTGGACGGTACCGTGGCGCGCAACGGCGGCGGCGACCTGGCCAACTTGAGCGACCTGTCGGGCACGGTGGCCTTGCAGCTGCAGAACACCGACATCGATCGCAAGTCCGGCCGCGTGACCTTTCACGTGAAGCTCAAGAACACGTCCAGCGCCGACACGATTCACGGTCCGCTCAAGGCGCGCGTGCTGCTGCTGACATCGGAGAACGCGCGTACGGTGGAAGTGGCGAACTCGGATAACGGCGTGCGCGGGGTGGGAGCGGTATGGGACCTGACGCCGCTCCTACGCAACGGGGTGCTGTTGCCCGACTCGCTGTCGGCATCAAAGGACTTCGTCTTCCAGCTCACGGGAATGGAGCCGTTCCGCACGGGCACCGATCTGCATCTCCAGTTCGTGAACATGGAGGCGAAGATTCTGGGGCCGGCAGTGGTGACGCGGGGCGCTGGCGGACGGGGGCGCGGCCGGGGAGGTCGCGGCGGGAGTGGCGCTGCCGACCCGGGCGGCGGCAATCGGTAACCCGAGAAGCAAGACGCCCGGGCGATGTGTTCGCCCGGGCGCCTTCGTTCACCTTCTCCAGCCGCTCATCCCCCGTCGGGCGTCCCGCCAGAATTCGCCTCGGCGTTCGTCACCGGCGGTTCTTCGGTGGTCGGCACGATTGGCGCCTGTCCCGCCGCCTTCAGGGCCGCGTTCACCTTCGGGAGGTACGTGTCCATGATCCGCTCGAGGCGCACGAGCTGTTTGTCGAGCAGCGGATTGAGGACGTTGTACACCTCGTACGCCTGCGGCGGCGGACGCCGTTCGCCGTTCTCCACGAAGCCCAGCAACGCCGCCATCTGGTTGTTGAGCCGCACGGGGAAGTTGAGCGGGTCTTCGCCGCTCTTGTTCCTGGTCTGGTAGAGCGAGTCCGCCACGCCGCTCAGGCTGTCGGCGAAGGCCTTGGCCAGCGTGCCATAAGAAGCGTTGCCGCTCATCGCGGCCGCGCGCGCGTCGAGTTGCCGTTTGACGCTCCGGATGCGCTTCACGCCGTCGTTGGCGGCGGTCACGCGATCCCGAATCTTGATCGCGAAGGCGTGTTGCTCCACCAGGTCGGCGTTGGTCGCATTGATCCGCGGATCCTTCTTCACGGTGAACGTCTTCGTGAGCGGCTTGGCGTCGCCCACCGTCACGCGCACGGTGAAGGTCCCGGGCGCCGTCACCGGGCCCGTCACGCCCGCCGACCAGAGGATCATCCCCTCGAAGCTGGAAGCATCAGGATAGCGCAGGTTCCACTCGTACGTGTTGAGCCCGGAGCGCGTCGTCACCACCGACGGCCCACCGAATCCACCGCGCCCACCGCCTCCGCCACGACGCCCGCCCGTGACCGCCGGCTTGTCGGTCGAGGCGAACTTCCTGATCACCTTGCCCGCCGCGCCGAGGAACTCGATCGACACCACCTGTCCCGGTCGCACCAACCGATAGGTCGCCGACACCGACGGATTACCCACCAGATACACATCGGCCGGCTTATACAGGAAATCTTGGCCTGCGGTGGCTTCGGCTTCCGGTGCCTGGCGCAGCTGCGAGATGCCTTCCATGACCCAGAACGCGCGGCCGTGGGTGGCGATCACGATGTCGTCGTCGCGAAGCGAGATGTCGCGCACCGGCACCGGCGGCAGGTTCACCTGCAGGCTCTGCCAGTGGGCGCCGGCGTCATACGAGAGCCACACGCCCCGCTCCGTGGACGCGTACAGCATTCCGGGGCGCACCAAGTCCTCGCGGAGCGAGCGCGTGTACACGTCTCCCGGCAGCCCGTTCACGATCTTCGTCCAGGTCTTGCCGTAGTCGGTGGTCTTGTACAGGTAGGGGGCGTAATCGTCCATCTGGTATCGGTTGGCGGCCACCCACGCGGTGCCCGGACTGTGTGGCGACGGGTCGATGGTGGAGATGCGCGTCCATTTCGGCAGCCCTTTTGGCGTGACGTTGTCCCACGTCTTGCCGCCGTCGCGCGTGATATGGATGAGCCCGTCGTCCGAGCCGGTCCAGATGAGCCCTGGCGTGATCGGTGATTCCTGCACGGCGAAGATCGTTCCGTAATACTCGATCGACGTCTGATCCTTGGTGATCGGACCGCCGGAGGGTCCCAGGGTCGCCGGGTCGTGCCGGGTGAGGTCGGGCGAGATCACCTTCCAGGTGGCGCCGTCATCCGACGACTTGAACAGCACGTTGGCGCCGATGTACAGCACGTGCGGATCGTGCGGCGAGTTCATGATCGGGTACGTCCACTGGATCCGGTACTTCAGATCCTCGGCGCTGTGCCCCATCGGATTGAGCGGCCAGGGATCGACGCGCTCGGTAAGCCCCGTCGCGTGGTCCTGCTTCTCGACGACGCCGCTGTAGTTGCCGCCGTAGGTGATGTCGGGATCGAGCGGATCGCCGGCCACGAAGCCTGACTCGCCACCAGCGATGCCGTAGAACGTCGAAGACGGAGACGCCGGCGCGCCACCGCGGCCGCGTCCACCACCGCCACCCCCGAACCCGCGGTCGCCAGCCTCCTCACGCACCGGCCCGCACGATGACCCGGCGTCCTGCTTGGCGCCGCACACGTGATACGGCACGTGGTCGGTGAGATACGCATGATAGAACTGGCCGGTAGGGATCGCCACGCGCACGCTCGTCTCGCCTGCGTCGGTGGTGATGACGGCGCCGTTGTCGTGGCCCACGATCATTCGCTTGTCGTCGTTGGGGGCGATCCACATCACGTGGTTGTCGCCGCCGCCGAACGCCCGCGTGAATGTCTTGCCGCCGTCCCGTGACCATTCGGGACCCACGTTGGGCGCGTACACTACGTTCGAGTCCTGCGTGTCGGCGAACAACATGGAGAAGTACCAGGCCCGCTGCCGGAGGTCGCGGCTGTCATTGAGGTACTGCCAGGTGGCCCCGCCGTCGTCAGACCGGTAGACGCCGCCTTTCGGTTCGTTCTCGATCAGCGCCCATACACGGCTCGGCTTCACCGGCGACACCGCGAGCCCGATGTTGCCCAGCAGGCCGGTGGGCAACCCCGGATTGTGCGTGATCTCCGTCCAGTGGTCGCCCCCATCGGTGGTCTTGAAGATGCCGCTCCCTCCGCCGCCGCTCACCAGGAGCCAGGGCTTGCGCCCCGCCTGCCAGAGCGACGCGTAGAGCACGTCAGGATTGCTCGGATCCATCACGAGGTCGATCGCGCCGGTGGAGTCGTTCCGGAAGAGAATCCTCTTCCACGTCTTCCCGCCGTCCGTCGTCTTGTAGACGCCGCGCTCGGGGTTCGGGGCCCACACGTGGCCCAGCGCCGCCACGTAGACCACGTCGTTGTTCCGCGGGTCGATGCGGATGCGGCCGATCTGCTGCGTGGCCTCGAGCCCCATGTGCTGCCAGGTCTTGCCGGCGTCCGTGCTCTTCCACACCCCGTCGCCATACGACACATCGCCACGGATCGGCGTCTCGCCGCCACCGACGTACACGATGTCGGGATTGCTCTCACTCACCGCGACCGCGCCGATGGAGCCGCCGAAGAACCCGTCGCTCACCGGCTCGGCGGTCTTGCCCCCATCGATGGTCTTCCAGACACCGCCGCCTGTCGTGCCCATGTAGTACTCCTCGGGGCGCGCCGCCGAGCCAGCCACGGCCGTCATGCGGCCGGCGCTGTTGGGGCCGATGTTGCGCCATTTGACGCTCCCGAAGTACGACGAATCGACGTGGGACGTATTGACTGCCGCTGGCGAGCCCTGGGCGCCGGCGGACAGCGCCAACGGCAGCATGAGGGCGGCCATCACCGCGACAACGCGAACGCGAAGGCTGGGCATGGGACCGGTCGTGGAAAGGGATGACCGCCGAGGCGGCGAGGGGAGGAGCGGGGGTGCTTGATCGTCTGGCACAGATACGGCAAGCGCCCAGGCTTCGTTGCCGGGGCGCCGCCGTCAGGGTCGGACTGCGGTCAGTGGATCGCTTCCCCTTTGTTCACCTGCGGCACGCCGTTCTTCATCCAGTCGGGCTCCGGCGCGCCCTTGAGGTAGTGATCGAAGAACTGCTTCATGCGGATCTGGAAATCCTTCTGGTTGGGTGTCTTGGCCAGATGGTGCGGCTCGTCGGGATACGACAGCCAGATGACGTTCTTCCCGTTGCGCCGCGCCGCGTTGTAGAACTCGAGCCCCTGGTCCCAGTCCACCGCGCCGTCGGCCGTGCCCTGCAGAATCATGAACGGCGTCTGGATTCTGGTGACGTTGAACACCGGCGATTCGCTCTCGTACAGCTTCGTCGCGTTCCAGGGCGTGACGTTGGCGCCCATTCGACCCTGGCTCGTTTCCAGAATGCCACCGTTCCACTGGCCGCTCTGCTTGTACAGTTCGTCGTACATGCTGATCAGGTCGGTGAGCGGCGCGCCTGTTACCACAGCCTTGAACAGGTTCGTCTGCGTGAGGATGAACGACGACTCGTAGCCGCCCCAGCTGTGTCCCTGCAGGCCGATGTACCCGGGGTCGGCATAGCCGAGCGCGATCACCTTCTTCACGCCCGCCGTGACGCAGTCGAGTGCCGATGAGCCGGGCTTGCCGATCTCGTACACGATGTCCGGCTCGAACACCAGATAGCCGTCGCTTGCGTATTCGCTCATGTGCGGCCGATCGTCGTACACCGGCATCGAGAACTGATGGTGCGTGTTGGACAGGATCTCGTAGATGTACACGAGCATCGGGTACTTCTTGCCCGGCTGATAGTCGGCGGGCAGCGTGAGCGTGCCCTGCAACTTCTTTCCCTTGCTGTTGGTGTAGTTGACGAGCACGCGGCTGCCCCACGCGTATTCCGCAATCTGCGGGTTGGCGTCGGTGACCTTACGGGGCGCCGAGAATTTTGCGTCGCTCACCCAGTAGTCGGGAAACTCCCCGAACGTCTGCTCGGTGAAGATCACGCGATCGGCGTCCTTGGCCTTCTGCGCCTCGCCAATCATTTTGTCGGTATAAACGAGGGGCCTCGGGGTCCCACCACCGGCTGGCAACTGCCAGTAGCCGGACTTCTTGGTCCACTCGCCATACCCCGTGAGGACCTGCGGCTGCGACAGGTCAACCGTCTCGGCGCTGCCCCCGCCGAACGCGAAGCCGCCCCCGCCCCGGCCACCGCGACCGCCGCCGCTTAGGCGGGCAAGCCGCAGCTGCACTTGCTGCGCTGCCCCGGCGCCCGCGGAAAGATCGCGCCCCCTGGCTCCGTCGAGCGGCAGTGACCAGACGTCGTACTTGTCGTAGAGCAGCACGGCACGGCCGTCCTTCGACCAGCCGGCTACGCCCCAGATGGGCTTCTCGGCGGCTTGATCGTAGTCGGTGTTGATGAAGCTCTTGCCCGTCGCGGCGTCGACCGTCACCGTCTTGCCGGTAGCCAGTTCATACGCCTTCACGTGCGCCCCGTCCTGGTACAGGAACCACTTGCTGTCCGGCGACGTGCCCATGGTGCGCAGCAGATGCTTGGCGATGAGCCTGCGCTCGCCGGTACCGGTGTTGACCCGGTAGTAGTCGGCGCGCGACGGCGCCCCTTCGGAATAATCGTACTCGTATGGCGTAGCATCGCGACCGATCGCCCACTGGCCGTCGATGGTGGGGGTCACGGTCTTCATCGTGCTGTCGGCAAGCTGCACGAAGCGGTTGTTGGCTACGATGAACGCGCCGGCCAGCGTCGCCCGGCGCAACTGGTTGATCTGGAGCATCTGCTGGGACTGCAGCTCGACGTCGTTCCAGTGCCACACATCGAGGTTGGCCTGCGGTCCCTCGGGCTTGGGCAGCGTGTCCTGCTGCTCCTTGATGCCGATGAACAGCCGCGCGCCGTCGGGGCTCCAGCGGGGTGTTGAGAATTCACTGAGCACGTAGCCCTTGGGAAACGCCGCATCGTGCCCGGGATCCCACTCCACCGCAGTGGTACCCGCCGCACCCGCATCCGGCCAGGCGAGCAGGGCGTTCTCACGTTGTTGCTTGTCCTTGGGGGTCTCGCCGCGCAACACGGCGAGGCTGGAGGACGAATCCCGCCACACCAGCCCTGCGTATTCCATGGGCTTGCTGTCGAGAGCGCGCGTCTCGCCGGTCGCCAGATTGACGACGTAGGCGCCGTTGCCCAGCCGGTCGGTTGCATCCACGGTGTACGCAAGCAGGTTGCCTGCATCGTCGAAGTCGTACTGGTCCACGTTGCCGATGTTCTGCGTGACACCCGTAGTCAGGCGGCGGAGGAGCAGGTCGGTGCCGCGGTGCGACGTATCGCCGGGCGCACCGTTCATCTTGACAGCCAGCCACTGGGAACCCGAAGCGAACTGGAAGCCGCTCGCCCCGGGCACGTCGTATTTGTCACCGGTGGCGAGATTGAGCAGTTCCAGGTGGCGCACCGCACCACCGGTCGCGGCACCGGCGCCGGGCTCCGGAGTTCCGGCTCCCCGGCCACCTCGGCCGCTGCGGCCACCGCTTCCCGCGCCGCGCCCGCGTCCATTGGCGGCGGCACCGGGCGGATTCACAAAGTAGGCAACCCATTGCGAGTTGTCGGAGAACTGCACACCTCCCCCGCCCTCGCCCCCACCGAAGCCGCCCCGTCCGCCGCGCCCACCGGCGGCGGCGGTACCGGTCGGCACCGTGTATAGCTGTTCGTGATCGAGCGCCCGGACGAACAGCGTGTCGTCGCCATCGTTGGGCGTGTACATGTAGGTCATCCAGGCGCCATTGTCGGAGACCGCTGCCGACGTGATGCGCTTCCACGGGCCGTAGTCGGCGAGGGTGAGGATTTTCTTGCCGTCGGGCGCCGTCTTGTGCGTGGTGGGTTCGGCGGCGCGCCCGCGCTGGGCGTACGCTGGAGCTGCCGGCAACAGCGCGGCGGTGAGCACGACAACGGCGGAGAGGACCGCCGCCGGAACGGAAGAGCGACGCATGGAAGACTCCGGAAGTGGGGCGAGGATCGCGCGACCATCATGCAGGGCGGTACGGCATCCGACAAGGCGGCGCTGACCGGACCGGCGCCGGGCCGCCGGTGCATCTCCACCTACCGCCCCCTACGGCGCATACCTCACGGTCCACGATACGGTGCCGCTCGTTGCGGCGAGCAGCCGGACGACCCGCACCGATCCTGCGAGCGGCGTACCGATGACGCGGGCTCCGGCCACCGAGACGCCGGCGAACCGGAACCCTGCCGGCTCGGTGAGATAGAGGTCGTACTCGTCGTGCGCCACGAGGCCGCTCCGGCCCGACAGCGTGTCGCCGCTCCAGGCCACGCTTTCGAGGTCCGGGCCCCCACAGCTGACGTGCCGGTTCGTGGCCACCACCTGCGGATGTGCCACTCGCTCGCGGATACAGAACACCTGCACGTCCAACCGCGGGTCGATCGGCCCTGGCGTGAACTCGCCGTGGAATACACCCAGCATGTGGTGCGACCAGAATTCGAACACCAGATACTCGCGCTGCGGATCGAGGCCCAGGTCGGCGAATCGGATGCGGGCGGTATCGGCGCCGCCCGTGCGCGCGAGCACCGACCAGCGCTCGAACGGCCGGCTCACGTCGAGCAGATACAGCGGAACCGTGAGCCGCTGGTCTGCGTCGAACGGACGGGGGCCGGATCCGCTGACCTCGCTCGCTGCGCGCCCAATGAGCGCGGAGCGCGTGGGATCGACGTCGTAGAGCTGCTCCGGCCGGGTGAACAGCACGGGAGCCGTGCGCTTGGCGATCTCGGCCCGCGGAGTGCGGTAGACGTCGGGGCGGTCGGTGAGCATGAGCAGCGATCCCGTCAGCGACGCCAGCGTCGCCGCACGGTAGGCGTCGGGCGCTGCGAGCTGGATGTGATCGGGATCGTTTCGCCACACGACGTTGTTGAACGAATTATACTCGGCGAATCCGCCGTACCCGAAGCCGTCGGTGCCGACGCGCACCGCGTCCACGACCCCGATGAGCTCCGGGCGAATGCCCCAGCAGGCGAGCAGGAAGGCCCGCCGGCCGATGGCGTCGCGCACGGCCTGGGCGAACCGGCGGAACACCTCGGCGCGATCCAGCCCGCGGGCGCGGAAGTAGTCGGCGTGGCTGTTGTAGCCCTCGTACCGCAGGTGCCGCAGGGCGTCGAGCTTGTAGTAGCCCCACCCCATGCGGGTCAGCGAATCGTACACCGGCCGCACGAGATGGTCGAGCGTGGCCGGGTTGGACGCGTCCATCACGTAGCCCACCCAGTTACCGTACGCCGGTGCGCCGTCGGGCGTCATGACGAATTCCGAACTATGATCGAATGCATATGTACTGTCGGCAAAGCTGGCGTTGGTCCAGATGCCCGGCACGAGGGCGCGCGCCGCAATGTACCGCTCCAGCCCATCGAGCCCCGACGGAAATTTGACGTTGGGATGCACCCAGTGGGCCGGCGTCCCGATCGGGTCCTGCTCGTAGCCGTCGTCGATCTGGAGATAGTCGTAGCCGAACGGCGCCAGTACGTCGTGCAGCACGTCGGCTGCCTGTTCCACGTCCCGCTCCGTCACGCGGTCGAGAAACGCGTACCACGACGTCCACCCCGCCACCGACCCGGCCCACACGTCGTAGCTCCAGGGGCGATACTCTCGCAGCCCGCGATGTTGCTGGTAATAGCGCGGCCGGAACCGCAGGATGATTTCCGACCCCGTCGCTCGGAGGACGAACGCCGTGCTGTCGCCGGTGTCGGCGAGTGGCGTGACGGCGACGCTCGTCGGCTCATCAGCGGACAGCACCCAGTCCGATCCGCGGTCGTACACGCCCCGGTTCAGGCGGTTGTCGCTGGGCCCGACGCTGTTGCGCACCATCGCTAGTCCATTCGCCGCCGGCTCGGTGGCGCACGCGAACGCCTGTGCGCCGGCGTGCACGGTGCCGGTGAGCGTCAAGTGACTGCCGTCCCGTACCGTCCATTTCAGCACCTGCGTCACGGCACCCGCAGTCGTATCCACGAGTGTACGTACGTCGGCACGCGCCCCGGTGCCGGCAATGGCGGCCGAGAAGATGACGCGCCCGAAGTACGTGAGCGTGAGCGTCCCGTCGACGACGCGGGCAACCGCCGGCGCGTTGGGCGGCTCGGCTGGCGATTGCGCTGCGACCAACGTCGGCATCGCCCCGACGATCAGGGCGGCGATGACAACGGATGAAGGGCGCATGGCGGACTCCCGACGCGGACCGAGATGTGAGGCGAGGGCGGCGCGACCATCATGCCGGGCGGGACGGCCGCCGACAAGGCGCGCGCACCATTCGAGCAGCCGCCAGCTCTTCTCGCCTGGATATTCCTTCTCTCGCACCAGATACGTCCGAATCACCGGTGGTAGTTTCCCGGTTGGAACGCTCATGTGGCCCGCGCCGTAGCGAGCCAGTCCCAAGGAAGCATGGCGCGCACGCGCCGGGGAGGAGTGAGCCGCTCTGTCGCCCAGGCATATCGAACCCGCGACAATTCGGTGAGCCGGAAACCGGCCAGCGCCAGCGTCGCTTCGACTTCCTCGCCCGTGTAGTGCTTGGTGGGCACGCCTTCGATGCTCACCGTCCCGGCTTCCGGGCGGCGTATCTTCGGATGGAAGTCGTACGCCGATGGAGCCCCTGGAGCGGTGAGGCGCCGCACGAATTCACAGTAGGCCGCCGACTCCAGCGACGGCACTACGAAGATGCCCTGCCCCCCGCGCTTCACCACGCGGCGGATGGAGCGCCACAGCCGCCGGCGCACGCGCGCGTCGGGGTGGATGACGACGTTGGCCGACACGACGCATCCGAAGCCGTGGGCCAGGCGCGTCAGCGCGCGCGGCGTGCTGCGTTCCACGGTGACGTTGGCGAGCGAGGCGGTCCGGCGCCTGGCGTGAGCCACGCACGGAGCCGACCAATCGACGGCGTGCACGCGCGTGAACGTCCGGGCGAGGAATGGCAGGTACCCTCCGACGCCGCAGCCGAAGTCGAGCACCGCGTCGTGCTGCGCCGCCGCGGCCCGCAGCGTGCCACGGATCACGCCGCGCACGTCTTCGCGCAGGCTGTCGAAGATCTCGTCGGCCCAGCCATCGGCCTGATGATCCCAGTAGTCGCGATTCACCGCGGGCGCACGACCCGGCCGTCCTCTATCACGACCCGCACGGCCCGTGTGTTGCGAATGGCCACCGACGGATCGGCGCCGAGCAGCACGAGATCCGCCATCTTGCCCGGCGCGAGCGTGCCCACGCTGTCCGCTACGCCGATGGCCCAGGCGCCGCTTTCGGTGGCGGCGGTGATCGCCTGCAGCGGCGTGAACCCGGCCTTGGTCACGAGCAGCTCCAGTTCGCGGTGCAGCAACGGCAGGGAATCGCGCTGGGCGTCGAACATGTCGTCCGTGCCGGCCACGATCCGCACTCCCAGCTCGGCCGCGCGATGCGTGACCGCGTACATCCACGGCGTGCGTACGGCGCTCACCGAATCGTGCGGAAGCTCCTCGGCGAATACCCAGAGCGTGGGGTTGAGCGCCACGCCGTGGTCGCGCATCGATTCCAGCAGATGCTCGATCACCGGTGAGCCAGCCGGCACGTGGAGGAAATCGCCTTTGGCACGGTCGGGAAAGTCAGTGCTCCGGGGGCTGCCCTCCCACACCAGGTACGGCGTGTGAGCCAACATGTCGGTCCCCGCCGCCACCAGGTCGCTCGGTAATCCCGGGAAGGTCGTCGCATGGGCGATAACCCGCAGGCCCTGGCGGTGGGCCTCGGCGGTCGCGCGGGTCACCTCGGTGGAATCGAGCGCGGCATAGAGCTTGAGCCCCACCGCCCCCGTTCCGTACGCCAGCGCTACGGCATGGGCGAAGTCGGTGGTGTCGGTCACCGCCTGCATCCACGGCGCCGTGCCGGGCACGTAGCCGCGCGACGCGTCCACCGTGCGGGGATCGGCGAAGAACGCCGGTCCGCCAAACAGCGCCACGTAATAGACGTGCGGCCCCTCGATCTGACCCGCGATCACGGCCCGCTGCAGGTCCCCGGTCGCGCGAGTGTCGCCGGCCAATTCGAACACGCTGGTAACTCCGCCCATCAGCGCCTGCCGCAGGTCGGATGCCCGTTCCGTCCACGGTCCCGTGCCCAGGTGCACGTGCGCATCGATTAGCCCGGGAATGGCGTAGAGCCCGCGGCCGTCGATCACCGAGTCGGGCATCGCGCCGGTCACCGCACCGGTCGCCACGACTTCCGCCACGCGTCCCCCGCGCAGCACGAGGTCAACATGGGGTCGGGGCGCCGCACCCGTACCGTCGATCAGCGTGACGTTGCGCACGAGGATCGCGACGGTCGGGGGCCGCGCGCCGCCGCCTCGTTGCGCGCCCACGGGCGACCACGCGCCCAGCGTCAGGCAGATCCAGATCGGACGAAAGTTCATGCGCCCAAACGTGCGTGCCACCTGGTACGGGCGCAACGCGAAGCCGCTATGCCCCGGCGAGGCGGGCGGTGCGTCGCGTTCGCGCCAGACGCGCAATGGCCGCGATGCCCAACACCGGCCCCAGCGCCAGCACGGCAAACGCCCACCGCCATCCTATCATCGCCTGCGCGGGCGGCACGAGCTGGATGGAAACCATGGTGAGCAGGAACCCGAGTGAGGTCTGAAGCGTGAGCGCGGTGCCCACTGTGTGCGGTGGCACGCTCTCCGTGACCAACGCGCTGAACTGCGCCGAATCGGCGACCACGAAGAACCCCCACACCAGGGCCACGCCGGCGGCCAGCCAGAACCAGCGCCCGAACGTGAGCCCGACGAGCAGCGCGCAGGTCCCGCTCGCCGCCATCGCCACCGTCACCAGCCATTCGCGACCGTGCCGGTCCGCCGCCAGCCCACCCCATACACACCCCGCACCGCCCACCGCGATGGCGAGAAACGACACTACCGACGCGATCTCGTTGGTGCGGGTACCCGCCGCCATGCCGCTCGCCGCGGCGCTCGCTGCGAGGAACACCGGAATCCACGTCCACATGGAGTACAACTCGAACATGTGGCCGAGGTAGCCGCCCGTGGCCAGGCGCCATTCGCGTTCCTTGAATACCGTGCCCACCAGCGCCCACGAGAACGGGCGCGACGGAAACGCGTATGGACCCTCGGCGTACCCCACGGTCACGATCACTGCTGCGAGCACGGCGAATCCGCTCACCGTGAGCAGGACGGAAGAGATTCCCGCTCCCGGAAACGCGTGCACGAGATACGGGCTGGCCTTGCCGATGGTCAGTGCGCCGACGATGGTGCCGATGCCGAGACCGCGCTGCGAGCGGAACCAGGTGGAGATCATCTTCATTGCCGGCGGATAGACGCCGGCGAGTGCGAAGCCAGTAACCAGACGCAGGGCGAGCGCTGCTTCGTACGACGGGGCGCGCACCAGTGCCGCGTTGGCCGCCGCACCGATCAACGCCGAGGCCGCGAAAAGGCGCTTGGACGGCACGACGTCGGCCAGGTTGAGCACGGCCGAGACCGCCGTGCCGAGCACGAACCCGAACTGGACGATCGTTACCAGCCATCCCGTCTCGGACGGCGTGAGTTGCCAGCGATCGGCGAATTGGGGGCCCACCGCTGCCGCCGCCAGCCAGAGCGACATGCCGAACAGTTCGGCGAACGACAGCAGAACGAGCAGCCGCCAGCGGCGGGGATCGGTATCGGGGGAGGACATTGAGAGTCGGGCAGTCGGGCAGCGAAACGGCGGGAACGACCAGACAACGCTAACGCAGGACCGTCTAGGGGAATAGACTTCGCAATATCAATCGCTTCGTTCAAGGGGACCAACATGCTGCCTGCCGCATTCGTGAATCGCCTGCCGGCGCTCGGCCTGGCCTTCGTCGCGCTTGCCGCGCCGGCTACCCCGGGCACCGTGCGCGCGCAACAGGCCTCCGCCACGACCGCCGACGCCCGGGCGCTGCCCTCCGACTCGGCGGTGCTGGCAATCATCACGCAGCGGGTAAAAGAGAAGCGCAGCGCCGGCGTCGTGATCGGCCTGCTCGACGCCGATGGCGCCACGCGCGTGATCGCCTACGGCGATCCGGGGCCGGGCCAGCCCCGGCTCGACCGCAACTCGGTGTTTGAGATCGGCTCCATCTCCAAGGTCTTCACCGCAACCGCCCTCGCCGAGTTGGTCCAGGCGGAGAAGGTCAAGCTCGACGACCCGGTACAGCAGTACCTGCCGGCCGAGGCACACATGCCCACGCGTGACGGCAAGCAGATAACCCTTGGCAATCTGACCGAGCAGAACTCCGGGCTGCCGCGCATGCCAAACAACTTCCACCCAGAGGATCCGGCTAATCCGTACGCCGACTACACGGTGCAGCAGATGTACGATTTCCTGTCGCATGACACGCTGACGCGGGATCCCGGAGCACAGTTCGAGTATTCGAACCTCGGCGTCGGATTGCTCGGCCACGTGCTGTCGCGCTTCGAAGGCACGTCGTACGCCGACATGGAGCGCCGCATGGTGTGGCAGCCACTGGGCATGGACCACACGGCGATCACCTTCACGCCGTGGATGAAGCAGCACTTGGCGCTCGGCCACGACGCGCAAGGTGCGGTCACCCCCAACTGGGACATCCCGACGCTCGCCGGCGCCGGCGCCATTCGCTCGACCACCAACGACATGCTCCGCTTCCTGGCCGCGAACGTGCGGCCCGACAGCAGCGCGCTGGGACGCGCCATGGCGTTTGCCCACGAGGAGCGCGCCCCGGCCGGAGCCCCGAACCTGCGCATCGGGCTCAACTGGATTATCCTGCACGCCGGCGCTGACACGATCGTCTGGCACAATGGAGGAACGGGAGGCTACCGCACCTTCATCGGGTTCGAGCCGTCGCGGCACATCGGCGTGGTCGTGATGACCAACAGTGGTGGAGAGGGCGCCGACGACATCGGCCTCCATCTGCTCGACCCGGCCATCCCCCTGGCGCCCAAGTCGGAACCGCCCAGGCAACACGTCGCGATCGAGTTGCCCGCCGGCTCGATGGCGCCGTTCGTGGGCGTCTACGAGCTCACGCCCACGTTCAAGTTGGAGGTCACGCAGCTCGGCGACTCGCTCTACGTGCAGGCCACCGGACAGTCCCGGTTCCAGATCTGGCCCGAATCGCCCACCGACTTCTTCCTCAAGGTGGTTGACGCGCAGATCACCTTCCTCCGCGATTCCGCCGGCGTCGTGACGGCACTGATTCTCCACCAGGGCGGAGCCAATCAGACGGCGAAGAAGATCAAGTAGGTGCAGGACAGCGTGAACGGCCTGCTCCTCTCGTCGTGGTTCTTCCTGGCGTTCATAGCGGTAGGACTGCCGTATGCCGCAGTCAATACGGCGCGCCGTACGCGGAGCGCCGAGGGTCCGGCGGCCATTCCCTCCCGGGCGCACACGTATTGGAACGCCATGGCGACGCACCTGCTGCTGCTCGGCATCGCCTGGTACGCCGGTCTGCTGCAGGGGTTGCGCTTCCTCGGCCCCGTGGAGGTCACGCCGCGCGACGCGCTGGACGGTGCCGTCGCGCTCGCCCTGCTCGGACTCATGGCCGGGATTTCACACACCATCCGAACTGAGAACGAGCGACAGCGCATGTGGGTGCTGGGGTTGGTGCCCCGCACGTTGCGCGAGGCGGTGCCATACACGTTGCTCATTGCCGTGGCGGCGGTGTCGGAGGAGTTGACCTATCGCGGCGTGCTGTTCGCCATGCTGGCCGCTCTCACCGGAAGCGGCCTCACGGCGGCGGTGCTGTCGGCCGGGGCGTTCGCAGCGGCGCACCTGCCTCAGGGCGCCAAGAGCATGGGGGTGATCTTCGTGATCGCCCTCATCAAGCAGGCCCTGGTCGTACTCACGCACACGCTCTGGGTCGCGATCGCCGTGCACTTCACGTACAACTTGTTGGCGGCGGTCTTCCTGGCCCCGCGAGCGCGGGAGGCGAGCCTCGTTGCGCCCCCCGCACCGCAAGACTGAGGGCCCGCCCGTGGGCGTCGGAGCCGCCGAATCGCACCGCGCGCAGCAGGCTGGCCAGGAACGTGACGTAGTTGTCGTCGATGTTCTCCTTGGCCAGGTCGCCCCGGGTACGGAGCTACCGGATCATGTACAGGCCGAGGATGTCCACCTTCCCCTCCTCGAGAGCCGAGGCGCGCTCCTTGAGTGCCGTCCGCATCAGCCCCTTGCCGTTGATCGTATTGTTGATGCCGAGCCCGTGCGCTACTTCGTGGAACATCACGTTTTCGAAGAACGAGTCGAGGTTGACATCTCCGAGTTGCGCCGTGTCGAGCAGCATCTGGTGAGGGACGTCCAGGTATGATGGCGAGCGGTCGACAACCGACTCGATCGCCCGTGCCGCCGGACAGAGTTTCTGGTTAACCAAAGCAACTGAAGCTTTACGGCTGACCCGGCCTTGCGATAGATCTGGGACAGCATATTGTATACACAGTTGCGACTGGCTGTAGCCGGATTCCGGGGGGCTTTGTGCGAAACCGTTCATTGATCGTCGTCGCTGTTCCGATCGCCATGGCCGCCGCGGCTTGTGGGAATCAGAGCCGAATCGCCGCCAACGATGCGGATCTGCAGCGCGATCTGAAGCTCGCGTCCACGACGACCATGAACCTGGCCACGCCGCAGGTCGATCCGGCCAATTTCGACGCGCTGGAGACGGCGCCCGAGAGCGCACCGCGCCAGTCCGCACATCTCGTCAAGGCACGGGGACCGAAGGCCGTGGCGTCGAGGGCCCCGGATCTCAGGGCTTCGCAGATTCCGCAGGTGGCGGCCACGCAGACCGTCCCGCAGGTGCAGACCATGGCCGTCGCACCGGCGCCTATTCCGAATCAGGATCCCGTGGCCTCCGCACCGCGCCCCGGCTCGGCGCCGGCGGTGCCCGGACCCGGCACGGGTACCGGAGACTTCGGGGGTACTGGCCCGGGATCCGGAGTCTTTGGCCCGGGCATCGGGGTCGTGATTCGCGGCGGTGGCATCGGCGGCGACAACTGCGAGCCACATGGCCCCCGCGGCCGGATGCCGGGCGTGTACATCCCGATTCCTGGCGGCATGGGCGGCGGATCGCGATTCCCGGCCATACGCCCCGGCGGCTCGATCAACCACTGAGGTCGTTGCCCCGCCGGGAACCCCTGACACTCTCGCCCCGGTCCATGCGTAGTCCACGGTGAGACGATCGCCACCAGTGTCCGGAAGTGGGACGCCTGGTCCCATTTGTGTATAGTTTGTTCAAACCATCCGGGCCCGGCGAGGGTCCAACTATCCGACACAAAAGCACTTGGCTCGTGTGCAGCCCGGCATGGGCCTTGCCGATGCGGGGGAGCTGAGCGTCTCGCCTCCCTTGACGAGGAATCGCGTGGACATTGCCCGCCCGAAGCAGAAGAACACCAAGAAGTACGTCGCGTACGCAGTAGGCGTCTTGGCGGTCATCATCATCACCGTCGCACTCGCGCGTCTCAAGCCGGCGGCGCCGACGGTGGACGGTGGCACTCTCTGGACGGACACCGTGCAACGTGGCCCCATGGTGCTGCAGGTGCGCGGCCCTGGCAATCTCGTACCTGAGCACATCCGGCAGGTCGTCGCGGTGGCCACGGGCCGCATCGACCGACTCGTGGTGCAGGCCGGCGAGCACGTGCAACCGCAGACCGTGCTGATCGAGATGTCCAATCCTGACGTGGAGATCGCGGCGCTGGAGGCGCAGCAGGCGTGGGCGCAGGCGCGGTCGCAGTTGATCCAGATGCAGAGCGACCTGACGAGCGCCCAACTCACGGAAGAGGGAAACATCGCCACGCTCAAGACGCAGTACCTGACCGCGGTCAACACGGCGCGGTCCACCGATTCTCTCGCCGTCCGGCATCTTGCCGCCGCCAACGACGTCGCGCAGAACCGCCAGACGGTGGATGAACTGGAGAGCCGGACGAAGATAGAGCAGCAACGGCTCGCGATTATGCGGCAGCAGGCCGACTCACAGATCGCGGCCCAACGATCGCAGGTCCAGCTGCTGCGCACGGTATACGAGGCTCAGGCCAAGAAGCAGGCCGGCCTCATGGTGACCGCCGGCGACTCTGGCGTGCTTCAGGAAGACCAGACGCTGGAACTCGGCCAGTGGGTCACCGAGGGCAGCATCATCGGCAAGGTGGTGCAGCCCGGCAAGCTCAAGGCGGTGTTACGAATTCCCGAAACCCAGGCCAAGGACGTGGTCCTCAGGCAGAAGGCCGAAGTGGACACTCACAACGGGCTGATCGCCGGCCACGTGGCGCGCAAGGATCCGACGTCACAGAACGGGACGGTCACCGTGGATGTCGCCCTGGACGGTCCCCTGCCGGCAGGAGCGGTGCCCGATCTGAGTGTCGACGGAACCATTACAATCGAAACGTTGACCAACGTACTGTTCACCGGCCGGCCGGGGTATGGCGCTGGGTCGGGCATGGTGGGACTGTTCAAGGTTACCGACGGCGGCAGCTACGCCGCGCGCATTCAGGTGGAACTCGGCAAGAGTTCGGTGAACACGGTCGAAATCAAGCGCGGGCTGGCCGTGGGCGACACGGTGATCCTGTCGGACATGTCGCAGTGGGATGCGGTAGATCGGGTGAAGTGCAGCCCGAAGTGCCGCGTGGGGCAGTAGCCGCGCGGCCGTACGGCCACGAGCGACGTCTTTCAATTGGAGAAGACCATGGCATCGAACGGGCAGGCACTCATCCAGCTACGGGGAATCCGCAAGGTGTTCTACACCGATGAGGTGGAGACTCACGCGCTCTCCGACGTGCACCTGGAGATCAACCAGGGCGAGTACATCGCCATCTCCGGTCCCTCGGGGTGTGGCAAGACGACCCTGCTCTCGATCCTCGGCCTGCTCGACACGCCCACGGACGGCGAGTACCTGCTGGACGGCCACGCCGTGGCAGGCCTCGACGCCGGCGATCGGGCGCGTGTGCGCAACCGCCAGATCGGGTTCATCTTCCAGGCATTCAACTTGATCGGTGACCTCACCGTATACGAGAATGTGGAACTTCCCCTCACCTATCGCGGCATGAGCGCGGCCGAGCGCAAGGAGCGGGTGCACGCCGCGCTCGACCGCGTCGGCATGTCGCACCGCGTGAAGCACTTCCCGGCCCAGCTCTCCGGTGGCCAGCAGCAGCGCGTAGCCGTGGCCCGCGCCGTGGCCGGCGACCCCGCCATTCTCCTCGCCGACGAGCCCACTGGAAACCTCGACTCGGCCAACGGCGAGCAGGTCATGGATCTGCTGCGCGATCTGCACCGCAACGGCGCCACGATCTGCATGGTGACGCACGATCCGCGCTATGCCGCGCACGCCGATCGCGCGGTGAATCTGTTCGACGGACGCGTGGTGGACGAGCAGTCTCCAGTGCCGGCACACGTATGATGCCGCCCGCTCCATGATTTCGCTGCGCAACGTCGAGAAGAGCTATCCCATCGCTGGCGGGCAGTCATTCGTGCTGCGCCAGATCACAGCCGATATCAACGCCGGCGAGTTCGTGACCATCATGGGTCCGTCGGGCGCCGGCAAGTCCACCCTGCTCGCAATTCTCGGCATGCTCGACGGCGCATGGGACGGCGAGTACTACCTGTTCGACCACGCCGTGCACACGCTCGACACCAGGAAGCGCGTCGCGTTGCACAAACAGTACGTGGGCTTCGTGTTCCAGCAGTACCATCTGTTGGACGATCTCACCGTGGCCGAGAACCTCGACATCCCGCTGTCGTACCGCGACATCAAGAAATCCGAGCGCCAGGCGATCGTGGCCGACACGCTCGACCGGTTCGGGATGGTGGCCAAGAAAGACCTGTATCCCCGGCAGCTCTCGGGTGGACAGCAGCAGCTTGTCGCGGTGGCGCGGTCGGTCATCCACAAGCCGTCAATCCTGTTGGCCGACGAGCCCACCGGGAACCTCCATTCGGCTCAGGGCGCCGAGATCATGGAGTTGTTCACCCGGCTCAACAAGGGCGGCACAACGATCGTCCAGGTGACCCATTCGGAAGTGAACGCGGGGTACGGCAACCGGATCATCAACTTGAAGGACGGGTGGATCGTCTGACGGACGGCGTGCCGCCCAGGAGGTGACCGATGAACGACCTTCGTCTCGCGGTGCGTTCGCTCCGCGCCCGTCCGCTGTTCGCGGCGGTGGCGATCATCACCCTCGCGCTCGGCATTGGGGCCACGACGACGTTGTTCACGATCGTGAACGCGGTGCTGTTGCGGCCGCTGCCGTACCCGGACGCCGGGCGGATCGTGTCGATCTCCGAAGCGCAGGATGGGCAGGACGGGCAGGTGGCGACCGTGCCCACGTACTTCGCCTGGCGCTCTGCGCGGTCGCTCGCGGCGATCGCGATGTACGGCGGCACCAGTCGGGTCGTCCGGACCGGCGGCACATCGGAACGTGTGAGCGGGCAGAGCGTCTCGGCTTCGTTCTTCTCCGTATTCGGCGCGCGGCCGGCGATTGGACGCGTGTTCCGGCCCGATGAAGACGTGTCCGACGGGCCGTCGGTGGTGGTGCTGTCCCACGACCTCTGGGTGCAGTTTGGCGGCGATTCGTCGATCGTCGGGAAGACCGTCGCCCTCGACGACCATCCGGTGACCGTCGTCGGGGTCATGCCGGCAGGATTCGCTGCACCGCGGACGGCGAAGTTCTGGGTGCCGATTCAGATGGATTCGGTGTCCGACAACGGCGTCACGTACTACGCGCAGATCGTCGGTTGGCTGCGCCCCGGCGTACGGATCGCCGACGCGCAGACGGAACTCGCGACGATCATGTCGCGCATGCCTTCTCCGCCGCTCGTTCCGGGCGCCCCGCCGCAGAGTCCCGCGTTGCCAGTGGTCATGACGCTGCACGAGCGCATGTTCGGCTCCACGCGCCCCGCCCTCCTGCTGCTGCTCGGCGCGGCGGCGTTCCTGCTGCTCATCGCCTGCGCCAACGTGGCCAACCTGATGCTGGCGCGGGGTGCGTCGCGGCAGCGTGAGTTCGCCGTACGCGTGGCGCTCGGCGCGTCGCGTTGGCGGCTGGCACGCCAACTGGTTTGGGAGAGCGTCGTAATAAGCGCGATCGGCGGCGGGGTCGGGCTGATGATCCCGATCTGGTCACTCGGGTTCTTCATTCGTCTGAGTCCGACGAGCGTTGCCCGGGTGGAAGACATCCACGTCGACGCGCCGGTGTTGGCGTTCGCGACCGCGCTGGCGCTGGCGACCGGGCTGGTGTTCGGGCTGATCCCCGCGTTGGGCGCCACGCGATCCGATGCCTTCCGATCGCTGAAGGAAGGTGGAGCCCACACGACGGGCGCGGCTGCGCAGCGGCGGATTCGACGGGCGTTGGTGGTGCTGGAGTTGAGTACGGCGCTCGTGCTGCTGACGGGCGCGGGATTGCTGGCCCGGAGCTTCGCTCGGGCGACGGCGGTGGACGTGGGATTCCGGCCCGACCATGCGCTGATGGTCGACGTGTTTCTCACGCGCAGCGCCTATCCAACGCAGGCTGCCAGCCAGGAATTCTTCAATCGATTCGTTGATCGACTGCGCGCCCTGCCCGGCGTCCGGACAGTGGGGTATTCCGATGCGCCGGTGCTGGGCGGCTATCGAATGACCCTGCGCGTGCCGTCCGAGCCGGGGCGCAAGTCGCTCCCTGCGATCTCGGTTGTTCGGGTGAGCGGCGAATACCTGGCGACGCTGGGCGTTGAGCTGGTTGCCGGGCGTCTCCTGAACGCGAACGACCACGCGGGCTCGACTCCCGTGAGCATGATCAGCGAGGGTGCGGCGCGCGAGCTCTTCCCCGATGGTTCGCCGATTGGGCACACGACGCCGCCGTTGGCGCCGGGCGCCGCCGCGCCCACCGTGGTCGGCGTGGTAAAGGACCTGCAGGAACCCGGCTCCGACATCCCACGCCTCCCGATGATCTATCAGACGCTCGCCCAAGCTCCCGACGTTCCGTCTCAGGTCATCGTGCGTTACTCGGGGCAGGACGCACCCATGTTTGCGGCAGTCCGCCGTATCACATCCGGCTTCGACCCGCTCCAGGTGACCATCTCGACGTCGACGATGCAACAGGAACTCGACAAGATAGTCGCGCCGCGGCGGCTCAACTCGATCGTCAGCGAGGTGTTCGCCGCCCTGGCCCTGATCCTCGCCGCCATCGGATTGTACGGCGTCATGACCTACCAGGTGGCGCAGCGCACGCAGGAACTCGGCATTCGAATGGCGCTTGGCGCCGACCGCGCGCGGGTGCTGCGGCTCGTGATGCGCGACGGGATGAGTCTGGCGCTGCTGGGCGCGGCACTCGGCGTCGCACTCTCGCTGGCGCTGTCGCGCTTCCTGGCCGGCCTGTTGTTCGACATCAGCCCGCGCGACCCGGCGACCTTCGTCGCCATTCCGGCCCTTCTCGTGCTCGTCGCGCTCGTTGCCTGCTACGTGCCGGCCTGGCGCGCCACCAAGGTCGATCCGATGGTCGCGCTGCGGTACGAGTGAACGTCGCGGCAATGGCCCCACGGGCCGCATCCGGATAAGCTTTCCGCATGAACGCCCCCGCCCGCATCCTCGTCGCCGACGACGACCGCGACGTCCTCGAAGCCCTGCGCCTGCTCCTCCGCGGCGAGGGCGACGAGGTCGAGACGGCCGCCTCGCCGGCCGCCCTCATCGCGGCCGTGACCACGCGGGACTTCGACGCCATGCTCATGGACATGAACTACACGCGCGACACGACGGGCGGCGTGGAGGGCTTCGACCTGCTCGCGCGCCTCCAGGCCCTCGACGCCACGCTCCCCGTGATCGTGATGACGGCGTGGGGGAGCATCGAGGGCGCGGTCGAGGCGCTGCGCCGCGGCGCCCGCGACTACATCGAGAAGCCGTGGAACAACGCCCGCCTGCTCCACGTGCTCGCCACCCAGGTGGAATTGGGCCGCGCCATCCGCACAAGCCAGCGGCTGGAGAGCGAGAACCGCGCCCTCCGGCCCGCCGGCGCGCCGCAGCTCATCGCCCAGTCTGCCGCCATGCAGCCGGTGCTGCGACTCATGGAGCGCATCGGCCCTTCCGATGCCAGCGCGCTGATAACCGGCGAGCACGGCACGGGCAAGGAAGTCGTCGCCGGCTGGCTCCACGCCGCTTCGCCGCGCCGTGCACGGCCCATGGTGACGGTGAATCTGGGCGGGCTGTCTGAGGGCGTGTTCGAAAGCGAGATGTTCGGCCACGTGAAGGGCTCGTTCACCGACGCAAAGACCGACCGCGTGGGCCGGTTCGAATTGGCCGACGGCGGGACGCTCTTCCTCGATGAGGTCGCCAACCTCTCGCTCGCCCAGCAAGCCAAACTGCTGCGCGTGCTGCCGACCGGAGAGCTGGAACGCGTTGGCTCCTCCAAGACGCGCCGCGTGGACGTACGGATTCTCGCCGCGACCAACGCCGACCTCCGCGCCGAGGTGGCCGAAGGACGCTTCCGGGAAGATCTCTTCTTCCGGCTCAACACGGTGGAGTTGCACCTGCCCCCGCTGCGCGAACGCCGCGACGACATCCCCCTCCTCGCGACGCACTTCCTGCGTCAATTCTCGGCGCACTACCGCCGTCCGGTCGGCGGCTTCAGCCCCGAAGCCATGCAGGCCCTGCTCCGGTATGCCTGGCCCGGCAACGTGCGCGAACTCGCCCATGCCGTGGAGCGCGCCACGCTGCTCGCCCAGCAGGACGTCGTGCGTGAAAGCGACCTGGCGCTGCAGCCGCTAGGAGTCGCCGCTCCGGCCCTCGACGAGATGAGCCTCGAGGAGGTCGAACGGGTGCTCATCGGCAAGGCGATGGCCCGGTACGACGGCAACGTCAGCCTCGCCGCCAAGGCGCTCGGCCTGTCGCGGAGCGCGTTGTATCGGCGCCTACAGCGCCACGGCCTCTAGTATCTGCTCATGGCGTCGCACGAACGACAGGTTACGGTCCTCGCGCTGGCTTCTCCGCTGCCGGCGCTGGTCGTTGCGCTCACGCTGCTCTGGACTGGCGCGTTCGAGCCGCGTACGCAGTGGACGCTCTCCACTCTGCTCGTCGCACTCTGGCTCATCCTCGCCCTCACGCTCCGCGAACGCGTCGTGCGCCCCCTGCAGACGCTCTCCAACATGCTGGCCGCCATCCGCGAGCAGGACTACTCCCTGCGCGGCCGGCGGGCCAGCACCGGAGACGCCCTCGGACTTGCCATGCTCGAGCTCAATTCGCTGATGGATGAGCTGCGCGAGCGCCGCCTGGGCGCCCTCGAAGCCACGGCCCTGCTCCAGCGCGTGATGGCCGAGATCGACGTGGCCGTGTTCGCGTTCGACGACACCGGCGCCCTGCGCGTGGTGAACGCCAGCGGCGAACGGCTCCTCGGCCAGCCGTCAGAACGGCTACTCGGTCGGCGCGCCGAGGAGCTGGAACTGGGTGAGTGCTTGCGCGGTGATGCCCCGCGGGTAGTGGAGCTGGCCCTCGGCGCGCAGCGCGGCCGGTGGGAGGTGAGGCGAGGCGCGTTCCGGCAGGGCGGCCGCCCCCACACGTTCGTCGTCCTGGCCGACGTCAGCCGCGCCCTTCGCGAAGAGGAGCGCAAGGCATGGCAGCGTCTGATTCGCGTGCTCGGCCACGAGATCAACAACTCGATCACCCCCATCAAGTCACTAGCTGAACAGTTTCGGGACATGCTGGGGAAGCGCGAACCAGACGCCGCCGCGCGTGAGGACATGCAGCGGGGGTTGGGAGTGATCGCCAACCGTTCCGAAGCGCTGACGCGGTTCCTCGCCTCGTATACCAGGCTCGCCAAGCTCCCTGCCCCGCGTCTCGCCCCGATCAGCGTAGGTGCGTGGGCCACCCGCATCGCGCAGTTCGAGACGCGGCTGCCGGTGGAGGTCGTCCCCGGCCCGCAGGTCACGCTGCTCGCCGACGGCGACCAGCTCGATCAGCTGCTGATCAATCTCCTGCGCAACGCCGTGGATGCCGCGCTCGAGACCGGCGGTGGGGTGCGGGTGACCTGGTCGCGTGAGCGTGCGCACTTCGAAATGGTGGTGCGGGACGACGGTCCGGGGTTGCCGCAAACGACCAATCTGTTCGTACCGTTCTTCACCACGAAGCCGGGCGGAACCGGGATCGGGCTCGTGCTGTCCCAGCAGATCGCCGAGGCGCACGGCGGGGGTTTGACGCTCGTCGATCGGAACGATGCGCGGGGGTGCGAGGCGCGGCTGATTCTTCCCTGTTGAAAGGGCGGACCACGCCACCTCGCCCCTGCCGCGATGCGTCCCATCGCAGTTCCGAGTAGCTCTTACCTGTCAGCCCGCGGCGTTCCGCCTGAAATTCCCAGTTACCGCTTCTTCCCGCGCTTCGCCGCCCCCTTCTTGGGTGCCGCCTTCTTGGCCGCGTGCTTCCTGGCCGGCTTCCGGGCTGCGGATTTCTTGGGTGCCGCCTTCTTGGCCGCGTGCTTCCTGGCCGGCTTCCGGGCTGCGGATTTCTTGGGTGCCTTTTTCGCCGCGCTCTTCTTGGCCGGTTTGGCAGCCACCGGCTTCTTGCTCTTGGCGGGCTCCGGAACGGCCGCAAGGAGCGGGGGCAGCGGGTTCTTGCGCGGACGGCCGCTCTTGCGTGCCGCTGCCCCCTCGGCCATCAGTTTGTCGAACGCCGCCTTGGCTTCGGCCAGGAGCGTCGCGTGCGTCGATCCGCGCTCGGCCTGCGAGCGCTCCTTTTCCGCGCGAAAGAGATCTTCCGGTGAGTGCGACGTCATAAGTGTGGCCCGTGCTGTGGTGAACCGCGGTGGCCGGCCCCGGAACGTGCCCGGAGCGCCGCCCCGAATATGTCACGAAATCCGCCCGCCGCCTATGGCCAAGTGCGGTCCTCCGCCGAGGGAACGCGCGATCACAGGACGGCCGTCACGGGATTCCGGCCGCCGTTCCGGTGTATAATCCGGCATGTCCCCGCTGCGTGCTCGTCTTGTCTGCGTCGCGGTGTTCGCCGGGTCGGCGGTGACCGCGACGTGCACCACCGGATTCCCGAGCCGCGTCCCCCTGGGAAACTGGGGGAGTCTGCACGCCGGCATGGTCGTATCCGACACCGGTGCCGAGATCGAGTACGACTGCGCCGCCGGTCGCATCAGCGTGCCGATGACGCTGGACTCTCACGGCGACTTCGATCTCCCCGGCCTGTATATCCGGGAAGCGGGACCGGTTCCGGCCAACGACTCGCTGCTGCCCAAGTTCCCGGCCCGCTATACCGGCCACACCGATGGGCGCACGATGTCATTGACGATGACGGTGGAAAGTGACTCCACCCCCCAGCAGACATTCGCCTTGACCTACGGCGGAAATCCGAACGTCTTCAAGTGCGTGTGAACCATCAGCCATCATCGTCCGTACTTCTTCAGAATCACCCGGACGCTGTCGATCGGTAGAGGTTTCACGGTCCGCCCCTGGGCGTTCGTGACCGGCGTGGCCATGAACAGCGAATTATAGACCGCCTCCTCCGTGGCTTCGACCACGGCTTCGAACAACGGCGACATTTCCTCGTTCGTCAACTCCGCCACGTCGGGCCGCCGTTGATCGGCGCCACGCCGCAGCGCGGAATCCGCCGAGAAGGCAATCACGTAGTCACCCGACCCGTTCGAAGCGAACGACCCGGTGCGGGCGAGTCCCATGATGGCGCGGCCCGCCAGCCGGCGCAGATTCCGGTCGAGGATCGGCGCGTCGGTGGCGATGACGATCATGCACGATCCGTTGGCGCTCTGGTCGTCCACGTCGCGCCTGAATGAATACTGCCCCAGTTCGCGTCCCACGGGCGCGCCGTCCACCTGGAGAACGCCACCGTAGTTGGTCTGCACGAGGACGCCCACCGTCCAGCCGCCCAGCGACTTCGGTAGCACGCGCGACGAAGTGCCGATGCCCCCCTTCCAACCGAAGGCGATCGTTCCGCGTCCGGCGCCGACGCTCCCCTCAGCCACCGGTCCGCCGCGCGCCGACGCGAGTGCCTTCACCACGTCGGCCGGCGCGATGGGCCGCGACCGGATCGCGTTGAGCGTGCCGTCGTTCGTTTCGCCTACCACGGGATTGATGGAGCGCACGCTCTCCATGCCGGGTTGCGCGAGCAGCCAGGCCACCATCGCATCGGCGGCGCGCCAGACGCACAGCGTGCAGGTGAGCAGGATCGGCGTTTCGAGTTCGCCCAGTTCGTCCACCTGCGTGACACCGAGCAGCTTCCCGAACCCGTTGCCGACCACGATTGCTGCGGGCACACGGGCCGTGAACATGTTGCCGGCGTGCGGAAGGACGGCCGTGACGCCGGTATGGATCGAGTCTCCGTCGTCCACCGTGGCCTGGCCCACGAGTACGCCGCCCACGTCGGTGATGGCGTTGTTCGGGCCCGGCCTGAAGATCCCGGGCGCGATACCGAGCTGGCGGGCCCGCTGAGGTGTCTGCGTCTGCGCGCCAAGGGTAGCCGCAGCCAGAGACAACAGCGCGGCCACGATGGACGCCGATCGTACGATGGCCATGGGTATCCTCCGGATGCGGCGCGGCCGTGCGTCCCGCGCCGCTCCAATGTACCTTGCTGAAGTCCGCCGCAGAACGCCGGCGCGGCCACCCCATGGCATCCACGAACTCCACCCTTCCCTCGTCCGCGGACTCCCGTGCGCCGCTGGCTGCACCGGCTGCGATCGTCCTGATCGCGCTGGGCGCGCTGGCCGTGGGACTGGTTGCCGCTCCGTACAGGTCGTTCGACCTGGACCGGTTCTTCGTGCCCAAGGAGCTGGCGCTGCATGTCACGGCGCTGTGCCTCGGACCACTGGCCATCTGGCGACGGCCGCGGCTGGCCTATTCCGGCGTGGACCTGTTGCTCGGGCTGTTTCTGGGCCTGAGCATGGTGTCCGCCGTATTCGCGACCAATCACTGGGTCGCCGAGCGTTCGCTCGCCGTCACGTGGTCGAGCCTAGTGGTGTTCTGGAGCGCCACGGCGGTCGTGGCTGGCCGGCCGATCCGCGAACGGGCCGTCGTGGGCGCCCTCGTGTTCGCGGTTCTCGCGGTCGCGGCGACGTCGCTGGCCCAGGCTTACGGCGTGGACTCGACGTACTTCAGTGCCAACCGGGCGCCCGGCGGCACGTTGGGCAATCGCAACTTCGTGGCCCATCTCGCGGCCATTGCCACCCCGCTTCTGGTCGTAGCCGCGGTGGGGGCGCGGCGCTTGTTCCCCGCGGTGATGGCCACACTCGCGCTGGCCTTCGTGTCGGCGGTCCTCGTGCTGTCGCGCACGCGCGCGGCGTGGATCGCGCTGGCGGCGTGCGTGATCGTGCTTCTGCCCGGCGTATGGCGCGCCCGCGCGCGATGGCGCGTGGCCGGCATGCGGCGCCGGCTGCTGCTCGTCGCCGTCGTCGTCGCAGGCAGCGTCACTGCGGCCGTGTTCCTGCCCAACTCGCTGTCATGGCGCAGCGAGTCGCCCTATCTCGATTCCGTCAAGAACATGGCCGACTTCTCCCAGGGGAGCGGACGCGGTCGCCTGGTCCAGTACACGAACACGCTCGAGCTCGCGCTCCATCACCCATTGCTTGGTGTGGGTCCGGGCAACTGGGCGGTGCAGTACCCGGCACTCGTGAAGCGCGGCGATCCGTCGCTCGACGATCAGACCGGAATGACGGCGAATCCGTGGCCGAGCAGCGACTGGATGGCGTTCATCTCGGAACGCGGCATTCCGGCGGTAGCGTTGCTGGCGCTCGTTCTGCTGGGGTTGCTGGCCGACGCCGGCCGGCAGATGTTCCGCGCGAGCGACCTCGAAGGCTATCTTCGCGGGCTTGCCCTGGCCGGCGCCGTGATCGCTACCGCCATCGTCGGCGCATTCGATGCCGTGCTCCTGCTCCCCGCACCGGCATTGGTCGCCTTCGCAGCCTTCGGCGCGCTACGCAGCTCGCCCGAACGCCGGTCGTTGACCCTATCGAGCCGCATGCGCACGGTGATCCTCGCAGGCATCGTGCTGGCGGGCGTTGCGGTATCGGCCCGCAGCGCGGGAATGCTCGACGCGATGCGCCAGTACGAGCGTGGCGCGCTCACGGCCGCCGCTCGCGAGGATCCCGGCACTTACCGCATCTGGATGCGCCTGGCCGAAACGGCGCAGTCCCGCGGGCGCTGCGACCTCGTACGCCTGCACGTGAATGCGGCGCTGGCCCTGTTTCCGTACGCACCGGCGCCGCGCCGGCTGCTCGCTGACTGCCGGGGCTCAGTGGCCCGTTGAATCGGCGCGCGGGGCGCCCACCGTGAACACGTACAGGCCCGGCATGCTGTCGGACAGCGTGAGCGCACGATTCGCGCCAGGTTGCGCGGCCAGCGTCCGTGCGGCATCGAGTTCGCCCGGCGACTGGACGAGTACGTAGCGCGCGTTCGACGCCTGCACGATCTGGCGCAGGTCTTCGGCGTTTTCCTGCGACGTCCGATTGCGCAGGTACTGCATGGCAGTGAACGCCGCCACCGGCACGGCCTGGCGCTCCGCATACAGATAGATCATCGGCTCCGACTCGGCGGCCACCACGTCGTCCTTCTGCGTGTGCGCGCGCACCCACAGTATCGCCGGTTGCACGCGATCGGTCATGCTTCGCGGAATGTTCGCCCACCAGCCGCCGGCGTACCCGCGCACGTTGTAGCGGAGCATGCCCGGAACGAGGCACACGGCTGCCACGGCGATCCCAATGCGGAGCGGCCGCGGCGCGGAGGGCGCCTGCAGCACTTTCAGCGGCACGAGCAGCAGCACCATGAGCAGCGGCCAGAGCGCCCACGCGAACCGCAGCGGCTGGTCGGGCCAGACCACCACGACTCCCATATACAGTGCCAGAAATACCAACGTAACCGGCGCCCGGCGGCGGGCGCGCCATGCCCCGTAACCGAACATCAAGGCGAGCGCAACCATGGTGATCGCGGCGACCCCCGAGGACGCCGTGTATTGGAACGACGCCGCCAGGCCCGCGGCCAAGCGCTGCACGTTCACGCGAATCGTCGCGACGAGGAACGGGAACCCGCCGGCGTGGAGCCCGCCCATGAACCAGCCGGTATAGCTTCCGTAGGCGCCCTGCAGTACCGGCGGTACATCGTGGGCGTGCAACGTGGAGTACACCAGCCAGGGTGACATCGCCAACAACGCGGCGCCGAGGTACCAGGCCACGGCGCGCCGGGCTCGCCTCACCAGCCAGACGACGGCCACCGCGATGATGAACATCACGCCGATCGACCGCACCATCACCACGACTCCACTCAGCAATCCCAGCCAGACCGCCTCACGCCGCTGCGGTTCGCGATGCGCTACTTCCTCGCCCAGCATCAACGCTGGAATCAACAGTGCGAGAAAGAGCGGTTCCGACACCAGCATGTTGGTGAGCACGAGGATCGGAATCGTCACCGTGCCGATCAGCGCGCCGAGGAACGCCACCGCGGGGGAGAGTGCGAGCACGCGGACGGCGTACCGGCAGGTCACCCAGGCGATCACGCCCAGCAGCACCACGTTGAGCAACTTGAGCCAGACGAGGTTGGCCGGAAACGGCGGAACGATGTTCCAGAATAGCGCGAGGAGCAGAGGATAGCCGGGCGGATAATGGACGGCCGCCGGCATGCCCGGCAGATTGAGGAATCGGTAGCCGTGCCCGGTGGCCAGCGATTTGGCGAGGATCGTGTACAGGCCGTCGTCGTAGAACCCGCCCACGGGCAGGGAGTTCAGTGCGATCAGGCCCACGATGAGTGCGATCAGCGCCGCCATGGCCTCTGCGCGTATCACGATCCGGTTGCTGTCGGTCACGTGGACGGATACCGGAAACAGGCGATGAGGTGGTCGTTCACGAGGCCGACGGCTTGCATGAACGCATAGCAGATCGTGGAACCGACGAACCGGAATCCGCGCGCCTTCAGGTCACGGCTCAGGGCATCCGACCGGGCGGTGCGGGCGGGGATGTCGCGCGCCGCGCGCCGCCGGTTCACGATGGGCGTCCCTTGGACGAATCGCCAGACATACGCGTCGAACGTGCCGAACTCGCGCTGTACGGCGAGCAACGCCCGGGCGTTCGATACCGCGCTTTCCACTTTGAGGCGGTTGCGGACGATCCCCGGGTTACCGAGCAGCCGCCCCACGCGCGAGGGCGTGAACCGGGCTACCGCCGTCGGATCGAATCGTGCGAACGACGCGCGGTACGCGTCGCGCTTGCGCAGGATCGTCTCCCAACTCAGGCCCGCCTGCGCGCCCTCGAGCACCAGGAATTCGAACAATACCCGGTCGTCGTGCACGGGCACGCCCCATTCCGCATCGTGGTACGCGATCCCGAGCGGCGTGGTCGCCCATGCGCAGCGCTTGAGCGATGACGACGGACCGTGCGAGGAGGCGGCGGGCATCGGCCTTCAACCTGCGCCTAGTGCGCGGGAAAGTAAACGGGGCGCTATTCGTGCCGGATGGCGTCGATGGGCGACAGGCGGGCCGCCTTGATGGCCGGATAGAGGCCGAAGCCGATGGCGGGGGCGAGTGCTACGCAGCCGCTAGAAACGCGCTTCGACGTACAGATCCAACCGCCACTGCCTGCGGGGATACAATCCGCGCGCGACGTCGAATCGGAACAGTCCGTCCAGGAAGCTCAGCCCCGTGCCCACGCCGCTCATCGGACGTCCCACGTCGCCCAGCCGCGAGCGATCGCCCGCCCACCCCAGGTCGGCGAACACGGTGGGCCGCACTCCGTTGCGATTCAACCCGAGTTCCGTCCGCGTGAGCCAGTACGCGTTGCCGCGTTGCAGCGTGTCGGGACTCTGGCCGCGCACGGTCTCCGCTCCGCCTAGGTACCAAAGCCTCTGCGCCGGCAGGGCGCCCACCGAACTGCCGCCAGAGAGCGTGACCGCGCCGGCCAGGGGTCCGAATCCATCGGAGATCGTGAACTCCGCCGAGCCGCGTCCGTACGTCGAATCGCCCGCGGCCGCTTCGAGCCGAACATCGGACAGCACGCGGAATCCGTCCGGGTCCTGGCCGTAGTTGTCACGCACGTGGAACGCGCCGCCGGCATACGCTCCACGGCGAGCCACGATGTTCGGAATGAACGGAGCACCCAGCGACCAGCTGTTTTCTACCGCCGCACTGCGCTCCTGCTCGGCGAACAGCCGCCAGTCGTAGTTCAGCCCGCGGGTGTTCGTACCACTGAGTTCCACGCCCGACGCGCGATAGTAGAACCCTTCGTCGCGTCCGAAGAGCAGCGCCGACAGCGAACTGCCGAAGCTCAGCGGGTTCCCCCAGTCGCCCGCCGCCACGAGTCGGTTGTACCCCGTAATGCCGATGGTCCGTGCGCCGTTGCTGCGCGCCACGTTCAGTTCGACGTTCGGCTCGCGGTCGGCCACGCCGATGCGTCCGAGCAGCGACCCCATGTAGCCGGCGCCGAACTGTTCGTCCACGCGACCACCTATCGAGAACCCCTCGATGCGATTGAACCGCATGAGGTCGGCTCCCCAATGGAAGGTGGGCGGCAGGGGCGCGAACTGCGCCTGTGCCGACAGCGACAGCGCTTCGGCCACCAGCGCATCGCGCTCCGGCGAGCCGAAGATCTCCTCGCCCGGATCGAAGATCGACTTCGGTAGGAGCGGCGAGGTAGCCAACGCCGACCGGTCGCACGGCACCTGGTACGCTACGGGAAGCCGCGCATCATTGTAGCGGTACGACATGCGCGTGTAGAACCTGGCCGTGTCGCACACCGCCGTGGGCGGCGGCTTGAGCCCCTGCCGTACCGAGTCGCGCTCGGCGCGCCGCGCCGTACGGCGCTGGTCGCGGATACTGTCCTTGACCGCGTCAGGCAGCGAGTCCGGAATCGGCTGGACGGCCACGGTGATCGGCGGCAGCGAATCGCGGCCGTTGACCGACGCATACTTGTAGCTCTGCTCCATGCTGAACGGCACGTGCATGAAGCTCACCTGGGCGTCGCCTTCGGCGCTCTGCAGCCGGGGCAGCCAGAATCGCCCGTTGTACAGTCCGTATTCGATCGCCACGGCCGTAACCTGGGCCTTCATCGGCGAGATCATCGGCTTCACCCAGAAAGGCACGTCATCCATGCTGTGGGGGTCGTCCTGCTGCGCCACCGCCCAGATATCCATGGGCACCGCCAGCCGGAACGCGGCGCGCACGAGCTGGCCGCTGGACACGTCGAACCAGAGTGAGCCCACGACCACGTTCCACTCCGGCCGCCGTGGACGGACCTTGAGTTCGCGGAGTTGAATGACCGTGCCGTCGGGCATACGGAAGCGTACGGAATCGCCGGTGGCATAGGTGTAATACGCTTCGGCGCCCTCGGCCAACGGATGTACGATCTCGCGTTCGTCCACCTGGGCCTTGGCCACACCGCCGCCGATCCAGAGAGATTCATAGCCGGGGAAATAGGGAATCGCCCCGCCCTCATCGGCGTTCATCTCGGCGTCGGCCGAGTCCTGCGCTTCTTCGGGTGCAATCGGAATGGTCGTGCGGGCGCCTTTGATTTCCACCCAGGCGCCCACGCCGCGCTGCCATCGCACGTGGGCCACGTCCTCATGGCGGAACATCAGCCGGTCGCGTCCGATCTTCGAGAACCCGAGCCCCGCCGAAATGCGCTGGTACGACATCGCGTCGTAGGCTACGAGCGCTGAGTCCTGCCGCAGGCGCGCCGCGCGCGCCCGCAGCAGCAGCGTGCCAGCAGCCGAGTCGTGGAACGCAGTGCGCAGCAGCTCGGGCGTGACCGGAATCCGCCGCGGCACGTTCTTCTCACGGCGCGTCGTATCGGACCGGCCAATCGTGATGCTGACGGAGTGCTTCTTGCTGGCGCTGTCGGTGCTCGACCTGACCTGAACCTGGAGCGCCAATGCGGCCGCGGCGACGAGAGCGAACATCGGGATGGGCTAGAGGATCTGCCGCTCCCTACGCCGTCCTCGCTCCCCGTGTTTCAGGGCAACACGCCCGGCCGCGACGAGGCCGGCTTGGGCCGGTGCTGCTGTGCCCGATACAGGTCGAGCGCGTGGCGCCGGGCCAGGGCCTGAACCTCGGCGGCTCGCTCGTGCGCACCCGGAAGCTGCGCGCCCGTCAGCGTCAGCGCGACGGCGATCGCTCCGCCGAACACCAACCCGGCGTGCGGTACGACGCGCTGTCCCTGCTGCCGCTCCTCCACCTGCCGGGCCAGCGCCGGATACCGCCGCTGCAACGACACCGTGATCACGATGACGCTGATGCCGAACGTGGCGAGCACGATCGGAAAGCTCATTGCCGTGCGGAACACGTCGAACGCCAGATAGGCCAGATAGACGAAGACCCCGAGGGCACCGAACACCGCGAACGTCGGGCGGTGAAGCAGGAGCGACAGCGCGAAGAGCCCCACGGCCAACACGGGAAGCGCATGGCGCAGATTCCCCATCGCATGCCATTCGACGAGCACGGCGAACACCAGCGTGAACAGCCCAACGAGATAGACCCACTGCGCATAGTCTTCGTCGTCGCGCGGGTGCCGGTCAACCCAGTAGCCGCACGCCACGAGCACCACGCCCGACACGAGCGCAACCCATCCCACCATGTCACCCACGATGTCGGGATCGAGAAACAGGGGCATCGCGTGCCCTATCGTCAGCGGGAGCGCGATCGCCACGGGAAGTGCGAGGGCCGCAAAATGGACGCGGCGCAATGCCATCAGTGCGGCCAGCGCAGTGGCGAGATCGGGCGGAATCCAGCGCAGGACCTCCAGGACGTCGATCTGCGCAACATACGGCAAGCCGCGCTGGATCTCCGGTTCGTACCAGAGACCGGCCAGGCTGAGCAGGCTCCACATCACCGCCGGCGCCATGGCCACGGCGAGCAGCACGCCCAGCGCCGACGCGATCCGGAACCCGAGACGGCCGGTGATGCGCGCCGTGAGGATGAAGATGCCCGCGTATAGCAGCGACACGCCGAGAACGCCCGCCGGGCCGAGGGCTTGCCACCGGTCGATGATGAACCATCCGAAGGCGAACACCACGGCGGCGGCGCCGACGTAGTAGGCGATGAAGACCGCGTTGAGGCCTCGGCGGGGTTCGGAGGCCGGTTCGGGGCCGACCCCCTCCGGCATCGCGCGAAGCGCGGCCAGTTGCTCGGCGGTGATGATGCCTCGGGCGACGGCGTCCTCGAGACGGGAGAGCGGTACCTGCTGCTCGCTGCGATCGGTCATGCTGGCCTCCGGGGGTGGAGATCACGACCTGTATGCTCCTACGCACCAATGCGGCGCCTTTGGGGCGCCTCCAACGTCATTCCGCGTCCAGCACCTCGACCGTGTGCTCTTCCACGTGCCGGCGGCGGGCGATGAGGTACACGACGATCCCCACCGCGAACAGGCCGATCATGAACGGCAGCTCGTGCACGCGCGGGTGCCATCCGAGCGCGCGCGTGGTGCGCCCCACCCCCCAGCCGGCAGACGTGAACAGCAACGCCCAGAGGAACGCGCTGATGGCGCTTCCGATCAGGTAGAGGACCACCGGCAGTCGCGCCGCCCCGCATGCGATCGGCAGGGTGAAGCGGAGCCCGTAGGCGAACCGTACGGCCAGCGACGACCGCCACGGATGCCGGCGCACCACGCGCAGCGCGCGCAGGATCACCCGGCGCAGCACCGGCCACCGTTCACGCAGCCAGCGGCCGCGCCACCGGCCCAGGTAGTACAGCACGATGTCGGCCGTCCAGACGCCGGCCGCCACCCAGAGCACGACGAGCGAGAACCGCAGGTGGTGGTTGTGCGCCGCCAGCCCGCCGATCATCGGCGAAGTCTCTTCGGTGATGATGCCCGTGGCCCCAAGCGTGATGTAGGCCCACAATCTCTGCAGATGCGTGGACGACTCGCTCAGGTGCGACAGCGTTTGGAGCAGCAGGGGGACGATGATCAGTCCTCCGTTACGTGGGGAACGTGAGGCCCGGCCGAACGCCGGACCTCCAATCTATCCTCTCCGGGGCGGCGACGGTGTCGGGAATGCCGCGGACCCACAGCCGGCTAATCGTCCCCCATCGCCGGTGCTGCCGCCACGCCGGCCGGCACCCGGTGCTCCGCCGTGTGAGGCGGCGTCAGCCCCAGCTTCCGCGCCAGCCCCGAGCGCCACGCGTCCATGATCTCGTAGAACGTCGGGATCACGAGCAGAGTGAGCAGCGTCGACGTGATGACGCCGCCGATGACGGCCACGCCGAGCGGGGCCCGGAACTGCGCGCCCTCGCCGCGTCCCAGCGCCACGGGCACCATGCCGGCGATCAGAGCGAACGTGGTCATCAGGATGGGCCGCAGCCGGATCGCGCCGGCTTCGATAAGGGCCTCGCGCAATGGCGTGCCCTGCTCTTCGCGCGACCATTTGGCAAAGTCGATCAGCAGGATCGCGTTCTTGGCCACGATGCCCATGAGCAGGATCACGCCGATCAGCGACATGATGTTGATCGTGTAGCCGGTGAGCGCCAGGGCCAGCATCACGCCGATGAGCGACAGGGGGAGCGACACCATGATCGCCAGCGGATCGAGGAACGAGCCGAACTGAACGACCAGGATCAGATACATGAGCAACACGGCTACCCCAAGCGCCGAGAAGATCTGCCCGAAGACCTCGTTCTGGTCCTGCGCATCGCCGCCGTACGACAGACGGACCCCAGGCGGCAGCTGGAGCTTGTCGAGGCGCGATTGGATGTCGGCCGTGACGTCACCCGATGCGCGGCCCGACGTGTTGAGTTCCACATCCACTACCCGATCACGATCGAGGTGGTCGATGATGGCCGGTCCCACACTGTCCACGATCGTTGCCACCTGGCCGAGCGAAATCGTGCTCGGCAGCCCGTTGGGGCCCATGACGACGAGCGGCAGCTGCCGCAGGTCGGCGGCGCGCGTACGCGCCTCCGGGGTGAGACGCACTTGGACGTCGCGCGGTTCCCCGCTCGGATCGATCCAGTCACCGGCTTTGAGGCCCGCGAACGCGGGCCGCAGGGACTGTGCGATCTGCCCCACGGTGATTCCCAGCGCGCCAGCGATCCCGCGGTTGAGCTCGATGTTCAACTCCGGCTTCTCCCCCTTCGTGGACAGGCCGACGTCCACGGCGCCCGGCACCTGTTTCACGATCTGCTCCACGGTGTCGGCGGCGGCGTTGATCGCGGCCAGGTTGTCGCCCCGGATCTGCAACTGTAGCTGCTTGCGGCCGCCGCTGAAGTCGTCGGTGAACACGGACAGGGTGATGCCGGCCACGTGCCGGGTCTCGCTACGCAGTGCGGCCGCGAACTGCATGACGCTCGTCGAGCGCTGGTCGACGGGCACCATCTTCACGTAGATATCGCCCTCGTCCACCTCTCCCGTAGTCTGCGTCCCGAGCGTCGTGTAGGTGTACCGTACCTCCGGATGCGCGCGAATGAAGCGCGCTGTTTCCTCGGCCTTGAGGCGCGTATAATCCAGATTGGAGCCGGGCGGGGTCTCGATGTGGACGGTGAGCTCGCTGCGGTCGTCGTCGGGCATGAAGCCCACGCCCACGGTGCGCACGGGCGGCACCAACCGCGGTAGCATCACGAACACGGCGATGCCTACCATGCCCGCTCCGAACCGCGCCGGCATCGGCAGCCGTCTGGTGCTCAGGGCGTACACGACGATGGCCACCCCGAGCAACGCCGCCGCCAGCCCGGTCAACCCGCGGCTTGGCAGCACGAATGCCGCGGCCAGCGTGCCGACGGCGATCGCCACCATGGCTCCCCGGTGGTCCAATGCCCAGGCAATCACGCCCCTGTAGTTCTCCGCCTGGCGACCGAACCAGTGGTTGAATCGCACCAACTGGCGGGATATCCACAACCGCTCATTGGCCGCCTTGTGTGGGTCCGCCCAGTATGCCGACAACATCGGATCGAGCGAGAACGACACGAAAAGGGACACGGCCACGGCGCAGGCGATGGTGAGCGCGAATGGCTTGAACCATTGGCCCCCGATACCGGGCATGAACCCGATCGGCACGAATACGGCGAGGATGGAAAACGTAGTTGCCGCCACGGCCAATCCGATTTCATCGGTGCCGTCGTGCGCCGCCGTGTAGTGATCCTTTCCCATCTCCACGTGCCGGACGATGTTCTCGCGCACCACGATGGCGTCGTCGATCAGAATCCCGATCGCCAGCGACAGGCCGAGCAATGACATCGTCTCGAGCTTGAATCCCAGCACCCAAACGGCAATGAACGACGCGAGCACCGACACGGGGAGCGCGAGGCCGGTGATCACCGTCGAGCGCCACGAGTTGAGGAACAGGAAGACGACGAGCACGGTGAGCAGGGCGCCGAGGAGCAGGGCCTCCTCCACGTTCCACACCGCCGCCGTTACCCTCGTGCCCGAGTCCTTGACGACGTCCATCTTCGTGCCCTGGGGCAACGTTTGTTCGATGGCGTCGACTCGGGCGATGATCCTGGCGGCCACGTCGGTGGTGCTGTAGCCCTTGGCTTTCTTGACGTCGATGCCCACCGCTTGACGATCGTTGTAGAGCGCCATCGTGCGGGGCTCCGCCGTCCCGTCGGTGATCGTCGCCACGTCACCGAGCCGGATGAGCTGATCGTTCCGCTCGGCCACGACCAGCTGCGAGAACTCGGCCGGTGTTTCCAGCCGGCCCTTGAGACGTATCGAGCGCTCGTCCAGCGAACCGATCACGCGGCCCACGGGCGCGGAGAGATTCTGGCTCTGGAGCGCCGTGACAACCTGTGCCACGCTCACCCCGACGGCCTGCATGGCGGCGGGACGGACCTCAACGGTCAGTTCCCGATCGACGTTCCCGAAGATCTCCACGTCCGCCACGCCGGGGATGGCGCGCAGCTGCCTGGTGATGTCCGGGTCGGCCAGCCGGGTCAGTTCGGCTGGCGACAGTACGCTCGATGACAGCGCCAGCGAGACGATGGGGCGATCGGTGTCGTTGAACTTCTTGATCACCGGTTCCTTCATCTCGTCGGGCAGATCCGAGCGGATTGACGAGATCGCGTCGTGAGCCTCCTGCGTGGCGACGTTGAGATCCTTGTCGTAATAGAATTGGATCAGCACGTTCGCATAGCCGTCGTACGCCTGGCCGGTAATCTGCTTCACGTCGGCGATCGACGAGAGTTGGTCCTCCACCGGCTTGAGGAGCTGTTTCTCCACGACGTCCGGCGACGCGCCAGGATAGGGAATGCCTACCGTGACGTACGGTGGCGCCACGTCGGGGAACTCGTCGGTCTTCAGCTTGTAGAGCGCGAACAGCCCGAACACGGCCAACGTCAGCATCGTCACGACGGTGATCAGCGGCCGCTTGATCGCAAAATCGGAGATGACCATGATCCGCTCGTTATGGCTTGATGTCGGCGGGCGCGCTCACCCGCGTCGGCGTGCCCGGCGAGATGCCGCGCGCGGCGCCCACGAGAATCGTGTCTCCTGCCGACAGCCCGTTCCGGATCTCCACCGTCTCGGCGACGTTGTCGCGAATGCCGAGTTCGACCTCGACCCGCGTCACCTTTCCCTGCCGCAGCACCATCACCGCCGGACGCACCCCCTGTTCGTCCACAGCCGAGATCGGCACCATCGGCGCGTCGTGCGTCTCGCTCGCTACGCGCCCGTCGGCGAACAGCCCGCCCACGAGTGAGTTCCCGGCGTTGGGAATGCGCGCCAGCAGCGATACCTGCCGCGTCGTGGGGTCGGCCGTGGGATTCACGCGCGTGATGTGCCCGGAAAACGTGCGACCGGGGTACCCGGTCACTGAGAAGTCCACCGGCATGCCGATCTTCACGTCGGCCAGTGCGTTGGCCGGCACCGACGCTTCCAGCCGCATCGTGGCAGGATTGACCACCGAGAACATGGCGCCGCCGGGAGAGACGAAGTCGCCGCCGGTCACGCTGCGCGTTGCCACCACGCCGTCGAACGGCGCGCGCACGATCGTCTTGTCGAGCATCTTCTGCGCATTGCCATACACGGCCTTGGCGTTGTCGAGCTGCGTCTGGGCCGCCATTGCCGCGTTGCGTGACGCCTCGAGATCGCGATCGGCGATCGCGCCGACCTTGATCAGCGCTTCGTTGCGCTGGAGGTTCCGCTCCGCGATGTCAGCCGCGTTCTGCAGTGTGCCAACCGCCGACTTGGCGGATAGCGCCTGCTCGCGCAACACTGTGTCGTCGAGACGCGCCAGCATCTCTCCCCGGGTCACCCGCTGTCCGGGCTCGGCGTATGTCTCGAGCACGGCAGCCTGCACCTCGGCGCGCACGGTGGCCTGTTGATCCGGCTCCAGCGACCCCGAAATTTCTGGGCCGCTCTGGATCTTGTGCAACGCCACGACGGCGACGTTCTCGGGCCCGATCGTCACACCAGGATCCACCGACTCTGCGTTGGCGGAGTCGTGGCTGCACGCCGCTACGCCGGCCAGAATGGCCACGGCGACTGCGACGGATGAAAGCCGCGTGATCTGAACCTTTACCTTCATGGAGACATGCCCCCGGTTTGGCCCGGCACGGCGGTCGCGGCCGGAGATGTCTGGTTTTGTGGCACCGTACTGGTGCTCGTGCTCGTCGCCGAACTTCCGGTTGATGTGCCACTCGTGCTCTGCTGGAGCGGTAGATCGCGCAGCAGGGCCACTCGTACCCGCGCTACGGCGAGATCCCGCGCCGCTTGCGCGCGATTTGCCTCCGCCTGCTGCAGCAACAGGCGCGACTGCGCCAGATCGGTCTGCGTGGACAGTCCCTGCTGGTAGCGCACCTGATCGATCGCGTAGGCGCGGCGCGCCTGCTCCGACGTGCCCGCGCTGGCCTCCCACGACGCTTCCGCCTGCGCCAGTTGGCGCATCGCCACGCGTGCGTCGACCGCGGCGTACTGCCGCGTTTGATCCAACTGGGCCTGAGCCTGATGCAGGTTGGCCTGGGCCACTAGCTCGTCGCCGTGCGTGCCCCCACCATTGAATAGCGACACCGCTGCGCTTACGCCCACCGTCCAGTTTTCGCGGAAGTTGCTCCACGCGGGAAACGTGGTCTGCGGAAAGAACAGCCGCTGGTAGCCCGACGTGAGCGACACCGCTGGATACCGTTCGGCCCTGGCCACAGTAAGCAACCCCTCCTGTGCCCGGAGGTTCTGTTGCGCTTCGCGCACCGCGACGCGATGCTGGGCGCTCGTGTCGGGCGCGTTCGTCGTGGCGATGCCGGCGAGGCCCGGCATCGGGGCATTTTCGATCGGCGTCGTGAGCACCAGCGAATCGTCCAACGGCAATTCGAGCAACCGCTTGACATTGAGCAGCGCCACATCGCGGTTGGTCTCCGCCTGCAGCACTTGGGGCCGCTGGTTGTCACGCGTTACCTGCGCCTTGAGCAGGTCGAATTCCGACGCGTTGCCCACCCGGCGCGCCACCGTAGTCTGCCGCAACAGTTCGTCGGTCTGGGCCAGCGTGGAATCGGCGATCACCAGCAGTTGCTGGGCCAGCACGGCGTCGTAATACGCCTGCGTCACGTCGAGCGCCAATTGCGCCCGCTGCGAGCCGAGTTCGAGATCGGCCACCCGCTGCCCGGCCACCGCCGCCGTGCGCTGGCCGGTGAGCCGGCCCCAGGTGAAGACGTTCTGCGACACCTGCAGCCCGAGCATCCATTCGTTCGGGGCCCCGAACCCCACGCTTTGCAGGCTCGACGCGGGACTACTCGAATTGCTCGACCCCGTCGTGTCCGACGAACTGTTTCCGAAGCTGAATCCCGAGAACTGGGAACGGAGCGTCCGTGTGTACCCAACGGACGCGCCGACCTGCGGCAGGAACTGGCTGCGCGCCTGGTCGAACTGGCCTTCCGCATGCATCACGCCTGCGCGGGCTATGCGGACGGTCGTGCTGCGCTGTTCGGCCAACTGGATGGCGTCTTCCAGCGTTACGCTGCGGACGCCGCCGCTCGCATCCTGCGCCGCCGCCGGGACCGCACCGAGGACGATGCCGATGACCAAGACGACGACGCGCGCGCTCCTGGCTGTGATGTGTGGCATGGTTTGGAATATTGAAAGGTGATCGAGCCGCGGTGTCAGGCCGCCGTGACCTTCGATTTCGGCGTCGCTGGGATCGACACGCCCACGGCCCGCAAGAAACACCGTGCGTAGCGATTGGGCGCGTCCTCTGCCGGCTCTGGAAATGCCCCGGGCATCATCTCGCGGCACATCGCGTCGCCGAACAACGACGACATGAACATCGAGATCGCGGTGGCCGTGTCACCGCCGCTCTCTGCCAGCTGCCGCTCAGTGAGCGCGTCCACGTACCGCGCGAGCACCCCCGCGGCGCAGTGCGGGCCCCGACAGGCAGCTTCGGCGGCCAGCGGACGTTCTTCCATCTCGCTCATCGACTTCCGAAGGAACGACCGCTCCCGGGTCAGCAGCGTGAGGACGACGCGGCACCACTCCGTGAGTTCGCCTTCGGGATCGACTGGCTCGGCCGGAAGTTCCGGGACGACGGTCGCATTCGCCTGGCCGCGGGCGAGTTCCTCAAAAAGTGAGTCCTTGGAGCCGAACGTGCGGAAGAGCGTGACTTCATTGACCCCGGCCTCATTGGCAATGAGTCGGGTGGTCGCGCCGCGGAAGCCGTGGAGAGCGTAGACGCGGGCGGCCGCTTCGAGAATTCGGTCGCGGATTTCCATAGAACCCGGAGGCTAGTCGGTCCCCGCCTGGTAAGCAAGTAGGTACTTGCTTCAGTCTGGTCGTCGTTGCCCCTCGCTTCGTCCAACGGGCCACCCATCGCCGTCCGACCCTTCGACTGCTTGACTGTCCGACTGTCCCTACCCCTCAGCCTCGCCCTGGTCTCAGCCTGTCCGGCGGCGCCAATCCCGCACGCTCATCCTGCAGCGTAGACGAAAGCAACTGGCCCACGTAGCAGCCGACCGTATAGGGATACTCGCGCGTGAGATGATAGGCATACGAATAGGTGCGCCCGTCCGCGATGACCTGTTCGGCGCGCCCGTGGCACGCATCGAGGTCCCGGTCGGTGAGCAGCCGTCCGCTCGCATCCTTCATCCCGAGAATTGGATAGCCGTCCAGCGCCCATCCGACCACCGAGTTGCTAGCCACGCCAGGGATGCACGGCGAGGCACTGTGGTAGTGATATTGGGCGTTGCGCTGCGGGTGCCCATCGCAATTGTCCTGGATCTCGTGTGCTGCCGCGTCCCGTCCGGCGTCGTCGAGCGCATTGTAGAGCGCCACACCGGTAATCGTGAACCCGATCATCCCCATTGGCAGACAGGTCGGCGTCGCCGCCGCGATCGGTCGCAGCGGAATCTCGAAGTCGAGGTGCTGCACACCCACGCGGTTGGGATTGGTGTCATAGCGGTACACGGAGTCCCGCGGCAGGATCGGAAAGATCCCGGTAGGCTCGTCCACCGGCAGACCGTTGCCCTTGAACTCGAGTTGGCTGCCGTCGGGCATGGGCGTGAACGCGGCGCCAGGCCAGAGCACATTGCCCGATACGTGCGGCTTTTTCGTGGGATTCCAACTGTCACTATGAAACCACGGACCGTCGTGGCGCGCCCCGCCGCCGCCGCGGAACGTCGCTCGGCAGGAGTACACGTTGCCCACCGCCGGGTGATCGGTGACGTGTCCGTCGCCGAGCGGAAGGCTCTGGGCGCGTGCGATGCACGGAACGGCGAGCAGGAACGCCGCAGCCAAGAGGCAGCGCCGGCCGGGGAATCGGATGTTCAGCATCATACTGGAAGTTGGAAGATATGCGCTCGTCGCGTATCTCATGTCGTTGTAGCCGGCGGGCGGAGCCCAGCGGCCCCGGACGGACTATGGTCCCGCCCGCACCGTGCGCACACCGAAAACCGTGGCAATGCGACCGTGGTCGCCCGCGTCGAACCGGACGATGACCGTCGTCCGGCCGGCGGCGACCGCCTCCGATACCGGGTAGCGCACGTCGAAGAACCCGTTCGCCCCGGTGGTCGGGGCGAACGTGCCAACCACGGTGCCGTTTATCATAATGCTAAAGTCACCGGTCGTTGGCGTCAGGCCGGGCTCGTTGTAGTACGTCACGACCAGCGCAGTCGGGGCGGCCGGATCCACCGGCAGCACATAGGAGAACCACCCGGTACCCCCGCGACCCGGACGGCCCTCGGTGTGTTGCGCGGGCCGCTCGGCGGGGTCAGTCTGATAGTGGAAGAGCGCGTCGTCCTCCCGGTTCCCCGGCCGCACGAACCCGACCGTCGCCGCTTCCAGCGCACGCTCCCGTTCGCGCTCGTCAGCGAGCGCGGCCACCCTCCGGTCGAACTCCGCCGGCGTGACTACATCCAGGTAGAGACTGTACGTCCGTTCGTATGTCCGGTAGAAGGGCGCCAGTGCGATGTCTCCGGCCGGGGCCGGCGCTCCGGGAACCCGCGCCACCTGACGGGCGGTGAAGTCGCCGGCAGCGGCGGCGGGCACGACCCAGTCGTCCAGCGGGCGCCCGGCCGCGACCATTACCGGCACCGGTGGCTTGATGAACGCGGCGCTCCCTTCGCGCCGCGGGCCGAGATCCGCCGCCAGCGCCAACGGCCCCCACATGATCGCCGCCACGCTCGGCTCATCGGGGGTCGTTTCTAACCGTAAGGTCTTGGGTATCGTCAACTCCACGACGTCTCCCGGATTCCACGTGCGCGTCAATTCCACGAACGTGCTCGGCGGCAATACCCGCCGGTCCTGGTTCACCAGCCTCCCGCCCGCGCGCCCCGGCTGCAGGCTGTCGAGCAGCGGCTGCGGGACGTCCTGTCCGTTGACCCGCACCCGGAACCCGTCGCCCGCCCAACTCGGTCGCCGGATGGCAACCGTAAAGCGCGTCGGTGCCCGCGGTGTGATGGTGAGTCTGGCCGTTCCGCCGTCCGGGAAATCGGTGTCCATCGCGAACCGCGTCCCGTCGCTGAACCGGGCCGTGGAGGGCACGAACACCGTGACCCATCGCGTGTCGTCCGATTCGTAATACACGCCGTAGCCGACCAGCGCGTGATTCTCCATCCCCGTGCCCACGCAGCAGGTGAAATCCCAGTGCATGTCCTGGTACTCCTGCTGTTCGCCCCGCCCCACCGGAACCATGTACGACATATCCCCGTCCACCGGATCGATGGACGAGAGTTGGTGGTTGAACAGTGCCCGCTCCTGGAAATCGGCGTAGAACGCGTCGGGCCGCAGCGCGAACAGCCGCCGCGTGAGCTTCAGCATATTGTAAACGTTGCACGACTCGCAGGTCCGGCCGTCGATCCGCGCGCCCCACCCGTCGGCCGGGCCGAAGTATTCCGACAGCCCGTGGCCGCCGCTGGCATACGTGTGGTGCTGCACCACGGTGTCCCAGAAGAACGACGCGGCCAGCAGGTCGCCCGCGTCGCCCGTGTACCCGAAGCGCTCGGCCGAGCCGACGAGCTTGGGGACCTGGCAGTTGCCGTGCTTGCCGTTCAGATTGTCCTGGCCGCGCTTGAGCGCGTCGGTGAACGCGTGGTGCTCGAACCTGTACGAGACGGCGAGCCACCGGGCGTCGCCGGTGTCGGCCCACAAGTCGGCGAGTACTTCGTTCATGCCGCCATGCTCGGTGTTGAGCATCTCCGCCAGCTGTGCGTCGCTGAGCGGAGTCAGAATCCCTTCTGCCCATGCCGCGAATTTCACCTCGACTTCGAGCGCCGTCGGGTTGCCGGTGTGCCGGTAGGCGTCGCGGAGCCCGGCGAAGGTCTTGTGCAAGGTGTACCAGGGCGACCACAGCCCGTTCAGATCGAACGGCGCCGAGCGAATCACGCCGTCGTGTAGCTCGCCGAACGCCTTGCGTCCGTTCTCCAGCGCGCTCAGGTAGCCGTCGCCGTTCTTGTCCTGCACTTCCTTCAACCCAGCCACCAGGTAGTCGGCACGCGCCTTGAACCGCGCGTCGCCGGTGGCCAGGTACATGAGGCTCACAGCGGACAGATGGTGCCCTGCAATGTGGCCGGTGAGATTGCGGCCGTCCCCGTCCCAGCCGGTATAGCCCGGCGCTTTGGGAGCGAGGCCGGCGCGGATCCTGTAGTAGGCGAGCATCCGATCCGGATCGAGCGACAGCAAATACGCGGCGTCCAGATCCTGGGCGTGCTTGAGCGGGCCGCCGAGCACCCGCACGTCAGCCAGCGGTACAGGCCGGGCGCGGATCACCCTTTCGGCAACCGGGCCGGCAGCGGACCCGCGGCGTTCGGCGGCAAGTTCTTCGGCGCTCGCGCTGCCGCGAATGCCGAGCGAGAGCGCTGCGGCCGCAGAGGCGGAGAGAGCGATGAAGTCGCGTCTAGAGGCAGGCATGGTGGAGGCTGGAAGGTGAGGGATCGACCTATGCGGTGGCGGCAGCCGCGGCGGCGGCCTCGCGTTGCTTCTGTTCGGCAATCGTCTCGTACGACGTGTTCGACTCCGGCCGCTGCATGGATGCGAGGCCCACGACGCCCAGGCCCAGCCCTTTCATTGGATTGGTCCAGAGGACGGAGCCCGTGCCCTGATCGAGGCGAAACACCTCGCCTTGACTGGCTGCGAACAGGCCGTCGCCGTCCCAGAGCACGGTGACGAAGCTCGATCCCTTGAGCTTCGCGCGCCAAATCTCCAACCCGTTACGTCGATCGACGGCAACCACGCAATTCTTGATGCCGACGAACAGCAGTTCTTCCGATTGGCGCACCATCGCATTCTCCGTTCGAGCTCAGCATCCACAATGACTTGCTCTCGCCTCACTGGCAAGTCGCGACACCAACTGGAGGCCCGCATCCGGTGGCCGCACGCTCCACCCGGCGGGAGCGGCCAGGCCATTTCACGCAGTGCAGACTATCGTCCGATTTCGTTTCAGGCCATTTTTCGCCGTGCGACTATTCGCGCGTCGCCTGGAGTTCCCCCGCAAGAGGACTGGACCTCGATGATGACTCGTCAACTGAATAGGCCCCCACGGCTCCCACTCCGGGCATCGATACTCGCTCTCCTGCTCGCCCCGCTGATTCCCGCTCCGGCGGCTGCTCAGTCGCTCTACATGCCCCGCACCATCGAACGCGCGATCGCCAATGGCACGCGGTCGCTCGACGGCCGGCCAGGTCCCAACTACTGGGAGAACCACGGGCGGTATACGATCGACGTGACCGTCATGCCCCCAGACCGCACGATCAAGGGCTCCGAGCAGATTGTATACGCCAACAACAGCCCCGATACACTGCGCGCGCTTGTGTTCAAGCTGTTCCTCAACATCCACAAGCCGGGAGCCCCGCGCGACGGCGGCGCACCGGCCGACTATCTGACCTCGGGCGTGCACGTGGACGCGTTCTCCGTGAACGGCACGGCTACCCCATGGCAGGATAGCCCACGGTCGTTCACCTGGCAGCCCGTGCGTCTTGCTGCGCCCCTCGCTCCGCACGACACCGTGCGCCTGTCCTTCGATTGGCACTACGAGATTTCTAAGCAAGCCGGCCGTGAGGGCATGCTCGATTCCACCACCTACTACCTGGCGTATTTCTACCCTCGGGTCGCCGTATATGACGACTACAACGGCTGGGATACGATGGACTTCACCGACCAGCAGGAGTTCTACAGCGACTTCAATGATTACGACGTGACCTTCCACGTGCCTGCCAACTACGTGGTCTGGGGTACGGGGACTCTCACCGATGCCGCGGACGTGCTGCAGCCCGACGCGTTGCGCCGGTATCGGGCGTCGTTCGCGGCCGACACGACCGTGCACGTCGCCACCAGGGAGGATTGGACGGCACGCCGCGTGACCGTGCAGCGGCCGGTCAACGCCTGGCGCTTCAGCGCAACGGACGTGCCGGACATGACATTTGCCGTGAGCGACCACTACGACTGGGGTGCGGCGAGCGTGACCGTGGACGACGCCGCGGCGCGGCGCGTCAGCATCCAGGCCGCGTTCAATGACACCGCCGCCGACTTCCACCATATGGTCCAGTTCGGCCGTCACAACGTGGCGTGGCTCTCGCACAACTGGCCCGGGGTGCCGTACCCTTACGAGAAGAGCACCATTGTGCAGGGCAGCGCCGACATGGAATACCCGATGATGGTCAACGACGGTTCCACGGGGGATACCACGTTCTCCCGGTTCGTCGCCGCGCATGAGATTGCCCATACCTACATGCCGTTCTACATGGGCATCAACGAGACGCGATACGGATTCATGGACGAGGGCTGGGCCACGACCTTCGAGTATCTCATCAACATCGACGACATGAGCCCGGCTCGTGCCGTGGCGTTCTACAAGCAGTTCCGGGTCAGTGGCTGGATCCACGATCCATCACCGCTCGAGGACCTGCCAATCATCACTCCAGAAGACGTGCTCAAGGGCTCCGCATACGGCAACAACGCGTACGGCAAGGCCTCGCTCGGTTATCTCGCCATGAAGGACCTGCTGGGCGATGCGCTGTTCAAGAAGTGCCTCCACGCGTACATGGACCGCTGGCACGGTAAGCATCCCACACCGTGGGACTTCTTCAATACCTTCAGCGACGTGGCCGGCCAGAATCTGAACTGGTTCTGGAGCAACTGGTTCTTCAGTAACGCCTACATCGATCTGGCCGTGAAGAGCGTCACGCAGGAGAGCAGTGGCTACGCCGTCGTGATCGACAACATCGGCGGCATGGGCGCACCGGTGGATCTGCATCTCCAGTACGCCGACGGCACGAGCGACGTCGTGCACGAGACACCGGCCATCTGGCAGGCCAATCAGCGGCAGGCAACGGTGAACGTTCCGACGAGCAAGACGCTCGCCTCACTCACCCTCGACGGGGGCATCTGGATGGACGCCAACACGTCGAACAACGGTTGGAAGGCAAAGTAGGCGTCAGGACCGCCGTGCAGAGGGACGGAGAAGGACGGGGCGGCAACTCGTGCCCTGCCGCCTACGTCCCTCCGAAGCGGCGCACCAGTTCCGCCATCAATTCGGCCGGCGTTTCACCCTCGGCCTTCAGCCCTTCGACGACGCCGCCCCGGTCGGCGGGCGGGCGGTTCTGGCTGACCTTCCACTTGCCCACCAACCGCGAGATGGGAATCTCAACGCCGACGATCGCGCCGAGCAGCTCCTCGATGAATGCGGCCGGCGCATCCTCCACATTCCAGGGCTCGTCGCGCCCCGCTTCGTGCCGGTTCGTGAGCTTGCCGACGAACGCGCGGAGCCACGCCTCGTCTTCGATCACCCGCAAAGGACCGTGAGCATGGACCACCGCGTAATTCCAGGTCGGCACCACCTTGCCCGATTCGCGCTTGGTCTCGTACCACGAGGGCGAGATGTACCGCTCGGGGCCCTGGAAGACCGCCAGCACGTCGTGATCCGGTAGCGCGTCTCGCCACAGTAGATTGGCGCGGGCAAAGTGCCCGCGCAGGGTTCCATACGGCGCCGGATGCGGATCGATCTCGAACGGCGTGTGGTTGGCGTCGAGTCCGTCCGGCGTCAGCGTGACCAGCGTTCCCAGCGGATGGGCGGCGATCAGGCCGTGCAGGACGTCGATGCGGGTTTCCGCGAACTGGCTGGGGATGTACATGGCGAGCCGTCGCGAAGGGTGGTCAGTCTGTGAACGTCGTCGCCAGCACCTTCTGGCGCAGGGCGACGAATCGCGGGTCGTCGTCGAGCGGCCGGAGCAGCCACGAATCATAGTTCATCAAGAACCGCAGGACCCAGTCCTGCTGCTCGAACGCCCGGTCGAGCCATGCCATGGCACGGTCGCGGTCCCCAAAGCTGGCGTAGGCGGCGGCGATGGTGCACGGGTCCACCCATTCCGTCCTCGCGCGCTGTTCCAACGCGTGAATGACGTCCAGCGCCTTCACTCGCTCCCCCATGCGGGCATAAGTCATGGCGAGTCCGAACGCGGGCATGCCGGCGATGGCTTGGTAGGTCTGATACGCCTTCACCGACGCATCGAGTTGCCCGAGTTCCCGCAGCGCCGCGCCGTCAATGGCCTCGAAGTAGACCACGGAAGGATCGAGACGCTTGGCGACGCTGTCCTGGCGGAGTGCCTCGGTCCACGAACCCCCGAACGCGAGAGCCATGCCGCGCACCATCGCGGCCATGGCCGACAGGGGATCGAGGCGTACGAGCCTGTCGAGCACCGGCGCCGCCTCGCTAGTGCGGCCGAGGAGCATGAGAAAGGACCCGTACATCATGAGACCGTCAGGCGAGTTGGGATCCAGCGCCAGTCCGCGTTTCATCTCCGCGATCGCGGCGGGCACATTCCAGTCGGCCGCCCCCAACTCGAATCCATAGAGCACGTGTGCTTCCGCCAGCATGCTGTCGCTCCTGAGCGCGCGCTCGGCGGCGGCCTTGGCGAGCAGGTGCAACGGGTGGGACGGGAGGTACCCGTCGGCTTGCATGTCGTAGGCGAAGGCGAGTCCGGCCGCGGCTTGCGCGTAGTTCGGGTCGAGGGCGAGTGCCTGCTGGAAGTAGGTGACGGCGCGGGCGAGGCCCTGGGCGCTCAGCTTGTTCTTCTCGAACACGCCCCGCAGGTAGAGGTCATGCGCTTCGGGGTTTTCGGTGCGTCCAGCGTGCGTGGCGGCCACGTCGGTCGGGGAGAGCACCAGCCGCAGTTCGGTCGCCACGGCCCGCGTGATCTCGTCCTGGAGCGCGAAGTTGTCCTTGTCCTCGCGGTCGTACTGGTTGGACCAGAGCAGCTTGCCGCCAGCGTCGTTGAGCTGCATCTGCAGGCGGATGCGTCCGCCCTGCGATTGCAGCCGTCCGGTGAGCAGCATGTGCACGCCGAGCTGCGCCGCGATCTGTTGTGGCGGCAGCTGCGAGCGCTTGAACCGGAAAGTGCTGATGTCGCCGGCCACCTTCAGTCGAGGTGTCTGGCGCAGGTCGCCGGCCAACTCACCGGTGAGACCGTCCGCCAGATAGTCCTTGGCCGAGTCTCCACCGACGTTCTCGATGGGGAGCACGGCGAGCGACAGCGTGTCGCCCGCCGCGACAGCCGGCGCGTCTCTGGGCGCCCCGCGGTTCAGGTACCAGACGCCGCCTGCGCCCAGGAGCACGACCGCCACGGCTGCCAGGCCGATCATCCGCCGGCGACCGCTCCCGCGATTCGCCGCGGCCGGAGCCAGGTTGCCCCCCGACGACGGGACGGCATCCAGCGCGCGCACGAGTTCATCCGCGCTCTGCGGACGATCGGCGGGGCGCTTCTCCAGACAGCGCATGATCAGGTTGCCCAACGCACCCGGTATGCTCGGACGCCGGCGGATGATGTTCTCCGGCACTTCGGTCACGTGCGCCGCGAGCATCGACTGCGGCGTACGTCCGGCGAACGGGGACTGCCCGGTTAGCAGCTCGTACGCCATCACGCCCCAGGCGTAGATGTCGGCGCGGTGATCCACGAGCGGGTCGGCGCTCGCTTGCTCGGGCGCCATGTAGGCCGGCGTGCCAAGTGCGACGCCAACCGACGTGATCCCGTGGCCCCCGGCCGTGGAGGCTGCGTCGACGGCCTTGGCCACGCCGAAATCCGTGACCATCGCGGCGCCGCCCGACAGCAGCACGTTGTCTGGCTTGATGTCCCGGTGCACCACGTCGTGCCCGTGCGCATAGGCGAGCGCGCTCGCCACTTCGCGCCGAATCCGCACCGCTTCGGCAAGGGGCAGCTCGCCCTGCCGCGCCACCCGGGCCCGCAGGGATTCGCCTTCCACGTACGGCATGGTGAAGTACGGGAGTCCGTCCACCTCACCGGCCGCCAGCAGGGGCACTACGTGCGCGTGCTGGAGCCGCGCAGCGATCGATATCTCGCGCCGGAACCGGTCGATGGAGAGTTGCCCGGACATCTCGGCCGGCAGCACCTTCACCACCACGTGCCGGCCAAGTGCGGTCTCGGTGGCCACGAAAACGCGCGACATCCCCCCACCACCGAGTTCCTGCTCGAGGGTGTAGGACCCGCCAAGAGCCCGCTGGAGATGTTCCCGCAGATGGTCGGTGGCCACGATTGGTCAACGATGCCACTCACGTTGGAGGAACGGAAGGGGAAAACCGCCGTCGGGTCTGGCGATTTCGTCATCCGTGCGCAATTCTCTGGACGCGTCCGTTGCCCGCTCAATCGCCGCCCGAGGCCCGCCGTGACCAACCCCGAAGATCTCCTCGAACAAACCCAGGCCCAGCTCGAGACCACCGACTTCGACGAGGAAGCACTGGGTATCGATCGCCGACACTTCGTCTTTCTCTCGCTCGTCGCCGCCGCGGCCACCACGCTCGGCGTCGAGCCAGCGCGCGGGCAAGGGCGCGGCGTGGCCGCGGTCGGCGGGCAACAGGCGCAACAACAGGAGCCCCTCGTTCCGCTCGGGAACGGCGAGCCCCCCGCACTTCAGTTCCAGCCGTACCCCGGCGGCACCGGCGCGCTGATGGAGAAGATCGTCCGTGAGCGTGGCGCTGGCGCGTTCAATCGCGGCACGTACGAGCCCGAACCCTGGACCGGCGCCATGCCCGCATCGGACGAAGACATCGCCTTCCTTCCGGCGCACCGCCTGTCGGCTATGCTCAAGGCCAGGCGAATCACTTCGGTCCGGCTCACAGACATCTACCTCACGCGGCTCAAGCGCCTCAACCCGACGCTGCTCTGCGCGGTGACGATCATGGAAGACCGGGCGCGCGCCGAGGCGGCCAGGGCGGACGCCGAGATCGCGGCCGGTAACTACCGCGGTCCCCTGCACGGCATCCCCTACGGCGTCAAGGATCTGTTCGCCACCAAGGGCGTGCCGACGACCTGGGGCGCGAAGGACTTTGAAAATCGGATCATCGACGAGGACGCCGAAGTCGTGGTTCGCCTCCGCAATGCGGGCGCCGTGCTGATTGCCAAGCTCGCCACCGGGTTGTTCGCGCAGAACGACCAGTGGTTCCGGGGACGCACCAACAATCCGTGGAATCTGTCGCAGGGCTCGAGCGGGTCGTCGGCCGGGCCGGCGTCGGCCACGGCAGCAGGGTGCGTCGCATTCGGGATCGGTACCGAGACGTCGGGCTCTATCGTCTCGCCCACTATCCGCTGCGGGTTGAGCGCCTTGCGCCCCACGTTCGGGAGCGTGAGCCGCTACGGCGGCATGGTGCTCGCCTGGTCGCAGGACCGCGTTGGGCCCATCGTGCGCACGAGCGAGGACGCGGCGATGGTGTTCAACGTGCTCCACGGCGTGGACGAGAAGGATCCGTCCACCGTGATGATGCCCTTCCAGTTCAACCGGAGCATCGACCTCGCAGCGCTACGCATCGGGGTTGACGATCAGGCGCCGCCAGAGCTCATCAACAAGTTGCGAGACCTGGGTATGAAGCCGGTGACCATCGGTGCGCGGCCGACCGTAGCCGGCATCAGCCGTGGCGTGGGCGGGCTCAACACGGAATACGGCGCGGCGTTCGACGCCTACGTGCAGATGAAGGCCAAGCAGATCGGACTCGACCTCAACAACCTCGGTCCGGCGCCGGCCCGCGGCGCACCGTACGGCAGCGCCCCGGCCGACACGTCGAGCAGCGGCCGGGGTGGGCGCGGCGGCGAGGGCGGCGATCCGCAGGCGCCGGCCGACTGGAACCCGCGGTTCGTGGTCGGTCGCACCATTCCCGGCTTCGAGTTCCTGCAGACCGAACGCCGCCGCTACATCCTGATGACACAGTGGGCCGAGTTCCTGAAGGACCTCGACATGTTCATCGGGCGGCCGGGCGCCGACGTCGGGCAGTGCGCCCAGACCGGATACCCGAGCGCCGTACTGCCATACAAGTTCGACGTACCGCAGGCATTCGGTGGGCGCCGGGGCCGGGGCGGTGAGGTATCGCCGCCCACGCCGCCTCCGGCGCCGCTCAATCCGCAGCCCATCTGCGGTGAGATCATCGGCAATCTCTACAACGACGATCTCATCCTGTCCGTCGCGCACCAGTTCCAGATTCATGACGACACGGTGAACAAGCACCCGACGCTCTAACCGATAATCGCAGTGCTCCTGGTCCTCGCCCTCGCGTTCGTCTTCTCCGGCGGCGCCGGCCTGATCTACGAGACCATCTGGACGCGCTACCTCGGCCTGTTCGTCGGCCACAACGCCTACGCCCAGATCATCGTCCTCGTCATCTTCCTCGGCGGCATGTCGCTGGGCGCGCTCGTGGTGAGCAACCGTTCGTCCAGACTGCGCCAGCCTCTCCTCTGGTACGCCGCGGTGGAATTCCTGGTCGGCGTCATCGGGTTCGCATTCCACAACATCTTTGTTCTCACCACCGACTTCGCGTACGCCCATGTCTTCCCGCATCTCGCGGGCGGGGTGGGCAGCGCCGGCGTCACCAGTGTGCAGTGGTCGCTGGCCGCGCTTCTCATTCTGCCGCAATCCGTGCTGCTCGGTGCCACGTTTCCGCTCATGACCGCCGGCGCCATCCGGCACGTTCGCGCCGAACCAGGGCACGTACTCGGCCTGCTGTATTTCACGAACAGCATTGGGGCCGCGGCCGGGGCGTTGGTGTCCGGTTTCGTGCTCATCGGCGCCGTGGGGCTTCCCGGCACGTTGATCACCGCCGGTGTGCTCAACTGCATCGTTGCACTGATCGTCGTCGCCGCCGTGCGAACGCTCTATGCCGGCAATGAGGGCGACGTCCTGCGATCGCCGCCGCCCATCGAGCAGTCCCACACGCGCTCCGAATCATGGCGCCTGCTCCTCACCGTGAGCTTCGGCACGGCCCTCGCCTCGTTCGTGTACGAGATCGCCTGGATTCGCATGCTGTCGCTGGTCCTGGGCGCCGCCACGCATTCGTTCGAACTCATGCTCTCGGCATTCATCCTTGGCATCGCGCTGGGCGCCTATTGGATTCGGGGCCGGGCCGATGCCATGCGACAGCCCATGCGGACGCTCGGCATCGTGCAATGGCTGATGGGCGCTCTTGCCGTGGCTACGCTGCCGCTCTACATGGCGTCGTTCGACTGGATGGCCGTGCTGATCCGGGCATTCGACACGACCGACGCCGGCTACCACGGATTCGTGCTCGCCCGATACGCGATCTGCCTGCTCATCATGCTGCCCGCCACGTTCTGCGCCGGCATCACGCTGCCGCTGATCACGAACATTCTCATCCGGCAGGGCGCCGGCGAACGGGCTATCGGCGCCGTGTGCGGCATCAATACGCTCGGCTCCATCGCCGGTGTGATCCTTGCGGGGCTCGTGTTGATGCCGTTGATCGGACTCAAGCTGTTGCTCATCAGCGGCGCCACGGTGGACATTGCCCTCGGCGTGGTCCTGCTTCGCCCGAGCGTGCTGGGCGGCGACCACGCCGGTCGAGCGCGGTTCGGCCTCCTCGCGGCCACGGTCGGCTTCGTATTGCTCAATGCCGTCTTCGTGAACTTTGACCTGGGCAAGTTGTCGAGTGGCGTGTTCCGCCACGGCGTGCTTCCCGCCGACGACACGTTCACGTTCCCGTTCTACCGCGACGGCCGCACGGCCACGGTGAGCGTGCGGCGCGGCGTCTCCGACCACTACCTGACGCTCGCCACCAACGGCAAGCCCGACGCCTCCATGGATCCGTTCTGGCGGGACAGCACGGTCGATCCTGGCGCGCTCCATGCGCTGGGCGATGACCAGGCCACGCAGATTCTTCTGCCGCTCATCGGCCTCGCCCACGTGCCCCACGCGCAGGAGGTCGCCGTCATCGGCCAGGGATCGGGCATGACGTCGAGCTTCCTGCTGGGCAGCCCGGAAGTGAAGCAGGTCGTGACCGTGGAGATCGAGCCGCAGATGGTCAATGCGTCGCGGATCTTCCGGCCCGCCAACCGCCGCGCATTCGACGATCCCCGCTCCCGCATCGTGATCGACGATGCCAAGGCGTACTTCGCAGCCACTGGCCGCAAGTTCGATCTCATCATTTCCGAACCGTCCAACCCTTGGGTGAGCGGCGTTTCGGGGTTGTTCACCAATGAGTTCTACGCGCGCGTACGCAACAACCTGACCGCCAACGGCGTGCTGGGCCAATGGCTGCACCTCTACGAGATCAGCGACTCCCTCGTGGCATCGGTGCTCGCTGCCATCGACCGGAACTTCAGCGCCTATCAGGTATTTTTCACGTCGAACGCCGACGTGCTGATTCTCGCGTCCAACCGGCAGGCGCCGCTCGTGCCCGATTGGAACGTGGTGCAGTACCCGGGTGTCGCCTACGATCTGCGCCGTACGATCCCGGTGACGCCCGAAGCCTTGAATGCCATGCGCTTGGCTGGCCGCGACCTGCTGCACCCGTACCTGGTCAGTCGAGCGCAGATGAACTCCGACTTCTATCCGGTGCTCGACCTCGGGGCTGAACGCACTCGGTTCCTGCACGAGGAAGCAACGGGATTTGAGACCCTCGGTAAGGAACGGTTCAACATCGTGGCCGCGCTCGCCGGCCGTCGCGACGGGTTCGCCACCGATCCCTTGGCCGTCGCTCCAGAAATCCCGCGGGTCGATGCCCTGGCGCTGCAGGCGCGGCTCCGCCGCGTTCTGGCTATGACGCCAACGCAACGCGCCGGCGTGCCTGGCGACTCGGCGCTCACCGACGCACTCTACCGCGTGGACCGGTTCGAGCGCCAGCTCACCGAATCCGCCGCGCCCACCGATTGGCATCTCTGGATGGAATCGTTTCTCAAATCCGAGGAACTACTCCACGGGGGCTCGTCCGGCGTGGCCGATGAGGGCTTCTACGGACGCGTGAACTCGTATCTCGCCCGCGCCCGCGCGCCCGACGACGTCCACGCAGCCGTCAATTTCGCCCACGGTCTCGCGAGCTGGACCTTCGCAGAGGCATCGCTGGCCGCCGACACGCTGATCGCCGAGTTCCTGCGCGATTCGCTCCCCTGGCTTTCCGTCGCCGAACTGCGCAATGGCACCGTCGTGTCACGCCTCCGCCTCGGGGATCTCGGCGGCGCGCGGCGCGCCTTCAAGGCCCTCGCCCCGGACGCCGACGAGAGTGACTTCATCACACAGTTGCTGGCCGCCGATCTCGAGCAGCGCGAACGCGCCGGGGCGAATCCCGCCCACGGCGCGCCGTAAAGGTTCGCTACCTCCCAAGGCCCCCGGTCACGGGGCCGGTTTGATCGGAAGCGCGGCCTTGGCCTTCGCCTCGTCCCCCGCCCAGATCACCGCCATCTTCGACGGGTCAACATATTTCCGGAACGCCGCGTTCACCTGATCGAGCGTCGCCGCCTGGATCTGTGCGTCCTGATCGGCCTGGAACTGGAAGGTGCGCCCGAGCAGCAGATCGGTCACCCACATCTGAGCCAGCGCAGCGTCCTGGGAACGCGTGAGCTGGTTTATCTGCAACAGGCCCGTCTTCGCTTTCTCGAGCTCGTCGGTCGTGAACCCCCGTGCCCGAGTGCTGTCGATTACGTCGTAGAAGTCGGCGACTACTTTGTCCCGGTTCTGCGGGGCGTGAATCGCGAGGGCGAAGAACTGCCCCGCCTGCACCCGGGAGTCGGCGCTGAACAGTGACTGGGTGGCGTAGCTCAGCCCGTCCTTCACGCGGATTCGCTGGGTCAGGCGGGAGGTAAGCATGCCACCTCCCAACATGTAATTCGCCAGCTGCACGGCTTCGTAGTCCGGATCGTGGTCGCTGATCGGAAATGTCGCGCCGGCCACGAACATGGCGTTTGCCTTGTCCGGCGTGTTGATGAACTCGCGGGAGGAGTCCACTGCGAAGAAGCGGGTCACCATCGGCGTATAGGGTAACGCGCTCTTCCAGCCGGTGAACATCGTGTCCAGTTGGGTGCGCACCTCGGCGGGGTCGAAGTCGCCGACTACGGCGACCTCACCCGCGCCGGCGCCGAAGAACCGCTCGTACGCCTCGCGGATCTTCGGCGCGGTGAGCGATTTCAGCATCGCCAGCGCTTCGTCCACCGTGCCGACGTACCGCGGATCGCTCTTCGGATAGCGCATCAGCTTGTTCTGCAGGGCGATCAGGGCGAGCCCCGTGGGTTCCTTCGACTGCGCTTCGATGGCGGCGAGCTGCGCCGTGATGTACTGGCCGAATTCGACGGAATCGAACGCCGGATGGCGCAACACTTCGTCGGCCAGTGACAGCACGGCCGCCAGGTGATCCCGCGTCGTCTGAATGTTCACCGTCACGTTCGGACCATTGCCGCTCGTCGTCATGTGCGACTTCAGTGTATTGAGCGAATCGGTGAGCTGCTGCCGCGTGTGCATGGTCGTGCCGCGCATCAGCATCCCGGCCGCGGCGCTCAGCGGATCACCCCAGTTCTGCAGTGTCTGTTCGTTGCCGAACCGCAGCGTGATGACGGCGTTGACACTGGCATTGCGCGTCTTCTTCGGGAGAAGCGCCGTCTTCAGCCCGGCCTTCGTCGTGAAGTGCGTCGTGTGCGCTGCGATGTTGGCGGGCGACGGATCGAACGCCTCCCCCAGTTCGGCCACGGCCTCTCCGCGGTAGCCGGCCACCAGCTTGCTGATATCGGGCGCCGATGGAATCTCGGCCCGATCGGGCGCGTCGGTGGGAACGAAGAAACCCAACGTCAGGTTGGACGTCTTGAGATACGCGGCCGCCACCCGCTGGACGTCGGCCGGCGTCACCTTCTTCACCTCGTCCCGGTGCACGAAGAACAGCCGCCAGTCCCCAACCCCCATCCAGTCGGACAGCGCCAGCCCGATTTGCGCCGTGTTGCTCAACGACAGCGCATATTGGCTGGCGATCGCGGTCTTGGCCCGATCCACCTCGGCTGCCGTCGGCGGCTCGTTGGTCGTGATGGCGTGCAGTGCGTCGAGCATCGCGGTGCGGGCCACGCTCAGCGTGTCTTCCTTCTTGAGCGACGCGATGAGCATGATCCCGCCCGGATCGTGCAGCTCGAGCGGCAGGTCGTTCACCGCCGCCGCTTTCTTCGTGTCCACCAGCGCCTTGTACAACCGTCCCGACGGGGCGTCAGTAAGCACGTGCTCGAGCACGTCGATCGCCGCGTCGTCGGCGTTCGAGCCCGCCGGCGCATGGTAGAACGCGACGATGTCCTGCTCGGCACCCGTCCGACGAACCCAGACGTCGCGCTCTCCATCCTGGGTGGGCTCCACGGTGTATACCGGCTCGAGTGTCCGCGCCGCTCGCGGAATTGACCCGAAATACCTGCCCACCATTGCCAGCGCCTTGGTGGTGTCGAACTTGCCGGCAATCATCAACACCGCGTTGTCGGGCTGATAGTACTTGTGATAGAACGCCTGCAGCTTCTCGATCGGCACGTTCTCGATGTCCGATCGGTCGCCGATCGGCAGACGCCCGTACGGATGGAACAGGTACGCGCTCCCAAGCACCCGCTTGACGGTCACCAGCGTTGGATTGTTCTCCCCGCTCTCGAACTCGTTGCGCACTACCGTCATCTCCTTGTCGAGATCCGACTTGGCGATGCGGCTGTGCACCATCCGGTCGGCTTCCATCTCCAACGCCCAGTCGAGCGTCGAGTCGGCCGCCGCAAACAGCTCGAAATAGTTCGTGCGATCGAACGACGTACTGGCGTTGTACTGCGCGCCGCGCGTTTCGAGTTCCTTGGAAATGTCGAGATGCTCGATCGTACCCTTCACCATCATGTGCTCCAGCAGGTGCGCCATCCCCGTCTCACCGGTCCCCTCTTCGCGCGAGCCGACCAGATAGGTCACGTTGACGAGAGTTTGCGGCTTGGTGGCATCCGGATAGAAGAGCACCTGGAGCCCGTTGGACGGGATGCGATAGGCGGTGATTCCCTCCACTGACCCCTCACGGACCAGAACGGCCCCCGGCGTCCGCTCCTGCGCAGCCAGTGGAACGGTGCCACCCAGCATGGCGAACGCGGCGGTGACGGTGGGAAGTAGGGGAAAGAGCTTGAAAGCAGCCATGTCCGAAATCTCCACGGAGGAAGCGATGTCCAGCGCAGCCGGAACGGCCGGCCGTCTGACTACTACTATTATATCCGATCCCGTCGCGCAAACACCGTGCCCATGCGACGCGTTACAGGCCGCTGCTCCTCGTACGCCTCTTCTCTTGAAGCACGGCATACCACGGTCGAGCTTCCGTTAGACTGCCATCACTTGGGAGCGCCATAATGTCCCACTTCACACTGGATCCGCTCACCACCGCGCTGGTCCTCATCGACCTGCAGCGCGGCATCGCTTCGATGCCCACGGCGCCACACGCCGCCGACGATGTGATCGCCCGCGCGTCCCAGCTCGCCCGTCGGTTCCGCGAGCGGCAGGCGACGGTGGTGCTGGTGCGCGTTGATCCCGGGCCGCACTGGGAACTCTTCCCCCGTGTCATCACCGACGTCCCGCGCGTTATGCCCACTGGTGCCATGCCGGGGGATTGGATCCAGATCGTGCCCGAGCTCGGACCCGCCCCCGGCGACGTCGTCGTCACCAAGCACCAGCCGGGCGCGTTCTTCGGCACCGATCTCGACCTCCAGCTGCGCCGCCGCGGCATACGCACGATCGTCCTCGGCGGCATCTCCACCAACGTCGGTGTCGAAGCCACCGCACGGGTGGCATATGAGTTTGCATATGATCAGGTCTTCGTGGAAGACGCAATGGCGGCCCGTGAGGCGGATCTCCACGCACACACCGTGACACGCCTCTTTCCGACCCTCGGCCGCGTCCGCTGCACGGCCGACGTGCTCGTCGCCCTCGCCTGATTCCAGGCGCCTCGCCGCATGCCGCCGTATCGCCCGCCCGCGATCGCCCGCGCCTTGGCGCATCGCAATTACCGCCTGTTCTTCAGCGGGCAGAGCGTCTCTCTCGTCGGCACGTGGATCACGCGCACCGCCACCGCCTGGCTGGTGTACCGGCTCACCGGCTCGGCGCTCCTTCTCGGCGTGGTCGGGTTCGCGGGACAGATCCCGACACTCATCCTCGCCCCGATCACCGGCGTGCTCGTCGATCGGTGGAACCGGCACCGCGGCCGAGGTCATCGCGCTCCAGGTGCTCCAGGGCATCGTGAACTCCTTCGACACGCCGGCCCGCCAGGCGTTCGTGGTGAAGATGGTGGAGGACCGCAGCGACCTCCCCAACGCCATCGCCCTCAATTCCACCATGGTGAACGGCAGCCGCATGATCGGCCCCGCTATCGGCGGCCTGCTCATCGCCGGCTTCGGCGAAGGGTGGTGCTTCATGATGCTCGAGGAGCTGCACGATGGATTTCGCTACGTGTCGCGCTTCCTCCCCATCCGCACGGCGCTACTGCTGCTCGCGCTCGTGAGCACCATGGGCATGCCCTACACCGTGTTGATGCCGGCCGTGGCCCGCGAGATTCTGCACGGCGGTCCGCACACGTACGGGTTCCTGCTCACGGCGTCGGGCATGGGCGCCATGGTCGGCGCCCTCTATCTCGCTTCGCGCACTTCGGTGGTCGGGCTCGAACGCGCCATCGCCGCCTCGGCGTGCGCGTTCGGCGTCGGGCTCATCGCGTTCGCCCTCTCACGCACCCTGTGGCTGTCCCTCCTCGTCCTCCCCATCGCCGGCGGCGGCATGATGATCACCATGGCGTCCACCAACACATTTCTCCAGACGATCGTCGAGGAGCGGCTGCGCGGCCGTGTGATGGCGTTCTACGTCATGGCGTTCCTGGGCACGGCCCCCATCGGTAGCCTCCTTGCCGGCATCGTGGCCAACCGGGTGGGTGTCCCTACCACCATTCTCATCGGCGGTGCCGCCTGTATCGCCGGTGGCCTCGCCTTCGGCTTCTGGCTCCCACGATTCCGCGCCCTCGTCCACCCCATCTACATCGCACGCGGCATCATGCCCGAGCCCGAGGCCCTGAACACCACAGCCGGCTGAACACCCTCGCGGCTCTCCACGCACTCCACCATTCCGGGTGTTGCCGATGACCACTAAGAAAATGCGAATAAACGGCTTACGGGATTCTTTTCGTGACTTTCTTCCTGCTCGCATGGTATTGTGCTTGTAGAGAATGGTAGGGACCGCCACCAAACGGTTCCAGGGACTTGGCCGTACAGAGCAAGTGTAGGACAACCCGAATCCGGCGAGCGCGGGGTCAGCGTACTTTCAGGTGCGTGTTTGGGGGGGATTCCCGCCCGTCCGGGTTCGTGGTCCTTGCTCTGGAGCGTTGGAACGCAATCGGCTCATGCACCGCGCGGCGATGAGATCGCCCGCGATTCCCGGCAGATCGATGCCCACGAAGAGCGCCAACTGGTGGCCCGTGTCCGTCAGGGCGATCGTGACGCGTTTGGAACGCTCGTCGAGCGGCACCTCGATCGCGCGCTCGCGCTCAGCGTCCGGCTGCTTCATCATCGGGAAGACGCCCAGGATCTGACCCAGGACGCCTTTCTCGCCGCGCTCGAGCACATCGACGCGTTCGACGGCACGCGTCCCTTCTGGCCCTGGTTGTCCCGGATCATCGTGAACCGCGGGCTCGACCTCGCTGCGGCGCGCGCCGTCCGAGTCACCGAGGCGCTGCCAGACGAGGTGTTCGATCCCCGGCAGGGTCCCGCCGAAGCCGCCGAGCGCGCGGAACTGCTCGCCCGCTTCCGCCACGAGCTGGCCCTCCTTCCCCCGCGTCGAAAGCTCATCATGCAACTGTTCGAACTCGACGGATTCACGGTCGCCGAGATCGCTGAACTACTCGATTCGTCGCCCGCCACGGTGCGCTGGCACCTGCACGCGGCGCGGCACCAGCTGCGTCGGGCCCTCGCCCACTTTCGCCGGGACGACGCGTGAAGCGCCGGGATCTGACCCTCGATCGGGAGTTGCGCGAGCTCCTGGCCCGTTTCGACGCGCCCGCGCGGCCGACCCCGGCCGAACGCCGCGCCCTGAAACACCGCATCGAAGCGCTGGCCGTACCCCTGCTCGCCGGTCGAGCGGGCGACGCGCCGGCCTGGTGGGAATTCGCCGCTGACTGGGCGCGAATGCTCATTCCGCTCGGCGTCGTCACGGCGCTCGCCGCCGCCGCGCTCATCCTCTGGACCGCGCGCAACGCACGCGGGCCCGCCACGATCACACCGATGGCAGCGCAGGACTCGTTGGTGGGGTCCGCCACCCGTGACCGGACCGCTCAGCGCCTGCTCGACTACATCGTGGCCCCGGCGTCGCTGCCGGTGCCGGTGCCGCAGCGGAATCCCGAGTGACCTCGGTGCCGCGGCGTTGGCTGGCCATCGGTGTGCTCGGCGCCCTCGTCATCGGGAGCGCGCTGGCCGGTGCGGCCATCGACCGCCTGCTGCCTCACGAGCGCCAGGGCGCGGTCGGGCTTCCCGACACCGCGTTTCACCCGATAGAATCCATCCTGCGCTCCCCCACCGCAGCCGACCGGCGCGCCATCCGCGCCGAGTTGACGCGGCAATTGCATCTGACCCCGGCCCAGGCCGACACGATTGACAGCATCATGCATCGCCGCGCGGGCGACTTCAGCGCCCTGCGCGACGAGATGCGCCCGCGTATCCAGGCCCTCGTCGAGACCGTGCACGCCAGCATCGAACAGATTCTTTCACCCGAGCAGCGGGAACAGTTCCGCCGCATGCAACCGTCCCGCGACACGAGCCACACGCTATGAATCACCGGGTTCTCACCACGCTCGTGCTGCTCGCCTTGGCGGCGTGCATGAGCGCGCCACCAGGCATCGACGGCGTTGCCGGCGCCCCGCCGCAGCCCGCCAGCTACTGGACCCCGCCCAGGTCCCTGGCCGCACCCTCGGATACTGCGGCTGCGGACGGCGTTCTCAGCCCTGAGGCGGCGCAGCATCTCACGCTCCCCCAGGCCGTGGATCTGGCGCTCACCAACAATCCGGCCACCCGGATCTCGTGGGCGCAGGCTCGCGCCGCCGCCGATGCCTACGGCGTGGCCCGCGGCAGCCTCTATCCCACGATCTCGGCCGGAGAATCCGTCACGCGCTCCAAGACGCTCACCACCTCCACCCTGGTCGCCGGCGAACGCACACAGTACGGGCCGTCCGTCAACCTGTCCTATCTCGTGTTCGACCTCGGCGGGCGTAGCGGCGCTATCGACGTCGCCCGACAGACCGCGATCGCAGCCGATCTCTCCCACAACGCCACGGTGCAGAACACCATCCTCGCGGTGGAGGGGGCGATCTACACGTATCTCGGCACCCGCGCGCTGCGCGATGCCGACAGCGCCGCCGTGGGCGAGGCGACGGCCAATCTTGCCGCGGCCGAAGCGCGCCACAACGTTGGACTGGCCACGATCGGCGATGTGCTCCAGGCGCGGACCGCGCGGTCGCAGGCGGTGCTCAATCTCGAGTCGCTGGAAGGCCAGCTGCACGTGGCCCGCGGTGCGTTGGCTGTGACGATGGGGCTGCCCGCCAACATGCCGTTCGAAGTGCCGGACGTGCCCGCCCCGGACTCGCTGAATGTGGTCACGGCGTCGGTGGATTCGCTCATCGCGCTCGCTGTGCGGCGGCGCCCCGATCTGGCCCAGGCGCAGGCCGAAGCCCAGGCCGCCGCCGCCCAGATCCGGGCCACGCGCGGTGCGGCACTGCCGTCCATCGCGTTCACCGGCGCCGGGGGCTATACAAATTCAGAATATCGCCAATTTCCGGGGCCAGACCTACTCACTGAGTCTCGGGATCTCGATCCCGGTGTTTGCTGGATTCAGCCATATCTATGGCATACGGTCGGCTCAGGCACAGTTGACGGCCGCCAACGCCCGCACCGAACAGACGCGGGAGCAGATCGCATTGCAGGTGTTCACGTCCTACTACGGATTGCGCACGGCCGCCGATCAGGTGCGCACGTCCGCCGACCTGCTGGCCAGCGCGCAGGAATCCGAGCGGGTCGCCCACGGCAGCTACACCGAAGGGGTCGGTAGCATCATCGACTTGCTCCTCGCCCAGAGCGCACTGGCCAGCGCACAGGCCCAGGCCGTCCAGGCGCAGTGGCAGTGGCGGGCATCGCTCGCCCAACTCGCACACGACGCCGGCGTCCTCGGCATCCATGGAGACTCGCTCCTGCCGACCGGCAACGACGCATCCCGGAACAACGATCGATGAATCTCTCCCGTTACGTCCCCAGCGCGCGGTGCGCGTCCGCCGCGCTCATCCTCGCCGCCGTCGCCGCCTGCGCGAAGAAACCCGTCCGCCGCGCGGCAACGACGCCCGTCCGCGTCGCAACCGCGAAGCTCATTGCCGCACCGATCTCCGTGTCGGGTAACGGCGTGGTGGAACCGCTGCAAACGGTGCAGGTCGAGGCCCAGGTCGGCGGGGCCCTGCTGGCCGTCGCCTTCCATGAAGGGGACGAGGTCCAGATCGGTCAGGTGCTCTTCCGCATCGACCCGCGGCCCTTCGAGGCCGCCCTGCGCCAGGCGCACGCCAATCTGATGCGCGACGCCGCGCAGTTCGTGGCCGCGCAACGTGACGCCGAGCGGTACCGCGCGTTGGTCGCCAAGGACTATGTGACCAAATCTCAGGCCGATCAGTACATGGCCACCGCAGAGGCATCGCAGGCTACGGTAGTGGCCGATAGCGCTGCCGTGGAGACTGCGAAACTGAACCTCGCCTACACCACGATCCATTCGCCGATCTCCGGACGGACCGGGAGCTTGCTCGTGCGCGCGGGGAATTTGGTTCAGGCCAATGGCAGTCCGCTGGTCGTGATCAACCAGATCCATCCCATTCTCGTGCGCTTCGCGGTGACGCAATCCGACTTCATCGCCCTCGAACAGCACGCCCATGCGGGGCCGATCGCCGTCTCGGTCGTGACTGCTGACAGCGTGCCGTTCGGCGAACAGGGCGCGCTGACGTTCGTCGACAACGCCGTCGACTCGCTCACCGGCACGGTCACTGCCAAGGCACGGTTCGAGAACGCCTTCCGCAAACTGTGGCCGGGCGAATACGTGCGGGCCACCGCCCGTCTGGGCGTCCAACAGGGCGCCGTAGCCGTACCAACCACCGCCGTCGTTCCGGGTCAGAACGGGATGTACGTCTACGTAATCGACAGCACCAAATCGGCCCGCGTCCGTACGGTGACGATTGCCCAGGAGGTGGGGAACCTCACCGTGATCCGATCCGGCCTGGCCGCGGGCGAGACCGTGGTGATCGACGGACAGTCGCGGCTCGTGCCGGACGCCAAGGTCGACATCATCACGACCCCCGCCGATACGACGCAGGCCGCGCAATGAGCCTCTCGGAGATCTTCATCCGTCGTCCGGTCATGACGATCCTCGTCATGATCGGGATCGTCGTATTCGGCATCACGGCCTATCAGGGTCTCCCGGTGAGCGACCTGCCGAACGTGGATTATCCCACGATCACGGTCAGCGCGTCGCTCCCAGGGGCAAGCCCCGAAACGATGGCGTCCGCCGTGGCGACACCGCTCGAGAAGCAATTCTCCACGATCGCCGGCATCGACAATATGACGTCGGCCAGTGCTCTGGGTTCGACGTCGATCACGCTCCAGTTCACCCTCGACCGCGACATCGACGCCGCGGCCCAGGACGTGCAAGCGGCCATCGCCCAGACGCTGCGCAGCCTGCCGCCGGGCATCATCCCGCCCTCATACCAGAAGGTCAATCCGGCCGAGCAGGCTATCATCTACTTCGCGCTCACCTCCAACCTGATGCCGCTGTCGCAACTCGACGAATACGCCGAGACGGTGCTGGCCGAGCGCATTTCGATGGTCTCCGGCGTGGCGCAGGTGCAGGTATTCGGGTCGCAGAAGTACGCCGTGCGCATCCAGCTCGATCCCACCGCCCTGGCCTACCGCCAGATCGGCATCGATCAGGTAGCCAACGCAATCGCCAACGAGAACGTGAATCTCCCGACGGGCATTCTGTGGGGCCCGAACCGGGCGTATACCGTCGAGGCGAATGGGCAACTCCTCGGCAACGCCCAACTGAACGACGCGGCGGCGTTCCGGAAGATGGTCGTGGCGTATCGCAACGGGGCGCCCGTGCGGCTGGACGAGATCGGGAACGTCCTGGACGATGTCCAGAACAACAAGGTGGCGAGCTGGTACAACGGCGCCCGCTCGGTCATCCTCGCCGTGCAGCGGCAGCCCGGCACGAACACGGTGGAGATCGCGACCAATGTGAAGAGTCTGGTCAATTCTCTGCGTTCGCAGATTCCCGGCAGCGTCCAGATCCACACCCTCTATGACCGGTCGGTGTCGATTCAGGATTCCGTGCACGACGTGAAGTTCACGCTGCTGCTCACGCTCACGCTCGTGATCCTCGTGATCTTCGTGTTCCTCCGGAACCTCTCGGCCACAGCGATTCCGAGCCTCGCCCTGCCACTCTCCGTCATTGGAACGTTCGCGGTCATGGATGTGCTCGGATTTAGCCTCGATAACCTGTCGTTGATGGCTCTCACGCTCGCCGTCGGATTTGTCGTGGACGACGCGATCGTGATGCTCGAGAACATCGTGCGCCACATGGAGATGGGAAAGGATCCGATGACGGCGGCGTTCGATGGAGCGCGCGAGGTCGGCTTCACGATCCTCTCCATGACGCTGTCGCTCACCGCCGTGTTCATTCCGATCCTGTTTCTGGGCGGAATCATCGGCCGACTGTTCCATGAGTTCGCGGTCACGATCGCGGTGGCTATCCTCGTGTCAGGCTTCGTATCCCTGAGCCTCACCCCGATGCTGGCCAGCCGTTTTCTCCGGCCGCTCAGCGAGGAGGAACACGGCGCCTTCTTCAACGCCACGGAGCGCGGATGGATCTGGATCGTCGGCCGATATGAACGCGCCCTCCACCTCACGATGCGGCACCGCCGCGGGATGATGGTGTTTTCGCTGTGCATCCTGATCGCCACCGGATTCCTGTTCGTGGTCATCCCCAAGGGGTTCATTCCCAGCGAGGACACGGGCCGCATGAATGCGACGACGCAGGCCGCGGCCGGCATTTCCATGGACGACCTGATCAGGCACCAGCAGCAGGTGGCCGCCATCGTCGCCGCCGATACGAATGTCGACGGCTTCATGTCGTCGATCGGCGCCGGCGGACCCACCTCGTCGTTCAACCAGGGGCGCCTGTTCATGGGGATGAAGCCGCGCGCCCATCGGCTGAGCGCCGATGCATTCATCAGTGAGATCCGGCCCAAACTGGCCCGGATTCCGGGCATGGTCGTGTACATGCAGAACCCGCCCTCTATCCAGATCGGCGGCCGAGTCTCGGCGGGACTGTACCAGTTCACCCTCCAGTCGTCCGACATCGACGCGTTGTACGCGGCGTCCGGACAACTGCTCGACTCAATTCGCAAGTTGCCCCAATTGCAGGACGTTTCGAGTGACCTGCTCCTTGGGAACCCCCAGGCCAGCATCGAGATCGACCGCGACCGGGCTGCCTCGCTCGGCGTGACGGCCTCGCAGATCGAAAACGCGCTGTACGACGCCTACGGATCCGGCCAGGTGTCCACCATCTATACACCGAACAACGAGTACTGGGTGGAGATGGAACTGGAACCTCAGTACCAGAAGGACCTGTCGGCGCTCTCTCTCCTTTACGTCACGTCGAACTCGGGCACGCAGGTGCCGTTGAGCGCCGTCTCGGAGACCATTCAGGATACGGGCCCGCTCACGGTCAACCACTCGGGCCAGTTGCCCTCGGTGACGATCTCGTTCAACCTCGCCGACGGCGTTGCGCTCGGTGAAGCCAGCGGCGCGGTGCAGCGCGTGGCGAACAGGATCGTGCCGGCGTCGGTGACCACCGCGTTCTCCGGCGCCGCTCAAGCATTCCAGTCGGCGCAGGCGGGCCTCGCGATATTGCTCGTGCTCGCCATCTTCGTGATCTACGTGGTGCTCGGCATTCTGTATGAGAGCTTCATCCACCCGCTGACCATTCTGTCGGGCCTTCCGTTCGCGGCGTTCGGTGCGTTGCTCACGCTGCTCATCTTCCATGTGGAGTTGAGCGTGTTCGCCTTCGTCGGCATCATCCTGCTCATAGGACTGGTGAAGAAGAATGCGATCATGATGATCGACTTCGCGGTGGCGGCGGAGCGGAGTGAGCACCTGTCGGCCGAGGATGCCATCATCAAGGCCTGCCTCATCCGCTTCCGTCCAATCATGATGACTACCATGGCAGCGCTGCTCGGCACGATACCCATCGCACTGTCCCAGGGTGCCGGCTCCGAATCGCGGCGGCCGCTGGGCATCGCCGTGGTTGGCGGGCTGTTCTTCTCTCAGTTCATCACGTTGTTCATCACCCCGGTGGTGTATACGTATCTCGACGTGGTGAGCCATCGCGCGCAGGGACTGCTTGGACGGCGTCGCGTGCGGGCCGCTGAGCCGGTGCCCGCCGACTGATTCGGTGGCGTCCTGGCATCAAGAACGGAGGGAAAGAACGGGATGATGAGGATGGTCCGGATGAAACGGATGGATGATCTGGGGAGGAGATTCAGGATGAGGATCAGCTCGCGTGGCGAGTTGGTCTCATCCTGAAGCCCCCAGACTTTTCATCTGTTTCATCGGCTCATTCCGGATCATCTCGATCCAAGCTCCGTCCTTGATGCCAGCCCAGCGCGCCGACCGCCCCCCTTGTATATTGCTATATGCGTAGCTAGTTATATAGCATCGCCTCCGGGCCCTGCCGGCCGCGCTGGCGCTGAACCGACCAACCGTCCGAGGAAGTCCATGACGTCATCCACGAATTCCACTGCTGCGCCCCAAGCCGCGCTGGGCGTCGTCCGCTGTCCCTTCTGCGGAGCCCTCACCAATGCCGACCTCGCCGCGGGCACCCCCAACTGCTCCGGGTGCGGCAAGCCCGTGCTCGCCGACCGCCCGATGCCGGTCACCGATGCCGATTTCCACCGCATCGTCGCCGACAGCAAGCTCCCTGTGCTGGTCGACTTCTACGCCGACTGGTGCGGCCCCTGCCGTATGATGGCCCCGGTACTCGACGAAATGGCGCGCCAGCACATGGGTCGCCTCCAGATCCTCAAGCTCGACACGGACCGCTTTCCGAGCGTGGCCAACGGGCTCGGCATCCGCGGCATCCCGACGCTCATTCTGTTCAAGGACGGCAAGGAAGCCGCCCGGCAAGTAGGGGCCGCACCGAAGTCGATGCTCGAGAAGATGGTCGGGGGTTGATCCTGAACCGCCTTCCGGTGCATGATCAACCATATTCGCAGATGGTCAGTTCACGCTCCGTCCAATGCCCGCACATGAGCAACGCCAAGATGACCCCGGAACTGCTCGCGCTGATCGCCGACCGCTTCAAAGTACTGGCGGAGCCGGCGCGGCTGCAGATTCTCCAGGCATTACGCGCTGGCGAACGCTCAGTGAGCGATCTCGCTCAGGCCACCGGCCTGGGCCAGGCTAATCTGTCCAAGCACCTCAAGGGCCTCTACGACGGCGGGTTCGTGGATCGCCACCGTGAGGGGCTGTTCGTGATCTACCGGTTGGCCGACGCCGATGTGTTCCGCATCTGCGACCTCATGTGCGGCCGGCTGGAAGAGATGAGTACCCAGCGCCGGAAGCTGCTGGCGCGGAGGTAGCGCGTGGAGAACGCGGAGATCGCCCGGCTCTTCCGCGAAATGGCAGAGTTGCTCGAAATCCAGGGAGCGAACACGTTCCGCATCCGCGCCTACCGCAATGCGGCACGCGTGGTCGAGGAGCACACCGAGCCGATCGCCGCGCTCGTCGAACACGACGGCGGCAAGTTGCAGGAATTACCCGGCATCGGCGCCGATCTGGCCGGCAAGATCGAGGAGATTGTCCGCACCGGGTCGCTCAAGGCGCTCCGGGAGTTGCAGCACGGGGCGCCCAAAGGCGCCGTCCAGTTGATGGGCGTGCCGGGCATCGGGCCCAGTCGGGCCCGCGTGCTCGTCGAGAAGCTCGGCATTCGCTCCGTCGCCGGATTGGAGCGTGCCGCCAAGGCCGGCAAGATCCGCACTCTGCCTGGCTTCGGCACGGCAACCGAAAGAAAGATCCTCAACGAGTTGGCCGCGCGTGGCGGCGGCGGGCACCGCGTCATACGCGCCGTCGCTGCCCAGTACGGCGAGTCGATGCTCGCCTACCTGCGCGCCTTCCCGGGCGTGAAGCGCGCCGACATCGCAGGCAGCTTCCGACGGGGGCGCGAGACCGTTGGCGACCTCGACGTTCTCGTCGAGTGCAGCCGGGGCCAGGCCGTCTCCGACCACTTCGTGGTCTTTCCCGAAGTTCGCGAGGTGCTCGCCCACGGGTCCACCAAGGCCTCGGTGGTCCTCGCGTCTGGCCTGCAGATCGACCTCCGCGTACTCGACGCCAAGTCGTACGGCGCCGGCCTGTACTATTTCACTGGCTCCAAGGCGCACAACATCGCCGTACGCCGTATGGGCCAGAAGCGTGGCCTCAAGATCAACGAATACGGCGTGTTTCGCGGTTCCAAACAGGTCGGCGGCCGCGAGGAGGTTGACGTCTTCCGAGCGGTCGGACTCCCCTGGATCCCCCCGGAACTGCGCGAAGACCGCGGCGAGATCGAGGCCGCGGAGCACGAGAAGCTTCCTGCCCTCGTCGAATTTGGGGACGTCCGCGGCGACCTGCAGATGCACAGCACCGACAGTGACGGCCGCGTGCCGCTCGAAGCGATGGCCGAGGCGGCCGAAGCGATGGGATACGAATACATCGCGATCACCGATCACGGACCCCTGATGCGGATGGTGCAGGGGCTGGACGACGCCGGCTTTCGCCGCCAGCGCAAGCGCATCGACAAACTCAACGCCAAGTTGCGCAAGCTCACCGTGCTCGCCGGCGCCGAAGTGGACATCCGTGCCGACGGCACGCTCGACCTCAAGGACGACACACTAGCTGCGCTCGACATCGTGTTCGTCGCCCTCCACGTGAAGCTCGATCTCGAACCGGCCAGACAGACTGAACGGGTGTTGCGCGCACTCACGCATCCATCGGTGGACGTATTCGCCCACCCGACGGGACGGCTCATCAATGGTCGGCGCGGCGCACGGTTCGACTTCGATCGTGTGGTCAAGGCCGCCGTGGACCACGGCGTGCTGCTCGAAGTGAATGCCCAGCCCGAACGCCTGGACTTGGACGATACGTCCGTGCGGTCAGCCATCGCCCTGGGCGCCCGAATCATTATCGATACCGACGCCCATTCGCCCAACGAGCTGCGTTTCATGCGCTGGGGCGTGGACCAGGCCCGCCGCGGCTGGGCCGAAAAGGCCGACGTGGCCAACACGCGGCCCCTGTCGCGGTTCGTGAAGCTCCTCCACGCGGCGCGCTGAGCGCTGCCGGCACCAGGAACGCCGGGGAAGAATCGGTGTCATCGGCGGTTTCCGAATCATCTCGTTCCAATCTCAGTTCTTGATGCCCGCCTTTCGCAACAGGGCCAGGAACTCGCGTTCGCTCATTTCGCGCACGCCGTAGCGACGGGCGTCGTCCAGCTTCTCGCCCGGCGACACGCCGACGACCACGAAATCGATATTCGGCCCGACGCTCTCGCCCACGCGGCCGCCGATCGACTCCACCAGCTTCTTGGCGGCAGGACGAGTGAGCGACGAGAGGGCGCCGGTGAACACGAGGTGCTTGCCGGAGAGCGGGCCGCTCTGTCGATGTTCCGCCGTCACCTGGACGCCGGCCTTCAGCAAGCCGTCAAGCAGTCGCCGGGCGTGCGGGCTCTTGAAGAACGCATACACGTCGGCTGCGCGCTTGGCACCGAGGTGCGGGGTCGCCTCCAGCGTATCGGGCCTGGCCCGCCGCAGCGCGTCCAGCGTGCCGAACTGCTCCGCAAGATCGCGCGCCACCGTGGCACCAATGCCCGGGATGCCGAGCGCGTAGAGGAATCGGTGTAGCTCCAGCGTACGCGCAGCACGGATTTCGTCCACGAGCTTGCGTGCCGACTTCTCGGCGAACCCTTCGAGGTGCTGCAGATCCTCCACCGTGAGCGTGAATAGATCGGGAAGTGCGTGGATCAACTCGTGGTCGACCAGCGCATTGGCCGTCTCCTCGCCGATCCCTTCCACGTCGAGCGCACCCTCCGACGCGAAGTGCTGGAGCGACCGCTTGAGCTGCGCCGGACACCCGAACCGATTCGGGCAGTACGTCATTGGCCCTTCACGCACCACGCGCGCGCCGCAGGCCGGGCAGCGCGCCGGCATTTGGAATGGCGCTCGGCGCTTGCCCCGCTGCTGCGGCAGCCGCTCGACCACCTCCGGGATGACGTCACCGGCGCGGTATACTCGCACCGTGTCGCCCACGCGGATGTCACGCTTCTTTACCTCCGACGCGTTGTGGAGCGTGGCCCGCGAAACCGTCACGCCCCCTACCTCCACGGGACGCAGCAGCGCTACTGGCGTGACCAGGCCCGTGCGCCCCACCTGCACGGTGATGTCCTCCACGCGCGTGACTTCGACCCGCGGCGGGAACTTGTACGCCAACGCCCACCGCGGGTGATGGCCTGTAGCTCCCATACGCCGGCGGGTGCCGAGGTCCGTCACCTTGATCACGATGCCGTCGATTTCGTAGCCAAGTGTGTCGCGACGCTTCGCCATGGCCGCGTGGTAGGCCTCGATGTCGGCCATCGTCCGGCCGATTTCCGTGTGGTCGGTCGTCCTGAGGCCCCAGGCGCGGAGCGCGTTCAGCACCACCGTGTCGTCGTCGAACTCGATGCCGTCCACCGCCATGATCTCGTACGAGATGAACTGCAGCGGACGCTGGGCCGTGATCCGCGCGTCGAGCTGCCGCAGCGAGCCGGCGGCGGCGTTACGTGGATTGGCGAACGGTTCCTCGTCTCGCTGCACCAGCTGCTTGTTCAGCCGCTCGAAGCCGCCCAGCCCCATCATGATTTCACCCCGCAGCGACACGTAGCGCGGCACCGGCCGCTCGTCCGTGCGCAGTGTAAGCGGGATCGACGGAATCGTGCGCACGTTGGCCGTGACGTCCTCTCCCTCGGTCCCATTGCCCCGGGTCACACCGCGCGCCAGCTGGCCCCGCTCGTAGACCAGCTCCATCGACGCACCGTCGAGCTTCGGTTCGAGCAGATAGCACAGCTTGGCGCCCAGCGCCTGGCGCATCCGCACGTCCCACCGCGCCACCTCGTGGGCATCGCGCGTCGCGTCGAGGCTGATCATGGGCGCTGCGTGGCGTCGCGTCTCGAACGCGCTGGTCGGCGTGCCCGACACGCGTTGAGTGGGTGAGTCGGGGGTGACGAGTTCGGGGTGCGCGGCTTCGAGCTTACGCAGCTTCACGACGAGCGCATCGTAGGCATCGTCGGAGATCGCCGGCCGGTCGCGCACGTAGTATAGGTAGTCGTTGCGACGGATCTGTTCGCGCAGCCGTTCCGCGGTGTCGCGAAGGGTGCGCGCGGTGCTGGTCATGCGGGCCTCAGTGGAGCAGAGTGGCGCGGCACGCAGTGCTTCTGCAATCTGGACGATGCGCCGGTGATGTGAAACGATCCGGTCAGGATTGGTGCCAATTTGTGCTATATTCTGCTAGCGTGCGCGCCACGTATCGCTTCCACGGCGAATCCGGCGTCACGGAACACGAACGACATTGGGAACCGTACGCGATCCACGACGGCCACGCGGTCGTCGTTTCCTACGTCCGGAACGAATTCCGGACCATTCCTCTCAAGCACATCGTGAGCGTTGAGATCCACGAGCGCGAGTTCGAACCGCGCCGGCCGGTGGAGTTATAGGCCGAGCGACACCGACGTCCAGCCATCGCTCACCGCGAAATCGCGTAACGCTCGGCGTCGAGATCCGACAGCCGCTCGACCACGGGAACGTTAGCCGCGGCGAGATCATCCTTCAGCACCGACGCGCCCGAGCCCCCGACGATCACGAACACGTGCGCGGGCAGCCGACTCCGCACGTCCTTGATCTCGCGCACGAGCTGGCGCCGGTCGGTAGGAAACACCACGCTCAGTGCTACGCCGCGGGCGTCCATCGCGAGCGCCGTATCAGCGATGTCCTTGGCTGGTAGATCCGCCCCCAGGTAGGTGACCCGCCAGCCCTTGGCCATGGCGGCCGCGGCCACGAACAGCGCCCCCACCTCATGCCGCTCCCCCGCCGGCGTCGCTACGATCAGGCTGGGCGCGTCGGCGGGCACGTCACCGGTTTGCATCGCTCCCATCACCACCCGCCGCACCATCGACGTCGCAAGGTGCTCCTGCCCCGTGGTCAGGCGGCCCGCATGCCATTCATCGCCCACCCGGCGCAGCAACGGCGCTGCAATGGTCTCCAGGAATTCCAGGAGCCCGAGCACAGTGGACGTCCGGCGGAGCAGCCATTCCAGACCGAGCGTGTCGAACCCACGGATCAGGGCGATCGACTGCTCCACCGTGTCGCTGGCCATCGTCGTCGCCGCCGCACCGCGTACCCCGGGGCGCGACCGCGCCACTGTATCCTCATCCGCCAGCTGAGCCAACTCCGGAGTACTCAATTTCACCACGTGCGAGATGCTGCGGCCGGACAGGGTCGCCAGGTGGAGCAACCGGAGCCGCTCGATGTCATCGTCGGAGTAGAGGCGCTGGCGCCCCGGCGAGCGCTCGGGAGCCACCGCGCCGTAGCGGCGCTCCCAGACGCGGAGAACATCCGGTGTGAGGCCGGTACGTTCCGCGGCCACGCCGATCGGGTGCTGCGGCTGCGTAGACGGCTTTGGCTTTGCCATGGACCAACTGTGCCATGTTGTCTATGCTCTGTCAATAGATTAATCTGGACAGTATCTTGGCAAAATGGCTCATCGCCGGTAATTCATTAGACATGGGCTGGACGGAACCACGACAGAGTACCCAATGAACCAATCGCCCTAGGTCCTTATGATCGCCAATGCCAATTCTGCAATCGACACCGGAACCTTCCGGACGCTTGTCACCGCTCTCCAGGTCGCGAACCTCGCAGGCGCGCTCGATGCACCCGGACCCTACACGGTGTTCGCGCCCACGGATGCAGCATTCGCGCGCATGCCGCGGCAAGCTCTTCGCGCCATCATGGCCGACGGCCATCGAAACGCGCGACGGCGAGCCGTTCGTAAACGGGGCGCGCGTCGTACAGGCCGACGTGGAGGGGGACCAACGGGGTGATCCATGTAGTGGAGCCGCGGTGATCCCGGGGTAGGGCCTTCGCCCGCTACCTTATAGAATTCGGGGATGGGAACGCCATCTTGCGACGGCGTTTCCACCCCCATGGCGTTTGTCAGTGATTCCACTACAGAGACCCGGGCGCTTGCCGATGGCGATTCCGCATCTTGCCTCTTAGCCTCAGCTTGTCGTTCGTAGGGCTTTCCCCACTTCCCGCGCCCATGGTGATTTCACAGACCGAGTTGGCCATCGAAGCTCAGGGGGTCGCGCGCCGGTTCGGCGCGCGTTGGGTCTTACGGGGGGTGTCGTTCGAACTTCGGCCCGGTGAAATCGTGGGGCTGCTCGGCGCCAACGGGAGCGGCAAGACGACGCTACTCCGCATTTTCGGCACTCTCCTCAAGCCGACGGCTGGCGCGGCGCGCATTTACGACCACGACGTGGCGCACGACACCGACGCGGTGCGCTCGGAGCTGGGGTTTCTGGCGCACACGCCGGGGCTCTACGACGACCTCACCGCGCGCGAGAACCTGAAGTTCGGTGCGATGATGCTCGGCCTGCCGGCGGGAAACAACCTGGACGCGGCGCTCGAGCGCGTGGGACTCGGGCACGTGATCAACGAACGCGTACGCGGATTTTCGGCAGGCATGCAACGGCGGCTCTCAGTGGCCCGGTTGCTGCTGCGCCACGCCCGCGTGCTGCTGCTCGACGAGCCCTACGCCAATCTGGACACGGCGGGCATCACGCTGATGAACGAGATCATCATCGAGGCGGGGCACGCTGGCGGCGCGGCCCTGGTGGTCTTGCACGAACTGGCGCCGGCGGCGGGAGTGCTCGACCGCACGATCACGATCGTGAACGGGCGGGTGGCTGAGTCCAAACCGGCGCCCGTGCCCAGAGTGCGCGTGGTGCCTGGCGGTCCGGGATTGGCCGGGGCATCCGCGGCGGGAGGCGCTCGCTAATGGCGTTCCGCGACGACGTGCGCCGCATCCGCGCGATCGCCTGGAAGGACCTCACCACCGAACGCCGGTCGAAAGCCGGGTTCAATAGTGTGGCGGCGCTGGGGATCACGATCCTCGTGCTGTTCGGCTTCGCGCTCGGGCCCGACGCAGCGGCGCTGCGCGACGCGGCGGCCGGCGCCCTCTGGCTCTCGGCGCTGTTCGCCGGCGTGCTGGCGTTCAACCGGAGCTACCAGGTGGAGCTGGAGAGCGGCGCCCTCGACCAGCTGCTCCAGTACCCGGGCCCCCGGTGGGTGATTTACGTGGGCAAGCTCATCGCCAACGCCCTGTTCGTGGGATTGATGCTGGTGATCGTGGTGGCCGTGGGGATCGCGCTCTTTCAGGTGAACATTCCCAAGGCGTGGCCGGCGCTCATCGGCGTGTTTGCGCTGGGCGCGGTGGGGCTCGTGGTGCTCGGCACCTTCTACGCGGCGATGGCCAGCCGCAGCCGGGCCCGCGAAGTGCTGCTGCCGCTGCTGCTCTTTCCGATGCTGGTCCCGGTGTTGTTGGCCGCGATTTCGGCCACCAAGGCGCTGCTCGTGGGGGACTTCATGCACGAGGCTGGCGCCTGGGTGAAGCTGCTCGCGGCCTACGATCTGATCTTCCTCGTTGCCACGTTGTGGGCATTCGAATATGTCATCGAAGTCTGAGGCCAACTCCATGACCACTGCCGTTGAGACGGTGCAGGCGCCCCGCGCGGGCCGCTGGGCGATGTTCGGCGTCGTGAGCATCGCGGCGCTGATCGCCACGCAGGCGTTCGCCTTCCTCACCTCGCCGCCCGACGTGAACATGGGGCAGTTGGAGAAGATCCTCTATGTCCACGTGCCAGCGGCGTGGGTCATGTTCATCTGCTTCGCCATCGTGCTCGTCTACAGCCTCCGTTTCCTGTGGAAGGGGCGCGAGGAGGATGACCTGCTCGCCGCGTCGGCCGCCGAAGTGGGCGCTATCTTCAATGGGCTGACGCTGGTTCTGGGAATGATCTGGGGCAAGCCGGCGTGGGGCGTCTGGTGGGTATGGGACGCACGGCTGACGTCGACGCTGGTGCTCTTTCTGGTGTTCGTGGGGTATCTGGCGCTCCGCGCGTTCGTGGAAGACCCGCAACGGCGCGGTCAGTGGAGCGCGGCGGTGGGTATTCTCGGCGCGCTGAACGTCCCAATCGTCTGGGAGTCGGTGACTTGGTGGCGGACGCTGCACCAGATGCCGTCCACGATGCAGGACATGGCCAAGATCTACTGGGTGGGAATGTTCGCGAACTTCGGCGCCTTGCTACTCGTGATGGTCTACTTCATCCGGCGCCGGTACGAGGCCGCCGCGATCGAGCGGGCGGCCGAGCACGCCGCGCAGGCGGTGGCCCTGGGAGGGGATGAGTGATGGAGGCGTCGAACTGGAATTTCGTGATTGCCGCCTACGTGGTGACGTGGGTGCTGATTGTCGGATATCTGGCGTACAGCCAGCGAGCGCTGAATCGCGCGCGGGCGGAGTACACGCGAGTCACGGGCCGCAAGCCCGGTGAAGGAGAGGCAGTATGAGCAAGAAGAACTGGGCGATCCTGGTTGCCGTGGTTCTGATCGTGACCTTCGGGTGGCTGCTCTATGGCGGCCTCAACAAGAACGTGGTGTTCTTCCTGACGCCCAAGGAGTTACTGGCCAAAGGCTCCTCGGCGTATGACGTTCCGGTTCAGCTCGGCGGACAGGTCAAACCGGGCACGGTGCAATGGGACGAGAAGACCTTGCATCTGCAGTTCGAGGTTACCGACGACTCCGGCACCGTGCTCGTACACGAGACGGGGGCGCCCCCCCAGATGTTCCAGCCTGGCATGGGCGTCGTGGTCGCAGGCAAGCTCGGCCGGGACAACGTCTTTCAGGCCACCAATCTCATGGTCAAGCACTCCAACGATTATCACCCGCCCAAGCCGGGTGAGAAGCCGGAGGAGATGTACAAAACGCTGATCAAGGGGTCCACGCCATGACCGGAGTTCTCGCGCACGATGCGTTGCTCGTCTCGCTCGTCATGGTCTTGGTGGGCGCGATCATGGGCACGCTGGGCATTCGTGGCCAACGCGCAGACTGGGTGCAGATCGCCTTCGGTACGGTCTACGCGAACTTCGTTCTGGTGACCATCGCCACGCTGGCCATGATCTATGGGCTGGTCACTCACGATTTCTCGATCTCGTATGTGGCGCAGGTTGGCAGCCGTGAGACCCCGCTGTTCTATACGGTGATCTCGCTCTGGGGCGCGCTGGAGGGATCGATCCTGTTCTGGGCGTGGGTGCTCGGTGCGTATTCCACGGCGGTGGTATTCCTCAATCGCAAGCGCGCCGGAAATCTGGTGCCCTGGGCCTCGGTCACCCTGCTCGCGGTCGCCCTGTTCTTCGCAATCCTGCTCGTGGGGCCGGCGAATCCGTTCCATGCCGTTTTCCCGGTGCCAGCCGATGGGCCGGGCCCGAACCCCCTGCTGCAGAATCACATCCTGATGGCGGTGCACCCGCCTCTGCTTTACCTGGGTTACGTGGGGATGGCGGTGCCGTTCGCGTTCGCCGTGGGGGCGATGTTCTCGGGCGAGGTGGTGTCCGACGACTGGATCAAGATCACGCGCCCATATCTGCTCGTGTCGTGGGGCTTCCTCTCGGCCGCCATCATCGCCGGCATGTGGTGGTCGTACGAGGTGCTGGGGTGGGGTGGTTATTGGGCCTGGGATCCCGTGGAAAACGCCTCGTTCATGCCGTGGCTTGTGGCCACGGCGTTTCTCCACTCCGCCATGGTGCAGGAACGCCGCGGCATGCTCAAGCTTTGGAACCTGAACCTGATGGTGGGCACGTTCGTGCTCACCATCCTGGGCACCTTCCTCACCCGCTCGGGCATCCTGTCTTCGGTGCACTCGTTCACACAGGGACCCATCGGCTACTACTTCCTGGTCTTCATCGCCATCGTGCTGGTGGCAGCGCTCTTCATGGTGGCCGGGAATTCGGATCGGCTGCGCACGACGGGCCACTTGGAATCGGCGGCGTCGCGCGAGACGGTGTTCCTGCTCAACAACCTGTTCCTCACGGCGTTCATGTTCACGGTGCTCATCGGCACGCTGTTCCCGCTGGTCGCTGAAGCGATGCGGGGAGCGAAGGTCACGGTGGGCGAGCCGTTCTTCAACAAGATGACGCTGCCCCTGATCGTCTCGCTTCTGTTCCTGATGGGCGTGGGGCCGGCGCTGCCGTGGGGCGCGGCGTCGAAGCAGGACATGAAAACCAAGCTCCTGCCCCCGTTCGGCGCGGCGATCGTGATGGCGGCGATCGCCCTGGTGACCGGCGCGCGCAATCCGTACGCCGTCCTCACGTTCGCATTCGTGGGATACGCGGCGTTCGCCAACCTCCGCGAGTACTGGATCGGGATGAAGGCGCGGCACGCCGCGCATGACGAAGGATGGGGCACAGCGCTGGTGCGGCTGGTACAGGGCAACCGGCGGCGGTACGGCGGCTACGTGGCACACATCGGGGTGTTGTTCGTCGCCCTTGGCGTCGCGGCTTCACAGAGCTTCCGCAGTGAGCGCGAGGCGACGCTCGAGCCGGGCCAGACGCTCACAGTATCGGGCCATACGGCGCGCCTCAAGGAAGTATGGGGCCGGCAGGAGCCACAACGCGCCGTGATTGGTGCGACGATGGAAGTGCTGAAGAACGGCAAGGTAGTGGCAACGGCCGACCCGCGCATGAATTTCTATCCGACGCAATCCACACCAGTGCCCACGCCGGAGGTCATCAGCTCGATCAGCGGCGACTTGTATTTCAACTTGATGGCGTTCGACCAGAATGGTTCGCACGCCACGGTAAAGCTCATCGTGCAGCCGCTCGTGCCGTGGATCTGGTTCGGTGGCGGAATCGTGGTGCTGGGCGCAATCATCGGGGTGTTCCCCAAGCGCCGGCGCCGCACGGCACCGGCTGCGGTGCGCCGGCCCGTCCCAGCCGTGGCGCTGCCCATGACGCGTGAGGGGGAAGCATGAACTGGAAACGTGCGGCGATCGCATCGCTGGCCGCGGCGCCGGTGATCGCGCTGTTCGCCTGGGGATTCACCAAGGATCCGAACAACATCCCGTCGCCCCTGCCGGGGCGCATGGCACCCGACTTCTCGTTGGCCGTGTTCGCGCCCGGCCACCCGCCGATGGCGTTGCCTGTTGGCGATACGGTGCATCTCGCCAAGCTTCGCGGCGAGGTGGTGGTCCTGAACTTCTGGGCCTCGTGGTGCTTGTCGTGCCGCGACGAGCATCGCACGCTGAGCGAGTTCGCCAGGCGCTACGCCGGCCAGCCCGTGCACTTCCTGGGCGTGCTGTACAATGACTACCCCACGCCGGCCATCAACTGGATCCAGGAGATGGGCGGCCAGGAATATCCATCGGTCAACGACGTGGACGCCCACACCGCCATCAATTACGGCCTGTACGGCGTGCCGGAGACGTACTTCATAGACGGCAACGGACGCGTGGCGTTCAAGCAGACTGGCCCGGTGACCGATGCGATCCTGACGCACGAGGTGGATTCGCTGATCGCGGCGCTCCCCCCGGGCACGCGCTCTGCAGGGGCTGCCGACACTGCCGCGCCGGCGCTCACCCCCGTCGCTCCGGCCAAGACCAAGGGAACGCCATGACACGCCTTCGGGGACTTGCGGTGGCGGCGGCGCTCGCTCTAGGCGCCATCCACCCGTTAGGCCTCGCAGCGCAGCAGCTGCCCGCCGCCGGCTCGACGACCGAGGCGCCAGCCCCAACGCCCGCCGATTCGGCGCTCGATGCCCGCACGGCATCGGTCGCGGCCCAGCTGCGCTGCCCGGTGTGCCAGGGCGAATCCATCCAGGATTCGCCGTCGGAGCTGGCACAGCAGATGCGCGGCGTGGTGAAGGAGCAACTCAGGGCCGGCAAGACCCCTGACGAGGTCAAGGCATACTTCGTGTCCAAGTACGGCGAATGGATTCTGCTCGACCCGAGGGCGCACGGGTTCAATCTGGTGCTGTACGCTGCGCCGTATCTCCTGCTGCTGGCCGGTCTGGCCGTCATCCTGGTGGCGGTGAAACGGTGGACCGGCGGAGCACAGACAAAGAGCGTGGAGCCGTAGCAGCCCGCGACTGGCGCCGTGTACGACGATGCCGCCTCGTCCGGTCAGGACTTGAGGCCGATGTACGTGAAGACGATCACGAAGGCGATCGTGCCGAAGGCGGCGATGGTCCAGATTGGGCGGTATCTTCCGTCCTTCCTGGGCCTGTCGAGGAAGGGAATGAAGAGGAGCAACGAGCCGACAAGACTGAACGCCACGACTCCGAAGGCATCGCCGTCCACCCCGAGTATCTTCGCCGGCAGATACTTCAGCAACTGGTAGGGCGCCAGGAAATACCATTCGGGCTTGATGCCGGCGGGCGCCGACATGAACATGTCGGCCTTCTTCCCCATTTCCCCGGGGAAGAACACAGCCAGGGCCGCAATGGCGCCGAGCGCGAGCAGCCAGCCAATGAGGTCATGCAGCAGGAAGTTGGGCACGAACGGGGTGGAACGTGTCTTGCCTTTGCGCTCGACGCTCGGCGGCACGCTCATGCCGTGACGCTGGACGAGCAGGACGTGCAGCCCCAGGAATCCGAACAGCACCGCAGGCAGCACCGAGGTGTGGAGCCCGTAGAAGCGGGTGAGCGTGGCGCCGGTCACGTCATTCCCGCCGCGCATCATGCGCTCGATGAACGGACCCACCACGGGCACCACGCCGGCCATCGACGTGCCCACGCGGGTCGCGAAATAGGACAGGGTGTTCCAGGGCAGCAGGTAGCCCGTGAACCCGAGGCCGAGTGTGACGCCGAGCAGGCCGAGCCCACTGAGCCAGGTGAGTTCCCGCGGGGCGCGGTAGGCCTTCAGGATCCAGACGCTGAACATGTGGACGAACAGCACCATGATCATGAGATTGGCGCCCCATACGTGGATGGAGCGCACCAGCCAGCCGAACTTGGCCTGCGTCATGAGGAACTGCACCGACTCGTATGCCCCGGCGGTGCTGGGCTGGTAGTAGAACAGCATGAGCACGCCGGTACAGACCTGGACGATGAACAGGAACAGCACCATCCCGCCCAGGAAGTACCAGATACTGTGGCGGTGCACCGGCACGCGCTTCTTGCGGATCAGCGGCGTGAGGACGCTGAACCCGATGCGGTCGTCGAGCCACGCCCAGAGCTGGGCCGCACGGCCGGTGGATGGCTCGGTCATCGTCACGCTCCCTTGCTCACGACGATCTGATTGCCGCGCACGTTCACCGTGTATTCGGTGAGCGGCTTGGGCGGGGGCCCGGAGATGTTGAGACCGTGGAGATTGTAGTGGCCATTGTGGCACGGGCACCAGATGTCCTGGTGCGCGGAGTCGTACTGGACGATGCACCCGAGGTGCGTGCAGACGGCCGTGAAGGCGAGGATCTCGCCGGTGGGCGTGCGGAGCAGGAGCCCGGGTTCATTGCCGAACTTGAAGATCTGGCCGCTATCCGCTTTCAAATCCGAGGGCTTAATGTCGAGCGTGACCGAGTTGACGGACGACTCGCTGCTGACCGGCGGAATGAGGTACCGAATCACCGGGTAGAAGACGGCGATGAGCAATCCGCCTAGGGTGCTGCCGAGCAACCAATCGATGAACCGTCTGCGGGACACGGGCTTCCCGCCACCGGATGCGTTGGAGTGGAACTCGCTGCTCATCTCTAGTGCTCCTTGTGCTCGGTGGTGCCGTGCTCGTCGTCTTCGTCGTACTCGTCGGGCTGCTCGGCCTCGATGATCCGCAGCCGGAGCCACAGCGCGCCGGCGAGCAGTAGGATGATGGGCACCGAGATCGCCAGGCCGACGCGGCGATAGCTGTGCTCGGCGAGCGCGGCCTGCCCCTGTTGCGTCGCTTTGGCCGAGGTCTTCACGCCGATCGCGATCTGCGCGGCCACCGAATCGGCTCGGAACGTGTGGATGGCCGTGCGGGCCTTGGTCAGCGCCGTGGTCACGTCGCTGAGATCGAATTGGGCCTGGCTCACGTCCATGCCCAGGTTATTGGCCTGGTCGAGTACCTGCTGGCTATGGACCTGCACCGCCAGCAGCGAATCGATCAGCGTGTGCATGATCAGGAATTGGCGGCCGGCCGGGTCGCCGGCCTTGTGGCATTGAGCACACACCGTCTGCGCCCGCTCGATCAACAGAGTGTCCGACGGCAGCACGATGTCGTGGTTGCTGTGGCAGGTCACACACCCTGGAAGCTTGTTGGCCGTGAAAATGCTGTCGTGTCCGTTCCCGGCGAAGAAGTCAGCGACCGTCGCATGGCACTGCGCGCAGACGTGGGGCACGTCCGCGACACCCGGCGGCGTGGCGCCGTGGTTGCCATGGCAGTTGTTGCACGTGGGCGCCGACAGGTCGCCCTTGGTCAGCATGTCCTGGCCGTGCACGCTCGCCGTCCACAGTTTCACCTGATTCGTCGGAATGCGGTATGGCGCCATCCGCGTCGAATCCGAGTGGCAGCGGCCACAGGTGCTGGCCACGTGGGTCGGGTAGACAGACGACGCCGGGTCGGACGGCGGCAGGATATTGTGCGCAACATGGCAGTCGGTGCACGTCGCGACGGCCGTGTCGCCCAACTCGGCCAGCCGCTTGCCGTGCACCGATGTGCTGTACTCGGACACTTCGTCCGTGCGCAGCATGGGATTGTACCGCTTCATGAACGCGGCGTCGGAGTGACAGCGGCCGCACATGGCGGGGATGTCGCGACGGGCCGGCTTCGCGAGAAAGCCGATGCCCGGCGTGATGTCGCGGGGGTCCGTGCCGTGGGGCGTGACGTTGCCGTGGCAGTCGAGGCACGTGAACCCTTTCTGCGCGTGGATGTCGTTCTTGAAGTTCTTCGCCGGCGCGGACAACCGCGGGTCCGTCTGCTTGAGATGGCAGTCGATGCACACCTGCGCCGTCGGCAGTTGCTGGGCCCGCGCGATCGCTGGCGCAGCCAGCATTGCAATGAGGGCCAGCAGTGCCGGCACGGACAGCCGCGCACGAACCGCGCGATGCACGCTGGTGGCGGTGCCGCCGATGCGAATGTTCTGGGCGTGGCCGCGGGGGGTCATCGGGACACGGGCTCCTTTCCGCCTGGCGGACCTTGGACCGGTGCGAGCATGTGGCACGTAGCGCAGACCTTGCCCGGCTGGTGGTTCACACGGTCCGCGTGGCAGACGAGGCATTCATCGCGCGACAGCGTGGCAATCTTCACCGGTGGATTCTGGTGGCAGCCGGAACCCGCGCACCCCGTGGGAGAGGCATGGATGGCGATCGTATGCGCGCCGGCCGGCGGCGAGTGGTGGCAGTTGCGGCAGTCGACTTTCCCCTCATGATGTACATGACAGGAAGCGCACGGCTGCGTCGGGACCATCGCGGGTCGATTCGTATGGCACGCCGTGCACTGCAGGCTGGTGTGCCAGGCATGGTCGAAGCTCACGTCGCGCTGCCGCGGCTCGGGCCATACGGACAGCTTCCAGCTGAGATGGAGCGTCATTGCGCCGACCGGGCCTGCCGCGTGGCAGGTTGCGCACGTTCGCAACTGCGTCTCCCCATGGTGGCACGCGGCGCACTGGTCGGGGGTGGGCGCTGGGCCTGTGACCGGCACGGGCGCATGACAGGACGAGCAGGCCACGTTCGTATGCACTGCGTGACCCGGCACGGCCGCATGGCACCGCTGGCAGGCGAGGCTCCGGTGTTTCTCATGGGGAAACGCGTTCGGAGTCCGCGAGGCCGGCATTGCCTGGGCAGGAGTTGCACCCGCCTTCGCAACGAAGCCAGGAGTCGTGGATGCGGAAGAGGCCACTCCGGTCGTGCTGTCCGAGGCGGCTTTGGAGGCAGGCGGCTGTTGGCCCCCGCATGCAGCAACTGCCAGCGCCAGCGTTAGCCACCAGGAAACTGCCCGCACGTGCATCTCGGACCTCTGTCCAGGTTTGTTATCGGACCGAAGCGCATCGCGTCGCGATGCCGCGATCCCGATGGCTGCGAAAATGTTCGCCGGCGTGGTGCCAGCATCCCTACTGAAGCCGCCGGATGTTGTCCTCTAATTCAGGTACCGACGGCTCCCGGCACCTAGTGCCTGTCGCATCACCGTGATCCGCAGTTCTTGAGGTACGCTTAGTTACGGTCCGGGAACCGATCGAAGGAGGGGGAGAATCCCCCTACGCATGTCAGGTGTTTTCAGGAAGCCCAAGCCCCGATGCTGCCCGACAGACGCTAGGCTGGCGGGTCTGCTGCCAGGAGAATAGCAGCAGCGGCGGCTTCGCTGTCCGACCGTCACTCTGTCACCACGTCAGCCAGCACCTTGATGAATTCCTGCTTCGCATTCGGCAGCTCGGTGCGGTGGAGGGTCATCCCCAGGGCACGGGCCTTGTCTTTGGCTTCGATGTCGATGTCATACAGCACTTCGAGATGGTCGCTCACGAACCCGATGGGAACCTGGAGCACGTTGCGCACTCCTTCGGCATGCAACGTGTCCAGATAATCGAGGATGTCCGGACCGATCCAGGGCTCGCCCGTGCCGCCGGCGCTTTGCCAGGCGCGGCGGAAGCCGGGCAGGCCGGCTTCACGCGCCACGAGTTGGGCGCTTTCCTGGAGTTGGGCTTCGTAGGGATCGTTCCAGGTGCGTATACGCTCCGGCAGGCTGTGCGCGGTGAACACCACCGTCACCCCTGAGCGCTCCCGCTCGGGAAACTGCGCCAACCCCTGCCGCACCAACGCCGCCATGAACTGCACGAACGACGGTTGGCGGTACCAATGGTCCACGAACCGCAACTCGAATGGATTGCCCAACTCCGCCGCTTTCTCGTCCACCGCCTTGCGATAGGCGCCAATGCTGATGCGGGAGTAGTGCGGGGCCAGCGCCACGGCGGTTATGGCGCGCACCCCGTCGTCCCGCATGGTCTCCAGCGTCTGGGCGATGTACGGGTGCCAGTGCTTCATGCCGAGATACACACGTTGGGGGCCCCCCGCAGCCGCCAGCTTCGCTTCCAGCGCCCGGCGTACCTCCTCCGTGATCTGCAGCAGCGGCGTGCCGCCGCCTACCCGCGCGTAGCGCTCCCGCAGGTTCGCCACCGACTCGGGCGACGGCGTGCGCCCGCCGCGGATGTGGGTGAAGTACGCCTCGACGTCGTCCAGCCGATCGGGCGTACCGTAGGCCATGAGCAGCACTGCACGATTCCCCTCCCCATCCCCTCCCTCCATATCACCGTCCTCCCGTTGCCGCGAGTTGCCCCGAAAGAGCCGATGCGGTAGCCGGCGCCGGCGACAGGACGCGCTTGCGTACCGTCGCGATCGCGTGGTCGATAGCGGCCACCGGCGTCTGCGGAAGCAGTCCGTGTCCCAGATTGAAGATGTGCCCCGGGCGCCCGCCCGCACGTTCCAGGACGTCGTTCACTTCGCGTTCGATCACGGTAGCCGAACCAAGCAGAACCGCAGGATCGAGATTCCCCTGAATGCCCTTGTCGTGGCCGATGATCGTCCACGCCCGGTCGAGCGGAATGCGCCAGTCGGCGCCCAGGATGGACGCACCATCGGTCGTCATGGCGTCGAGCAGAGTTGCCGTGTTCACGCCGAAATGGATGAGCGGCGCGCCCAGAGGGGTCAACTCCGTGAAGATCCGCCGCGCGTACGGCTGCACGTAGCGCACGTAGTCGTTGCGCGATAGCGCTCCCACCCAGCTGTCGAACAGCTGCAGTGCATCCACGCCCGCCGCGTGCTGTGCCCGCATGAACGCGATCACCATGTCGGTGAGCCGTCGCATCAACTCGTGCCAGGCATCGGGCGCCGCGTACATCATGGCCTTGGTGCGCAGGAACTCGCGCGAGGCTTTGCCCTCGATCAGATAGGCGGCCAGGGTGAAGGGCGCACCGGTGAAGCCGATGAGGGGTGTGCGATCGCCCAGTTCCGCCTTGAGCATCTTGATCGTCGTGAGCACGTAGGGCAGATCCACCTCCGGCACCAGTGGACGCAGCATGTCCAGGTCCTTGGCGTGACGCACCGGCGTGTGAATAACGGGACCGACGCCATCCACGATGTCCAGCGGCACGCCGGCCCCAACCAGCGGGTGCATGATGTCGGCGAACAGGATCGCCGCATCGACGCCCAGCCGGCGCACCGGCTGCAGCGTGACCTCGGCGCACACCTCGGGGCGCTGGCAGATTTCGAGCAGCGTATACTGTTCGCGCACGGCGCGGTATTCGGGCAACACACGCCCCGCCTGGCGCATGAACCAGACGGGCGTGCGTTCCACCGGCTGGTGGCGGGCGGCTCGCATGAACAATGTGGACTCGATCGTCACGTCGGACTCCCCGATTCGGTTGGATACCGCTTCGATAGCTCGGCGAGCACCACCTTGGCGGCGTGCTCCCCTGAGCGCACGCAGTCCGGAATGCCGACCCCACCTGACGCGGCACCGGCAATCGCCAGCCCAGGGTGCCGCGACACCTGCCCCTCGATGCGCGCCACGCGCTCCAGGTGCCCCACATTATACTGGGGCATCGCTCGGTCGTACCGGTTCACCCGCACGAGCTCTGGATCAGCGGTGACGCCCATGATCTCCCGCATCTCGCGTTGCACGACGTCGAGCAGATCGGTGTCGGAACGTTCCACGAACGACCCGCGTCCGGCCCCACCAAGAAACAGGCGGAAGAGCGCGTGGCCTGGCGGGCAACGCCCTTCAAACTTACTCGATACCCAGGTGCAGGCGAGCACGGGGCGCCGGTTGATCCGGGGCACTACGTACCCGGTGGCATCGAGGAGCCGCGGTACCGCCGCCGTCGGATATGCCACCGATATGGTGACCGTCGACGCATACTCGATTCCCCGCAGTAGCGCCGCCAGGTCCTGGTCCAGGGGAGCGAGGGCCGCCGCCGACACGTAGCCCGGCGTCGCCACGATCACTGCGTCCACGCGCAGCGGCTCGCCGCCGCTCAGAGTGACCAGGTACCGTGGGTCTGCGCCGTCGGCCACGACCTCCACACGCTCCACCCGCGTGCTCGTGCGCAGCGCCACGCGCGTACCGGTGGGCTCCCGGCGCCGCACTTCATGCTGCACCCCATCCACCAGTTCGCCCAGCCCACCGGGCAGTGACAGGAACCCGACCGCGGCCCCCGGCCGGGACGCTCCCTCACTCTGTGCCGCGGCCATCCGCTGCCGGCGCTTGGCCGCGAGCATGCCCTTGGTGAGTCCGCCGTAGTCGTGCTCGTAGGCCAGCAGCTGCGGGAACATCGCTTCCATGCTCAACTTCGATCCGTCGCCCGCCGAGATACCGCTCAACAACGGCTCCACCAGTCGCTCGTACATCTCGCGGCCAAGCCGTCGTACCACGAACTGCTCGATGGATTCGTCCGTCTGCTCCCGCTGGGGCGGGATGAAGTACTCGAGGGCCACACGCAGCTTGCCCAGCGGGGAGAGGAGCGGGGTCGTCACGAAGGGCGCGAACCACGAGGGCACGAGTCCGGTCATGCCGTCGGGCATCCGTCGCAGCCGGCCGTTGCTGAGGATGTAAGAGCCTTTCACGCCTGGTTTGGTGCCGTGCAGCCGGTCGCCGAGCCCCACACGACGTGCCAACTCAACGGCTGCCGGCTTCGCACCGAGGATCACGTCGGGACCGGCTTCCATGAGGAAATCGCCCGATCGTTCGGTGCGGATGTGGCCACCCAGTCGCGGCGATGCTTCGAGAAGCGTGACCTGGAGCGACGGGGCAATCCGTGTGAGGTGTTCGAGCGCCGAGAGCCCGCTGATGCCGCCGCCGATGATGGCGACGTGGGGGCTCATTGGCGCAATCCGAAGAGGTGGCGGAGCGCCATCGCGTATCCGGCCACCTGTCCGTTGCGCGCCTCCTGGCGCAGTCGCTGCGTGGGCTGATGGAACAACCGGTTCACCAACGATTCCGAAAACGCCTCGATGCGGGCGCGATCCTCGTCGCTCAGGTGCGCGAAGTGGCGGCGCGCACCGTCGAGCGCCGACCGCCGCACCTGGTCGGTGTGCGACCGCAGGTCGGCGATCAGCGGTTGGACGTCGAGTTGCTGCAGCGCCGCAATGCACGCCGCAGTCTCCTGCTCGACCACCGCCTCCACCTGCGGGACCTCCGTTTCGCGCTCGTGGAGTCCAGCGGCGATCCGCCGCTCGAGCACGTCGAGGTCGGCACAGCACACGTTGGGCACCGTCTCCACCGAAGGATCGACGTCGCGCGGCACCGCGATGTCGATGATCAGCATCTGCCGGTCGGGCCGGAGCGACATCGCCGTGGACACCATCTGGCGCGTGATCACGTGGTGCGGCGCCGAGGTGGACGTGATCACGACGTCGGCCCCATCGAGGGCATCCTGCAGACGTTCCAGGGACATCGCGCGCCCGCCAACGCGAGCGCAGAGCCGGTCGGCGTGCTCGCGCGTGCGGCTCACCACGGAGATGTCGTTCACTCCCCGGTAGTGCAGCGCCGACACCGCCAACTCCGCCATTTCACCGGCCCCGACGACCACCACCGATGCCGAGGCGAGGTCGGGGAACGCCGTGCTGGCCAACTTCACCGCCACCGAACTCACGGTGGTCGGATTACGGCTGATGCCGGTCTCGGCGCGGGCTCGCCGTCCCGCCCGGATCGCCCCGCGGAAGAGCGTCGACATCATATGGCCGGCCGCGCCATTGGCCGACGCCGTAGCGAACGCCTCGGACACCTGCCCCAAAATCTGCGGCTCGCCGATGACCATCGACTCGAGGCCGGCCGCGGTGCGGCACAGATGCCGCACGGCGGCGTCGCCGGTGATCGTGTACAGTACCGGCTGTAGCTCGTCGGCACTCACGCCCGTGGCCTCAGACAGCAGGCCGGTGAGGGGGCCCGCCGCATCGCGGCCGGCCGCGGCGTACAGCTCGAGCCGGTTGCAGGTCGACAGGATTACAAGTTCACTGATCGCCGACGGGCGCGCGTTCAGCCCACATCCGAACCGTGAGAGCACGGCTCCGACCGCCGATTCGGGAATGGCCAGCCGCTCGCGCAGCGCCACGGACGCCGTGCGGTGCGATACGCCAATGCACACCAGCCCGCCGTCGGCGGGCCGGGCCTGCGGACGCTCCAGCACCGGCGCCGGCCCCACCGTCGGCGCGACCGATGGGTCCGGAGCGACATCCGGGTCGCGCAGGTCGGTGGCGCTCATGCGGCGCTCCCGCTCACAAAGGCCTCGACCTCGACAACCGGAAGCGGCTGGCGGTAGCGTGATTCGAAGTACTGCTCCACCGGCTCCGCTTCGCCCCGCTCCACCATGGCCGTGTACTTGCGCGGGACATGCGCGCAGAACGGTTCGGATTCCATGAAGTCTCCGGTCATGCCGTAGGCCCGCGCACGGCTGCCGCCGCACACTTTGAGATATTCGCACACGCCGCACTTGCCCCTGATCTGGGCGCGGTCGCGTAGCTGCGTGAAGATCGGCGACTCGCGGTACACCTGCACGAGATCGTCGTTCCGTATGTTACCGGCCACGACCGGCAGGAAGCCCGAGGGCATGATCTCGCCAATGTGGCTGACGAACATGAAGCCATCGCCATCGTTCACGCTCCGCGCCCGACCGATCCCGTCGGAGAGCGAGAACATGACGCCGCCCGTCATCGTGTCCGGCGCTTCGTCGCGCGACCCGGCGCGGCGCTCGGCCACCTGCCGTTCCATGATCACGCGAGAGTACTGCGGCGCCGCGGTCGCCTTGATGTCAAACGGCGCCGTCTTGGACAGGTCGTACATCTTGTTGAAGATCTTCTCGTATTCCGCGGCGCTCGCCACGTCCCCTGGCTTGGCCCGCCCCGTAGGCACGAGGAAGAACACCTCCCAGAACACGATCCCCAGCCGCTCCATCAGCGCTGCCAGATCATCGAAATCGTCGATGTTGTGGCGCGCGATGACTGTGTTCACCTGCGTCGAGAGGCCGATCCGCCGCGACTCCTCGAGAATGCGCATGCCCCAGTCGAACGACCCGTCCACGCGGCGGAACGCGTCGTGGATTTCCGGAGTGGAACCATCGAGACTCACGGCAAGCCGCGAGAGCCCCGCTTCCTTGAAGTTCCGAATCGCTTCTGGGGTTGCGAGGGGCGTGGTGGCTGGTGTGACTCCCATGCGCAGGCCAAGCTGGAACCCGTACTCCACCAGTTCAAACACGTCCGGCCGCTTGAGGCAGTCGCCTCCGCTCATCACGAATACCACGTTGCCGAACTCACGCACCTTACGGAGCATGGCCTTGGCTTCGTCCGTACTCAGTTCGTCGGGACGCCGGTAGGGCACCGCCTCTGCTCGGCAGTGGCGGCACGCCAGATCGCAGGCGCGGGTCGTTTCCCAGATCACGACAAATGGCGATTTCGCAAAATCGAAGTCGGCAATTCCCGCTCGCCCACGATCCTTTCCCGGGTGCATCCAGCCCCTCTCTTCGTAGGTAACCCGATGTTCGGCCGTCACTTGCCACCGCACGGAGCGCAGGATGCCAAACCGGTCATGTAATTGGTGTCGGGAATTGGTGGAAGTGGGGGTCAGGGACGATTACAGGCGTGTCAGGAAACGCCTGACATGCCCGCTTCCAGCCACCAATATTCGGCGTTTCCAGCCATAATCCGCCCTTCCTGCGCGCAGAGGCCGCGGGGTATCAGGCAGCCCAGGAAGCGCTGGCGGAGCGCCAGAGAAAGCACACCTCCGACCAAAAGATCGCGAGACTGACTACCTCGGACGCCGCTGATGGTAGTCGTCAGTTGCCCCCCTCCCCCTCCCCTTCCCTTCTTGAGCGACTTGTCAGGGTATGGCCATGGAATGCGCGGCGCCAATAGCCGCAAACCCACCAAACGGGTCTTCGGCTGGGTCGGGCACTGGATGTCCACCGTTCTCGAGCGTGGCCAGCAACTCGGCATGCTGCGCACTGGCCTGCCACTCGACTTCAGGGTGGAGCTGTCACTGCCCGCGACGTTCGCGCAAGCGGCCGGCCCTCCAGCCGCATGGGCTCGGCATGTGGACCACGTTTGGAAATGCGGGCCAGACCCCTTATCGGCTACGCGGCGTTGAGCCTGTTCTCTTGATCCCGCCCCACGGACGGCCGTCTCAGCCTTCCCAGGACTCGCCAGCGCGGATCTTCGGGTGCACGTAGAGCAGATAGGCCGCCATCAGAAGTGCGGCCGCTGCCCCCGCTGCCCAGATCGCCGGACCCGAGATCGCGTTCTGCACCGGTATGGCGACGGCCTGCATGGCCGCCACGACGTGGAACGCCACGAAGAAGAAGAAGAACAGCCCGACGTACCAGAATTGCGTGGCGCGTTCCGACAGCGCTGCCAACCATGCGGCCACCAGCCCGAAACCCAGGAACACCACCAGGTGCGCGCCGTTATATGCAAATACATATTGCGCTGACACTGTGACCTGGGCCGGATCCTTGATGCCGTAGAACAGATCGGCGCCGAGTAGCGCCGCCGTGTAGAACGCCGAGCGACCCTCGATCAGGTTGGCGGCGGCGAACACCAGCGCCACGGTGGCATAGCCGATCAAACCGGCCACCACACCCTCGCTCAGTATCCGTACCCGTTCTTCCTGCATGGTTGCCTCCCGTGGGGTCCCTTCGCTCGCTCTTTCCCAACCGTCGGATTGACGGTCCGGGACGTCTGTAGGGGGAGACCCAACCGTTCCGTAGGGTGAACGCCCACTGGATTCTCCGAACCAGGACGGCGATTCTGACGTTTGGGGATTACGCCCCCTTTTGCCCACCAGTCACTTCGATCATGCGAAAACCCACCGATAGCTATGACTTCGTGATCATTGGATCGGGCTTCGGGGGCAGCGTCTCAGCCATGCGATTGGCCGAGCGCAGCTACCGGGTACTCGTGCTCGAGCGGGGCAAACGCTTCCGGGACGAGGACTTCGCGCATTCCACGTGGAATGTGCGGCGATACCTCTGGGCACCGGCGCTCCGCTGCTTCGGCATCCTTCAGGTGAGCCCGTTCCGCGACGTCTGGGTATTGCACGGGGCCGGCGTGGGCGGTGGCAGCCTGGGGTATGCAAATGTCTTGATGGAGCCGAGCGACGCGCTTTTCGACGCGCCGGCGTGGCGCCATCTCGCCGACTGGAAGTCACTCCTCGCCCCCCACTTCGCGACAGCCCGCCGCATGCTTGGCGTCACGCCCAATCCCCGGCTGTGGCCGGCGGACCATGTGCTCAGAGAGATCGCCGACGAACTCGGCACCGGCAGCAGTTTCTCGCCCACACCCGTGGGCGCCTTCTTCGGCGAGGAAGGTCGCGAAGGGCAGGAAGTGCCCGATCCTTACTTCGGAGGCACGGGACCGGCGCGCCGCGGGTGCACGCATTGCGGCGCCTGCATGGTCGGATGCCGCCACAATGCAAAGAACACGCTGCCCAAGAACTATCTGTACTTCGCGGAGCAACATGGCACCGAGGTGCGCGCCGAGTGCCAGGTACGCGACATCCACCCGCTCCAGGGTCCACAGCCCGACGGCGCGCGCTACCTGGTGAACTACCGGCGGTCGACCGGGCTACTCAGCGGCGGCCATACGGCGGTGCGCGCACGGAATGTGATCGTTGCGGCGGGCGCGCTCGGCACGCTGCGTCTGCTTTTCCGCTGTCGCGACGTCACGCGCTCGCTCCCCATGCTCTCGCCGCGGCTGGGTGACGCCGTACGTACCAACAGCGAGAGCATTCTGGGCAGCATCAGCCGCCCACGCGACGTGGACTACTCGAAGGGTGTGGCTATTACGTCGATCATCAACGCCGACGCCGTGACCACCGTGGAACCGGTGCGCTATCCGGCGGGCTCGTCGCTCATGCGCTTTCTGAGCGGGCCGCTCACCGACGGGCGGACATTCGCGGGCCGGGCATTCCGTTCGTTGGCTCAGATCTTCGCGCATCCCATGGATTTCCTGCGCACGCACCTGATGCCCGGCTGGGCGGAGCGGGGCACGGTGCTGCTCGTCATGCAGACGGTGGACAATCGTGTGAAGCTGCGGTTGGGTCGCGGCCTGCTCACCGGCTTCCGGCGCGGGCTCGTGAGCCGGCCCGACGAGCTGAGCGAGGCTAGCGGATCGCCGTCGCTCGGCCGCGCGGTGGCCCGCGAGTTCGCCGAGCGTACCGATGGCGTGCTCACCGGTTCGATCAACGAGGGGCTGTTCGGCGTTCCGATGACCGCGCACATCCTGGGTGGGTGTCCCATGGGCCGCGATGCAAACGAGGGTGTGATCGACCTCGACTGCGCGGTGCACGGCTACGAGGGGCTGTTCGTAGTGGACGGCTCCATCATGCCGGCCAATCCAGGCGTCAATCCGAGTCTCACGATTACGGCGCTGGCGGAGTATGCGGCGGGGCGGATTGTGGAGAGAGTCGGGCGGTCGGACAGTCTGACGGCCTGACACCACGGCGTTGGCAGGTATCCGTCTCACCGTCAGACTGTCTTACCCTCCTACCGTCCTCCTGTCCCCTGACGACGGATCGTCCAACGCCCTACAGAACGCGCTTCGCGTTTTGTACACCTTTGATATGCAAGTGCAGGCGCGTTGTCATTATCACGATTCCCAGCTGCGAGGGAATTGAACGGTCCCCTCGAAGCGAGCATTCCGAATTAGGAGGAGTGGACCATGCCCAAGACACTAGCCAAACAATCGCAGCTTCCGATGCTCCGCGGTCCCGCGTATCAGATCTGGCTTGCCGGACTCGGCGCGCTTTCGATGGCCGAGGACGAGAGCGGCAAGATCTTCAAGACGCTGGTGCACCGTGGCAAGGCGTTCGAGGCTGCCGGCAAGGATCGCCTGGTTGAGGTCAGGGAGCGGTTCGACGTCCGCAAAGCGGCGAGCAACACGGTCGATCGCATTACTGAGAACCTCGACGAGGGGATGAACGGGGTGCTGAACCGCCTGGGTCTGCCTACGAAAAGGGAGATCGAAGGCCTCAGCAAGCGGGTCGAGCGCCTGACCAAGACGCTCGAGGAGAAGCCGGTGAAGCATGCCACGCGGCGGACGACGACGAAACGCCGGGCCCATGCTACAGTTTGAGAGTCAGGTAGTCGGGCAGTTTGGCAGCACTGCGTTGTTCGTTCGCAGTTAGCTGTCCAACTGCCCGACTGTCTGACTGTCTGATACTCGCTAGCGAGCACCAATCGGACCACACCCATGCCCCCGCGACCACGCAAGTCTCGCCATCCCAAGATCGGCGTCGCCCTCGCCGGCGGCGGGCCCGTGGGTGCGATGTACGAGATTGGCGCATTGCGGGCACTGGAGGAAGCCGTGGACGGGCTCGACCTCAACGAGGTCGACAGCTATGTAGGCGTGAGCGCAGGGTCGTTCATCGCTGCATGCCTGGCCAATGGCCTCACGACCACGCAGATGCTGCGCGCTGTGCTGCGCGACGAGCCGGGAGTGAATCCGCTGCGGCCGGAGATCTTCTTCACGCCGGCCTATGGGGAATTCATCAAACGCGGGTTCAAGGTGCCGCGGCTCGCGTTCGAGGCGATCAACGAATTCATTCGCCATCCTGGGTCGCAGAGTATCGGCACCGCCATCAACTTCCTCATGCAGGCCCTGCCCGTAGGCGTGTTTGCCAACGAGCCTATCCGTGCCTACATGCAAGAGATCTTCTCCATGGAAGGGCGAACGGATGATTTCCGGAAGTTGAAACGCCGGCTCACGGTGGTTTCAGCCGATCTCGATTCCGGGACGCCCATCCGGTTCGGCATGGAGGGCTGGGACCATGTTCCGATCTCCACCGCAGTGCAGGCGAGCACGGCAGTACCCGGCATCTATCCCCCGGTGCGCATCCAGGGACGCCAGTGCGTGGATGGCGTATTGCTCAAGACGGTGCACGCGTCCGTTGCGCTGCAGCAGGGGGCGGAACTGCTCTTCTGCATCAATCCGATCGTGCCGGTGGACGCCGCCGCTGCCGCCCAGGAGGGCCGGCTGCCCCCCGACGTGATCGTCCAGTCGGGACTCCCCGCCGTGTTGTCGCAGACCTTCCGCACGCTCATCCATTCGCGATTGCGTGTGGGCTTTTCGCGCTACTCGGCCCGGTTCCCCGATGCCGATGTCGTACTGCTCGAACCGGATGCCGAGGAATACGAACTGTTCTTCGCAAACGTGTTCAGCTTCCGGTCGCGCCGCCATATCTGCCGGAGCGGCTACGAAGCCACGCGCCGCACCCTGCTCCAACGGTACAATGAGCTGCGGCCCGTGCTCCGTTCGCACGGATTCACGTTGCGGCGCGATATCCTCCGCGACCAGTCGCGCGACCTATGGTCCAGCGCGGGCCTCGAGACGGTGCTCCTCTCGCGGCCCACAGCGCACCGCGTGACCGGCTCGCTCAGCCGTGCGCTGAACCGGCTCGAGGCGGAAGTGGCCGCTCGCTGAGCCGCCAGGTGAAGTTGCCCTGGCGCTCCCGGGTTTCTTTGGTGCTCAGGCCGCGATATCCGTAGGGCGGGCGTCGCACGTGCCGGAACAGCGAGAGCAGCGGCCATCCGAACGGAAGATAGAACGCGACGAGATCGAAGTCCCGCAGCGCTGCGACGAATCGGTTCCGAGCCGGTTTGCGGTAGTGGTCGCGTTCGTTGCGAATGAACGCCACCGGCCACCCCGTCGGCAGCACTTTCCGCAAGCAGCCACGCGCTGCGCGCAGCGACGCGGCTAACGAGCGCCAATTGTACGGGCGCGCGCCGTAGGTGGCCACGAGCCGGTCCAGCTCGGTTTGCATCATCTTGCGCACCCGGTGCGCCGCACGGTCGAGCACGATCCGATCGGGCTCTTCGTGGTCCGGCACGCCAAGGTCGTGGAGCAGCGCCCAGGGGTCGATGGGATCGCCCACCACGAACGTCATCTGCGCGGGAAGCGCCAGGTACCACATCCACGGGAAGATCAGTGCCAGGATCCCGGCCGGCAGTGGCAGGAACGGCACGTGGAAGAAGCGCTGCATCACCCGATCGAGCGGCGGGAAGGTGACATGGTACGGCATCACCCACTCGGCGTTCACTACGTACACCGGATAGACGGGTACGTTATGCCGGGCTGCCAGCCGCACGAAGCTGGTGCGGAACCGCTGCAGATGGTAGCGATGCTGGAACCCCTTGCCGATGCCAGGCACCCCTTCGGGGTAGTAGATGATCCGGTCGCCCCGCTCGATGAGGCGTTCGAAGTTGTCGAAGGTCATGTCCACGCCGCCGCCGCGACGCCACAGATTGTCTACCCCGAACGGACGCATCCACCAGGCGAGGGTGAGTTCCTTCTCGAACACCGACCGGCACTTTGCTTCGGGTCGCATTTCCTCGCGGCGCCAGAGAGCGAAATCCAGCACGATCGCGTCGTACGGAAATGCCGTGCCGCTGTGATTCGCCGCGATGATCACCGGCCCCTTCTCAGGCAGCTTCTCCACACCGATCAACCGTGGCCGGAAATAGTAGTCCGAGAGCGGCGCGATGGCCCGTCGCAGCAGGTCGCGGCAGTACGCGGGGTCGAACGGATCGTAGCACTCCGGTCCAGCCACCAGCTCGGCCTTGGGCGCCAGCATCGTCGTCATCGCCTCACCCTCCCCGCCGGAATGCCAGCAGGACGGCGGCGGCGTAGAGCACGCCCCAAAGCGGCCACGCCGCGCCGAACGCCATGAGGATCGCGCCGGCCACCAGGCAGAACCCGGCCAGCAACGTTGCGCGCACCCCCTTGAGCGGATTCTCCGCCGGCGGCCGCGTGCTGCGTTCCAGCACGCGCACGCCCTCGGTGACCAGCGACGGCAGCTTCACCGCGGCGTCGAGCAGATCGGGCGCGCCACGCAGCCCCTCGTGCACGAAGCGGAATGGGTTGAACTGCTCCAGGAACACCGTGCGGATATGCCGCCGCGACACGTCGGCCACGTCGAAATCGGGCAGCAGCACGTGCCCCACACCCTCGAACGTCACCAGGGCCTTCACCATCAGCACCAGTTCTACCGGAAAGTACATGCGGTATTGCCCGCCGCGCGCCACCGATTCCAGCACCAGTTGGGCCAGTGAGAACGAGTCGAAACTCGACGCCCGGTGCCAGCGCGCTGAGATCTCCGACACGTCGCGGCGGAAGCCCGCCGGGTCGCCGTCTCGCCCCGGCTCCGCCACCGCTGCCAGATATCGCGCCGCGTTCTCGTGATCGCCGGTCACCAGCGAGTAGTAGTAATACAGCAGGGCCCGACGCAGATCGCTCTCGAACCGCCCCACCATGCCGAGGTCGATGAAACCCACCTTGGCTCCGGGCAGGACGAGCAGATTGCCCGGATGCAGATCGGCGTGGAAGAATCCGTCGCGGTAGAGCATGCGGATGATCGATGCCGCGCCAAGATCCACGAGGTGTTCGCGCATTTCCTCGGGGAGCGCCAACGCTTCCGGACTGTCCGGCCGCACGCCATCCAGGTACTGCATCGTGAGCACGCGCAGCCCGCTGTGCAGGCGGTCCACCGCCGGGAACACCACGTCGGGCAGGTCACGGAAGTTGACCGCGAAAGTCTCGGCATTGTCGGCTTCACGGCGCAGATCCACCTCACGCAACGTGTACTCGCAGAATTCGTTGATGATGCGCTTGGGTTGATAGCGCGACAGCACCAACTGCAGGCCGCCGCCCAGCACGCGAAGCAGTCGTGCATCGCGCTTGAGCGTCTCGGCTACGCCGGGCTTGACCGCCTTGATCACCACGTCCTCGCCCGTGATCGTGGTCGCCCGGTGAATTTGCGCAATGGACGCCGAGCCCAGCGGTTCGGGGTCCACCCACGAGAACATCCGGTCCATGGGCCGGCCTAGGTCGCGCTCCACCAGCTCCGTGAACTGTTCGAACGAAATCACGGGCAGGCGGTTCAGCAGGTTCCGCAGCTCGCTCGTCACCGAGTGCGGAAGAATGTCTTCGCGGAGACTCAGGATCTGCCCGAGCTTGATGTAGGTGGGACCGAGCATTTCCAGCCGGCGACGGAACTGCACGGGGAAGGGCAGGTCCACGAGGTCACGCCGCAGCAATGGGCGCGCAACGGCGCTCACTGCCAGGCCGGCCATGTAGCGCGGACCGCGGCCATGGCCCTGCTCCCGCCGGTCACGTGTCCACGCTACGATGCCGCCGAACAGCAGACCCAGCAGGTGGCGGTTCGTGCTCAGGGCACGACGTACGATACCCGGGGGCGGGCGGATCTCCGCTCGTTCGAACCCGGCGGGTACCGTGTCCACGTGGCGCACCGATACCAACGCCTGTGAAGTCATCGATTGCGTCCCAGCCGTTCGTGGGCCGACACCCACTCCAGCGAGGAGATCGCCGCGGCCAGGGATAGTTCGCCGGCGAGCACCGTAGCAGCCACGATCTCGGCCAGCTTGTTCACGTGGCCTTTCCCCCAGCAGCCGAGCATCTCCAGACATTCGCGCTGTGTGGCCAGATGTGTGCCCCCGCCGTGCGTGGCCACGATCAGGCTTGGAATCGTGATCGAAAAGTAGAACGAACCGTCCGGCGTGACTTCTGCATACGATGTGGCCGCGGCCCCTTCCGCCACATTCGCAACGTCCTGTCCGGTGGCGATGAACATCGCAGTGATTGCGTTGGCGGAATGGAGGCCGTTGTTGTTGGCGCCCGAGAGCAGTGCGCCGACGTTGGCCACGCCCCAGTGATAGGCCAACTGCTCGGGCTCCACGCGCAAGTGGTGGCGTAGCAGTTCCGCTGGAATCGTGGCTTCGGCCGTCACGCGTTTGCCCCGCGGATGGAGCACGTTGATGTGCGAGGCCTTCTTGTCGGTAGCGAAGTTCGACTCGAGGTAGGCGCGGCGTACCGTCTCGTTGTTGGCCAGGATCCACTGGTAGGCGGCGTAGGTGGCCTTGCCCACCATGTTCTGCCCTGCGGCGTCGCCCGTGGTGAAGTTGAATCGCAGGAACGCGAACTTGTTCGCCAGGAACGGCTCGATGTGCGTGAGGCGGGCCACGTGCGACGTGGACTCGGCCACGGTGCGGATCTGCGGCATGTGTGCGTCCACCCAGTCCACGAAGTCGCGCGCTTCTCGTGCCGATTCGAAGATGAACACCGGCGCCCGCTGCATGCCGTCGCCTGATACCGTGGTCTTTGCGCCGCCTGCCAGGCGCAACACCTTCATGCCGCGGCTGTACGAGGCCACGAGCGAGCCTTCGGTTGTTGCCAGCGGAATGAGAAAGTCACCCTTGGCATACTCGCCATTCACGCGCAGCGGGCCGGCGATGCCGAGCGGAATCTGCGCCACACCGGTGAAATTCTCGATGTTACCGCGGGTCTCGCTCGGTTCTACCGAGAACACCGGCACGTGTTTCAGTCGCACGCCGCTGTACGTCTCGACGAACTGCTGGCGCTGTTCGATTAGCGTGGCGTGATAATCGTCCGCGGCGCCCTTGGCACTGGGAATGTGGAACGTGACCGCGGGCTCGGCGTCGTGCGCTTCAACGGCCGACGACCAACCGGCCGGAATGGTTGGCGTGCCCATGACTGCCTCGTAGCTGGATACCTGAGAATGCGCTACTGCCGGCCCCTGAGGTATCAGGGGGCGCGCGGTGCCCTGTCGGCCCTTTCCTGACGTTTTGGTAGGCGGGTTCCCCGGTGGTTTGTTGCTGCGAACACCGTGCGCGGACCGGAACGGCCGAAGCCGCCAAAACGTTTGGCGACGACCGGTACCGGGCCGCGCGAGAATGGTGATGGCGGCTCACCGGACTGTCCTAGACTAGGATCGTCGCGGCCCCGAGGGCGTTCCGCCTTCGCGGCGCTGCACATCGGCGCGTCGTGTTTCCGATCGAGGGGCGGCGTCAACTTCGTTCTGAGGCTCCCCCAATGTTCTTCTCTCGGTCGCGCCGCGCATCCGCTGCCGGCTTTGTCGTTGGTCTCATCGTTCTGCTCGTCGGTGTTGCATGCCGGCCGGACCGGCCAGTCGTGCCGCCGCCCGTCTCAGCCGCTGGTCCAACGGCCACCTCAGTGCCCGTCGCCGATCCCGACAGCGTCGGCATTCGATATGTATGCGAGAACCGGTTTCGCATCCGCAACCGGAACGACTCGGAAATTGCACTGCGGTGGGTAGTGGCGGGGACCACCGACAGCGGCACGGTTACGCTGCCACCAAGGGTCGCCGGGTCGCCGTACTCCGAGACCTTCATCGACGTGCCGGACTCCGGCACCGTACGGCTGTTCTTCGGCGGTGTTCGCATCGCCGCCGCGCACAACGGGGGCGGCTCGTGCGACGTCAAGCGGCTGAGTGTTCGTTTGGAGCCGGGGGTCATCGCCCTATCGGAACCGTCCGACACCGCCTACTCCGTTGATACCACCGTGTCCTATTCGTTCGCGCCGGCGCCTGGGTACAAGAACCTGTTGGTGGCGTTGGACGACAGCCTCGTGCCGGCGTCAGGCAGCGTAGTTATGTCCCGCGACCATTTCCTGTGGGCTGCCGCCGACGTGGACGTCGAGTTGCCGCCAGTGTCCGATCCGCTGGTAATCGAGCTGCATGGACTGCTCGCCGCGGCCGACCCGGTGGCGGCCTATCAACAGATTCTGGACGACATTGGAGCGCTGTTCAACGCACTGGGATCGGACGAAGCGTCGCGGCGTGTGAAGCTTGCGGGACTCGTGGCGTACGATCCCATCCGTGATTCATCGGCGCTCATCCGAGTGGATGAAGCCCTCGCGTTGCACGAATTCAGGTTGGGGAGCAGTGAATATGACGGCAGCGGGGGAAGCGGAGGGGGCGTGATCATCGCTGATCGGCTGCCGGCCAGCGCGGTGCGCGAGACGGCGCCCGGCGGTGGATGCGTGCCGCAGCGGGCACCCGAAGTACCGGGGTCGCCGGAGCCGACGAGGGTAGTGTTTGTGAATGGAATTCAGACCATGGAGTTCGATGCGGCGAAAGCCGCAGCTCAAATCCACTGCGCCCTGGACAAGAGTGGACAGACCACAGATTCCAAGATGGAAACAGACTTCTTCTACAATCGCACGTGGTCCGTTCAACGCGCGCAGGATATACGCGGCACCGTCTGGTGCATGCTTGCAACCGTTCGTTGGGGAGCATACTGGTCGCTCCTGAGCCAGGTCGTCGCCCACGCCGCGTGCACTGGCCAGGCGGTCGCTATCTCAGTTCGCACGAATGACTATGTCGAGGCAGTCAATGAATACCTCCAGGTGCAACTGAATAGGTCGAGCGGGGTAGAGGACGCCGACAGCCTGGCGCGATATCTGGACCGCCGCCGACGTCAGGATGGGATGCACGTCATATTCGTGGCGCACTCTCAGGGAAATCTTCTCGTGCAGCAAGCGCTCCACCAGTTGCGGGATCAGGGTTTGGTCTTGCCCCGAACTGATTCCCTATGCGTGGGCGCCGTCTCCCTTGCCGCTCCGACGAGCGCCAACTGGCCGGTCGACAACGACCTGCACTCGGGGATCCTGATTCCGGGCGATGTCATCGGTGCCCTCCCCGGGGTCCACCGGTTCCCGCTCGTCCCAACGCCCTTGTCCGATTCGCTGGCTGCCGAGGTCGCTGCGATGCGCGATCAGGCAGCTCGCACCATCAACCACCAGGATCGGCGGAGCCTCTACGCGCTGGCCACGGAGAGGGAATTTCTCAACGGATTTCGTCTCCATTCGCTGGGCGAAAGTTACCTTGGTCAACAGCCTGCTCGGGACGCCATCGTGAATGATGTCGTGCACATCCATCGCCAGTGTACGATCGGCCAATTGACTCTGGATCCTCCCACAACAACACTCCGCGTCCAATCGACCATCCCCCTCGCCCTTTCTGCCGTCAACAGAAATAGTACTGATATGATACTAAATAGAAGCGTTACGTGGAACGTTCCTTCCAGGCTGTCCCTTGCGCGGAACCAGCGCCGCGTGACGGCGGTCAGTCCGGGCATGGGCGAGATCACGGCGCGCGTTTTCGACCGGGAAGCAAGAATGCCGTTCGAGGTGCCCATGGAGTCGCTCACCGTGCAGGCCTCGCAGACGTTGCATACCTCATGGAAGTTCGACGAGTCCAACGCACCTCCCGATTATCCCGCTCCGGATGTGGGGGCCCCTCCGGAGTGGGACGGCATTCCCGGACACTGCACCGGCATCAAGATCAATACCGCCGTGGACTCGGTGCACCGTGTCACTTACACGTGGGCATACGTTGCCCACTGCTGGTACTCGGCCTCCGGGACCGTCCTGCCGCCCGATGGGATTCACATCGCCCGGTACTGGTGGCGCTGGTTTGATGCGGCCGACGTGGAAAGAATCTCGCCCACCAACCGGCTCACCGACTATAAAGTGCAGGACATGCCGGCGGACGAACCGCTCGCGCCCTTTGCCGGATGGGGTCGTCTGGAGGTGTGGGGGCTCAACGCCGATGGCGTTCCCATCGCGAAAGGGACAGCCTGCATCTTGAACTGTGAAGGGGCGCCATGAAGCTCGGCGGTCTCTGTGTGGTCGCCTGCGTACTGCTTGTGTCCGCCTGCAAGCATGAGGCGTCGCAATATGCACGACCCGGCGACGACCCGCACGACACCGACTCGCTTTACGCGCTTTCTCGCCGGATTCTGAGCGATTCGGATCCGGTTACCGTCTGGTCGGAAATCGTGTGCGAGATGTCCCGTTTGATGCGCGAGTTGGGTCCCGACGTTGCGTCGCGGCGAATCGACGCGACAATGGATACGGTCTACTCGCGCGCTGAACATCGCCGGCGTGACCAAATCGACGTGAAACTCGGAAACCATGCGTACCCAGTGGACAGTGCTGGGTGCGCGCGCGTCTTGTCGGACCTGCGCGTTACCCAACATCAAGATCCACACGATTAACCGTCCACCGAATCCACTCTGGGCGCCCTGGTGCCGGCCCGGACTCGACCCCCCGGGCCGGAGCCTATCGTCCAGCCTTCCCCAGTTCGGCCTTGATCGCCGCCAATTCACGTCGCTGCGCCGACGTAGGTGGATACAGCGTCCCCTGCCGCGCGCCACTCCCGTTGAAGTCGCCGGCCAGGGTGTACGCCCGGCGCTCGAGCCGCGCCGCAACACTACGCACCTGTCCCTTGGCTCTGTGCGACAGCTCGTAGGCCTGCCGCTGTACGGCGAGCACGTCCACGAGAAACGCTTCCCGCTCGCGGTACTCAGCCAGCGTCACCGGCATCAGCGGATCGGGCTTCACCTCCAGCGCGCGCGTGGCGGTCGCCCCGCCCGCCTTCAACGTCACCATGTATGTGCCCGGCGACACGAACGGCCCCGGCGGCGCGATTGAGCGCGGCGGACGCGGCAGCGCCTGGAGGTTGTAGCTGTCCGTGTCCGGCTCCGACGGCGGCGGCGTATGGCGTAGATCCCATACGACGCGGTGTACGGCGCCTGCACCGCCCGGCACATCGAGTGTCCGCACTACTTCGCCCTTTGTGTTCGTGATCGTGATCGTCGCCGAGTCCACGTCCCGGCCCAGCGAATAGTCGATGATTGCGCCGTCTGGCGGATTGTCGCCGGCGTAGTAATCCTGCCCCCGGTACGAGTAGTCCTCCCAATACTGAAACATCGTCGCCGCTCGCAAGGTGAACAGGTGTGCCGGCTCCGCTGCCACGGCTCCCGACCATTCGCCCACCGCGGTGCCGTCGTCCAGAATCCACAAGCTCCGCCCATGGGTGGCGACCACCACGTCCTGCGTGCGCGGATCGAACTGCACGTCCATGTACAGCGTGGTCGGCAGGTTGGCACCGGCCGATTCCCAGCGGTCGCCCGCGTCGGTCGATACCCAGAGCGCGTGCTCCGTGCCCAGGAACACCACGTTGGGATGGTGCGGATACACGGCGATGGTGCGCACCGATCCATCGCTCGGCAGTCCGCCCGTGATCGGTGTCCACGTACGTCCGAAGTCGCGCGTGCGGAACGCGTACGGCTTGAAGTCGCCGCGGCGGTGGTTGTCGAACGCGACGTAGGCTACGCCCGGCGCATCGTCGGAGGCCGTCACGCGGCTCACGTACGTTCCGTCCGGCGCACCGTGTGCGTTCTGCCCCACCTCCGTCCACGTCTTGCCGCCGTCGCGAGACAGCTGGACGTTGCCGTCGTCGGTACCCACCCACAGGATGTGCGCATCGAGCGGCGATTCGTCGATCGCCGACAGCGCGCTGAACGCCGTCTGTCCGTCGTTGCGCGAGTTGGCGATCTTCGCGTCGAGTACGCCCATTACGGCAATCGTATCACGGTTCACTTGCCGAGTGAGGTCCTGGGTCGGCTCCCAGGTGCGCCCCCGGTCGTGCGTGATGAACAGCCGGTTGCCGCCGTAATAGTAGACCCCCGGCAGGTGGCGCGAAGCGAGCCCCGGCGTGATCCATTCGAACCGGTACGGCGGCTGGCCCGCCGGCGCCTGCGGGTGGATGTCGGCGCGATCACCGGTGAGCGCGTCCACGCGCGTGAGGTCGCCCTCCACCGCGTTGCTGTACACGTAGTGGCGCCCGTCTTTGTCTACCGTGCCCGACACCCCATCGTTGAATCCGATCTCGCGCCAGTCACCGCCTACGATGCCCAGGTAGTGTCGCGTAGCGCTTGGCCCGAACCAGGAGTGATCGTCCTGCATCCCGCCGTAGATGTTGTACGGCGTCGCATCGTCGAGGCCGATGCCGTAGAACTGGCCGATCGGGATGTTGTTGATGCGGTTGTAGGTTGCGCCCATGTCCCAGCTCTGGTATAGCCCGCCGTCGCCGGCAAGATAGAAGTGGCTCGGATTGCCGGGATCGATCCACATCGCGTGATAGTCGCCCTTGAGCCCGACGTCGTACGTCGGTTCGGTGGGCATGATCCGCCAGTGGCTGCCCGCGTCGTCGCTTCTATAGAAGTAGCGCGCCAGCATGTACACCCGCCCGTCGTTGGTGGGGTCCACGTAGATCGAGCTGTAGTACATCGGCCGCGAGTCGAGCGGGTTCTCATGCGTCCAGGTCGCACCACCATCGTCCGTACGATACACGCCCCCCGCGCCTTGGGCCCCGCTCTCACCACCGCCCCTGCCGCCCCTTCCACCCGACGGCGCTTCGACCACGGCGTACACGCGCTTCCCGTTGGCGCGTGAGATGGCGAGTCCGATCCGCCCTACGTCGCCGACGGGCAACCCGCCGGCAAGTTTCTGCCAGGTTGCACCGCCATCCGTGGTCCGATAGATGCCGCTCCCCGGTCCGCCCCCGTTGAAGCAGCACGGCGTCCGCAGTCGTTGGTACATGGCCGCATACAACGTGTTCGGATCGCCCGGGTCCATGACCATGTCCACGGCGCCGGTGAGCGTATCTATGAACAGGCTCGTCGTCCACGTGCGTCCGCCGTCAGTGGTCTTGTACACCCCGCGCTCGGGCGACGGCTTCCACAGGTTGCCCAACGCAGCTACGTAGGCCACGTTCGCGTCGCGTGGATCGACGACGATGCGTCCGATGGCACGTGTGCTGTCGAGGCCCAGGTGCGTCCACGAGGCCCCGGCGTCGGTGGATCGGTACACCCCGTCTCCCCACGAACTGCTCTGTCGGTTGTTCTGCTCTCCAGTGCCCGCCCACAGCACGTTGGAATCCGACGGGGCAATGGCGATCACGCCGAACGTGCTCGTGGTCTGATGGTCGAAGATCGGCGTCCACGTGGTGCCGTGATTGGTGGACCTCCACAATCCGCCAGTGGCCGACGCGATGTACACGGTAGATGGATCGTTCGGAAGCGCCGTGACGTCGTGAATGCGCCCGCCCATCACGGCGGGGCCGATGGACCGGAAGGTCAGTCCACCAAACGGGCCCGCCGGCATCTGCGCGCGGGCTGGCGCGGGCATGAGGGCCAGGCTCAGCAATACGAGGAGCCCCACGCATCCGTGGGCGATGCGGCCGGTGGAGTGCGCTCGGGCGCAATCGGAAACGTGATGTTGATTCATGACCAGCGGGGTTGGGTGTCCGGGTGGTTGGAGCCGCCGACCAGCGGCATATTGCCCCATTCGTCCTATCATCTCCCACAGACCCGATGTGCACAAGGATCGGCCACGCGCTATCGTCCAAGCGACCGTCTTCCATCAAGGTACCCAATGATCCACACCATAATAGAGCCCTTCCGCATCAAGACCGTGGAGCCCATTCGCATGAGCACACGCGGTGAGCGGAGGCACTGGCTCGAAGAAGCCAGGCTGAACGTCTTTCTCCTGCCGGCGGAGCACGTGCTGCTCGATTTCCTCACCGACAGCGGCACGGGCGCGATGAGCGCCAAGCAGTGGGGCGCCATCATGGAGGGCGACGAGAGCTATGCCGGCTCCAAGTCTTTCTACCGGCTGGAGTCGGTGCTCAAGGATCTCACCGGATACCAGCACATCATCCCCACACACCAGGGTCGGGCCGCCGAGCACATCCTGTTTACCGTGGCCACGAAGCGGGGCGATCTCGTGCCTAATAACACCCACTTCGACACCACGCGTGCCAATCTCGAGTATCAGGGGGCCGAGGCCGTCGACCTGGTGATCCCCGAGGGCCTGCAACCCCGCACGCGCCATCCCTTCAAGGGCAACATTGACCTCGCCCGCGTCGAGGAGCTGATCGCGCGCGAAGCGCACCGAATTCCCTTTGGCATGATGACGCTCACCAACAACAGCGGCGGCGGGCAGCCGGTGAGCCTGGCGAATCTGCGTGCCTATCGCGAACTGCTGAATCGTTACGGCAAGCCGCTGATCCTCGACGTCTGCCGCTACGCCGAGAACTCCATGTTCGTCAAGCTGCGGGAGGAAGGCCAGCAGGACCGCACCGTGAGGTCCATCGCGCAGGAGATGTTCAGTCTGGCGGACGGTTGCATGATGAGCGCCAAGAAGGACGGCATGGTGAACATCGGCGGCTTCCTGGCGCTGAACGACAGCTCTTGGGTGGAGGCGGCCAAGACCCTCCTCATTCTCACCGAGGGGTTCCCCACCTACGGCGGACTCGCCGGGCGCGACCTCGAAGCACTGGCCGTGGGGATGGAGGAGGGGTTGAACGAGGACTATCTGCGCTACCGTCTACGCACGGTGGAGTACATGGGCGAGAAGATGAAGGCGGGGGGCGTCGCCATCGTGGAGCCCACTGGGGGCCACGCCGTGTACCTCGATGCAAGGGATTTCCTCCCGCACCTTCCCCCCGAGCAATATCCGGCCTGGAGCCTCTGCAATGCCCTCTATCTCGAGGCTGGCATTCGCGGAGTGGAGATCGGCTCCGTGATGTTCGGCAAGCACAACGACGACGGCACCGAGAGTTACCACAGCATGGAGCTGGTGCGTCTGGCCTTTCCTCGGCGCGTGTACACGCAGAGTCATTTCGACTACGCCGCGGAGGTCATCTGCGAACTAAAGGCCCGCGCTCACCAGGTGAGAGGCGTGACCATGGTGAAGCAGGCCAGGTACCTGCGGCACTTCACGGCGGAGTTCGAGACCGCGTGAACTCAAGGAACCCGGCGACGGGGAGATGTGCACGGTGTTGTCGGGAAGTGACCCACGAGTCCGGCTTGGAATTCACACGAAAACTTCAAGGATTCCCTGAATTGGCATCTTTCACCAATCGAGCGATCTTTCTGGTGCGTTCGCGGACGGGAATACCGCGAATGGAGCCACCCTGCGGGATACCGTCGGATGGCAGTGCGGCGGGAGTTCGACCCTGCCCGCACGGGTTGTGAGGTCGCTGGACACAACTGAAGTCCCGAGAGCCAAGGGACGCCTGACTCGGTCCCGTCCGACGAGGGTAAGACTGCCGGCCTGATCGCTTGCGCGAATGTCTTAAACGCAATCGTTCAAGTGGTGCCGAAACGACCGACCGACAGTCGCCAGCGGGTATGAACCCTCGCCGGAGGCAGTGATGCCGACGACGAGGGTTCGCCATATCCCGAACCTACGCTATTGGCGCCGGCCGCCTTCGGGTGGAGATTCAGGGGGTGGCACCCACGAGCGTGATCGCGAGATGACCCCTGAGGAACGGATCGTCCAGATTGCACGCGACCTGGCGCGCGAACTGCGCGGCGATCGCGCGGCTCGCGCCGTGACGCCTACCGCATCGCTGGAACGCGACGTCGGACTCGGAAGTCTCGAGCGCGCCGAGTTGCTCACGCGCCTCGAAGCCGCGCTCGGCCGCGAACTCGACGATCACTTCCTGGTGCTCGACACGCCCCGTGAGATCGCCGCTGACGTCGCCCTTGCCCCGCGCACCGCTGGCCCCCCGCCGGGCGAACGTGCCATCGCTCCCGCTGCCAGCATCGCGGACCTCGACCGCGCAACGACGCTCATCGAGGCGCTGCGACGGCACGCAATCGCCGAACCAACGCGCGTGCACGTACGCCTCCACGAGAACGACCGCGTACAACCGGTGACCTATGAGCAGTTGTGGAGCGGCGCCCAGCAGCTCGGCGCGGCGCTCGCTGCGCGCGGCGTGCGTCCAGGTGAGCCCGTGGCTCTCATGCTCCCCACCGGGCTCGACTACCTGCAGGCCTTCATGGGCGCGCTTGCCGCCGGCGCCGTGGCCGTGCCGCTGTATCCACCGGCGCGGCTCGATCGCCTGGGTGAATACCTGCAGCGCCAATCGCGCATTCTGGCCAACGCAGGCGCGCGCGTGCTCATTGCCATGCCGGAAGCGGCGCCAGTGGCCCGCGCCCTCCGGTCGGACGCGCCCACCCTCGCCAGCCCGGTCACGGTGCAGACGCTCCGCGCTGAGGCCGATGCGCTCCGCGAAGGTAAGGGAGCGCTCCCGATGATCGCCGCCGACGCGCCGGCACTCGTTCAGTACACCTCTGGCAGCACCGGTGACCCTAAGGGCGTGCTGCTCTCCCACGCCAATCTGCTCGCCAACATTCACGCCATTGCCGCTGGTGTGGATATGCGCCCCACCGACGTCGTCGTGAGTTGGCTGCCTCTCTACCACGACATGGGACTCATCGGTGCCTGGCTCTTTGCGCTAGTGCACGGACTCCCGCTCGGCCTCATGTCGCCGCTCGCCTTCCTGGCGCGCCCCGAACGCTGGCTATGGGCCATTCACCAGGAGCGCGCCACGCTGTCGGCCGCGCCCAACTTCGCGTACGAACTCTGCGTTAGGAAGATCCGCGACGAAGCTCTCCAGGGCCTCGATCTCTCGTCCTGGCGCTGTGCGCTCAACGGCTCCGAACCGGTGAGCGCCGCCACTCTCGATCGCTTCGCGCGCCGCTATGAGCGCAATGGGTTCCGCCGCAACGCCCTGATGCCGGTGTACGGGCTCGCCGAAAGTTCCGTCGCGCTCTGCTTCCCGCCGCTGGCGCGCGAGCCTCGCGTGGACACGGTGGCACGTGATGCCTTCACGCGCGACGCGCACGCTACGCCCACGGCGCCCGGTGACCCGTCGGCGCTTCACTTCGTCTCGGTGGGGCGCCCCCTCGTTGGCCACGAGGTACGCATCGTCGACAGCCAGGACGCCGACGTCGCGATGCGCACGGTCGGACGGGTCCTCTTCCGCGGGCCGTCATGCATGACTGGTTACTACCACAACCCCGACGCTACGGCTCGTGCCATTCGCCCCGGCGGTTGGATCGATAGTGGCGACCTCGGCTACCTGAGCGACGCCGAGCTGTACGTCACTGGCCGCGCCAAAGACCTCATCATCAAGAGCGGGCGCAACCTGGTGCCGCAGGAGGTCGAGGAGGTGGCCGGCGCCGTGGACGGCGTACGCAAGGGATGCGTGGTCGCCTTCGGTGTGCCCGATCCCGCCACCGGCACCGAACAGCTCGTCGTGATCGCCGAGACGCACGCGCAGCTGCCGGCCGACCAGGAACGCATCGAACGCGCAATTGTCGAAGCGGTGTCGGCACAGGTGGGGCTGCCGCCTGACGCAGTGCGCATCGTCGCGCCCGGCACGGTGCCCAAGACTCCCAGCGGCAAGATCCGTCGCTCGGCCACCCGTGACGCCTTCACGTCCGGTGCCATGGGCAGTCGCCCCGCCGCTCCCTGGCGCGTACGCATGGCTCTGGCCGCGACGGTGGCCGGCGACCGATTGCGGCGCGTGGTGCGCGCCGTCGGACGGGCGGCGTACATTGCCTATCTCGCCGTCGCCGGCACCGTGACACTCGCCCTGCTCCTGCCGGTCTCCTGGGTGCTCGTGCGCCTGCTCCCGCCCGGCCGCCCCGTGCGCGTCCTCAGTCGCGTGGTGAGTCGCGTGCTGCTCACCGTCGCCGGATGTCCCATTCGTGTGGAGGGCGCCGAGCGCATGCCAGCTGCAGGGCCACGCGTGTTGGTAGTGAATCACATGTCGTATGCCGACACGCCGGCGCTGCTTGCGGCCCTCCCGATTGATTTCGTGTTCGTCGCGATGACCGAGATTCGGACCTGGCCGGTGGTAGCTACCTTTGCGCGTCGTGGAGAGCATCCCACAGTCGATCGCTGGCATGTGCAACAAAGCCTGGCCGACGCCGACGCCATCGAGCAGCGGCTCCGCCGCGGTGACTCGGTGTTGTTCTTCGCCGAGGGCGGATTCACCGGTTCCCACGGCCTCCGTCCTTTCCGGCTCGGCGCTTTCACCATGGCGGCCGCAACCGGGGCGCCCGTGGTCCCGATCGCCCTGCGGGGCACGCGCCGGGTGCTGTCCGCCGACGCGCGCATTCCCCATCCAGCGCGTGTTCAGATCTGGATCGGCGATCCGATCCGGCCCGCCGGAACCGGTCTCGGGCAAGCCATCGCACTTCGCGACCGCGCGGCCGACGCGATCGCCGAACATTGTGGTGAGCCGCGCATCATCGCCGGGTAAGTCGTGCCTCCGGCCACGGTAACATGACCCCGGTCCCGCGCCCGTCAGGCAGCGGGACCCGGCTTCGGATTGAAGATGTCCAGTCGCGGCGCGCCCTCCACCTCGATCATGCCGACCATCCCCTTCCAGACGACGCGCGTCAACGCGTGGTCCACGAGCTTGATCGTTTCAGGCACCGGGGTCTCCAACTCGAACACTCCGCAGCTTCCCGGTGGCACGACCAAGGTCTGGATGTAGCGCTGTGGCGCGTTCGCTAGGGCGCCGGCCTCCCACGCCTTGCTCCACACGTTGCCGATCGGATGGAAATGGCTCGACAGGTTCGGACCTCCGCAGACCATGAACACGCGGATTGTTTCATCACGCTTGACCTTCACCGAGCCCCACCGGTCGGGAGTGATCGCGGCCTTCTCTCCGTTGAGCACCACGTACGTCGGATCCTCGGCACGCATGGCGTCGTAGTCGAACTCCCGCAACCCTTTCATGCCCACGGCGCCCTTCAAATAGATCTCGTTCTGGCCGAAGTAGAGCTCATGATCCACGTGCGGGAGCCCGTCCTCGGGTTCCACGAGGATCATACCGTACATACCGGAACTGATGTGGAAGTCCAATGCCGGCACGGCACAGTGATAGATGAACGCCCCCGGATACATGGCCTTGAACTCGATCGACGCCGACTGGCCCGGGACCACCATCATGTCCTCGGCACCACCACCCGTGCCGTACACTGCGTGGAGATCCACGTTGTGCACGTCGCGGTTCGTCTTCGGGCTCGTCAGCGTCATGTGCACGGTGTCGCCCTGACGGACGCGGATCATCGGGCCGGGCACCTGCCCACCGAACGTCAGGTACGAGAACGCCACCCCGGGTTCGATCTCGGCCACCATTTCCTGAACGTCCAGCTTCACCTCCACTCGTTTCGGAGCGCGGCGCCCAATTGGAGGAGGCAGCTTGGTGGGGTCGGCCGCGACTCGCTTCGACGTGAGCGTGTACTTCGCGGTGGCGGCGGTCGTATCCGGGCGTGACGGAGTTGCACCAACCGCCGCCTTCGCGGCGCGGCCGATCCACATCCGCTCTCCACCAACGCCGCCAATCGCGCCGGCGAGTGCCCCGACACCAATTCCCTTTATGAACGTCCGGCGCGTGGGCGCCCGGTCATCTTCGTGGTCGGCCATCTTCTTTCTCCTTGCGAATCGGCGTGATGCCGAGTTGACCTACTACCTCCTGTGGACGCGCGGTCCGTTCCAGTCATGGCTCACGTCGGTCGCCAGAACCACACCGACCAGTCATCGTCGGCGTGCGGCTCCATGTGGTACACGAATCCGCGCTCCGAGAGCATGGCAATGAGCGGAACCGGAGCGAGGGTCGCCCGCAGGAGAAGGATCTCTCCGGCCTGCAGCACGTCGACCGCGCCCATGATCTTGGAAAACGGCTCACGGCCGGACCGCAGATCCTCGCGTACGTCGACTTCGACTACCGGGGCACTTTGCGGGAACTCGACCATTGCCCCGTCGGGGGTAACGGCATAGATGCGGCTCATCATGACGGCAGTGGCAATCGGGACGCCGCGGAACTCCCCCAGCGGATGTGCCCGATCTGGTATGTAAAGATGATAATTGCACCCAGGAACAAGAGCGTTCCGGTGCGCGCAACGAGTGGCGACGCAGCGGCGATGCCTGCGAGCAGCAGCCCCACCCCTGTTACATGGAGCATCAACTGCACCCGGGCCATCCCGGTGGAATACAGATCGCCTGCCGCGGGCAGCGGACCCCGCCCGGTACGCCTTCCGTACCGCACCATCCACACGAGCAGTGGGATGATCTTGTACAAGATTCCGGTAACGAACGGCAGCACGCCGCCGAGTAGTCCGGTGACCACGTATGCCGTAGCGAGGCGGGTATGAGCGCTGCCGAGTCCCCACACGACCGGGCCCATGACTGCGCTCGCCGCCAGGAATGGCAAGGACGTGCGCACGAACCGCATTCCCGCGTCTAGGGGCCGCCGAACGCGGGCGCGGTAAAGCGTGCATGTCCGCCACACGAAGGCGGCCATGCCGGCGTCGAGCAGCAACACGCCGGTCCACGATGCTGCCAGCACGCCCCAGATCAGGCCAATTGCGAGGGTAGGCACGCCTGCCGCCAGCAGCCCCAGGGCCCGACGACTCCACCGCGCATCGGCTTCGTGCGCCAGCAGGAACATGGGCAACATCCGCCGCGACACCCCGACCATCATGATCAGCACCCAACCCACGATGGCCACGTGCAGGTGCGCGGACAACACGTGCGCACGGTCGGCGGCGATGAATCCGCGCTGCAGATTGTCGGCCAGCACGACACCGAAGCCCACCGTGCCAACCAGAAACGTGATGGCGATGGCGATCGCGGCCCACGTGACGTCGCGCGTGCGACTTCGCGCCAGCGTCGCCGCTACATTGCCCGCCGCCACTAGGATCCCGATCGCCACGAGCACTGCGCCGGCCGCGAGCAGCGGCGTCGAACTCTCGGCAACTCCGCACGCCAACCCGGCAATGCCGGAGGCGAGTACCCAGAACGCCACATGGGCCACGCGCGGCGACCGGATCGGGGCGCCGAGCGCGACCGGAACGAATTGGTAGAGCGCGCCAAAGATCGTCAGTGTGAGCCACCCGAGCGTGACCAGGTGCGTGACGCCGGCGACATGGGGGGCCAGGTAGACGCCGTTTGCCAGATCGGGGGCGATCCACACCAGGCCCACCGCACCGGCCAGCAGGTACAGCGTGGCCGCGGCAAAGTGCTCGCCAACGAGCCACAGGGGCGTGCTCGCCGGCGAGGCGGCCGCCCCGGCCACTGTTAACTCGCGCGGATTCGCGCCCGGAGGCGCTGCGACTCCCATCCCGCCCTGCTCCTCGTGGGTTCGAGTCGGAGAATGGGCACCGGCGCATCGGCAGAGTGTGACGATTGTCGCATTTCACGCCCGGCGATGATGCCTCCGCTTACTCATAGCGCGGGCGTTCACCGGGCCGACCGAGCGTGCGCAACTTGGCCACATTCTGGTATGCGAAGCCGTTTCCGCGGCAGTAGCTGGACCACACCCTTCTCGGCGAGCTGCTTGAACGCCCGCGACACCGACTCCCGCGCCGTCCCCAGTTCGAACGACAGCTCTTCGCGGGTCCGGTTGATCACGATCTCCACGCCTTCGGGGGTCCGCTGGCCGTGCTGGTCGGCGTATTCGGCCAGATAGTGGGCGAGGCGCGCTGCCACGTCGCGGAAAGCGAGCGTGTCGGTGACGTGCACGAGGTGGCGGAGCCGCTTGCCCAACTCATGAATGACGGAGCCGGCTACGTCGGGATTATCACGATAAAGCGCTTCGAATTCCTCCCGGGGCACGAAGATGAGGCGCGATTCCACTTCGGTGATCGCCGAGGCCGGGTACGGTCCACCGTCGAGCAATGGGAGTTCCGCCACTGGGCGGCCCGGACCTTCGCTTTGCAGCACTTGCTCGCGACCGGTGGGGCTCGTTCGGTAGATCTTCACACGCCCCGTCTCGATCACATAGAGACCGCGACACGGCTCTCCCGTGGTGAACAAGACGTGCCCAGCTGGATAGCTGCGGGCCACGCTGCGCGCGGCCAGCCATGCCAGCGCCTCCTCGGCGAACGTAGAGAACAACGGAATCTGACGCAGAACAGAGCGGGTGTCCGCAGCGGCAGTGCTCATGACAGCGATGACTGGGTGGCGCGGGCTGGTGCGACGCCGGTTGTGACAATCGTCACGCGTCGGACCCGCGATCGCAACGAGAATGCAGTGGAGTCTCGGAACGGGCGGCGGCACCTGAACTTACGCATTCACACGTCAATGAGCGAACCCGATCAGCGACTGGACGCGTTGTGGCGCGCGTTCGCCAAGGTCACCGACCCAGAAATCGGCCTCGACATCGTGACGCTGGGGCTCGTGTACGACATCAAGATGTCCGGCGACATCGCGTGTATCACGCATACCCTCACGACGCCCGGCTGTCCCATGGAGCCGTTCATCACCGATGGGATTCGCGGCGCCGCTGCCCTCGTCGATGGCGTGGGCCCGGTCGAGCTCCGCCTGGTCTGGGAACCCGCCTGGCATCCCGGATTGATCCCACCCGATGCGTGGGCGCAGTGACCGGCACGTCGGATCTTCCATTCACGAGATCACCATGACACTCACCACTGCCGTATTCGACACGTCGTTGACTGTGAACGAGCTGGTAGCCCGCGAGCCGAGCACGATCGACGTTTTCAACCGCTTCGGGATGGACACTTGTTGTGGAGGAACCATTCCGATCGCCGAAGCTGCGCGCCGCGACAGCGTGAATCTCGGCGCGCTGATCGCCGCGTTGCAGTCGGCGATCACGGTGCCATGAACACCTATGAGCCGCTTGTCATAGGCGCCGCGGCGAGCGCCCCCCGGCCCGACCGGCCGGCCACGGCGATCGTGCACGACGGGCCCGATGCCCGGCTCGTAGTATTTCGGCTCGAGGCCGGCCAGACCGTGCCCCAACACATGAGCACGTCGACCGTCATTCTGTCCATCGCGGCGGGATCCGGAATGGTCTCCGGAGCAACCGGGGAACAGCCCGTGCGCTCCGGCGACCTGGTAACATTCGACCCCAATGAGCCCCACGGAATGCGGGCTCTGTCGAACCCGATGGTCGTACTCGCCGTAATCACGCCGCGACCTCGTTGACTACGCATGCACTCACTCGTGCGGCGCTACATCAAGACTGCAATCGCGTTTCTCCTCATTGGGCTGGCGATCGGCGGTCGGATGCTCGTCCAGCGTGAATTCTTGAACGAATATCCGGACCCCTACGAAATCAGCGCGCATACCCACGCGATCTTCGTCGGCTTCATAATGATGATGATCCTCGGGGTGGCGCTCTGGCTATTCCCCCGTCCGGACAAAGCCGACAGTCGATACCGACGAGCACTTGTGGAAGCGGCATACTGGTGCATCGCTGTCGGCACCGGCAGCCGTGTCCTGGGCGAGCTGTTGCGCGCGGTCGTCGACGCGGCCTGGCTCCGATGGGCCATCGTAATCAGCGGCTTCCTTCAGATCGTTGGGCTTGTGCTCTTCTTCCACACGATGTGGTCGCGCATCCGTGGTGTTGGCAGCCAGGGTCGCGAAGCGGCCGGCGAACGATTTTGAGAGAGCGGGGCCACAACCCCTCGATATCAACGGCCTCGCAGTGTATTTCTGGACGGGCCAATTCGTATGTGTTGTGCCTTGGTGAGTTCGCGGACTCGTTTCTCCGCCACCCTATGTTCTGTGTGTCACGCCTTCATTATTCTGACTCACCATGACGACTACCCGCCTCACGCCCGCCCGAGTTCGATTGGCCGTCTTCCTCTCCGTGCTCGGGCCCGGGCTGGTCGTCATGCTCGCCGATACAGATGCCGGTAGCGTCATTACCGCCGCCCAGAGTGGGGCCCAATGGGGATACCGATTGTTGGCCCTGCAGGTGCTGTTGATCCCGGTTCTCTATATCGTGCAGGAACTCACCGTGCGTCTGGGCTTGCTCACCGGCCACGGTCACGGCGAACTCATCAAGCAGCACTTCGGCCGCGGCTGGGCCTGGCTGTCCGTCTCCACGTTGCTGGTGTCCTGCCTCGGTGCGCTGATCACCGAAATGAGCGGCATCGCGGGCGTAGGAGCGCTCTACGGAATTCCCATCTGGGCCAGCGTGCTGGCTACGCTCGCGTTCCTGCTCACCGTGGTGATTTCCGGGTCGTACCGCTCGGTGGAACGCGTGGCGGTAGCCATCGGTCTATTTGAATTGGCCTTCGTGTACGTCGCGGTGGTGTCCCACCCTGACCCAGCCGCCGTGGTCCAGGGCCTCACCCACATGCCGCTGGCCGACCACGGCTATCTCTATCTGGTGGCGGCCAACATCGGCGCCGTGATCATGCCATGGATGGTCTTCTACCAACAGTCGGCAGTGGTTGACAAGGGACTGAACCCGGCTCATCTGACGGCTGCGCGCTGGGACACGGCCATCGGTGCGGTGGTCACTCAGATCGTCATGGCGGCTGTTCTCGTCGCCGTGGCTGCCACCTTCGGGCGCCACGGAGGGAATTCCCGGCTCGACACCGTGCAGCAGCTCTCCCATGCGCTCACGCCGTACCTGGGCGAGAGGAATGGCCACCTGATATTCGCCCTCGGCATGCTGGGTGCGTCGCTGGTGGCGGCAATCGTCGTGTCGCTCACCGCGGCATGGGGGCTGGGCGAAGTCACCGGGTACAAACACTCGCTGGAACATTATCCACGCGAAGCGCCCTGGTTCTACCTGGTGTTCGCGGTGGTACTGGTGGCGAGCGGTCTGCTGGTGAGTTCCGGCATCAATCTGGTAGACCTCAGCGTCGGCGTAGAAGTGATGAATGCTCTGTTGTTGCCGGTGGTGCTTGGGTTTCTCTACGCCCTGGCGCGGCGTGCTTTGCCCAGCGGCCACCGGCTGCGGGGCGCCTACGCGGTGATCGTGGCGTTCACCATTGCGCTTACCGCCGGGCTGGGAGTGTGGGGAGGGTTGACCGGCTTTCTGGGGCACTAGCGTGCCTATTCACTTCACGTGGCTACCACTTCACGTTTGATATAGATCGGTAACACGGACCAAAGCGCGCGAGAACCCGTCTATGACCGTCCGCATCGTTCGCCTCGGCAGTCCTCGCCATGAAGACGAGGGACTCCGCATCGGGACCGTTCGCCGCCCACCGCGCGGAGTGCCGAAAACCGACTTCGCCAAGCAAGACTGGTATGATGTGTGGTTCCCGACCCTCGCCCCGAGCGCAGAGACGGTGCGACTCGGACAGGAAGCGTCCACGCCGGCGGCCTGGACCAAGTTCGCGAAGCGGTACAGATCGGAGATGGGATCTCCGGAAGCCAATCACGCCTTGGAACTTCTTGCCGCCCTGTCGCAACTGAGCAATTTCTCCGTCGGCTGTTACTGCGAAAACGAAGCGCATTGCCATCGCTCCGTCCTGCGCACCCTGCTGCTCGAGAAGGGCGCCAGAGTCGCCGGCTAGGGCATCGCGGAACGAGAATGCGCGACTGGGCGAGCGAGCGCGGCCCGGTGATCGTTGCCAGCGAGAACTCGCGCGCCATCTTCGACGGCGGTGATAGATGAAGGAATCGTGCGTCGGCTGCGGTGCCGTCGTCGAACCGGTCCATGGACCGGTTCATCGATACATGACCTCCGCTCCGGGCTGCTGGGCGCGGTACGGAGAGCTACTCGCAACCCTCGCCGTCGCACCGATGCTTCAGGTCGCACGCACCATGTGCGTGGACGCCTACGCGGCGCAACATCCGGGCATGTCGAATCCGCAAGCCATTCAGTCCGTGGCGAGGCACCTGCTCAATCTCCACGATTACCTCGTCCGACATCGCCCTGTGAGCGTGCCTCACGTTATCGGCCACAAGGGGGCGTTTCATTGGCTTCAGCCGCCATCCTTCGTGTCCACCCGCACGGTCTTTGACGTGCCGCTCTCAGCGTCGAGCGCCGCCATCACCGAAGCGGCACGTGCGTGGGCCGAGTCCGTTTGGGCGGCGTGGTCGCCGCACCACGGCCAGGTCGCCGCCTGGTATGGCATGTACGCGGATCCATGAGATCGCCTTTCATTCCGCGCTCGGCAACCACGAAAATCGTTAGGCCGTCCACTGCAGATGCAGAAACCGCGGTGGTTTGGCGGCGCCAAGAAGGCCGCCGCCAGCGCCAGCTCGTAGTTCCACTGTCCAACCGTCCAACCGTCCTACCGACTTCTCGTACGTCACCCGGAGCGGTTGATCTACAGCAGGTCCCTTCGGCTTCTTCAAGTCCTCGATATGCGAACCAAATTCCCCCTCGATGCTCGCGATATCAGTGTTACAACGAGCGTGCGCCTTACGGCTTGTCCGGTCCCGGGTTCGTCAGTGCGTCCTTCTTGAGGAAGGGCACGCCGTCGGTCATCCATTCGGGTGCCGGTACGCCCAACAGATAGTGATCGAAGAACTGAAAGAACCGCGTGGTCAGGTCGCGACGGTCCCCGAGCGTGCTCACGTGGTGGCCGGCGCCCTGATACGCGAGCAGGAACGCGGTCTTCCCGTTGAAGCGAAGCGCGTTGTAGAAGTTCAAGCTCTCGATGAAGCTCACCGTCGGGTCGGCGGTGCCGTGCATGATGAGGATCGGCTCCGTCACCGCCGGCACGTGGGTCAGCGCCGACTCGTCGTGATAGACGTCGGGCTTCTGCCACGGCGAGAAGCCCCAGCGGCCTTGATCGTACATGTAGTACTGGTTGCCGTTCTCACCAGAACCGCCGCTGATCACCTGGTAGGACCATCCCCACTCCTGACTGAAGTCGGTGTAAAGGTCGGTGACGCCGGCGCCCTCGCCCACGGCCGCGAACAGTCGTGACTTCGTGGCGATGTACGCCGCGCCCTCACCGCCGTAGCTATGGCCGTGCAGCCCCACGCGCTTCGGGTCCGCGTAGCCCATCGCGATCACTTTGCGAGTGGCGGCCTCCACGCAGTCAAGTTGATCATCGTGTGACGAGCCCGTGTTGTAGTAGACATCGGGAATCATCACGATGTATCCGCGGCTCACGGCCTCGATGGCCGGACGTCCCATGCTGACCAGCAGTTCCGGCATGGGATAGCGGTTCAGGAGCTGCGAGTTCTTCTCGTAGAACGTGACGAGCATCGGCCGCTTCTCGCCCGGCTTGTAATCGTCGGGGAACCAGAGCAGGCCCTGCAGCTTGTGGCCGTAGCGGTCCGTGAAGTCGAACAAGCTGTCATGCCCCCACCGGTACTCGGCCTGCACCGCGTTGCTGTTGGTGATCCGCGTGGCATTCGCGAGGTCGGAGGCCGACACACGGAGATCGGGAGACTCGACGAACGTCTCACGAGAGAACAAGAATCGGTCGGCGTGCGCAGCCCGGGTGAGTATTCCGTACGACGCGGCGTCGTACACAAGCCGGGTGAGCTTGCCGTCGCTCAGTGTATAGAAGCCGCCCGCCTTGGTTCGGTCTCCGAACGCCGAGAGCGTCACGAGCTTGGACAGATCGTATTCCTGCCCTGAACGCTCGCGCCGGCCGGCCATGGAGTCGATCGGATCCGGACGCACGAGGCGCAGGATGACTCCGTTCTTCACGCCAAAGCCGCCGGTAATGTCGCGCGCCGGCCCGCTGCCGTCGAGCGGGAGCGTCCAGAAGTCGTACTTGTCCTCGACGATGACGTTCTTGCCGTCGCTCGTGTACCCGGCCACGCCGAACGGCGGCTTGGGTCCTGGATGATCGTAGGTCGTATCGACGAAGCTCGGCGCTCCGGCGCCGAGCGCCGTGGACGTACCTGCACCGAGATCGTACGCCTGGAACCTAGCGTCCTTCCAGTAGAGGAATTTGCGGCCATCGGGGGAGATGCCGAAGGCCGCGCCCCGGGTGAGTTGGTCCTTGAACATCAGCGTCCGTTCGCCGGTGGCCAGGTTCACGCGATAGAAGTCGGCCGCCGCGGGTTTCCAGTCGGAGATGTACGGTCGCGCGTCACGGCCCACGCCCCATTGGCCGTCGAGTGAAATCTGGAGATCGCGCATCGTCGAATCGCTGAGCCCGACATACTGCGCGCCCGACACGTTGAATGCCTCACGGTACGTGAAATTGCGGTCCTGCTCGGCCCGCACCATCTGCGCCGACTGGATGTAACGGTCGGCCGTCCGCCAGACGTCGACGTTGGCCGTGGTATCGGAATTCCGCGGCGGAACGGTGTCGGCAGCCGGCGTCTGAGGCATGGCGCCGAAGAACACCCGTGCGCCGTCCCCACTCCAGGAGAGCGGGGCGCGGTCGCTGATCACCCAGCCTCTGGGGAACCCCGCCGCCGCCGAATCGAGCGTCGCTGGCACGAGCGTGGCGTTGGCCAGCGCCGCGCGCACGTCGGGCACGACGAGGAGCATGTTGCTGCGTTCACGCATCTTGAGTACCGGGACGCCCTTGAGCGCTGCCACGCCGGTGCCCGCGTCGTTCCACGCCATCTGGGCGTAAATCCGCGCGTCATTGTCGAGGGCCTGCGTGCTGCCCGTTGCGAGATCCATCGCGAACAGGCCGTTGCCGTCGCGCACCGTCGCGTTGACGGTGTACGCCAGCAAATCGCCCGCGCGATTGAACGCGGCGTCGGCGACGCTCCCAATGAACTGACTGCGGCCGGTCGTCAGATCCGCCAGAATGACGTCGGATCCGTGGCCGGACGGCTCGGCCCCACCGCCGCGGCCTCCGAATCCGCCGGCCCCACCACCGCGCCCGCCGCGTCCGCCACCCGGCGCGGGGCGGATCTGCAACAGGACGTACTTCGAGTTCTGGGCGAACGTCGCAGACTGCATGTCGTGCCATGCCTGCGTCTTGCCTGTGGCGAGCTCGCGGATTTCGGTGCGATGAATCGTCGAGTCGCGCTCGCCGGCCCGCCCGCCTGCTGCGCTCGGCCCACCGGAAGCCTCCGGGCCCACGGCGGACGCGCCTCGTCCGCCGCGGCCCCCACGTGGCAGCTGGGAGTCCACCTCATAGGCGATCCAGCGCCCATCGGGCGAGAACACGCCATTCGACGCGTTCGCGATTGTGACGTCCTGCTGCGTGTCGAGATTCAGAATGTGCAGTTCGGGCTTGGTATCGGCCGGCAGGACGTTGGTGAAGCGATAGACATAGGTCACCCAGCGGCCGTCGCTGGAAATGTGCTCGTTCTCGATGGTGCGCCAGCGCGAGTAGTCGCTGGCGGTGAGTACCTTCTTGGCTCCAGAATCCGCGCTCGGCGCGCGCGTTTTCGGCGGCGTCGGTGCGCCTGGTGTCTCGGCGAACACGGTTGCGGAAGCGGAGACAATCCCCACCGACACAAGAAATCCAATCAGGACGGTGAGGGCCGAACGGCGGCAGCGCTGGAGGGACGTGGTCGGCACGGGGCATCTCTCGAGGATGGTGAAGATCGACAAACTACGATGAAGTCGCCAAGGAGGCGATGGGTGGGGGCGCCGGTTGTCATCGTCCCGGTGTACTCGCCTGCTCCGGGATGGATGGTCGCGGTACAGCGCTTCGAAGTCGATGTCTTCGATGTTCATGGCGATTGCCATTCGCGCGATTTCGCACGGATGGATTGGTACGACCTGCGTATCCGAAAATGGGCTGTTACCCCCCACCAATCTCCCATACGCCACCCGGTGCGGCTGATCGGCGTCTGGTCCCTTCTGCTTCTTCAAGTCTTCTGTATACGCCTGGAAGTTGCCCTCGATGCTGACCACTTCGCGGTGTTGTTCTGGCTAGGCCAATTGGAAGGGCTTGGGCTGCATTGACTTATCCTGGCAAGCCTGTCGGGATCGACAGGGGATTCCACGCCCGCGGCCGGATCCAGGAAGTCATGGGGTTCCCATGATTGACCGAAGGGCTCTGCAATACCGAGTTCCACCTGCGCGACCGAGCATCCGCGTATTGTTCAACCCATGAGCAATCCTGATCGGTCGAATCAGCCCGCGATCGTCACCACGTCGCTCACGCGCCGCTTCGACGAATTGGTTGCCGTGGACCAGCTGGATCTGCAGATCGAAGCTGGCGTCATTTTCGGCCTGCTCGGCCCGAACGGCGCCGGCAAGTCGACCACCGTGAGGATGCTTACGACGCTGCTGCCTCCGTCGTCGGGGAGCGCCCTGGTGGCTGGGCACGACATCGTGCGCGAGGCCGCCGAGGTGCGGCGCCACATCGGGTACGTACCGCAGCTCGTCTCGGCCGACGGCGGACTCACCGGGTTTGAGAACCTGCGTCTCTCGGCGCGTCTCTACGATGTGCCCCGCCGGGAGCGCGCCGACCGCATCGCCGACGCGCTGAGTTTCATGGGGCTCACCGAGGCGGCCGGCACGCTGGTCCGAACCTACTCCGGCGGCATGGTCCGGCGGCTCGAGATCGCGCAAGCGCTGCTTCACCGACCGGCGGTGCTCTTCCTCGACGAGCCGACGATCGGACTCGACCCGATGGCGCGCCACGCCGTGTGGGAGCGACTGATGGAATCGCGCAAGCGGTTCGCGATGACCGTGCTCATCACGACCCACGACATGGAGGAGGCCGAACACCTGTGCGATCGGCTCGCGATCATGCACGCCGGCCGCGTGGCGGCCAGCGGAACGGCCGCCGAATTGAAACAGGGCATCGGGCCCGCCGCAACCCTCGATGACGTGTTCGGCCATTACGCCGGCGGAGAAATCGCCGAAGGGGGGAACTACCGTGATGCCGTCAGCACCCGTCGCACCGCTAGCCGGCTCGGATAACCGCGGTCTGCCAGCGTTCACGCGCCACTCACTTGCTATTGCGCAGGTGGAGCTGGCGAAGATCATCCGCGATCCCACCGAACTGCTCACCCGCGCCATCCAGCCCGCGTTGTGGCTGATTGTGTTCGGGCAGGTGTTCTCGCGCACCCGGGCCATTCCCACTGGAACGCTCAGCTACATCGATTTCCTGGCTCCGGGCGTGCTCGCACAGAGCGTGTTGTTCAGTGCGATCTTCTACGGCATTGCCGTGATCTGGGAGCGCGACCTCGGCATCGTCCACAAGCTGCTGGTCAGCCCGGCGTCGCGCGGCGCCCTCGTGCTCGGCAAGGCACTCTCGGCCGGACTGCGGGCGCTGGCGCAGGCGGTGATCATCGTGCTCCTCACCGCCTTGATGGGCGTCAACCTGCGTTACGACCTGGCGAGTTTGCTGGGTGTGGCGGCTGTGGTCGTGCTTGGGGGCGCGCTTTTCTCGACCTTCTCATTCATCATCGCCTGCCTTGTCAAGACGCGCGAACGGTTCATGGGCGTCGGGCAGGTGCTGACCATGCCGCTTTTCTTCGCCAGCAACGCCATCTACCCGCTGGCTATGATGCCGCCCTGGCTGCGTGCCATCTCGCAGTACAACCCGCTCACGTATCTCGTGAACGCACTCCGTACACTGATGATCCATGGCGGCGAGGGGAGCACGCCACTGGGCGTTGACTTCCTCGTGCTCATGGTGGTGTTCATCGTGCTCGTGGGCATCGCCGCCCGTCTGTATGAGGGGATCGTTCGGTGACCCTCAGGGCATCTACACCTGGAAGGCTGGGAGGAATGAGCCATGACCGCGAATGCTGCAATGCCCGTGATGACTGCGCTCGACGTCATCTATCAGCGCCGTGCCGTACGGAGCTATCTGCCAGAAATCGTGGACGAGCCGACCATCCACAAGCTGTTGGACGCCGCCGTGCACGCCCCTACGGCGATGCACGAGGAACCGTGGGCCTTCGTCGTCGTGCAGGACCGCGCCGTCCTGAAGCGGATCTCCGACCGCGCCAAGGCGACGATGGTGGCCCAGGCCACCGCGCATCGTGACTTGTTGCGCGCCCCGGGCGCGGCACCCGCCAACCGCCATGTCGCCATGCTCACCGAACCGGCATTCAACATCTTCTATGACGCGGGCACGCTGATCGTGATCTGCGGCCGGCGATTGGGTGAATTCGTCGTCGCCGATTGCTGGCTGGCCGCCGAGAACCTGATGCTCGCCGCCCGAGGAATTGGACTGGGTAGTTGCTGCATCGGGTCCGCGCTGCCGGCGCTTCATGCTCCCGATGTCAAACGCGAACTCGGCATCCCCGATGACGTGGATCCGGTTGCGGCTGTGATTCTGGGAGTCCCCCGCGGTGAGACACCCGCGGTCCCGCGCAAGGGTCCCGCGGTACTCCGTTGGTTGCGAGCCCCGACCGGGTGAGGGGATCGCGGCGCCGGGTGGGGCCCTCTACGGGAATCTCGCCCCTCGCTGGCATGCGTTCCAACCGTGCAGAAGCCGCAAAGGTGTTTTTCCTCACCCGCGGTCGGCCCTTCCCCGACGGCTCGACAATCAGCCCCGCCGCAGATTCAATCGTTGGGTCGCCGCGCTCGATCGGCCGCGCGTTTCGTGCGGCCCCGGCCGGCCCCAGGGGTGATTCGGTATGCGAATCGATGTGCACGCCCATCTGTATCCGGCCGAATACCTGCGCATGCTCGAACGCTTCGGCGGTCGCCCGGCCGAGGCCTTCATGCGCGATCTCCGTGGCGGTTCTACACCGCCGGAAATGGCGGAGCGGCTCACCCTGATGGACGCCGACGGGGTGGACCTCCAGGTTCTTTCGGTGTCGTCTTCCGCACCCAACCTCGTCAATCGAGAACAGGCAGCCGACGCCGCGCGCTGCGCCAACGATGCCTTCGCAGAGGCGATCGCCAGGTATCCCGGTCGCTTCGCCGGCTTTGCCGCGCTGCCGCTTCCGGACGTCGACGCAGCGATCGCCGAACTCGGCCGCGCGTTGGATGAACTCGGATTCGTCGGCGCCACCACCACGACCGAGGTACTCGGCGTGTCGATCGCCGACCACCACTTCGATCCGCTGTTTGCCGAACTCGACCGGCGCCAGGCGGTGCTGTTCGTCCATCCGGCGGGAACCGGACTGCATGCACCGGCTATCGAACGTGCGCGATTCACTTGGTCCATCGGCGCGCCGTTCGAGGACATGCTGTGCCTCCTGCAACTGGCGCAGGCACAGGTACCGGCGCGGTTTCCTCACGTGAAGATCATCTCCGCGCACCTCGGCGGGTGCGCATCGTTCCTCACCGAGCGGCTCGGGCACCACAATGTGCTGCCGGCGTCACGGGGTGCGCAGCCCCCTGCTTTGTCGACGCCCGACGCGGCGTGGTTCTTCTACGACACGGTGAACGGCCATCCGCCCGCAGTGAAGTGCGCCGCCGACAGCGTGGGAAGCGAATGCCTGCTGTTCGGCACCGACTTTCCGTACAACCGGGGCGCCAATCATCGGCAGATGATCACGTCCATCGCGCAGGCCGGGTTGGCCGCCGACGCGGTGGACGCGATCGGCGGCGGCAACGCGCGATGTCTCTTCGGAAGTCGGATGCCCACGCCGCTCGCCTCGATCGGGTAGTGTCCATGCCATCGGCGGCACCCGCGACGACCGGCGCGCTGACGCTCGACGTGAACCGGCGCGAGCGCGTGATCGCCAGCCCGCCGGAAACGAGCCTGCTTACGGTCTTGCGCGACGAGTTGGGGCTCACGGGCGCGCGGTTCGGCTGCGGGCGCGGTGAGTGCGGGGCCTGCGTGGTGCTCCTCGACGGCCAACCAGTGCCCGCATGCACGCTCACGGTGGCCGAAGCCACCGGGCGCTCGGTGGTCACCATCGAGGGACTCGCCGATGGCGACCGCCTGCATCCAGTGCAGCAGGCCTTTCTGAACGAGGGCGCGTGGCAGTGCGGGTACTGCACCAGCGGAATGATTCTCGCTGCGGTGGCACTGCTCAATCGCACATCGTCGCCGAGCGAGGACCAGATTCGCGACGCCCTCGCGCCGCACCTCTGCCGCTGCGGCGTATACAGGCGCGCCATTCGCGCCGTCAAGCGGGCGGTGCGATGAGCCGCGTCGAGCAGCGCCTGCGCTTCGAGCGCGATGGCACGGTCACGGCACTCTCCGGCAAGATGGAGTACGGGCAGGGACTCCGCGCTTCCTATCCGCGCATCGTCGCCGAAGAGTTGGGGATCTCGCCATCGCGCGTCGGCGTGGTGCTCGGCGACACCGACCTGACGCCGTGGGACATGGGCACGTTCGGCAGCATGTCGGTGGAGATGGATGGCGCTGAGCTGCGCCGGGCGGCGGCCTTCGCGCGGAGCGAACTGATCCGTCGCGCGGCCGCCCACTGGGGGTGTACGCCGGCGGAGGTCGAGATCGGCGACGCCGGAGCGCGGTTCGCACGTGACGCACGTGCCGTGAGTTTCGCCGAACTCCTGGGCGACGCGCCGCTCACCGGTGAGGTTCCGGAGGACACGGTGGTTCGGCTGCCGATGCCGACCTGCGCCGACGGCCCATCCATGGGATCAGATGCCGTCGCGTTGGTTACCGGACGGCTCGAGTTCGCGGGTGACGTGCGTCTCCCCGGCATGCTGCACGGCGCCGTGTTGCACCCAGCGGTGCACGATGCCGTGTTGGGACACGTGGACCGCGAGGCGGCAATGGCGGTGCCGGGTGTGGTCGCGATCGTCGCGGAGCCTGGGTTCACCGGCGTGGTCGCTGAGCGGCCGGAGCAGGCGGCCGCGGGCCGCGCCGCGCTGAACGCGCAATGGTTGCCTCTCCGGACTCGCCAGGATGAACCGATGGATGCGATGCTGCGCGACGACCCGCAGGCGGCGGGCGCGCTCAAGGCCGCGCCGCTGCGTGTCGTACGTCGCTATTTCACCCCGCACGTGGCGGGGGCCCCGCTCGGGCCGAGCGTGGGCCTCGCGGACGTGCGACTCGACGGCGCCGTGGTGTACGGGACGACCCAGGTGCCATTCCGCCTGCGCGAGGAGGTGGCGCGCATGGCTGGCGTGGCGCCGGAGCGGGTGCATTACGTCCCGAAAGCGATGAGCGGCGGCTTCGGGCGACACGGGTCCAGCGACGCCGCCGTGGAAGCGGCACGGCTTTCCAAGGCGGTCGGGCGGCCGGTGCGCGTGCAGTGGGGACGCGCTGATGAATTGCGCGCTGGGCCCAACCGTCCCGAGATGACAACGGAGCTCGAGGCGGGGCTCGTCGACGGTCGTATCCGCGCGTGGCGTTCCGACATCTGGACCAATCCATACACCTACGACGGCGCGGCGCGTGAGGGCGCTCCGCGCAGCACGAACGCTGGTGCCGGAGCACGACCGGGCGGGGCTTGGAGTTCGCCGGCTCAGATGGGCGCGATGATGGCCGGCCGTAATGCCATCCCGCCGTACGACATTGGCCAGGCAGCTGTCGCGCTCCACGTCAGGGCCGGCGAGGTGCGTACCGGCGCTTTGCGCTCGCTTGGCGCCGCTCCGAACGTATTCGCCATCGAGTCGTTCGTGGATGAGTTGGCGCACGAAGTGGGGAGCGATCCGATCGCGTTCCGGCTGGCGCACACCGCCGATCTGCGACTGACACGCGTGCTCGAAGCCGTGCGGGACCTCAGTGGGTGGGCCGCCGCCGACCGGCCCAAGGGGTTCGGCGTGGCGTGCGTACAATACCGCCGCACCTACGTGGCGGAGGTCGTGCAGGTGTCGGTGACCGCTGACGGCACGGTGCGGCTCGAGCGCGTCTGGTGCGCCGTCGACCCGGGGCACGTCGTCCATCCCGACGGTGCACGCAACCAAGTGGAGGGCGCCGTCCAGATGGCGGCCGGTTGGGCGCTCCTGGAAGAACTCCCTCGCCGCGGCGGCGAAGTGACCGGCACCCGGTGGGCGGACTATCCCGTCCCGACGTTCCGCGACGCGCCACGTGCGATCGACGTCGTATTCACCGGCGACGACCGAACGCCGTCGGCCGGGCTCGGCGAGCCGCCGGCCGTGCCGATCCCCGCGGCCATCGCGAACGCGGTGTTCGACGCGTGCGGCGCCCGGATGCGCGAACTTCCGATTCGGCCCGATGCGGTGGCGCATCATCGCGGCCCTTATGAATAGCGGGAATCCAGTGTCCTCCAGCGATTCGCCCGGAACCGGTGCAGCGAGCAGCGCGGCTCGGTCCACCGACCAGCCGATCCAACCAGCCGCCGTGTTCTCCACCGCCGACGTCGCCGCCACGCTGGGCCTGGCCGGCACGGGGTCGCGGACCCGCCCTGTGTGGAGGCGGCCTGTCGTCTGGGGCGCCACCACCGTGTTGATCGCCGCGATTGCCCTCTATGTGTTCACGCATCGCGCGCCGCCACCGATCGAATACAGCATGGTAGCCGCGCGGCGCGGCGACCTGGCCGTGACGGTCATCGCCACTGGTACGCTCGCGCCGCTCGACACGGTGATCGTCGGCACACAGGTCTCGGGGCTCATTGATTCCGTATTGGTGGATTACAACGACCCGGTGCACGCCGGCCAGACCCTCGCCATCGTCAATACCGACCTGTTGCGCGCGCAGATTGAACAGAGCCGCGCCGCGCTGATGGCCGCCGAGGCGTCACGGCTCCAGATGCAGGCCACCCTTGTTCAGGCCAGAAAGCAGTACGCGCGCAGCGAATCGCTGTTCCGGCAAGCGGTGCTCGTCCAGCAGGACATGGATACCGCGACGGCCGATCTGGCGCGCGCCGTGGCGGTGGACTCCAACGCCAAGGCCGGGGTCGCGGTGGCCGCCGCCGTGTTGCAGGCGCAACTCACCACCCTCGGCCAGGCGACGATCCGCGCCCCGATCAACGGGATTGTACTGGAGCGGACGGTCCAACCCGGCGCCACGGTGGCCGCGGCGTTCCAGAGCCCCGTGCTGTTCGTGCTCGCTGCCGACCTCAAGCGCATGACGGTGGCGCTCAACATTGACGAAGCCGACATCGGCCAGGTGAAACCTGGGCAGTCGGCGGACTTCACCGTGGATGCCTACCCGGATCGAACGTTCACCGGCACCGTGCGCACGGTGTACAACGCCGCCATCATGGTCGAGGGCGTTGTCACCTATCAGGCCATCCTCGATGTGAACAACGACGATCTTTCGCTTCGCCCCGGCATGACAGCCACGGCCACCGTGAACACCACCACCCTCAAGAGTGCGCTGCTCGTTCCTAACGCCGCGTTGCGGTTCACGCCCGCGGAGGCGCCGCCGGCATCCGCGGCCCAGGGGCCCGCCATGGCAGCGGCCGGCCACGTGGTGTGGGCCATCCGCAATGGCCAGCTCGCGCCAATCACCGTTCACATCGGCCTGTCCGACGGGCTGTGGACCCAAGTGACCGCTGGCGCGGTGGACGCCGGAACACCGCTCGTCACGGGGATCGCCGAGAAGCCCGGTGGTCGGCCCGCCGCCGCGGCCCACGGGGACACCAGTGCGTCGGCCCCGCCGGGCGGCACGCCCCGTGGCGGATAGCGCGCCAGGCGCCGCCCGGGTGCCGGTCGTGGCACTCTCCGCCGTCACGAGAACCTACGGCCAGGGCGATAGCATGGTCGTTGCCCTCAGCGGCGTGAATCTGCGCATCGACGACGGCGAATTCGTGGCAATCATGGGCCCTAGCGGTTCGGGCAAATCCACGTGCATGAACATCCTTGGCTGCCTCGATACGCCCACTTCTGGGTCGTACCAGTTCCGCGGCATCGAGGTGACGCAGTTGACGCGGCATCAACGCGCTCTGCTCCGTCGGCACTATCTGGGATTCGTATTCCAGGGTTTCAATCTCCTGCGGCGCACAACCGCGCTGGAAAATGTCGAGGTGCCGCTGATCTACCAGGGCCTGCCGGCAAAGGAGCGCGCCGAGCGTGCACGCCAGGCGCTGGGTGCCGTGGGCCTGGCGTCGCGCGAACATCACATGCCCGAGGAGTTGTCCGGCGGTCAGCAGCAACGCGTCGCGATCGCCCGCGCCATCGTCGCCGAGCCATCGCTCGTGCTCGCGGACGAGCCCACGGGTAACCTCGATTCGAAACTTGGCCGCGAGATCATGGAGTTGCTCAGCGATCTGAACGGCCGTCGCGGAATCACGATCGCGATGGTCACCCACGACGCCGGCATGGCGGCCTACGCGCATCGCACCGTGGACTTCCTTGACGGCGCCGTGGTGGGCGACCGGGCCACCGAACCGGCGAGAGGCTAGCGTGTTCTGGGACGCGTTCATGCTCGCCCTGCGGGCTTTGCGGCGAAACGTGATGCGCTCGGTGCTCACGATCCTGGGCGTCGTCATCGGCGTGGCGGCCGTGATTGCCATGGTCACGCTGGGCAACGGGACCACCGAGCGCGTCACGAGCAGCATCCAGTCGCTGGGCAGCAATCTCCTCATCGCACAACCCACCGCGCAGGCGGGGCGCGGGCCCGGTGGCACGGCGGTCCCGGGACCGCCGTTCACAATTCGCGACGTCACCGCGATCTCGCAAGCGGTGCCGGGCATCGCCGCCATTACACCCGTGGCCGCTATCCAGGCGCAGACCGTCTACGGCGCCCAGAACCGGCCGACCACCATCACCGGTACCGACAACGGGTATTTCGCAGTGCGCGGCTGGGACCTGCAGAGTGGACGCCAATTCAACGATGCCGAAATCCGCGGTGGGCGCGCCGTCTGCGTGCTGGGCACGACCGTGCGCGACAACCTGTTCCAGGGACAGGATCCCGTCGGCGCGTCGATCCGCGTGAGCAACGTGTCGTGCCCGGTGATCGCCGTGCTGGTCTCGAAAGGACAGGCGATGGGCGGCCTCGATCAGGACGACATCGTGCTCATGCCCCTGCGTGCCGTGCAGCGCCGTCTCAAGGGCAGTGAGGATGTGAACCTCATCGAGATCTCCGTACAGTCGAGCGCGCTGGTTGACCGCGTGGACAGTGAGACTACGGCGCTGCTGCGCGAACGCCGTCACATCCTCCACGGCAAGCAGGACGATTTCCAGGTCCGCAACCTGGCGGAAGTGGCCAACACCATCGAAGCCACCACGCGCACCCTCACGCTGTTCCTCGGTGCGCTAGCCGCGGTCAGCCTGCTCGTGGGCGGCATCGGCATCATGAACATCATGCTGGTGTCGGTCACCGAACGCACACGGGAGATCGGCATCCGCCTCGCCATCGGCGCCACCGAGCAGGATGTGCTCACGCAATTCCTGCTCGAGGCGGTGGTGCTCTCGCTGCTCGGCGGGGTCATCGGCGCGAGCATCGGGGTGAGCGCTTCGTATTTCGCAGTTCCCCTGATCGGCGTGCCGTTCGTGTTCGACCCGGGGATCGTGGTCCTCGCCTTTGGCTTTTCGGGAGCGATCGGGGTCATTTTCGGCTACTTCCCGGCGCGAAAGGCAGCGCAGCTCGACCCGATCGAGGCCCTCAGACACGAGTAGGGTGGGTTTCCCCGGTTGGGCGCCGTCCGAGCACTGGGCGGGGCGTCTTTGGCAGCGGCTCGCCTCGTCTTGCAGTAGGTGCGATTGACGGGGTCCACCCTTCGCCTACACCAGGCACGGAAAAGCCCGGCTGACAGCGGCGGAACGGAATCGCATCCTTGAATGGTCGAGAAGAAGCTGGGGGTTGGAATGCTGATGCCTCGCGTTGGGTTTCTCGTTGTCGCATCCTTGCTCGCCGCCGCATCTGCCCCGGCGCAAGAGAATTGGCCCGTTGATCTCGGCGCGCGTGTGCGCGTCACGGCTCCCTTGAGCCATGCGGCGGGATTGGTAGGGACCGTGGTTGGCCTGCACGGTGCTGTGCTTGTGCTGCAGCCCGACGGACGGCGAGACTCGCTGGCCTTCGCGCGGAACCAGATTGCCAAGCTGGAAGTGGCGAATGGTCGACATGGCCATGTGATTCTGGGCATGGAGATCGGATTTCTTGGCGCCGCCACGGCTGGAGCCATCAACGGCACGAGAGGTCCGTGCTCCAATGGCTACAACTGCAACGGGTGGTATTCCGGAGCGGGGGGCGCCGCGCTCGGCGGCGTGATCTTCGGCATCATGGGCGCTCCCCTCGGCGCCATCGTCGGCGCCTTGGTCCGGACGGAGCAGTGGAGCGCGGTGGACCTTGGCCCGGTACGAGCAGTTGCCGAAATCAGGCCGCTCGACGGAGGCAGACCGGCAATCCGTGTCTCACTGAAATTCTGATCCGGCGTTCGTCACCGAGGATCCGGATGCGCCCGATCCCGTGGCTCCTGTGCGGGTCTGGGTCTACTGGGTCATGTATAACATCGCGCCTGTCCGAGTAGCCCTCGGTACCTGCCCCCGCACCAACTTCCTATGGGTCACTCGGTGCGGCTCATCCGCGTTCGGTTCCTTCGGCCTCTTCGAGGCCTCAACACTCGAACCAAGATTCCCCTCGATGCTCGCGAGCTCGCGGTGTTGTTTTGGCTAGGCCAATTGGAATGCGGTGCGCGGTAGGAGATTGCGACCCGGCATCCTCAGCCCTCTCCTTGTCGGGAGTCTAGATGTGCCGTAGGGCGGCGACACACCATGAGCGCCATGAGACCAGGGAACGGGGACTCGGGTCCGTCCGTTATTCCGCCAATCATTCTGGTCCAACTTTCAGGGAGGGGGCGCCACCCCCGGCGCATTAGCTGGAACGCTGTGCGCCGAATGGCCCATGTTCAAGAGGACGACCGTAGAACTGTAGGACGGCCCATCGCCACACCCATGGATTCCGGCGCAGTTGCCGCTAGCTCACAGGTGATTGCACACAACCGTCCGCCTGCAGTTTTCAGCCCGTGCTTCTTCCGTCAGCAGGTCACGTTCAACGTCATCGGAAAACTCGCCAGCAGCGTCGCGTTCTGATCGCTCGTTGGCCCGTCGTACACGTCGATCGTCGTCGAGTAGGACGTCACGCACACGGAGACGTATGGATTGAGCACCGGCACCACGATGTTTCCCGGCGTGCTGCTCGATACCTGCAGCTGGCCTTCGTAGAACGCATCCGTGTTCGGGTAGTTGAAATACACAGACACGTACCCGCTCGCCACCGTCTTCGTGACGTCGAGCGATACCGTCCCCGTGCAGTTCACCCATCCCGGCAGCGGCGCGGCCGATTGCGGACACCCCGTGATGCTCACCGCCTGGAGCATGACGGTGCCCGACGTCGCGTCCGTCAGCGACTTGAGCGAACTGCATCCGCCGAGCACCAGCAGCATGCCGGCCGTGCCGGCCGCCGCCGTCCAACCCACCCCGCGAACGCGCGACCCAGCCATGGCCTGCCTCGTGATGCCAGAGGTGAACTTCAAATCTCTTGACGCGCTAACCCTACGCCACCCTGACGACCCTGGGCCGAATGGTGCAACAGGAGATCGGCCAGGCCGCGCAGCCAGACCGCCATCATCAACGCGTCGGCGACCCATTTCTGATTCGGAGCGGTCGCCGTGAACGCCCAATCCAACAGATTGGGCGCGATGATCGCCGGGACACCCGCGTCGCTCGGTAGCGCGTGAGGGCGCGGCCGTGCGCGCAAAGCGGCCCCACGCACTAGGCGCGCCACCCGCTGCCCGCCGCAGACGTGGACTGCTGTGTACCCGGATTCGAGGAACCGCTCGCTCACCGCGACGACTCTGCTCGCTCGGAATCCGCCCTACCCCGCACGAACTTCCTACACGTCACTCGGCGTGGCTGATCCACACCCGGTCCCTTCCGTTTCTTCAGATCTTCGATATACGCCTGATAGTTCCCCTCGAACCACGCACGCCAAAGTGTGGTTATGACGGGATGGGCGTGATCTTCAGCGGGGAAATGGCAGCAGGTCGTGTAGTTCACCTTTGTCACGCGCACACGTTCGTGACAATGCCTCTCGTCACGGATCTGGCCATACGACTGGCGGCCACGATCTGGGCTTCAGTGAATCGGCTCATCCCCATCGATCGGCTTCCTCTTGAGCTCGGCTCCGACCCGGTGAATCGGCCAATTTCTCCATCATTCCGCCAGCCGGCCCGGTCCGACTTTCAGGGACGGGACGCCGGCACAGAGGCCCGCCGCGTTGGTGTGGCGAGGCACTGCGGCGCAGGTCCGACTATGTCACCGGTGCCCGGCGTGGCCTGCTCCGATTTACATCGGCCGCCTCGATCTGTACCATCCAGCACACCGCCATGCCCGCCTCATCCCGCAGTACGCTCCTGGTCGTCGATGACGAATCGCCCATTCGGGCCGCCGTGTGCGACGCCGTTGGTTCCGACGTCGCCCGGTGCATCCAGGCGTCCAACGGCAGCGAAGCCGTCGCCACGGCGCGGCGCGAACATCCCGACGTCATCGTGCTCGACCTCGGACTGCCCGACGGCGACGGCATAGAGGTCTGCCGCCGCCTGCGGGAATTCACGCAGGCTCCGATCATCGTCCTCTCGGCGCGCCACTCGGAGAGTGAGAAGGCGCGGCTTCTGGATGCCGGCGCCGACGACTACATCACCAAGCCGTTCGGCACGGTCGAGTTCCGGGCGCGGATCCGCGCCCAGCTCCGGCGCGCCCGGCTTCCCGCCGCGCCGCCGGGACCCGTCGCCATCGGCCCGTTCTCCGTCGACGTCGAACGACGAAGCGCGACACGCGATGAGACCACAGTTCACCTGACCCCCATCGAGTGGCAACTGCTCCGGACATTGCTCGCCAACCCTGGCCGAACCATGACGCACCACCAGCTCTTCCGCGCCGTGTGGGGATCGTCGGAAGGCGACCCGCAGCAGTACCTGCGCGTCTACATGGCGCACCTGCGTCGCAAACTCGAAGTCGATCCATACGCGCCCCGGCACTTCGTGACCGAACCGGGCGTCGGATATCGGTTCGAGACGGAGCCTCCCCGTGTTCGCTGACCTCGCGCATCGCCGCAGCCGCCGCGCCCACTGGGCGTGGCCGGTGTCGTTCTTCGTGCTCGTCATCGTGACGGCGGGACTGTGGTCGGTCCGCGCCGACCTCGACGAGGCGCACGTCACGTTGGCCTTCCTGCTCGTCGTCCTCGGCGGCAGTGCGGTGGGCGGCCGCGTGCTCGGCATCACGCTTTCCGCGGTCGCGTTCCTTCTTTTCGACTTCGTCTTCCTTCGCCCGTACTACACGCTGGCCATCCAGAACCCCCTCGACTGGCTGGTGCTGGCGGCCTTCCTCGTGACCGGAATCGTGGCTGCCCAGCTCCTCGCCTGGGCCGACGAGCGAACCGAGACGGCGCGGCAGCGGACCGTCGAAGTCGAACGCCTGGCCATGCTCGGCGCCGAGACGTTGAACGCCGGCCGCGCCGAGGATGCGCTGGCGGCCATCGCGCGCGTCATCCAGTCCACGCTTCGCGTGGCCTGTTGCGAAATCTTCATCGAGAGGGACCCCGGCCGCACGTACGTGCGTGCCGCGAGCGCAGGTGCCTGCGGCGAGCTGGGCGAAGCCGACGCCGCGAGTCTCACCGCGTGGGTGGCGCAGGCCGGCGCGCCCGCGGCCGAGCGGGCGGACCGAACCGCGCAGGTGGCGCCTCGCGGCGGCGCGGACGGCAGCATACCCTGGCGCCCGCCTACCTGGGGTGCCGGGGGCGACGTGCGCGCGCTGCTGGTGCCGTTGGTCGTTCGCGGCAGCCCGGTGGGGGTGCTTCGCATCGCGCACGACACGGCGATCGTTCTCGATCCGGCACAGGAACAGTTCCTCGACGCGCTCGCTTACTACGCGGCGCTCGGCGCCGAACGTGTGCGCTTGGTCGCCGAAGCGGAGCGCGCCGAGGCGTTCCGCCAGGCCGGCCAACTCAAGGACGCGCTCATCGCTGCGGTCTCGCACGATCTGCGCACCCCGCTCACGACCATCAAGGCGCTCGCGCACACGCTCGCGACGCGCGGCGCCGCCGAAGCGATGTCCATCGAGACGGAGGCCGACCGGCTCAATCGCATGGTGGCCGATCTGCTGGATCTCTCACGATTGAACGCCGGCGCGGTCCCGCTCCGGCTCGAACTCAACGTGGCCGACGAACTGGTGGGCGCCGCGCTGCGAAGTGTCAGCGGACTGCGGAGCGACCGGTCCATCATCGTGCGCTCCGAGGATGGTACGATGTTCGGGGCCAGCTGTGACACGGTCCAGGCGGTGCGCGTGCTCGTGAACCTGGTCGAGAACGCGCTCAAGTATTCGCCCCTCGCGTCCCCGGTGGAGCTGACAATCAGTCGTCGCGGCGATCGACTGGAGTTTGCGGTCGCGGATCGCGGCCCCGGAATCCCCGAGGCCGAGCGCGACCGCGTGTTCACTCCTTTCTACCGCCCGCCCCACACACCACCGGATGTAGGCGGGGCCGGACTGGGACTCGCCATCGCTCGCGGCATGGCGGAAGCCCAAGGCGGTCACGTGCGCCTGGAACCGCGGCCGGGCGGCGGGAGCATCTTCGTGTTCGACCTGCCGGCCGCAGATCTTCCGGCCGTCGCCACCACACGGTAGCGCCGCTGCCGCCGCGGCCGAACCCGACCGCTACGCCGGTCCCGGCGTGCGAGCGACAGCGCCTCAAGATACCGAACGGCGTTGCTTCCCACCACGATCTGAACAGCCAGGTACACGCCGGCGAGCGCCAACACAGCCACGACGACCGCAGTATTCCACACAGCCGCTGACATACTGATCTCCTGATGCGGCGAGGGCGCCGCTCGACCGTCGCTGAAATGCCCGGCCCTTGAGCACCATTGCTCGCCTCATCGGGAGCCTAAGGGTTGCTTCGTGAAAACCGCGTGAACGGCCATCGCGAAGCAGCCATCCATCGGCTCCCGACGGTCGCGACCGTCGCATCACCGCGCGGTATCGGCCCACCCAGTGCGACACCGCCTCGTCGGGATCGCATCAAACGATGGTCCCCAATGAGGCGCGGCGGCGGCCTGTACGGGAAACCTGCGCGCCGACACGCCCCATCCCCTGATGGGCGGCGGTCGACAGTGCCACGTCATTCCCGTTAACGCGGTTTTAACGCCCCCGTTCGTAAGATCGAGGCGTTACGCAAACCAGGTATACACCATGCGCGATGTGATCTATGTGGGCATTGCGATCGGCTTCTTCGCTCTGATGCTGGTCTACATGCACGTCTGCCGCTTGCTCGGCCAGCGCTCCGACACTACGGAGCGTTCGACATGACCAGCGACAAAGTGGTGGGCGCTATCGTCGCCGTCTTGCTGCTCGTGTATCTCATCTACACGCTGCTTCGGCCGGAGAAGTTCTGATATGACCGCGAACGGCTGGGCCCAGATCGCGTTCTATGCGGTGGCGCTCCTGCTCGTCACCAAGCCCATCGGGATCTATCTGGTGAAGGTGTACGACGGCTCGGTGGGATGGCTGCGCCCCCTGGAACGCTTGCTCTATCGGATTGGCGGAGTGGACCCCGATGAAGACCAGCATTGGACGCACTACGGCGCGTCGATGCTGATCTTCAGTCTGGCCACCTTGCTGCTCACGTACGTGGTGCTGCGCACCCAACAGTGGCTGCCGCTCGATCCGCATCACCTGCCGAACGTCGTCGACCGGCAGGCCTTCGAGACGGCCGCGTCATTCACGACCAATACCAACTGGCAGTCGTACTCGGGCGAGACGACGATGTCGTACTTCTCGCAGATGACGCAGTTGACGTTCCACAACTTCGCCTCGGCAGCCGTAGGTGTGGCGCTGGCGATCGCATTCGTGCGCGGCATCGCGCGCCACAGCGCCGGCAAGCTGGGCAACTTCTGGGCCGATCTGGTGCGGGGCACGTTGTATGTGTTCCTCCCCGCATCCGCCATTTTCGCCCTCCTGCTTGTCCAGCAGGGCGCCATCCAGAACTTCGCGCACTACGTCACGGTCACCACCGTCGAGGGCGCGAAGCAGGTCCTCGCGATGGGCCCGGTGGCCAGCCAGGAGGCGATCAAGCAGCTCGGCACCAACGGGGGCGGGTTCTTCAACGCCAACTCGGCCCACCCGTTCGAGAACCCCACGCCGTGGACGAACTTCTGGCAGATGTTCACGATCTTTCTCATGCCGGCGGGGCTCACGTACGCGTTCGGCCGCATGGTGAAGAACCAGAAGCACGGATGGGCCGTGTGGGCCGCGATGTTCGTACTGTTCATGGCCGGCACGACCACTGCTTATTGGGCCGAAGCGCGCGGCAACCCGATCCACGCGGCGCGCGGCGTCGATGTCGTCGCGTCGGCGACGAACCCCGGCGGGAACATGGAGGGCAAGGAGGTCCGTTTCGGCATCGCCAACTCCGCGCTCTTCGCCACCATTACCACCGACGCGTCGTGTGGCGCCGTGAACTCGATGCACGATTCGTTCACGCCGCTGGGCGGGCTGGTGCCCCTGGTCAACATCGAACTCGGCGAGGTCGTTTTCGGCGGCGTCGGGGCCGGGCTCTACGGCATGCTCGTCATGGTCATCCTCACCGTGTTCATCGCCGGCCTCATGGTGGGGCGTACCCCCGAGTACCTGGGCAAGAAGATCCAGGCCCGCGAAGTGCAGATGGCGATGCTCTATGTGCTCGTGTTCGCCGCGGCCATCCTGGTGAACACGGGCGTGGCCGCCGTGTTGCCCGCCGGCCTGGCGGGACTCAACAATGCGGGCCCGCATGGGCTGTCGGAGATCCTCTATGCGTACTCGTCCACGGCCGCCAACAACGGGAGCGCCTTCGCCGGCCTCAGCGGGGGCAGCTACTTCTATAACACGACGCTCGGCTTGAACACGCTCGTCGGTAGGTTCGCGATGATCGTGCCGATGCTCGCGCTGGCCGGGTTCCTGTCCGAACGGAAGGCAGCGCCCGAATCCGCGGCGTCGTTCCCCGTCACGACCCCGTTGTTCGTGGTCCTGCTCATCGGCGTCATCATCATCGTCGGCGCCCTCACGTTCTTTCCCGCGCTGTCGCTCGGCCCGGTCGTCGAGCACTTTTTGATGCACGCAGGGAGGCTCTTCTAACATGGCCGTCACCGCCCGCCCCCTGTTCGATCCGCCGATCGTCCGCCGTGCCGTCGGCGACGCATTCGCGAAGCTCGCACCGCGCGGCATCGTGCGGAATCCGGTCATGTTCGTGGTGTTCGTAGGGAGCATTCTCACGACGCTCGTTCTCGTCCGTGACATCGCCGAGCGGTTGCCCGGAATCGGCTTCACGCTCCAGATCGCCGTCTGGCTCTGGTTCACGGTGCTGTTCGCGAACTTCGCGGAAGCCATGGCCCAGGGCCGCGGCAAGGCGCAGGCCGACAGCCTGCGCGCCGCGCGCACCCAGACGGTGGCGAAAAAGCTCGACGATCCGACCAACAAGATCGCCGTGCTCGCCACCCCAGCGTCCCAGCTCCGCGCGGGCGATTTCGTTATCTGCACGCCGGGAGACGTCATTCCAAGCGATGGCGAGGTCGTGGAAGGCGTCGCCTCGGTGGACGAATCGGCGATCACCGGCGAATCCGCCCCCGTGATCCGCGAGTCGGGCGGTGACCGCTCGGCCGTCACCGGCGGCACCAAAGTGTTGTCCGACTACCTCATCATCCGCATCACCGCGAACCAGGGCGAGACGTTCCTCGACCGGATGATCGCCCTCGTCGAGGGCGCCATGCGGCAGAAGACGCCCAACGAGATCGCGCTCACCATTCTGTTGTCGGGACTGACGATCGTGTTTCTCCTGGCGGTGGCCACGCTGGCCCCATTCGCGGCCTACAGCGGCACCACCGTCTCCATGCCGGTGTTGATATCACTGCTCGTCTGTCTCATCCCGACGACCATCGGCGGCCTGATGTCCGCCATCGGGATCGCGGGCATGGACCGCCTGATTCAGCAGAACGTGATCGCCATGAGCGGCCGTTCGGTCGAGGCGGCGGGTGACGTCAACACATTGCTGCTCGACAAAACAGGCACCATCACGCTCGGCAACCGCCAGGCGGTGGAATTTCTCCCCGTACCAGGCGTGAGTGTGGAGCGCCTCGCCGACCGCGCGCAGCTGGCGTCGCTTCCCGACGAAACCCCCGAGGGACGGAGCATCGTCGTCCTCGCCAAGGAGAAGTTCGGCATCAGGGGCCGGACGCTGGCCGAAGGCCGCCGGATCATCATGGCCGACACGGATCCCGGAGGCGCCACGCACGAGGCGGAATTCGTCCCCTTCTCAGCCACGACGCGGATGAGCGGCGTGAACCTCGGCCCTCTGCACGTGCGCAAAGGTGCTGGCGACGCAGTGGCCAAGTGGGTCGCCGACAACGACGGCGACGTCCCCGCGGACCTCGGGCCGATCGTCGAGCGCGTGGCGCGCGAGGGCGGCACGCCGCTCGTCGTCGCCGAGCGCAACAACGGCAAGGCCCACGTGCTGGGCGTGATCTACCTCAAGGACGTCGTGAAGGGCGGCATCCGCGAGCGCTTCGCTCGTCTACGGGCGATGGGCATTCGCACGGTGATGATCACCGGCGACAATCCGCTCACTGCAGCGGCCATCGCGCAGGAAGCCGGCGTGGATGACTTCCTCGCCCAGGCCACCCCCGAAGACAAGATGGCCCTCATCAAGCGGGAACAGGCGGGAGGGCGCCTGGTCGCGATGACCGGGGACGGCACCAACGACGCGCCCGCGCTCGCCCAGGCCGACGTGGGCGTAGCCATGAACTCCGGCACCCAGGCAGCTAAGGAAGCCGGGAACATGATCGACCTCGACTCCAATCCCACCAAGCTCATCGAAGTGGTGGAGATCGGAAAGCAGCTCCTGATGACCCGCGGCTCGCTCACGACGTTCTCGATTGCGAACGACGTCGCCAAGTATTTCGCCATCATCCCGGCGATGTTCGTGGCAACGTACCCGCCGCTGCAGGCGCTCAACATCATGCGGCTCCATTCGCCCGATTCGGCGATCCTCGCGAGCGTGATCTTCAACGCCCTCGTGATCATCGCGCTCATTCCGCTGGCGCTGCGCGGGGTGCGCTACCGGCCCGCTGCTGCCTCGGTGATCCTGCGCCGCAATCTGTGGATCTACGGAGTTGGCGGGCTCGTCGTCCCGTTCATCGGGATCAAGCTCATTGACATGCTCCTCGTCCTCTTCCGGCTGATTTGACATGCTGCGCAATCAACTTCGCCCCGCCATTCTGCTCACGCTGGCGCTCTGCGTGCTCACGGGCGTGGTCTATCCGAGTCTCGTCACCGGCGTGGCGCAACTGCTCTTTCCGCGGCAGGCCAACGGCTCCCTCGTGCTCGGCGCCGACGGCAAGCCGGTCGGAAGCGCCCTCATCGGCGAGCAGTTCACCCGCGCGGAGTACTTCCATTCGCGCCCATCGGCTGCCGGCGCCGGCTATGACGACACTCTGTCAGGCGGCACCAATCTCGGGCCCACCAGCGCCAAGCTCGACACGCTGGTCACGGCGCGCGTGGACACCGTCGTGGCGCTCGACGGCGGCGTCAAGGGAGAGATTCCCTCCGACATGGTGACCGCGTCGGGATCCGGTGTCGACCCCGACATCTCGCCGGCCGATGCGTTTCTCCAGGTCGCACGCGTTGCCCGCGCGCGCCATGCGGACACCGCGGCCGTCCGCGCCCTCGTCAACCGGCACGTGCAAGGCCGCCAGTTCGGGTTCTTCGGCGAGGCGCGCGTGAACGTGCTGCAACTCAACCTCGACCTGGACCGATCGTTCCCGCTGCCCGCTTCGGCGGCGCGGGGCGATCGATGACCCTTCATGACCAGACTGTTAGTCCTCGCCCTCGCGGCGGTCGCCCTGCGCGCGCAAGCGCAGGCAGCCCCTGATTCCACCCACCGCACCGACTCTGCCGCGGTCCACCCGGCTGCCACCGCCGGCCTGACGTTCAGCGGTTTCGCCGAGGCGTCGTACCAGTACTCTACACACCCCGCCGGGCAGGCGATCGCCGGCCACCTGTACGACCGGTTTCAGAACCAGTTCTCCCTCGACGCGTTCGACGTCGTCGCCGACCGGGCCTACGATCCGCGCAAGTTCGATGCCGGTGTCCATGCCGAGGTCCTGCTCGGTCAGGATGCCGCCGTCGTGCAATCGCGCGGGCTCACGCTCGGGCCGCAGGGCGATCTCACGCAGCTTTTCGTGACGCTCAACGTCCCGACGCCGAACGGGAACGGACTGCAACTCCAGTTCGGAAAGTTCGCGACGCTCCTTGGCCTCGAAGTGATCGAGGACGTGTCGAATCCCGTGTGGTCCGGCGGCAGCCAATTCATCTTCCTCGAGGACTTCACGTCCACGGGCGCGCAGCTGTCCTATCGCTTCGGACCGCGGGCCGACGCACAATTGCGGGTTACGAACGGGTGGGACGCCGTCGAAGCGCGGAACAATGGGAAGACGGTGCTCGGTCGCCTCGGCCTCTATCCCGACACGACCTCGTCGGTCTCGCTGTTCGGCTACACCGGCGCCGAAGAGGTCGGCAATACCTCCGCACTGCGGTCGGGTGCCGAAGCGCTGCTCTGGAAGAAGTTCGCATCGTCCTGGAACGGCTGGCTCCAGGCCGACTATGGCCGGGAAATGGCGAACCCGGACCTGCCCGACTCCGCACAGGATGCGCAGTGGTGGGCTGTCGGTGGGTGGGTCTCCCACGACTTCACGCCGACCCTCGGCGTTGCCGCCCGCGGGGACTACATGGCGGACATGGACGGCGCACGGACCAGCGGCGTCCTCGGCTTCCCGGTGAACGCGGGCCAGCGCGTGTATTCGGCCACCGTCACGTTGAACGTGCGCGCGTGGACGGGCGCCCTCGTCCGTCCGGAAGTTCGCTACGACGGCTCCACCATCGCCGCGTTCGGCGGGTACAAGGGACAACTGACCGCCGGCCTCGGTATCGCGTACCTTTTCTGAATGACTGCGTCGCCCCCCTCCGGCGGTCAGCGACCCACGCCGTCCTCCGACTTCCTCACCCTCGTTCGCCAACGCGAACGCGGCAAGCTCAAGCTGTACATCGGGTCCGCCGCTGGCGTGGGCAAGACGTATCGGATGCTCGGTGAGGCGCGTGACCTCCGAGCACGTGGCGTGGACGTCGTCATCGGCTTCGTCGAGACGCACGGCCGCGAGGAGACCCGGGTGCAGATCGGTGATCTTGAAGTCATCCCACGGCGCCGCATCGAATATCGCGGCGTGGCCCTGGAGGAGATGGACGTCGAAGCGATCGTGCGGCGCGATCCCGAGGTCACCGTCGTGGATGAACTCGCGCACACCAACGTGCCTGGTTCCCAGCGCGCCAAGCGCTGGGAAGACGTGATCTGGCTGCTCGACCACGGCACCAGCGTCATTTCGGCCGTCAACGTGCAGCACCTCGAGTCGCTCAACGACATCGTGGCGAGCACCCTCGGCGTGCTCGTGCGCGAGACCATCCCCGACTGGGTGCTCGGGCTCGCCGACCAGGTCGTCAACCTCGACATCTCGGCCGAGGATCTGCGCCAGCGTCTCATCGAGGGCAAGATCTACGCGCCCGACAAGGTCTCCACGGCCCTCTCCAACTTCTTCACCGCCGAGAATCTCACGACCCTGCGCGAACTCGCCCTGCGCGAGGTGGCGAGCTCCGTCGACCGGTCGCGCGAGCAGATCGTACGCCGTGAAGGCGGTGAGCCGGCGGCGCATAAGACCGTGGACCGTCTGCTCGTGGCGATGTCCAGCAACCCGCCCTACACGGCGGCGCTCCTTCGCCGAGCCAGTCGGATCGCCGGCCGGCTCAATTCCGACTGGTACTGTGTGTACGTGCAGACGCCCGAGGAGCGCGCCGACCGCATCGACGCTACCGTGCAGCGGAAGCTGGTCGAGAACATTCAGCTCGCGCAGACCATGGGCGCGGAGGTCGTGCAGGTCCCGGGCACGGACGTCGCCGACGCGCTGCTCGAGTTTGCGCGTGCCCGAGGGGTCTCGCTCATTCTTGCCGGCCAGAGCCGCAAGGCCTGGTGGCAGCGGGTCGCCGGGGGCTCGGTGGTCGACAGGCTGGTCCGGAACGCGGCTGGCATCGACGTGCTTGTCGTTTCCTTCCCCGACGGGGGGTCCGCGCCATGACCGACATCGAGGTCGCGTTGGCCCGCGCCATCGACCGCAGCGTTCACGACCTGGACGAGGTGCGCCTGCCGTTGCACATCCTGCTCGAGAATCAGTTCGGCGACCTCAACGACAACCAGGTGGAACTCGTCGGCGCCGCGCGGGACGCCGCCGAAGCCGCCGCCGCCCGGCTCCGCCGCGCGCGCGATCTGCTCACGCTGCAGCCGGCGCAGTTGCGAAGCGAGCCCATCAGGCCCGCCGACCTGCTGGCCTCGCTCGTCGCCTCGCTGCAATCGCGCGGCGCCTCGCGCGGCGTGCGTGTCGTGGCCGACATCGCCGCGCCCCTCCCGTCGCTGCGCGGCGATCGCATCCGCCTGCAGGAGGCTCTCTCGCTCGTCGGCGGCGCCTGCCTTGCGGCGACTCCCGACCAGGCCACGCTCAATATCTCCGTTACCGCCACCGACGCGGATTTGCTCGTGACGTTTGCCGGCGCGCAGATCGACCTCAACGAGATCGACACCACATGGGCCGCGCGAGTCGTGTCGGCACACGGCGGGTCGCTTCGCGAACGCGAATCTGGCGTCGAGATGCGGCTCCCCCGTTGACGGCACAACTGATGTGCCGCCGTACTCAGCCCCGGACCAGCTTCCGAGACGCCCATCGGTGCGAAGGCAAGTCCGTGAGGCCAAGCTCGGCATCGGGGGCCTCGCTTGCCATATCTGGATCGTATTCCATCTTGCCGATACGCGGCGTGTTCATCGACGAGCCGATAGCGGGTCTGCCTGGCGCGCTGCGTGCACGACCGGATATGGTCTGCGGAGGTCCAAACCATCCGGGAGCTGACACGTCATGCCGAGAACATCCCATGTGCGGCTTCGTCTGCTGCACGGTTCCGAAATTGCACTGGGACCAGGCAAGGTGGAGTTGATTGATGGCATCGTGGAGCTGGGATCGATCGCGGCAGCCGGACGACGGATGGGCATGAGCTACCGCCGCGCCTGGATGCTGGTGGCGACGATGAATCGCTGTTTTCGTCATCCACTCGTCGAGGCCACCAAGGGCGGTATCCACGGCGGCGGGGCCCGCGTAACGGCCTTTGGTCTCAAGGTGCTCACCCGATACCACGAACTCGAACGGCACGCGGCTCGGCAATTCAACGCCCTACTCGCACCGAGACCCACCCGAACGAACCAGAACCGGTAACGACGGCGGTGGCGTCCCTCCCCGCTTCACTCCCCTCCCCAGACCGCGAGCAATCGATATATTCAGGCGAATATATCGATCGGACACGTCATGTACCGCCCGCTCGCAGTCGCTGTATTCGCTTTCATGATCGGGGGCGCTCCACGCGCGTCGGCGCCGAAGTCCCATAGCCCGCCATCAATCGCGCCCGATAGTGCCGGGCCGCTGCTCGTCATGAATGCGGCATCGGTTACACAGCCCCTCCGCGCGGTGCTCGACAGCTTCGCCGCACGGACCGGCATTCGGTACGCGTTGGAGCCGGGCGCCAGCCTCGAAATCGCGCGGCGCGTTACCGACCTCGGCCGCCATCCCGACGTGCTCATCCTGGCCGACCCCGAGGTGTTTCCGAAGCTGCTCATGCCAGGATTCACGACTTGGTACGCGCTGTTCGGCCGGAACCGCATCGTTCTCGCGTATACGGACCGGTCAGCCGGTGCCAAGCAGATCACCGCCGCGAATTGGCGCCAGGTGATCCTCCGCCCCGGCGTGGAGATCGGCCGCGCTGACCCGAATACCGACCCATCAGGATACCGTACGCTCCTCGCCTTCCAACTCGCCGAACGCTTTTATAAGGAGCCGGGGCTTGCGCGGCGGTTGCTGGCCGCGGCTCCGGACCGAAACGTGCGCCCGCGGGAGGCAGATCAGGTCGCCCTCGTCCAGACCCACCAACTCGACTACATCTGGACGTACGAGAACCTTGCTGAGAACGCCGGCTTGCCCTTTGCCAAACTCCCCGACGCGGTCGATCTGGGCAATCCGGCAGATTCGGCGACGTACGCCATGGCATCGACCCGCGTGCTCGGGGCTCATCCCGGCGATACGATCACCGTCCACGGCGCGCCGGTCCTGTTCGCGGTCTCCACGGGAACGCATGCCCCGCACGCCGCGGCGGCCGAGCGCTTCGTCCGCTTCCTGCTCTCACCGGTCGGCCAGGGGATTCTGCGGGCTCAGCACTTTGACGCCCTTGCGCACCCCACTTTCGTCGGCGATGCACCCCGCGGGGTCAGCCACGATTCTCCGGACGGTCCATCGCCGTCGCGGCGGACGCCGACCGTTGAACTCGTCGGGCTCACCGGACAGCATCGCGTAATCGGGCGGGCCGCCCTGGCGGCGTTGCCTCACATCGGAGCGACGGTCGCGGTCGAGCACGTCAGCGGTCATTACGTGGAAGTGCCACTCGGTGATCTGCTGCATCCCCGATGAGAAACGCCCCGCCCGATGGGGGCGGCAAGTTGTGCGCATTCGGCTCGTCACCGTCAAGTGAGGCTCCCGAAGCAGCGTTTCGACGCGGAGACGCCCGAAGAGCTTAGCCGGACTGCTCCTTCTCCCACGAAATGAGCGCCCACCATACGGGAGCTCGTCCTATACGCCCACGGTTGTCATCAAAGAACCGGCGGAGCCGGTCGCGCTCATCGATGTCCAGGTCGCCTACCGACCACGTCACCTTGCGAAGAAAATCGTCGGCGTCCGAGCAGCGGCGCAGCCGGTTCTCGCCTTCAAGGTAGTCCAGCACCGGACGAATGCCGAGTTGCCGAAGGATGTTGACAGCGTAGATGTAGTCAGGCCGCGGCTCCATATCGCGCCCCAGCGCCTCGTAGACTTCGGGGTCCAGGGAACGGCCATTGGCTAACTGGGTGAGGTACACCCGGCGGCGCGCGTGCGCATCGAGCTTGACCAGCGCTGCCTCCAGGTCCGCGACGTGCGTTGACCTCGACGCCAGCACGACATCACAGGCCGAAATATCCGTCCAGTCGTCCTCCCACGCCCGAAGAATCGGCGTCGCATTCGAGAGCCCACGCTCCGCGGCGTTCTCGACGAACGCCGCCAGCATGCCCGGACTGTGGTCGAGTCCGTACACGTGCGCGAGCGACGAAGCCACGCGCAGACCGATGGTGCCCGGGCCACACCCCACATCGAGCAGCGTCGCGCAGCCGGTCAGGTCCATTCGTGCCACCAAGGCATCCACGTAAGCGCCGTTGAAGTCGCGGCGGCTCATGGCGTGAGCTCGTGCATCCCAATCGGCCGCGTCCCGGTTTACGCGCGGGCTTCGGGACATGTGGTCGCGGTACACGGATCCAAAGTCGATGTCGTCGATGCTCATAACGCCTGCTGTTCGCGCGATTGCACGTGCATGAATGAACTCCGCCCGCGCGTCCGAATATACGCGGTTACCCCAGCACCAACTTCCGATACGTCACCCGGTGCGGCTGATCGGCATCCGGCCCCTTCCGCCGCTTCAGATCTTCGACATACGCCTGGTAGTTCCCCTCGAACTACGGGCAACGAAACGTGGTTATGACGCGTTCACCGTGGCTTTCAGAGGGGAAATCGCGGCACGTCGGGTAGTTCATCTTTACCACGAGCACACCTTCGTGACAACGCCTCTTGTCACGGATCTGGCCAGCAGCCGATGGCCCACTCCTCCGCTCGCGCCTCTGAGGGTCCGAAAACGGAGAGACCTGCTCGAGCGGCGTCGAACCCATAACCGGTGTTCCGCAAGGGGGGGGAAAGGTCAGGCTTGCCCCACGTGCGCTCCTCCTTCATCGGAAAACCGGCGAGCCGGGCCGCCAATACTTAGGTCTTGCCCTTAGTATTATCCGGGCATATACTCCCTCCGCCGGATCGGGGGACCCAACCAATCCACTGGTGGTGCCATGGTTCAATCTGCAGTCGCCGACGACGTCTTCTACGCGCTCTCGAATTCGACGCGACGGAAGGTGTTGGAGCAGCTGTCGGTCGGGCCGGCCACCGTCAGCGAGCTGGCGGCGCCGTTCAACATGAAGCTCCCGTCGTTCGTGCAGCACCTGTCGGTGCTGGAAAGGAGCCGGCTGGTCAAGTCGAAGAAGCGCGGACGCGTGCGGACGTACGAGCTCGCCCCCGAACGGTTCACGGTCGCGGAACACTGGCTGGCTGCGCGCCGTCTGTTGTGGGAAGCGCGACTGGACCGGTTCGACCAGTACGTCAAACACCTCAACGACAAGGAATCCCAAACATGAGAAAGCACTTCGCGGTCGATCCGACGCTCGATCTCATCTTCGAACGGTTCATCGACGCGCCCACGCGGCTCGTCTGGGACGCGTTGACGAAGCCGGAGCACGTCAAGGAGTGGTACATGCCCCGGGAGTGGGGGCGCGTGGCGCGCGCCGAGATGGACCTGCGACCGGGCGGCATGTTCAGCATCGACATCGCGGTGGGAGACGGTCGGGAGGTTCCCAACCTCGGCTGCTTCCTGGACGTCGTGCCGATGAAGCGACTCGTCTGGACCTCCATGTTGTTCCCCGGCTATCGTCCGGCGGTCTTCGACGACATTCCGATCACCGCCATCATGACAATGGAGCGCGTGGGAACCGGCACCCGCTACGTGTTCACGGCCCTGCACCGCGATGAAGCCGACCTCGAGAAGAACAAGGAGTCACGATGGCAGCAGGGCACCGAGATCGCCCTCGACCAGCTCGTGGCGCACGTGAAGTCGATGAAGTCGTGAGCGCGGTTTGGGCGCCGTCGCGAATCGTGGAACGGCATCGACGGCGCTGACGCGCTCCCACGGCTGGTGCGCCAACCGGGACATAGGCCTGAAAATTCCCCCCCTACAACGGCCCTTGCCGTGTTGAGTTGGCCGGACCAATGCGAAGCCGCTCAGCGGCACGATTGACTACGGCGCTCTGGAGACGCCACGGGCGCGGACTGCGAAGGCGAGAAAATAACGCCGCAATCCGGCAATTGAAGACGCGGAGGCGTCGGCGCCAAAGAGGCATCCGCAGAACGCTTCCCGCGCACGCAGAATCTCGCGGCGGCGTGGGCCAACCCACCGCGGGTCCGCAGCCGTGAGATCGAACAACTCCAGGGCCCGGGCCAGGGCAAGCTCACGGCGCGGCAGATTGCCGGCCTCCTGCGCCCGGAAGGTGCGCTCGACCTCGCTTCCGACGTGCGCGAGCTGCTCCGCGATCGTGAAGCGCCCCCAGCGTGCCGCCGCGTCGGCATGGTACACGGGCCGTGCCATCAGTCGGATACCAGCCGGGACACCACCGTGCGGATTGCGGCGCGGGTCGATTCGTCCTCGACGTCGCGGCTGCGGTTTCCTTGGGAGGGCCGGAGGTTGATCATCGAGTCGAATTCGATCCATTCCGGCTCAGCGCTACCGGGATAGATGTTGATCCCCCACAGGTCGGACTGCTGTGATCCATCGTCGATCAACACCGCTTCCTCGTCGGCATGGAGCTCGCCGCCGACGGCCATGATTCCGCGTTCGATGTCGACGACGGCTTTCACCATGTCCCCAAATTGCTCGACCGCGAGAGTGGCCAGTTGGCTTCGAGGAAGAGGAACACGGACAATGAGCATTCGTGGGAATTTACCGCATTGTTCGGATTCTTCTAGGCGGTGCCGGCGACTGCGCGTCGCTCTCGTCGGAGGATTCTTCCCAGCGACGCAGATCGGCCGGTGCTCCGCGGCAGCGGGCGTCCGACGGTTTGACTGTCCCGGCGCCCCTACCCCCTCACCAACTTCCGATACGTCACCCGGTGCGGCTGATCCGCATCCGGCCCCTTCCGCTTCTTCAGGTCTTCTATATACGAACCGAAATTCCCCTCGAACTACGCAGACGGAAGTGTGGTTATGACGTGGTCGGCACACGCTTCATAGGGGAAATTGCGCCAGGTCGTGTGGTTCCCTTTTGTCACGCGTAAGGGCTCGTGACAACACCTTCTGTCACGGATCCGGCACACAGCCGAACGCACGATCACGCCCGCGGTGCGGGGGCTGCGTACGGCGTTGCAGCCCCTGGTCGTGCGGGCGCGGGCGGCAAGCGGCCGGGCGCCGTCGGCGCGGCGGACCGACCGGTAGGCGCATCTGGCCGCCTGGCGGCACCCGACGTTGCGAACCGTTGCGTTCAGGAAACCCTTTGGCGATGTTCCCCGTACCAAGTAAGGGGAATGACTCAGATGCCGACCAGCTCGCTCGACCTCCTCCAGGGCACGCTCGACGTGCTCATCCTCCGCACCCTCGCCTGGAAGCCGATGCACGGCTACGCCGTGACCCGGTGGATCCACCAGCGCACCGGGGGCACGATCGAGATCGAAGACGCGCCGCTGTACAAGGCGCTCCACCGGCTGGAACGCTCCGGCGCCGTGGAGGCCGAGTGGGGGCTGTCGGAGAACAACCGCCGCGCCCGGTACTACACGCTGACGGCGAAGGGGCGCCACCGGTTCAGAAGCGAGGAGTCCGCGTGGCGCCGGTACGCAGAAGCCGTGGCCAAGGTGCTGGCGCCGACATGACCGGTCCGATTCGCCTCACGGGAGACTAAGATGAAGATGCGCCGTCTGTTCAACTTCATGCGCCGGTCGCCGCGCGACATCGCTGCCGACGTGGATGAGGAGCTGCGCTATCACCTCGACCAACGCGCCGACGATCTCGCCGCCGAGGGGCTCGCCCCCGATGCCGCGCGCGCCCAGGCCCTGCGTGAATTCGGCGACATCGACGATGCCCGCGCCTACCTTCGCTCGCTCGATCGCGAGATCGAAGCCCAACAACGACGGAAGGACTACATCGGGGAACTCCGTCAGGACCTGTTGATCGCGTTTCGCAAATTGCGCGCCTCGCCGGGGTTTGCGCTGGTCGCCATCCTCACTCTTGCACTCGGCATCGGCGCCAACACGGCGATCTTCTCGATCGTGAACGGCGTGCTGCTCCAGCCGCTCCTGCTGCCGCATCCGGAGCAGCTCGTGCGCGTCTGGTGGGCCGATCACAAGTCGGGCGATCTGCGCAACCCCGTTTCGGCGGTGGATCTCGACGACTGGCGCGAGCAGCGCACTGATTTCTCGGGTGTCAGCGGTGTCTGGTTTGCCGACGGGCAGAGCGGCATGGACCTCACCGGTGGCGCGGAAGCGCAGCGGCTCGCCGCGGCGTTCGTGGAGCGCGACTTCTTCACCACGCTCGGCGTGAACGCCGAGCACGGGCGCCTGCCCCGCCCCGATGAGTTGGTGCGCGGGGGGAACATCGAAGTCGCCGTGCTGTCGCACGGTTTCTGGCAGCGCGAATTCGGCGGGGCGCCCACGGTGGTCGATTCCACGCTGACGCTGGACGGCAGCCCGTACCGGGTGATCGGCGTGCTCCCGGCGGGCTTCCACTACCCGTCGGACAACGTGGACGTGTATGTCCCGTTTGCCGTGATCACCGACCAAAGTGCGCCGCGGAATCGGTGGAATCGATTCCTCACCGCCTTCGCGCGGCTCAAACCGGGGCTCTCCATCGCGCAGGCACAGGTGCAGGCGAACACCGTCGCCCACACTCTGTCGGCGCAGTTCGTGGAGGATTCGACGTTCGACGGGGCAACGGTGGAGTCCATGCAGTCGGCGATGACCGGGCCGGCGCGGTCGCGTCTCCTCGTCCTGATGGCCTCGGTGGTGCTGGTGTTGCTTCTGGCGTGCGTGAACCTGGCGAACCTGCAACTCGCGCGGGGCATGGCGCGAGCCCACGAGGTGGCCATCCGCATGTCGCTCGGCGCCACGCGGACGCGGATCGCGCGGCAACTGCTGACAGAGAGTCTGCTGCTGTCGCTCGCCGGCGGCGCTGCCGGCTTCGCGCTCGGCGTGGTGGGAACTCGGGCGCTGCTGGCCACCACCGCAGGCCAGATCCCGAGGGCCGCCGAGGTGGGCGTCGATGCGCCGGTGCTGTGGTTCGCGCTGGGCGTCTCGCTCGCGACGGGGTTGCTGTTCGGGCTGGCGCCTGCCCTCCGCATATCGGCCGCGAATCTGCAGCAGACGCTGCGGGAGGGAGGGCGTGCGATGGCGGGCGGGCACCGTCTGCGCAGTGGACTGGTGGTGTTCGAGGTCGCGCTCGCGGTGGTGCTCGCCACGGGGGCGTCGCTCATGACGCGAAGCTTCGTCCAATTGCTGCACGTCGATCCTGGCTTCCGCCCCGACCATCTCCTGGCCATGAACTTCACCATCAACAGTTCACACTGGACCGATTCTTCCGGCTATCAGGGCTTCTACCACCGCGTGATCGACCGGGCGCGAACGCTGCCGGGCGTCGTGTCGGCCGGGGCGGCGCAGTACGCGCCGTTTCAGGGGATGGGCGAGAGGGGCACGTTCCGTCCGCAGGGGATGCCCGTGCCGGCCGGCGGGCAACTGCCGCAGATGTACGTGCAGCGGGTGAGCGACGGCTACTTCCACACGATCGGCACCCCGTTGCTGTATGGCCGCGATTTCGCCCCAGGCGAAAATCAGAAATCGCCGCTCGGCGTGATCGTGAACAAGACATTGGCCGACCGCTATTTCCGGGGAGAGAACCCGGTCGGGAAGACGCTCTCGTTCGTGGGCCCGAGTGGAGTGCCGATCGTCGGCGTGGTTGGCGACATCCGACAGAGCGCGATGGACGAGCCACCGCCACCCATCGTGTATCTGAACAACATGCAGTCGCCGCGCGTGAAGACCGCACTGGTGCTGCGCACACGGGGCGATCCGACGGCCACGGCGCGGAGCATGCGCGGCGTGATTCATGCGATGGATCCCAACCAGCCGGTGACGTCGGTGTTCACATTCGACGATCTGCTGCGCGATGCGGTGGCGCAGCCCCGCGAGTTGGCGACGCTGCTGGGAGCGTCCGGCGCACTGGGAATCATTCTGGGCGCACTGGGGATCTACGGGGTGCTCTCGTATCTGGTGAGCCAGCGGCGGCGCGAGATCGGCGTGCGGCTGGCGCTGGGCGCCGGCACCGGCCGCGTGCTCGGGATGGTCGTGCGCCGGGGGTTGGGGCTGGCGGTGGCAGGAGTGGCCATCGGACTTCCGGCGGCGCTGGGCTTTGCGCACTTCATTCGCGGCGTACTGTACGGCGTGGAGCCCGGCGACCCACTGAGCTTTGCGCTGGTCGCGGCGTCACTGGTGCTGGTAGCGCTCGCGGCCAGCTATCTGCCGGCGCGGCGGGCCGCGCACGTGGATCCGGCCATCGCGCTTAGGAACGAGTAGCGCGGCAGAATCGCAGACGTCCCGCTGTCAGAAGTCCGACGACGAGACGAAATTGCGAAACTGCAAACGTGTGCTGCAAGCTGTCAGTGGACGCCGGTCAGCCAACTCCAACGGCGATTACAGCGCTATGGCGTTCGCTACTTCTCCACCGTGATCTCGGCGACCATGACCATCGCGACGTGCGGGGTGCATCAGTACTTGTACCGGCCGCCGGGACGCCGGGGACGTTCGGCGTGCGCGGTGGCTCCGCATCGATCGGCTTCCTCCAGAGCTCGGCTCCGAACCGGTGAATCGGCCCGATTTCCCCATCCCTCCGCCAGTCCCCCTGGTACGACGTTCGGGGAGGGTGGCCCCAGCCGGTATCCCATCCCCGGAGAGCGGAGCCGGCGCGACATTGCCGGCACGCTTCCAACCAGGTCCAGCGCCAGCACGCGGGGCCGGGCCTTGCGTGTATAACTTTAGTAGCTATACTGCTCGGCAACCCCGGGGGAGTCATGATCCGACGCCAGACCCTCAAGAAGATCGGCGGTTCCGTGGCCACGGTGCTGCCCAAGACCATGCTCGACCGCTTCCATCTCGATGCCGGCGACGACATCTATGTGGTGGAAACCGGCGAGGGCTTGTTGATCACGCCGTTCGATCCTGATTTTGCCGACGCCATGGCCGCGTACGCGCGCGGGGCGAAGCGGTATCGCAATGCGCTCCGCAAGCTGGCGCAATAGCCGGTGGCGGCCAACCGACGAGCGCCCCGGTGGGTGACGCGGGCCATGCTCGATGCGATCCACCAGGCGCAGTTGGCCGAGCACGGTGGCTTGCCCGGCGTGCGGGACGATGGGTTGCTGGAGTCAGCGCTAGCCCGTCCGCGGCACAAATTCGCGTACGCCGCCAAGTGCGACCTCGGTGCGCTTGCGGCTGCCTATGCCTTTGGGCTCGCCAAGAACCACGGGTTCATTGACGGCAACAAGCGCGTGGCATTCATGGCCGCCTACGTCTTTCTTGGCCTGAACGGCCATGAGATCGAGGCGACGGAGCCGGAGATGGTGACGGCTATGGAGGGCGTGGCGGCGGGCCGGACCTCCGAGGCCTCACTGGCGGCTTGGGTTCGGAAAAGGCTGCGGCCGATTCGCGATAGCGACGAATAGGGGCGGCCGACCGCGCCCCTACCCCCGCACCAACTTCCGATACGTCACCCGGTGCGGCTGATCCGCATCCGGTCCCTTCCGCTTCTTTAGATCTTCTTTATACGAACCGAAATTCCCCTCGAACTACGCAGACGGAAGTGTGGTTATGACGGGATTGGCATGCCCTTCATAGGGGAAAGCGAGGTAGGTCGTGTAGTTCACCTTTGTCACGAGCGCACCTTTGTGACAAAGCTTAATGTCACGGATCTGGCCATATGGCTGGCGGCCGGAATCTTGGCATCGGTGCTCGCCCGCGGTGCGCTTCCGCTCGGACAAGCGCGACGACGGGCCCACGGTAGTCCCCGAGACCCGTCGGCAGCAGCCTTGTAGCTACCGGCGGGGCACGGCGTACCGCTGACCGACGGTGTCCACCTGCGAGTAGCACGTGCCGTAGCCCGGGAGTAGGGTAATCGTGGTGGTATCGGTCTGTGTCTCCGGATCGAAGACCGGAAACTGCGCCGGCCCGCATGCCTGCTCGAACCAGAGTCCCATTCGCTGGATCACGTGGCCAGGGCCAAGGTACAACTCCGACAGCAGGAGTTGTGTCGTATCTCCCAACTCCGTGAACTTTGCGGGCGCCTCCAATTGCACGCGCCACTTCGCGAGTTGCGGCATGTAGGGCAGCGGCTGGAGCACGAGTTCCGGAACCTCCGCCACGCGTCGCCCGGTCCACTGTGCCGCTTCTCGGGCGGCAGATTCGGGTGATGGGGGAATGGAGAAGCCTGGTGCGATGCCGCCCGCAAGAAATCGCGAGCTGTCATTGCCGGCAATGCCGGTGAGGTAGCCATCCGAGGCCACGTGAAACTGCGTGTCGACGGCCGGGACCGCGACGCTCACCTCGGCGTCGCCGTCCACGCCGCACAGCGACGTCAGCCAGTACGACCCGTAGTACTGGCGCAGCACGAAGCTCACGCTCGACGGCAGCGGCTCGTAGGGGCTGCGAGCATAGTACGACCGCCCGCAGACCCGCAGCTTCGCAAGATCGATTGGCCCGCCGCGGTCTTCATCTTCCCAGGAGTCCACGAAGAACACGCCGAACATCTGGACGAAGGCAGCCGACAGCGCCCTCGCCTGGGAGTCCGTTACCATGCCGGGAGGCGCTGACGGAAGCTCGAACTGCCCATTCGCCCGGAGCGCCGCCGCGGCGGCGCCGGTCACCAAGGTGGAGAGGGCGGGAGGTGTTGGGCGATCGATCCGGTCCGCGCATGCGGCGGCGGCCAGCGCAATCGCAAGGAGCAAGACAGCGCCCGCGCGTCCGCGTCCGGAAGTCCCGGCACTCTTCCTCAAGCGCCGTGTGATCCTGCGGCTCTCCTGAACACCCATTCCCACAACCTCGAGCCTCGCTCCGCCAATCGCAACCTCGGCGAAGGCGTATCTGCTCACTCGGCGCGTGAGGCGTTACGTCGGTACCACGCTACTGCACGTCACCCGATGCGGCTGATTGGAGTCCCTTGCCGCGCGGCGCCTTGCACGGCGAGGCGATATGGCTGCGCCTGGAGCCCATTCCCGAGTCTTCGACCGGCGTTTGAAACCGAGCACGTAATTCGAGCCGGTGAGCTCACCCGGCGTAGCCACGCCCTATTTAGGATGATACTCTCTCGGGTCTCCCAGTGCTTGTTTCATCTGGCAGGCGACAGTGCTCAACTGCCCCGATGCGCGACTTAATAGCTCAAGAGCCATCCCTCGCAGCGAATGCCCCGGGAACGGATCCCGTGGATAGCGGCATGGCTGTGCTCGCATTAGGAATTGCGGGTGACGTCGCGTCGAGCGGATAGGTCTGTTGAAGAGTAGCCCTGTATTAGGAGGATTAGATGCGGCTATCCATTATCTTATCTTTGGTGGTCGGGATTGCGGCGTGCTCTGGCTCGACGACCTGTTCGCCCACCGCGCCGTGCACCGCTCTTCGATCGACCGCCGACTCTCTGGCAGGGTCGTGGAGGGAAGTCCAGACGTGGGACGGCGTCGCCATTCAGATGTCGCTGACGGCCCACGACAGTTCGCTCGCCGGATTCGGGATCTACAGCGACACCAGCGCCGTTGGTGGCACGGCGCAGGTGACGGGCTTTGTCTTCTGGCAGGATTCGACCTTTGTTCCGGCGGGTTACGTGATCCCGGCACATCCCGTGGTCGTGCTTCACTTCGCGTTCAGCAGCGGGAGGTCGGCCACCTTCAATCAGGGCGTCATCGAGCAGCAGAACACACTCAGCGGTGTGCTGATCTTCGCCGATGATACATCCGCGAGCTTCGGGACGTCTTTCGTAAGAGCCACGCCATGAAATCAGTGGGGAAGAGAACGGTCGGCGTGAACTGGGGTGGAGCGAAGTCGTTCACCTGCACGAGTTCTCTGATTGTCTGGAACCGCCCCTACCCCCGCACCAACTTCCGATACGTCACCCGGTGCGGCTGATCCGCATCCGGCCCCTTCCGCTTCTTCAGATCCTCGATATACGCCTGGTAGTTCCCCTCGAACCACACCACCTCGCTGTTCCCCTCGAACGCCAGCATGTGCGTCGCGATCCGGTCCAAGAACCACCGGTCGTGCGTGATCACCACCGCGCACCCCGCGAAATCGATCAGCGCGTCTTCCAGCGCCCGTAAGGTATCCACGTCCAGATCGTTCGTCGGTTCGTCGAGCAGCAACACGTTGCCGCCGCTCTTCAATGTTTTGGCAAGATGCAGCCGGTTCCGCTCGCCCCCCGACAGATCCTTCACCTTCTTCTGCTGGTCGGGCCCCTTGAAGTTGAAGCTCGCCAGATACGCCCGGCTGTTGATCTCCCGCTTGCCTACCTCGATCATTTCCCGCCCGCCGCTCACCTCCTGCCACACGCTCTTCTCGCCGTCCAGAGTCCGGCTCTGATCTACGTACGCGAGCTTCACCGTATCGCCGACCTTGAGTTCGCCGCTATCCGGGTTCTCGCTGCCCACGATCATCCGGAACAGCGTCGTCTTGCCCCCGCCGTTCGGGCCGATCACCCCCACGATGCCGCCCCGCGGCAGCGCGAAATCGAGCCCGTCGATCAGGATCTTGTCGCCATACGCCTTGTGCAGGTCCTTGGCGATCACCACGTCGTTGCCAAGCCGCGGTGCCGGCGGAATCACGATCTCATGCTGCAGGATCTGCTCCTGCGCTTCCTGGCTCGCCAACTCCTCGAACTTCTGGATGCGCGCCTTGTTCTTCGCCTGTCGAGCCCGCGGTGCCATCCGCACCCACTCGAGTTCGCGCGCCAGCGTCCGCTGCCGCGCACTCGCCTGCTTCTCTTCGGTCTGCAGCCGCGCCTGCTTCTGCTCCAGCCAGCTCGTGTAGTTTCCCTCCCACGGAATTCCCGTTCCCCGGTCAAGCTCGAGGATCCACTTGGCCACATTGTCCAGGAAATACCGGTCGTGTGTGATCGCCACTACCGTGCCCGGAAACTCCGCCAGATGGCGCTCCAGCCACGCCACGCTCTCGGCATCCAGATGGTTGGTCGGCTCGTCCAGCAACAACATGTCCGGCTGCTCCACCAGCACGCGGCACAACGCCACACGTCGGCGCTCGCCGCCAGACAAGGTGTTCACGTCTGCGTCCCACGGCGGTAGACGCAATGCGTCCATCGCGATCTCGATCTTGTTGTCCAGGCTCCACAGGTCATGTGCGTCGATCTGTTCCTGCACCCGCGACTGCTCGGCCAGCAACTTCTCCATCGCCGCGTCGTCCATCGGCTCGGCAAACGCCATCGAGATTTCGTCGAACCGCTTGAGCAGTGCCCGCTGCGCCGCCACGGCGAGTTCCACGTTCCCCTTCACGTCCAGCGACGCATCGAGCTGCGGCTCCTGGGGCAGATAGCCGACCTTCATCCCATCGGCTATCCAGGCTTCGCCCTGGTAGTCGTGATCCACGCCCGCCATGATCCGCAGCAGACTCGATTTGCCCGCGCCGTTTGGACCCAGCACGCCGATCTTGGCGCCATAGTAAATGGACAACCAGATTCCGCGCAGAATCTCCCGCTGTGGCGGGACGACCTTGCGCAGATCCTTCATGACGTAAATGAACTGCGGGGGCATGGGCGCTCAGGGTTGCGGGGTGGGAGGGAAACCTAACGACTCGCCCCGGACCACCCAACTTAAGGAGGCAAGCTCCCGGCTGGCCGCTCACGGCCCGCCGTTGCCGTTCCCGATGGCTACTTCGTCCAGATCAACGTCGCGCAGTTCGGCGAGTGTCTGCCCGACTGCGTCCCGTTGTACTGCGGCGGGATGTCGGACACATCGTACATCTCCACCCCCGCTACGTCCTCGATCGGTACGATCATGTCCACCGGGCCTTTCGTGGTTCGGCTGACGCGTCCTGGCTCCGGCGAGCGACTGGGTACGGTCACCCGAGCCCCGTCAACGTAGAGATTGTTCGTGCAGATCCCACGCCCCGTCGTCATCGCCAGATTTCTCGTCAGATCCTCCAGCGTCGTCATGCCCTCCAGCTTCTCCGCGGTCACGAACGCGGCCGACGGCGCCCCCGTCGTCATGCGCCGGTCGTAGAACCCCACGTCCTCCAACCGCTTAACGGTATCCGCCGGCCCGCGTGCCATGTGATTCCGCCGTGCGTTCGCCACCACCGCCGGTAACACGTGCCCCACCCGTGTCATCATGATCACCAGCGGTATGGTGTCGGAGAACGAATTCGCCACCGGCAGGGTCACCGGCGAATAGCCGAGCTTGGTCACCCGGATGAGCCCGCCACTCGTATCGACGAAGAAGAGCGACAGCGTCCCCGTGCGCGTGGTGAGCGTGTGAAGGCCGGTCGCGATGTCGCGCACGTCGGCGCCCTCGATCGGATCGCCCGTCTCGTCGTCGTACACCCCGATAATCCGCCCGCGATAGACCCGCAGCACGGGAGCGGAAGACGCACTGTCCTTCTGCTGCGCCCGCACCGCGTATGGCACTCCCGAAGCCAGTGCCAGTACCAGTACCGCCAACGCCGCGGTCCACACGCACAGCGCCGGCTCGGTGACTCTTCGTCTCGCTTCCATGCTGCCGCCTCGTCGTCCCCCCACGGCCGTAACTTGTTTACACTCGATACTACCTGCAACTCGAACGGTTGCCGCCTTCCACGGATTCCTTCCCCGCTCCCCGCTAACCACCCACCGCACACCCTTCCATATTCCCCCCGTGTCCTTCTCCAACCTCTCCCACCTCCTCTCGGCGAATCCGCTCCTCGCCCTCCCGCTCGTCTTCGTCGGCGGTCTCCTCACTAGCCTCACACCCTGCATCTACCCGATGATCCCGATCACCATTGCGATCGTCGGAGGCCAGAGCGCCGACCCCGGAGCGCCGCGCTGGCGCCCGCTCCTCCTCACCCTCACCTACGTCGGCGGCCTCGCCCTGGTCTACTCCGCCCTCGGCCTCTTCGCCGGCCTCTCGGGCACGTTATTCGGAACCGTCAGCACCAATCCCTGGTTGTATTTCGTGATGGCCAACGTCCTCGTGCTCGCGGCGCTGGCCATGCTCGACGTCGTGCCCATCCGCCTGCCCTCGGCGCTCGTCGCCCGGGCCAGCACCGCCGGCGCGGCGGGAAAGTTCACCGGTGCCTTTGTGATGGGCGCCGTGTCCGGCCTCGTCGCGGCGCCTTGCTCGGCGCCCGTCATGGCCGCGGTGCTTACCTGGGTCTCCACGACCAAGAGCGCCGTGCTCGGCTTTCTCTATCTGTTCGTGTTCTCGCTGGGCATGTCCGCCCTGCTCGTCGTCCTCGGCGCTTCGTCGGGCTCGCTCGCCCGGCTCCCGCGAGCTGGCGCCTGGATGATCTGGATCAAGAGGGCGTTCGCCTTCGTCATGTTGGCAGTCGCCGAATACTATCTGTTCAAGATGGGGCAGTTGGTTATATGAAAATCCATAGTCGCGTGGCGTTCGCCGCCGTGCTCCTCTGCTCCACCGTGCGCCCCGCTCCTGCCCAGGAGCTGGGACTCGACCTCGGCACCCACGCCCCCAATCCCACGGTCTATACACTCGACGGCGCCAAGACCACCCTCGCCGCCTACGTTGGCAAGGTGCCCACCCTCATCGAGTTCTGGGCCGTCTGGTGCCCCAACTGCAAGGAGCTCCGCCCGGCAATGAAGGCCGCCGCTGAGAAATACGGCAACCGGGTCAGGTTCGTGGGCATCGCCGTATCGGTGAACGAGAATCCGCAGCGGGTCAAGGCGTTCGTCGCCAAATACGATATTCCCGGTGATCAGTTCTTCGACACCGACGGCGATGCAAGCGACAAGTTCGCGGCCCCTGCTACGTCCTACGTAGTGGTGCTCGACAAGACGGGCAAGATCGTCTACACCGGGGTCGGCGGCACCCAGGACCTCGACGCCGCCATCAAGAAAGTCCTCTAGTTGCCGGCTGCAATCGCGTCTCCGCCCGCAACGATTGCATCCAGGATCTCGCGGCAGTGCAATGCCGTCGTGCGCGGATTCATGATCGTCACGCGCAACACGCGCCGCCCGTCCAGATCGGTGGCCGTGATCCACCCGTGCCCGGACGCGTTGTATCGCTCGCGCAATGCCCGGTTCACCGCGTCCAGTGACGTCGCGCTGTGCGTGCCGTCGCCCACCCACCGGAAACACAGGATGTTGCACGACGGCTCGTGCAGCGCCTCGAGCCGCGGCCGTCGTTCGATCTCCTCGTACATCCCGCGCGTCACGCTGCACAGATGGTCGTACAGCGCACCGATCCCGTCGGCCCCGTAGCGCTGCAGCGCCACCCACAACTTCAGCACGTCGGCACGCCGCGAACATTGCGCGCTTCGGATCCCCTGGTCCCACTTGCGCGGCGGTGCACCCGCCGCGCCTGCCGTCTCCGAAGCGCCGTGGAATAGATACGGCGCCTGCTGGGCGAACGCGTTTTCCAACAGGCGCTCGTCGCGCACTAGCACCGCGCCCGCCGCCAGCGGCAGTAGCATCATCTTGTGCGGATCCCAGGCGATCGACTGCGCGTGCGCGAGCCCTGCCACTCGATGCCGGTGCGTGGCCGACAGCAGTGCCGACGCCCCGTGTGCGCCGTCCACGTGCAGCCAGAGACCCCGCGACTCGCACAGCGCGCCGATCGCCTCCAGATCGTCGAACGACCCGGTGGCCGTACTGCCAGCCGTCGCCACCACGGCCATCACGTCCTGCCCTTCGGCAGCCACCCGGTCCAGCGTCTCACGCAATGCGCGCACGTCCATGCGGTGATCGCGCGATGGCACCCGCATCGCCTGCTGCACGCCCAACCCCAACGTGCCCACGGCACGCGTCACCGCGTAGTGGGTGTGCTCACCGTACACCACCACCGGCGGATTCGGCCCGTTCCCCTCCGCCCACGCGCGCGGCCGCGCCGCCGCGCGCGCCGCGAGCAACGCGGTCTGCGTCGCTTCCGTACCTCCGGACGTCAGCGTGCCGCCGGAGCTGGCACCGTACCCCACAAGTTCGCACATCCAGCGAATGACCTGCGCCTCCAGCACGGTGCCCACCGGCGACATCTCGAACACCGCCACCGATTGGTTGAGCACGCTGATCAGCGACTCGGTCCACACCGCCGCCGGCAGGGGCGCTGACACCTGGTGCCCGACGTAGCGGGGATGGTACAGATGGTTGCTCTCGGCGATCACGTCGGTGCGCAGGCGCGCGATGATCTCGTCCACGCTCCGCCCCGTGCGCGGCAGCGGCTCGGCGAACCGGCGCGCGAGCGCCTCCGGCAGCTCCGACGTCGTAACGCGCCGGGACACGTCGCGCGTCTCCGCCAGGTACTGCGTGGCCAGCTTCACGAACGCGGCGGCCACCTCGGGTGCCATGTCGCCTTCCAGTTGGTCCAGGATCGACGATGCCCCGTGGGTTTCGGACTCAGATATCACCGGTCAGCTCCAGTTCCAGCACCTGGCGCGTGCGCGTTAGGTCCAGGGTTACGTGGCATTGCAGGCGCCGGATCATCGTTGGCTCCTCGATCCGCACGGCCAGCATCTCGCGCAGCCGCTCGGGCGTCGGCTCGGGAAAGAAATTCAGCGTCACGTGCGGCGTGAACGTGAACCGCGGCTGCTCGGCCAACAGTCCGCACGCCTTGATCCGGTCGTGCAGCACGCGTAACGGTCCATGCGGATCGAGCGGCAACACCACCACGTTGCTCTGCATGAATCGCATTGGGGCGCCCAGCGGCAGCGCCATCGGCGCCGTGATTCGCGCGATGGGCTCCAGCGCCGCGCGTAGTTCATCCAGCGTCGTCTTAGTCGAGATCGGCCCCATGCCCGACGATCCGGTGATCGTCACGTGCGGCGTTTGCAGCGCCGCTAGCTTCGTGTCGAACCGGTTCTGCAGGGCTAGTACGCGCTCGCGCAGCGGCGATTCCAGCGGCGCGATGATGATGATCCCCGATTTCACCGCGCCCTCCGGCGTCCGACTATCACGCGCTCACCACGGTGTGAGGTGGACGCCCATCATCACGCCACCACCCCCCGTCGGTGCCACCGACAGGTCCAGCAACGTCCGGTCCACCCAGTTCCGGGGATGCCCGTGCTGCCAGCGCACCACCGCCAGCCCAGCCAGAGTGCCTAGCCCCGCGCCCAGAATCACGTCGCTCGCCCAGTGCGCGTTGTTGTACATCCGGGATAGTCCCGATAGCGTCGCCCCGCCGTAGGTCAGCACACCGATCAGTTTCTGCTCGCGTGGCCAGAAGTGACCCGCCTCCGCGGTCACCGCCGAAGCCAGCGAGAACGCGGCCAGCGTGTGCCCCGATGGGAACGACTGGTAATCCCCCGCTGCGCCGAACCCACGGCCCAACTGAAAATCCTGCGGCCGGTGGATGTCCACCCGTGGCCGCGCCCGCCCGGCAACGCTCTTGATCGCCCACCCCGCCACCGCTGACGCCGCGATCGCCTCGCCCGAATGCAGCCCGACGTCGGCCATCGTTTCATCGTGCGACAGCCGCCCCGCTACCCACAGCCCACCCGCGATCACCACCGTCCCCGGATCGGCGAGGTTGCGGAAGATCGTGGCCGTCGTTCTCAGCGCTCCGTTCCCCTGTCTCGCCGGTTCTTGCATCCATTCGGCCAGCCGCTCGTCGAACGGCATCGCCAGTACCGTCGCCGCCGCGAATCCCCCCGCCATCCATCCATCGGCCCTGGTAAACATCGGCGGTGGCGGGGTGGCCGTAGTTGCCGCCGCTCCCTGCGCCACCATCACTTCCGGCGCTATGAGCATCAATCCCACCACCATACTCATCCCGCACCACGATCTCACCATGAAACACCGTTCCCGTAGCTGCCCGACTGCCCGACTTTCAGACTCTCCTCACGCGGGTACCAATTTTGACCTCAACGTCACTTCCACCGAGTGTTGCAGGTCGTCCAGAAACATCATCTGCGCTTCGTATGCCAGCGCATGGTCCTGCACGATTGCGTCCAGCTCGTAGTTGATCCCCGTTCCCAGAAAGTTGATGTCGGTGGAGCCTACGCGCACCCAGCTGCCGTCGATCACGCTCGTCTTGGCGTGCATCATCTCGCCCTGCCATTCCCAGATCCGCACCCCGTTGGTGAGCAGCCGGCGGTAATAGCGCCGCGTCATCAGCGTCACCCACCGGTGATCGTTACGGCTCGGCACCAGGATGCGCACGTCCACACCGTCGCGGGCCGCGCCGGTGAGCGCTTCCAACTCCGACCACGCCGGCACGAAATAGGCGCTCGCCAGCCAGATCGACCGCTCGGCGCTGATCGCCTGCATCTGCAGAGCCCGCGCTGCTCGCATCCGCCACGGCTCGCCCTCCACGATGCCTACCAGCGCGCTCTCGTGCGTGGCCGGATCCAGATATGCCCCGCGGGCCGTGGGCCGCAGGTGCCGAACCCGTCTCACGCGCTCGCCGGTCACGCGCCGCCACATCGTGTCGAACGCTTCACCCATGTCCAACGCTGCTGGTCCGGCCACGCGAAGCGCCGTATCGCGCCACCGCGACCGCCCTTTCCGCAGAACACCCGTCAGCCACTCCCGCCCGATCCCCACCCCACCCGTGATGCCGGCTTCGTCGTCCACCACCAGCAGCTTGCGATGGTCCCGCGGAATCAGGCCGAGCCACAGTCGCAGTCCCGGCCGGTTGAACACCCGCAGATCCACCCCGTGCTGCCGCAGGTCCCGCACGAACGCGTGCGTCAGGCCGCGTCCCCCGATGCCGTCCGTGATCACCCGCACCGTCACGCCGCGCGCCGATGCCTCTTTCAGCGCCGTCGCGAATCGTACCCCCACCTCGTCCGACTGGAAGATGTAGCTCTCCAGGGACACGGACTCCTCGGCGCTTTCGATGAGGGCGATCATCGCATCGAATGTCTCCGGACCGTCGTGCAGCAGCTGCACCCGGTTGCCGCTCGAGACGTTGGCCGACGCGATGCGCCATAGCCCGCGGGAAAAGAGCGGCTCGCCCACGGGCGCGCGGTGTTCCAGGGCCGCCGGCACCGCGCCCTCTTGTCCCGGTCTGTCGCCCGTCGTATCTAGTGTCATGCTGAATATCGATCTGACCGGTCGCCGTGCATTCGTCGCCGGAGTCGCCGATGACGGCGGATTCGGGTTCGCCATCGCCAAGTGTCTGGCCGAGGCCGGCGCGTCGGTGTGCGTCGGAACCTGGCCCCCTGCCCTCAACATCTTCCTCAATCTGATCGAACGGGGAAAGATGGACGAGTCGCGCCGCCTGACCTCCGGTGGGTTGCTCCAGTTCGAGAAGATCTACCCCCTCGACGCCGCCTTCGATACCTACGACGAAATTCCGGCCGACCTCCGCGAGTCCAAGCGTTACAAGGGCACGGGCGATTGTTCGGTGGATGGCATCGCCAAACGGCTGGTCGCGGATTTCGGCGAGCGCCCGTTGGACATCCTCGTCCACTCGCTGGCCAACGGCCCCGAGGTCAAGAAACCCCTCCTCGAGACCAGTCGCGCCGGCTATCTCGCCGCCGTCAGTGTGAGCGCTTATTCACTGGTCGCCATGCTACAGCGGCTGGGACCCCTCATGCGCCCCCACGGATCGGCCCTCTCCCTCACGTATATGGCCAGCGAACGTGCCGTGCCCGGCTACGGCGGTGGTATGTCCTCGGCAAAGGCGGCCCTCGAGAGCGACACCCGTACCCTCGCCTTCGAAGCCGGCCGCAAATGGGGCCTTCGCATCAACACGATCAGCGCCGGCCCGTATGCCTCTCGCGCTGCCAGCGCCATCGGGATCATCGGCAGGATGGTGGACTACGTCGCGCACAACGCTCCCCTCGCCGAGAAGCTCGACGCTGCCGAGGTCGGAACTACGGCAGCGTTTCTGAGCAGCGACCTGGCGTCGGGCATTACCGGAACCACGATCTATGTGGACAAGGGTTATCACGCCATGGGAATGGCGGTGGAAGAGTTGAGCCGATAGCTGGCGACCCGAGGCTGCGAACCTCGGGCGTCAGCTCCTAGTTTCCCTCGTCGAACCCTCCCTCTGCCGGCTGGTCCGACCCGCTCCCCGGTACTTCCTCCGCCTTCACCACCACCGGATCCAGGCCGGCGCTCTTCAATACGCCGTTCACCTTGTCTACCCCCTTCATGGCCGCCTTCATGCGAGCCATCTGAACGTCGATCAGTCCGCTCAACAAGTCATACACCTCGTACGACTGCTTCGTGGGCCGGCCTTGGGCGCTCGCCACCACACCCATCAGCGCGCCGATGCGGTTGTTCAACCGGATCGGATAGTTGAGCGGATCCTCGCTCGCATGGCTCTGCGATTGATAGAGCGAGTCGGCCACCGATTCCAGGGAATCGCGCAGCGGTGCTGCTGCCGCGTCGAACGCGCTCTTCTGCTCCGCTGGCACGGCTTTCTCACGCTGGTCGAGTTGATACAGCACGTAGCGAATTGTCTTCACGGCGTCGTTCGTCGCCGAAAACTCGTCGCAGACCTTCGTCGCCAGTGCGAACTGGGCATCATAGTCCGCCTGCGTTATGCCTTTGAGACGCGGATCGGGCAGCAGTCTGAGCGGTTGCGTCCCCGTCTGCTTGCCGTCCACGGAGAGCCGCACCGTGTACGCGCCCGGAGGCGCCATCGGCCCCGTCGTACTCGCCGCCCACAGCACCATACCGTTGAAGCTGTGCGCATCCGGATACCGCATGTCCCAACCCGTAAACGTGTTCATGCCCGCCTTGTTCGTGGGACGCGCCGCACCGCCGCCACCGCCGCGGCCACCACGCCCACCGCGGCCCGTCTCCGCCGGCTGCAGCACCGTCGACGTCGAGTAGCGGTGGATCAGCATCCCCTTGGCGTCCAGGAAATCCAGCGTCACGGTCTTGGCCGGCGCCTTGAGCCAGTACTGCACCGCGATCCCGCTCGGCGGATTCTCACCCGATGGGTGCACAGCCACCGTGGGTGACCCACCGCGCCCCGCCCCACGGCCGAAGCCGCCGAAACCACCGCGGCCGCTGCTCGCGCGAATCTGGGGCTCCGGCGTGAACAGGTAGGCGTCGCTCGCCACTACCTTCGATGACATCTGCTCCAGCGACGAGATATTGTCCATGATGTAGAACCCACGGCCGTGCGTGGCTGCGATCACATCGCCGTTCTTGAACGTCAGATCCCGCACCGGTACCAACGGCAGGTTCAGGCCCAGCGACTGCCACGAATGGCCGTCATCGGCCGAGAAATACACCGACCGCTCCGTGCCCGTGAACAGCAGGCCGCGTTTGCCCGGATCCTCGCGCAGCACGCGCGCCGGCTCCGTGTCGGGCAGGTTCGCCTGGATCGGCACCCAGTTCTTCCCGAAGTCCACCGTCTTCCACAGGTACGGGTGGTTGTCGTCCAGCTTCACCCGGTTTGCGGCCACGTACGCCACCCCGTCCACGTGGGGGCTCGGGTCGATGCTCGAGATCTTGGTGAGTTTCGCCAATCCCTTCGGCGTCACGTCCTCCCACGTCTTGCCGTCGTCGCGCGTCAGGTAGACCTTGCCGTCATCGGAACCGCTCCATAGCTCGCCGGCTTTGACCGGCGACTCGGCGAGTACGAAGATCGTACCGAAGTACTCCACCGAGGTTTGGTCCTTGGTCAGCGGACCGCCCGCGTCGCCCAGCGTCGCCGGGTCGTGGTACGTGAGGTCCGGCGAGATTACCGTCCAACTGTGGCCTTCATTAGTGGACTTGAATACCACCTGTGCGCCCGCGTACACCGCGTTCGGCTCGTGCACCGACGTGATGATCGGGAACGTCCATTGCATCCGATACTTGAGATCCTTGGCCGGATGCCCCATCGGATTGTCCGGCCACGGATTCACGTTCTCGGCGAGTCCGGTCTGCATGTCGCGCCGCGTCAGTTCGTTGCCGTAGCTCCCGGCGTAGATGATCCACGGCTGATCCACGCGCGCCGCGATCCACCCCGACTCGCCACCACCCGCATCCTCCCAGTTTGACATGTCCAGGGTGCCGCGGTTGGCGCCGCACAGCGTGCCCGAATCCTGCTGCGCGCCGCACACCTTGTACGGATAGTCGTTGGTGGCGATCACATGATAGAACTGCCCCGTGGCGATGTCTTCCTCGCTCCACGTCTGCCCGCCGTCCATCGTCACGCGCGCCCCGCCGTCGTCCGTTTCGATCATCCGCTTCTGGTCGTTCGGCGCGATCCACAGGTGGTGCGAATCCCCGTGCCCGCCTCCCCGCGTCGGGCGAAAGGTCCTGCCGCCGTCGCTGGACTTCATGAACGACACGTTGTTGATGTACAGCACGTTCGTGTCCGCCGGATCGGCCGTCACTTTCATGTAGTACCAGGCCCGCTGCTTGATCTCGTTGTCACCGTTCACGAACTGCCAGGTCGCGCCGGCGTCGCTTGACTTGTACAACCCGCCTTGCTTGGCCTCGATCAGCGCCCACACCGTCTTCGGATTGGCCGCCGAGATCGCCAGCCCGCTGTTCCCCCAGATGCCCGCCGGCAGGCCCGGATTGTCCTTGAGTTCCGTCCAGTGGTCACCGCCGTCCGTTGTCTTGTACATGGTGCTGCCCACGCCGCCCGACGAGAACGTCCACGGCAGCCGGTACGCCTGCCAGAAGGTCACGTACATCGTGTTCGGATCGCTCGGATCCATGATCATATCCGCCACGCCCGACGAGTCGTTGCGGAACAGGATCTTCTCCCACGTCTTGCCCCCGTCCTTCGAGCGGAATACGCCGCGCTCGGCATTCGGGCCAAAGATGTGGCCGAACGCGCCCACGTACACCAGGTCGGGGTTCGTCGGATTCACGATCACCGTCTCGATCTGCCGCGTGTCCCCCAGCCCCGCGTAGCTCCAGGTCTTTCCCGCATCGGTGCTCTTCCACACCCCGTCACCGTACGACACGTTGCCGCGGATCGGATATTCGCCACCCCCTACGTACACGACGTCGGGGTTCGACGGCGCCACTGCAATCGCGCCGATCGTCCCCCCGAAGAACCCGTCAGAAGCCGGGAACCAGCTCTGTCCACCGTCTTCCGACTTGAAGACGCCACCGCCCGTGGTGCCCATGTAGTACTCGTTGGGGCGCTGCGCCGAGCCCGCAGCGGCCACCGACCGGCCCCCCCGATAGGGCCCGATCTCCCGCCACCGGAGCCCGGTGAACGCCAGGCTGTCATAGGGCACGGAAATCATCGCATTGGCCGTCGTCACCGGCCGGGGACGGCCCCCCTGGGCCGCTGAAATCGAGGGCAATACCGCCGTCAACACGCCGGCGACCATTGCTTGGACAATCGAATGCCTACTCACTGATGCCTCCTGCAGGGTGCTCTGGAAGGGACTGCGGGTCCGACCACCTGACGTACGCCTATTAAGGGAGTACCAACCCCACCATTCAAAATGCGCTATCGCCACGCCACAGCGGAAGGTACGATTCGGAGATTCGGCGGTCGCCGGCTCTCTCGCCCAGGCGCCGCGCAGCGTTGACTCCCCCCGCCCACTGGCGAACTTTCCCCCTTCATCGACCGCCCGACCCTCCTTTCCCCGTACCATCTCCCTTGCCCCACCGACGCTGGACGCTGCTGCAACGCCGCTGGCTGCTTACCGCCGCCTCCTTTGCCGCGGTCCTTGGCGTATCGGCCTACACTATCTCCGGATGGTCCACCCAGGGCATCCGGTTCGTCCTCCCCTGGCAGGCCCACGCCCTCGCCATCCTCGCCGTCGTCGTCGAGATCGGCGCCCGCTCGGTCAAGCTTACCTGGAGCGCTCGTTCCGTGGGCATGCGGCTTCCCTTGCGCGCCTCACTGCGAACGTGCCTGGCGGGCGATCTCGCCGCCAACATCACGCCGGGACGGTCCGGCGCTGAGCCGGCGCGCTATTTCGTGCTCGCCCAGACCGGCATCCCCGCGCCCACGGCGCTCGTCATTCTGTTCGCCGACCTCTTCCTCGAGATGCTGTCCCTGGGAGCCGTCGTGCTCGTCGCCGCACTCGTCTTCCGCCACGCCGGCGTCGTGCTGGGAGCCCTCATTGGCGTGCTCGGCGGCTACGCCGTGTTCGTGCTCGGCGTCGGCTTCCTGGCCGTCGCGCTCTCGCGGCGGCAGGTCGGCACTGCGCCCCCTGCCTGGGCGTTGCGCGTCGGGCTACACGCGGGCCGCTGGCGCCTGGTGCAGAACTGGTTCGACCGCGTCCGTACCACCGTGGACAACGCGCGGGACGTGGATCCCCGCTGGATCGCGGGCGCCTTTCTCATGTCGTTCGTCCACGTCGCCACGCGCCTGTTCATGCTCCCGGCTCTCGTCCTGACGTCCGTCGCCACCGTGCCCCTCGCCCCCCTGGCGCTCTGGCCATTAGGGTTGCTATATGGCGCGTCCGTCGTGCCGGCACCCGGCGGGGGCGGTGCCGTGGAACTTGCCTTCCGCGCTGCACTCGGTCACGTCATTCCTGGCGGCTTGTTCATCGCCGCCCTCGTCTGGTGGCGCTTCTACACGTTCTACGTCTACATCATCCTTGGTGCCATGGCCGCTGGTCGCACGGCTTTGAAAGCCGTTGAGAAGACCGAAGAGCTTGAAGAGGAACTGGAGCGAGCCTAATGACCTACGACCTCGGCCTCGTTGCCCGCATCGCCGACGCCCTCGATCAGCTTGGGGAACGTTCCGCGCGCCAGAAGAACGTCTTCGGCGGCCGTGGTTTTCTGGTGGACAAGCACACCTTCGTCATCGTCTCCGACGACGCAATCATCGCCAAGCTCACGCGCCATGACTATCCGCAAGCCCTGGCGGAATCGGGCGTCGCCCCGTTTGCCCCGGCCGGCGAGCGACCCATGGGTACCTGGGTCGTGGTTAGCGACGAGGTCATCGCCGACGATCCCCAACTTACCGATTGGCTCCGGCGCGCGCTCCGCGCAATCGGACGATAGAACCGTGAGAAGGCGAGAGTGATCGCGGAGAACTCGCCTTACGGCCCCCCCGTTCTGCATCTCGTTCGCGCCCAGACTCTTCCTTCCACGGCTATCCCCCCTGTCGCCGGTTCGATCACACCCCATATCGCGCGCCCGCCCCAGAACAACATCACCGAGTCGGCGCTCGTGAGTTGCCACTCGCCCGCCACGCCACTGGTGTCGCGCAGCACATGCATCGCCGGCACGTCCGCCCGTGCGCGCAGGGTGTCGAACACGATCGTGTTGAGCCCATCGCCGTAGCACATCGGGACCGCGCCAAACTGCGAATCCAGCGCGCGCACGGCCTCGCTCCGCGCCGCGGCGGCAGGCACCGGTGACGCCGCCGCCTGGCTCAGCACATTGGCACGCACCCCGGCCAGGGCCCCTTTGGCCGTAAGCCCGCCCACTACCTTCGCCGCCGTCTCGGCGGGCGGCACCGGCCGTGACGCCGATGGCTCGAATCCCTTTGCCTTGCTCGTCGCCATGGGCATCGGTCGCTCAGTACCATGCGCCACCGCGTTGTCTCGTGCCGGTGCAGCCGCCGCGCGCTTCGGCGTCTCCGAAATCACCGGCTTCCCGGCCGGGGCATTCCCGATCGTGTCCGGCGCCTTCTTCGCGATTGCCGCGCCCGTTGCCGTCCCGCCCTTCATGCGGTCCACCCGTCCTGCCGGTCCACCGTCGTTCCGTCCTACCGTCTTCACTCCCACGGCCAGCATCAATCCCGCGGCAATGGCCCACGCCATCGGTCGCACCCACCGCCGCCTCATTGTCGGCCGCTCCACTTCCGGTATCCGCTCCGGAGCCGGTACCACGCCGCCTGGGACATCGTCGAGCGCCGAGAGAATCCGCGACGCACCGGCGAGTAACCCACGGGCTTCAGCCACCCGCGCGCGACACTCGGCGCACGTCGTGACGTGTGCCTCCGCCTCCGCCGCTTCGTCGTCGTTCAACGCGCCGTCTAGCCACGCGTGAATCCTCCCTTCGTCAAGATGCCTCATCGCCCCCTCTCCCCAGTGCCCTGTCAGACTGTCCGACTGCCCGACTGTCTAACTCCAACTCCGCGCTCGTACGCCTCCACCAGCTTCCGCCTTGCCCGCGCCAACGTCGTCCCCACCGATCCCACCGACAGGTCCAACGCCTGGGCGATCTCGTGATAGTCCAGCCCCTCTTCGCGCATCAGCAGTGCTTCACGGTCGCGTTCCGGCAACTGCTCCAACGCCCGCCGGGCCGCTGCCGCGTCTTCCGCACGCTCCATCGCCGTCGCCGGCGATGCCACCATCCGGTCTCGCGATTCAGCCCAAAGCAGCTCCAGGTGCCGGCGGCGCCGTGCGTCCTGCCGCGCTGCGTCTCGCACCAGGTTCGTCGCTACCGTGAACAGCCACGCACGCTCGTTGCCCAGCGCGTCCTGGCGGAGGGCGCGCAGGAAAGTCTCCTGCGCGACCTCTTCCGCCCAGTCGCGGTCGCCCAACCGCCGCGTCAGGTACCGCACCAGCGGCCCGTGATACTCGCGGAACAATCGGTCGGCATCGTGCATCGCGCTGCGCTACCAGCCCCGCTCGGCGGCGTCCAGTTCGGCCGCGGTCAATTCCGGCGCCTGCGGCACGATCTCGATCGCCACCCGGCGCCCAGCCATCACCACGCGGTCGCCCAGCGCTGCCATCGCGCGCAGCTCCGGTATCCGGTCCAGCAGGGCAAAATACGACTTCGAAAATGTCTGCACCCGTACCACCCGTGTGGAATCCGTGAGCGCGTTGTCCACCCACCGGCCGTCGCGCAGAGTGAATGTATGCCCGTTCACCGTTCGCACGGCGAGCGCGTCGGCCGCACCCATCGCCGACGACAGTGAGTCGAGCACGGCCAGCGATTTCGCTGAGCGCTGCGCTGACGCCATCTTGGCCGCTTCGAAGTTCGCTGCCGACGCCGCCATCGGCTGGCTCATCGGCATTACCCCGCCGATGTTCTTGCGGCGAATGCCAGTGCCCACCGTCACTGCGTCCGGCTCCCGCACCAGATATGCCGTGAACTCGGTGGGAATGCCATAGCGCTCGCCAAGCGTACGAATCTCGTCGTCCAACTCCGCCGACCCGCCGTTCCTGCGCTTCTCGGCGCTCAGATACCCGATCCGCTGCGCCGCCCACAACCGCGGCACGAAGCCGTTGTCCCGCGTAGACCGGGCGAACTCGGCGTCCGACGTCCACCGCAGTGGGCGGCCATGCGCGGTGCCCTCTACTACCACGCGGCCTCTCCCGCTCCCCGTGTAGCGCGCCAGCACCACCAGATCCTGCCCGGCGAACAGGTCCACCGGCATCGCCGGTGCTGCGTCGCGGAGCTGAATGTCCTCGCCTTCCACGTGGATCCGCAGATCCGTCGCCACCGGGTCTACCAGACGGCCGGCCACGATCCCCACCGCGCGCTCTACGTCTTCGTTGGGACGCACGAACTGCGCCGTGCCGCGCCCTTCGAGCGCCAACTGCTCGAGTAGCGCCGAGTTCACGTCCGCACCCAGGCCGAAGGTGAACACCCGCCGGTCGCCGCGCTCCCGCGCCGCCCGGTCGGCAATGGAGTCGGCATTGCGCTCGCCCACCGTCGGCATGCCATCGGTCACGAACAGCACTACGGCCAGCCGTCCTTTGTCCCTCAGCATCGAGTGGTCCGGGCGCAGCGCTTCGTCCAACGCGCCGGCGATGTTCGTGCCGCCTTGCGCTGTCAGCCCGTCCAGATACTGCGTCGCCGCAGTAATGTTCTCGCGTGTCGCGTCTACGAATCCCTCGCGAAAGGTGTGCACGTCGGAGGAGAAGTCGATCAGCCGGAACCGGTCCTGTCTGCGCAGACTGCCCAGCAGTTCTTTGCCCGCGGCGCGTGCCTGCTCCATCTTCTGCCCGCTCATCGAACCCGATACGTCCAGCACGAATGTCACGTCGCGCGGGCTCGGGGCCGCGTGTTGCGCCGGCGGCGAGATCGTGATCATCGCAAACCCGTCGTCGCCGGGCGACGCATTGGTCAGCACCGAGATCGCTGCGTGGTCCGCCAGCCGCAGCGGCACGAGAAGTGTGACGTCCCGCGTATCTCCTAGCACCCGCACCACTCGTTCTCCCGCCGCATCGCGCACGTCGAGCGTGTTGGTGGGGGAGTAGGCAGTGCCCAAGTCGCCGTTCAATCCATAGGTCAACGTAAAGCTGCTCCCCCACCCGCCCTCTGAATCCGATGGGTGCGCAGTCCCGTCATAATTCGTCGTTGCCGTCGTGCTTGCGGTTGTCCGCGTGCTCTGTGGTGAAATCCCGCCGAGCTGGCCCTGCCCCGCGCGTCCCCTCGAGTAGTCGATCCGCAGAGCGTCCCCCTCCCGGGGCACTACTGCCTCGTACGTCACCACCACTTTCTTCACCTCCCCTGGTGCGATCGGAAAGATCCGTGCTCGCAGCAGTCCCGAACCCATCCATTCCACCAGCGCTGGGTCGCGCAGCCTTCGCACGATCTCCTCGTACACCCCGCGTGCTTGCGTGGCGTCCATCGTCTCGCCCGACACCATTTGGCCATTGATCGACAGCTTGAGATCGCGGAACGCAGCACCTTCTGGTAGCGGGAACAGGTAGTCCGCCTCCCCCAATCGGCCCCCGCGGTTCACGAACTGTTCGCTGATTTCGTACCGCACGACGCGGCCGTCCAGCCGTGCGTTCACGTCGCTTCGCGTGCGTACGATGGCCGCCGTCGGGCAGCGAATCATGAGTTCCGGCCCGTCTCCCCGCGGCATCGGGCACACGGGGATCAGGCGTCCTTGTGCACTCAGCACCGTAGGCACCATCAGCCCTGCTACCATATATGAGAAACGCATGGCATCTCCAGGTTGGTCTACCCTTGAGACGCCATGCGCCTGAAAACTTGCACACCGGCCGCTAGCCGACTGCCCGACTGTCCGACTCTCCGTCACCCCCCGCTCGGAGGCGTACCCTCCACAGGCGGAACTACTTCCGCCTCCACCGACTGCGGCAGCACCTTCCCCTCCAGTTCCCGCATCATCTTGATGAATGGCACCGCCACATCGGGGTCGAACTCGCTTCCCGACCTCTCCTCGAGATACCCCAGCACGCGTTCTGTCTCCCAGGCATCCCGGTATGGCCGTTTCGTGCGCAGCGCATCGTACACGTCGCACACGTGCACCAGCGTACTCGCCTTGTGCGGATCGCGTTTGAAGAACCGGCTGGGGTACCCGCCCCCGTTGAGCATGATGTGGTGCTCGTACGCCACCGCCGCCGCCAGGTCCAACTCCCGGTTGCTCGTGATGATGATCTTCGCCCCCTCTACCGGGTGGCTCTGCATCACCATCCGCTCTTCGTCCGTCAGCTTGCCCGGCTTGTTCAGTATCTCCACCGGTACGCGCACCTTCCCCAGGTCGTGCAGCAGCCCCGCCACTCCGAACGTGCGCACGTCCGTCGCCCCCAACCCCACATACTCCGCCAGCGCCATCGTCAATACCGACACGTTCAGACAATGCGTCGTCGTGTACTCGTCGAACTCCCTGAGCTGGAGCAGTGGCAGCACCATTTCGCTGTCGCCATGCATTGCCACCGACAGCGACCGCACCACCGCCTCGGCTTCGATCAGCGGCAGAGCGCCGTTCCCCGTCACCTCGTCGTGCATCCACCGCACCGTTTGCACTTCCTCACCCATCGAGTAGCCGATCGTTGCCGTCTTTATCGGCGCTTCCAGCGCCTCCTGCATCGCCTTGCTCTCGCCCCGAATGCCGATCGCCCCGAACTTGATCGCCGACTGCCGCGTCGGCCGCGCCTCCGACGTATCGATTACCAACAGCGTCATCCGCGCCAGTACCTGTTCCAGGAAGTCCTCGAACTCCTCGCGCGAAACCCCGGGCTCGAACTCCAGCCGCTGCACGCCGGCATTGGCCAGGCGGCCCGCCCATTCCCAGTCGCGCATCTCGCGGATCGCCACGTTGCGATAGACGGTTTCTTCCCCCAGGAATGAGAACTCGGCGGTTGGGTCGGTCTCCTGCAGTTCGTGCAAATACTGATAAGACCGGTCGATCGCACGCTCGCGTGCCGGGTGCCCTTCGGAGTACAGCGCCATCGTCGATAGCGCCTGCGCGAACGACGTCAGGAACTTGGCGGGCTCGCTCATCCGGCTGTCGCCCCCAACCCCTCGGCTACCGCTGCACCCTCCGCCGCGTGCCGGATATCGGCGTCCCTGCTCTTCGCCGCCATGGTCAACGCGTTCCTGGTTTCGGGATGCTCTTTCCAGAATGCCGCCAGCGACCCGAGCGCTGCCAACATCTCGGGTGACTTCTCGCGCAGCGTGAGCCGCTTGAACCACCTCGTGTGCCGCTGCACGCGCGCCAGCAGCCATGGCACCGTCGCCGCGTCCCGCCGTCCTGCCACGACGCGAATGCCCAGCACGCGCAGCGCCGAGTCCAGCTCCCCATGGTCCACCCGCTTCATGATCACCGGCACCGCTGCTGCTGGACACCGCTCCAGCGCTGCTGTCAACGCCAGGAATGCTGTCCGGTCGTCCGGATCGGCTACCGCCCTTACGATCGTCGCTTCCCGCATCCCGTCTTGCCTGAGCAGCAACCGCACCGCTTCGCGCCGCACGATCGCTTCGCGGTGCGTCGCATACGCCGTGAGGTCCAGATCCGCCGGCAGCCGTGTCAGCCGCCCCAGCGTCGACAGGTAGTCGCGCTGTACCGCCGCCGGCGCCGTGGGCAGACGCCGCCCGATGTAACTCCCCACGTCGTCGCCGATCGATACCAGAAGGTTCAGAAGTCTCTCGGTCTGCTTCTCCTCCTCCAGCGTCTCCAGTGCGTCGAGGAGTGGGCTGACCGCGGCCAGCTTCATCCGCTTCACCATCCGCTCCACCAGTGCGAAGTCGACGCGATCCTCCGCCAGCGCGGTGCCCAGCGTGTCACTCTGTTCGATCTGCCGCCACACTCCTTCTGTCGGCGAGCCCTCCGGAGCCTGGTCCAGGATGTCGAACAACTCCGCGTGCTGCTGCCTCTCCAGCATCGTCGTCACCGCGTGCTCCACCCGATGGCCCAGCGTCCCCACTTCGAGCCCCATCTTCACGATCCGGTCCGGTTCGCACATCAGCGAAATTCCCGACCGGTTCTCCCCAATCGGCGCCTGGTGTGAGATTTCCTGCAGGATCAGCGAGTATGCATCGGGATTGGGATCGTCCAGGCTCCAGTCGTTGATCAGCCGCTGCACCTGTTCGCGCAACGATCGGTCCGCCAGTGTGCTGCGCGTCACATCGGCGTCCGACGTGTGCTTGGCCAGCTTGCCGAACAGGCGCACCAACGAGTGCGAGATCGTCTGGTGCTCGGCGTCCGCCGCCGCCCGCACCAGATCCACCACTGCGCCCACCGCCATGCCCTGGGCTGCGTCGAGCACGAACCGGCGCCGCTGCTTGTTGTCCCCGCTCATGTTGAGCAACCGCTCCAGCGTTTCGGGCTGCAGCGCCCCCACCATCTTCGAGATGCGCTTCTGCAGCGCCATCGTCTCGGCGCCCTTCCCCGTCTTGAGTTCGTCGGTGATCTGCAGCATGTAGCCCACGATCACCTGGTCGTAGGCCTGTTCCCGCTGGTGCTCGTCGATCGCCTTCGCCACGGCCACTGGCTCCAGCTCACGGTCGTCGTTCTCCGCCCCCGTCGTGTCCGCCGCCATTGCCGCCCGCGCCATTCCCACCCACAACTGCGCGGCTCTCCCTGAGCGCGTCTGTCCCTCGGCCGCCGCGCCAGCAACTTCGGCGTCTGTCTCGTCCAGCAACTCCAGTTTGTCATAGGTGAGCGGAAAGACACGCACGTGGTTCCACTGGTTCGACACCTCGGCGGCGTCCAGCCCCAGCGGCCGCTCCATGCGCCCGGCGTCCACGGCCAGCGTCGCGAGCGCGGCGCTCAATTCTTCTTCGGTGATGCCGGCGCTGAACTTCACCGCGCCCAGGTGGTGCCGGTGCAACTTGTTGGCCAGTTCGTGCAGCAGCGGATGCTCCGGGTCCGTCGCTACCCCTTCGATGATCAGCTGCCGCCGCGCCACGCCAATCGACATCGTCGGTCGATCAGCCAGCAAGCTCAGCAGCTTGTTCGTCACCGAATGCACCGACGACGACAGCAGCGGATGCCCGGCAGGGTAGATCGCGTGCTTGTGAAACGCGATCGATAACTCCACCAGGAAGTTCGCGAGGTCGCGCGACAGAGTCGCCGGCTCTTCCTTGCGCGCAGCGGGCGCACCAGTCCCTGGCATCGATGGCGGTGCATTCGGGTGGGACACAGGTGTTTACACCCGGGGGTTTATATACGCGCGACGCGACGGCCCGGGCATGACCTCTTCATACGCAGCATAATGATGCGCGCCGGTGGCGTGTGCAACAGCCAAGATCACACCGGGGCCTTGCCCCGATGGACCGGTAGCCAGAGCCCCTCCGGTGCCCCAATTTCCCAAGTGCCCCACGGTCAGTCCCCATTTATTCGGAGCGCATATGGCCACCCTGAACGACCTCGAAGACCGCATTAAGAAGCTCCAGCGCGCTGTGTACTATCTGGTCTGGCGCCGCACGGGGTTTGGAGAGCAGTGCATTCACTGCGGCCACTCCTATCCCGGGCACGAGCCGACGTGCAAGGTCGCCGACATCGAGGAACTGGTCCGGTAGTCAACGGGTAGCGGCAAACCATTACCTTTCGCCTCATGTCCACTCCCGATCTCGATCTCCTCTGTATCAATACCATCCGCACCCTCTCCATGGACGCCGTCCAGGCCGCCAACTCCGGCCACCCCGGCACCCCCATGGCCCTCGCCCCATTGGGCTACAAGCTTTTCACCGAATATCTCCGCCACGACCCCGCCGACCCGGCCTGGCCCGATCGCGACCGCTTCGTGCTTTCCTGCGGCCATGCGTCCATGCTGCTCTACAGCTGCCTCTATCTGAGCGGCTACGACCTCTCGCTCGACGATCTCAAGCAGTTCCGCCAGTGGGGCAGTAGGACCCCCGGCCATCCCGAACACGGGCACACCCCGGGCGTCGAGACCACCACCGGCCCCCTTGGCCAGGGCCTTACCAATGCGGTCGGCATGGCGCTCGCCGAATCGCACCTCGCAGCGCGCTTCAACAGGCCCGGTCACGACATCGTCGATCATCACACCTATTTCATCTGCAGCGACGGCGACCTCATGGAGGGCATCTCCCACGAGGCCGCGTCCTTTGCCGGCCACTTCAGGCTCGGCAAGCTCATCGGGTTTTATGATGATAATCATATAACGATCGACGGGGCCACGGAGCTGACCTTCACCGACGACACCGCCCGCCGCTTCGAAGCCTACGGCTGGCAGGTGCTTCGCATCGGCGACGTCAACCACCTCTCGCAGATCGACGCCGCCGTGGATCAGGCCAGGGCCGACACCGAGCGCCCCACCCTCGTCGTCACTCGTACCCACATCGGCTACGGTAGCCCCAACAAGCAGGATACCTCCAAGGCTCACGGCGAGCCGCTCGGGGTCGAGGAGGTCAAGCTCACCAAGAAGAACCTCGGCTGGCTCTCCGACCAGCCCTTCTTCGTGCCCCAGCCCGCCCTCGAGTGCTGCCGCCAGGCCCGGCCCCGTGGCGCCGAGATGCACAGGCAATGGCAGGCCCGATTCGACGCCTACGCCAAGGCGTTTCCCGGTGACGCCGCGGAACTCCTGCGCCGCCTGGCCGGCGATCTCCCGGACGGTTGGGAGCAGAGCGTCCCGACCTTCACCAGGGAGAACGGCGCCGTCGCTACTCGTCAGGCGTCGCAGGCCGTGCTCAACGCCTTGGCCCCCGTCATTCCGGAGCTGTTCGGCGGCTCGGCCGATCTCACGCCCAGCAACGGCACCGCCATCAAGAGCGAGCACAACTACGCGTGGGAGAATCCGTCGGCCCGCTATATTCATTCCGGTATACGCGAGCACGCCATGGCTGCCATCATGAGCGGCATGGCCCTGCACGGCGGCGTCATCCCCTTTGGCGCCACCTTCCTCATCTTCTCCGACTACATGCGGCCCGCCGTCCGCCTCGCGGCGCTCATGAAGCAGCGCGTGCTGTTCGTCTATACCCACGACTCCATCGGCCTCGGCGAGGACGGCCCTACCCACCAGCCCATCGAGCAGCTGTCCACGCTCCGCGCCGTTCCCTTCCTCACCGTGCTCCGGCCGGCCGACGCCGGCGAGACCGCCGAATCGTGGAAGCTGGCGCTCGCCCACAAGAACGGGCCCGTGGCCCTCGTCTTCACGCGGCAGAAGCTCCCCTTCATCGAGCGTCCGCCCGCCGCTGTCGCGTCCAATGTCGCCAGGGGCGCCTACGTCCTCTCGGACGCCGCCGGCGGCAAGCCCGCCGTGGTCCTCATGTCCGCTGGCTCCGAGGTCCAGCTCGTCATGGCCGCGCAGCAGACCCTGGCCGGCCAGGGTATTGGTGCGCGCGTGGTGAGCATGCCCAGCCATGAGCTGTTCGCCGCGCAGGATCAGACCTACCGCAATCAGGTCCTTCCCCCCGGCGTGCCACGCGTCGCCATCGAGGCCGCGCACCCCATGAGCTGGTATAAGTGGGTCGGCACCGACGGCATCGTCATCGGCTTCGAGCATTACGGAGCGTCGGCGCCTGCCGAGAAGCTCTATCAGGAATTCGGCATAACAGCCGACGCCGTCGTCGCCGCCGCCAAACGGCTCACCGCGCCCCAACCCCGCTGACTGCTCCACCGCTGGTCGCACGAGCATCCGTCCCCGGTCTGCAAGTCGCAGTTGTTGCGGCCAGCCATCAGTCTTCGTGCCCTGCGTCGTGCTTACTGTAACGAAACGCTACACCACGGTCACTCTTTCTCTTTACTAGGCCAGAGGCCCGGCGCATCGTTCTTGGGTCGACGACGACGCCCCTATGAGTGACTCCCCTACCGCCGGCCACGCCCTCGAGGCCGCCGGCGCACTGCTTACTGCCACTATTTTTGGCGGGTTCTACCGCGCCTACCACAAACCCTTAATACGGGAGTGGGCGCTGAGTTGGGCAGCACTCCGGGGTGGCGGCGCTGGCGCCGCCACCGACGTTCTCCCGCCCCGGTCCCCGGATCTTCCCAATCCGCTGCGCCTCGGCAGCGCTGGCACGGTTGGTGCAGCAATCGTGCTCGACTACACCACGGATCCCAACGGCCAGTCCATGCGTTTCCTGTCTCGGCCCGGTCTCCGCGGCATCATCATGGGCTTCGCCTTCTTCGGCGACGCTGCTCATGGCTGGGTCACCCGTGGCGTCCGCGCCATAGGTCGGCGCATGGTAGGCGCCGCATTTGTTGTCTTCGGAGCTCTGCAGTTTCAGTTTCTCACGCTCGGAATACTCGCCAAGCCTACGGCGTCACTCAGCTTATAATATCCTCATGGGCTTCGCGGAATTCCTACTTATCTTCGCCATCGGCCTGGGCGTGGTCATTCTGGCTGCTCGAAGAACAGCAGGCAGAGGCCAACGCCAATGCCGCGCAGGTCGAGCAACTCGCGCTCCACGATCCCCTTACAGGGCTCCCCAACCGCAAACTCTTCCTCGACCATCTGAACCTGGCCGTCTCGCAGGCCCGCCGCGGCAGGCACAAGCTCGCGGTGTTGTTCGTGGATCTTGATCGGTTCAAGCTGGTCAACGACTCCCTCGGCCACGCCGCGGGCGACACCGTGCTGCAGGTGGTTGCCACCCGGCTCCGCGCCGCGCTTCGTGAAACCGACGCCGTCGCTCGCATGGGAGGCGATGAATTCACCGTCCTCGCCCCCGTCATCCACACCGTCGAGGACGCCACCTCGGTGGCCCGCAAGATCCTCGAGTCCATCAAGCAAGTCACCACCGTCGAGGGACGCGAACTGTTCGTCACCGCCAGTATCGGTATCGGCATGTATCCGGACGACGGCGCCGACGCCAGCACCCTGCTCAAGAACGCCGACGCCGCCATGTACCGCGCCAAGGCGCAGGGTGCCGACTCGTTCCAGCTCTACACCGCCGAAATGAATGCCCACGCCATGGAGCAGCTCGCCCTGGAGAGCGCGCTGCGGCGCAGTGTGGAAAGCCTGGAGTTTCTCATGTACTACCAACCCATCGTGCGCACCAGCGATGGGGCCATCTGCAGCATGGAGGCCATGCTGCGGTGGAAACACCCCACCCTGGGCCTCGTGCGTCCCGAACAGTTCATCCGGCTGGCCGAGTCCACCGGCCTCATCGTGCCCATCGGCGAGTGGGCGCTGATGACCGCCTGCAAGCAACTCGCCACCTGGCGCGCCGAGGGGTTCAAGGACCTGCGGGTAGCCGTGAATTTGAGCACGCGGCAGTTGCAGCAGGGGGGACTCGTGGGAATCGTCTGTAACTGTCTCGAGGTCACTGGCTTGCCCGCTTCGGCGCTCGAGTTCGAGATCAACGAGACCAGCGCCACCGAGTCCAGCGCCGAAGCCGTACGTCAGCTCGCCGAACTCAAGGCCCTGGGCGTAGGCATCTCCATTGACGACTTCGGCACTGGCTATTCATCGCTGTCTTCGCTGCGCACGTTCCCGGTGGACGCGCTGAAGATCGATACCAGTTTCACCGGAAACCTCGTGCGGGACGACAACGACACCGCCATCGCGGTGGCCGTGATCGCGCTGGCCCACTCGCTTGGCTTGAGCGTGGTGGCCGAGGGAGTGGAGCATCCGGCGCAACTGGAGTTCCTGGACGCGCACCAGTGCGAGTACTGGCAGGGCTATCTCTGCTGCGCGCCGGTGGACGCCAAGGAGGCGACGCTGGTGCTCCGCCGCATGCGCGCCGCCGGGGGGCGGATCCTGTCCCCGACCTTGATGAGCGCTATCGGCTGACCGCCGTCAGCCCTGGACGTCTGGCCGGATGTTTCGCGGTTTTGGTCCCGTCACACGTCCACCGGAGCCCGTGCCGCCGGCGGCGATCTCCGTAAACACCGGGACCCCGGAGTTCGGTGTCTCCAGCGCGGGCGGGGTGGGGTCCGAAGTGAAGTCGGGCACGATCACCCGGAGCATGGCCTTGAGATTCTCCGGCGTGTCGCCCTTCGTCGCTGAGTGGATCATCTGGTCGATCAGGCGCTCGCTCCAGTTGTCGATGGTGTCCGTGCGGGCCCGTAGCACCTTGGGGTGTTCGGTGCGCTCGGCCAACTCGTCGCTGAAGAACATCTCCTCGTACAGCTTCTCGCCGGGGCGGATGCCGGTGAACTGGATCTCGATGTCCTCGCCTTCCACCAGGCCCGACAGGCGGATCAGGTCGCGAGCCAGATCTACCACTCGTACCGGCTCGCCCATGTCGAGCATGAACAGTTCGCCGCCCTTGCCCATGGCGCCGGCCTGCAGCACCAGTTGCACCGATTCCGGGATCGTCATGAAGTAGCGCCGCATTTCGGGGTGCGTCACCGTCACCGGCCCGCCTTCCTGGATCTGCTGCACGAACGTGGGCACCACGCTGCCGCGGCTGCCCAGCACGTTGCCAAAGCGAACGGCCACGAAGTTCTTCTTGTGCTTCTCGGCCGCACAGCGCACCACGTGCTCGGCCACTCGCTTCGTGGCGCCCATGACGTTCGTAGGGCGCACCGCCTTGTCGGTGGAGATGAACACGAAGTGGTTCACGCCGTGCTCTACCGACGCGTCCACGATGTTCCTGGTGCCGAGCACGTTGTTGGTCACTGCTTCCACCACGTTGTCTTCCATCAACGGCACGTGTTTGTGCGCCGCGGCGTGGAACACGGCAAACGGGTGGTGCGTGGCGAACACTTCGTGCACGCGGCGTTCGTCGCGGATGTCGGCAATCACCGGCACGATGCGCAGCGCCGGGTGCTTGCGGCGTAGTTCGTTCAGCACTTCGAATATTGGATTTTCACCGTGGCCCATGAGCACCAGCGCCGAGGGGCCTAGCACTGCCAGCTGGCGGCAGAGTTCGGCGCCGATGGACCCACCGGCGCCCGTCACCAGTACCGTGCGGTCGTGGGCCAGTCTCGCTACTTGGCGCAGGTCCGTCTTGATCGGTTCCCGACGCAGGAGGTCCTGAATTTCAACGCTGCGTAGCGTCTCTACGCTCACGTTTCCCGTCAGGATTTCCGTCAGCGATGGCATCGTCCGGGTCTTGATGCCGAGGTCCAGCGCCGCCTGCACGATGCCGCGAACCACCGCGCCCGATGCCGTGGGCATCGCGATGATCACTTCTTCTACGCGGTACTTGGGGGCGATCTTGGCCACTTCTTGCAACGTCCCCAGAATCGGGAGGTTGCCGATGCGGAGGCCCTGCCTGCTCGGGTCATCGTCAACGAACCCCACCGGGTTCAGCCCGAGTGCCGGATTCGCATGCATCTCCTTCAGGATCATCTGCCCGGCCGCGCCGGCGCCGGCAATGACCACGTTGTGCGGCGGCAGCGTTCTCGGCCTGAGATTCAGGGAGTGCCAGCCGCCCATGCGCATGATCAGGCGTGGGGCAGCCAGGAGAACCACGCTCAGCACGCCGCCGTTGAACAACACCGACAGGGGAACCCGGGAGGCCATCAGTCCGTACGCCGGCAGGACGCTCGCGCCGAACACTGCCGCCAATAGCGACCCGGCCACAGCCGCTACCACCACCAGTTCCATCTCGGCAATGCTCGCAAAGCGCCAGAGGGCACGGTAGACCCCGAACAGCCAGTACACGGTCAGGCGTATTGGCACCGTCACGAGGGCAAAGACGATCGCGTTGTGCAGCTGGTGCGGCGGCCAGGTGAAGCCCTCGAACCGCAGCGCGTACAGCAGGAACGGCGCTGACGCGGCGAGGACGGCGTCGATTGCGAAGAGGTGGCGGTTACCGAGGGATCCCCGCGAACGTCCGAACATTCGCCCTTTGCTTGAATGAGGTGTTACGACTCGCTTGACCTGGCGCCTTCTACACTCCCACAGGTAAATCCCTTCGCAGCCTCACTAGCCTGCCTAGAATCATATAAGATCGCACAAAAAGGCACCAACGTCGAGGACGTCTCCCTAAGCTGGAGGTTCACACTTCAGCAGTATTGTAATTCGCTGATTCCAGCTCGGGCCCACCGGGAAAGAATTTCACATCAGGTAGTAAGAACCGCATGAACGCAATCTCGACGCCACTCCGCCGCTTCGTATATTCTCGCGTCGCCACATTGAACACAGTGTATTTCGCCAACTCCCTGCTTCCAACTGCAGCCCAATCTCCGACGACCCGAAAAGTCTCTTTAACATCTACATCAAATTTCGCAGCGAATGTTTTGAGACGCTCAGACATCAACTCTAACTTGGCTTCCAGCGAAGTGTCCCGAAACTGCGGGCCAACCTTATCCGTGATGTCCCTTGCGGGAACACCCGCGTACACCCTATTCGAGGCCATGCCTTCTGTAATGACGCTTCCGGCCAGTGCCATACTTCGACTCGCCGCCCTAATGGGAGAAACAATGCAGTGACCGACAAACCATACGTCGTCCTCAACTACCATTTCCCGCGTGTCATTCCACACACAGCCCTGAAGCATGTCGCCAAATCGGATGTGCGTCCACAACTGGCTATAGGCTCCGATGCCCACGGCATTCCCAATATACAGGCCACCAGTGCAGTTAAGAATCGTGTTTTCGCCGACCCAACAGCAGTGACCCATCTTGAACGGCTTGTCGCCAGCAATTAAACAAGACTGATGGATCGTGGTATAGTCGCCGATCTCTACGTCGTCAGCTACGATGCGTGTACCTGCTCCAATGAATACATTATCGCCGATCACGAGCCGTCGAGGCCGGGGTCCAGACCGCCCGGATATCGACACGCTCGCCTCAATCAATGACCCGAAACCGGCGTCCACCCTGTATCCGTCCGCAAGTGCAATTTGTTGCATCGCGCCTACACTGTTCGGCTGGGACCTTGGTCGGCATCTGCATAGACGCCTCGGCGACTAACCAACAACGGAATGGTTCTTGTCAGAATTGACAGATCCAAGATCAACGAATATCGGTCGACGTACTCGACGTCGAAGTCAAGCCGTGTCGCCCATGCAAGTTCATTCCTTCCTCGCACAACTGCGAGCCCAGTAATGCCAGGTCGCATCAGTAATTTGCGCGGATGAGTCCTTTCCACAATGCTGCGCACGTCAACCAGATCTGGTCGTGGCCCCACCAAGCTCATTTCGCCGACAAGGACATTCCAAAGTTGCGGTAACTCGTCCAAACTCGTTTGGCGGAGGAAGGCCCCGATTCGCGTAATGCGATTATCAACCTGCAATTGGATGACGGAGCCATCTGAACCTCGTACCGGTGGTTGATCAGACTGCGTGCGCATAGTGCGAAATTTTAGAATGCGAAACGAGCCTCCGAACCGCTTGAGACGATCCTGCCGAAATATCGGGCCCCCCGCCGACGTAAGCGAGATCGCAATGCCAATTCCTAAGAGTATCGGCGAGAGCACAATGAGGCCCGTAGAGCTGATCAGTAGGTCCAAGAGCCGTTTAATCGAAAGCTGTACTGTAATCGGGAGTGCCGCCGCTGAATTGGAAGAATAGGGCTTCATATGCCTAGCGCTGGCGATGATTGACAAGGTGATGGCAAACTCCCCAGATAGCGTCCTGGCTTCAACAACTTTGCTCCATCTAGTGCCAAGCGCCGCCAACATCGGGGCAGCGAGAGAACGCACCGTTGATGCTGGTCTGACTCTCGCAAATCCTACACGTAGTTCAGGAGCAATCCGCGATAAGACTCAGTCTATTTCAGCCAATCCTCAACAACTGTCCAATGCTGCTAGTTCAGCTTTCACCACAGGAAGGTGCTTACAGTCAACAACCCGCGCCACGCTCGACTTGATGAGAGCTCCGGTTCATCGGATTGAACCATACAGCTCCATACTGTCCTCACGAGTCTCGGCATCGCAACCAAAGTTTGCCCGGCTGAGCCGTCAAGCCTTCTGCTCCCCAAGAGGGTAACCAACTGCACTTGCAACTGGTCACGCGGCCTTTGACAACTGAATCCGCCGTCACGCTGAACCGATCGCAACGATACCTAAGTAAGCTGTCGGCCTTGTGCCAGCAGATCCGATCGCGCGCAGAAGTGTCCCGCGCAGAGCTGGGTCTCATCTATAAGTTGGCGCAATTGGCTGGCGGCATTCAGTCCATCGCGCACTGTGCAGTCTCCTGTTTGCAAGCATATCTATCTTGCATGGCTAGACCAGAGTTCTGGCTGCTCTATTGACATATTCACGGAGGACTCGTCTGCAGCCGTTATAGTTCTGTCTCAGATTCCAGTGCAAGAGATCACGGCGGAGGTGGCGCAATCGGTATCGTAGCGAACCCGCTGCAGGATCTAGTCTGGTGTCGGTCATCCTCCCAAGAGCGATGCTGTCTTCCTAATCACACGCTCAACTTCCTCATCGCTCATGCGTGAAAACAGCGGAAGGGTCACTGCTCCACGGTAGTACTCTTCGGCAGCCGGAAATTGCTCCGGCCGGAGCCCATACCTATCACGCCAATATGGTTGCCGATGTAGCGGAGTGTAGTGCACACTGCACTCAATCCCGGCTGCCGCCATTTGCTCGATATAGGCGTTTCTAGAGACGGGCGCTTCCGGGCGCAGTCGGAGCACGTAGAGGTGCCACGAATGGAGATCGCCAAGTTCGGCATGCGGCGGGAGAACGACAGGGAGGCTGCCGAGGGCTTGGTCATACCGCGCCGCGATTGCCACACGCCGGTTGTGCATTTCATGTACCCGGCGAAGTTGATGAATCCCAATCGCCGATGCGATATCCGTGAGATTGTATTTGAACCCGGGCGCGATGATCTCATATTGCCAGGAAGGCGTCGGGCTGCAATAGCGATTGAAGCAGTCGCGGCTAATCCCATGAAGCCTCATGACCTTGCAATGCGTAGCTAGCGTATCATTCCGGGTAACAAGCATCCCGCCTTCGCCGGTGGTGAGTGGCTTGTTCGCGTAGAAGCTGAACACTGTTGCATTCTGACTGAAGTGTCCCAACAGGCTGGCCGTGATATGTGGTCGGCAGCGCGTGCGCGGCATCTTCTATCACTCTGAGATCATGGCGACGTGCAATGGCCAGTATCGGGCTCATGTCAGCTGCGCGGCCGGCGAAGTGTACCGGGATAACTGCTCTCGTTCGTGGTGTAATTGCTGATTCAATTTGCGCGGCGTCGATACATAGCGTATGCGGATCGACATCCACTAGTACTGGGTCCGCGCCAACATAACGCGTGACTTCTGCTGTAGCCGTAAAAGTGTGTGTGGTAGTGATTACTTCGTCACCGGTACCTATACCCAGCGCCTCGAGCGCAAGATGCAGCCCGGCAGTCGCCGAGTTGACTGCGATTGCATGGACATCGCTACCAAGGTATGTGCAAAAATCCTCCTCGAACTGACGGGTCTTTGGCCCTGTTGAGATCCACCCCGAGCGGAGCGCATCCACCACCTCCGCGATCTCATCCTCACCAATGTCAGGACGGGCAAACGGCAAGAACGGGGGAGTTTCGGTTTCGGGAGTGTAGTTGTCAGTCATTAGCGGTTACCGACGGAGTCGGCTCCAATTGCAATCAGAAGCCCGCCTATTATAGCGGCTTCTTGTCTTACGCGCTTTGCTTGGGGCTGGGAGGCTTACCGGATCGAGGGGCGGGATTGGAGACAGGGCGGTTAAGGAGCGATTCACTCGTTACCGCTCATTCGACTCGTCAACCGATGGGTGCCATCCAACCCGCCATCGCGGAAGCGCCCACGGATAGGCTCGAACGTCTAAAACAGCAGCTTGCGGGGCTCTCCCGCTGGGGTTCCATGCTATGTTTTGGAGCAATACTCACGCTCCCATTCGGCGAGGAGGGATAACCGTGTTTGGGAGCGAGCAGATGCCTAGCGTGCTTTAGAACTTGCCAGTTAGATGTGCTGACCATTTCATTTGCCTACTATTACGTATTCAATGCACATCTGGTTGATCAACCCATATGGTGCACTGCCTGGCGAGGCCTGGCGTGAATACCGAACCGTCCTGGCGGGCCGGGCGTTGATTGCCGCCGGGCACACCGCGACGTGGTGGGTCGCAAGCTTTGAGCATCGGTCAAAGTCATTCCGCGTGAGTTCGTGGGACACTCGGTCGTTGCTACCGGGCTTCAATGCCATCATCGTTCCAACCAGCGGCTATCGCCGGCATATTTCGCTCGACCGGATTCGCTTTGAGCGCACGTTCGCGCGAAATGTTAGACGCGGGGCTCACCGTGCCCCGCACCCAGATGTGATTGTGCTGAGCGAGCCGGCCCTCTTCACATCGCGATCCGTGCTGCGTTTAGCCCGTGAACTGCGCGTCCCTCTTGTCCTTGATATCATCGATCTTTGGCCAGAGTTATTCCAACTGGCGCTCCCTCGGTGGCTTCGCTCATACAGCGGCTACCTCTTCGCACCGTTCTTCCGCCGCAGGGCCGCGCTCTTTCATCAGGCTGCCGCCTACATTGGTGTTTCAGCCGACTACCTCGCGCTGGCACAATCGGTATCTCCGCACGAAGTTGCTGTGGTGTGCTATTGGGGTGCAGACATTGAGAAAATACGGAGCGAGATGCGACAGGACGTCTTACTTCCACCCGCGGTTTCCTCTCGCACGAAGTCCTCGGAGGAGGTCTGGGCAATCTATGCTGGCACGCTCGGCCCAAGTTACGACATCAATACCATCATTTCGGCAGCTGAAGGCCTTCAGCGTGACGGAGCGAAGATCACCATCCTCATCGCAGGCGACGGAGTATCTCGTGACGAAATACAGAGTGCTATTGCCGAGCGAAAACTGAGCAACTGTATCTTCTTGGGGCTTCTCGATGCCGCCGCGCTCTCCGCACTATATCGCAAATGCGATGTCGCCCTCTGCACGTACGTAGCTGCCTCAACTGTCTCCATGCCAATTAAGGCCTTCGATTATTTCGCGGCTGGACTGCCAATCGTGAACTCACTTGCACGTGATTTGGGGGATCTGGTTCGGACACGGCAACTTGGGGTTCAGTATGTGGCTGAGGACCCGGTTAGCCTAGCCAAAGCGCTAATCCGGCTCGCCGCGAATGCTGGCCAGCGCACTCTCTTCGCGCGCAATGCGACCCAACTAGCCAGCGAGTTCGATTGGCATCTCCAGTATCAAGCTTATGTCACCGTCATAGAAACTGTAGCAATGACTAAAGAGGCTGCTAGCGATAGGACGATTTGATCGGAGGCTTGCCGCCCTCGGCGCCTGCGAAAGCGGGCGTCTCCGCACTTTACGCAGGACAGCGGCGCCTCGCCATACTCAAACCCTTCGCCTTAGACTTTCGTCGATTCATATTTCCCCCCGCTTCCTCGGCGCGTGTCGGATAATCGGCCTAGTATTCACCTGCCTGGCCGTGGCACTCTCCACAGAAGATCCAGACGAACTCTCGCACTGACACCTGTCGCATCCGTCTTGGCCGTTGAGCTGTGTTCGCTTTTCGCTGCAGGTTCCGCCTCCCTCAACGCATTCTTCTACCACCTCTTGCCCGCACCTTACTCAATTCTAGTTAATACGTGCGATTCCTACGCCGACTGCTGGGGACCGTTCTTCACCCTGTTTCGCCGGTACTGGCCCGACTGCCCGGCTCCGATACTCCTCAATACCGAGCGACTGGTCTTTAATGACGTCCTCGGTCGGGTAGAGTCGGCTCAGGTATGGAGCCACGGCCAATCGCGCCTCTCATGGGGCGAATGCCTACGCCGCTGTCTCGCTCAAGTAAGTTCGCCTTTGATATTGTATTTACAGGAAGACTACTTTCTTGACGAGCGCGTGGATACTTTGCGACTAGGCGCACTTGCTCAGTACGCCATCGACCATCCGTTGGTCGCCCAAATCGGACTCACAGCATTCGGAGCTCGTCCGCCATTCCTGCCAACAGAAGACCCCAGGCTTTGGCGTGTTGGGGACCGGTCGAAATATCGGATATCCCTGCAGGCCGCTTTTTGGAGAACCAACATCCTACGTTCTTACGTGCGATCAGACGAAAATGCATGGATGTTCGAAATCTACGGTACGCGGCGGTCATGGCGTCGCAATGATCTCTTCCTCACGGTGAACCGGGAGGCAGAACGCCACAGTCGCGCCTTCCCATATCGCAATGCAGGACTAGTTAAAGGAAAGTGGGAGGCCAGCGTACCTAGGTTCTTCGAGAGCGAAGGCATCGCGATAGACTTCAACCGCCGTGGATTCTTTCATCCGCGTCCGAGGCTCTTGGACAAACTGCGCACGGTCCGGAAGCTCGTAGCGGCGCCGCGCGCCCTCGCACGCGGACTGCTGGGGAAGTGATCGCCCGAGAGCCACCAAATCGTAAGGCCGCTAGCAGGTTTCGTGCCGAAAGTCCTAGACGGAGACAGCGGTCTTTGCTGTGGCCGAATTACTTAACCCCGATCTTCGTCACGGCTTCGCCTTAGTACTAAAAGACACGGTGTAAGCACGCGTTCAGCAGAGTCTCGACTGCTGGCTCCCACTTAGGCGCATAATAGCACCGGTGGTGCTGTCGAGGTTCATCGAAGCGCACTCCGCAACTACGCGTTACGGCGACGAGTCACTGAGAGCTCGATCGCAGAGGCGCGGATTGCGCCCCGATGAGATATCTACGGGCCTCTTTCCTTCAGGGTATTCCACAATGCTGGTCGGCGACCTGACAGGTATAATACGCCGGCCAAGTCCAATCACTCAGATAGCGGCCTCTCTTCCCTTCCGTCGCCGGTCTCCAAAGACTCAACGCTTACGCCGAGTGTGCTTTCCCGCGCGACCAGCATCATTGCTGCTGCCGCCTGCCGTTCTTGAGCCGAACCGCAAGGGCGTCGGCTTCGGTGCTGATGTCCTCTGGGAGGTTGTCACCGTATATCCAGTACGAACGAAGGACGATCGCACTGCCACCAATGAAAAGCCCTACGAAGAGTGATCCCAAGCCCCAGAGGATCGCGGAAGCCGGCACTCGCCCCAGCACTCGCGGAACGGGGTCGACCACGGCCAACGCAGGCGTGCCCTCCAACTCATTAGCATAGGCTGCTTGGTTCTCCCTCATCACATCCGAATATGCCGTGCCCGCCATTGAAGCATCACGCAAAAGTCTATCTCTCGTCAATGCAGCTTCGGAATATGGCTGAATGTCACGATTCGCTCGCAAGAACGCGACCGCGCGGCTTTCGGCTCGCTCCAACTGCGACTCAGCCGAATCGCGCCGAGCACGCAGACCTACCAGCGTTTGCTCTGCTTGTGAGTGCACCGCCAGAAGGAAGCTATTCGTAATCGCCTCGATAAGTCGGTTAGCGACAAGACGGCTGATTGCAGAATCAGGCGATTCCGCCGAAATAGTCACCAAGCCCGCATCACGCGCCAGCGAGATATCTAGCATCCGGCCGAGATGTTTCGTCGCCCGAATTTCATCCTCCGCCTCCGCGCGATGGCCAAGCAGGATATCAAACAACGTGCTGTCGCCGCGACCCGGTACTTTCGTATGCCCCACCACTCCCAGAGTGTTTTGCGAGCGCGCAAGCGTCATTATAAGGGCCGGGGATGCTTGGAGTCCCAGGCTCCCGCCACCCAATAGTGCTGTCGCAAGAGAAGCGCTCTGGTTTGCTTGGCGGCCACTGGCCTCCACGGTCGATACAGAGATCTGCGCAACCCACTTTCGTGGCCAAACTACCCGCCCACCCCCCACCATAATCCCAACACTAACAGCGCCAACAAGCAGGCGAGTCCGCTCCCGCAACAGCGGGGCCACAATCCGCCCAAACCGCACCGGCTCATTCATGCACCGCGCTCCGCACGTACCAGCTCCCGCTCAGTAGGCCGTTGGCTAACTAATCTCGCCCCTGTTACATACCGAAACAACAACAATGTCGGTATAAGAGAAAAGAGTAGCGTTCTCACTAGCAGGAAGGTGCCACTCCTTGCAATATCGGCCCAGAACATCGCTCCTAACGCGAGAACCAGGGCGTTGTAACTCCGTTCGGTGCTGCGAGCGAGCCGCGACCATGAAAGGATACCCAAAGCGGGAATCACGGCGTTGTAGACTATGCCATACCAGCCAAGCGCCAAATAGCCTTCAGCAAAGATGTATAATCCGTAGCCCGTGCTTCGACTGGAAGACCCCGGAGACAACATGTTGCCAATGTTGTCCTGTAGGTAAGGCACATGCAGGATGCCGCCCAAGTACAATGCATTGGTAAGATTGGACTTCAATACCCGCGCTGGCTCAACGATGTGCCACGCCATCGATGCAAAGAGTATTTGTGCTGGCGCGTAATAGTCATTCACGAGGAGCCGAACCCATAGAGGCAGCTGAGCTGCTGTATCGCTCACCTCACGGCTTCTGCGAATGAACGCCGCTATCCCTAGTAACACGGCGAAACCAAGGCTCACTACCACTAGGCGTTTGATGAGCCTCCCCCACCGATCTACATGCAGTCCGTTGTGGGCGTTAGCCAGTACTGGCGCGAGCTCATACGTCCCAATGCCAAGGCCAAGCGCAAGTAGATCTGTACGGTTCCCTGACTTGATTGCCGTCACGATGAAGATCACTAGCAGACCAAACAAGCTGCCGAATGCAATAGCCTTTTCAGTTGTCGATCGACAATGATTTCGAGCGATTGCCCATACGACCATCATAGGTAGGATGATAGACTTGAAGGCTATGGCGAATGGCTTATTGGGAATTTGTGGAATAGAAGCCCAGTTAATGTGGTCATACAGACGGAGGAACATTACTCCCATCCACATCGTGTACGCAGCTATCACAACGAAGAACGAGACAAATCGCCAGGAGGTTGGCCGCCAAACGACCAAATAGTTGTGCCTTGCACCGATCAAAGGTGCTAACGTTCGATGACTCAGGTACAATCCGAGAAATGACATCCATATGAAGATCAGATAACGCACATACCACTCTGGCCCGAAATAGACACCCATGGCGCTTGGAATCACGGGTGCGAAGTGATAGCCGATCAGTGCGGCATCGACATAGATTAGGAAGAACAAGATGAATCCTCCGGCGAGTAGGTCTCGCCGCGCCGTAGACCATGCCATCCACACAATCGAGACGGTAAACAGGCTGATTACGAGTACAGCAATACTGACCATCATTTCTCCATATTACGCGTCGGGTACCCAACCCCAACCTGCATCGCCCCTCAGTCTGTAGTTGGCCTTTCGCTTGCTATGCTTGAGACCCTGCGGCAATGGCGCGTGCTTCAACCATCTAGTCGCGATATTCACCCAAGCTTTTCGTTGAAGGACTCTCTTGCCCAATTTCGACGCGGGGTTCAGGCCCTCCTCTAATCGTGGCCCGGCGGTGGTCTTTCTCGGTCTTCGCAATTCGGTGTAGCCCTATTACCCAACGTGGTCAGTGTATGCCGCATTCTTCTATCGCTCCGGCTCCCTCATTTCTGAGCGCAGGCGGTGGGCCCACCATGCGGGCGCATACATCGCCTTTCTTAACGACCACGATCTCATTTTGCTTTTGCTGCGAGTCTACGCCGTTCAATAGCTTGTGCATCTCTGCCAGCACAATGTGTGCAGGGATTGCATCGATGCCGTAGTTATCCTTTCGTCTGTAGCTCCAATCCGGTCGAATGCTTAAGCTGCGTCGACCCATGATCGGCTCCCAGAGCCCGGGGGCTTCCCACGCGCAAAAGACGTTGACACTTGGCAGGCCAGCCAAAGAAGCCAAGTGCATCGGCGCCCCATCGTTTCCAAGGAACGCATCGCAGAGGGCAAGCGCGCAGATCGTCTCGCGGACAGACAGATGCCCCGCAACGACCGCACACTGTGCCCCGGTCAGTTGTGACGCCACATGCTCCGCTGCCTCTCGATCTTCCTCTCCACCGACGAACACGAATCGCGCACCGTACTCCCGATGGAGTGTCTTAGCGCACTCTACAAAGCGGCCTATCGGCCAGCGCTTCCGGCTATCTTTTGCATGAGGGTATACGGCTATCACTGGCCCGTCACTGGCCTTCAGCAATGCCCCGATTCCTGCCTCGGCCAAATCTCTTTCTCCCGCGCAGAACCCTAGCAACTTAAAAACCTCAGAACGCGTTGCATTAGGCTCCATACAACAAGCGATGAACGGAGCATATGCCTGATTAACAGCAAGGCTTGGCGAAGCGTGTTCAAGCTGCGACCGGCTTTGAACATCGTGATTTGCTCTGAACCCAACAATTTCAACCCAAGGGCCGAAGATAGCGCGCATGAGCAGCAGCTTTTCCGTCCGTCCTTTGATCGTCATTGAATTCTGCGTTGCATAATAGACCCGAGCAAAGGCGGTATTCCTCCAAGAGCTTCGGACGCTTCGCCAACCGAGTACGAGAGCGCGAAGCCCCGACGGATCAATCACTGCGACTCGCCCCGGCCACTTGCCCAGGATCAAATCTGCAATGTCCCCTCTTCTTGAGATTTGTAGGAGGTCTACATTTGCGGCCCCATACTTAAGGACCAGCGTTGTCAGAAAAGGAAGCCAAACAACGAAATCACCGAGTGATGTGCTCCGAACCACAGCGATGCGAGGTATCTGGGGGGCACCGGCTCGATACTTTTGTGGAAGGCGAAGTCGCGCAGTAACGGCTATTGTTGCTCCGCCTATGTTGTCGATATAGGAGCGCATTCGTGGATCGGTCTGTAGGGAGGGCTCGCCATGCCATACCCATAGCAATCGCTCGGAAAAGACACCGTAGCTACGACAACCAGCGAAGAACGACCGCCATGATTCTAACCATTACAATGCGTATCACGAAGACGGCAATGGTGACGTATACAGCGAATCAGCCGCGCCGATCATACTGTTTACTTGAAGGCCGACGCATTGTCGTTTTCCCTTTACTTGCGTAATAGGGCAGCGATTGCAACCAGGCTCCCGAGAATCGAGGTCGTTACGCCTAGCAATTGAGCCCAAGCAAAACCACTTTCCAATTTCAGTTCCGGTACAATCACCATACTGCCAGGTCCTGGCATTGGATTGCTGTGGAATATCCACAGGCGAGAATTCCTACTTTCAATCTTGCCGTTTGCCTGCGTCACGTAGGCTCGCCCCACGTCCGCCGTCGCTGTCCCCCCACCGGCTGCTCGCACATAGTAGTCCAGATCCTGCCCGCTAATATACGTTACGGCCACCGGTGAATTGACGGCTCCACGCACTGACACGATCCCTGAATATGTTGGTACGCTGATTGAATCCCTATCCATAAGCGCTAGGTTATCCCTGCTTGATGGATTCGCAAGTGCGCTTGGGAGATCAACTCCAATTCTCCCGACGCCGCTTGCACGAGTTAGAATCATCCCCCCTGCATACGCGCTCTGCGTCAGCCCTCCCGCGCGCTCGATAACACTCGCTAACCGTTCGTCCTTGCTCTGCAGTGCGTAGACACCTGGATATTTTACCTCTCCTTCGACAGCTACCGTTCGCTGCAAACTCCAATCCGGCTGGCGCAGTATTAACACATTATCATACGGCTTGAGCGGTACTTCAGGCGCCTTGGTCATCGGGGCTGCAATTCCAGGCGGTCCCAGATACCGCCCGTCCGCTGTCCGCTCGAATAGGTACGTCGAATCCAGCGCTACTCGTTCGGTCACCGCCGTCACTCCATTCGCTCGGTTCTCGGGCAGGTGCGTGATTTCCGCATCGGTGAGCAGCGCTCCGTCCTGCAGCCCACCCGCCAGTATTACCGCATCACGCAGCGTCATCCCGTCATGATACGGAAACCTCCCCCCGTGCTGCACCGCTCCGCCAATACCGATATACCGCTCGGGGCGGAACTCGCTGAGCGAATACACATGAATGGAATCAGCGTCCTGCAACGTGATGTCCTGCGCTGGTGTGCCCAGCGTGTCCCGAAGCGACGCCTGAATCACCCGGCGCGTGCTGTCCCGCTCCAACCGTAGCACCATCACCTGTCCCAGATAGCTGTCCGGCTGCAGCCCGCCGGCCTGGCTCAGCGCCTGCGACAGGCGCATCCCCGGCACGAACGCTTCGGCCCCCGGCTGCCACACGTTCCCCGACACCGTGATTCGGTTGGATACCCGCTTCGCGATCTCGCCCACCCGTATCGCATCCCCGGCCTGCAGTGGCTCCCGCGGTCCCAGCGCGCTCGCCAGCAGCGGGCTCGACACTTCGATCATCGTCCGGTCGTTCCCCGGCGCGGTCCGCTGTCCCGGAGGGACCACCCTCTCTATCACCAGCTTCCTGCGATCGGCCGTCGCCCGGAACCCGCCGGCTATCTTGAGCGCGTCGGGCAGTTCCTCTCCCGGCTTCAACTCGTACGTCGCCGGCCGCATCACGGCCCCCGCCATCCGCACTCGGCCCCCCCGCACCGGCACGAACACGATGTCTCCGCTCTGGAGCCGCAGATCCCTGGCTGTGCCCCCCGCCAGCAGATAGTCGTACACGTCCAGCGTGTCTATCGTCTTCCCCCCGCGCACCAGTTGGACGCTCCGCATGCCCCCGTTGTCAGTGGGACCACCCGCTGCATACAGCGCGGTGAGCATGGTACCCAGGTTCGACACCCGGTATGCCCCCGGTTGCTTTACGTCGCCGGTCACGTACACCTGCCGCGTGCCCAGCCCCGCTACGCTCACGGTGAAGTGCGTGGTGGGATCGGTGCGCCGGATGCCGGAATACGACTTTGACAGCCGCGCGAACAGCAAATCGTTCACCTGCGTCATGGTCAGGTTCGCAACCGGGATCTGGCCCACGTTCGGGATCACGATCCATCCCTCGCGCGTCACGGTGAGCGCGTACGCCACCTGCACGTCACCCGTGAGCGTCAGCACCAGCCGGTCGCCGGGACCCACCTGATAGTCGTCGCTCACCGGCCCGTTCAGGTTGGCGTCGAACTCCGTCGTCGGGCGCGAGAACATGTCGGTCCCGAATACGGTGAATCCGCTGTCCACCACCGCGCTGTCCGCTGCCCGAGCCGCCAGAAGCGCCCTGAGCGACCTCGCGGCCGCTGTGTCGGTCCGCAAAATCTTCGCTACCGAATCCAGCAGCGCCGAGTCGCCGCGCACTCTGGTCCGCTGCCGCCTCACCGCCGTCAGTCGCAGCGAATCCAGCGCCGTCGTATCCATCACGCCCAGCTGCCGCACCGCTGCATACACGTCCGGTGTGAGTGCAAACGTTGAATCGGCTGCGCTCCCGGGCCCCAGCACGGCGTCCAGCATGCTCGACGGATACCCCATGGCCGCGAGCCGCGCCCTGATCTGGTCTGGGGTGAGCCCGCTGTTCTGCAACTGCTGCCGCAATTGTGCAACCACCGCCGGATCGTTCAGCGCCTGCTGCGCCTGAGCCCGCGTGGGAATCTGCTGCGCCAGCGCCACCCGCGGCATGGCTGCCAAGGTCAGCACCATCGCGACAGCCATCATCACGCCCCGCCCTGGCGCGGACACGTTCATGCCGCCCCGCCTCCACGTTCTCGGTGGGGCTGCATGCTGCCCCGGCGCTAACGGTTTGATAGGAATTTCCGTTCCCTGCATGAACGTGAATATGGGTGTATCACAACTGCGCCAACTTACGCCGCACGCGGCATCGCTGCCAGCCTTGCTGATCCCGGGTAATTGTACGGACTCGGCCCCTGGCGCGTCATGTTAACCGGTGCGACCATCAGGCCGACGCGCCTCTCCAACCCACCTTCCCCTTGGTCATGTCCTTTCGCCATTTCGTGCCACTCTGCATCTTGGCGCTGCTGTCGCCGGGCATCGCTCGGGCACAGTCCCCTGAGTCTCGGTCACCAACGGCCGTTCGCCTTTCGGTCGGCGTTGGCTGGGTCGGTCCTGCTACTGAGGCCGACACCGAGCGCCGCGCAGGTCCCACGCTCTCGCTGGGCGTCGAGCGCACCTTCGCACCCTACCTGCGCGGGCTCGTTGAACTTACCCGTTGGCAGAGCGCTGCCGCCCCCAGCTCATCGGCTACCTTCGCCACGGCATCGGCTGAGTTCTATCCCGTACCGGGCACGGATGCGTACGTGCGGGCTGGTTTCGGTTACGGGGGTAGCTCGCTCTACGCGCCGGTCGTCGCGATTAACGGTGGAAGCTACTCCGTTGCCGGCCCGGCCTTTCAGGTGGGCGTCGGCTATGACTACCGCACCGCCAAGGCGCTTAGTGTGGGCGCCTTCGTACTCGGCACCAACACTATCGGGGGCACTGCGAAGTCCAAGGTGCGGTTCGGCACCGGCGAGGCGGTCCTGGTCTCAACGGGTATCTCCCTCTCCTGGCGGCCCTGACCAGGCCCCGGAATCCGCTCCCTACTTCATCATCATCGCCGAGCAGTCCTTTCCCACCGGAGTCGCCTTGCCGTACCGCGTATGCACCACGTGTGCCCCACCGCCCGGTGCCACCGTGACTACGTACATCCCGTCGTACTCGGCGTCGCAGATCTCCGCCGGTCGTTCTGCCCCCAGCGCCTGAACGATGTCTGGAATGGTATTGCTGTGTCCCACCACCAGAACCGTCCCGCCCGCGTGCTGCATCACGGCTCTCGCCACCGCACGGGCGTCATCGGTCACCGACCCGGACCCGGCCGGCACGGTCTGTGGCGTGAGGTGAAATAGCTCTGCCGTTGGTTGCGCTGTTTCTTTGGTCCGTTCGAACTGCGACGTGATGACCGCCGTCACGCCCGCGTCCTTGAGCGCCTGCGCCAGCGCATCAGCACGCGCCCTCCCATCCGCCGTGAGCTTCGGGTCGTTCGCCGGCTGCGTGGCCTTTTCCGCGTGTCGCACCACGATCACCGTCGTGGACGGCGCCTGTGCCGAGGCCGCCGTGATTCCCGCCGCCCCCGCTACCGCCCACGCTGCGGCTGCCAGCGACCGTACGAATTGTCGCCGTTTCATCATTTCACGCCGTTTCGAATGGCCTCTACCATCCGGTCGCCAAAGTAGTCGATCTCATCGAGCGACGTATATACGTTCGGGGTCACCCGCAGTCCCTCGAACTCCGGCGTCACCATTGGCGTCGTCACGATGTGATGTTGCTCGTGCAGCCAGCCGCCGAGTTTCCCCATGTCCAGTCCCGTCACCCCCACCACCCCGATGGCCCCGCCCCGCCCCGGCTCCATCGGCGTGAACATGTGCACCCGGTCGCTCTCCGCCAGCAGCCGCTTGGCCCACCGGTCCCGCAAAAACACCAGCCGCGCGTACTTCCGCTCGGCCCCGATGCTCCGGTGGAACGCCAGCGCCACGGAGATCGCGTTGTGGTTGGCCGCCGGGTGCGTCCCGATCTCCTCGTACTTGCGGATGTTGGCGTCCTCGTCGGGCGAGTCCGCGTACATCCCCCAGATGTGCGGAATCTTCTCCTTCCGCACGTAGAGAAATCCCGTCCCGATCGGCGCCGCGCACCACTTGTGAAGGCTGGTGCCATAGTAGTCGCAGTTCAATTCGTCGCGCGTGAACGGGAAGTGCGCGAACGCGTGCGCCCCGTCCACCAGCACCTCCACGTTGTGACTGCGCGCCATGTCCACGATCTTCCGCACCGGAGCGATGAATCCGGTCTGGAAGCTCACGTGCATGACCTCGATCATCTTCGTGCGCGGCGTGATCGCCGCTTCGAAGGCCGCTACCACTTCGTCATCGCTCGGCGGCGGGGTGGACATCTTGATCTGCTTGAACACGATCTTCTCGCGCCGCCCGCGCTGCATCCACCCATTTACCATCCGTGGGTAGTTCTGCGTGGTCGAGATGATTTCGTCCCCGGGCTTGAGGTCTATCCCGAAGATCACGTTCTCGTTCGCCTCGCTGGCGTTGCGCGTGATCGCCATCTCCTCGGGGTCGCATCCGAATTCGCGCGCCAGATCCAGACGCACGCTCTCGATGCGGGGCTCCAGCACCCCCCACATATGCTCCACCGGCAACTCGTTGCTGAACCGGATGTCGCGGATCATCTGCTCCAGCACGTGCGTCGGCGCCGGACTGCATCCGCCATTGTTGAGATTGATCACCGTATCGTCCAGGTCGAACGACCGCCGGATCTCGCCCCAGTAGTCCTCGTCGGTCGCCACCGCAGTTGCCGGCCGCTTGCCGGCAATGCGTGAAGCACGCTCGAGTCGCCTGAACGCGCGCGAGTTCAGCACCGGCAGCGCGACCGTGGCATTGAGCATCGTTGCGACGAACGCACGTCTGTCTTGCATGGTTGCCCTTGGCAGGTAGAGGATGGTGGAAGTTCCGCCGCGTGAGGGGGTCTGTCTAGGGCAGCGGTGCGTGGGAGTCGGACGGCCAGACGGCCCTGACCTGCGCTTTCAATTGCCTTCCGAAGTCACCGCAAACCCTTGTACATGAGATCTATGAGTTCGTCGTACATCTGCTCCGCAGTTTCCCCTTCCGCCTTTATTGCTGTCGTTGCGCAGTACCGCAGATGGTTTCTCATCACTTCCCGCCCCACCGCCCGCAGCGCTTCCTGCACCGACGACAGTTGCGTGAGGATGTCGGCGCAGTACCGCTCCTCCTCCACCATCCGCTGCAACCCCCGGATCTGCCCCTCGATTCGCCGCAGCCGCCGCAGATTGCCGGCCTTGATCTCGGCGTCCACCCCCACCGAGCGCCGTCCGTTGTCCGTATCCGTGGGGCTCGACTCTTCGTGCCCCGCTCCACAGCCGCAGTTGGCCGCCATCTTCGTTTCCGTCATGCGATTCTTACCCTCCGCAGCCGCAGGCTGTTGGTCACCACGCTCACCGAGCTGAACGCCATTGCGCCACTGGCGATGATCGGGCTCAGCTGGATGCCGAACGCCGGGTAGAGCGCGCCGGCGGCGATCGGGATGCCGATCAGATTGTAGATGAACGCCCAGAACAGATTCTGCTTCATCGTGCCCATCGTGTGCCGCGCCAGCTCGATCGCCTGCGCCACGGTCCGCGGATCGCCCCGCATCAGCGTCACGTCACCCGCTTCGATGGCCACGTCCGTGCCCGTGCCTATGGCGAACCCTATGTCGGCTTGCGCCAGCGCTGGCGCGTCGTTGATGCCGTCGCCCACCATCGCCACGACGTGCCCCTCTCCCTGCAAATCACGAATTGCCGCCACCTTGCCCTCCGGCAGAACCCTGGCGATCACGCGGATGATGCCCGCCTGCCTCGCGATTGCTTCAGCCGTGCGCTGTGTGTCACCCGTGAGCAGCACCACGTCGATGTTCAGCCGGCGCAGCGCTTGCACCGCCTGCACCGTGGTGGGCTTGAGCGCGTCGGCCACCCCGATCAGCCCCGCCAGTCTGCCGTCAACCGCTACGTAGGCCGGCGTCTTGCCCTGTCCGCTCAGCCGTTCGGCGGCGTCGCGAAGCGGCGTCACGTCGATGGCGTACTGCGCCATCAACGCTTCGTTGCCCACCGTCAGCGCCGTGCCATCCACCACCGCCGTCACGCCGTACCCCGCCACCGCCTGGAACCCCTCCGCGTCATGCACCGTGAGCCCGCGCGTCTTCGCGCTCTCCACGATCGCGTCGGCCAGCGGGTGTTCGCTCTGACGCTCGGCTGCCGCCACCAACGCCAGCAGCTCGTCGTTTCTCTGGCCGACTGTCTGACTGTCTGACTGTCCGACTGTCATCACATCGGTGACGCTCGGCCGCCCCTCGGTAACCGTGCCCGTCTTGTCGAGCACTACGATGTCGATGTCGTTGGTCCGCTGTAGCGAGTCGCCGCCCTTGAACAGCACGCCCAACTCGGCGCCCTTTCCCGTGGCCACCATCATCGCCGTCGGCACTGCCAGCCCCATCGCGCACGGGCAGGCGATGATCAGTACCGCCACCGCGGCCGTGAGCGCATGAACGATGAGCGTTCCATTCTGTGTGCCCTGTGGCAGGAATACCCAGAGCAGGAATGTGAGAATAGCCATTCCGATCACGCTCGGCACGAAGATCGAACTCACTCGGTCGGCCAGATTCTGGATTGGCGCCCGGGTGCCCTGCGCATCCCGCATCAGTTGGACGATCCGCGCCAGCGCGCTGTCGGCGCCCAGCGCCGTTGCCGTGATGCGCAGCGCGCCGGTGCGGTTCATCGTCCCGCCGAACACCCGATCGCCCTCCGTCTTGGCCACCGGCATCGATTCGCCCGTGAGCATCGATTCGTCCACCGCGCTCTGCCCGCTCGCTACCTCGCCATCCACCGGGACTCGCTCGCCGGGGCGAATCAGCACCAGGTCACCGTGACGCACCTCCTCCACCGCGATGTTCAGTTCCACCCCGTCGCGCACCACCCGCGCCGTCTTGGGCTGCAGGTCGGCCAGTGCCCGCAACGCTGCCGACGTCCGTTGCTTGGCCCGCGCCTCGAACAGGTTGCCCAGCAGGATGAGCGCGATGATCGCATCCACCGCCTCGAAGTACACGTGCGGCTCCACGCCGTGTGCCCGGAACGCCTGCGGCGCCACCGTGGCCGCCAGCGAGAACAGATACGCCGCTCCCGTGCCCACCGAGATCAGTGTGTTCATGTCCGAGCCGCCGTGCTTGAGCGTGCTCCAGGCCCGTGTATAGAAGTGCCGCCCCGCCCAGGCCATCACGAACGTCGTCAGCACGAGCAGCGTCCAGCGGATCACCGCGTTCTGGTCGCCGCCCTCCATCGTGCTCATGGACAGCGCCATGGCCACTGCGGCCAGCGTCATGCTCACTGCCACCTTTCGAGTGAGCGCCCGCACTTCTTCCGCGTGTGCCTTCTCCGCTGCTTCCTGCTGCTCGAACGCGCCGCGTGTCGTAGCCGGCAGTTCCGCGCCGTAGCCAGTGTCGCGGATCGCTTCCACCAACTGCTCAGGTGAGATCGCCTTCGGGTCGTACCGCACCGTGGCGTTGTTGAGCATCAGGTTCACCGTGGCGTCGGCCACACCCGGTGTTCGCGTCAGGGTGCGTTGAACGCGTGCTTGGCAGGCCGCACAGGTCATCCCGCTCACGGGAATGACGATCCGGTCGTCCGTCGCCGTGGTTGTCATGCGTGTCCCCGTCTTTCGAGCCGGTCCATTGAGCTTTCCCACTCACAATATACCCCTTGGGGGTATGATCGCCCAGTCAATCCGCGCGTTCGACCTTATAGTCGACCCAAATGACAAACGCCGGTTACGAGATCAGTAACCGGCGTTAATAGTTTAAAGGGTTATTCCATCCTACCGTCCTACCGTCCTACCGTCCTACTGCTCTACCGTCCCACCGACGCAAGCAGCGCTGCCGCTGTCGCCAGCCCGGCCGCCACCATCACCCATCCTCGCGTCCGCAGCTTCGCAGCGAGGCCCTCCGCCCTGGGAGTCTCCGACAGTGCGCCGCAAAGCACCCCGCCGGTCTGCCACCGGTCCTCGCGCTCCTTGGCCAGACACCGCTCGATGGCCTGCACGAGCGGCTCGGGCGCCTCGGGGGCCAGGTCGCGGAGCGGCGTCGGCGCGTGCACGATGTGCTGCGCGGCCAGCGACGTGAAGCTGGTGCCCTGGAACGGCAGGGTGCCCGACACCATCTGGTACCCCAGGACGCCCAGCGAGTATAGGTCGCTCCGCCCATCCAGGTCCGGCTCGCCGGCCGCTTGCTCGGGCGACATGTAGTGCGGCGTCCCGAAGGCGTGCGAACGCTCCCACTCGTCCGGGCTCGCGTCGCGTAGCCGGGCAACGCCGAAATCCGTCAGGAACGCGCGCCTGCCGTTCCGCTCGATGAGCACGTTCTCGGCCTTGAGGTCGCGGTGCACCATGCCTTCGCGGTGTGCGTAGTCCAACGCTTCCGCCAGGCCGAATAGAATCTGGGTTGCCTCGTGCGCGGGCAGCCGGCCGGCTGAGTGCAGTCGCTCCGCCAGCGACTCGCCCTGCACGTACTTCATGACGATGTATACCAGATCGTCCGATTCGCCGAACGTGTATACTGGGACGATTCCCGGATGGCTGAGCCGGGCCGTGAGGCGGGCTTCGCGCCTGAACCGTTCCCGGTGGTCTTCTGATTCCACGAATTCGTGGCGCAACACTTTGATCGCCACGGCGCGGTGTAGGGCCACGTCGCGCGCCAGGAACACCACGCCCATCCCCCCGCGCCCTAGCTCGCGCACCACCTGGTACTGGCCGTTGACGCGTGCTTCCAACTCTCGCCGCTCCACGTTCGGGTCGGCTTCACTTGACAGTTCGGGACGTTCGACGAGTGACGGTGACATGAGCATGCTTCGTTTCTGTTGAGACACCCCCTCCCGGCGCTTGGTTGCAACGGTTGCCGGCAGCGGCGGTGCTTGTAATGCTAGTACGGTGCCGCGTCGGGTTTGGTTGCATGCCGGCCCGCTAAGATCGTACTGGCAATACGAATTCCTTGCGCCGCGCAGACGATTCGTGACCGTTTCCATACCGTTCGTCATCTACAAACGACAATCGGGACCCATCCCGTGAGAGGATGCGTCCCGATGTACTTACTGGTTACTGAGAGCTGTCCGACTGTCCGACTGTAGTATCAGTACCCCACCGCTCCTCCCGTCGCCCTCGGCTCGACCATCCCCTGCCACCCGCCAACCACCCGCATTACGGAATTCGCATTGGCCAGATGTCTCACCGGTGACATGTCATATCCCATGGCCTTGAGCGAATCGACCACCGCAGGCTCGAGCCCGCCCTCCTCATAGATCAATTTGTCCGGCCATCCCTGCTGATGAATCCGCGGCGCCGACATTGCCTCAGCCAGCGACATATGGTTGTCGATCACGTTGAGGGTCACTTCCGTCACCGCCGTGATGATCGTCGGGCCGCCCGCTGCCCCTACCACCAGCAGCACCCTGCCCGTGCCGTCCACCACGATCGATGGCGACATCGCGCTCAACATTCGCTTGCCCGGCGCGATCGCGTTCAACTCGCCTTGCACCAGCCCGAATTGGTTCGCCGTCCCTGGCTGCGAGGCGAAGTCGTCCATCTCATTGTTCAAAAAGAAACCGGCGCCCCCTACGTAGTTGCCCGAACCGAAAAGACTGTTGAGCGTCGTCGTCGTGGACACCGCGTCGCCCGCCGAATCCACCACCGAATAGTGCGTGGTGTGCACTCCCTCGCCGGCTATCCGTGAGAACGTCGGCGTCTTGGATGCCTTGTCGGGAAGGATCGAGTCGCGCAGGGTGCGCGCGTAGTCCTTGCTCGTCAGCTGGTCCACCGGATTCTTCACGAACGCCGGATCGCCCAGCTTCGTGTTCCGGTCGATGAACGCATGGCGAAATGCCTCCGCCACGTCGTGCACGTACATCGTGCTACCGTAGGCCGGCAGCGTCGGCCACGTTTCCAAGATGTTCAGGATCTCCACCTCAATCACGCCACCGCTCGACGACGGCGGCATTGAGTAGATCGTGTCCCCCCGATACGTACCCTTGATCGGGCCGCGCCACTCCGGCTGGTACCTGGCCAGATCGGCCTTCGTGATGATTCCATGGTCGCGGTGCATCTCGGCCACCAGGCTGTCGCCGATCCAGCCCTTGTAGAACACGTCCGGCCCCTCGTCGGCGATCGCCTTGAGCGTACGCGCCAGTTGCGGCTGTACCAGCCTGGTGTTCGGCGCCAGCGCCTTGCCGTTGGGGAGGAACAGTGACGCACCTTCATATGCTCCGATCAACTTGGCCCCCGCGGCGATCGACCGCGAAAGCGCGCTGTCCACCGTGAATCCGTCTTCGGCTAGGTGGATCGCGGGTTGCATCACGTCGTGCAGCGACATCGTGCCGTACTTCTTGAGCATCGCCGCCATGCCGGCTACCGCACCTGGCACACCTACCGCCAAAGACCCGATGCGGCTCTTGTCCGTAAGCTTCCCGTGTGCGTCCACGTACATGTTGCGCGTGGCGGCCAACGGAGCCGTTTCGCGGTAGTCCAGCGCCGCTGTGCGGCCGTCGGCCATGTGGATCACCATGTACCCACCACCGCCGATGTTGCCGGCCTGCGGATAGGTCACCGCCATCGCGAACCCGGTGGCCACCGCGGCGTCCACCGCGTTGCCCCCCGCTTTCAGGATCTCCACCCCCACCTGGCTCGCCAGCCCGCTGTTGCTCGCGATCATCCCATGCGCGCCCGAGACGGCAGAGTCGCTCATCCCCACCGTCCAACCCGTGGGAAATGCCGCTGGCCGAGTGCCCAACGGGAGTGGACCGCCTTTGGCGCAGCCGCCGAGGGCGGTGGCACACAGCGTCATAGTCAACAGCGCCTGCTTCAAATGTCCCCCGGCAGCCTAAGGTCACTAATCAGACTCGCGCCCAGCACTATTTACAGCGGCATCTGAGTTGCCCGTTACCAAGGCCCATTGCCACAAGCACTTGGCTCCACCCACATGAAACGTTCGAGGGTCCAGCGCTTCTCCACCGGGCACCCGCTCGCCTCATCTCCGCTTTGCGACTATCGGATTTGTGACTCCCCAAGTGGCCAGGGGCAGAATCGAACTGCCGACACGCGGATTTTCAGTCCGCTGCTCTACCAACTGAGCTACCTGGCCAAGACCGACAAAGCTAACCCGCGGTCCATCTACAGATCAACGGCCTGGCCCATTCTGCTGAGGAGGCGAAATTGCCGTCTGCTTTGGCCCGTACCACTTCGCCTTTCAAACATTATATTGGCGCCAATACAATGTCGCCCATTCTTGGACCATTTCCCGATTCCCCTGTTCCCCTCCAACCACTGTCGTTCTTACATTCTACCGCACTTTCCGTACAAGTATTGCTTCACGTTGTGCTCCCGGTTACGGCGTCGTTACAGCCTCTCTCTTTTTCCTCTGGCTCGGATTCCCGACATTCAGTGCCGAGACGCAATCACCCCTGGTTGCCCTCGTTGGTACGGCGCAAGGAGCGGCGCCCCCTCCATCTTCTAAGGACACTTATCATGAATATTCCCCGTTGGACGCTCGGTGGACTGATGGCAGTCGCGCTCGTGTTTGTGGCGCCGGTTGCCCTTTCTGCTCAGGGCGTGACGACTGGTGCAATCGCCGGTGTCATCACGAACGACCAGCACCAGCCCGTCGAAGGGGCCCAGGTCCAGGTCGTCAACCGCCTTACTGGCTTCGCCAGCCGCGTTACCACCAAGACCGACGGCCGCTATACGGTCCCCGGCCTCGACGTCGGCAGCAATTATTCAGTCACCGTTCGCCGCCTCGGCTTCCAGCCACAGACGCGTGACAACGTTGTCGTTGTCCTCAGCCAGGTCACACGCGTCGACCTCGAGCTGCTCACACAGGCCGCGCAACTCGAAGCTGTCAACGTCGTCGCCGGCCAGGATCCTGTCATGTCGTCGTCGCATACCGGCTTGACGACCACCATTTCCGACACGGCGCTACGCCGGTTGCCGAGCCTCAATCGCAGCTTCTACGATTTCGTCACCCTCACGCCGCAGGTCTCCACGGTGGGACCGGGCCTCTCCGGCGGCGGCACGAACAACCGCTACAACAACATCCAGATCGACGGCTCCACCGAAGCTGACCTGTTCGGTCTCGGCTCCACCGGGCAGCCCGGCGGTCAAGCCAACGGCAAGTCGATCAGCCTCGAAGCAGTCAAGGAATACCAGGTCCTGCTCTCTCCCTATGACGTCCGGCAGGCCAACTTCTCGGGCTTGCTCGTCAACGCGGTTACCAAGAGCGGCACCAATGATTGGCACGGTTCGATCGTCGGTGTCAGCCGCAACCAGGGCTACACCCGCAGCCAGCCTTACATTACCAACTTCAGCCAGTCGCAGGGCGCCTTCTCCCTCGGCGGCCCGATTATGCGCGACAAGGCGCTCTTCTTCGTCAGTGGCGACTGGCAGGCTCGCACGCTTCCGGCCACCGGTCCCTACGTCGGCAGTACGCTTTCTGGTCCGACGCAGCCGGTGATCGACCAGGTCAACTCGGCGCTGGCTGCCTACGGCATGCCAACGGGCACTGGCGCACTCGTCAACAACGGCAACCCGTTGGCCAACGCCTTTGGCCGCCTCGATTTCAACCTGCCGGGCAATACACAGCTCGTCATTCGCGACAACTATGGCAATGCTGTGCAGGACATCTTCAGCCGCACGTCGAGCGCTTATTCCCTGAGCAATAACGGCTATCACTTCAAGTCCAAGAAGAATGCCGCCGTCGCTCAGCTCCGTACGCTGTTCGACAATGGCTCATTCAACGAACTCCTGTTCAACTACGAGACCATCCGCGACCGCCGCCAGCCGAGCGTGCAGGTGCCCCAAGTCACGGTGTACAACGGCGGCTTCCCGATCATTGACGGTTCCGAGCGGTACTCGCAGGGCAACCAGCTCGATCAGGATCTGATCGAGATGACGGATAACTACACCATGCCCGTTGGTAACCACCGCATCACCTTCGGTGCTACCGGCCAGTGGTACAAGGTCCGCAACCTGTTCACGCAGGCTTCCTACGGCGTGTGGACGTTCGGCACCCTCGATTCACTCAACGCCGGGCAGGCTCGGCAGTACATTGTCGGCGTCCCGCTCTCCGGCGACGGCGCCGTGCGCTTCCGCGCCGGCAACTATGGTGCGTACGTCCAGGACGAGTGGACGCCGACCAATCAGCTTACCGTCAACTACGGCATCCGTCTGGATGATCCCATCTTCTTCACCAAGCCGCCGCTGAACCAGTCGGTCCTCAGCGAATTCGGCCGCAATACGCAGGACGTCCCGTCGGGCAACATCCAGTGGTCGCCCCGCATTGGCTTCAACTATGATATGACCGGCGACCAGAAGAATCAGCTCCGCGGTGGCGTGGGCCTGTTCACCGGCCGCCCCGCCTACGTCTGGCTCAGCAACGCCTTCCAGAACTCCGGCAGCGTCGGCGTCGGCGTCCTTACCTGCAACGGCACGGCGGCGCCTCAGTTCAATGCCGCGGCCGTCAGCAGTCCCCCGCAGACGTGCGCCAACGGGCTTACCGCCAAGGCCGGCGGTGAGATCGATCTCCTCAGCAAGAACCTCGACTTCCCGCAGAACGCCCGCCTCACGCTGGGCTACGACCACCAATTGATGGACCACTGGGTGGGAACCCTGGAAGCCATGTACACCCGCGGCATCAATAACCCGTTCTACCAGAACATCGCGCTCGCTGGTCCCCAGGGCACCGATCCGCACGGCCGCGTGCTCTACGGTCTCACACCCTTTAACCCCGTGCTGGCGCATGCCGATCGTAACGTTGTGCTCGATGTCACTAACGAATCGAACGACTACGCCTACAACCTCACGGGCGGTATCCAGCGCCAGTTCTTCAATCACTTCTCGGGTTCGGTGTTCTATACCTACTCACACGTCATGTCTGCGCAGGACTTGACGTCTAGCACGGCAGCCTCCCAGTACACCTATGGACGCGACTGGGCCGGCAATGAGTCCGACGCCACGGCTACTCGCTCGGATTTCGAGCAGAAGCACCACTTCGTCGCCCAGGGTACGTATAGCTTCCCCACGCGCACCGACGTGAGCTTCACATACCTGGGCGGCTCGGGACAGCCCATCGATTACGTCTACAGTGGCGATCTGAACGGCGACGGGTATTCCAACGACCCGATCTACATCCCCAAGGACGCTACCAATTCCAGCGAGATTCAGTTCCAGAGCCTCAGCACCGGCGGCGTCACCTACACGCCGGCGCAGCAGGCCGCAGCGCTCAACCAGTTTATCTCGTCCAACCCTTGCCTCAACAAGGAACGCGGGCAGATCATGACCCGGAACGCCTGCACCACGCCATGGACGAATCTCACCAACCTCGCCGTTCGCCAGAGCTTCGGCGCTGGTCGGTTCCAGAACATTTCGCTCGAGCTGCAGGTATTCAACTTCATGAACCTGCTCAACAGCAACTGGGGTCACCAGCAGTACGTCAGCTTCTCTGGCTCGCAGACGTTGCTCACCGAAAAGAGCATCGCCGGCGGTAACCTCACCAACGGCGTTCCAGTCGTTCAGTTCAACCCCACCTTCCAGACCTGGAACGCCAACAACCTGTCGTCCAACTATCAGCTCCAGTTCCAGGTGCGCTACGCGTTCTGAAATCAGTGGAACGGTAGGTCGGTAGAACACGAATAACGGAAGAGGGCGGGGTGGCCGAAGTTGGCTGCCCCGCCCTCTTCCTATCTCCAACTGTCCGACCGTCTAACTGTCTGACTGCCCTACTGCTCTACTCTTGAAACTTGCCGTGATCACGGATCTGATCCCGCCTCGCACATTGAAAGTCCCCACCACCATCATCGATTTCGGCTTGCACACGCGCGCCAGGTCGTCCAGGATGCGGTTCACTGCCCGTTCGTAAAAGATGCCGTCGTTCCGGTAGCTCCACAGATAGAGCTTCAGGCTCTTCAGCTCTACGCACAACTTCGCCGGGACGTACGTGATCGTGATCGTTCCGAAGTCGGGCGCACCGCCCTCGAGCAGCTGTAACTCCTCAGCGTCCGTTTCGATTCCGCCCACCGGACACAGCGATGTGAACTCGTCGCATTCCATCCGGATCTCGTAGCCACGCCCCATGTACGGGTTGGCAAAGGTCTCCAACAGCTCTGGCTTTGGCATGATGAGTTCTGGTGCACCCCGCCGGGTCGTGGTATGTTCGCCCTTGGCAGGCGAACTCTCCGCCCGTCATCACCGTCGCGAGAACGGCGCAACGGTATCGCCCTCCGGCAAAGTCCGGGGGGCTCTCTTTTCTACCGGCCTCTCAGTCGCCGGGACATTTCTTCCAGCAGAGTGCGGTCCTCCATCGTGAGACTGTCCAGCCCCTGCTTGGAGATCTTGTCGAGCACCCGGTTCAGCGCTTCACGTTTTGCATCTCGCGCTGTGTTGCTCCGTGCCATTCGTATCGGACGCTTTGCCACCGCGGCCTTGCTCTGCGCCACCACTTCGTCCACCTCGTCTCCGCGTCGCGACCGCGGCAGCGTCCGCGGAATCGCCCGCGGTGGCGTCTCGTCCGTGAGATCCGGGGCCGGCGCCACTCGCTGCCGAAGCTCCTCGATCGTCACCGGGTTCGGTCGCTTGAGATACAGCGCCGCGAAGGCGAATCCACCCAAGTGCGCCAGATACCCGATGCCTCCGCCGCTCGAATCCGCTGTCCCGATCACTAGCATTAGCGCCGTCAGCGCTACGATCAGCGTCCACGTGCGCACTGGCAGGACGCCGAATAGATACATCTCGTCCTTCGGAAACAGCCAACCGTAGGCCAGCATGACGCCGAATACACCGGCCGCGCCCCCTTCCAGGGTTCCACCGCGCGAGAATGTCGCATGCACGAGCGCACCGCCCAGTACGCACCACAGCAGGAATATTCCGAACGCCTTCGTTCCCCAGGCCTGTTCCACTCGCGGTCCGAACACGAGCAACGAGAACAGCGTCACTACCAGAGGCCACGTCCCTGCCTGCACCAACGCATAGCTGGCAAGCGTCCACCAGGCGTGGGCTACACCCGCCGTGCGAAATCCAAGCCACGCCGCCATATCGGCCGGCGTAACGACCGTGGCCTGCGCCAGTGCCATGGCAGCTGAAGCCACGACGATCCATCCCACGGCGCGCGTGAGGCGGGGCTGATCGACTTCTGCTGAAGCGGAGAATGCCATCGGAACTGTTCGGCTGAATGATGCTCGGCGACCGAGCCCTGTCGTATGGAGGATGCTGGGTTCCGCCTGCGTCCGCCAGCCCCCGATTCACCCTAGCGCATGCCACTCGGGCGCGGAAGCCGCAGTACCAACCGCGTATCTGCATGAAGGGCTGCAGCTTGCTCCATGAACGTCAACCAGCGGCGGTCTTTCTGCACACCGTCGCTTGGTGGATGAACTACTACCGCTACCTGGGGGGCCGCAACGTGGGCCTGCGAGATGGCCCGCAGCAGCTGCCCGTCGGTCGTCGAGTCGTCCGGCGCCAGCACCAACGCGTGTGCCACACCGCTTGCCCTTGCGTTCCGCAACGATTCGACCCCCCGCTCCACCACCGCATCAGTCGCCGACCCCTCCAGCGTGACCTGCAGCAGCGCCACGAACTTGCTCACGCTGCCAATCGCATCCGGCCGTTGTCCGTCGCAGTCCAACATCACGGGCAATGATGGCGTGTTGGTCTGGAATGCCGCAATCAGAAACGGTCCGTTGGAGAGCGGGTCCCGCCCGCTTACGCTGATCGAGTGATACGTCGAGCGTCCGATGAGGCGTCCAACTTCGTTGGTCAGCGCTTCAGCTGTATACATCGTGGCCGTCTCGGCTTCCGCGGCAAATCGCACGAAGAGTTGTCGCCGTCCGATCCAAAGCCCGTTCGCCTGAATGCCGGCCGGCACCCCCGCCAGCGCTGCTGTTGGATTTGCCATTTCCCTCACGTCCTCCGGTCCAGGGCCAGCATCGCAATGCGCTCACACAACTCGGCGAATGGAATACCGGCAGCAGCCGCCCCCTGCGGAATCAGGCTCATCTCGGTCATCCCCGGAAGGGTGTTCGCCTCCAGACAGTACAACTCACCACCTGCCGCGAGACGGAAGTCTACCCGCGCGTATCCCCGGAGCTTCAGCGCAGCAAAGGCGTCCAGCGCCTGATGCTGGGCCGCCCGCGTCGTGGCTGCGGGAATGTCCGCAGGAAAGATTTCTTCCACCATGCCCGCGGTGTACTTGCACTCGTAATCGTAAATTTCGTGCTTCGGGATGATTTCGCCAACCGGGAGTGCTTCCTGACCCAGGATCCCTACCGTCAGCTCCCGCCCGGCAATGTACTGCTCGATCAGCACCTCGTCGTCATAGCAAAACGCTTCGGCCACCGCCGCTGCCAGCCCTCTCTCCTCGCGTACGAGCGACAGCCCAACTGTCGAGCCCTGCTTCGACGGCTTCACGATGGCCGGAAATCCCACCTGCTGCCGCACCGTATCGACCCGCGCCGGTGCCATTACCCAGTTTGGCGTGCGTACCCCGGCCGCCCGAAACAGTCGCTTCGAGAAATCCTTGTCCATCGCCAACCCGCTGGCGAGGTGGCCGCTTCCTGTATAGGGCAACTCCGCCAGGTCGAGCATGGCCTGGATCGTCCCATCCTCTCCCGTTCCCCCATGAAGCGCCAGAAAGACCACGTCGGTCTCATCCGCCCCTGGCAGAAATCCCGCGAGCCGAGCTAGGGCATCCCGCCCCATTTCCTCCAGCTCGGCCGGTGTGGGAGGTGCCGTCTTCACCACCGGCTGGCGCAGCAGTTCCTGCTCCTCATCCGGCTGCAGCGGCCCCCGTACCGTATCCACCGCCGTCACCTCGTGCCCGCGCGAGCGCAGCGCGTTCGCGATTCGCAGGCCCGACGCTATCGACACGTCGCGTTCCATCGAGGTTCCACCCAGCAAAACCGTGATGCGCACAGAACTGTCCGGCTGAAGATGTGGGGACCGCCGCCCCCGCTACCGCGCCATGAGGTATGCCAGCATGTCCGACCGCGTGACGATCCCCGTCAGCACGCCGTTTGAGCGCACGAGGACCGCCGGGTTGACCTTCGACAGGAGCGTCGCCACTGCGTCCACCGGCTGGCTTGCCTCGACCACGGGAAACGGCGGTTCCATCAGTTCGCTGACCGTCACGTCGAGGAGTTTGGTGTTCTCGAGCGCCTTGGCCGATAGCGCCCAGTCACTCACGGAACCTACGCAGCTGCCGCCATCCATGACCGGCAGCTGGGAAACGTCGTGCTGCGACATCAGCCGCAGGGCCTGTCGCACGGACGCACCCGTCGCAACGCTCACGATCGGCTGCGCGGTGGACGGCTTGCCTCCCACCACCTGGGCCAGTGTCGTTCGGTCAGCATCGAGTAGCTGGTTCTCCCGCATCCATTCGTCGTTGTACAGCTTCGACAGGTATCGCTCGCCGGTGTCACACAGGAACGTCACGACGCAGGCGTTCGGATCGTCCACCATTCTCGCGACGTTTACAGCCACATGGGTAATCAACCCTGCTGACCCACCCACGAACAACGCTTCCTCACGCGTCAACCGCCGAGCCATCGTAAAGGCGTCCTTGTCGCTCACCGACACGTAGTCATCGATGATCGACAGGTCGAGCGTGCCCGGTAGCTTGTCCTGCCCGATGCCTTCTACCTTGTACGGCGCGCCCTCGCCATGGCTCTTGCCTTTTGAGTGCCACAGGTCTGCGAGAATCGAGCCCACGGGGTCGCCGGCGATGATCTTCACCTTCGGGTTTCGCTCCTTCAGGTACCGGCCTACGCCCGTCAGCGTCCCGCCCGTTCCTGCTGCTGCCACAAAGTGCGTGATCCTTCCCTCGGTCTGCTCCCAGAGTTCGGGACCCGTCGTGTCATAGTGCGCCTGTGGATTGGCCTCGTTGTAGAACTGATTGGCTAGCACTGCGTTCGGTGTTTCTTCCGCGATCCGCTTCGCCATCATCACGTAATTGTCAGGATGATCCGGTGGCACTGCCGTCGGCGTGATGATCACCTCTGCCCCGAATGCCTTCAGCAGCCTCACCTTTTCCTGCGACATCTTGTCCGGGAGTGTGAAGATGCAGCGATACCCTTTCAGCGCGGCTGCGATCGCCAACCCGACGCCTGTGTTGCCACTCGTCCCCTCTACGATCGTCCCGCCCGGCCTGAGTTTTCCCTCTCGCTCCGCCTGCTCGATGATCGGCAAGCCGATGCGATCCTTCACCGAGCCCCCGGGATTGAAGAAGTCCGCCTTGCCGTACACTGGAGTCCGGATGCCGCGGGTTACACGGTGGAGCCGGATGAGCGGTGTCCAGCCAATGGTCTGGAGTACGTCGTCGTAGGGTTTCCGATTGCGGATGGCCGTCATGGCAGGATCGGAGGTCGGGTGGCAGGACTAACCGCAACGGCCGTTGCGGTCCGGGAAAGGTAGCGCCCTTCGTCGCCTTGCATCGGGGGCGCCGGGATCACGATCGATCCTTGGCTTCTCCTGCCAGGTCGCGTAACAGGGTTAGTGCCTCCAGCGGCGTCAGCATATTGATGTCGAGCGTCGCCAACTTCTTCACCACGGGATGCTCTGGGGCTGCAAATAGTCCCAGCTGAGGCTCGCCGCGTACCGTGCCTGCGTTTCTGCCCATCGCCTTCCCCTGCAACGCCGGTACGAGCTGCTCCCCTTCGAGCAACCGCAGCACCTCCCGGGCCCGATCGATTATCTCTGCCGGAAGTCCCGCTAGCCGGCCTACGTCGATCCCATAGCTTCGGTCGGCGCCCCCTGGCTGCAACCGGTGCAAAAACAGTACTTGGTCCCCAACCTCCCGCACACCCACGTTATAGTTGCGTACTGCTACTAATTCTTCCGCGAGCTGCGTCAGTTCGTGGTAGTGGGTCGCGAAGATCGTCTTGCACCCCACATGGTCGTGCAGGTGTTCGCTCACCGCCCAGGCAATCGATACACCGTCGTATGTCGACGTGCCACGCCCGATTTCGTCCAGCAACACCAGGCTCCGGCGGGTGGCGCTGTGCAGGATCGCGCTTGTTTCCGCCATTTCCACCATGAAGGTCGATTGTCCACGCACCAGATTGTCGCTCGCACCTACGCGAGTGAACATTCGGTCCGCGATTCCGATTTTCGCCGCCTTTGCAGGCACGAAGCTCCCCATCTGCGCCATCAACACGATCAGCCCCACCTGGCGCAGGATCGTCGACTTCCCGGCCATGTTCGGACCAGTCAGGATGATCACTCGCGCGTCGTCCGACAGTATGACGTCGTTCGGAATGAACTTGTCCCGTGGCATCATGCGCTCCACCACCGGGTGCCGTCCCCCCACGATCGACAGTTCGAATCCATCATGCATCGTGGGCCGCACGTAATTTTCGCGCACCGCCGTTTCGGCCAGACTTGCCAGCACATCCAGAACCGCCACGGATTCTGCCGCCTGCTGCAGCCGCGCGATCTCGGCGCCCGCCTGCCCCCGAAGTGCCTCGAACAGGACCCGCTCCCGCACCTCGATCTGCTCCGCTGCTGTCAGTACCCTCTCCTCGTATTCCTTCAGTGCCGGCGTTACGAATCGTTCGCCGTTCGTCAGCGTCTGTCGTCGCTGATAGTTGTCTGGCACGAGATGCAGGTTCGCCTTCGTCACTTCGATGAAGTACCCGAACACACGATTGTATCCCACCTTGAGCGAGTTGATCCCGGTGCGCGCGCGCTCGTCCGATTGAATCCGGGCGATCGCGTCCTTCCCCCCGTCACGAAGTACGCGGAGTTCGTCCAGCTCGGCATCCACGCCAACTGCGATCGTGGCCTCCTCTCCGATTGCCACCGGAGGCCGCTTCACGAGTGTCGTCCCGATTGTTTCAGCCAGCGTCGCGCACGAGTCCCACCCGGCTAGGACGTCGCCGATCAGCCCGGCTGGCTCCACACGCGCCAGTGCCGCCTCCACGTCCGGCAGCCGGCTCAGCGATGCACCCAGCGCACCGAGCTCCCGCGGAGTGCTGCGCCCCAACGTTGCCTTCGTCGCCAGCCGCTCCACGTCCCGGACCCCGTCCAGCGCCAGTAGCAGCGCGGCGCGCGCCAGCGCGTTCGCTGCTAACGCCCCCACCGCATCGTGCCGGCCCTCGATTGCTGAACAATCAGTCAGCGGGGCGAGCATCCACTGTCGGAGTAACCGCGCCCCCATCGGTGTTTTCGTTTGATCCAGCACGCTCGCGAGCGTGCCTTCTTCCTTCCCTCCGCGCAATGATTCCACCAGTTCGAGGTTGCGCCGCGTCATCTCGTCCAGCGGCATGATCCCCCCGGGACGTTCCACAGTCGGATGAGCCAATCGAACGCCACTCGGCTGCAACTCTCTTAGGTAGCGCAGCAACGCGCCCGCTGCGCGGATCGCCGGTCCATCTTCTGTTGTCAGCCCCAAGCCTTCCAACGACAGCACTCCGAATTGCTGCGCTAGATCGTCTCCTGCCATTGATTCGTCGAACTCCCACGCGTCGCATTCCGTCACCAGCGCGCCTTCGGCTCCACCCGTCGCGCACGATTCCACCACCGTGTCCCCGCGCATGACGAGGATCTCGCGCGGATCCAGGCGTCCCATTAGCGCTTCCAGGTCCTCCCGCGCGCAGCAATGCAGCCGCAGCGCCCCCGTTGAGATATCCGCCGCAGCAACACCAGTCATCTGCTTCGTGACGTAGATGGCGCAAACGAAGTTGTGCCGCTCTCCCTGCAACAGATCGTCCGAAAACGCGGCACCTGGTGAAATGGTTTCGATCACTTCACGGCGCACCACTCCTTTGGCTAGCTTCGGATCTTCCACCTGCTCGCAGATCGCCACTCGGTAGCCACGCTCCACCAGCCGCCGCACGTATTCCCCTGCCGCTTTCACCGGCACGCCGGCCAGCGGCACTGCGGCCGCGGCGCCATTGTTCCGTGAGGTGAGCGTCAGGCCGAGCAGGCGCGCGGCCAGTTCTGCATCATCATAAAACATTTCATAAAACTCACCCATGCGAAAGAAGACGATCGCACTCTGGTGACGAGCTTTGATCTCGCGGTACTGCTGCATCAAGGGGGTCTGTACCATCGCGGTCAGCGTCCGTCGATGCTGGCTATGAAGCCGCCATACCCCGCGCGCTTCAAATCGGCGGCGGCTGTGTTGGCCTCGGCGAGCGTCTTATAGTGCCCTACCCGTACTCGAAACGGCTTGCGATCCCCGTCCACCCGCGCGTCCACCCCGTGCCGGTGCAGCGTCTGCACCAGATTCTCGGCAGCCGTCTTCGTTTCGTACGCAGCCAATTGCACGCTGTACCGCCCGCCGCTCGTCGGTACGGGCCGGCTGGTGTTCGGAGCCCGCATTGCGGGCGCCTTCTTCTTCGCCGGCCGCTTTAGCGCGGTAGCCCGAGCGGTTGAATCCGCTTTGATGCTGTCCGCCCAGGCAATGGAATCGGCAATCGCACGCGCAACTACCGCTGCACACCGCGCCGAGTAGAAGTTCATCTGATTCTGTAGTTCCACGTCACTTGGGCTTGCGGCAGCCCGCGCGTCGCTGAGCACGCCGCAGCCACGCGCATCGTCGTTCTGCTCGAACAACAACTGCGCTAGCCAGAGCCCTGTGGTGCCTTGTTTCGAACTCGTTGGATTTTCCCGAAGATACCGCTGTAGGTGTGCAATGGCTGACGCCCGGTCACCTTGCGAGCGTTCAATCTGGGCCAGCTGCAGCAAGGCGTCACCGGCGTGCGCCGAGAGCGGATACTCGACGATGATGCGCCCGTAATCAACGGCCGCAGCACTCGCCGTGGGAGCCAGCATCGCGAGTCCGTACAGCGCCTCCCCGTAAGTTTCCGTCCCTTCGCGGGTCGATGCCGCGATGGAGTCACCAATCTGGCGGCCCGCCGCGGTCTGTCCTGACATTACCAGTCGCCGCGCTCGTGCGAAGGCTGAATCCATTGCGGCCCGCATCGCGGTTGTGGTCGTGTCGGGGATCATCGGGCCGATGGACGTTGTATCGCGTTGCGCACGTGCGGTTGTCATTGCGACACCGGCCAGTGCAGCCGCCAGGCTCACGCAGATCACGAACGATTTCATGAGTGTTACGCCGCCCGCTGCGACGCTGCGGGTCGGCACAGTGTCAGGATCAGGGTGGACAACAGCTGTTCGTCTGTCGACAGCCGCGTTTCTTTGAGCGCTTCGTCGGCATTGGCCAGGGCTGCCAGGGCACGGTCTAGTTCTCCAGCCGTCCACCGGGGCGCTGCCTTGCTCCATGCTGACACGGCCTCGCCCCATGAACGGCCTGTGTACACCGAACCTGCTTCCTTGAGGAACGTGAAGAGTTCTCTTGACAGCCGGCTGGACTGCAGCCCACGTGCTTCCGCCCAGGCCAGCGCCAGGATCTGCACCGTTAGCGCCATCACGATCGTGACCGCCGAACCCTTGGGCTGCTGCAGCACGGTAGGCAACGCGTTGAGGGCGGCAGTGGCGTTCCGTTCCCCCAGTGCGTCCAATAGATGCCCGAGAGTTTCTTCCCGTCGAATTCCAACCACGGCAGCTACGGCATCCTCGTTGATCGCACTATCACCTGTGTAGCTGGTGAGTTTCTCGATCTCCACTGCCAGTAGCGAGAGGTCGCTTCCCACCACGTCCTGCAGCAGCGCGACGGCGCCATCTGTAATCGTTCCGCCGGAGCGCTGTACTCGCTGCACGATCCATCTGGGCAGCTGGACGCCATTCAGGGGGGGGTATTCCACCGCCGTGGTCATCGCCGACAGGCCCTTGTCGGGCTTTACAGTGCTGCCGGATATGAGCACCAGCACCACATCGGGCGAGGGTCGTTTCAGGTAGTGCTCCAGGACGGTCCGCGCATCCTTGCGCAGCGCTTCCACGTCGCGGATCACCACCACGCGCCGTGCGGCTATCATGGGCGGCGTTGCCAATAGCGTCCCCAGCGGCCCGGCCTGCAGATCGCCGCCTTTTTGCTGGTCCAGATTGAACGCCTGCGTCGCTGGTTCCACCGCAGCGGCCAAGAGTTCCCGCACGGCTTCTTCTTTCAGGTGGTCGTCACCACCATGAAAGTAGTACGCAGAATTGAACTGGCTGGATTTCAGCGCATCTCGGAACGCTTTCTGCTCCGCCGCTTTCGTCATGCGGGGAATATACGCGCTCCGGTCCGCCCTGGCCCCCTCTCACGAATCGATCCGTTACGGCGAGGGATTGGCAGCTTGCAACGCCAAACTGCCTAGCTGGCGTATGGTGTCACCGGGCGGCGAAATGTCTTGCCCCACGGGAAATACCGCCGTGAACACGTTTCGCACTGGCGCGAAGAGGTGACTCTCCTGGGCGCTCACCATTATAGCCACCGCGCTGTCGGCCATGGTCCTCGCCTCGGGTTGCTGTGTGAGTCTGACGGCAACCGCGCTTATCACGGCCAAGGCTGCTACCGCAACGCCCATTTGTGCTACCTTCCCATGTCGGCTCGGCGGTGCCAACACCCTGTGCTGTTCGCGGAGTCGCGCTTCGAGCCGCGGCATGAAATCACGCGATGGTTGGATCAGCGGCAGATTCCTCGCTACCAGCAGGCCCCGGCGTACTGCAATATCCAGCCGCTCGCAGCGCTCACAATGCCCGAGGTGCCCGTACATCTCGCCCGTCTGCCAATCGTTCATCATCCCATCAACGAAGGCGAGATGCTTCTTGCGGAATTCGCGACAGTTCATGGGTACCGGTAGTGCGGGAAGTGCCTCTCGTTCCCTTACCCGTTGCCGGTCGACCGGTTCCCAATCCTTGTGCCCCAACATAATGAGCACCGGCAGAAGCATGCCGGTGCTCACTCAGAAGTGCTTATATTATAACAAGTTACGTGATAGTCTACCCGCGGTTCATGTTTCTCCCGCTTGTTGCTCGAGTCTTCGGCAGGCCTTGATCCCGTGGGCTCAGTTCACCCATGGCTCGATGATCGCTGCAAAGGCATTCCGGGCCCGGTTAAGGCGTGATTTCACGGTGCCCAGGTTGCAGTCCGTGATCTCCGCGATCTCTTCGTAAGACTTGCCCTCGATTTCCCGAAGCACGAATACCTGACGGTGATGTTCAGGTAGCTTGGCCACCGTTTCCTCTACCAACCCCTGCAGGTGGCGTTTCTGGAAGAGATCATCCGGACGGCTCGTTGAGTCTTCGAACTGCAGCGGGCGTTCATCTTCGCCCTGGGCGCTTGTAATCGTCTGGAATAGCACCAGCGGATTCCGCGATCGATTGCGCAGCTCGTTCTTGGCCAGATTGGACGCAATGGTATAGATCCACGTCGAGAACTTCTTCGTGCGGTCGAACCGGTGAATATGACGGTACACGCGTATGAAGACCTCCTGCACGAGATCTTCTGCGCGTTCCCGGTCCCCAATGGTTCGATACACGAAGTTGAGAAGTCGCGTCTGATACCGTTCCACCAACTCCTGGAACGCCCGCTCTTCCCCGGCCACGAACCAATCCACGAGCTCCGTATCGGCAGCGGCATGGAGGATTCCCCGAGGTGTGGGCTTCTCGAGTCCGGCGGACTTGCGTGCGAGTACGGCCATGGCTATGCTCCGGTGATACTGCGGTTCCCACTCTTGGCTCCGCCAACCATTCGAGATGGATAGCCTTGCCATTGCAGTTCCTTGGAATGCACATGCCATGCCGCTGCTCAATACTTCATTTGGGATGCGTAACTAACTGTGATATAAAGGCTTACATATAAATTGCTTCCCGTGTTGGATTGCCTTTCTGTCCCCTTTTTCGGACACACGTGTGGAATTTGACCGCTGTACTGAGCACTTTAGCCGCGGAGATTAGTAACTCTCAAAACTGTGTTTTGACATGTCTTCGATGAGCGTCAGCGCCTGAATTTCGAGAAGAACAGCACGGCAAGCGCTGTTTTCGCATCCTGAATCTCACCGCTCTGAATGAGCCATAGCACTCGAGAGAGCGGCATTTGTTCAATGCTCATCACTTCGTCAGGTTCGTAAGCCGAGGCACCCTCGGTCAGCTCCGAGGCCCAGAAAACGTGGATACGCTCATCCGTGAAACCAGGCGTCGTGAACATGCTGAACAGCAACTCCACCCTACCGGAGTGATACCCGGTCTCCTCCGTCAGCTCGCGCGCGGCACAAGCCGCTGGCGTCTCCCCCTCGTTGAGCCGGCCGGCTGGGATCTCGTACACATAACCACCGGCTGCGTAGCGAAATTGGCGTACCAATATCAGGGTTGGATCGGCGGCGCTTGGGTCACCCAGAATGGGGACGACGGCGCTTGCTCCTGGGTGCCGAATGATCTCGAACTCCGTCACCGTACCATTCGGCAACACAACCTGGTCTATGTCCAGATTGATCACCCGCCCGGTGTACACCCGGCGCGATTCTACACGGCCCGGCCGCTCAGACATTAGGCGGATTGACTCTCATTCGCTGGCGGTCATCTCGTCCAGATTCGCAGTCTCTACCGGCCCAAGGTTCAACTCGGAGAGTGGGCCCTCGATCTGATCGGCATCTCCTACTGCGACCACCAACAATTGCTCGGGGTGAAGATGTTCGCGCGCAACGCGCAGCACATCTGTTGGCGTCACCGCCCGAATGTGCTCTCGGTAGGTGTCGAAATAGTTGGCTGGTAGTCCGTACGTCACGAGTGTGGCCAGAGCATCAGCGATGGCCGAGGTTGTCTCGTACCGAATCGGGAATACGCCTCCGAGATAACTCGTGGCCAGGCTCAACTCCTCTGCGCTTACTGGCGTTTCCCGGATGCGTTCCAGTTCTGCGAATATTTCGCGTGTCGCATCAGCGCTTACACCGCTTTCCACCGCCGTGGAGATCACGAATGGACCCGCTTTTCGCCTCCAGTTGAATCCGGAGTACGCACCGTATGTATACCCGTGCTCCTCGCGAAGATTGAGGTTGATCCGTGACGAAAAGAGCCCGCCCAGTATGGCGTTCATTACGAGCAAAGGAAAGTAGTCAGGATGGCTCCTCGCCACTCCACGGTGGCCGATTCTCAGTTCTGACTGCGGCGCGTCCGTCTTGGGCACGATCCGGATCCGGCGCCCGCGCTCGGCAATTTCATCTGTGACCAGCTGCGATTTCGGCGTTGTTCCGAGCCATCCTCCAAACCTATCCTCCATCATTCCCACAACCTGCGATGAACCCACATCTCCAGCGATGATTGTAGTCAATCGTTGGGGAACGTATTCACCTCGGTAGAACGCAGCGACATCCTCCCGCGTGATGGCCGCCACCGAGCCGTTGCCACCGCCCTGTGGTTGTCCATATCGCGACGACGCTCCATAGAGAATCCGCTCGAACGACTCATCGGCAAGTTCACGCGGGTCGGCTTGCAACTGCAGCCGTTCTGCGGCGCGTTCTGATTTGAGGCGTGCCACGTCACGCTCGCGAAATCCTGGTTCACGCAGAACTTCGGTCAAGAGCAGTACTGCAGCTTCCACCTGGCTTGCTAGCACGGTCAGGCGAACCATCGCAGAGTCCCAACTTGCTCCCACATCCACACTGGCACCCAACTGCTCGAACGCCTCCACGAGAGTGGAGCCGTCACGCGTCACCGTACCTTCCATCAGCAATTTCGCCGTTAGTACGGCGAGCCCTTCGCGTCCTGCGGGATCTTGTGTCGCTCCCGCATCCATCAAGGCTACGATCGACACGAGGGGAAGCTTCGAAACGCCTGACGAGATTACCGTCACCCCGTTGGCTATACGCCGCTGTTCGAACCGTGGAAAGTGATAGGGATTCGGGACGCTGGACGTGGGACGGTTGCTGACAGTTTCCATCATGCGACGGCCTTTCCGGCGTCTTCAGCTGCGCGGGGCATATACAGCAAGCTTGACCGGTTGTCCGCTCCAAGGCGTTCGGCGATGAAGCTGTTCACAGCATCCACGGTCACTGCTTGATACCGCGGCAGTTGCTCATTCACGAGTTGCGGGTCCCCGAAGTACGTAGCGAACATCGATAGGCGGTCGGCCCGGTCTCCCGCCGATTGTAGTGCATTCACAAGGTCCGTTTCGATCAAGGCAACTGCACGCGACACTTCGCTGGATCTGACGCCGTCCCGTAATAATTCATCCACCTCCACGCCTACCGCTTCGTGCAGCGCCTCAGGAGAAATTCCAGGTCGCGCTGTTACGTCCAGAACCAGCAGGTCGCTCCCTGTCGGCAGGTCGTACGTGAACGCTGTCGCCTCCGCAGCAATCTCGCGTTCCCGCACGAGACGGCGATACAGACGGCTTCCGCTGCGCTGACCCAGCACTGCACCACATACACTCGCGGCATAGTACCCGGCGCTCCCGAACACCGGTGACCGGAATGCCAGAAACAGCCGTGGCAACGCAACGTCATCGGGCACATCCTCCCGGAGCCAGCGCCCAAAGATAGGGGGCACGGTCATGGGTGGCCGGTCGGGCTGGCTAACCCCACGTGGTATGTCGCTGAAGTACTTCCCTACCCACTCCTTTATCTGCCGCGCATCGAAATCGCCCGCAATTGACAGTACAGCGTTGTCCGGTGTGTAGTACCTACGAAAAAACTCGGTGATGTCGCCCAGGCTCGCCTGGGAAAGGTCTTCCATCGAACCGATCAGGGAATGGTGAAACGGATGCTCCACGGGAAAGCACAACGCCGGCAATCGCTCCCACCAGGTGCCATACGGTTGATTGTCCACCGACCACCGCCGTTCGTTCTTCACCACATCGCGTTGTGTGTCTAATTTCTCCTGCGTCATAGCCGGCAGCAACTTTCCCATCCGATTTGCTTCCAGCCACAGGACGAGTTCACACTGGTTTGATGGAATTACTTCGAAATAGTTCGTACGGTCGAGCCATGTCGATCCGTTCAGTGTGCCCCCGGCACGCTGGATCAATTCGAAGTGCTCATTCGCTCTCACGTCAGCTGATCCCTGAAACAGCATGTGTTCAAACAGATGCGCGAATCCGGTGCGGCCCTTCCGCTCATTGGCCGATCCGACGTGGTACCACAGGTTCACCCCTACAATGGGCGCGGTGTGGTCTTCGGAAAGTGTCACCCGGAGTCCGTTACTTAACTCGAACGTTTCGATTGGAATTTCCATTAGCCTAAATTGCATCTCTGTCCTCACCACAGGAACCCTGTCCCCGCTCTCGTGACCCCTCTCTTCGTTCTCCTGGGCTTCGGGCTCTTGCTGGTGGTGGCCGTGGCACTGGGTACCGCTTTCCTCTGGCGCAATCAGGAACGGATTGTATTCCAGCCTCCGCGCCTCCTGTCTTTGCTCGCACCGGAGACGGCGGCTGGCTACCGCTCATATTTGGCCGGTGACGGCCAGCCCCTTTATGGTTATCTCGTCGGTACACCCTTCGGCGACGAACCCTTGGTCATCGCCTTCCACGGCAACGCTGACCTTGCCGAGTGGCTCCTCCCCTGGGCCCACGAGCTGCACACGCGCATAGGCGTGCCGGTGCTCCTTCCCGAATATCGCGGGTACGGTGGACTCGGCGGTCGCCCTACTTACGCAGGGACCAAGCTCGATGCCGAGGCCGCCTTGCATATGGCGCGCACCGAACTGGCACTTGCACCCTCGAGGCTCGTCTTGTTCGGCCATTCCCTTGGCAGTGCAGTGGCCACTGAGCTCGCGGCAGCCACGCCCTCCGGCGTGCTCGTCCTGCAGTCCCCTTTTACGTCCGCCCGCGCCATGGCGTCCCGTATGCTCCTGCCCTCCGTCCCCTTGCTTTGGAACCGCATGTCACGGGTGCATTTCGACACCTGCGCACGGGTTGCTCAGCTCCCTGTGCCTGTTTACGTCGCACACGGCGAACGAGATCTCGTCATCCCCGTAGCCATGGGACGACAGGTACACGCAGCGGCCCGGGTGCGTGGTCAGCTGCTCATTGTTCCCGAAGCCGGCCACAATGATGTGGCCGAGCGTGGGCAGGCCCGCTACTGGCAATGGTTGACAGCGGCTGTTGATCAGGTTCGATAATTAGCATCGATCTTGTTCTAATTATCGTCTGGCCAGTCTGCTAGGAAGGCCAACGGCGCTTTGATTGACTCGCTCAGTCGGTACGCCCACCGTTCACGCCAATTCGCCGAAATTGGACTTGTAAGTGTTGGCGACAGCAGCGCCACGAGACCGAACCGGTGAGCCAGCACCCAAAGCCGCAAGCTGTGAAACGGGTCGCTCACCAAGATCACTGTGTCCGATCCTTGCGCTGCCATCATCGCCGCTACGGCCTGCAGTGATTCACTCGTCGTTCGGCCTTCGGCTTCTAGGAACACCACCGAATCCGGCACACCTGCCTGGATGACGAATCGCCGGCCCACGGCAGCTTCACTCGTCGTATCACCTTCCCCGGTGCCACCGGTGAGCACCATGCGCGGTGCCATTCCCTGCCGCCACAGATCCACGGCATGGTCCAGTCTTGCCCGTAATACCGGCGATGGGTGACCAACATACTGCGCCGCGCCTAGGACCACGATGGCGCCAGCATGCCTTGCCGTGTCTCGCGCTCCCCAGAGAATCACCAAGAACAATGACGTCACCCAGAGAAGGCACACCATCATGACAGCCATGCCGACTCTTCGCTTCCAGGGGGACGGCTGCCGCGGTCTCATGGGCGACAACCTAGCTGTATGCTGACGACTATCGGAAGTGACTGGGGTTCTAATCCCCTAATCGCAGCACCGCCAACCATACCATGTCCAGCAGTTCGTTCCGCTCCGGCGCCGAGACCCCGTCACCACCGGCCAACACCCCGATTATCATCGTTGCCATCAATTTTGCCAGGAAATCCATGGGAAGCGGTGGCGGCGTCCGGAGCCGTTGAAAGGTCGTCTCCATCTGTCGGCCGACCGCTGCCTGGAAGGTTTCCACCGCTCGCAATGATGCCTGCCGCACCACAACGTCTTCCACCTGTCCGAGGCGGATCAATACATTCGCATCGCCTGCGTCAAATTCCCGTTCCACCCACGCTCTGAATTCTTCCACCGGATTTGAGCGCCTCTCCAACCGGCCATCTCTCTCCAACCGGTTTCGAATCCGCTCCTCACAATCTTCGACCAAACCGCAAAGCAGTTCTCGATTGTCGTGAAAGTGGTAGTACACAAGCGCCTTGCTTACCCCAGCGGCATTCGCCACTTGGGCTGAGCTTGCCGCACCCTCCCCACCACGCAGAACCTGCCCACGCGCCGCTGCCACAATCCGTTCTTTCGCGTCCACAGATGCTGATGGGGTGCGCTCTAGTGCCCCGGGAGATTCCTCCATCACACTGGCACGTTTTCGCCTAGGGACGCCACCCATGTTCTGTACCCAGTCCCACGGAGCTTTTCCGCGAGCGCACCCTGCGCTTCGGCTTCGCCGTGGACCAGCGTCACTTGAGGCCGTTTCTTAGCCGCGGCTGATGTAGCGCGCAGCCAGCGCATCAGTTCTTCGGCGTCAGCGTGCGCGCTGTAACCCGTGAGTGTCCGCACCTCGGCCTGTAATTTCACTTCTTCGTCAAAGATTCTCAGCGTCGGGCGTTTCTCCACGATCCGCCTTCCCAGGGTCCCCTCGGCTTGAAACCCGACAACGAGGATCGTATTCCGGGAATCCGACGCTCCGTGTGCCAGGTGATGGAGGATTCGCCCCGACTCGGCCATCCCAGAGGCCGCGATGATGACCATCGGCCCCGTTATTCGGTTCAGCGCCTTGGATTCGCTCACATCGCGTGTATACCGTACCAGACGGAAATCGAATAGCTGATCAGTGCTTTGGATCAACCTTTCGCTCCGGTCGAATACTTCGGGGTGCATAGTGAACACCGTCGTCACGTCGATTGCCAGTGGACTGTCCACATAGATCGGGATCGACGGAATCTCGCCTAGACGATAGAGCACATGCAGGTCATAGATGATCTCCTGGGTGCGGCCTACGGCAAACGCGGGAATCAGAACCCGTCCCCCGCGGCTTGCCGTATTACGTACGATCGCGCCGAGTTCGCGCCGCATCTCCGACCCTGGTGCATGCAGCCGATTCCCGTATGTGGACTCCATGATCACGTGGTCGGCGCCAGCCGGTACCTGCGGATTGCGCACAATTGGCTGCTCATAGCGACCGAGATCTCCCGAGAATACGAGCCGCCGGCGCTTCCCTCCCTCTCGGCAGTCAGCCACTATGATCGCCGATCCCAGGATGTGCCCGGCGTCGACGAAACAAGCACTAACCCCCGGAACGACATCGAATCCGTGTCCGTACGGAACCGTGTTCATCAGATCGATCGTCACGTCGACATCTTTTTGGGTGTATAGTGGCTCAATGAAGGTCTTATGGTGGCGTACGAGGTGTTCTGCGTCCTTTTGCTGAATGTGTGCCGAATCTGCAAGCATCAGGACGCATAGGTCCCGCGTCGCTGGCGTGGCCCAGATCCTCTTCCGATATCCATTCCGAACCAGGTACGGCAGCCGCCCAGAATGGTCAATGTGTGCATGGGACAGAACGACTGCGTCCAAGCGCTCCATTGCCGTAGGGAGCGTGAGGTTCTTGCGGTGGCTCTCGGCTCGCCGCCCTTGAAATAGCCCGCAGTCCAGCCCGACCATCCGTTCGCCGACCGATAGAAGGTGACACGAGCTCGTGACTTCACGCGCCGCGCCACGGAACGTGACCTTCACTTCACGTTTCTCGTTCGCTCGGACGTTGAAACACCACGGTCAATCGTTCGCCGTCTTGCGTTACCATCGCCGGTTCCCATCCTGACCGACTTCGTTCGTTGAGAAGGTCCGTCAGGGTGTCTTCATCGTCATGAACGTGCCGTGTCAGGCGCACGATTACCGCCTGGTATTCTTTCATACGGCCGAAGATAGTACCTTCTGCGCCATGCACACCACCCCCGGGTACCCTACGCTCCGAATCGTTGACCATCCGCTCGTCCAGCACAAGTTGACGCTCCTCCGCGATCGTGCGACGCCCACCAAGATCTTCAAGGAACTTGTAGACGAAATCGCCACACTCATGGCCTACGAGGCAACCAGCGACCTCCCCCTTGAGCCAGCTGTCGTGGAAACCCCCCTCGAAACAACCACCGGGCTCCGCGTGATGGGAAAGAAGCTCACCCTGGTGCCCATTCTCCGGGCAGGACTCGGCATGGTTGAGGGCATCTGTCGTCTCGTACCATCAGCGCGGGTTGGGCACATCGGTCTCTATCGCGACCATGAGACCCTTGAGCCGGTGCACTATTATTTCAAGGTCCCTGGCGATGCCTCCGAACGCGACTTCTTCATCCTCGACCCCATGCTAGCCACTGGCGGTAGCGCCGTGGCTGCAGTCGCCTCACTCAAGGACGCTGGCGCGTTCCGTATCCGGTTTCTCTGCCTTGTGGCAGCGCCACAGGGTGTTCGCCGTCTTGCCGACGCACATCCAGACGTGCAGGTGTTCTGCGCATCTCTGGACCGAGACCTGAGCGCGCACGGTTATATTCTTCCGGGCTTGGGCGATGTCGGTGACCGCTTATTCGGCACACGTTGAGCCTTGAGCCTCTGGTCCCCAGCAACGGCGCTCTTGTTCGCACCTCGTCTCACCTGTATGATTCCGCGTCCGTGAGTCGCCGCCGCTGCCTTCTTCAGACTGGCTGAATGCTTATCAACCTGCTGCCAGATTTCTTTGCAATCCTCGACAGCACGGATCGTCTCGCCGCTTATCAACGCTACCTCACAACACATCATCGTATTCTCCACAGCTATTGGGACAATTACGTCATTCCTCCTGATGGCCCGCATTTCTTGGAGATACTTCGGGGAGTAGTGGCTGCAGACCGCAGCGACTTGCGCTTTATGCTTGAGCGTACTGACGTCGTCACGCTCGCTCGCCACGTCGAGGGGCTGTGCGCCCGAGCGTTCGATATCGATATGGATTTCGACATCGTCCTCATGGTTGGCGTCGGCGGTGCAAACGCTGGCGAGCTTGTCGTCAACCACCGCGGCGTTGCTTTCATCTGTCTCGAACATTTCACTGGGGTGAACAACTCCGAAACATTCGGGCTTGGCCTCGACCCTGAACTTATCTCGATGTGGCTCGCACACGAGATTGCCCATGTGGTACGGTACACGTCGCCAACGAGCCGCGCGGAGACGCACGCCCTGATTGATCGAAGCGGTGATTATTCGTACTGGGAAGCGGGACGTGCCATTTCTCTGCGGGAACTTCTTATTAACGAGGGCCTTGCCGTCCATGCTTCTCAGTTGATCAGCCCCGGGCATGCCATTTGGGAATACTTCGGGTATGTCCGCCGTCAGTACGCTCGTGTTCGTGAGCTGGAGCCACTTCTCTGGCAGGTGATTGAACCCGACCTTGATCGCGCGGCCTTGGGGCTGCGCCTCCGGTATCTCTCAGACGGATTGAGTGACGACGCGAGAATCGCCGGCCGCTACATACTCCCCGAGCGCAGTGGGTACTATGTGGGCGCACGTATGGTCGAAGGGCCAGTCGCGGCTCGCGGTCTTCCCTGGGCACTTCGCGCATCGGCCGCCGAACTCGCCTTGCCGACAAGCGGCAGTGTCGCTACAGCTTCCTGAGCTCAGCGACTCCCACGTGTGTCCAGATGATCTCGGTGATCGCCGCCGGAACCGCACACTCCGAGAGCTCCTTGACGAGCTCGTCGAACTGGCTCGTCATCTCGCCAATGACAACGCAGCGCTCTCTCCCTCCGACCTCGCATACGCTCACGAACGCCTGGAGTGGCTAGCCGACGAAATATGGGTACACGCCACTGGCCGTGGTGGGCCTGCTCCGTAGGTCTACTTACCCACGCAGAAAGTGCCGAATAGCGTTCCCAGTACCTCGTCCAGATCTACCAGCCCCACCAACCCTTCGAGTACTCGCACGGCTTCTCGAAGATGCACCGCGCTTACTGTTGCTGGTACCGATCGCAACCGCTGCAATTCGCAAAACGCGAGGAGCTCTTCCCGCGCCCGCAATAGTATCTCACGATGCCTCGCATGGGTGATTCCCGGGGAATCAACCGCCCGCACCTCAACGTCCTCTTCAACGATCTTCGACACCCGTCGAATTAGACTTTCAAGTCCATCCCCAGTCTTTGCGCTCACGGTGATTCCATCGAACTCCCCTGCGTTTTCGCCGTCGTTTCCAAGGTCGCTCTTCGTGCGGACCAGGAGAACCCGCCCATTCGTCCTCTTCGTGCTCGCGGCGACCGTCGCGAGCGTCTCTCTTGAATCTCCACACGCCAGTATTACGTGAGCACTTTGTAAATATTCCCGACTTACCGCTACACCCAGTTGCTCCACCACGTCTCCGGTCTCCCTCAGCCCTGCCGTATCCACCAGGCGCAGCGCAACCGGCATCACATCGAGTACCGCCTCCAGCGCATCCCGTGTTGTACCGGGAACTTCCGTCACCAATGCGCGTCGTTGTCCCAACAGGGCGTTGAACAGTGATGACTTTCCTACGTTCGGCGGCCCAAGAATGGCTACTACGACTCCTTGACGAACGAGCTCCCCAATAGGTGCCGTCGCCAACATTCGTTCTACGGATTCAACCACGGTCTCTGTCGCGCTCTCTACACGTTCCGGATCTACAGGTCCATCATCTTCCTCCGGAAAGTCAATCTCGTACGCAACTAGTGCTTCGAGACGAAGAATTTCCTCCCGAATTGCCAATATCCGCCCGCTTAACCCCCCGTCCAACTGCCGCAGAGCTTGACTCGCTGCAGCACTTGACTCGGCTCGGATCAGATCGTTAACCGCCTCTGCTTCAAGTAAGTCCAAGCGTCCATTAAGTACTGCGCGGCGCGTGAATTCACCTGGTTCAGCCAGTCGCGCCCCCGCTTCAACTGCAGCTTTGACAATACGCGCCGGCGTAACCCACCCACCATGGCAAGTGATTTCTACACAGTCTTCGCCGGTGTATGACCACGGCCCTGTGTAGCAGATCACCACTGCTCGGTCCAGGATTTCTCCGCCCGGACTGCGAATCGTGCGAAGGCCCGCTCTTCGAACTCGCGGAAGCCCCGCTCGACTAAGTCGCCTCCCAATATCGTGCGCGGCGACGCCCGAAAGCCGCACTATCGCCAGCGCGCTCACCCCTGATGCCGAAGCTAGCGCAACGATTGTCTCATCGGTCGTCGCTTGCTGCACCCTTATCCCCATACCCCTCGCTCCGTCTCCTTCTACGTCTTGCCGCCCTTCGCCAGTCCTTAGCCTCGATCCCCAGGCTTGGTCTTGACGTTCAATCCTGCGCGTTCACGCGCAAGCAACCATTGCTGTGGAAGTGCCGCCAGATTCTGTACTGCATAATACAGATTCAACCCCGCTGCAAATCGAAAGAACATGAACGTCAACACCACTGGCATCATGTAGCTCATCGTGCGCGTTTGCGCTGTCGGTGGAGTCCCGCGCATCCCGATCCATGAAAGAGCGAACATCGAAATACCCATTACCAATGGCGTGATGAAATATGGGTCCGCCGCCGAGATATCATGCATCCACAAAAAGGATACTCCCCGGAATTCTATCGTATTCAAAAACACAAAGTAGAGCGCAAAGAGGATCGGCATAGGCAGCAACATCGGCAGGCACCCCATCATGGGGCTGAACGGCGTCATACCATGAGCTTGATATAGCTTCACCAATGCGTCGCGTTGCTTTTCAGGATCATTTTTGTATCGGCGCTGCACTTCTGTCAGCTCTGGTTGCAGCCGTTGCATGCGAATACTCGTGCGCATGGCACTCTGGTTCAGAGGCCACAACAACAATCGTACTGCCACCCCGAAGATGATGATCACCCAACCATAGCTCAACCCGGACGTGTGCTTCATCCAGAGCAACACCCGCGTTACAAGCGTGGCAAACGGCTGAACCGCCCCATGCAGCCACCCGGCATATGGATTCACGCGGTCAAGCTCATGGCCTAGCGCTTGTAGTCGTTCAAACTCCTGCGGCCCGGAATACACGTCGAATGCTACGCGGCCGTTCCGTATTGGAAATGTGATGTTTCCAATTGCTCTTGGTGCGAGCTTGCCCACTCGAGCAGCTCCCGTAAAACTTGCCAGCGCTATAGAACTGTCAGGGGAGATGATTGCAACAAGAAAATATTTATCGCGTACTGCGACCCATTCTATCGGTCTGGACACGCTGTTTGTTACGCCGGAATCCAACTTACTGAACAGAAGACTCTCCACCCCACTGCCTGCTGGCTTATACCCAAATGCCAGATGGCGAATATCATCTGCTGTATCTGCCTCTGCGGATGCTAGACCCGATGGAAGTTCAACAGCCAGCCGGGCGTCCGCTGGAGCACCGTCAACTCTTACGAGCACCTGCGTCAGATAGCGCTCTTCCTCCTTTTTCGGGCCTCCGTATTCGATGGAGACGCTATGCCCCCCTATTACCCCATGGAACTCTATATCTGACAGATCCTCAACGTTTGCGCGCCCCCCGACTAGGTTTGCTCTACCTAGGGGCAGAATCGTGTCTCCCAATAGCAGCCGGTAGCTAAACAGTGCCGTAGGTGTCGCTGTTTGCAGGGCAACTGGCCTGCCTGGAGATTCTGGGTTCCGCGATGTGTAGTCCGCCAGCACAACGCGCAGCGGCGTTCCCAGTTCACTACTGTACCAAACCGTCATATGCGCACTGCCAGCTTTTAGCGTATCGCTAACGCTTGTTCCATGTATTTCGGCCGTCTCCGCTGGCGCAACAACTCGGGCCGAGTCAACCAGCTTACTGAAAACCCTAGATTCCGTCGAGCCTTGCTTGGCTCGGCCCACTCCCTGGATTATGCCCTGACTAACACCAGATCTGGAGCTGTCACTCGCGACCGGTCTATTCATGCTTGGGAACAGAAGCGGAGTCACAACAATTACGATCGCCGTTAGTACGACGGCGAGAAATACACGGCGGTCCATGTTTAGATCACATTGAGTTAGGGCACCGGGTCAAATCCACCCGAACGAAATGGATGACACCGGAGAATACGTCGAACTGCTAACCAGCCTCCCTTGGCCGCCCCATGCTTCTCAATCGCTTCCACTGCATAAGCTGAACAGGTCGGATAATAGCGGCATGAGGGAGGCAACAGAGGGCTCATCCAAACTTGGTATGCGCGTACCGCCCCAATGAGAATTCTCTTCATGTGACGCCCTGCACATCTTCCCGCTGTAAGACAGACTCCGTAATTCGCGTCATTTCTTCCGCCAACTCTGAAAATGACCGCGAATACGCCATTACTCGGCAGCGAAACAAGACATCACTCGCAGTTAGCTTCGGCAGAAGCGTTCTTCTTGCAATTTCCCGAAGTCTTCGCTTGAGTCTGTTACGCTCGACGGCAGTATGACCATAGAGAGGAACAATGATACCAACACGTGCATAGCCCAAAGGGGACACGACGTACCGTACGTCTAGACTATCTGTACGGATTCGCGTCCCCTCTTTCACTAACCTTTCGAAATCAGAACGGAGAGTTATCCGCCGAGTTCGCGGATAGCCTTCACTCATTTAGACCGCAGCGTACTTACTTGGAAGCTTCACAGTTAGTCGCTTCCGCCCTTTTTTCCGTCGTTCACTCAAGACCTTCCGTCCCCACTTTGTTCCCATCCGCGTCCGGAAGCCATGTGTCTTGATCCGTCGTTTATTCCGTGGTCGGTAAGTCGGTTTCCCCATCTGTTACCCCAGGGCGTTCCTCCGTGAGCACTGCATTGTAGACTCGTAACACTAATCGCATCTTATACATAGATCAACCCAATTCTCGCTTACTATCACACAATAGACCCTTACCTCCCCTTCGGTTGCCTTTCTCCACAAGTCACCGTACTTTGGCCACTTCCTAAGTTATCCACAAAGAATGCCATCTCAAGCCGCCGAAATTTGGGCCAGAATGCTCGCCCAAGTCCGCTCCCAAGTTGGAGAGGACGTATTCCGCACATGGCTCGATCCGATAAGCCCTTTAGCCTGGGACGACCCAGTTCTAACCCTGGCCTTACCTGATCAGTTCTCCGCTGATTGGACCGAGTCCAAGTATGCAGCACTTCTAACCTCTCTCGCTCCAGTGGCTGTGGGACATCCTGTTTCCCTTGCTTTCCAAGTGGACGAAGAACGTCAACAAAGACTCCAGATGGATCTCTTTTCAAGGGAACCACAAGAGACACTGATAAGGCAGAATAGCATCAGTAGTACGCCACTTCTCAATGACCGTTATACCTTCAGTCACTTCGTCGTCGGAAAATCCAATGAGCTCGCCGCTGCAGCTGCTCAGGCAATAGCGCAGGCCCCAGGGCGAGTCTACAACCCATTCTTCATCTACGGTCGAACGGGGCTTGGAAAGACCCATCTCATGCAAGCTATCGCACACGAGTTGTTGGTGGCTAAAGCTGGTTTACGGATCACCTATCTCACTACAGAACAATTTACTAACGAACTCGTAGCTTCAATTCAAAACCGCCGCACTCAAGAGTTTCGCCGTCGCTTTCGCGAAACCGACTTACTCCTCATTGACGACATCCATTTTTTAAAGGGAAAAGAAGGCACCCAAGAAGAATTCTTCCACACCTTCAATGCACTCTACGAAGCTGGTCGTCAAGTCGTTCTCACCAGCGACCGTCCTCCTATTGAAATCGGCGGTCTTGAAAGCCGGCTTGTGAGTCGCTTCCAGTGGGGAATGGTTGCCGATATAGAGCCACCTGATCTCGAACATCGAATAGCGATCCTTCAACACAAAACTCAGGTCGATCACCTGGAACCGACTTTCCCGACTGACGTCATCCGTTACGTTGCCGAGGTCATCGACTCAAGTATTCGCGAACTCGAAGGTTCAATCATCAAGATTCTCGCTTACGCATCCCTGAAGCATCGTGAAATTGATCTAACTCTCGCGCAAGAAGCACTTCGAACCACCTACTTCAAATCCTCCAACAACATAGCTAAACTCCCCCCCCAATCTGTCGACCTAATTCAGGCAACCGTGGCACGAATTTGGAATATCACACCTCAAGGACTTTCCTCAAAAGCTCGCACCCAAAGCCTTACCATCCCCCGGCAAATCGCAATGCACCTCGTCCGCGAGGTTCTCAATCTTCAACTTATCGAGATCGGTAAAGCTTTCGGAGGACGGGACCATTCTACCGTCATACACAGTCTCACCCGTGCTACCGAACTTATCCACACAAATCAAGACATTGCAGCTAAATATAAAATTGCCCGCGCCCAACTAGGTCTTCACTAACCTACGCATTCTACATCCCAACACTATTTTACACTCATTCCACTCCTTTAACATCAAATTATCTCACCACTTCCTGACTATATCAACAATTGTGAGCACCCTACTACCACTACTAAGCAAGCTCAAAAATAAACCAAATAAAAACTTACCTTCCTCCTACAGCCTCGAGCCCCCGCAATGCGCTTAACAATTTCTCGAGAGAAGCTACAAGAAGGCCTTACAGCAGTTGGTCCGACCGTGCCAACTAAAAGCACGTTGCCGGTGTTGAGTAATTTATTGGTGGAGGGAACTGACAAAGGAGCAGCATTTTCAGCTACCGATTTGGACATTGCTGTTCGTACGGAAGTGACTGCTGAAGTGGAAGAAGTTGGTGGAATTACCGTACCGGCGAAAAAACTCATTGAAATCGCACGTGAACTGCCACCGGCTCCTGTGCGAATAAGTTCACTTGGTGAGCAAAGGTTGGTGTTAGATTGCGGTCGGGCACATTTTAAGATTCTTGGTCTTCCGAAGGAGGAATTTCCGGCGTTTCCTTCAGTGAAGTTCTTGCAAAACTGGAGAATTGCTTCGTGTCAGTTGCAGATACTTATTGGACATAGTGCATTTGCTGTGTCGACGGAAGAAAGCCGTCCGATTCTTAATGGAGTATTGTGGGAGATTAAAGCGGACTCAATGGCGATGGTTGCAACTAATGGGCATCGGCTTGCACGAATGGAGGTTTTGGGAAAAGCACCAAAGGGGGTGGTTGGAGACTTGATTATTCCGCCAAAGGCACTTGAGCAGATTCGGCGTTTGTTTCCGGCGGATGAGGATCTGGAAGTTGGAAAGGGAGAAAATCACCTCGCGTTTCGCTCTCCATTTACGACGGTTTATACTCGTTTGATAGAAGGTCCGTACCCGCCGTACGACCAGGTAATTCCGCGGGATAATGAGAAAACTGCAATTATTGATAAAACTGCGTTAGCAAGTGCACTAAGACGCATGTCTGTGATTGCTTCAGATCAAACGCATCGAATTCGAATGACGTTCAATGTAGGGATTCTGCGCTTTAGTGTTCAGACGCCTGATCTTGGTGAAGCTCAGGATGAACTGCCGGTTCGGTATTCCGGAGATCCACTTGATATAGGGTTTAATGCGAGCTATTTGCTGGAAATCCTGCGGTATATGCCAACAGAAGAGGTTAAGATGACGTTTAAGGCTCCAGAACGTGCGGCAACTGTTGAGCCGGAAAAGTGGGTAGCTGAAGCGAAGTATCTCTGTCTGGTAATGCCTCTGCGGTTGGTTGATTAAGAGTTGTAGGTAGAAAGATGGGATAGAAAAATGAGAGTTGGGATCGTAAGATGAAAAGCGGGAGCGTTGACTATAACGCTCCCGCTTTTCATTTGAACGAGGCCTTAGCTAGTAAGCCGGATTTTGTCAGTAATTAGACTGGACGATCATTTCTCTTGGGACACGATTGCTCGAGTCCTCTAGCGACCTACCCGCAGTGTCTTTATCGGGCTGAGGGCCCCTCACTGCATATTTGGTCTTGCACCAGCTGGGGTTTGCCGAGCCAAAGATGTTTCCATCTTTGCGGTGAGCTCTTACCTCGCCATTTCACCCTTGCCTGAGTCCTCTTGACCATCGGCGGTGTGTTTTCTGTGGCACTTTCCGTCGCACTTCTCGGTGTGCCCAGGAGTTACCTGGCAGCTTCCTCAGAGTGTCCGGACTTTCCTCGGGCATGGGGGCCCGCGATCGTCTTGCTAAGTACCTCTGTAGCGGAAAGATAGGCTGTTTGCGACAAATTAGAGAGAGGTAAGAAGTGATAAGCGGGATAACCTATTGGGACAGCATATGTTAGGTGTAGTTTGGGATGCTTTAGCAGAGGTGACGCTGAGGTGACGCTGAATGAGAGCTTCAGCGTTTAGACCTTGGCGTGGGGGACGCAATGACTGATAGGAAAAGAGTGGATGAGAGCTGCTACTTAGTTTCGACCGTGCTTACTCCTGATGAGCGCATGCAGGTAGATGCTGCGGGAATCGGATTGTACCGTACGCAGCACCGCACAGAGGCGAAAGAGCTACTGGTAGATGTTTTCCAGTGCCAAGCTAGTGCGATATTCATCTCCCTTCGGTGTTATGAAAGGAGCAATGATGTCGTGCTGGAAAGGGTGGTGCGTGAACTCTCTCGGATTCCAACTTTTGCGCTTCTTTCCGAGGTTACTACGAACACCCCAGGTGCGCTTCTACGCTTAGGACAGCAGGGGATTCGACGTGTTATCGATGTTCGCTCAGCTCAAGGGTGGCGAGAACTGCGTCAATTTTTGACGGAAGAACTGATGGATGAAGTTGAAGCATCTGCTGCGGCAAGGTTTGATAAGTATTCCGGTGTTGTAACGAAAGATGTATGGAAGTTTCTAGAAGTGGTGTTCCGCAAATCGCGACGTGTAACCTCGATTCGTGCTTTGGTGGAAGATTTTGGAATGTTACCGAGTACGTTGATGAGCCGGTTCTTTCGTGCCGGGTTGCCTGCTCCCAAGCAGTATCTTGCCACAGCGCGTCTCGTTCGTGCGGCGTACCTGTTTGAAAATCAAGGGTTCTCGGTTGCAAATGTGGCCAATCATCTTCAGTACTCTTCTCCCCAAAGCTTTGGACGCCATATTCGGACCATGATGGGGATGACTGCAGTCGAATTTCGCCGCGAGTACACTGGTATGAGGATGATGGAAGTCTTTGAGCGAACGTTAGTTATTCCTTACGTGGAGATACTGAAAGAGTTCGTGCCTTTGTCGGATTGGGTAAGGATACCTGGCAGGGGAGCGAAGCGAGTCGGTGGTGAGTAAAATTCGGACTGGCATTGCGCATAAGTGCATACGATGGCGGCATCTCGCGATGCGGATGACTATGCGGGTTGGTTTGAAAATCAGCGGCTAGGTGTAATTGACCAGGAGATTGTTCGCTGAGCAGTAGCGGAGCCTGTCAATGAGTTTGAGACACCGGGTGGGTGGAGATTACTGAGCAATGGCCTCGGAGAGCGCGAGGGGTTTGGGTGGGTTGATCCACGCGGCCGTGGGGAGCGCCGGCGGGTGGGGGAGGTGCCGGACGAAGCGCTCCGGGGTGCGGGCATACGCGGTGGCCAGCACCACGGCGCGGGCCGCGCGCCGGGCAGGCGCCCGGCCGAAGTGCACGTCGGCCGGCGTGTGAAGCCCGATCCCGCTGTGGCGGTGCGCGGTGTTATACCACGTGAAGAACGCGGTGCCATGCGCGCGGGCGTCTTCCAGCGAGCCGAAGCGCTCCGGAAAGTCGGGCCGATACTTCATCGTCTTGAACTGGGCTTCGGAGTACGGGTTATCGTCGGAGACATGCGGCCGGGAATGGGTCTTGGTCACGCCCAGGTCGGCCAGCAACAGCGCGACGGATTTCGCCACCATCGCATTGCCGCGATCGGCGTGCACCGTCAATTGGCCGGGGCGAATGCCCTGGCGGGCACAACTGGTCGCGATCAGGCGCTCGGCGAGTACGGCCGATTCGCGGGGCGCGACGAGCCAGCCCGCCACGTAGCGACTGAACACGTCGAGCAGCACGTACAGGTGATACCAGGTCCACTTCGCCGGGCCTTTGAGCTTCGTGATATCCCAACTCCAGAGTTGGTTCGGGCCGGTGGCGAGCAGCTCGGGGGCGGTGTAGTGCGGCCGCCGGGCCTGCGCGCGCCGCTCGCGCACCTCGTCGTGCGCGGCCAGCACCCGGTACATCGTGCGCTCGGCGCAGTGATAGACGCCGTCGTCCAACAGCGTGGCATAGACCTCGGCGGGCGCGAGGTCGACGAACCGTGGGGTGTGCAGGAGCGCCAACACCGTCTGCTGTTCGCCGACGCGGAGCGCCCGCGCGCTCCGGCGTCGAGGCCGTGGGCCGAGCACCGGCGGGTGCTGCTGCCGGTAGTACGTGGCCGGGGCCACGCCGAGCGCCCGGCAGAGCGCGGGCGTGCCGCAATGGGGCCCGTGCGTCGCGATGGTGGTCATCCGCGCCGCGCGCTCGGCGTGTCGCTCGCCGGCAGGGCGATGCCCAGTAACTGCGAAACTTTTTTTTGAAGCTCGACGATCGCTTCGGCGCGCTCGGCCCGCGCCGTCGTCTTAGCCAGCTGGCGCTCCAACTCCGCGATCTGCTTGGCGCGGGGATCCGGGAGGGCCGGCTTGGGGCCGCGCCGCTGCGCCAGGCCGGCGAGTTCGCCGCGTCGGCGCGCCGCCCGCCAGGTGGCGAGATGGGACGAGTACAAGCCTTCGCGCCGGAGCAACGCCCCGACTTCGCCGGGCGCGCGACAGCGCTCGACCTGTTGGAGAATCTGCAGCTTGTAGGCGGCGGTAAAGCGGCGGCGGTCGCGTTTCGCGGACACGCCCACATCTTGAACCATCAACGGGGTAGGAGCAAGAGAAGCCAACACGAAGACATCCTCGATCACCCTCGTACACTAAACTCCGGGAAGATCGGTGTCTCACTCATATTGGCAGAGAGGGTAGCGGTGCCAAGCTGGAGCTGTCGAGACCGTCAACCGGCAACTGCCAGAGGGCTCAGTGAACATCCATAAGAATGCATGTTTGACGCCTGCAATGCGACTGGAGGTCGTACGAGGCATGGCCGACGGTAAACCAATGTCTGCTGTCGGGGTCACCGTCGGTGTGAGCGTCCGCACGGTTTGGAAACGGGCGGTCTAGGCACGGGCGGAACGCATGGAAGAGCTTGGGGATTGCTCGTTGCGGTCGTATCGCTAGCCGGGGTAACTTCTGGGCTATCAAGGCCGTCAGATGTTGAGGGCCTAGCTGCGATTGATCGAACCGCTGCAGCTGCGGCATCGCTACGAACGGCGCCGGCCGGTAGCGGTCGTGCATCTCGAGATCAAAAAACTGGGCAAGATCGCTGGTGTGGAGTATCGCATCCACGGCGATCGCCGCACACGCGTGCGCGGCGTCGGCTGAGAGTACGTCCATTCCGCCATCGACGACTGCTTGGGGTGGTCTACAGTGAGGGCTTGGCCGATAAGCGCGGGTGGACGGTTGCCGGCTTGGTCCAGCGCGCGGGCGCTTGGTATCGCGCTCAGGGCGTCACCGGGCGGGGCGTCATGACCGACAATGGAAGCGGCTAACGCAGCTTTGCCTCTTGGGGTGCCCGGCGCGCCTTCCAGTTCCGGCATCTGCGCACCCGCCCCCAGACCGCCTACATGAATGACGAGGCCGAGCGCTTCATCCGTACCCTGGTGGGCGAATGGGGCTCCATCGGCGCGTACCGCACCGGTGTTTCGCGGACCCCGCTCTCCCGCACCACCTTCATTTCTACAACACCGAGCGGCCCCATACCGCGCCTGGCTACACCGCACCACTGCAGTGGCTCATGGTCCGGCGGTGAACAACCTTTTCGTCATCAACAGCTAGGTGCCGTAATTGGGGCCCAAGACGCCGTGAACGCCGGATTGGTGATGTACACGCCGGTTAGGAGTTCTTGGTAAATGCTGACTTGAGACGAGCAACCAACCCGGCTGACTCCCTTGGAATAGGTTGTGTGATCGCCTCTGTAAGGGCGGTGGCGAATGCAATGGTATTGGGATATCGACGAAGAGGATCGCGCTCGAGGCCGCGCATGACTACGGCTTCAACGGCTGCTGCAAACCGCAGACCTTGGCGGGCTGTGTTTAGTGGCAATGGTGGTTGGGTAAGTAACTGCGTGAACATTTCACGTGGAGATTTTGCTACGTAAGGAAGGCAGCCGGTGAGAAGAAAGTAAGCAATTGTAGCAAGACTGAACTGGTCAGCCGCAGGAGTGACGAGTTCCCCGGAGAGAGCTTCCGGGGCTACGTACATCAAAGTTCCCACGAAGAAGCCAGCGCGAGTCAAACGCTGCTCAGGAGAAATGTCGGTATCTGTGGCGATTCCGAAGTCGAGGAGCTTGACCTGGCCGGAATCGGCGTCGTACATGACGTTGTCGGGCTTGAGATCTCGGTGGACGATACCGACCCGATGCGCGGCGTCGACCGCGGCAGCGATCTGGGAAGTGATGTTAGCGACTTCGGTCGGCGGCAGGGGGCCGCGGCGGTGTGCATACTTCTCGAGAAGATCTCCGCTTGCCCACTCGATGGCGAGAAAGTGCAGCCCGGGCTCGGCTTCCCCGATTTCGATTGTGCGTACTACATTAGGGTGCTGGACGCGCTCCCCGTAGCGTGCTTCGCGGAGGAAACGGGCAACGGCCGTCTTGTCGTTGCGAAGCTTCTCTCGGAGGATCTTGACAGCAACCGGTCCGTGAACAGGATGATGTGCACGGAAAACGGCGGAGGTTCCTCCCTCGCCGACTTCGCTGTCGAGTACGTATCCGGCGACATCTCGCCCCAGCATAGATTCTCGGGCCACGGGGCGAACCTAATGACAATGGGCCCTTCCGGCAAGTTGGTGCAATGTCCTGAGAGGACATAGGACATGCCCGCAAAGTGAGAGGCGTCTTCTTGAATCCTGGTAATTCTAGACCATGAATAGGTCGTTGGCCGCACCCGTCGGGAGTCGACTGTTCCTTGTGGATGGGTATGCGATCATATACCGGGCGTTCTTTGCATTGATTTCGCGGCCGCTAATGACTAGTCGGGGGGAGAACACGTCCGCTGCGTGGGGAGTGGCGAATTTTCTGGAGCGGTTAGTCTCAAAACATCAGCCGGAATACATTGGCTGGGTGCATGATTCGGGATTGTCTTTTCGGCACGAACAATATGCGGCGTACAAGGCAACCCGGGAGAAGTTGTCGGAGGAACTTCAAGCTGACTTTGACCGTGGGGTGAATCGGATTGAAGAGCTTCTGGCGGGGTACAGAATTCCGGTGCTACAAGTTGAGGGGTACGAAGCTGACGATGTGATAGGCACACTTGCCGACCAGGCGGTGACAAAAGGCCTTAACGTTGTCATCGTATCAGGAGACAAGGACTTCCATCAACTCATTGGGCCTCATGTCTGGTTGTTAAACCCTGGACGGGGTGGACCGGGGGCGGTGAGTGAGCAATGGATTGGAATTGGGAACGAGACCGAACGTCTTGGAGTTCACGCGAACCGTGTTACGGACTATCTGGCGTTGGTAGGTGATTCGTCGGACAACGTTCCTGGGGTCAAGGGCATCGGTGATAAGACGGCTCTTGAACTAATTGGTAAGTACGGGTCGCTCGAAGAGATCTTGGCGCATGCAAGCGAACTGGAGAAGAAGCGGGTCGGCTCGGCCTTGCTTGATCAGAGTGCAAATGCGCGCCTTTCAAAGATTCTTGTCACAATTCGGAGAGATGTTGACATCAGGTTAGACCTTGATGCCCTTCGTGTGTCAAAACCGGACACACAGTACTTGCGTCGATTGTTCTTGGAATTGGAATTCACTGGTCTTGCCAGAGGAATAGAGGCGAGCGAAAATGGCGGAAGAGACGCTTCGATAGTATCGCGAGAAGCTCATTATCAGACAGTCCGAACGCTAGATGCGATGGAGGCGCTTGTAGCGAGAGCAAGGTCCATAGGGCGCATGGCACTTGATACGGAAACCGTACTCGAACCTGGCGCGCCGAATGTAGTTGATCCGCTTCGGTCGATCGTGGTAGGATTGACGATAGGGCTTCAACCAGGGGAGGCGTACTATGTGCCGTTCCGCCACCATATGCCAACGAAGGCACAGGGGGGTCTCGAACTTGGGGGAGCCCCTGCGCCCTTGGGCGGAACAGACTCCTCGGGCGTGACAATGCAGGGGCAGTTTGCGAACCTTCCCCCACTGAGCGCTCCGGAAATGCGGCCACTACGAGACTTGCTTGGTGATGAGTCGGTTGAAAAGATCGCCCAGAATGGGAAGTATGACTTGCTCGTGTTACAACGCGAAGGCCTGGAAGTAACAGCGCTCACGTTCGATACGATGGTGGCTAGTTATGTACTCGACCCCGGTCGCCGCTCACATGGGTTGGACACATTAGCTCTTGAGTTCCTGGGGCACTCGACGATCCCGTATGAATCGGTATGCGGGAGAGGGAAACAGGCTATTGGATTCGATGCTGTGCCAGTGTCAGTCGCGACAGAATATTCATGTGAAGATGCTGATGTCACACTGCGCCTGGCTGCTATATTTGAAGCTCAACTCGAGCAACTAGGGCTGCTGGGGTTGTTTCGCGAGATTGAAATGCCGTTGGTTCCGGTGTTGGCTAGAATGGAACTGCAGGGAATACGAATTGATCTGAGCGTGTTCAAAATGTTGAAGCTGAAACTGGCGGAAGACCAAAGCCGGGTGCAGCAGAGGATCTACGAGGTAGCTGGTGAGGAATTCAACATCAACTCGAACATCCAGTTGCGGCAGATCTTGTTTGAGAAACTTCAGTTGCCAGTGGTGAAGCGAACGGCGAGTGGTCCCTCAACGGACGCGAGTGTTCTTGAACGATTGGCGCAACAGGGCCATGAGTTACCGACTCTCCTGATGGAGTACCGTGAGCTGACGAAGCTGCAGAGCACGTACATCGATGCGTTGCCAACGCTGGTAAATCCGCATACGGGACGTCTACATACGTCGTTTAACCAAACGGTGGCGGCGACAGGACGCCTGTCGTCGAGCGATCCGAATCTCCAGAACATCCCGGTGCGGCGGGAGTTGGGACGTGAGATTCGGCGTGCATTCATTCCCCGTGAGGGGTGGACGATGGTGAGTGCGGATTATTCGCAAATCGAGCTACGGCTTCTTGCTCACTTGTCGCAGGATCCAGCCTTCGTTGAAAGCTTCAAGAGAGGTGGAGATATCCACCGTGAAACGGCGGCTCTGATCTTCGGCCTTGGGGTGGAGGCTGTAACGCCAGAAATGCGAAGGCAGGCGAAGACGATCAATTTCGCTACGCTGTATGGACAGGGAGCATATGCGTTGTCAAATCAGTTAGGAATTAGTCATACGGAGGCGAAGGAGTTTATTGATCAGTATTTCAAACGCTTTACCGGGGTACGGAAGTACCTTGATTCAACAGTTGAATCAGCGCGGAGACGGGGGTATGCGGAGACAATCTTTGGACGCCGTCGGTATATTCCGGAGCTTCTTGATGAGAGTTTCAACATTAGAGCGTTTGGAGAACGAACGGCGCAAAACACTCCCATCCAAGGGTCGGCAGCTGATCTAATCAAGGTTGCGATGATTCACATTGCTGGGCGGCTAGAAGGGGAACGATTTGAAGCAGCAATGCTCCTGCAAGTGCACGATGAGTTGGTATTTGAAACGCCTCCCTCGGAGTTGGAACAGGTAATGGCCCTCGTGAAGGAGGAGATGGAAAATGCGGCGGTTCTCGACGTACCGCTGGTAGTGGATGTTGGGATGGGTGCAAACTGGGTAGAGGCAAAGACGTGATTGATCTGGAGATTGGCTCGCATTTTGCGAGAAACGGGGCGTTTCGTGTGGGTGGGACGAGTGGTATGCAACGGGGGGAATGTTGTAAGTATCGATTTCATATCGCCTTAGACCATATAGTACAAGTCGGCACCTCCCTTGCCCAGAGAACTGGGAAAGGCGACCATGTAATGGCGGGACTCATCTCCTCAGGTGCGGGGCCCATGGGCCAACGAGAGCGCGGGTTCACTTTGATCGAGCTATTGATCGTCGTGGTGATCATCGGAATCCTTGCGTCCATCGCAATTCCGAAGTTCCAATCGACCAAGGGGAAGGCGTACGTCGCTTCGATGAAGAGCGACCTGCGTAATCTTAGCGTTGCGGAGGAAAGCTATTTCTATGACCACCGCGCGTATACGACCGAGCTGGACTCGCTGTCTTTCTCGCCATCGCCCGGGGTGACCCTGACGCTCGTGCAGGGCGATACGACGGGGTGGTCAGCAACGTCTACCAATCCGAATGCAGATCCCCGCCTGTGCGCCATCTTCTTTGGGTCCGTCCCTCCGGTGGCACCAGCTGCGACGGAAGGTCAAGTCGCCTGCCAGTAACAAGGGCCCGCAGAGCGTGGTGCGCTCAACGTCGTCTGAGACCCCAGTCTACAAGGAGTTCTCATCCCGCCTAGCGGGGATGGTGTATGCCATGGACGGTGGGCTGTGGCTCCATCGGCACGTTTGGCAAGGCCGGCCAATGGCACACCTGATATCTACGGATAGGGCGCGGCTGGTTCAGTACGGCATACGCGTGGGCCTCTCTGAACAGCGGCTGCAGTACAAACCACTCCGGGACCCCCATACAAATAAGATGCGGGACGTCTGGCACTGGGACCTCGGTGGTCCGCTTCTCCCCCCCTCATTAGGTCTACTCAGCGACATCTAGTACCAGGTTGAGCGGGGTACTGATGGGCTGATACGGCTACCAGGTTGAGCGGGGTACTGATGGGCTGATACGGCCCTCCATGCATGACTGGGGCGGTTGTGGAAAGGATGAAGGCAATCGTTCGTAGAATGCGGTGGTAGGCGAGCTAGGTGTAATTGATCAGGAGGTTGTTCACAGGTCGTAGCAGCACCAAGCTGGGGTTGTCTGGACACTCAACCGGCAACCGCCAGAGGACCTGTGAACACCCACAAGAATGCACGCTTGAGTTACGCGCGGCGAGTCGAGCTTGTCGCCCGGGCGGGGCTCCCCGAGGGAAATCAGAGCCAGTTGGCGCGAGAATTCCAGGTCTCGCGCCAAACGGTCCAGAAGTGGATCCAACGCTATGAGACCGAGGGCCTGAACGGGCTGCGGGATCGGTCGAGTCGGCCGCAGCGCTCGCCGAGGCGGCTGCGGCGGATGCACCGGCGGCAGATCGCGCGTCGTCGCCGGCAACGCTGGAGCTCGCTGCGCACCGCCCGCGATCTCCGGCTCCCGGTGGCCACGGTCGTGCGGGAGCATCGCCGCCTTGGCCTGGAACGCCTCAGCCGGCTCGAGCCGCCCCGCCCGGCCCACCGCTATGAGTGGCCGGCAGCGGGAGATCTCCTGCACCTCGACATCAAGAAGCTGGGGAAGATCGGCCGCGTCGGCCATCGCATCCACGGCGATCGCACGACGCGGGTGCGCGGGATCGGCTGGGAAGCCGTCCACGTGGCGATCGACGATTGTACCCGGCTGAGCTACGCCGAAGTGCTGCCCGACGAACGGCAGCACACCACGGCGGGCTTTCTGCAGCGCGCCCTCCGGTATTTCGCGCGCCGCGGTATCCAGATCTCCCGGGTGATGACCGACAACGGGTCGGTGTATCGCTCGCGGCCCTTTGCGGCCGTCCTCGCTGCGCATCAGGTGCGGCACCTGCGCACCCGCCCGTACACACCCCGCACGAACGGCAAAGCCGAACGCTTCATTCGCACGCTGCTCGCGGAGTGGGCCTACGCCCAAGCCTATCGGACCAGCCTGGCGCGCACGCACGCGCTCCGGCATTATCTCGGCTACTACAACACCGCCCGTCCCCACATGGGAATCAACGGGCAAACACCCCGGCAGAAGCTCGCCACCCTGTGAACAACGTCTTGATCATCTACAGCTAGGAGCTTGGACTCAAAGCCCCGTCGGCGCGTGAATGAAAGACCAAGGTAGGCCGAATATATGCCCGAGCTCGGTAGCTAGCGCCTGAACGCCAAATGTCTCGGTGGCGTAGTGTCCTGCGTAGATCACCACCATTCCACGCTCATGGGCATCCACTGCCGTATGGTGGGGACCTTCGCCGACGATCAATGTGTCTATGCCCCGATCCGTGGCCTCTTGCAACGTATCGGCAGAGGCGCCGGCGCCGGTGAGGATTGCCCAACAATGGGTAAGGCGGCCTTGGGGGTACGGCGTAATTACCAGCTGGGTACCCAATGGTTCAACCAAATTCCGAACGCGCGAAACCAGCTCAGCCGTAGGCACGTCAGCGAGGCCTAAGCACCCAATCTCGAGAGACCGATAGTGTCCAAAGCGATCGCTAGGCACCAGTTGGAGATGATGGGCGAGTTGCACGTTGTTGCCGAATGTTTCGTGACAGTCCAGGGGAAGATGCGAAGCATAGACGGCGAGATCGTTTCTCACTGCCAGCTGGAGCCGCTCATAGTGGATTCCTACGAAGGGCTGGAGACCGCTCCAGAACATGCCGTGATGGACGATTAGGAAATCAGCGCCGGTGGAAACGGATTGGCGGACAGTTTCGAGGGAAAAATCCACAGCCGCCGCAATACGGTGCACTGCACCACTATTGACGAGCTGGAGGCCGTTAAGCGCACGATCGTAATCTGGGATCTCGAGAACTCGAAGGCGGTCGTTAAGGAACTGGCACAACTCGTGTAGCGGTGTCACAGTGATGTCAAGTGGACGGCGTTCTCGGTTGAAAAGGCGCAGAGTTGCGTGCGACCTGGAATAGAAATTTCCCGAATCATGAGCTAAGGAGTGAATGGTGAGGATTGGAAGTGAGGATCAAGTAGCATGGGTCTGCTCCCGGTGCGCGTTCTGAGAGAAAACACGTAAGCATGCAAGCGGCGGGGGCATACGCATTGGGGTGGGACGGAAAAGGCATGAAAGGTACCTGTTGCACTGTCAGCTATGACCACTGAAGCGCGACTTGAAGGCCGAGGGATATCAAAAGGTTGGCGGTTTGTGATTCTAGAACACGGTGGTGGCGCTACTGAGCTGGAGTAGCGGTGCTTGGACGTGTCGGTGGAAAGAGGACGCGGCAACTGCGGCCCGGAAAGAGTGGCCGAGTCTTCCTCGGGGAACGGAGCAGCGTGGAGCGTCTAAAGCAATGGTGTTGATAATTGTTTTGAACCTTTGTTTACGCTGCCGGTATTGCTGTCAAGATACTGTTTTGCAATTAGTTAACCATGTTCACAATAATGTTTATATTTCTAGTATAAACATCAGTTCGTCGGCTAGTCGCCTATTTGTTCTTTTCCTAGGAGGGCTTCGAGAATGCGGTTAAGGTCGTCATTGGAATAGAAAGCAATGGTGATCGTCCCTTTGCTGTGAATGTCGGCCTCAATCCGAACGTCGGTCTGCAGATATCGCCGGAGACGGCCTTCAATTTGGCGGATGAAGGGGGACCTCGCTGATTGCGTTTGGGTTGTGATTGGCGACCCTACCACGCGTTGTGTTGGGGAAGACCTTCCTTGATTGATGAGTTCTCGAACCCGGCGCTCGGTCTGGCGAACGTTCAATTGGTGAGTCACGATATCCGCGGTGAGCCGCCCTATGGCTTTCTCGTCTGACAGCGCCAGGAGCGCCTTGGCGTGGCCCACGGTGATCGTGTTCTGCTGGAGCAGTAGTTGTACGTCGACAGGGAGAGAAAGAAATCGCAGCAGATTACTAACTGTTGACCGATCCTTGCCTATTGCGTCTGCAATCTGTTGGTGTGTTAAGGCGAACTCCTCGTGAAGCCTGTGAAGACCTCGGGCCTCGTCCATGGCGTTCAGATCGGAACGCTGGAGATTTTCAATGAGAGCAAGCGTGAGCATCGTGCGCTCGTCAGCCGCACGTATGAGTGCCGGGATTGTGTCCCAGCCTAGTTGGCTTGCTGCGCGAAACCTTCGCTCCCCCGAAATGAGCTCATAGGTGCTTCCGGTGCGCCTGACGACAACGGGTTGCAGCATTCCCGAAGCCTGCAAGGAAGCCCGCAGCTCGGCCAGTTCTGTCTTTTGGAAATCATGCCTGGGTTGAAAGGGATTTGGACGGATGGCGTCGAGCGGAATGCGCTGCAGTTCATTGTGTTCTGCCAACTGACCGGGCGCTGCCTGGGCTGCGCTCTGCGCGGCCCCACTAATCAGAGCCTCAAGACCTCTCCCAAGCCTGCGGGGCCGTTCTGGAGTCATAACGTGATTGAGAACGAGATGGGGCTACGGAGCATCGGGTGTTGAGCTGTTAGGGCCAACGCGCTGGAGTAATTCAGTGGCCACTTTGAGATAGGCTTGGGCCCCTGCTGAGGCGACGTCGTACAAGATGATGGGTTTGCCGAAGCTCGGCGCCTCTGCTAAACGGATGTTTCTAGGAACCACGGTATTGAATACCTTGTCTCCGAAGTACTCGCGGGCGTCCGCCGCAACCTGCCGCGAGAGATTGATGCGTGCGTCATACATCGTGAGAATGACGCCATCAATTACGAGTCCTTCATTGAGGCTCCGCTGGACTAGGTGAAACGTATTCAAGAGTTGGGATAAGCCCTCAAGCGCGTAGTATTCGCATTGAAGCGGGATGAGCAGGGAGTCTGCAGCGACGAGCATATTTAGTGTGATAAGTCCGAGTGATGGAGGACAGTCGATAAGCACAAAATCGTAGTCGTGACGGACCATGCCGAGAGCGGCCCGCATTATGTGCTCTCGCCCTGCCGCTCCGGCGAGCTCTACCTCAGCAGCTGCAAGGTCTGGAGTTGACGGAAGCACACTGAGCCTTTCAAATAGGACCCGGTGTATGATTGCCTCCTGAGGCGTAGCATCTCCAAGCAATACTTCGTAAGTAGACGCATTGAAATCAGTTGCCGAGAGGCCCATTCCGCTGGTGGCGTTTCCTTGAGGATCCCCATCAACGAGCAGTGTTCGCTGCTCAGCAGCTGCTAAGCTTGAGGCGAGGTTGACGGCGGTAGTTGTCTTGCCTACACCGCCCTTCTGATTGGCGACCGCGATGATTCTTGCCACTTGGCCTATGCTTGAAATTTTGAAGCGGAATATACAGGCCTCTCACGTTCTTAGGTCGAAAATCTGCGACTTCGCGCTGGTCTTGATGTTCCACGTGGAACATCAAGATTGCTCTTTGATACTGGCTGCGGAAGAATGAACTATCGCCCAGAGACAGGAGCACTCCATTTAGTCTAACGCCACGATAATATCTGCTCCACAGAAATGAGATAAACTCAATGAAGGCAATATGTTAGCATATAAACTCCACCGTGCTCCTATCGCCCCATCCCACACAGCCCGTAGCCACCGTGCTGTGGCTGGCTACCGAGCGGTAGCACATTTCTGCTGCTCAGCGATGCCCGGTAAGGAGTTCTTCTATCTGGGGAGCTCAGACAGGCGCGCGATGTTCCCATCTGGAGCATCGCTTGGGGTTAGAACGGGAAAATTGTAGGTGATACACTACAGGTGGGTAGGATCCCCTTTGCTAGTGCGTGCGCCAAGGCGTTGCTCTCTTGAAATGACCGTCAGGGCCGCCGTGTCAGGCACGGCAACGCGGAGCAAGACAGCATCTGCACCGAGAGCGCAACAGCCGGCAGAATGCCTGTTACCCCCCCCGAATCAAACCAGTTCAACTCGGTGACACAGACAAGCAAAATTAGTATCCTAAGGAATATATGTTACTTGTTTAAATGTCATCCTGCTACTAATGCAAAGCCCACCAAGCATCCCCAGCGCGGTCTATGGATCAATTGACTTCCTGGCATAGTAGCGTCTGGCTTCGATGATGAGGTTTTGGAGGTCTGTGGGACAGATGCCGGGAATGCGTGACGCCTGCGCAATGCTCATTGGTTGGAGTGCGGAGAACTTCTGGCGAGCCTCAATGGAAAGAGTTGTCATCTCTTGATATGGCAAGCCGTTGTGGAGAATAAATCCGGCCAAGCGGCGCAACTGTTGCGCTTGGGCCCGCTCTCGGTCGAAATACCCAGCGTACTTGAGTTCGAGTTCAACCGCCGCGAGCACCTCCGCGCTCCATGTGCCCTCGATGCCAGCAGCGCTGAACAAATCCGACAATGCCACATTCTGACGCCTCGCGACCTCGGCAACGCGTTGGGCGTGAGGGAGGTCGGCGCCGCCAACGGTTCGTAGAAGTTGCGAGGCTTGAGCAGGCGAAATACTCGTTGAGCGCGCCGCATGCATTGCTGCGTCTTCAGACGCCAGTCGAGTGTCCAACAGGGCTGCCTCGTTATCGTGGAGCAGACCAAGACTCCGTGCTATCGGGCCAAGACGGCGAATAGCATTGTCCTGTCGCACGGTGAGGCGAAACTCGGAACGAGAGGTAAACAGGCGGTATGGCTCGTCGACCCCACGGGTAATAAGGTCGTCGATGAGGACACCGATGTAAGACGTTTCCCGCCCAAGAACAAATGGCGCACGACCCGTGGTTGCCAAACCAGCGTTGAGACCGGCGACTAAGCCTTGTGCCGCGGCTTCCTCGTAGCCGGTCGTGCCATTGATCTGTCCGGCGAGATACAGCCCATCAACAGCTCGAACCCGTAACGTCGCATCGAGCTGCGTGGGTATACAATAGTCGTATTCGATGGCGTATCCCGGCCGTGTCATGCGCGCATGCTCGAGGCCGGGAATGCTGCGGAGCAACGGAAGCTGAATGTCAACCGGAAGAGAGGTGGACAATCCGTTGACGTACAATTCCGCGGTATCTAGCCCTTCAGGCTCGAGAAATATTTGGTGATGCACGGCATCAGGGAACCGGACGATCTTGTCTTCGACAGAGGGGCAATAGCGTGGTCCCTTTGTTCCGATGGCCCCCCCATACATTGCAGATGCCCGCAGATTATTCCGGATGATTGTGTGTGACCGAGGGGTTGTATACGTGATCCAACACGGTATTTGTTGCGGATGGCGTGTATGTTCTCCCTTGCGACGTGGCGCAGGCCAGAAGTGCGACCAGGAAAAATTGAATGCTTCAATTTCGGTCTCCTGGCGTGTGAGTGTGGAGAAGTCGGCGCTTCGTCCGTCGATGCGCGGCGGCGTACCAGTCTTGAACCGCCCCACCGCCAAGCCCAGTTGCTCAATCTGCTCGGCGAGAGAAATCGCCGCACTCTCCCCCGCCCGCCCAGCGGATATGCGCGTGGTGGTACCGATATGGATACGTCCCCGGAGAAATGTGCCCGTGGTTATCACCACGGCACGTGCGCCGAAGCGGCGCCCGTCGAGCGTCTCCACACCGACTACCGCGGGTGCGCCGTCGTCGAGCAATAGACGACCGACGGTCGCCTGAATGATGACCAGGTGCTGATGCTCCTCAAGCAGGGAACGAATCGCGCGGCGATACAGCCCCCGATCGCATTGCGCACGCGGTGCCCATACCGCGGGTCCCTTGCTGCGGTTGAGCATTCGGAACTGCAGGCACGCGAGATCTGTTGCCCGGGCCATGATACCGCCCATGGCGTCCACTTCGCGCACGACCGTTCCCTTGGCCACGCCACCAATAGCCGGATTGCACGACATCTGCCCGATGGTCTCGATGGCGGTTGTGACTAGCCCGACGCGAGCTCCTGTCCTGGCAGCCGCGACGGCTGCCTCGGCGCCAGCATGGCCGGCACCGATCACGATTACATCGAAAGTTGCTTCGAGAGCAGTCATCTCTGGCGGGAATTTGTTGTAGAGAATACCGTATGGAGCGTTACCTTCCGACGTTCGCTCAATTTAGAGAAGATTCCATGCCACTTTCTGTTGCTGGTCAGGCATCGAGCCTCTGCGTTCGCCGAGAAGTGTATGAACGGCGTGGCCTGACGCGATTGACTATTGGTGCGTTGTTTGGACTGACCTCGGAGGAATTCCGAGTAGAGCGCGATCTCGTCGTCATCGGTCCCATCCACGGCGTATCGCTGAACGACCTATTCCATGAGTTGGACAGGATCAGATTGCGCTACTATGACGACTATTTTGAGCTGAGTAGAAACCGGCCCAAGTGGCTGCTTCTATTCGTATCCAGTGTCTAGATCAGCACGATCACTCACTGTAGCCTGGCGCATTCGCCGAGCTACGTACAGAGCCGTGGCGTAACAGGCCTTCCCAGTTGCAGCTATAGCACCAGCTTGTGCGAAACCGTGGAAGGAGCCGGTTCCATGGTCTCGCTTCCACGCGGAGAGTAATTTCACCGCAGTTGGGACAGCGGTCTCCGTCGGGAAGCAGGAACAAGAAGGCCCAAGTAGCCACGATTGCTCGCAGGACGAAGAATCCCACGAATACCACACCAAACCACAAAGAGGCGGACATCAAGACGATCTCGTTGCTCTCCTAGGCATCCGGCTAGAGGCGTTGCTCGACCGACGCCCACAACTCGACGGTGGCCATGTCACCGTCGATCTCTTCGATTACGACCTCTGTATTCGCCGCGACAGGTGCTCGGTCGAGTGACTGCGCGCGCAAGTCGTATTGCCGCTCGTCGACTTGAAACACGACCCGGCCCGGACGGTCCGGCTGAATGGCTTCGCTCACCATGGCAACTTGACCTTGAAAGCGGTAACGCAGGTCATCCTCGGGGTCGGCAGACGGTGCAGCGAACACCTTGATAACGGTCCAGGCAGTAAGAATTGCAGCACTCGCTCCCGCGGCAGCGACGACTGTGATACGCCATGGGCCGGAAAAGTGGAGCCATACTGCGGACACATAGCCGGCAAGCCCGACTGCAGTGCAGAAGGCACCGGCTATGGGCAGCAACAGGCGCGGCTTCGTCTGCTGGTGTTCTGGCCCGCGTGGGCGTGGAACGCCCGTGATCATCAGGGACACGAGCGTGAGCAATCCAGCGATCACCAGCGAAGACCATAAGATCAACATGAGTGACGATACTCCTTCGACGGGAGCGTAAACCGACAATGCAGGCTCTGAACCAACATGGTAACTCCAGAGGCAGCAGGACTCCATAGAGTCAGGCGAGGACCGACAGTTGGCGGTTCGACGCGACTCAGTTCATTGCTGTCTGAGCGAGGTGGTCGGCAAAGAACGACATGATGCGGTCTTCGGAGTCATAATGCGGGCAGCCCGGGATGTAACCGGAGACGAATCCGACATGTCCTCCATGGGCAGAGAACGCCGTGTATAGCGCGGAGTTACTATGTGCAATCTCCGCCACGGAACGAAGAGTCTGGGGCGGGAGAAACGGATCATCGTAAGCGCTGATCAGAAGGGTCGGGACGCGGATTCCAATGAGAAACCGGATCGAACTCGACTGCGCGTAGTAATCCGAGGCACCATGAAATCCATGCACCGGGGCTGTGACGGCGTCATCGAACTCAACGATCGTGTTCGCGCAGGCGAGCGCGTGTGGATCGAAGAGATCGGGGAATCGCGCGAGCTTGGCGATGGCCTTGGCTTTGAGCGTACGGAGGAAATGACGTTCGTAGATACGCGAAAACCCCTGGTTTATGTATTGAGCACCTGCCTCAAGGTCGAATGGAACTGAAACAGCAGCCGCGGCGCGGAGATTCGGCGGCAAGTTGCTTCCCATTTCGCCGAGCCACTTCAGAAGGACGTTGCCGCCGAGGGAATATCCTGCGAGGAAAAGAGGGCTAGTCGCGTAGTCCGCGGCTACGCGTTGGACCACCTGCGCCAGGTCGCCTGTTTCCCCGGAGTGATAGAACCGGGCCATTCGATTCGGCTCGTCACCACAGCCGCGGAACATGAGCAAGTCACTGCCCCAGCCGGCAGCAGCGGCGCGCAGTAGAATACCGCGAGCGTAGTGCGAACGAAGAGTTCCCTCGAGACCGTGAAGCACGATGAGACGTGGCGCGGAAGCCAGCGCTGATGTGCGATACACGTCGATGAAATCACCGTCGGGGGTTTCCCAGCGATCCAGGCGGCCCGATGGCAGCGCAGGATGGCGAATTAACTTGCCCCACACTGTCTGGGCGTGGCAGCTGGAAAGCCACCACGCTGGTGAAAACAGAGAGTCCCGAGGATTACCGTTCACCGTTCCGATGCACGTCCAGTGCTAGATAGCCAATCACCGTCAGTAAGCGGGCCGAGGATAGGTCAATGGAAGTGCAAATCTTTGGGGTGCGGAAGAGCGCAAACACGCGGAAGGCCCTTCGGTTCTTCTCGGAGCGGCGGATCAGAACGCACTTTGTCGACTTGAACGAACGCGCAGCTTCACTTGGGGAGTTAAGTCGCTTCGCTAAGAAATTCGGCGTCCATGCGCTGCTTGAGGTGAACGGCCGACGCTACGCTGAGTTGGGCCTCGTCCAGTCGATTCGAAATGAGATAGCTTGGCTTGATCTCCTGGCCGAAGAACCCCTCCTTCTGCGAACGCCGCTGGTGCGGTGCGGGAAGTTATTGTCAATCGGGCTGGCGGATCATGATTGGAAACAGTGGATGAAAAGCTCGCAGTAACGCGTAATTTCGATACAATATAGACTCAGTATCGGTACACTATAGTGCCTGTATTGGACATAACTGCGCAAACTATTCTGAAACAGCAGCGCTGAATCAAAATTCACCGACGAAGCCAATCTCTGGAATGAGCGTGAGACCAAATTTCTCGTGCACCGCATCCTGCGCGATCGTCATAAGCTCGCGAACATCATTCGCTGTGGCTGATCCCAGGTTCACGATGATGTTAGCGTGCAATGGGGAGATCTGGGCATCGCCGTGACGAAACCCCTTGAGGCCGGCCTGATCAATCAGGCGTCCTGCTCCCTTGTCCTCGATCTTCTGAAAAATCGAGCCCGCACTCGGATACCAGTCGAGCCATGGGTGGCGTGCGCCACGCCAACTGAGGTTTTCCTGTATGACGCGTTCCATAGCATCGGAATTCCCGGGGACGAGCTGAAACGTTGCAGCCAATGCAACTTCGCGACCGCTATGGAGCCGGCTCGAGTCGTAGCCGAAGCGCATGTCCTCGGCACCAACGGTGTAAAGGGCTCCCTCGGCGTTCAATAGTTTGGCCGAGCGAAAGACCTCGGCGATGAAAATGGTGCGTTCACGCGTCGGGGCTGGAGAGAGGAAGTGTAGATTTTGCCAGAGCGCTCCACCTATGGTGCTCGGAATGCCGGCGAAGTGCTCGAGTCCGCTCCAGCCGCGGCGGACGGTCTCGCGAATGACCGTCGCCACCTCGGTACCGGATTCGGACCAGAGCAGACCGGCCTCGGAGAGCGTCCAGTGGTTGGCACGATTGCGAATCACAAGTCCGCGGATCCCGCGGTCGCCGACCAGAATGTTGGCCCCGAGTCCGAGGACAAAATACGGGACCTGCAGTTCGCGGGCAGTTCGGATCGTGGTGACGAGTTCAGCGGCGCTGGTCGCCTCCACAAGAAGGTCCGCCGGGCCGCCGATCCTGAATGTGGTCAGGGGAGCGAGAGTCACATCTTGCTTGATGCGCCCCGCCCCGAGGCGGGCCGTCAGCCGATCGACCAGTGTAGACGTGGGAGTCATGGTGAAGACAAAAGAAACACCGTTTGCCGCCTGCACGCTACGGCTCCGGCCCCCGTGGCTTAGAGGGCTCCTGCTTGTCGTCTTCACTGCGGTGAGTGCCAATGCGCAGCGGGCCGGACTCGAACGGAGCATTCAACGCAGGATGTTGCCCAACGGTCTTGAGGTGATTGTGGTGGAGAATCACGGGGTGCCACTGGCGACGGTTGAAATCGACGTTCGGAACGGATCGTTCACGCAGGATTCTGGATACGAGGGACTGTCGCATCTGTACGAACACATGTTCTTTCGGGCCGATTCCGACTATCCCGAACTCGACGCGTTTGAGATGCGGGCGTCAGCCCTTGGAGCCGTGTTCAACGGGTCGACCCAGGAAGAGCAGGTGAACTACTACATGACGCTGCCATCGGATAGCCTAGACGCTGGATTGCGACTGTTGGCGTCGGCGGTGGAGAAGCCATTGTTTCGTGCCGACGAACTGGACCGCGAACGAGTTGTGGTGATCGGGGAGTACGACCGGGACGAATCTGAACCAGGGTTCGCCTTTCAGCGCGCTATGGGACACGCACTCTGGGGGGCGGCGTGGCCCCGGAAAGACCCCCTAGGACGGCGGGCCTCGATTCTGCGCACGACCCCGGACCAGATGCACGAAATTCAGCATCGGTACTACGTGCCGAACAACTCTGCACTCATCGTCACAGGAGACGTGGATGCGGGACGAGTCTTCGCCGCGGCGCATGCCATCTTCGGAAGGTGGGAACGAGCAGCCAATCCGTTCCGGAAGTGGCCAATACCGCCCATTCCTCCGCTGATTGCCGACACCGGCGTGTTGTCGGAAGCTCCGATTGCCACGGCGGTAGTGATGCTCCAATGGCAAGGGCCGAGCGCATTGCAGGATCCATCATCGACCTATGCCGCCGACGTGTTCTCAGACGTGTTGAACCAGCCGGATTCGCGGCTCCAGCGACGATTGGTGGACAGCGGTCTGTTCGAATCATTGGGGGTGAACTATTACACGCAAAATCACGTAGGGCCGATTACGATCAGCGGGGTGACTTCGCCGGCACACGTTCGTGAAGCGATCACGGCACTTGAGCGGGAAGTGCGGTCGTTTGCCGACTCAGGATATTTCTCTGCGCTCGAGCTGGAACCAGTGAAGCGGCAGCGGATCGCAGGTACGATGTTCGGGTTAGAACGGGCTTCCGGGTTCGCACACCAGTTGGGATTCTGGTGGGCGGTGACGGGGTTGGATTACTATCTCGGCTATGTGGATGCGATGGCAAGAGAAACAGTGCCTGACCTGCAGCGATACGCGCGCCGGTACGTTGTAGGCAAGCCCCACGTACGTGGGGTGCTGATCGACGAGCAAGCCAACCACCGCATTCGCCTCACGGCGGAAGAGCTGTCGCGCTGGGGAAGCACGCCATGACACACTCTCGGTGCCGCTTGTTGGTCACGTTGGCGGTGACGATCACCGCCGCAGGGCCTGCCGGCGCGCAAACGGCAGTCGTCGATACCAGCACGACGGCCTTTGACGTTGCGCATGTGCACGTAATCTTGCGGCGAAACATGGCCAATGATGTTATCGCCGCGAACGTGTATCTTCTTGGGGGCAGCCAGCAGCTCACGGCGGAAAATGCAGGGGTGGAAGTGCTGATGCTCACGGCGTCGGAAGGCGGAACCCGTAAGTTTCCCAAGGAAGCGCTACGCCGGATCACTGCCCAGGCAGGGGCCACAATTGTGATCGGTCCCGGGGTGGACTGGACGGAGTTTGGCCTCCGCACCCTCCGACAGTCGTTCAATTCGAGCTGGGCGTTATTCGCTGACCGGTTGGTGGCACCACAACTGGACTCAGTCGACATCAATCGGGCGCGACAGCAGATGCTCACCGACGCATTGCAAGCTGCCGCAGATCCGGACGCAGTTGTGACCCGCCTATCCGAGGGGCTCCTGTATGCCGATCATCCGTATTGGCTGGATCCCGAGGGAACACCGAGCTCATTACGAGCGCTCACTCCACAACAGGTACGCCGGTACCACGACACCCAGATGGTTCAGTCGCGTTTGCTCGTAGTGGTAGTTGGCAACGTGAGCCGCGAACAACTGGAACGCGCGATCAGTGGCACGCTCGCCACACTACCCGTGGGCTTGTACACATGGACCCCACCGCCGGATCTGATGCCGGCGGTGGAGCATGTAGCTAAACTGTCCCGCGACCTGCCCACGAACTATATCCTCGGATATTATCCGGGGCCCCGGGCGGGTACTTCCGATTACGACGCGTTGCGCATTGCAACGGCTGTATTGAGCGGGCGTCTATTCACGGAAGTACGATCGCGCGAACATCTGGCGTATGCGGTCGAAGCGCCGTTTCTAGAGCGCGCGATCTCGGCGGGCGGGCTCTACGTGACGACGACGGATCCAACGGCGGCTCTAGATGTAATGGGAAGGGAAATGCGGCGTCTTCAGACAACGCTGGTTGACCCCCTCGGACTGCGCACGCTCGTACAGGGGTTCATCACCGACTACTTCCTCAAGAACGAAACCGACGCAGACCAAGCGTCGTTCCTCGCCCGGGCGCAACTGTACGGAGGCGACTACCGTAAGGCAGGTGACTTCGTAGAGCAACTGCGTGACGTCACGCCCGAGGACGTGCAGCGCGTATCCCGGACCTACATGCACGGTATGAAGTTCGGCTTCGTCGGCGATACAACGAAGATCCCGGCGTCACTAGCGTCTTCGTTCTAAGACTCCGAGGCTGCCCGTTCTGCGAGGACCTTCAACACAGCGGCGCGTTCAGTGTCGTGGTCGGCACAGGCTCGAAAGGTGGCGGTAGTGTCGGCCACTGAGCCGCCGGCGACCGTGAGAGGAATGAAGACCGCTTCTGTCGTCCGGCGAACGACTTCGAGCAGTATGCGGCGGCCTTCGAGGCTGGCTGAGATGTTTAGGAAGACGACCTCATCGGCCGCGGGGTGCTCGAATTTCTACGCGAGATGGAATAGTAATAGGCGCACCCGCCGGCATTGTCCGGTCGCTATAGTGCGCAGCGGTGGCAGATGCGGCGGCAGCGATTGCGACGCCGAGTGTGATGGCGAGGTCCTCGATCAAATCGATGTGCGAAATCCCCCTGCGTGATGACCGATAGCTCAATACCGACCTATCGCGCGAAGGCATTGATCATATGATCTAGGAACGGTACACGGGTCTTGATGCAGGCAGAACCAGGGTGAAGTCTGAAGCGTAGCTCGACTTCAGTTTCGTCAATTCCACGGCAGATCGGCTTCATGCGGAAAACTCCTGAGCGACAGCGATCGAGTCGAGGATGCCCATGTAGAGAGCCATGCCAATGACCGCCGCCGCGGCGCCTCGATGTTCTAGCGCCAGAAGGTCGTCGCGGCTGGCGATGCCGCCCGCCGCGATGATGGGAATGTCGGTCGCTTCCGCGAGATCCTGCACTAACGACAGATCGGGACCGGCCATGAGACCCTTGCAGTGTACGGCCGTGACGAGGGTTCCGGCGATCGGGAGGTGTTCCAGATCGGCGAGAAGATCGAAGACATCCAGGGCCTGAGCCCGGCTCCAGCCGTGGGTGAGAATACGTCGTTCGCGCACGTCGGCGGCGACAATGAGCAGTCCCGGATGAGCCGTGGCGACCTCGGCGAGCCAATCGAGATCGTCGATAGCACGTGTGCCGACGATGACGCGCGCAGCCCCGGCAGCCAGCAGATCACCCACACGGTCACGGGTCCGTATGCCGCCGCCGACGTGCATCTCCGTGTCGCCATCGTCGAGCAAGGCGGTGATGATCGCACTGTTGTTCCCGGCTTCCATGGCGGCGTCGAGATCGACGACGTGCAGGTGGTGAAATCCTGCGCTTGCCCATTGGCGGGCTACGGCGAGCGGGTCGTCCAAACGCACTCGTTCCTTAGTGTACAATCCGCCGACCAGTTGAACGCAGGCACCGCCGTGCAAGTTGAGAGCGGGAATAGCGAGCATCGACATACCTCCCCCGGAAATTGGTGCAACATGCGCACGCCGGACCGCGAACTCTTTTCGAGGTGGAATTGCACGCCCAATGTATTTCCCACCCTCACCGCATCGGGGGAACGTTCAACCTTATTAGTGCTTCGGCCCACCACGCACCGTTCCTTATCGGGCGCACAAACATGGCTGTTCGCAGAGCAACCCTCATGCAATCCAGAATTTGGAGATGCTATCTTTGTGAAATTTGTGACGGAAACCCATTCCATCTGTGGAATCTGACTCGTGCGATGCTGCCGTACCTTATTCTGCAAATTGCCGAATCCATAGCCCGTTCCCTCCCCAGTATGATCGAACATGAGCCGCATTCCGAGATAGATTCTCAACCGGGGAAGCGCGCCGGCCACCGCGCATCGCACAACATCGGCGCCGCAGGTATTCCGCACTATGGCGCCGGTAAGAGCACCCGCACCGGGGAAACCGAGTATGTCGGTTTGGAAGAGGGCGACCAGGTCGGGTGCAACTCCCACGTTCTTAACGTGTTGAATTCCGCCGTCATCCTTGGCAGCGATAGCCAGACGGAAGCGCCCGAGACCGAACTCGGTGACCTCATGCACCGGCCGTTCTGACTTGCGAACCGGATCGAATTCGGCGATGCCAACTTCGGGAGCGCCATCAGCCAGGAGGACGGGAACATTCTGGGCGCGAAAAGATAGGCCCCGAAATTCGCCGCTCATCAACGCAGCGAGCCCGCGATCGCTGCCGCCCAAGATCTCAAGGCCGGCGTCCCGAAACAGGTCGCGCGCTTGTTTGGCGAGTCGTCATTATTCGGCAGAGTAATCTTCAGCACACGAACCCTGTATGAGGACGAGAGAAGACGCCCCTCAATGCCTAACGGACCCTCAAGAAGAAGTGAGGGATGATCCGAAGGACTATCCAGGCACACCTGCCCCGCGCCAGCCCAGAGTGCCGTGGTGATGGTGCCTGAAGTAGTGCTCGCGACGTATCGTCATGGGCAAAGGGACTAGCTGTAGATGATCAAGACGTTGTTCACAGGGTGGCGAGCTTCTGCCGGGGTGTTTGCCCGTTGATTCCCATGTGGGGACGGGCGGTGTTGTAGTAGCCGAGATAATGCCGGAGCGCGTGCGTGCGCGCCAGGCTGGTCCGATAGGCTTGGGCGTAGGCCCACTCCGCGAGCAGCGTGCGAATGAAGCGTTCGGCTTTGCCGTTCGTGCGGGGTGTGTACGGGCGGGTGCGCAGGTGCCGCACCTGATGCGCAGCGAGGACGGCCGCAAAGGGCCGCGAGCGATACACCGACCCGTTGTCGGTCATCACCCGGGAGATCTGGATACCGCGGCGCGCGAAATACCGGAGGGCGCGCTGCAGAAAGCCCGCCGTGGTGTGCTGCCGTTCGTCGGGCAGCACTTCGGCGTAGCTCAGCCGGGTACAATCGTCGATCGCCACGTGGACGGCTTCCCAGCCGATCCCGCGCACCCGCGTCGTGCGATCGCCGTGGATGCGATGGCCGACGCGGCCGATCTTCCCCAGCTTCTTGATGTCGAGGTGCAGGAGATCTCCCGCTGCCGGCCACTCATAGCGGTGGGCCGGGCGGGGCGGCTCGAGCCGGCTGAGGCGTTCCAGGCCAAGGCGGCGATGCTCCCGCACGACCGTGGCCACCGGGAGCCGGAGATCGCGGGCGGTGCGCAGCGAGCTCCAGCGTTGCCGGCGACGACGCGCGATCTGCCGCCGGTGCATCCGCCGCAGCCGCCTCGGCGAGCGCTGCGGCCGACTCGACCGATCCCGCAGCCCGTTCAGGCCCTCGGTCTCATAGCGTTGGATCCACTTCTGGACCGTTTGGCGCGAGACCTGGAATTCTCGCGCCAACTGGCTCTGATTTCCCTCGGGGAGCCCCGCCCGGGCGACAAGCTCGACTCGCCGCGCGTAACTCAAGCGTGCATTCTTGTGGGTGTTCACAGGTCCTCTGGCGGTTGCCGGTTGAGTGTCCAGACAACCCCAGCTTGGTGCTGCTACGACCTGTGAACAACCTCCTGATCAATTACAACTAGCGGACCCCTACAGCGCGGTTAACTGGGGCGGCGTCCAACTACCGGTACCCCTGGGCGCTACCAAAGCACCGGCGCGATGCGCTAGGATGCAGGGGGTGCCTCCGCCTGGCGGTTTGCTCAATGTTTGCCGATACTCTCCTTCACGCCGAACAGATGCATGTGTTTCGTCTCCTCGTTTGGGGAAGCGCGAGCATCATCGTTGGCACACTGATCTTCGTTGCGATAACCTGGCGGCGCCCGGCAACCCCCTTGCTTCGGCACTTCGGCCTGCAGATGGTTGCTTGGGGGGCGGTGGAGATAGTGTACGCTGCCGCGACATGGCATGGCTTGGCACTCCGCGACGTATCGAGTGCGACCGGCCTGGACCGGCTGACCTGGTTTAATCTCGGGCTGGATGTGGGTGGGATCGGAATTGGCGCCGCAATCGCGATTGGCGGGTGGATAAGGGGTCAGCGCCTGGGAGCGGTGGGGGCCGGAATCGGGGTGATCTTGCAGAGCGCCGCCCTCTTTCTGATCAACGTTTGGCTCGCAGTTCTCATCTCTCGGTGACCATGGCCGAAACAACCCTCAATCTTCGAGACCTTCCGAAACCGACGGCCTACGAAACGCTGTACGGGCACATCGTGCACGTGCTCGCTGGAGTAGACGATGAAATTGCGGCGATGGCGACGATCAGCGCCTTGATACATCACGGATTCGGCTTCCTCTGGACCGGCTTCTACCGTGTCATTGTACCAGAGCACCTGCTGCGGGTTGGCCCGTATCAGGGGTCGCTGGGGTGCTTGGAAATCACGTTTGGAAAGGGGGTATGCGGAACGGTGGCAGCGTCTGGTGAGGCCATGGTGGTCAACGACGTAGGGCGGTTTCCAGGACACATCGCCTGCGACGCACGGGCACGATCGGAGGTTGTTGTGCCGGTCAGAGATTCCCAGCGTACGCTGCGGGCAGTCCTTGATATCGATGCGGAAATGGTCGGCGCGTTTGACCTGGAAGACGTACGCGGGCTCACACGGATAGTGAACTGGTTTGCCGCGCCTCGCTCCCTGCCTGACGGGCCGCTAGGTTAGTTCGGAGTAGAGGGATTCTTCCCCACGTTTCCGATGTCATGACAATCCACGGGTACTCTGATCGCATCAACCACGCCCTTGCATTCGCGGCCAAGCACAACGACCGCGAGGTGCGTAAGGGCACGCGGCTTCCGTACGGAACGCACGGAGCGAATGTCGCGCTGATCCTCACGAAATACGACCGCGACGAAGACACGATCGTGGCCGGCATCCTTCAGGACGTAGTCGAGGATTGCCTTCGTGATCGCTATACCCGGGAAATGCTGGATCAGCGGATCGGAGACAAGTTCGGCAACGGAGCGCTTGACGCCGTACTTGCTGTGGCCGTGCGGATGACGGACGATGATGGAGTGGAGTTGTCGCACGAGGAGCGAAAGGAGGACGTTCTAATCCGCCTCAACCGGGCACCCGAGAACGCGCGGTGGGTCTGCGCTGCCGATGCGATCCACACGGCGAGTTCGATCTTGGCGGATCTCAAGCGCACGATCGACCCGGACTCGGTTTGGGGGCGCTTCCAGTGGGGAAAAGGCGGGACGATCCGGTGGTACCGTCGGCTCTACGAACGCTTACGGGACCAGGGATTCTCGACTCCCATTATGGAAGAGTTCGGCCATGTGGTGGCTGCACTGGATCGCCACGAACGGCCGCACGCCTCACCCGCCAGGATCTAGTGCGGTTAGCCGTACCCTGCCCTGTCCTTGCCGCCGCCAGCTGGTACATGTGCTACTCAGGAATGGACGTCGGCGCTGGATACGTACGATTCACGTAGGCGTCGAGCATCCTCAGGAACTCCTGCACGATGTGATCACCGCGAAGCGTGCAGTCGAGTTGCCCGTCGATATACACTGGTGCTTTCGGTTCCTCGAAGGTACCAGGAAGCGAGATGCCGATGTTAGCGTGTTTTGATTCGCCGGGTCCGTTTACGACGCATCCCATAACCGCCACCTTCATTTCCTCGACGCCGGGATGCTGAGTGCGCCACATCGGCATTTGCTCCCGCAAGTACGTCTGAATGTCTTCAGCCATGTGCTGAAAGAAAGTTGATGTTGTCCGGCCGCATCCCGGACAGGCCGTGACTTGGGGCGCGAAGCTACGAAGTCCAAGCGATTGCAAGATCTGTTGGGCCACGAGCACTTCTTCTGTTCGATCGCCATTTGGTTTGGGAGTAAGCGACACGCGAATGGTGTCACCGATTCCCTCGGCGAGCAGGATCGATAGTCCGGCCGTGCTGGCAATGATGCCCTTGCTCCCCATGCCGGCTTCGGTGAGCCCGAGGTGCAACGGATAATCACAGCGCATGGCAAGTAACCGGTATACTGTGACGAGATCCTGCACCCCAGACACCTTGGCCGAAATAATGATGCGGTCGTGGTCGAGGCCGCCCTCCTCGGCCAGCTGTGCCGACCCTAGCGCGCTGGCGAGCATCGCCTCGATGTAGACGAGTTTGGCGTCAACCGGCGTCGCTTGGCGCGCGTTCTCGTCCATCATCTGTGTGAGCAGATCCTGATCGAGTGAGCCCCAGTTCACGCCAATGCGAACGGGCCGATCGTGGTCAACGGCGATTCGCACGATTGTGCGGAAATTCTCATCGCGGCGCTTCCCTCCGACATTCCCGGGATTGATGCGGTACTTGGCAAGAGCCGAAGCACAAGCCGGGTGATTGGTCAATAACAGGTGCCCGTTGTAGTGGAAATCACCGACAATCGGAACACTGACCCCGGCGTCAACAACCCGCTGTGCCATTTCTGGCACGGCTGCCGCAGCTTTGTCGTTGTTGACGGTGACCCGAACCAGCTGAGAGCCCGCCTGGGCCAGCGCTACGACCTGAGCGGCAGTTGCAGCCGGGTCGGCCGTGTCAGTATTGGTCATGGATTGGACAACCAGCGGATAGTCCGATCCAATGGGAACCTGGCCCACCCAGGTCGTTACTGTCTGTCTACGGCTGCCAGCGCTCAAGAACCCCTCCAACGAAGTGCATGTGAAAATACACAGGTTGAGCATGCGGGAGAGGAGACGGACGATCGTGAAACCACACCAGAGGTGACCATCAGAGCGGCTCGGATCCCGGTATTGACCCGCCAATGAGCCCGTACTACCTTTGGCCCCGCTGAGCCAGGGCCTGAGGGTCTTGGCTCCGCGCATATCGGCCCCGCAGCGCTCAGGCGATCTGCGGCACGAGTGATTGTCAGGGCACGGTGCGTTCCGCTCCCTAGACAACGGGTACTTTCAGGAGTGGGACATGCGTACGACAGGCAAAGTGAAGTGGTTCAACGACGCGAAGGGCTTCGGCTTCATTACCCCGGACAGTGGTGAGAAGGACTGTTTCGTCCACTACAGCTCGATTCAGGGTACCGGGTTCAAGACTCTGGCTGAAGGTGAGGCCGTCGAGTTTGACGTTGTCCAGGGCGCGAAGGGCCCAGCAGCAGAAAACGTCTCCCGCTTAGCCCAGTAGAAGACGAACCGGACGTGTGAAGAGCCGGGAGATCTCCCTGCCATGGGATCTCCCGGCTCTTTCAGCAGATGGTCGTCAGTAAGGCGGCTTGTTGGGAGGTGCAGTCGCAGGCGGTCGGCCCCGGCGAATGCGAGGTGCCGACTCGGCCGCGTCGAAAAGTCGCTGCCTGACTTGGCGGATCATCGCGTCGGTGTCGACGCGAAGCGCAAGGCCGCTTGGAAGACTGAGCGAGGTTAGCATCTCGGAACTCGCTTTAAGCCCGGTCAGGGAAGTTGCGATCTTGACGGCTCGTCGCACAGGGATGCGCAAGTCGTCGCAAAGAGCCCGGATAAGGCTGACAAGCACGACGCCCTCAAACGAGAATTCGCGACTTATGCCTCGCCTTCGCGAGAGAACGCCCGGTAGCGAGTGATGTGACGCGAGGTTGTCCACCCATTTCTTCGAAGCGCCGACTGCAAATGCTGTAGTGGCGATATCATAGCTTGGCATTAATAATCCTAATTTATAAGGATTTTTTTCTATGTGTTAAGTAATAGCCATTGTATTCCCCAAACAATAGGAAGTTTAATCTGAACTCGCTGACCTAAGCGATTGCAGCGCTTGCGGCTTTAATCTGAGCCCGGACTGCGTTGGGACCGGTGCCGCCAACTACTTCTCGGTGTTTCACCGACTGCTCTGCGGAGAGTGTGTTCTTGGCATCGGGACCAAACAAATGATGTGCAGCCTCAAACGACGTTAGCGGCAGGGTGTCGAGTTCAACGCCAAGTTCCTCGGCTTCCCGAACCAACTTCCCGACAGCGGCATGTGATTCACGGAAGGTGGCGCCGCGCCGCACCAGGTAGTCAGCAAGGTCGGTTGCCATAAGACCGCTGGACAAGGCCGCGTGCATGCGCTCTGGCCGGAACTTCGCCTCAGCCAGCGACCCGGCGAATGCCGGGAGCACGAGCTGGATCGTGTCTGCCGCATCGAACAAGGCGCGCTTGTCGTCCTGGAGATCCTTGTTATAGCTGCTGGGCAGCCCCTTGATGGTGGCAAGCAACGCGGTGAGATCACCAAGTAGATGGGCGGCGCTTCCCCGGGCGATCTCAAGGGCGTCGGGATTCCGTTTCTGGGGCATCATGCTAGAGCCCGAAGAAAAGCGGTCACCGAATTGCACGAAGCCGAACTCACTCGTGCCGTAAATGATCAGATCCTCAGCGAACCGGGATAGGTGCACGGCGATCATTGTGCATGCGAATAGGACTTCGGCCACGAAATCACGGTCGCTCACTGCGTCCATCGAGTTCTCAGCAATGGCATCGAAGCCGAGCGTTCCCTGCAATAACGTGCGTGATACCGAGTACGCGGAGCCGGCCACAGCGCCGGAGCCCAGGGGCAGCACGGCGGCTGCCCGGGCTGCGGCGCGCAAGCGCAGTCTGTCGCGCTCGAGCGGCCAGAAGTGAGCGAGCAGCCAATGGGCCGCCGACACAGGTTGCGCACGCTGCATGTGAGTGTAGGCCGGCATGAGCACCGCTTCCACTTCAGTCGCCCGGTCGACAATCACGTGCTGAAAATTGCGGACTGCCAGACCAAGACGCGGCATGGCATCCATGGTCCACAGACGGGTCGCGGTCGCAACCTGATCATTGCGACTACGGCCGGTATGCAACTTTGAAGCGACGTCGCCCACTTGATCGTGCAGTAAGCGGTCGATCATGGTGTGCACATCTTCGTCGGAGGGAATGGGCACCGCACCGGCATCGAAGCGGGCGCAAACGGCATCCAAGCCGCGTTCAAGCGCTTGGCTCTCCTCGAGGGTCAACACGCCAGCGTTCCAGAGAGCGACGGCCCACGCTTTTGACAGCGTGATATCAAATGGCCAGAGCCGAAAATCGGTTCCGATGGAGTTGTTAAGCGCGTCGAATGCAGGGGCGGACCCTCCACCGAACCGGCTGCCCCAGAGTTTATGCACGCTGCTGGATCCTTCTGCTGTCACGCGATCGCCAGTGACGGCTTAACCTCGCGGTCAGCCGCAGCGGCTTCCAGTTCCTGGTCCTTGAGTGCCCGAACGCGTGCGGGCAGTGCAAACAGGCGAATGAAACCGCCAGCATCGCTTTGTTGATAGACGTCGTCTTCGCCAAAGGTGACGAACCGCTCGTCATAAAGTGCCTGAGCGCTCCGGCGGCCGACCACCGTAAGCGATCCTTTGTACAGGCGAAGGGTGACTGTACCAGTGACGCGAAGCTGCGTCGCGTTGACAAAGGCATCGTAAGCCTCGCGCTCAGTGCTCCACCAGCGGCCCTCGTACACGACGTCGGCGTAACGGGGCGCGATAAGGTCCTTGGCGGCGAGCGTACGGCGGTCGAGCACGAGTTGCTCCAGTTCGCCGTGAGCTGAGTAGAGCAGGGTGCCGCCGGGGGTCTCATAGACGCCACGCGATTTCATACCCACGAGCCGGTCTTCCACGAGGTCAATGCGCCCGACGCCGTGGCAGCCCGCGATCTTGTTGAGCATGGTCAGCAGCTCGACGGCTCCAAACGGCTTGCCGTTGATGGAGACCGGGGTTCCCTGGTGGAAACCAATGGTTACGTCCTCCGGTGCATCGGGCGCCTCTGCCGGATTTGCGGTGAGCATGAACAGATCGTCCGGCGGGGCGGCGTTGGGGTCTTCAAGGATGCCGCCTTCGTGAGAAAGATGCCAAATATTTGCATCCCGAGAATAAATCTTCTCTTTGGTGGCGGCGATCGGAATGCCCCGGGCCTGTGCATACGCAATGGCATCTTCGCGGCTGCGAATATCCCACTCGCGCCAAGGCGCGATGACAGGCAGATCAGGCGCGAAGCTGGCGTAGGTGAGCTCGAAGCGCACCTGATCATTTCCCTTGCCGGTGCAACCGTGGGCGAGAGCATCGGCGCCCACCTGGCGGGCGATCTCGACCTGGCGTCTGGCAATGAGCGGACGCGCCATGGAAGTGCCGAGGAGGTACTTGCGATTGTAGACCGCACCAGCGCGGAGGGTAGGAAAAATGAAGTCTTCCACGAATTCCTGCCGCAAGTCTTCGACATAGCACTCTTCAGCACCCGAAGCGAGCGCTTTCTCTCGGACGCCCTTCAGCTCGCCGGTGTCCTGCCCGATATTGGCGGCGACACAGATCACGCGCGCGTCATAATGCTCGCGGAGCCAAGGAACGATGATGGACGTATCGAGTCCGCCCGAATAGGCGAGGGCGATGGTGCGTGGCATGACGACTCCTCAAAGGACAGGTTTATGCAGTTGCTATGCATATTTAATCATTTCGACGACCCACGTCAATCGACCCAGGCCACGATTGGATCCACGGGAACGTGGCTGCTCATGCTGGTTGCGCAAGGCGGGTAAGCCGGGCGACCACAGCCCGCTGGGCACTGGCGGAGCGGCAGACGATGAGGATGGTGTTCTCGCCGGCGATCGTGCCGAGGAGCTCAGGCCAGTTCTCGGCGTCGATAGCTTCGGAAATGGGTTGGGCGCCGGAGGCGACGGTATGGAGGACGACCAACTCGCTGACCGCCGAAATGCTGGAGAACAACTGGGGAAGGAGCGCCTCGAGCGACGGCTTGACTTCGTCGCTGATTGCTTCCTGGCGGAGATAACGTGCGCCGGTATCAGTGGGCACGCGCACGAGGCCCAACTCACGCAGGTCGCGAGAGAGTGTGGCCTGGGTCACGATAATGCCCCGTCGGGCGAGCCGGCGACGCAACTCTTCCTGACTCGAAATGACATGGGCGCCGGTGATCTCAAGAATGGTTGCTTGTCTAGCCGTCTTGTTAGCCATGGGGCTCCATTGGGAACCGAACGAAGAACGCAGGAGTTGACGGCATCAATATGCATGATTATGCATTCCGTGTGAATAGCATCCCCGTCGGCGTCCTCGGGGCCAGCGGATACGCCGGCCGCGAGCTATGCGTACTCATTTCCCGGCACCCTGCGCTTGCGCTGTCGTTTGCCACTGCGAACGAACAGCGCGGGCAGACTGCGCGCGTCGGCGGGCGCGACGTGACATTCCTTGCCACCGAAGATGCGCCTCTGCATGAAGCGGAACTGGTATTCAGCGCGCTTCCCCACGGTGCTTCGCGCGCGTGCGTGGAAGCAGCGCAGGCCGCGGGGGCGCGGGTAGTGGATCTTTCGGCCGATCTGCGTCCCGGCAATGGCTGCGAGGGTGTTCCATATGGGCTGACTGAACTGGCGCGCGAGAGCGTGCGGGGGGCGCAGGTCGTGGCGAATCCGGGATGCTACCCGACGTCAATTCTACTCGCCCTGGCTCCACTCGTGGAGCGACAGCTCATAGCCGATGGCAGCACGATGATCGCGAATTCAGCGAGCGGAGTGAGTGGTGCCGGGAATTCGGCCAAGCGTGAATACTCGTTCGGGGAGGTGGCTGAAGACTACCGCGCCTATGGGGTCGGGAACACGCACCGGCATATGAACGAGATGCGAGCGACGCTGGCACAGATGGAGAGCCGAGCGGATCTCGTCTTTACCCCGCATCTCCTGCCTGTGACGCGGGGCATTCTCTCGTCGATCACCGTTGAATTGGAGGAGCCGCTGACCGATCCGATGGAGCCCTGGCGCCGACGGTTCACTGGCGAGGCGTTCATCGAACTCGTGGGCGCCCCACCGCGTCTCCGCGACGTCGCGTACCGGAACGCCGTGCAGATCTTCGCACAGCCCCTTGCGGGGACCGCCCGCCCGATGCTCCTGATCCTGTCGGCGATCGACAATCTGGTAAAGGGAGCTGCAGGGCAGGCGATCCAAAACGCCAATCTGATGATGGAACTCGACGAAACAACGGGACTGCTATGACACGTGTGGTCAAGGTCGGCGGTCGGGTGCAGAATGATCCGACCCTGGCGCAGCAACTAGCAGACGCCTGGGACGCCATGTCGCGCTCGCTTGTCGTGGTGCATGGTGGCGGCGATGAGGTCACGGACCTGCAGAATGCATTCGGGCTGACGCCCGAATTTGTGGAGGGGCGTCGTGTGACGACGCCGCGCGACATGGAGTTGGTGCGCATGGCCTTGTCGGGGAGCGCGAATAAGCGGCTGGTAGCGGCCCTGGTGCACGAAGGCGTGCGGGCCGTTGGCATTTCCGGCGAGGACGCGTCGCTGCTGGCTGCGATACCGATTAGCGCCGAGACGCTGGGCCATGTAGGTGAAGTCCAGCAAGTGAACGCGTCGTTGATCTGGCACCTGCTTGATGGTGGTTACTTGCCAGTTATCTCACCGGTAAGCCGTAATGTCGGACTCGAACTAGGGCCGACGCTCAATGTAAATGCCGATGACGCAGCAGCGGCGATCGCGATCGCATTGCAGGCGGGAGAGCTTCTGCTGATCTCCGATATTCCCGGGGTGCTCTCGGGAGGGGCCCCATTGCGTACCCTCAGCGTAGAGGAGGCGAGCAACCTGATGGTCGAGGGAACGGCAGTCGGCGGCATGGCGGCGAAGCTGCATGCGGCGGTCGCGGCGGTTCGCGGTGGAGTCGCGACGGTTCGCATCAGCGATCTTGAGGCGTTGGTGGATGGGAAGCGCGGGACGACGATCACGATGACAGGGGAGGAGGCGTGAATTTGAGCTCGATGGCGGCGACCGAACCGCCGGCAGGAGCAGAGCCGTCTACTGCAGCTGGCGGGCTCGAGGCGATTCTGGGCACGTACAAACGCGCTCCAATGGAAGTAGTGCGCGGGGAAGGGGTATATCTGTTTGACGGTGACGGGAACCGGTATTTGGATTTCGTGAGCGGCATTGCAGTGAATGCACTCGGGTATGGCGATCCGGGATTGCGCGCGGCAATGCATGCCGCGGCTGACGGACTGGTTCACACGTCGAACCTCTACCGGACGGCTGCCGGTGAGATGCTGGCGCAGAAGCTCGTGGACAAGTCCTTTGCGTCGCAGGTTTTTTTCTGCAACTCCGGGGGCGAGGCGAACGAAGGCGCGATGAAGTTTGCGCGCCGCTGGGCGCGGTCAGTGGGCGAGGACAAGCACCGGATCGTCGCGCTACGCGGAGCGTTTCACGGGCGGTTGTTCGGGACGTTGGCAGCGACAGACCGGGCAGCCTACCGCCTGCCGTTCCAACCGCTGGCAGGTGGTGTCTCGATTGTCGAGCGCGATCTGAACGACGTGAGCGCGGCACTGGATGCAACAACAGGTGCGGCGGTGATCGTGGAGCCAGTGCAGGGCGAGGGCGGCGTGCGCGTGCTGGATCACGGGTTCCTGCGTGAGTTGCGAGCGCTGACGAGGGAGCGGCAGGCGGCACTTATCTTCGACGAAATTCAGTGTGGGCTAGGCCGTACGGGGACACTGTTCGCGTACGAGCAGGCCGGCGTGGAGCCGGACATCCTCACGCTGGCAAAGCCATTGGCTGGGGGACTGCCGATGGGTGCGGTGTTGATGACGAAGGAAATCGCGGCAGCCATCAAGCCGGGTGATCACGGTACTACCTTCGGTGGCGGCCCGTTCATCGCCTCGGTAGCGTCGTACGTATTCGATCGACTGTCTGCACCGGAGCTACTGACCCATGTGAAGGAATCCGGAGCATGGTTCGGCACACAGCTCCACGACATCGCGCGTCGAACAGGCCGCATTCGTGGTATCCGCGGAGCGGGGTTCATGTGGGGGTTGGACGTGACGGGCACGGCAGCACACGTAGTGAGCGAGGCGCTGGCGGCCGGACTCCTGACGTGCACTGCCGGGGACTACACGGTGCGGCTTCTGCCCCCGCTCATTGCCACGCGGGACGAACTGGCGGAAGGCCTAACGGTGCTTGAAAGCGTTCTCTAATGCCTGTTGACGTCCACATTCGCTCGGCGGTTTTCCAGGACGTGGAGGCTATCGTCCGGCTGAACAATCAGTTCGCCGACGAGATGTTGATGTTGCGCCGCACGACAGAAATGGTCGGGTTGGCAATCGACGATTTCGTGGTTGCGGTAGACACCGACAGTGCCGTGATAGGCTGCGGCGCGCTGAAGGAGTACTCGCCTTCGGTAGCCGAGGTGGCGGCGATCGCGGTGGCGCGCGAAGCACACGGGCAAGGATTGGGGCGGAGCATCGTCGAAGCGGTGGAGCGGCTGGCGATGAAACGGGACATCTATGACGTGTTCGCCCTGACGTTACAGCCGCAGTTCTTCGCGTCGTGCGGGTATGCACAGGTGGACCGAGCGCGGTATCCGGAAAAGATCAGGCGCGACTGCCTCGGATGTCCGCGACGCTTCGCATGCGACGAGTATTGCTTCGCCAAGAACCTCCGGGTCGAAGCGTTACATATTGCAGCCTGATCTCCTGCCGCGTTGTGGTTGACCCTGAAGCCGGCCGGATCGGGCCTCACGATCTTCATCGACCGAAAGATTACGGATACGACTCAGTGATCGATTCGCGCTGCGCTGACCGCGGCTTGGGCGCGATACCCGGGTGGGACGCGGGGTCCTGTGGTTGTTGCAGTGGTCATCGACACGAGCTGCCAGAACAGGGGGGCGGGTGCCGATGGCGACCGCCGGATGGGCGGAGGCGCACACATTTCTGCCCGACGCGACGAATCGGACATGCCGGGTAGTGCTGCGCGTGGCCTATCCACTGTGATCTGCCGACAGTGCGCGGCCGCATTCGCTGCGAAACCAAGTGCTCCGCATGCTGACCCTGCACTCCACGGCACGTGCAGTCGTCGGACCCAGCGCTCTTTACCTGACGCACAGGCGACCGGGCGGACGAGTGTCGTGCTGGCCAGCCAGCGGGGGCTGACTAACAGTCGTGGACGTGGACCGGTCGCGGCCCTCGGCGATCGCTGTACGACCGCGTTGCAATCGAATGTTGACATGAGTAAGGACCAACGGGCCTGGGACGCCGACGTGATTGATTCACGGACGCTGAACGGGTATACGAGATGGTATTGGGGGAGGGCGTGGCTGGAGCGTTGGGCTGACCGGGAATACGGACGTGATGAACCGGGGCCTTGGATACCGGGGTGGGCTCGGTGAGCGGGGCTGCTGCTGGTGGCGGCGGGACTGGGCGTCTTCATGCTCTTCGCGCGGAAGCGCCGCGTGGCGTGACGCCGGCGATTGCCCGGCGGCGATCCCCGGTTTAATTCCGAGTACCCTCTTTCCCGGAATCCCTCGACATGCTGCGTCGCCTCGTCGCCCTGCTCACCGTCGCCGCCGGACCACTCGCCGCCCAACAGCTGCCGGGCTACACCTCTGCGGAAAGCCAGGCAGAGCGCGCCCTTGAAGCCGCCGCCATTGGCCTGCCGTCGCCAGCAAGCGCCGAGGCTCACTCCAAGGCCCTGTCCAAGGAGATTCACGTGGCCGGCACGACGGCCCAGGCGCGCACGCGCGACTACGTGATGGCCCAGATGAAAGCCTGGGGACTCGAGACAGACGTCCGGACCTACAGCGTGTGGATGCCGGTCCCAACGTCGGTGCAGCTCTGGCGGATTGACCACGGCACCAAGGAGCTGTCGCTGGCTGAGCCGCCTGTGCCAGGGGATCCCACCTCGGCGCTGTCCCAGTATCCGACAGTGAACGGCTACAGCGGTGCGGGCGACGTCACGGGGGACGTGGTGTATGTCAATTACGGACTCATCGAGGACTATGCGCAACTGGACTCGCTGGGCGTATCGGTGAAGGGAAAGATCGTCGTGGTCCGGTACGGCCGGAGTTTTCGCGGAATTAAGGCGCGTGAGGCCGAGAAGCATGGTGCGAGCGCGCTGATCATCTACAGTGATCCGCAGGACGACGGCTACACACGGGGCGACGTGTATCCCGCGGGACCGATGCGGCCGGCAGCCGGGGTACAGCGCGGAAGTGTGCTCAACGTGGACGGAGATCCCTCGACGCCTGGCTATCCGAGCACCGAAGGTGCGAAGCGGCTGCCGGTGAACAAGATGGATGTGCCACATATTCCAGTGATCGCGATTGGCTATGGGAACGCGTCTGAACTGCTACGCAATCTCCATGGCGCGACCATTCCACAGTCGTGGCAGGGCGGGCTTCCGTTCCGCTACCATGTGGGCCCGGGCCCGGTGCGGGCTCGCGTCCTGGTGCGCGACGATCGCGCGCCCAACGGGTACAAGGAGATCTACGACGCATTCGGAATCGTGCGGGGGAGCGAGTTCCCTGACGAGTTGGTGATCCTCGGTGGCCATCGGGACGCCTGGGGGCCGGGAACGGCCGACAACGTCAGTGGGACCGTGAGTGTGCTCGAGGCGGCGCGGGCGGTCGGCGAAGAGGTAAAGGCCGGCCATCGTCCGAAACGGACGATCGTATTCGCGAGCTGGGACGCCGAGGAATGGGGATTGATCGGGTCCACGGAGTACGTGGAGGACGACTCACTGCGGTTGTTGCGCGGCGCGGTGGCGTATCTCAATCAGGATGTGGCGGCACAAGGCGTACAGTTCGGCGGCGGCGGATCCCCGTCACTGCGGCCGACCCTGCGCGCTGTCGCCGACGAGGTGCCGGATCCGAACGGGAAGGGAAGCGTCTATGCCCAGTGGCGGGCGACGTCCCACACGCCGGCGGACAGTGAACCGGCAATGGGTGACCCTGGCGGCGGCTCGGACTTCGCCGGCTTCTATAACCATCTCGGGATTCCGATTGCCGAGTGGGGGTTTGGTGGACCGGGCGGTGTATACCACTCTCAATATGACGACTTCGCGTGGATGTCGAAGTTCGGCGACCCAGGGTTCAAGTACCATGCCACTGCCGGTCGCATAGCTGCCGCGATGGTGCTGCGGCTCGCGAACGCCGATATCGTGCCGTACGACTACGTGGAATTTGCGCAGACGATGAAAAGGTATCTGGCCGATATGGACAAGGTCCTGGCCGCCAAGCGTTGGACGAGCAGCATGGCTCCCGTCGCGACGGCGCTGAACCGGTTCGAAATGGCAGCGTCGGCGTTCGACGCGGCACGCGATCAACTCCTTGCCAGCGACGCATCACCTGGGGTGCTCGCGCGCACGAACGCCTCGCTCCGTCAGGTGGAGCGCGCCCTGACGCGCCCACAGGGACTCGAACGCCGGGCCTGGTTCCGGAATCTGGTCTACGTAGCGGACGAGGACAACGGATATGCCAACATGGTGTTCCCGTCAGTGAACGAAGCGATCCGGGCGAACGACGGCGAACGCACAGCTCGTGAGATTGCCGACCTTGCGGCGCACTTTGACGCCGCCGCGGTGGCGCTGGAGGCGGCACGCCAGGACGCAACGGGTCACTGATCGGCCGGATCAGAGGAACGCCGCAGCCTCGCGCGGTACGTTGCGCATGACCCCAGTTCTGCTTCTCTGTGCCGTGGTTGGCGGGGTGGTGGTCATGCGGGCATTGATCGTGCGTTGGGTGGAGCAGCGTGATGCCATCCGTCCCAGAAACATCCATGGGGAGCTGGTAGGTGCGGAAGGCTTTGTGCTCGACCGGCCGAATGCTCCGGGCGTCCTTCTGCTGCACGGAGCCGGGGACACGCCCCAAACTCTCCGTGAACTCGGACGTCATCTGCACGATCGTGGATTCGCCGTTTCGGCCCCGCTCCTGCCGGGCCACGGACGCTCGGTGCGTGATTTTCGACGCGTGAGAGCAACGGCTTGGCACGCCGCGGCGTTGGCGGCCTACGATGAGCTTCACGCCGGCCGGCGGTGGACGGGAATTGTGGGCCTGTCGATGGGGGGGGCGCTGGCGGCGATCATCGCTTCGGAGAGGCCGCAGGCCGAGGCGTTGGTGCTGCTCGCACCCTACTTGGGGCTACCGCGCTCGTTGCGGTTGGCCGCAGCGGTTTGGCGGGTCGCCAACCTGTTCTCGCCTTATTTCTCATCGGAAGACCCCCGTTCGATCCGCAATCCTGAGGCGGCGGTCCACGGATTAGCGTATGGGGTGTTCACACCCGCAGCTGCGCGAGCGTTGCAGCAACTTGCAGACGCTGGTGCGGCGGTGCTTCCGGCAATTCGGACGCCGACGCTAATCGTTCAATCACGACAGGACAACCGCGTGGCGCCTGGCGTGGCCGAACGAGCGTATGCACGCCTGGGCACGGCCGACCGGCGGTTGGCCTGGGTTTCCATGGGCGGGCACGTCATCACTGTGGATTACGGCAAAGAGCGCGTATTCAAGCTCACGGAGGACTGGCTGATCGCGCACGGAGCGGCCGCGTTGCTCCGGTCGTAGACTCCGCGTACAATCCTTTCAGCGCCTTTTGCCCTGGAGACTCCATGCAAGCACTCGCCCCCCTGATCGTCATCCTTGTTCTAGCCGTCTTTGTGGCGTCGAAATCATTCAAAATCATCGGCCAGGCCGAAGTGATGGTGGTGGAGCGGCTGGGACGGTTCCATCGTCTGGCACGGTCTGGATTCAACATTCTCATCCCATTCATCGAGCGGCCGCGCGCCATCGACGTGCGGTTTCTCGAATCGGACATCGGTGGGCAAAAGCGCATCGCGTCTCGGTCGACACCGCGCATTGATCTGCGCGAACAAGTATTGAACTTTCCCAGCCAGCCGGTGATCACGAAGGACAACGTAACGATCGATATCGATGCAGTGCTCTACTATCGGATTGCCGATCCGCAGAAAGCGACGTACGCCGTGCAGAACCTGCCGTACGCGCTGGAAACCCTCACCCGGACGACACTCCGCAACATTGTGGGTGAGATGGAACTCGATCAGACGCTGGCGAGCCGCGACCAGATCAACCGCCGAATGCGTGAGGTAATCGAAGAGGCGTCGATCGGCTGGGGTGTAGACGTAACGCGCGTGGAACTACAGGCGATCGAGCCGCCGCGGGACATTCAGCAGTCGATGGAGTTGCAGATGCGGGCCGAGCGTGAACGACGGGCTGCCGTAACGAACGCCGAAGCGAGCAAGCGGGCGCAGATTCTTGAGGCCGAAGGGGCACGAGAATCGCAGGTGCGGCGAGCCGAAGGCGAGAAAGAGGCGGCCGTGCTCCGCGCCCAGGGATTGGCCGAAGCCCGTCTAGCGATGGCCGATGCCGAGAGTGAGGCCATCCGGCGAATAGCCGCCGCGCTCCCCGACAACCAGGCCGCGGCGTACCTACTGGGCCTGAAGTATCTTGAAGCATTGCCGAAGTTGAGCGAGGGTAAAGGCACGACGCTCTTTCTACCATCGGAAGCGTCGGGAGTGCTCAGTGCACTGGGGGGGCTGCGGCAGATGCTGCAGAAGCCGTCGACACCGTCGGAGAAATGAGTGCCGAAGATCACCAAGGAACGGGCGGAACGGATCGCACGGTCCCATGCGTGCGAGGTTTGCGGCGAGTACAACTACAAGAAGCTGGCGGTCAAGCCGGCGAACGCGGAGATGCGGAAGAGCCTTGCCGTGGCTTGGTTGGCGACCAAGACGTGTGGCGTGTGCGATGCCATTCAGGAACTGGGGATCAACGACGAGGGTGACATCGTTTATGTGTCATAGCGGTGGAACGATGCGAATCACACCGCTGTCCGGTGTATCCTGATCGCATGCCAGTTCTAGATCTGACGCAGTTGGCGGTGGGCCAGCGGGTGCAGCACGAGTTAATGGTGCTGGATCGCGTGGAACGAAAGCAAGCGAGCGGCGACCCGTTCGTCGTGCTGACGCTCGGGAACGCCACGGGCCGGGTGGAGTCCGCTCCCATCTGGTCGGACAAACTGTCGTGGGCCGATGGCGCTGAACGGGGCCGGGTGGTCCAGGCAATCGGCGACGTGGGCGCGTTTCGGGGCAGGCGACAGATCCAACTCACCAGCCCACTGCGGCTCATTCCCGCGGATCAGGTGCGGCTGGACGACTTCGTAGCGCGGATCCAGGAAGATCCCCAGCGGCTCTGGGACTGGATTGACCGAACGCGCGACGAGATGACGTCGGCCACGTTACAGCGGGTACTCGACCTCTTCTTCCGCAATGACACGTTCCGCGAACAGTTCGAGCGCACCCCGGGCTCGGTAGTCGGCCATCATGCGCAATTGGGGGGGCTGCTCAAGCACATCGTCGAGGTGACGGTGGTCGCCAAATCTGCAGCGCGGGCGCTCCATGCCAACATCGACTTGGTGGCAACGGGAGCGTTGCTCCACGACGTGGGAAAGGTGGAGGCATATACCATCGACCGAGGGGCGTTCACTTACACGCCGCGCGGCAACCTGATTGGGCACGTAGTACTTGGGTGTCTAATGCTCACCGAACGCGCGGCGACGGCGGCAGCGGCTGCGGTGTGTACCCCCGACCAGCTGGTCGAACTGCAGCACATGATCCTCTCCCATCACGGGGCGCTGGAATTCGGGAGCCCGGTCCAGCCGATGACCGTGGAAGCGGAGATCGTCCACTGGGCTGACGAGCTGTCAGCCAAAGGAAATGACATGATGGAATCCATCGGGGACGACGCGGAATTCACCGGAGAAGGTCCGTTCTCCGATCGCCGGCCGTGGCGAGTGGGCCACCGGATCTGGCGCAGGTCGCACGACTGGCCATAAGGGGCATGGCGCTACTCGGCCTTCAGCGATTGCGCGCGGGGGTGCGTATGCCCAAGGGGTTCGGTATTGCCACGTGCCGTGCCCTGCGGCATGGCTACTGTCGATCCAGTTCCACAAATCTTTAATTTGCTTAGGGTTACGTTAATCGCTGACTCTCTTTTTTCCAGGCCAGGTGGGTGCTCGCGCCCCTTCTGCGCCTTGCAGTGCGAACGGAGGATTCATGCGCAAGCCGCGACCGGCGACCTTCAACCCCGCGCAAGCTCTGCATGTCATTGCATGCGACCGCAACAGTGAGCCGCTCAGTTGCCCGTCCTGCTCAGGCAAAATTGAACGCACCCCGAGGGCCACCCCTGCACCACCACGCTCGCAAGTCACACTTCGTTGCCGCGATTGTGGCCGAATTGCGCGTTATGTAGCTGGCGGCGCCGCCGGAGCTGCCTGAGGCGCATACGGGGCGGACGTCTTAGTCCACTTCAGCGCAGTTCGGGGCGGTAGGTTCACGTCGTTGGGCGACGGCACGTAGGTGGAATTCGTAATCATGCGGGGTTGGCAGAAACCGCAGGCGGCGAAATTCACCAAGGTCTGGCCTGACAGCCCATCTCACGGAGGAAGCGCCCCGGCTACAGCCGGGGCGCTTCCGCATTTGACTCCGTCAACGGACGGTCGCGAGGGACGAACCGGGAACGCGATCAACCTCGGGTAGCGTGAAGACCCCGTCAGAACCGTGATCCTCATCCGCCAGAGTCAGCATCTGAAGCGTCTGGTAATAGAAGTGAAGTGTCCGTGTCGGCGGCAAATGTCCGTCTCCGGCCCCCGTGCGATTGCCAGCGCCTCAGTGCGCACGGCTCGGGGAAGCGAGCGAGCGGACGCCGGAGCGGCCGGCGAATGTCTTTGCGGTTATGGGCGGCAAGCGCCTGGCAAAGGGCATCGAGGAAGGCGAACATTACGCGAGAACACTTCGTGTTAGGATCAAGTTGCTACTAAATTGCTAATGCGTCAAGCCTCTGCAGGGAGTGACCGAGCGGCCAGGGCCAACTGCCAATCAGAGCCTGTGCGCCGCGAGACGTTAGCCAGATAGTAAATCGAACCGGACACCGCGACGGTTATCGCGGCGTTTCTTCGGGGCATAGCGGAAGAGTTGTGCTGGTCGTCCGCGTCCCTCACGTCGCCACTCGTCAGTAGCCTCGACGAGAAAGGCGGCCTGCAGTGCACGTCGAAAACTAGCTTTGTGCAGCGGCCGGCCGAGCAGTAGTTCGTAGATAGACTGCAACTCGCTGAGCGTGAAAGTCGCCGGGAGCAGGTGGAAGGCTAGGGGGGATTGGTCGAGCTGGTTGCGGACCATTTCGAGTGATGCGTCGATGATTGCGCGATGCCGTGGTGCGACACCTGGAAAATTGTCGATGCCGAACCAACCATGGTTGGCATCTGACATCGGCCGAGATGTAGCCGGGACCAAGGCAAGGAAGCCGATCGAAACTTCGGCATCTCCAGGATGACGCCTGTTGTCACCGAAGGCGCGGATCTGTTCAATCACACTTGGTGCGGAGCCCAGGAAGCTACGTGCAATCCGGGCTGCGGTGTCGGCCAAGGACTCCTCGCCGTGCGGGGCGCCCCACGGAAGAATCCAGCGCGTCCGTGAACGCACGTCTGGCGACTTCGTGAGAAGCACCATCAAGCTCTCGGCTTGCGGGCTGATCGCCACGATGTCCACAGAAACCGTCGTCTGACGTACTGTGGGATGGGGGTCGAACAGAGGGGGTTCGCGCATCACGCGCGAATTAGTATCGACACGACACTAAAGTCAAGGGCCCCGCCGAAAACGGGGCCCAAGGTTTCTGAGGTGCACGCGTGCAATATATGTGACGCGTGCGGTTGACCGTCAATCTGTCGGCATGCCGGTTAAAGCGCTACCAGGTGATGGAACCCTTCTTGCTCGTGTCGACATCCTCTTCCTGGCCAGCCTTGAACAGGAAGGCCTGCATGTTCTTGGTGAGAAACGTGCGTGCCTGCTGATCCATGACGTTCAACCCATAGTGGTTGATGAGCATCGTCTGCTGCTTGAGCCAGAGACGCCAGCAGTCCTGGCAAATTTCAACGACGATGCGAGCGCCGATGGCACCCGGGAATGGTGGGCGATCGAAGCCCGGGTTGGTCTTCCCACAGCAGGTGCAGGTGATCTCGGCCATCAAGGCTGCTCTCGCGGCTTAAGGTAGCTAACGGCCGCGGGCGTACTCGACTTTGGCAAGGCGAAACACTTGGAGCAAGCGGATATACATCCAACCGATGTCAAACTCGTACCACTTGGCCTTGAACTTGGCTGACTTTGGGTCAGCGTGGTGGTTGTTGTGCAGCTCCTCACCGCCGAGCCAGAAGGCTATCGGCACGATGTTCCGGCTCTCGTCCTTGACGTCGAAATTGCGGTAGCCAAGGGCATGCCCGACGCCGTTGATGACACCGGCAGCCCAGAAGGGGATCCACATCATCTGCACGGCCCACACGATCGGTCCCACGAAGAAGCTGAACAGGTAGACGTCGATGGTGAGCATCACCAGAATGCCTACCCAGTTGAGACGGGAGAGCAGGTGCCGTTCGATCCAGTCGTTAGGCGTGCCCCTCCCGTACTTCTCAAGCATCCCTGGCTGGCGGACGGCTCGGCGATAATAGAAAGCACCTTTGAGGACGATATTGCGCAGGCCTTCGATGACCGGGCTATGGGGATCTCCCTCCCGATCAGCAAACGCATGATGCTTCCGGTGGCAGGCTACCCACTCCTTGGTGATGATGGCGGTCGTGAGCCATAGCCAAAGCCGCATGGGAAGTGCGGCAAGGTAGTGCAGGCGGACTCCACGGTGCGTTTGCGCGCGATGGAGAAAGAGCGTCACGCAGACATTCGTGACGTGCCCCGCAACAAGGATGAACAGCAGTGGGATCCACCAGTGGCTGGCCAGCACGCCGAAACCTGGCATTCCATGACTCCGGGTTATGCGGAAACGAGACGGCTCGATGGGAACGCGGGCCGAGCGGCATGCGCGGGCCCGGAGCAGCACGCTCCAGAACACGGCACTAATAATCTAACGTTAGCAAACAGTAGACGCGGGCCATGTGCACAGAGTCACAGGCGCGGAACGGTGCAACCCATACTATGAGCGCCACTTACGCCTGTCGTCCACGATCAAGGGGCGGCGGCGGGTGGCGACCGGATATCTTTGGGAATGACATTGCCGCGCCACTACCGCCCGGGGGGCGGATTCGCAAATCCCTGGCCGGGCGTCGCAACGCGTGGATTTCAGGATTTCCTGCGCTGGCGGCGCGAACGCCGAGCACAGGAACGACAGGGGAGGCACGAGGAGGTACGGGTGCCGTCTGTGGTCGCGAGCAGATTCGACGTGCCACGTGCGGCAGCGACGGCGCTCACTGCGACTTGGACCGGGCACGCAACCGTATTGCTGCAGCTCGGCCGATTGAACGTGCTGACCGATCCAATGTGGAGTCGCCGCGCGAGCCCGGTGTCATGGGTGGGGCCGCCGCGGCTCGTCCCACCGCCGTTTCCATTGCACGAACTTCCGCCCATTGATGTGGTGTTGATCTCGCACAACCATTACGACCATCTGGACCGGACGACCGTGCAGCAGCTGGCGCGACAGGAGCAGGGTGCCGTGTGGTTCGCCCCCCTGGGCTTGGCGCAAACACTGCGCCGGTGGGGCGTACGTGAGGTGTGCGAACTCGACTGGTGGGATGAGGCCATTGCCGGTGAGGCAACGGTGGCGTGCGTTCCCGCGCGGCACTTCAGCGCGCGTACCCCATGGAATCGCGATCAGACGCTGTGGGCTGGTTGGACCGTTTCCGCCGATGGCTGGCGCGCGCTCTTTGCCGGCGACACGGCTTACCACCCGGAGTTCGGTGGGATCGCTGCGAGATACGGGCCGTTCGATCTCGTGCTGCTACCGGTCGGCGCGTACGAGCCGCGGTGGTTCATGGGCAGCGTCCACATGAATCCGGACGATGCCTTGGCCGCGTACGAGGATCTGTGTGCGGCCCATCCGGACACCGTGCCCCCGGCGATGCTGCCGATTCATTGGGGCACGTTCCGGCTCACGGACGAGCCAGTAGACGAGCCGCCAATGCGAACACTGGCCTGCTGGGCGGAGGCCGGACTGCCGCGTGAAAACTTGTGGCTATCGGCGCTTGGAGAAACACGACGTCGCGAGAGGCGGGGATGACGTGCTATACTGATGGACCGCTCTCCCGTTCCGGATCGCTCATGCTCCGACCGCTTCGCCTTTTCGCCATCGTCCTGGCACTAGTTATGCCGCTCTTCGTGGCCCGCGCCCAGAATGTGCCTCCGGAGCCACATGCCGTCACCGACGTGATGCTCCAGCCGGGAGACATCATGCGCGTCAAGTTCTGGCCTGAGGAGCAATACTCAGGAGATTACCAGGTGGAGACTTCGGGCGTCGTGGCCATGCCACTCCTGGGAGAGATTCACGTGGCGGGAAAGCCACTGAGCGAAGTCCGGGGGGAAGTGCGAGATCGGTATCGTGCGTTGACGACGAACGGGGTGGCGATCGTATCGCTCCAATTCCGAGTGAGCGTGATCGGGCAGGTCGCCCGTCCGGGACTCTTTACCGTCGATGCCACTCAGACCGTCTTCGATGCTCTAAGTCAGGCAGGCGGGCCAACGCCCGGGGCCGACCTCGCACACGTGCGGCTGCTACGCGACGACCGTGTGATCGCACTGGACGCTGAGCAAACACTCGAGACAGGCGCTCCGATGCTCAGCGTGGTGCTCCAATCGGGCGATCGCATCGTAGTACCGCAAAAAAACACCACCTGGCTCAACTGGAGCAACGCGCTGATGGTCCTGCAAACCGTCGGACTTATCGTCGCGCTAGCGCGGCATCCGTAGTCACGGGCGCTGCCCCAGAGCTTCTGTCAGCGTGGCGCGGCGAGCTGGACGAGAATGCTGTGGATGGCAGCAAGCTCTGCCGGTGGTGACGCCAAGAACACCTCGTTGCTAGAATCGACAAAAGCGTTGTAGGCTGCGACGGCGTTGGCGAACTGGGTGGCCGTGAGCGAGTTGAAAAACTGCAGATTCATCATGATACCCTTGGCCAGCAATCCGCGAAACGCCTCGACAGAGGCTTCAGCGTTCGCCACGGTCTCCGGGGAAGCATTATGGGCGGTGAGCACACTCAGCAATTGGGTGGATGCCAGCCCGCTTTCGGAACCGCCGGACAGCACTTCGTAGAGCAGGTTCTGCGTCGCCGGGGGTGGGACAAAGCCCTGATCGGTGGCGAAGGTTTGGCTGCTCAACTGTGCGTTGATGCGAGCAGCCGATCGTTGAAATGCAGTGGCGATCTGCGGCGTGATAAAGGTGATGACGCGTACAGTTCCGCTCAACGAGACGCTGAACACCGGGCTTACGATACTGCTCGAGGTGATTGAAATCCCGGTTACATCGGACTGATTCGCCACTTGGGCCGCTGCGGCCAGAGCCGTCAAGGGCAAAAGGGCGGCCGCCGCGAGGGCAAGGTGCATTCGCCTATGGAGTTCGGAATACGCCATTGAGGTCCTCCGGAGAGAGCGTGCGGCCGTCTCGTCGCGCATTGAACCCGTATCCGATGCTCATGATGAAGCGGGGCCCGTTGCCGGCTCGTCTGGTGAGGTCAGCCACACCGATGGAGCCGACGATGCCAAGGTCGAGAAATGGCGTGACCGTGAAGCCGGCATCGAGATCCTGACCGGTCCAGTCAGCGGTGGCCGCGACGGTAGAGATGATACGGAGTCCGACTCCGCCGAAGACGCCAATTGCGTCACGGTGATCGAGGACGTCGGTCTCCGAGCGAAATCGTCCAGTGCCGATCCCCAAAGACGTGCTGAGAACCCCCAAAGCCGCATCATAACCGCTGCGCAAAGGAAACACGTGCCCGACTAATCCATAGACGCTCGTTCCGCCGTCTACGTGGCCCCACGTGAGGGCATTCTCGATACCGACGGCGTAAAGCAGCATGTGCTGCGGGTCGCGGTGATGCAGCTTGAAACTCACACCTCCGATCGTCATCGGCCCGTGGGTAACGGAGGAGAACGATGTCACCGCCGTCTCGAGTGCGATACCGCCCTCCGGATCGCCGAATCCCGTGCCAGCGCCGAAGCCACCGTCGGGCCGGCTCGTATAGCGTGTACGCTCCTGATATCCAACGCCGAAGAAATAGTCACGGCTTCCCGCACCAGAGGGAGACGGGGAACCGAAGCTGCTTCCGGGTGCGCCGAAGAAAGTGGCGACCGTGATCTGGCGGATGGGAGCGGGGGGAACGTGAAAGAGTCTGCGCAGGGAATCGAGGCGCCTAGTTATACGGGGGGTGGTGGGAACCTGCGCGCGAGCTTGCGCGGCGCCTCCCGCGAGCGCGAATGCGCCGAGCACGGCAATGGCGAGAATGCGGAGAGAACCCGTCCGTCCGACTTGGATGTAAGCCATCTGACCATAAGATAAGTGGCGCCGGATAGACCGGTAACATGACCGGGTGTATTGGCTCTAAACGGCAGCGGACATTATATCTTTGATCCCTAGGCCGAGCCGAATCGTCTTCGGCTTGGAGGCGGAGGAACAGCGGGCGAGAGAAGGAAACGTTTGTTTTTCTCAAATTGATCCCTGTACTTCTTGGGATTGCGGAAATTCTTGGTCTGCCGACCGGGGCGCGTGCGTATCGTCTATCTCAGTGGAACCGGCCAGCTCGGTGGGGCCGAACGGTGTCTGCTCGACGTGATGCAGAGCCTACGCGAGGCTGAACCTTCGTGGACGCTCGCGCTCGTCGCTTCACGTGGCGGCCCACTCATCGATGCCGTACGGGCGCTCGGCTGTTCGGCAGAAGTCGTGCCGATTCCGAACCGTATCGGCGCCCTAGGGGACTCCGCCGCAGGCGGACATCCGACCCAACTCGTGGGGCTTGGCGTGCGGGCGATGACGGCGTTACCGAGCATGGGGGGATACCGGCGGCGGTTGAGAGACGCGACCTCCGCACTGCGTCCGGACGTCGTGCACACGAACGGGTACAAGATGCACATCATGGGTACCTGGAGCCGTCCTCCATCAGCCGCTCTGGTATGGCATCTTCATGACTACGTCTCGTCCCGCCCATTCATGGCGCGCGCGATGGATCTGCTCTCACGTCAATGCGACGCGGGCATTGCGGTTTCGGAAAGCGTTGCACGCGACGTTGCACGTATCTGGCATGGCCGCATGCCAGTTGCGGTTGTGCTGAACGGCGTCGATCTGCGGGTGTTCTCGCCCGACGGTCCGCGGGCTGCCCTTGATTCCCTTGCTGGGCTGGCGCCGGCGCCGGCCGGTACGATCCGGGTCGGGCTTGTAGCCACGTTGGGGCGGTTCAAGGGCCACGATGTGTTTCTGCGGGCGATTGCCCGGTTGCCCAAAGCTCTGCCGCTTCGTGCGTACGTGGTGAGCGGATCTCTTTATGAAACGCGTGACAGCGAATTTTCGCTGGACTCGCTGCGAAATTTGGCTGGCAAGTTAGGCGTGGCCGATCGAGTGGCGTTCACCGGATTTGTGGCGGAACCCGCCTGTGCGATGCGGTCGCTGGATGTGGTCGTGCATGCGACGACGGTGCCTGAACCATTCGGTCTTGTAATTGCGGAAGGGATGGCGTGCGGGAGTGCCGTGATCGCGAGCGCCGCTGGCGGGGCGGCCGAGTTCGTACAACCGGGTACAGATGCGCTGACGCACCGACCAGGAGACGTAGATGGACTGGCGGCGGCGATCGAGCGTCTGACGACTGATGCGACGCTCAGGGCTCGGCTGGGTGCGGCGGGCCGACGCACGGCGGAGCGGCGTTTCAACCGTGCGCGACTCGGTGGGGAGATCGCCCCCATCTACCGCGCGGCGATTAATCGACGATCGGCCGAGGGTCGAGGCCAATGAAGCTGCTTCACGTGTACAGCGGCAATTTGTACGGTGGCGTGGAGGCGATGCTTGGAGTCCTTGCCCGCGAGCGTGCGGCGTGTCCCGCATTGAAACCGGAATTTGCGCTTTGCTTCGACGGGCGGCTGGCTCGCGAACTTCGCGCTTGCGGCGTCACAGTGCACCTGCTCGGTGCGGTGCGCGCAAGCCGGCCCGCGACCGTGTTGCGCGCACGGTGGGTACTACGCGCGCTGCTTCGCGATTTGCAGCCGGACTTCGTGATGTGCCATTCGTCCTGGTCCTACTCGATCTTTTCGCCGACAGCACGTAGGGCGGGATATCCGGTGGGCTTCTGGTTGCACGATGCGGTGCGTGGAAGTCACTGGACCGAGCGATGGGCGCGGTTGCGAAAGCCCGACATGGTGATCTACAACAGTGCGTTCACTGGGCGAACGGTGGACAACGTGTTTCCACGCGCGCGCGCGGAACTGATACACTGCCCGGTATCGCCGCCGCGCGCCACGGAGAGGCACGCCCGAGAAGCCGTCCGAAGGGACCTGGGTGCGCCCCTAGACGCAGTGGTGATCGTGCAGGTGGGCCGACTCGAGCGGTGGAAGGGGCATGCGTTGTTGCTTCACGCGCTGGGCTTTCTAGGGGAACTTCCGGGGTGGGAGTGCTGGATTATAGGCGGGGCGCAGCGAGCGGCAGAGCGGGCGTACGAGGCGCAACTGCGCACGCTCGCCGTGTCGCGCGGGGTCCGGGCGCGTGTTCGCTTTCTTGGCGAGCGCGACGACGTAGAACGCGTGTTGTCAGCGGCGGACATCTTTTGCCAGCCCAACGCGCAAGCCGAACCGTTCGGGGTGGCGATCATCGAGGCGCTCTATGCCGGGTTGCCGGTAGTCGCCACCGACATGGGTGGTCCGACAGAGATTCTGGAAGGCCAGGGATGTGGTATGCTGGTGCCGCCGCGACAGCCACATGCGATGGCTGATGCACTGCGCCTGCTTGTGAAGGATCCGGATCGGCGACGAACGATGAGCGCATCGGGACCAGCGCGCGCAAGTGAACTCTGCGATCCGGGAGCACGCCTCATACAGCTGCGGGATGTGTTCGCCCGGGTGCTGACGGACCGGAAGAAAGAGTGACTGGCATGCCGGGGGTGTTGAATACGCGGGCGCGTCAGTCGCGCGGCATGAGTAGTGATGCGATTTATGCGATGGTAGAAGCATTGATCGCCGAGCACCACCCGGGTGGCGGGCTATTGGTGGATGTAGGGTGCGGCACGGGTACGCTGTGGCGTCGCATGCGCCGTTTGTTCGCACGCGGCGTCGGCGTTGACGCGGTTCGGTACGATGGACTGGAGCCCGACATGGAGTTCGTGGTGCACGATCTTGACCAGCCGACGATACCGCTGACGGCCAACAGCGCGCAGGTCGTAACCGCGGTGGAGACAATCGAACACCTCGAGAATCCGTGGGCGTTCGGACGGGAGCTGGCGCGGCTGGCAGCGCCCGGGGGGTGGGTAGTGGTGACGACGCCCAATCAGTTGAGCGTGCTCAGCAAGGCGACACTGGTCCTGAAGAATGTATTCAACGCATTTCAACCATCGTCGTACCCAGCTCACCGAACAGCGCTTCTGGAGATCGACCTTCGGCGGGTGATGGAGGAAGCGGGGCTGGAGCAAACGGTGGTGCGGTACAGTGGAGAGGGCCGCTGGCCGCTGAGCGGCGCACACTATCCGCGAATTGGAGGGAAGTGGTGGCCGCGTGGGTGCTCTGACAACCTGGCGATCATAGCGCGGAAGCCGGTGGCAAGTCGATGACGGCGGCGACGCTATCGTCGGCTCTAGGGCAATCGCCGCCCGAGGCGTTGACCCCGGCCGAGCGGGAGGCTGACTATTGGATTCGGTGGTTCATCATCATCGAAGTCGTCTCGCAGCTAGCGATCATCAGCCCGCTGGGATCGGCCCGGACACTGATCCGAATGGCCGCGTTCGGGAGCAGTCTGGTATTCCTGCTCATGGTCCGCGGAAAGTCACCGTCATATCCAGCGCGCACGGCGGCGATCATCGCTCTCGTCGTGTTGGGGCTCGCGGTGGTCAATCCGACGGCAGCTGCGCTGCCCGCCGCACTGGCCCAATGGGGTCTCTATCTGGCAGTGCTGGCGCCGTTGTTCTGGGTGCCGCGGTTGACCGTTACCGTGCGAACGCTCGGCACCGTGCTCGTAATCCTCTGGGTGTTTCACAGCGTGGGCTCGATCGTTGGCGTACTGCAGGTGTATTTTCCCGGCCGTTTGCAGCCCAACGTATCTCCCGTGATCCTGTCCCTGGGGAAGGGCTATGCTGAAAGCCTTAAGATCACGACGTCGGGTGGCGTGCGGGTCTTCCGTCCGATGGGACTGACCGACGTTCCGGGTGGCGCAGGCAGCTCGGGCTTCTACGCCGTAGTCCTGGGGATCGGGATGTACTTCACCGTCAAACGCCGGTGGCTGTCAGTCGCCGCGATCGGGACGGTGCTGTTGGGGCTGATGTGCCTCTATCTATCGCAAATACGGGCGCTGTTGGTGATCACGGGGATCAGCATCGTCGCCGTGACCGCGATCCTGGTTGTGCGGCGCGACTACAAACGGCTTCGCGGGTTCAGCGTGGTGTTGTTGCTCGTGGTCGCCGTGAGTTTCCGGAGTGCCGTGTCGCTGGCGCGCCAGAGCGTGGAGCAGCGCGTAGGTTCGCTGGCGGCGGGGACGCCGGGACAGGTATACGAGCAAAACCGCGGGCAATTTCTCAGCCGGGCATTCGACGAACTGCTCCCGGAGTACCCGCTGGGGGCGGGGATCGGGCGCTGGGGAATGATGAACAGCTATTTCGGGGATCCGCACGACCCCAATTCCAGTCTATGGGCGGAGATTCAATGGTCCGGCTGGGTGTACGATGGCGGAGCGCCGCTGATCCTCGCCTATGTTGCCGCGTTGGTGATGACGCTGTGGACGACGTTGCAGATCGCCCGATGGCGATCTCGAGGCGACCACACGCTCTCGTTATGGGGGTCGGTAATCCTCGGCTATTCGGTCGGCACGTGCGCCCTGACTTTTTCGTATCCGGTGTTCCTTTCGCAGACCGGGATGGAGTTCTGGTTCCTGAACGCGGTAGTGTTTGCAGCGGCCCGCACGCAGGCGTGGCGCGACTATCGGCAAGGACGGCCTCTGGCGTGACGCGTTATACCATAGTCACGGGGGACTTCGTCCGTACCGGCGGTATGGACGCGGCGAATTATCACCTGGCTTGCTACCTCGCGAGCGTCGGTCAGGACGTGCACCTGGTAGCGCACCGCGTGGATCCGCGTTTGCTGGAGATGCGCGGTGTAGTATGGCACCGCGTGTCCAAGCCGCTGAATTCCTATCTACTGGGAGAGCCGCTGCTAGCGCGGATGGGAGCGCGTTGGGGGCGCTTGGGCGCCGGCACAGGAGGCCGGCTGATCGTCAACGGGGGCAACTGCATAGGTGAGGACACGAACTGGGTGCATTACGTACACGCGGCGCATCAGCCGGAGCCGGTGGCATCGATCGGGCGCCGTCTGCTCGGCTCGTGGACTCGCGGTCGTTTTCTCGCTGCGGAGCGGCAGGCGCTGCATCAGGCACGGCTCGTGATCGCGAACTCCAATCGCACGGCAGACGACGTCGTAAACCGGCTGGGCGTTGCACGCAGCTTGGTGCGGACGGTGTACTACGGAACAGATGCCACGTTCCACCGGCCTCCCGACACCGCCGAGCGGGGCGCAGCCCGTGCCGCGCTCGGCTGGAGCGACGACCGGCCCGGGGTGGCATTCGTAGGGGCACTTGGCGATCGCCGGAAAGGATTCGATCTGTTGTTCAGCGCGTGGGAGGACTTGTGCCGCGATACTGCCTGGGATGCCCGGCTGGTGGTTGTCGGGGCGGGACGGGAGCTGCCAGCGTGGCGCACCCGGGCGGCAGCCGCAGGACTGGGTGACCGGATGCAGTTTCTTGGTTTCACGCACGACGTACGCGGTGCGTTGTGGGCGAGCGACGCAATCGTGGCGCCCGCCCGATATGAGGCCTATGGACTGGCCGTACATGAAGCGGTTTGCTGCGGGCTGCCAGCCATCGTGTCCCCCCATGCTGGGGTGGCCGAGCGTCTGCATGGCTTGGAGCCCCTGCAGCCGACACGCCAGGATGATCCGGCGGCGCTGGCTTTGGTTCTGCGGCAGTGGCGGACTGATACGGCGACGTGGACGCGACAGGCAGCCGAATTATCCCTGGAATTGCGCGCGTGGAGTTGGGACGATATGGCCGGGCAGATCAGACGTCTCATGGTGGCAGCGTGACGGCGGCAGATGCGAGGATGTTCAGGGCGTTGGAGACGTGTTGGATCTGTGGGGAGCGGGAGCTCCGTCCCATGCATGACGCGACTTTCGAGTTTTCGAACTACGTCCAGCAAGACCCCGCGCTCGCTGCATATTCAGGCCAACAGGTAGCGTTGGTGCGCTGCGTAGGCTGCGGATTCGGCCAACCGGCGGCGCTGCCGACGCTGGATGAGTATTTCGCGCGCATGTACGACCAACGGTGGTCCGACGAATGGATGGCGCACGAGTACGCGAGCGCGTACAAGGACCTGATCTTTCAGACCGTGCTGCGACAACTGGCGCACCGGCTTCCAACCTCACGGCGGACGTTGCTTGATCTAGGCGCGCATGTGGGGCGGCTCCTGCGCCTGGCGCGCGAGGACGGATGGACGGCAGAAGGAGTAGAACTGAATCCTCAAACCGCGGCATTCGCGGCGACAGCCACTGGACTGGTGGTGCATCAGGCCGACGCGCGGACGCTGGCCAGCGCCGGGCGGCGGTACGATGCCGTGACATTCATTGATGTACTCGAGCACATTCCAGACCCCGTTTCGGTTCTTCGAACCGCCCGGCAGGTAATCGCTCCCCGGGGATGGATCGCGGTCAAGGTACCAAACGGGCCCGTGCAACTACGCAAGGAGTTGCTGCGGGCGCGGATCGGCGTCGGCTACCGGGCAACCGTGGCGGACAATCTGGTACACGTGAATCACTTTTCCCCGCAGGCGCTGGCGCTCGCGCTGACGCGGGCGGGCTTCACGGATATAGACGTTGTGACGGCGGCACCGGAGATCGTGCAACGCGGCGATGCGAGCGCCGTGCGCCAAATCGCCATGAACGCCTTCCGCCGGACCGCATATGCCGCATCGCGGCTCATACCGGGTGGAGCACGCACGCCGCTGGCGCTTCACCTCCAGGCCTATGCGCGCGCACCATGACGGAGACGCCCACCGCAATTCCGCAACTGTCGGTGATCGTCGCCACACACGACAACCAGCCCGCGCTGGCACGCTGCCTCGAGAGTTGGCGACGGTTTGCATCGCACGCCCCTCTGGAGTTGCTGGTCGTGGAGGACGGATGCATGGATGGTACTCCGCAGTACCTCCGCGAGTTCACGACAGCCGGTGGGTGGGGGACGATCGCCGTGCGGGTGCTGCACGAAGACAATACGCATGAGTTGATGTGTACGAACCGCGGGTTTCGCGAGGCACGTGCCCCGCTCATCATGAGTTGGCATGACGATATGTTCCTCCAGGCAGGGTGGTTCGTAGCCGAATTATTGGCCACGTTCGAGGCGTATCCAGAACTCGGGTTGGTGAGCCTGAGCCGCGGTCTGCGCTGCCTGCCGTTCGACGCTCCCGTGCGAACGTTCGAGGATTCGATCGATTGGCATCGAGTACAGAGCACGATCGGCGCGGCACCATTCAACTGGCTTCGCCTGACCGAAGTCGATGCGGTAATGCGTCCCTGGGTCGTGCGGCGCGTGTGTTTGGATCAAGTAGGGCCGCTGGACGAGGCGTTCCGTCCCACCGAATGGGACGAAGCTGATCTCTGCTATCGGATCCGGGGCGCGGGTTGGAAGATCGCGACGCACGGTTACGAGCGAGATGGAGCCTATCACCATCTGCTCAGCGCGACGCTCAACCGCACGCCTTCTACGACGCGGCGGACCGTAGCGTTGCGCAACGCACAACTCTTCTTCGGGCGATGGCGGGAGACGATCCTCAGGGAGGACGGACGGCCCTACGCAACATGGCACCGCCGGGCACATATCGCCGGCTGGCTGGCGACGCTGTGCGCCGCGGCACGCGAGGCAGGCCGGCGCCTTACGGGCCGGCGGCACAGATGACCATGCGGGTCTATCTCGTCAACAACGGCATCCTCGGCCATAGATCCGTAGCGCGCGTCATGGACGCCGCGCTTACTAACGAAGCTGACCTGTCGGTGGCCCACGTGAACCTCAGCGCAGCGCTGACCACCCCGGAACGAGTTGTACGCCGCATCATGTGTTGGGGAGCGCGCGCACCGACGAATCGGGCCGACGCCCTCACGTTTGCCCGCTGGCGGCGCGAGCTGCACATGGGCATGCTGGCGACACGCCGGCTCCGGGCGGCAGAGCAGCGAGGGGGAACGGCCGATGTCCTGCACTTTCACACACAGGCCACGGCCTGGACTTCGGTGGCGCGAATGCGGCATACGCCGTCGATCGTCTCCATCGACATCACGCAGCGTCTGGCGAGTTGCGAGGTGCCGGATGGCATGCGGCGGTGGCAGTACGAAGCCTGTGCGTCGCGTGACCGGGCCGTGTTTCGGGCGGCACAAGCTATCGTGGTCACCTCGCAGTGGGCAGCCGACGATCTCATGCGCGAGCTTCCCGAACGTGCTGATCGGATTCATGTCATGCCGTATCCCGTGCCGCTGGAGGGATTTGCTGCCGACTGGACCACCGAGCGGGCCGCACGAGGGGGGTCTGTTCGTGTGTTGTTCGTGGGCGGGGATTTTCCGCGAAAAGGTGGGTGGGACCTGGTCGAGGCTTGGCGTGCGGCGCAACTGGGCCCCCAGGCAGAGCTGCACCTGATCACCGACTGGCCACTCGACGCCCGGAAATTGCCCGCCAACACCGTTGTGCACGCCAGCGTCCGCGCATATACGCTGGCGTGGTTCGATCAATGGCGTGCGGCGGACATATTCGTCTTGCCAACAAGAGCGGAGGCCTTCGGCATGGTGTTTCAGGAGGCTGCAGCCGCCGGGCTCCCAAGCATTGGCACGAATTTCAATGCTGTACCGGAACTGGTCATCGACGGCGTAACCGGGATGCTGGTCCCCGTGCACGACCGCGGTGCACTGACTGCGGCATTGCGGCAACTTGTGGCCCATCCGGGGATCCGTCGTCGCATGGGAGAGGCCGCTCGCCAGCGCGTGGCCCGTGTCGGTGCTCCGGCAGTATATGGGGCTCGCCTAGCCCGGCTGATGCGCGACATTTCCACCCCTCGTTCCAGTCCGAGTTCATGACCGACGATCTGCGCCGCGTGGCTTCCAGCGATCGCTACGGTCGCCCGCCACTCCTCGAACGCCTCGGCAACCGTGTGGGGCGCGTAGTCAGTGACGGGTGGCTGCGGCGTATACTGCGCGCCGGGTTTCGGGGTGCGTTGGGGATGGCAACACGGGGGGGGCCGCGCAGCGTGCTGCCGCATGGCGAAGTCGTGCGAATCGCTCCCGAGTATCGATACCTAACGTGGAACCCCATGGAATACGAAGCATTCCGTGCAGTATTGCGACCGGGCGACACTGCGCTGGATGTCGGGGCGAATGTGGGCGCGTATGCGCTGCTGTTTGGCCTATGGGTAGGAAAGAGCGGCCGCGTGCTGGCGTTTGAACCGGCACCGGAGGCATACGCAGGATTGCGGCGACATCTCGCGCTCAACCGGCTGGATGACTGCGTGCAGGCGGTGCATGCTGCGGTCGCTGACACGGTGGGGGAAGCATCGTTCGTGAGCGAGGGATCTCAGGGTACGAACCACCTAGCGTCCCAGGGTGGATCCAACACGGGTACGCTGATCCGTGTGCCGACGACGACGATCGATGCTTTCTGCGCCGAGTACAATCTGCATCCGCGGCTGATAAAGATCGATGTGGAGGGCGCAGAGCTGGCGGTGCTGCGTGGGGCGCGCCGGACGATCGCTGCGATGGAGCGTGACGCTGGCATCTTCGTGGAAATGCATCCGGCTGCCTGGGACGCAATAGGGCAATCGGCGCATGCCTTGCACGCCGAGTTGGCAGCTCAGGGACTCCAGTCAGTGCCATTGGGCGAGACCATCGATCCGTGGACGCTTGAGGGAGAATGCATGCGGTTGGAGCGCCGCTGACCGATGCGCATCCTCTTCGTGAACGATGGAGTGGGCGATGCGGGTGGTGTGCAACTCTATCTCGAGGCCATCGCCCGGGCACTTCGGTTGCGCGGGCATGAACTCGCGTTGCTGCATGTCGATCCGTTGCGCCTAGCGGGGGCGTCACCGGTGGGCACCGACGCCCCGCATTTCTGCGTGACGAGTCTTGGGGCTGCCGGTGCCGTGGAAGCGTCGGCGGCCTGGCAGCCGACGGTCGCGTTCTCCCATAACATGCGGGTGCTTGCCGTGGAACGGGAACTGCTGGACCGAATGCCGGTGGTGAAGATGATGCACGGCTATTTCGGGACGTGTGCGGGAGGGCACAAGATGCATGCCTGGCCCAGGCCCGTCGCGTGCGACCGGACGTTTGGCGCGGCGTGTCTGGCGCTCTATCTGCCGCGGCACTGCGGACAGTGGAGCGCGGCCAAACTCGCACAGCAGTATGCGTGGGCACGATCGCAGCACGCACTACTCGACACTTACGAGACGATCATGGTGGCGAGCGATCACATGCGTCGCGAGTACACGAGGCACGGGCTGGCAGGCGATCGGGTAATCGTGAACCCCCTGTTTCCGCTCGAACTCCCTGCGTCAGCGGCTCCGATGCCGGACGAGTTCCGGGTGGTCTTCCTCGGGCGAATGACGGCGCTCAAAGGCGGTGACGTCCTCATCCGCGCAGTGGCTGCGGCATCGCATGAGATCGGTGCGGCATTGAACCTCACGCTCGCTGGTGATGGCCCGAGCCGGCGAACGTGGGAGGCGTTGAGCGCGTCCCTGGGCGTAGGCGCCACATTCACGGGATGGATCGATGGCTCGGCCCGGACAGCGCTCTATCGAAGCGCCTCGCTCATTGCGGTGCCCAGCCTGTGGCCGGAGCCGTTCGGGCTCACGGGGTTGGAAGGGGGCGCGCACGGGGCAGCGGCGGTGGCGTTCGACGTGGGCGGAATCTCCGCCTGGCTCCGCCACGGGGAGAACGGATGGCTCGTGAGCCCAAGCGCCGGTACCGACGGGCTTGCCCGCGCTCTCGTCGAAGCATTCGGTGATCGTACGGCGCTCCGCGCACGCCGGGCCGGCGCGCGTCGGGTGGCAGAGGAGCTCTCCCTCACGCGCCACGCCGACGCACTGGAACCCATACTATCGCGGGCCGCCTCACAAGCGATACGGTCGTGAAGACCCAATGGCACCTCGTGACGGGTGAATACCCCCCGCAGGCCGGAGGCGTGAGCGACTACACCGCGTCGTTGGCGCGCGCGCTGACCGCGGCGGGTGGCGACGTCCATGTTTGGGCGCCGCCGGCCGCGACCGAGATGCAAGCCGAAATGGCTGCCGACATCCAGATACACCGCCTTGCGGACGTGTTCGGTGAGCAGTCCCTGCGCGATCTCACTTCGGGACTTGACGCGTGCCCGGAACCACGGATCCTCCTCGTGCAGTACGTGCCGCATGCGTTTGGCTCACGCGGGATGAACGTGCGGTTCTGCCGATGGGCGCAACGCCGCGCACGCGAGACCAAAGACGATGTGCGAGTAATGTTCCACGAACCCTACTACCCGTTCGGCGCATGGCCGCTCCACCGCAACGTACTTGCGCTGGCCAATCGTCTCATGGCCGCGCTCCTGTTGTCGGACGCCCGCCTGGCGTACGTCTCGACCCGAGCATGGGAGCGTCGGTTGAGCCGGTACGCGCCGCGGGCGCTTCGCTTCGTGTGGCTTCCCATCCCCGCTTTGGTGCCGCCGGCCCAGAATGCCGCGCGGGTAGCCGAATGGCGAGCGCGTATTGGGCCGCCGGCTGGTGGACATGTCATCGGGCACTTCGGCACGTATGGTGTGCTCGTGACCGAGTTGCTTGCGCCCACACTGGAACTGGTACTGACGGAACGACCGGCGGTGCGGGTGTGTCTGATCGGGCCGGGGAGCGACGCCTTCGCCGATCGGCTCTGCGCCGCGCACGACAATTGGCGTGAACGGCTAACGATCACCGGACGGCTCGCCGCGTCCGAGGTGTCGGTGTGTCTCAAGGCGTGCGACGTGGCGCTGCAACCCTACGCCGACGGCGCAAGTGGCCGGCGGACGACGCTGATGGCCGCGCTGGTGAATGGGGTCGCGACAGTGACAAACCGCGGAGGAGCGACCGAAGATGACTGGTCGGCCAGCGGAGCGGTGGTCCTTGCGGCGCACGGGCAGCCGCGAACGCTGTGCGATGCCATCGAACGCGTGCTCGACGACGATGCGCTCCGTGGCCGACTGGCGGCGGCCGGTGCGGCACTGTACACGCAGCGATTCTCAATCGAGCACACAATCGCGACCCTACTGGACGGGCGAGGCCGGACGTGACGGTCCTCGTGGGAATGAACTTCTATGCAGTGACCGGTGACGCAGGTCGCCGGCAGGAACGCGCCATTCGGGCGCTGCACGCTCTGGCCGACGTTCGCACGGTGAACCTGCAATGGCGCGACGACGTATTCGAAGTCGCTGGGATTCCGGCCCTGCCGGTGCTGCGAGCCGACTCGCGGACCGTCTCGGGGCGCGAGGGACGGCGGAAACCGATTATCTCCGAAATGCTCGACGCGCTCGCGGTTGTCGCCGCCGACCATCGGTGCCGGTCTTTTTTGTACGCCAATTCGGATATCGAGATCACGCCGGCGGCAATTGCGTTGATTGAGGGGTCGCAGCGAGATGGATTCGCATTCATGCGCACGGATCTGGATCCAGAGACCGGTATTGCCGTAGGCACGATGCGGTTCGGAGTCGACGCATTTGCGTTCGACGTATCCTGGTGGCGCCGCCATCGGCATCGGTTCCGTTCGTACATCGCCGGCGAGCCGGTCTGGGACAACGTATACCTCTCGGTCCTACTGACGCACGGGGACGCAGAGCTGATCGACCAAAAAGGAATGATATTGCACGAGCAGCACGCCTCGCCGTGGAAGACGAGCCCATTCAATGACTATACGTGGTTTCTCGCGGCGCTCGACCGGCCGTACTTCACGCAATGGGCAAGGTTTCATGCGGAATGGACCCGTTTACCGGAGGCCTCGGTGGATGCGCCGGCCGTCGAGGCGCTGCGCGTGCGGATCTTCACCCTGAATGAACTCCACCGCGGGCGCGTGGTGCAGTGGGGACGCATGCTGAAGGCGCGGTTCCGGTATTCGGTTCAACAACGGCGCCGGTACCCATGACTACCGGTCCGCTGCGCATCCTCCTATTGGGCGATTATCCGGCCGATCCACGTCTCGGATCAACCAAGGTGTACTACAAGTTGCGCGAGGAACTCGCAAAGCTGGGACACGAGTGCGACCTCATGCTGCAAGCGGACCTCGGTGAGTGGCCGCGCGCGCCGAAATTGCGGTGGGCGCTGGCGCCCGTGCTGGCGGCGCGAGCCGTAGCGCGGCGCGGCGCGGTGTATGACGTAATCGATGTGGCAAGCGCCGAAGGTTCCGTACTCGGGCTCCGGCGGGGATTGAGCCCCCGGGCGCGGATGGCAATCGTAAGCCGCTCGCATGGGCTGGAACACCGCCACTATCAGAACCTACTCGACGATCACAGAGCCGGGCTGGCGCGAAAGGGATGGCACCGGCGCTGGTGGTATCCCATGGCGCGTCTGTCACAGGTGGCGCTGGCAGCTCGCTTGGCCGACCGGATGATCGTGCTCAATGCCGGAGACGCTGCATATGCCACCGCTCGTCGTTGGAAGGCGAGCGAGGATGTGGACGTCGTTCCCCACGGTGTGTCGGCGCGATTCCTGGAAAGCGCGCCGGCGGCGGGAACAGAGCGGGGAGGTGGCATTCTGTTCTGCGGCACGTGGGTCGACATGAAGGGCGTCCAATATCTCGCAGCAGCGTTCTCGAACCTGGTCACTGCAGTACCCAGTGCACGCCTGACTGTGCTAGGGCCGGGCATACCCGACGAAGCCGTGCGTGCCCAATTCGCTCCGCACGCCCGAGCCGCCGTCACGATACTGCCTCGGGTGAGCGAGGAAGAGGTCATGCGCCACTATCGCGTCCACGATATGCTGGTGCTGCCGTCAAGTTTTGAAGGATTCGGCATGGTGGTTCTGGAGGCGATGAGCCAACGGCTCCCCGTAATCAGCACGCCGGTCGGCTGCGCGCCTGCGCTTGTGCATGATAGAGAGACCGGGCTCCTCGTCGCGCCGCGTGCGCCGACCGAACTGACGGCAGCCATGCGGCATCTGCTTGACGACGCAGGGCTGCGGCGGCGTCTCGCCGAGAAGGCGTACGCCGTGGCAACCCGACACACGTGGGCGCGAACCGCAGAACGCACGGTCGAGGTGTACCGCCGGGCAATCGCCGCGCGAAGGGGGAGGGCGTGAGCGGCGGCCCCCGCTTGTCGGTCGGAATCGCGAGCCGGGGCCGCGCGCCGTCGCTTACCCGCTGCATCACGTCGTTGGCCTGTCTCGACGAGATTCTCGACGAGATCATCGTGGTCGATGATGGCACTGACGAGCCGATGGAACCCCTCGTTCGCGCCGCGCTAGCTCCAGCGGCGCAGCGGAAACTCCGGATGAGTCGCTTTTCGCCAGGACGCGGCTTGGCGGCAGCGCGGTCGGAATGTGTCCGTCAGGCGCGCTCGGCTTGGGTGTTGAATCTGGATGACGACACGGTGGTGCCGTCGGCAGCGCCGGTGCTCGAGGCCCTGCGCACGATCGATTCGGATCCGCAGATCTTCGCTGTGGCGTTCGCGCAAGTGGAGGAGAATGGCAATCCCTGGCCAGCCGGTGCCCAGCCGGCACCCGGAGACACTCCTTGCTGGACGGCGGCCTTCATCGGGTTTGCGCACCTGGTTCGGCGGGACGCGTTCATGGCTCTGGGCGGGTTCCGGGAGCAACTCCTGATCTTCGGCGAAGAACGGGAACTCTGTCTGCGTGCCCTCGATGCAGGGCTCGGGGTCGTCTACCTGCCCGGTGCGCGCATTGCGCATCTACCCGATCCCGCCAATCGCGACATGCGGCGATATCTACGCCTTACGGTCCGCAACGGCGTGCTCTCATCGATCTACGATGACCCATTCCCAATTCTCTGCGTACGTGTGCCCATACGGCTCTATGCGTATTTGAGCATGAGACGTGGGTGGAACGTAGAGGATCCGGGTGGTTTCTGGCGTGTACTGAGATGGATCGGGCGCGATCTGCCCGAAGCTGTGCGTCAGCGGCGCGCTGTGCGATGGGCCACGATCCGGCGTTGGCGCGAAGTCGCGCATGAGTCACCTCCGTACCGGGGGCCGGCATGAAGAAACCACGACGCGTACTGACGATTGGCCATTCATACTGCGTTCGACGCAATCGCGAACTGGCCGAGGCAATTTGTGCAGCCGGCGGAGACCAATGGCAGGTGACGGTCGTTGCGCCAGAGACATTTCCCGGGGACCTGGGTCCCGTGATCACCCAACGGACCCTGTCGGAGCGGGCCGAGCTACGGACGGTGCCCGTTCATCGAGCGCGGCACATTCACGTGATGAGCTACGGCCAGGGGCTTCGCTCGTTACTCGACGACGTCTGGGACGTGGTGCATTGCTGGGAGGAACCGTACGTGCTCTCGGCCGCCCAGATCGCGCGGGCCTGCCGTCCTGCGTCAGCCCTTGTGTACGCCACCTTTCAGAACCTCGCCAAGACTTATCCGGTGCCATTCGGCGCCATAGAGCGGTTCAGTATGCACAGGGCGCGGGGGTGGGTCGCGTTCGGCACGTCGATTGCCGAAACACTTGTTGAACGCCCGGTGTACGCGGGGCGTCCACGAGCCACCATTCCGTTCGGCGTTGACGTTGATCGATTTGCGCCGGACACGGCAACCGGAGCGGCACTTCGCACCCAACTGCGATGGCTTGACGGGGTGCCAGTGGTTGGGTTCCTGGGACGGTTCGTCGAAGCCAAGGGACTGCCACTGCTCCTTGATACGTTGCAGGATCTCGAGCGGCGTGGCGTGGCATGGCGTGCGCTGTTTGTAGGAGGGGGGCCGCTGGAAGCGCAATTACAGGCATTCGCCGCAGAGCGAGCAGGACGGGTATGCGTTGCCACGGGAGTGTCTCACGATGACGTACCGCGGTACCTGTGTGCGATGGACGTGCTTTGCGCGCCGAGCCAGTCGACCCCACGCTGGCGCGAGCAATTCGGCCGGATGATCGTCGAAGGGTTCGCCTGCGGCGTACCTGTCGTGGGAAGTGACAGTGGGGAGATTCCGCACGTCATCGGGGACGGGGGAATCGTGGTCGGCGAGCAGGATCGGCAAGCGTGGAGCGACGCTCTGGCTGGTTTGCTCACCGACGCCGGGGCGCGTAGGGCCCTGGGCGGTCGAGGGCGCGAGCGTGCCGAGCGCGAATTTGCGTGGCCGGTAGTCGGACTCCGGCATCTGGCATTCTTTGAAAAGCTTCTGGAGAACTGATGAGAAGCGACGACCAACAACTTGCTGCTGGCACCTACGCAAAGAAGCAGTTGTTCGGCGGGTGCTCGCTCTTGACCTGGAGCCACCGGCGACGGTTCGAGACGGCCCGCGTCCTGGCCGCTCCATACAGTGGGAGACCACTCCTTGATTACGGTTGCGGCGATGGGACCTTCCTTGCCATGGTGCACACGGACTTTCCGAACTCCATCGGCGTGGAAGTCGATCCGGGGCTCCTCACAGCCTGCACGGAGCAGTTCGGCCATCTTGGCGGTCTGCGATTCCTGCTCGCCAGCGCGGCCGACGCGCTTCCGAGAGGGAGCGTCGGGATCGTAATGTGTACGGAGGTGCTCGAGCACTGTCCCCCCGATGCGGTGGACGCAGCGCTGGCCCGCATGCAGCGGCTCGTAGCGTCCGACGGGCGGGTTATCATCAGTGTCCCTGTCGAGACCGGGCTACCGCTCATCGTGAAGCAGGCAGCCCGCGCCGTCGCGGCCCGGCGTGTCTCCGCAGACTACCGCCATCGCGAAATGTACGGCGCCCGCGACTTCCTGCGCATGCTCCATCCCGGCGACCACACGGTGGTGGAGCGGCCGGTGTATGAAACGAAATTCGAGTCAGGAATTCCGAATCGTTATCACGGACACAAGGGGTTCAACTGGCGCGCCATGCGGCGTCGTATTGCGGAAACCTTTCGCATCGTCGAAATCCGTTTCTCACCAGTGCCGTGGCTCGGTCCTCAGTTTGCGAGTCAGGCCTGGTTTGTATGCGAGCCGCGATGAACGACCCGGCCGCACTGCAGGTGGGAGTGGTGTGCGACTTGCTCGAGGAGCACTGGCCGAGCATGGACCTCGTGGCGGATGAACTGCTGCGCACCCTCCCGCAGGTCGGAGCGCCTCGCATCGCGCCGGCACGGTTGCGTCCGTCGCCGCCCCGCTGGCCGGCGGCGCTGGCCCGGGCCACGGGCATACAGGCAGCCGTAAACGCCAATCGCTATCTGGACCGCCATCGGCGTTATCCCCGATGGCTGCGCCAGTATCGGGCGCAGTACGATGCGTATCACATCGTGGATCACACATATGCCCACCTAGTGCATGAGCTTCCCGCCGCACGAACGGTCGTCACATGCCACGACGTGGACGCTTTTCGGTCGCTGTTCGATCCCGAGTACGAACGGCACTCGCGCATGTTTCGGGCTATGACGAAGCGCGTGTTGGATGGCCTGCGCCGGGCAGCCATCGTAACCTGCGACAGTGCGGCCACCCGCGACGCCCTGCTGACGCACGGGTTACGGACGAATCGACTCGAAGTGGTCCCTCTCGGTGTCCATCCGGCGTTCATGCCAGCCGAAGACGGGGTGCCTCACGCCGACCAGCTATTGCTCCTCCATGTTGGGAGCACGATTGCGCGGAAACGGATCGACGTTCTGCTTCGGGTATTCGCTCGCGTCCGCGACCAGGTGCCCGCGGCGCAGCTGGTGCGCGTGGGCGGCGCATTCACGGCCGAGCAAATGACATTGGCCAAGGCGCTCGATGTGGCCCAATCGATCACGGTGATGCCGGTGATCCGCTACAGCGAGCTGGCGGACCTGTACCAGCGGGCCGCGCTTGTCTTGCTGCCATCCGAGGCCGAAGGATTTGGATTGCCAGTGGTCGAAGCGATGGCCTGCGGTACGCCCGTGTTAGCCAGCGACCTGCCGGTGCTCCGGGAGGTGGGGGCGGCGGCGGCGGCGTACGCGCCCGTGGCGAACGTAGAAGCATGGGAGGCGGCCGTCGTCGCATTACTGGCGGAGCGCGACATGGACCCGGAGGGGTGGAGCCAGCGCCGGCGGGCCGCGCTGAAACGGGCCTCCGAGTTCACCTGGGCGCGCTGTGCGCAGCGGATGGCCGAGTGCTATGCAGAGGTGGCGAATGGCTGAAGTCCGCGTGCTGCAGGTGGGAAAGTTCTACCCGCCCGACGAAGGCGGGATGGAGTCGCACCTGGAGGGACTGTGTCGGCACATGCGGGACCGGATCTACCTCGAGGTGCTGGTGTCGTCGCGCAACCGGTACACCACGCACGAAGTAATCGACGCAGTACCAGTGACTCGGGTGGGGACGGTGGCCACGGTGCGAAGCGCGCCAATCTGTCCGGAGCTGCGATGGCGAATAGGGCGGAGCAACGCCGATATCGTGCATCTGCACCACCCCAACCCGTCGGCATTTCTGAGCTATCTGGTCAGTGGCTATCGTGGGCGTCTAATCGTCACCTATCACAGCGACGTGGTGCAGCAACGTCTGCTGAACCTGGTTTATGAACCCATCGTCCGATCTGTGCTCGGGCGAGCGGATGCGATCATCGTGAGTTCTCAGGAATACATGGACACATCGCCCATGCTCGAACGGTACCGCGCCCAATGCGTGGTAATCCCGATGGCGGTCGATCCAGACCGGTTCACGACCGTGAACTCTGACGCCGTGGCGACGATTCGCCGGGCCTACGGCGACCGCATGGTCCTGGCTGTGGGTCGTTTGGTGTACTACAAAGGGTTGGAATTCTTAGTGCGCGCCATGCAGCAGGTGCGGGGGCATGCCGTCGTCGTCGGGCAGGGTCCGATGCGTGAAGCGCTCGTGGCCGAGACCCAGGCCTTGGGCCTTGCCGGGCGCATCACATTCCTGGGGCACGTGCCAGATCCGCTGCCCTACTACCATGCAGCCCGGGTGTTCGCCCTCCCGTCTCATCTGCGAAGTGAGGCATTCGGAATCGTCCAACTGGAGGCGATGGCGTCGGGGCTGGCGGTGGTGAATGCGCGGATTCCCTCGGGGGTACCGGCAGTCTCGATGGACGGGGTAACAGGCATCACGGTACCGCCGGCCGATCCCGTGGCCTTGGCGGCGGCCATCAATAGGCTTCTCGACGACCCCATCCTGGCCCGGGAGATGGGAAACGCTGGGAGGCAGCGGGTCGCGGAACGCTATAGTTTGGAGGGCATGACCAAGCGCACCCTCGCCCTCTACGAAGATGTTCTGTCGGGCGAGGCACCGCGCTTCCGTTGGAGGACTCGTGTCGGAGCATAGACTTGTGGAAACAAACCGCCCGGCGCAGAGCGGGACGCTGCCAGCGATCCCCTATTCTACCACGGCCGGCTTCCCCCCTGGGTTCGGAACGGATGGCTCTTCATCAAACGGCCCAAATCCGCTTCGGCAGTACCTCCACCTCGTGCAGCGGTACTGGTGGATCATCGCATTGACCACGGCGCTTGGCTTGGGCTATCAGTGGTACGGGACGCGGAATGACCAGCCGCTGTTCCTCGCCTCGAGTGCTATTCGTCTGAACGATCAGAGTGCCGCGATGAGCAGCAATCTCATGCCGGACTACAGTAACGGATTCGGCGGTTATACGGATCCCATACTGACGCAGGTACAGGTGATCAAGAGCCGCGTTGTCGCGGAACGCGTGGTGGATTCGCTGGGGCTGCAACTGCAGAGCCAGACCCCTGGCTTCTACATGATGGAGTACTTCCAGCACGTGCAAGTGGCGCCCAACACACCGCTGGATACGCTGGAGTTCCACTTTTCGCCGTCGCATTTTCTGGTGCACACGGTTGACGCCTCGATCATTGGAGACTACGGGAAGCCCATGAGGATCGGCGGTGTCACGTTCACGCTGTCTCGCTTTCCCAAGTACAAGCCCGCGACGTTGGCAGTCGTGACGCGGGATGATGCCGCAAACCAGGTGCTTGCCGGTCTCAGCGCTAAGCCGCGCGAGATGACCTCGGTGATCGACATTTCATACACGTCGCACGATCCGGCGATGGCGCGCGACGTTGCCAGCGCCGCGGCGGAAGCCTTCAAATCGCAGAGCGAGGCATCAGCCCGACAGCAATCTCACAGCCGGCGCGTGTTCATCGAGGGTCAACTCGAGGCCACCGATTCCCTGCTTGAGATCGCCCAGGCCAGGATCGCTGCCTATCGGCGCAGCAATCTTGCCCTCAGCGCCCAGGACAGGTATACCGCGGAGCAGGCGGATCTCACGGTGGCAAACAAACAGGCCGAGGCGCTCCGTGAAGCACGGGCCAGCTATGAGTCCCTCCAGGCTGCGCTTCGGCGCTACCAGAACGGCGACGCCACGGCTCTACGCACGATTGCGTTCGTCGTCGATCCTGCTGCCAACTCGTCAGTCACCACGCTCTATGACGAGCTCATGCGGTATGAGCACGCGCGCGACTCGCTCACCACGGGGGCCTTCGCACGGACAGCGGCCCATCCTGACGTGCAGCGCATCGATGCCCTCATCGCCGCCACGGAACCTCAACTGCTTGAGGCTGTGCAGAATCAGATCGACATGCTCAACGGACGACTCGCTGCCGTGGACAATCTCGTGCGGGAACACTCGAGCGCGATCGCCCAGATTCCGGGCGCCGAGGAGACGGAGCAACGCCTGACACGCGACGCGGACAACATCCTCAAGATGTCCGACAAGCTCAACGACGACCTGCAGTCAGCGAAGATTGCAGAAGCGGTGCAATCGGGCAACGTGGAGATCGTGGATCTGGCGCAGTTCCCGGCCGGATCACTTGGAGCCGGCCGGCGGCGAAAGATCGCGTACGGTGCGTTCATAGGCTTGTTGCTCGGCATCGGGTTGACCGTCCTGATGGACCGTCTCAACAGCAGCGTTCAGCGGTGGGAAGATCTGGAAACCATAATGCACGTACCAGGGCTGGCCCTGATTCCCCCGATCGTGGCCGAAGCGGGCGAAACTTGGCAAGGCCGCGTGCGGACCACCGCGCACCGATTCCTTCCCCGGCTGGTCTCTCATCACGGAATCGTTCCGGACGACGTGGGAAGCGAACTCGTGATGGTGAACGACGTGCAGTCGTCAAGCGCGGAGTCGTACCGCAAGCTGATGACCAACTTGATGTACTCGTCGTCGCAGCCTGGTCTCCACGTCGTTGTGGTGACCAGCGCGTCTGCTGGAGAAGGCAAGACAACAACGGTTTCGAACCTTGCCGTGGCGTTCGCTCAACAGGGCCGGCGAGTCGTGCTCATCGATGCCGATCTCCGGCGGGCTCGGATCCACGATGTGTTCGCCCTCAGTCTGGCGCCCGGACTCACCGATGTGCTGGTGGGGAACGCCACACTTGAACAGGGCATCCATCCTTCGGGCATCGCCGGGTTGAACGTCATTCCGGCTGGCACACTGCCGCCTAACCCACTGGAATTCCTTGGTGGCGAGCGCATGCATGAGCTGCTCGCGTCGCTCCGTGAGCGCTTCGACGTGGTCCTTATCGACACGCCACCAGTGCTGATCACAGCCGATGCGGCCCTGATGGGGGTACAGGCCGACGGCGTGGTGATCGTGGTGCGGGCCGGCAAGTCCGATCGGGTCGCGACGCGGCGTGCCGTGGAGCAGATCGTGAACCTTGGCGGCCGCATGTTGGGGGCCGTACTGAACGATCCCGATGCACGTACCCCGCGACAGAGCCGGTACAGCGAAGAATACTACGGCTACACGGCGCCTGCGGGTTAAAGCTGCAGGATCCCATCGTGAAGCACGTAGGCCCCGTCGGCGTGGCGCAATGGCGCCACGCGATGCGTCATGAGGAGAACGGTGGTCGTGCCACGCAGCATGGCAATGACATGCAGAATCCGGGCTTCGCTCTTGGCGTTGAGCGCACTCGTCGCCTCATCCAAGGCGAGCAGTGTAGGACGCCGCGCGGGAGCGCCAGTCGTTGACGCTCACCGCCCGACAGGCGCACACCGCAATCGCCCACCACGGTGTCGAGGCCGATCGGGAGGCGCCATACGAACTCCTCGGCATCGGCCTACCGCAAAGCGTAGGCTATCTCGTCGATCGTAGCATCGGGCCGTTCCCATCGTAGGTTCGCCGCCACCGAGTCATGAAACAGCAGTGTTTCTTGTGGCACACATACAATGGCGCGGCGCCAGTCATCCAGATTGGCGTCGGTAGGTGCCACGCTGTCGAGGAGGATTCGACCGCCCATCGGGTGACGCAGCCCTAAGACAAGATTAGCGAGCGTGGTCTTTGCCGAGCCCGATAGCCCCGTGACCGCGGTAGATCTTGCTGCGGGAATGGACATGTCGACTCCCTGCAGTACGGCAGCCGCTCCATCGTATGCGAAGAGGTGATCTTCAAAGCGCTAGACGTTGCGCAGGACGACCGGCTCACCGGCGCTGGCGCCCCGCGCGCTGAAGGGTGCCTCGCGGCCCCCCGGCGCTGGGCGAGCACCCGCTGCATGGTCTCATAGCCAGGCAATTCGGGCACTGCATCACGCAGCCTTTGCTGCACGTCCATCAGATGCGGAAGCAGCCACCAGAGCAGGTACACGAGCACGAGCGTCGCCGCGTTAAGTAGCTCCAGCGGGCGGCCACCACCGCCGCGTCGAGTCCCGTGCGGAGCTCGTGCCTCACATCCTGCTCGATCCGCACTCTCTCGACGATCTCCTAGCGCGCAATGCCCGCTCGCAACCAGGCGGTCACCACGAACGCGACGGGCACGGAGGGAAGGGTGGCGGTGAGGTCGAGCATCGTGAATGCGGCCGACACGGCGCGATCGATGTCACCCACCGTGCTCATGGTGCCTACTGAAACTCCCGCGGCGCGCAGCATCGGGACGACAACAAGGATTGTTGCGCCTTGTGCGACACCATCGATCAACGATACCGGCATGACCAACACGACCCGTCAGCGTCGCCCCTGGAGCACGGTCCGCACCAGTCGCAAGGCATCCGCGCCTCGCAAGTCAGCCATTGGACGGCAGCATCCCGATGACGCGCCGACCGTACCGGGCGAGAAGACGAACTGGTCGCACAATGCGATACGCGAAGAAAACAGGATCCGGCAATTCCACGAACTCCCAATCCTCTGGCGAGGGCCAGAAGATCCAACGGTAGACGAATCGAGCCCGGGCGGCGGGTCCACGCTGCACGCGACAGTTGAACGCGAGCTTCGCTGCCGTCTCATCCGGGCCATCGTCACTGCTGCCAGTGATCACACGCAGCCAGGCTACCGCGGCCAGGCGCGCCACCACCGGATCGCCGTCGCAGAGCGCACGGGTTCGCTCGCTGAGTGGCGCGTCGAGCCAGGAGGAGGCGACGGTGCAGGCAAGCAGTAACGCGCGACGAGCTGCCGGGGCCGCCAGAATAAGCGGCATGATGTCGCCGCCTCGCCTTCGCAGGAGTTCCGCTACGGCTGCTACCCACTCGATCCGCTCCCACCGATGCTTGGCGCCGTGCAACGCCTGTAACAGCAATGCATCGTCTACGCTCAGCGACGGAATCAATCGGCCGCCCAGGGGAACGCCGTCGCGCCGAGCCCACAGCGCATCAACCGGCGGCATTCCGCCGAACCGAAGGGACAACGCTCGCAGGTGGAGCTCCACGAGCCCGACACCGGTCGCATCGATGAACGGGTAGTCCCCGTCGACCCGCCGAAACCACGCATCCTGGGAACTGCGAAATTGATAGACCGGGGCGTATCCCAACGCGCCTAATGCCGTGAATGCGCCAGCGATGTCCTGAGGGTGCACCAGCAGATCCAGGTCCACAAATGGGCGGCCCCCGAAATCGCCGTAGGCGCGCCACGCGAGCACAGGTCCCTTGAATGCCAGCACCGGGAGGCCGTGTGCCTCGAACGTGTCGACGATCCGGCGCAGTTCGTTTGCCTTCGACAGAGCCAACGCGTGCGCCTCGCGTGCCTGCTGTTCGATAGAGGTCCATGTATCGGGTGGTATCCGATTGCGAACACCTGACAGATGCCGGGCTCCCAGAATGGTGAGTCCGTGACGAACGAGCAGTGACGGAACCGCCTCCCATGCGGTCAGTTCAGTCATCGCGGAATCCAGGCGTTGCGCCGCCGCGTCGTCCATCACGGCGCGCGCCACGGCACAGAGCACGCGATACGCCGCCGCAGCTTGGCGCGGGTCCGTGTCAGCTTCCATTGGAAGACGAATTCGCCGCGCCGGAGATGACCGGATTCGACATTGGAGGGTGGCCAGGAAGCATATTCCGAAGTTGGCTCGAGACATCGGAATCAAACTCTTTCGACACCGTCGGGCAGTCTGCTCTGTAAGATCTCCTATATGGTCCCTGCCCATCTATCTGCAACCCCGCCATCCGGGTGTGCGCAGGCCACCGGACTCTTCTTGCAAAGAAGGAATTGCACAGCAACGCCGCTTGACACGACGGCCGGCACACGGTGCCTGCGGCGACTTCATCGATCCGACTGCGCGCATCCGGTAATCCTGGTGCGTGCACCCCCTCGCCAACGGAATCGTGACGGGAGGAGCGGATCATCGTTCACCGGGCCCCGAATCCGTCGCCAGTGCAGCGCGGCTTGCCATCTGGTAGAACTCTCCGAGCTCAGTCGCATTTGTTGGTGCGTGGATCCGCCAGACCGGAACCGTCGAGACCACCGACGCCAACGCGTGGAATTCCGCCGTGCGCATGGCCCGATCGAGCAGTACGTTCGCGTAGGTGTTCGGCACGAGTGCCATGAGCGCATCACGCGGTGTGAGCCGCTGAACCGCCGTGCCCCCTGCCAATCGTTCGCCGTTGTCGAGTACATATGCGGCGATGAACAGCAGGCGCCCTTCGGTCGCGAATGCACCGCGAATTGACCTGAGGTCCAACTGGCGCTTTTCCCAGCCGGGCGCCATGAGCGGTAGCGCAGCCGAGTTTCCAAACAGAAGCGTGACCGAGTCGTCCCACAGTCGGATGGATGGCGTGGCGGATTCGATCGCCCAGTGGCCGGCCTCTCGTACGAGCACCGCGATATCGTCGGAAATCACGCGATGCCCGCGCAGTGCAAATGCTGCGGCGATGGTGGACTTTCCGGCACCAGCCGGTCCGATGATCGCGATGGCAGCAGGTCCGGGCGCGGCCTCGACGGCTACTACACTCGCGTGAATGCAGGTGACGCCACGCAGCCGCAGGACGAGGCCGAACACCGGACCCAGCAGGTACGTCGCCGTCGCCTCGAGGCTCATGCCTCGGAGTCCCAACGCCCAAACCTCGTCGCCGCTGCGACGGACCAGAAAGCGCATGCCGTCACCGTAGGCCAGCAACAGATCGGCCCCGTTCTCAGCTGAACGTATCGCCACGGCGTCGGGCTCATGATCGGGGTCCCCGCCGGTGCTCCACAGCTCCGGGCCTGCTTGACCAGCCGGGTCGGTTCCGGCTGGAAATTCGCCGATGTGAATCCGCACGTCCGGAACGCCAGGGGCACTCGGAATCAGGCCCGGAATGGCCACGTCGCAGGTCAGCGTAAGCCCAAAAGCACGGAAGAAGAAGGCTGCCATAATGACTCGGGGACGATGCATGGCGCGCGAACCGCCTGACAGGGTAAAGACCATCGCGGAATCACTTTTCACACCATTAGGTGCCGATTCACCCTGCCGAACTTCGCTCTAGGCACCATAATGGTTGGCGGGACCAAACCTGTAGACGGGTTGGGCCCGCGACACCCTCCCGGCAGATCTACAGGATCTGGACATACGCAGTGGGGCTCTCTTTATCCTCCCATGTCACCATATGTCGCGATGTCCGACAACAGACCATACGTTGTAAGTGCTGATTGGACATACCGTTTCGTGCTTGATACCGCCTGTCTCATGGCGCGTCCGGCCCACACAGTCACGTTCGAGTCTGCAGGCCCAAGAAGCCGGTTGCCCTGAAGCGCTACGACTGGCCAGACTGACCATTCTGCTCGAATTGCGTCGCCACCGGCTGGCCAAGCGGAGAAAACCGGCGACCCGTCGCAAGCCGCCCCAGCCAGCGTGAGAAGCTGTAAGCGCGCACCCAATCCCAGCGGTCGTCATCGCTCATTCCAGGTGCCACATCGAACAGCATACCGGGGTCCACGAACTGGAGGGCGCGTGCTTCGAATGTTGCCCGATCGGGTCGGCGACCGTTCTTGGCGAACGCGACTTCGTAAGGATCCCCGGTAAGAGGAGTCTTGTTGCGGTACACGACCGGCCCCGGCAATCGGTGCCGCATGGCAGCGACTACAATTCCCTTGTCGTTGAGCCACTGTTCCGTGGGAAGCGCGAGCAGGAACGCGATGACGCGTTCGTCGAAGAAGGGATGTCGGAGAGTCAGGGGCTGCCCCGTAGCTGTGGCGTGATCTGCTTCGAAGCACCGTGCCCAGAACGAGGTACGGAGCTTCGTGAACGCTTCCGGTCTTGTCGGATGACGCGCCCATTGGCGCGCGTCATCCGTCTCCAACGCGGCCCAGCGCTCGTGGAGCTTCGCGCCCGCGATGAAGTCGCCTCGTAGCCAGGGCGGCACCGGGGAATATGGTGACACCAATCCGGCGCGTCGCTGGCGGAGCCGCCGGAACCCTGGCCGCGGCAACCGGTGATGGACGCCGACATACCGCCACGATTCCCTGAACGCTCGCGACCAGCGTCCCGATCGAACAAGGCGCGCCAGATGCGACTCACTTTCCCGCAGGGCGGCATCGCCACCCTCCCCGGTGAGCCCAAGTCGCGCGTGATGCGCAGCCCGGGCGAGCAACTCGGCTTCGCCGGCTAGTTGTGGCGACTCGGGAGGCTCGGGGCGCCACAATTCATCGCGATCCCAGGACTCGTACCAGCCAAACTCGTCCTGCGGCAGGAACTCCACTGGAATTTCCAGCGCACCGGCCGCAAGCGCAGCATAGGTGCGCTCCTCGTCGGGCAGCGCATAGTCGAAGACGGCGGTCACTGCGTGAAGACGCTGTGGCCCGGACTCGCCGGCCACGGCCCGCGCCATCGCAGCCACCGCAGTAGAATCGCGGCCGCCGCTGAGCAACAGCACGGCGGCATCCGCTCCCCGCATCCGATCGGCTACGGCATGGTGCAGCAGTTCGGCAAATCTATCGGCGTAGTCCTCCACTCCCGGGTACCGAGTTTCACCGTCCGTGGGCAGGTCCCAATACCGCGTCATGACCGGCGCGCCGTCGGTAAGCACCACGCTGTGCGCGGCGGGTACGCACCGTACCGATGAGAACATCGTGCTTGCCGGATCGGTGTTGTACCCGATGCGCAGAAAATCGCCCACGGCTCCCTCGTCGAGCTCGGCGGAAACTCCGGGATGCATTCGCAGAACGTCGAGACTATTCGCAAACACGAGCAGGCCTGCCGGGCGGGCGTAGTACAACGGACGTGTGCCAAATCGATCACGGGCCAGCAGCAGTCGGCGCCGCCGGTCATCCCATAAGGCGATGGCGAAATCCCCGTGCAGCCGGTTCAGGCATGCCACGCCCCAAGCCCGGTACGACGCGACGATCAACTCGGGGTCTTCAGCCGCGCCGTCCACGGGGACCCCGGCCGTGGTCAACTCGCCGACGAGCCGATCGCGCTCATCGAGATCGGCATCGGCGACCACGTAAATGCCGTCGGGGCCGGCCCAGGGCATCGGCGGTCGGGCGCCGCCCACGGGCGACGTCAACACGGACCGGCGCCGGTACGCGACTCCGAGTCCGACGCCGCGGCCTATCCAGGCCGCGCACCCGTCGGGGCCCACGTACGAGAGAGCCGCGGTCAGGCGTTGGACCAGCGCCGCATCGACGGGCGCATCATGTTGCGAGAGAATCCCAATGAATCCGGTCACGTGTCGCCCGCCGCCATCAGACGGGATCTCCCTCCACGGCCGTGATGAGTCGGTGGGCGCGCAAGTCCTCAAGGAACGTGATCACATCGTGCGCGCACTCCTCACGCTCCACGGTGTACCGCCCCGCGACCTCGGTAACGAGATCGCGTACCGTGCGGGGCTGGCTGAGCAAGCGCCAGATATGGGCGCCGACGGCGTCGAGCCCATAATACACGCCATCCGCCAGGCTGAGAATCACTACTTCGCCGGAAAGCTCGCTCGACAATTGGTCCGGCATCGCTACGACCAGCGACTCCAGCGAGAGCGCGGAACTCACGCCGCGCTCCCACCCAAGGGGCTACGCTTTGGCGAGATGACGGCCGAACCTCGACGGCCGGACTCTGGCGCGATTGAACGGAACAGCGCCTGTCCAGGAAGCCGTCTCAAGCAGGCCGTAGTCACGCAGCCACCTTCCGCAGGAACGCGACAACGCACGGGCCACGCGTTTGACCAATTCCGGTCGTGGTGAATCGTATTCTCCATGCCACACGCGCAGAAGCCAGCCACCGGATGACGTGGCACCGATATCGCATGCCGGGACGTCGAGATGCTCTCCGTGCCACGACCGGCGCATATGCGGCCGTTGGCGGGAAATCTCGATGCGATCGAGGCCGAATGCTAGCGCGCTGCGATCGAGGGTCGTGCGCAGGTCATCGAGATTGTGAGCTGTGGCCACCTCACGCTCTGCATCCCGAATGCGAATTTCCTCGCGAATGAACTGCCGCCACCTCTCGGGTCGCAACCGGAATGCCGTGCGCACCGCCGTGAATTCGTAATAATCAAGCTGGCGCAAACCAATCGCGGTGACCAGCACCATGATCCCGAACGCACCGAGTAGCGAGGCCTTGGACGCCGTCGTGCCGGCGAGCAGGGTCAATACTCCGGCTGCTGCCAGCATTCCTGCCGTCCCCGCCAACACCGCCACAGCCGCTCGCTTGGAGAGCCCCGTCGCGAGCACGCGATGATGGATGTGACGATGGTCTCCCTTCCACACCGGCATATGCCGCAACCAGCGACGCACCACGGCCACCGCAGCGTCGATCAATGGCAGCGCGAGTGCGAACAACGGCACGTAGACGAGCGATCCAGTAGTAGGTGATGTCGCACCTTCGAGCGAGAGCGTGGCCAGTAGATACCCGATCAAGAGGCTTCCGCCGTCACCCAAGTAGATCCTGGCCGGTGCGAAGTTGTAACGCAGGAACCCCAGCAGCGCGCCGATCAGGGCCATGCTCACCAGGAAAACGTCGAACCGTGCCAGGATTGCCGCAGAAATCGCCGTTGCACCGAATCCCACGATCCCGATGCTTGGCGCCAACCCATCCAATCCGTCAATGAAGTTGAACGCATTTGTGACGGTCACGATCCAGAACAGGGCGAGCGGCATGCCGATCCAACCGAGGGCGATTGTCATGTCGGGTCCAAAGGAAATGACGCGGAGCGACAACCCTCCGGACACCGCCAGCATCGCAGCAAACACCTGGGCCAACAACTTCACGGCTGGAGACAGGTCGAGAAAATCATCAGCCAGTCCGGTGGCAAGCAGAAGCGTGGCGCCCGCAAAGATTCCGCCGAACAACCCGGCTCGGTCGAGCACGATGGCCATGCTCGGGAGCCCCAGCAGCGCGGCAATAGCGAGCGCGCCAAGCACGGCTCCAAACACGGCGGCTCCGCCGACCCTAGGGACTGGAGGTGCGGAGCCTGGGCGATACGTAATCGGGACGACACTCGGCTCGCGCTGTGCTGGCCCGATCCGCGAGAGCCACCCGGCGGCGACGAGCGCGAAGAGCCCGGAGATCAAGCTGATCGTGAAGACCATCGCGAATACCGTGTTGAATTGGCTTGGCACGCCTTCGCGCCGAGCGTGCTGCGGAAGACCGCGTCCAGTATGGACGTCCGAAATGGGACGAACGACCAATTCAGAGGCAACGTGTAGAAATTCGATATCTGTTGGCGAGAGATCCTGCGCCCCCGGCTATACCCCGGGTCCCATCCGCAGGTGTCCCCGGTTCTCGGCGTACCAGTGGTACGTTTGCCTGAGACCCTCGTCGAGACCAATCCTGGGGGACCACCCGGTGGCGAGCAGCCGCGAGATGTCTAGGCGGCGGAGTGGCATTCCGTCGGGTTTCGATGTGTCGAAGTCCAGCCGTCCATGATATCCCACGAGCTGCTGGATCCGCTCGGCGAGATCGCGAATCGAGAGATCTTCGCCACTGCCAATGTTGATGATCGCCGTGGAGTTGTAATGCTCCATCAGGTGAATGCAGGCGCGGGCCATGTCGTCGACGTGCAGGAACTCGCGACGCGGGGTCCCGGTTCCCCAGATCGTGACTGCAGGAGCCCGGCTCTGCTTCGCCTCGTCGATGCGCCGCAATAGCGCCGGCAGGACGTGGCTGTTCTGCAGATTGAAAGTATCGCCAGGGCCGTAGAGGTTCGTTGGCATCACGCTCACATAATTGGTGCCGAATTGTCGGTTGTACGACTGACACAGGGAGATGCCGGCGATTTTAGCGATCGCATATGGCTCGTTGGTCGGCTCGAGAGGCCCAGTCAGCAGATGCTCTTCCTTGATCGGCTGCGGGGCGAGCTTGGGGTAGATGCAGGCGCTACCCAGGAATATCAGCTTGCGTACCCGGTGGCGATGAGCCGCTTCCACCACGTTAAGCTGCACCAGCAGATTTTCCCGTATGAAGTCCGCGGGGTACGTATTGTTAGCGATAATGCCCCCCACCCGCGCGGCCGCCAGAAACACGTATTGCGGCTGTTCTTTGGCGAAGAACGCCTCTACCGCCAGGGCATCGGTCAGATCGAGTTCAGCATGCGTGCGATGAACGAGACGCTCGAACCCCCTCGCGCGGAGTTGCCGCTCGAGCGCCGAACCCACCAGGCCACGATGACCGGCGACGTAGATCGTGCTGTCGCGTTCCATACCCGCGTTCCTCCGCGCGCAAGAGAGCCAGTCTCTCAGGGCTTCCAGTCGGCAATGAAGATGTCCGTCTCGCCCAGCTTTTCGCCGTGTCGGTCGGATGCCCATACCAGTTGCTTGCCGTCGGGGCTGAACATGGGGAATCCGTCGAATTCGGGAAACGTCGTCACTTGCTCCAGTCCGGATCCGTCGAGATTCACGAGGTAGAGATCGAAGTTCCGGCTGTGGGGATCCTTGTAGTTGGACGCGAAGATGATGCGTCGTCCGTCGGGGGTGAAATAGGGCGCGAAGTTTGCGCCGCCGAGGGAGGTCACCTGGTGCTGGTCCGAGCCGTCGGCGTTCATGACCCAGATCTCCATGCGATTTGGCCGCACCAGGCCCTGGTGCAGGAGTTCCTGATAATTGGTGAGCGCCGTGTCAGTGGGGTGCCACGCGCGATAGACGATCTTGCTGCCGTCGGGAGAGAAGAACGCTCCGCCGTCGTAGCCGGGCGTCGTGGTCAGGCGCTTAACATCACTGCCATCGGTCTTCATCGTGTAGATGTCGAGATCGCCGCCCTTGAGCGACGTATACACGATTGTCTGTCCGTCGGGCGACAGTGTGCCCTCCGCCGTATAGACACCGTTCCGTGTAATTCGCTTGAGGTCGGTGCCGTCGGCGTTGGCCGTGTAGATATCGTAGGGATCGAGGCGCCAGACGTATCCCTTGGACGGATCGGGCTTGGGCGAGCACGCCGTGTCGACCGCGTGGGTTGAAGCGAAGAAGATCTTCTGATCGTCGCCGAAGAAGTATCCACAGGTGGTCTTCCCGGATCCGGATGACACACGGTGCACGTTCGATCCGTCCACGTTCATCACGAACTGCTGATCGCAAGTCCGGCCGTTGCGCGTCGACTGAAAGATCAACCGCCGTCCGTCCGCACTGAAATAGGCTTCGGCGTTCTCACCGCCAAACGTCAACTGGCGGATATTCGTGAGGTGGGTCTCTCCGGGGTATGGATCGAGCGTCGGCGGTAAGTGCTGCTGCGTGCACGCGAGCACCGCCACCGCAAGCGCGGCGGCGAAGGAACCCAAGCGCATGATGGACCTCAGGGTTTGTTAGGGGACGCCGCCGGCCGGAACGCATCGGCGATCGCGAACAGGTCCTGCTGAGTCTTGGCCTTATCGAGCAGTTGCATTGCCTGCTGGAGCGGCGCGTCATCCTGCAGTCCGCGCCGCATGGCGGTCGAGTCGCCCTCAACGAAACGAGAGACGCGATCCTCGATGAGGCGGTCCAGGTACCGTGGGGCATGAGCGTACAGCGCGGGCGTGATCGTCACCCCCTTGGCGTCCAATGCCCGGATGAAATCTCCGCGCCAGGCCGGATCGTATTTGAACCCACGCTGAAGGTGGTGTGACAGATCCAGCGCAAAGGCGTACAACGCGACGTAGACTTCCTGAGATCTTGGTGCCAGGGCTTTGGCCAGATCCTGCTCGGACGCGGTGAGCGTGTCCTCGGGCACGATCAGGTCGGGCGTAATGCCGCCGCCGCCGTAAACCAGACGGCCGGCGTCCGACTTAAAGACGGGGCGTCCCGTCTTCGGCCGTGAGCTCTCTGCGGAATCCGGAGTCGTCGGGACGAAATGTCCATCCACGAATTTCCGTTCACGCTGAATGGACCGACCGCTGGGCGTGAACCACTTCCCGGTTGTGAGCTTGAGCGCGTAGCCGTCATCGAGCTGGTACACCGACTGCACCAGTCCCTTACCGAACGACGTCTGCCCGACGATCAGCGCGCGATCGTGATCCTGCAGCGCTCCGGCCACGATCTCCGCAGCGGACGCCGTTCCGCCGTCCGTGAGTACAACCAGGGGGATGGATGCGAACATCGGGGCGCCGGTCGTTGAGTCCACCATCGGTGGATTGGTCCGCGTTCGCACCGATACGATCTCCTGCCCGGGCTCGAGGAACAGGCTGCTCAAGGCGAGGCTCTGACCCAGAATGCCGCCAGGATTTCCACGCTCATCGAGCACGAATCCCTTGGCTCCCTGCGCCTTCAGCGAGCGCGCTGCTTCCGCCACGTCCTGCGCCGCGGTCTCGTTGAATTGGAGTAACGGGATGTAGCCGATCTTCCCCTGGAGCATGATCGCATATGGCACCGCCGGCACGTGGATGACGGCTCGCGTGAACTCCACGCTGATCAGCTGCGGCACGCCGGGACGCCCAATCTTGACCTTCACCTTGGTACCAGGGGTTCCCGTGAGATAGTCGGAAGTCCGTGAGAGCGACCATCCGCGGGTGGACAGCGAATCCGCCCAGAGGATCTGGTCTCCTTCCATCACGCCAGCGGCCTCGGCCGGCGTGTTCGGGAACACCTTGCTCACGGTAACTACGCCGTTCTGACTCTCGATTTGCATCCCGATGCCGCCGTATTGGCCACCGGTGTTCTTGTTGAACGTCTGCAACTCTGCCGGGGAGAAGAGCTGGCTGTAGGGATCGTTCAGTTCGGCCACCAAGCCACGTGCCGCCTTCTCATACACGTCTCCCGTGGGGAGCGTGTCGACGTATCGGTCAGTAACGAGCGACAGGACCTGATCGAGTAACACGGCACCGGAACCCGGGTCGTGGGACTGCAAGGCAAATCCACCGGCCAGAGCGGGGGCGAGCAAGGCTGCCGCGATGGCGAATTTTCGGGATCGACGCATAGACGGCTATTCCAAAGAAAGGCTCTCGAAACCTATACCGTCGGCGCCTCTCCCGGCACGGGCCCGTCCTTCGTGCGCTCCCCGGGATCCAGCAAGCCCTTGTGCCACAACGCGTCCCAGCTCACCTGGCGGCCAGAGCGGAACCGCTTACGCGACATACGCAGCCCATCCGGTGAAATGACCACCGTGAACGACTCACCATCGATCACGATTTCTCGGCGAATGGGGTGTGTCAGTTTGGTAGCCATGTCGTGTTGTACTCCGATCCCGCTCAAGCGTTCACTCGGCCAATTCCGAGCCATCTCTGGCCGGGCCCGGGACAAACGCCCGGCTTCCCAGCACGTATTGTACGTACCACTGCCGCCGCTCTTGGTGCATCGTCGCACCGCGTAGCAGGCCGGCGTCTAGAAGGAGCTCGTGTGCCGGCTGCAGGACCCGCTGGAGATGCGACGGATAGCGCTGGTTCAAGGGGAGCGTTTCCCTGAGTCGCTCGAATGAGATACGCCATGCAAGGCGGCCCTCCACCCGCGCCAACTCGAGCAGACGATACAATCGGCGGGCGACTGGCGAGGCCAATGCGACATAGCGCGCTACTGAGAGCGTAACCACATGGTGGGCCATCAGATTTGCGCGGACCGGCGCTGCTACCACTACCCGGGCTGAGCCTGGCTCCGGCGTCATCGTCGTGTCGAACAACGCCAGCTGGTGACGGTCGGCGGCCCGTCGCCGCTCGATCACGACGGCGCTGAGCAGCGTGAATTGGCCGTTCAGGGGACCGCCTTCGGCAAGTTGGTAGGCCCCAGCCGACTCAAGCACCGTCCGCTCGAGGCGCACCAGAGCCGACCGCAGTTGCTCATAGGTGCGCCCGTCTACTTGGCGTCCCATCGAATGCAGGAAGGCGTGCAGGGTGAACGAAACCGCGCCGTCCGGCGGGGTACCTGCGTCCTCATACCGGCGCATGAGCTCCACGTACACGTCCTGATCAAACGTCCCCGGGAGCCGATCCCCGGGCGATGGAAGCACCCGCCAGCGCGCGCCATTCTCAGTGTTGAACGTCACCGGGGCGTCGTCGTTCGAATCGCTTAAACGGAATAGCGGAAGCCCTTCCAAAGCTCGATCTAGCGCTACGTATCGCGGTGAGACGCGCCGGTGCGAGCGGGTGGTCATGGGCCCGATGCGCGACAGCGGCCAGCTGGCCGGGCCGGCCACGTGGGCCTATCCAACCCGAACCACCTGACCCGTGACGGCCCGCGCGTCGTCTGAGCACAGATGCCATACCACACGCGCCACGTCGTCCCGCGCCACGTAGCCCACGGAGTCACCCACCGAAGCCAAATTGGCCTCCGTGCGAATCGACGTGGGCGCTACGGCGTTGGCCCGCACCCCCACCGGCTTCTCCTCACTTGCGACCGATCGCATCAGAGCGAGGACGGCTCCCTTTGCGGCTGCGTACGCCCAAATGCCAGCCACTGAAGCGCCGGGCAGCGCAACTGCCGACGCGAAGTACACAATCGCGCCCCGACTGCGGCGTATGTGCGGCAGAAAGGCGCGCGTCGCGAGGAACGCGGTGGCCAGATTGATGCGGCTCATTTCTTGCCAACCCTCGAACTCGCTCTCAGCCACCGATCCCGAGAGAGAGAATCCGCCGGCGAGATTCACCAGGGCGTCGAGTCCGTCGCCGTGCGCCTGTGTCACACGGTCAGCCAACTCCCGTACCGCGTTGGGGTCGGCGAGGTCGCAGGCGTACGGGGTGGCCACGAACCCGGCCATCTCGAGAGCCTTGGCGCGCTCGGTGACCTCAGCGAGATCGCGACTCACGAGCACCAGCCGGTCGCCCCGTTGGGCGAACACGCGGGCCACTGTTTCGCCGACCTGCCCCGAGCGACCGACACCGGTGATCAGGGTCAGGCGCCCCGCCATCCTACCGGAACTCCTCGCGACCCAGCGCGGCGCGTGCCGCTTCGCGCATGGCGACCAACGCGTCGGGATCAGCTGCCGGAGAATCACCGCGCACGTGCAACTCGATGCCATCAGCCACTACCACGCGGTGCCACGGAACGGATGTCCCCGCGTCGTGTTCCTGTGCAGCGATGTCGGCCCCGACCGATAGTGCGGGCGCGAGCGATCCGGCCACGCGCCGCTCGAGCGCATCGCCGGTCACATCGTGCATCTCCTGCTTGATCACTTCGAGCGTTGCTCCCTCCCGTTGCCGGATCTTAATGGCGAGCAGCTGAAGCAGATGGCGATAGCCGTAGATCGCAGCGGTGCCCGCGCCCTGCGGATGGTCAAGCAGTCCACTCGCCACGTAGAACCGGATGGCGCGCGGGCTGGGAGCTGCGCGGGCCGATGCATTCGTGGGCCGCACGCCGGCGGCGTCCACCAGCGCCGTGGCGTGCGCCGCCAGGCCCCGGGCATTCCACGGGGCATGACGGGCATGCGCGCGCAACAGGTTGACTGGGGTCTCAGTCACAATGCGCAGTGGGAATGCTGCCGGGGGTTAGCATGGCACAACAATAACGACCACTACCGCCATGCGTGAGATCAACGCCATACGGCAGCGGAAGAACTTGAAAAACAGGGACGCGAGGGCGTCCCTGTTTGACTAGAAACAGCCAAGTCATGCGCGGAATCAGCGCCGCCGCTTCTTTCCGCCAGCCTTCCTCTTGGCTGGTTTCTTCGCTCCTCGTCTTGTGGCCTTCTTGGCCGGCTTCTTCGGTTCCTTCTTTACCGCCTTCTTCTTGGCCGGCTTTGCTGGCGCCTTCTTGGCAGCTTTCCTCGGTGCCTGCTTCACGGGACCCTTGGCGGCCTTCTTGGCTAAAGCCTCGGCGGGCTTCGGTACAGGCGAGGCTTTGGCGGGCACGACTGCCTTCTTCGCTGCCGCGGGCGGCAGTGCGGTTGGCGCGTTCGGCACAGGCTTCCTCACCGGAGGGGCAACGGACTCGCCGCCGAACAGGTCCTCCTCCTCGTCACTGGGCTCTGCAAACACCTCGGCTTCCTCTTCTTCCTCTTCGACGTCCTCGGTGCTGTCCCACAGATCGTCGCTGTCGTCCTTATGGGTCATCCAGCCGCCGTCCTCCTCGTCATCATCGTCGTACGATGCCCCACCCCCATAGCCCAGATCTTCCGCATCGTCTTCGCGATCGGAGAATCGGAACTGGTCGTGCAGCTCGTCACCCCGCGGCATTGCCTGCCTCCTCAGTGTTGGTATCGAGATGTCCTGCGCATCCGCAGGAATGCATTTCGGTCATAATCGGCGATCAGCGCGTCAATACCCCTTGCCGCTCGCCCGATGTCGCACCCGGTGCCCTAGCACGACAACTCCCTAGTACAATCCCGCGCTCGTTCCGTCAAGCGCTCCGGGACTTCCCGGCACGCGACTGGCAACATGAGGCGAAGGCCGCCTGCCCAATCGTAGGGGCGAGGGTTTGGTGCTGAAGGAGGCATCGGAGCCCCGAAGACCTATCTCGCTGGTGAGTACCTAACTCCACCATTCACCGTGCGGCGGTAGTGCGACGCTAGTCCTCCACGAACTCCACCTGGACTCTATTTGGAATCAGACCGGCGCGCACACCTCGTTCCAGTAGCAACCGAACCGCTTGGCGACCCCGATCACCGTAATCCAACGTCCAATCGTTCACATACATGGCGACGAAGGCGTCTGCCTTTGACCGATCTAGGCCTCGTGCGAACTTCATAGCGTGATCGAGCGCGGCATCACGATGCTGTAATGCGTATGCTATACTGGCGCGAAGATGTCGTGAAATTTTCTTGATTACTGCATCTCCCAGGTCCTTTTTGACGACGTTTCCACCGAGCGGAAGTGGCAGCCCGGATTCCTGGAACCACCATTCCCCTAGGTCCAGGATCAGATGGAGTCCCCGATCGCCGAACGTGAGCTGTCCCTCGTGGATGAGGAGCCCCACGTCAGCCTTCCCCTCGACCACGGCGTCCTCGATTTCATCGAATGGAGTAGGCACCGGATCGAAGTCGGGCTGGAACAGGCGCAACGCGAGGTACGCCGTGGTCTTGTAGCCGGGGATGGCGATCCGCTTGCCGCGCACCGCATCGCGAGTCATTGGCTCCCGCGCGACGAGCCGGGGCCCGTATCGGTCGCCGATTGAAGCGCCGTGCGGAAGCAAGGCATAACGTTCGGCTAGGTAGGCATAGGCGTGAATGGAAACGGCCGTGACCTCAAGCTCGGCGCGCAGCGCACGCTGGTTGAGCGACTCGATGTCCTGCAGCTCGTGAACGTAGGTGAGCCCCTCGGTGTCGATCTTGTGCTCGGCGAGCGCGTAGAACATGAACGCGTCGTCGGAGTCGGGGCTGTGGGCGACGTGGATCGTACGGGTCATGGCGTGATGATTCTCGCGTTCGGTCAGCGTTTGCGCGCCTGATCGAGCGCGGCCTGGATGTCGGTGGCGTGATCCTGATATTCGGACAGTTTCTTCGCCTGTTCGGCAGACGCTCCTTTTACGAACTGGTCCCAATACCGGTGCTCGGCGGCATCGTCCTTCAGCGAATGGGCGGCCTCGGCAGCCAGTATGAGGCCCAGGAGGTGGTTGGGATGCAGCTTGAGGATTGTGTCGGCTTCGGCGGCGGCGAGGGCCTGATTGCCGGACACTTCGGCCAGGCGGCCAAGGTCATAGCGCTGACCCAGCGTGAGTGAACCGAGCATCTGATAGGCGCCGAGACCCATCGGGGCGAACATCTGAACGGTATCCATGTGACCGCGCGAATAGGCACCCATGATCAGATCGCGCAGGCGCTGGGCTTGTTCGTCGGGCGACATCTGACTGATGTCGGGAGCGGGCCCCATGGCAGAAACGCCCGCGCCGCCGTCGGCGACGGCCCCGGCGTCCACCGTCTGACTGGAGCGCGCGAATCGTTGTCCGGCCACGATGGCGATCAGAGCGAGAAGCGCGATCGCGATTACCGACCAAAGGATGGTGTTGGACGATGCCGGTTTGGCCAGTGCGGCCGGTGAACCGGGATCGGATGCGGGAGGACCGGGCAGTGCCACCGGGGTGCCGCACCCGTGGCAGAACTTGGCGCCCGGGCCGAGCTCGGCACCGCAGGCACCGCAGGCCACCGCGCCAAGGGGTGAACCACAGGACGAACAGAACCGGCCGGAGGCTGGCGCGCCGCAGTTTGGGCAGGGATTGGAGGATGTAGGCTGGGTCATACGCGGTAAGTTAGCGATTGACGATGCTGCGGGGAGTGGCGGGTGGAAGGGTGGCCCTTTGACAATCCGCGGCGCGCAGGGGAGTTTGAATCGCGCAGCACGCGCCGCTGCTGCGGCCAGGGAATCAACGCAGACCCACCTCTGACGCTCCATGCCTTCATCCCGCTCGCTGACCCCAAATCTTGCCGGGGCGACTGCCAAGGACGTGCTGAACTTGGCCGAAAAGTTGAACGTCCGGTTCATGCGTCTCCAATTCACCGACATCTTGGGGGTGAACAAGAACGTCGAGATCCCGGCGTCCCAGTTTGAGAAAGCGCTGGCTGGCGACATCATGTTTGACGGGTCGTCGATCGAAGGATTCGTGCGGATCGAGGAATCGGACATGCTGCTGGCTCCTGATCTGAGAACCTTTGTAGTGTTTCCGTGGAGCGATGACGACAGCCGCGTCTGCCGTGTCATTTGCGACATTAACCGGCCTGATGGGACGCCCTTTCCGGGCGACCCACGCGGCGTCTTGAAGCGCCAGTTACAGCGAGCGGCCAACATGGGCTACTCGATGAACGCCGGTATGGAAGCCGAATTCTTCATGTTCCGGCGTGGCCCGGATGGTGAGGCGACGACACGAACCCACGATGTCGGAGGGTACTTTGACTTGGCCCCCGTGGATCTGGGCGAGGACGCGCGACGGGCCATCGTGGACACGCTGGAGCAGATGGGCTTTGAGGTCGAGGCGGCGCATCACGAAGTGGCGCATGGCCAGCACGAGATCGATTTCCGATATGCGGACGCCCTGGCCACGGCCGACAGCATCGCGACGTTCCGATTTGTCGTGAAGTACGTGGCGCAGCGGTTCGGGCTGTTCGCGAGTTTCATGCCGAAACCGATCTTCGGCCAGAACGGCAGCGGTATGCACACGCACCAGTCGTTGTTCCGGGGCAAGGAGAACGCGTTCTGGGACGCCGCGGCTCAGTGGGAGCTGTCGTCGGTAGCGTTGCACTACATCGGCGGTTTGCTCAAGCACGCACGGGGCTACTGCGCCATCACGAATCCGTTGGTCAATTCATATAAGCGCCTGGTGCCGGGCTACGAGGCGCCGATAAATGTGGCCTGGTCGATGCGCAACCGATCGCCGATGCTGCGCATTCCGGAACGACGGGGAGCGGGTACCCGCGTGGAGCACCGAGTGCCGGATCCTGCGGCCAACCCGTATCTCGCTCTCGCGGCGATGCTTGCCGCAGGCCTCGACGGCATCGAATCTCAGGCCGATTGGCGTGAGCCGGTGAATGAGAACATCTGGGAAATGTCGCACCGCGAAAAGCGGCGACTGCGCATCGACGATCTGCCGCACGACCTTCATGAAGCGTGCGACGAACTGGAAAGGGACGCGGTGATCACGAGCGCCCTGGGCGAGCACGTCACGCAGCACTTCCTCGCAGCCAAGCGGCAAGAATGGCGCGACTACATCTCCCAGGTGAGCCGCTGGGAAATCGACGCGTACTTGGCGAAATACTAGATCCCGCCGCGGCGCGTGGGGTCCCCCGTCTTCTGATAGCCGTCGGGTACCTTGAAGATCGATTGATGGAGCATCCGCTGCTCGATCTTCGTGGGTTCAATGCCCCTTTGGTGGCGAAGCTGCGTCTGAATCGGAAAGCCGCCTTGGTTTCAGGCGCATGGTATGGACTCACCATCGAATGGTCACACGAATAGTTGGTCAATCGACGGCGCTTGGACAGTGAAGAACTTGGGACCCTGCTCAGTAATGTGAAGGCAATCTTCGAGACGGATGCCAAATTCACCGTAGATTGCAATCGTAGGCTCGTCGCTGAAGCACATGCCCAGCTGAACAGGCGTCTTGTTGCCCTTCACGAAGTACGTCCATTCATGGCCGTCCAGGCCGATGCCATGTCCGGTGCGGTGCGGGAGACCAGGCACCGCATAGCCGGGCCCGAAGCCGGCAGCTGTGATCACCTTGCGGGCGGCGGCATCGACGTCCTCGCACGGGACGCCGATCCGGGCGGCGGCGAAGGCCGCGTCTTGGGCATTTCGCTCCAGCTCCCAAACGTCGCGTTGGCGCTGCGTGGGCGTTCCGAACACTCCGGTGCGCGTGATGTCGGCGGTGTAGCCTTCGACCTTCACGCCGTCGTCGATCATCACGACGTCGCCCTCCTTCAGGTGTTGCGGCGTGGCACTGCCGTGCGGGAACGCGGTGTACTTGCCGAACTGCACGCTCACGTCGCCGTCGGCGCCGAGGTTCTGGAACGCGGTGGTGATGTTGCGGGCCAGCTCTTCCTGTGACATGCCCTCGTGCAGCGTCTGCCAGGCGGCCTTGTAGGCGGCGATCGTGATGTCGTTAGCCCGCTGCATGAGCGCTATCTCGGCCGGCGACTTGATCATGCGTCCGCCGGCCGTGACGGGTGTAGCGAGGACGGCATTCAGCTGGGGCGCCGCCTGGTTGACGCCGTCGACAATGAAGTACCGGACGCGCTCCTCGAACCCGAGGCGGCCCGAAGCAACGCCGCGGTCGCGCAGGATGTCGGCCACGAGCTTGAATGGACTCTCGTCTTCCTGCCATGTGCGGATGTCGGTGCCGAACTGGATGAGTTCGCGGGCCCGGGCCTCCTCGAACGCAGGGGCGACCCACGCCATGTCACCCCGCCTGGGAATGACCACCCCGAAGGTTCGCTCGCTCAAGCCCCAGTTCACGCCCGTATAGTAGAACAGGCTGGCGCCGCCCTCCATGAAGATCGCGTCCATGTGGTGATCGGCCATCAGCCGCCGCGCCTTCTCGATGCGGGCCTTACGCTCGGCGCGCGCAATGGGCACGGGTGGTGGCGCGAACGGTTGCAGCGACTGAATGGACGTCGGAACGGCCGGCATCGACGCATCGTCGTTGCCTGCGGCGGCGACGCCGACCGCAGCCGTCGCCGCGGCCGACGGTTTGCAACCGACGGCGAGTGCGCCCAGCGCACCGGCCGACGAGGCGATGAAGTGGCGGCGTTTCATGCGAACTCCTGGGGGAATGGCCGGGCCGGTGCCTTCCCGGAGGGAGAAACGACGAAACGGGCGGCACACAAGAATGTGCCTCCCGTTGCCGGTTCGCCAGCCGCGCGATCAGACGGGAAAGAGCATCTCCCGATACTTCGGCAGCGGCCAGGCCTGGTCGCCAATGGCGAGTTCGAGGCCGTCGCACGCGTCACGCAGTGCGTGCATAGCCTCGGCGCAGGTACTGGTGAGGAACTTGGCCTGCGCTTCCAGCGTGGCGTGCATCGACTCACCCTTGGTGATGGCGGCGTCGAGAACGGCGCGCTGCTTCTGCACGGCGGTGATCCGCTCGGCCAGTTCATTGCCGGCCGCGACCTGCGGGGTGGCCACGATGCCCGCGGCCTTGGCCTCGGCGGCGGCCCGGGCGAGCGAGCCGGCGTAGCCGAAGCCCGCCGGCAACACCATCGTATCCACCATCTCGCGCATCGTGTGTGCTTCGATGAGGATGTCCTTCACGTACCGCTCGAGGCGCACGTGGAAGCGTGAGTCGAGTTCCTGCCGGGTGAAGATGCCGAGGCCGTTGAGCAGGTCGCGAGACTGGCGAGTCATCAGTTGGACCAATGCTTCGGGCGTGCGGCGGATGTTGAGCAGGCCACGCCGTTCGGCTTCCGCCACCCACTCGTCGGAGTAGTTGTTTCCCTCGAACCGCACGTTCTTGGTGGCCTTGAACACGGGGCGCACGACCTTGAGCACGGCGTCGTCCACCTTCTTGGTCTTCTTGAGTTCGACGCGTAGGGCCGCCGAGAGTTCGCCGAGCGACTCGGCCACGGCGGCGTTGAGCAGGCACACGGGGAAGGCGATGGATGCCGAGGAGCCCACGGCGCGAAACTCGAACTTGTTGCCCGTGAACGCAAATGGCGACGTGCGGTTGCGGTCGGTGTTGTCCTTCTCAATGTCGGGGAGCTTGGCGACGCCGAGCTTGATCATGGCCTGATCGGCGCTGTCGGCCGTCTTGCCGCCGGCGATGCTCTCGATGACGTGGGTGAGTGTGCGGCCCATGAAGATGCTGATGATGGCCGGCGGCGCTTCGTTGGCGCCGAGGCGATGTTCGTTGCCCGACGACGCAATGCCGGCGCGCAGCAGCCCCGCGTGGCGATGCACGCCCTGCAGCACCGCGGCCAGGAAGAGCAGGAAGCGCACGTTCTGGTGCGGCGTATCGCCGGGCTTGAGCAAGTTGAAGCCGTCCAGCTCCGGGCGGTCCGACGTGATGGACATGGACCAGTTGCAGTGCTTGCCCGAGCCGTTGATGCCGGCGAACGGCTTCTCGTGCAACAGCGCCTGCAGGCCGTGCCGGAGCGCGACCTTGCGCAGCGTGGCCATCACGAGCTGGTTGTGATCCACCGCGATGTCGGTCTCTTCGAACATCGGGGCCATCTCGAACTGCGACGGCGCCACCTCGTTGTGCCGCGTGACGATTGGCACCCCGAGTTTGTAGAGTTCGTGCTCTACCTCGGCGATGCACGCTTGGATGCGCTCCGGGATGCCGGCGAAGTAGTGATCCTCGAGCTGCTGCCCGCGCGACGGAGGCGCGCCGAGCAGCGTGCGGCCCGACATCACGAGGTCGGGGCGGAGCGAGAAGAAGCCGCGGTCGATGAGGAAATACTCCTGCTCCGGTCCGAGGGTGGTGTACACGCGCTGCACGCCCCTGTCGCCGAGCAGCCCGAGCAGCTCGATCGCCTTCTCGGAGAGCACGTCGGAGCTGCGGAGCAGCGGCGTCATCTCGTCCAGCGCTTCGCCGTTGTATCCGATGAACACCGACGGCACGCAGAGTGTGCGTACGCCGCCCGACTCGACGATGAACACCGGGCTCGCCGGGTTCCACGCCGTGTAGCCGCGCGCTTCCCATGTGGCGCGCAAGCCGCCCGAGGGGAAGCTCGACGCGTCGGGCTCGCTCTGGATGAGCTGCGCGCCGCTGAATGCTTCCATCGGCTGGCGATCGTCGTCGAACGTGAGAAACGCGTCGTGCTTCTCGGCGGTGAGTCCCGTCTGCGGCTGGAACCAGTGCGTGAAGTGCGTCACACCGCGTGAGATTGCCCAATCCTTGATCACCTGCGCTACGGTGGGCGCGATCTCGAGATCGAGCTTGTTTCCGAGGCGCACCGACGCCACCAGCTTCTCATAGATGGCCTTGGGAAGCTTGTCGCGCATCTGCTGCGCGCCGAACGTGTTGACGCCGAAATACGCCGACGTGGGCGCGGGGTACGGCGATTTCGGCAGCAGCGGAACGCGGCTGACCACGTCGCGGAGCGCTGCGGCGCGACCAGATGACGAGGAGGTGGACATGGGCTGGGTTGATCCTGGAAGTTGGCGGTTGATTGGCAGTGAAATATGCAAAAACTGCAAATTCAGACATTCAAATTACGAAATTTGATCGCGAAATGTACTGAATGTGCTCGAAAGTGTGCAAGTGATGCACATTTCATGTATCACCAACCGTTGATTGCTCACCGACATGACCGCTTGCTTCAGCGGCCTACCGGGCCCGTCACCAAGGGCAAGACTACCGTTTCTTTGATGGTGCGTAGGACGATCGTGGTGCGGGTGCGACCCACCCCGAGCGGGCCCCGGATCTCTTCGCTCACCAGCTTTTCGAGGTCGGACGTCCCTCGGCAACGCACCTTGAGCACGTAGTCGTCGTCGCCCGAAACGTGATGGCACTCCTGGACTTCGGAGAGCGATGCCACATGCGCGAGGAACTCCTCTCGGTGGCGCGGTCGATCCAGAGTCACGGCGACGAAGGCCATCAGGTGGAGGCCGACCGTGTCCGGATCGATCAGGGCGGCATACCCCTGAATGACCCCGTCCTCCTCGAGCCGGTGAATCCGGTCGGAGGTGGCCTGGGCCGTCATGCCAAGGAGCTCGCCGAGCTTTTTCCAGCTCTCTCGGCCAAACTGCTGGAGCCTGGATAGGGCTTTGTAATCAAGTGCATCCATGGAAATTCTCTTTTGAAATCAAGGAGAATATGGGCATATATGGCAGTCTAATCAAGCGCACTCGATCCAATGACGATCTCCGGTCGCAGACTGCGTACGTTCCGTGACGAAGTCGGGAATCGAGTCAGGGTATCGCGAAGCGTCCTTCGTTGAACTCGCAACGGACTCCCCGCACCGCAGAGGCAACTCCATTGCCTCCGCAGCAGACTTTCTGCGCTTCCGAACGCACTCCCGCAATCGTTGGCCGCTGGTGGCGGTCTACTCGAGCCGCTTGAGATCGCGCAGTTGCGGTACTGTCTTGGCAACGATGCTCACTACGCCCAGCGAAGCCAACCCCCCGAGGATCACCGCCGGCACCGTGCCGAGCAGTTTGGCCGTGACGCCCGACTCGAACGCTCCGAGTTCGTTGGACGAGCCGACGAAGATGGCGTTGACGGCTGACACGCGGCCGAGCATGTCGTGGGGGGTGAGCAGTTGGAGCAGTGTGGACCGCACGACCACGCTCACGTTGTCGGCCATGCCGCTGAGCGCAAGCAGGCCGAACGACAGCACGACGTTGCGCGAAAGGCCGAAGCCGACGATCGCCACGGCGAACGTGGCCACGGCGTAGAGCATGGCCGGGCCCGCGCGTTCCAGGGGCTTTCGATGCGCGAGATACACCGACATCAGCACGGCGCCCAGGGCCGGCGCGGCGCGGAGAATGCCGAGTCCTTCCGGTCCCACATGGAGGATGTCCGACGCGAAGACGGGGAGCAGCGCTTCGGCGCCGCCCAGGAGCACCGAGAAGAGATCGAGAGTGAGCGCGCCGAAGATCACCGGCTGGTGGAGCACGAACCGCACGCCGACGCGCAGGCTCTGCGCCAGCGGTTCCCCGGTCGCGCTCGGTGGCACGCGCACGTACCGGATGGCGGCAAACGAGGCGACCGCTACGACCATGAGCGCAGTGTCGGTGGCGTAGGCGACCGTGGCGGAGGAGAAGCCGTAGAGCAGACCGCCGATGGCCGGCCCGGCTACCGACGCGGTCTGCCATGCCGAGCTGCGCCAGGCGGCGGCGTTGGCGTACGTGGACCGCGGAACGATCTCGGCGAGCAGCGCCATGCGCGCCGGATTGAAGAATGCCCGGGCGATGCCGCTCACGAAGATGACGACGAAGAACGGCCAGGCCCACGGGAGCGCGAGAATGCGCGAGTGCGTGCTGAACGCCACGAAGCAGATCGAACAGGCGAGCATCGCGCTGAGCGATACGAGCGTGATCGTGCGCCGGTTGAGGCGATCGGCGGTGTGGCCCGCCGGAAGCGAGATGCTGAGAAAGGGCAGGGCTTCGGCGAGCCCCACGAGGCCGAGCGAGAGGGGGTCGTGGGTGATGGTGTAGATCTGCCATCCGACCACGATGCCCTGGATCTGCGTGGCGACGGTCATCGTGAAGGCGCTCACGACGAACCACCGGAAGTTCGGGAACCGCAGGGCGGCGTAGGCGTCGCGGGGGGCGGGCATGCGAGGGAGGAGCTTAACCCGTTGCCGCAGGGAGGAGAAGCGCTGCCACCCCGGGTGCTCGTGCTTGAGAGGGCGGTGGGGGTGGGCTAAGTTCCACGGACCCCGGCGCGGTAGCCAAGTGGTAAGGCAGCGGTCTGCAAAACCGCTATTCGCGGGTTCGATTCCCGCCCGCGCCTCTGGTACAACTCATTGAAGTGGGACGTCTTCTATATAGAAGAGTTCGGCACTCGAGTCTGGGGAAGCGGCTCGAATTGCCCCAAATCAGCCCCAAATTCTGAGAAGCGCGTAGTTCGCGCATGCAGCGGGGTCGGCGGGCGGAGCCAGTTGTCACCCGTGATAACAGCAGTACCCCGGGTGAAACAGCCGCTATTGTTCAGCCCGCGTAGACGCGTCGAGTGTGCTTGAAAACCCGGAATGTTTCACATGGGAGCGAGTCCACCAGCAAGGTTGGCTCGCTTCGTTGTTTTCCTGGGCCGCCGTCCCAGATTGGTCCCTGAACATTCGTGCCTCCGCTGGCGCGGCCGCGCACCAGCCGCGATGACAAGCCCTCGCGGCGCGTGGTGTCCTTGACGCCTCGGGACATCATCCACCAATAGGCCAAGAAGGCACACCACATTGCCGGGAAGAGATAGCCGTACGAGGGACATGGTGAGTGGTCCTGGGTTTCGTGGACGCTGAGTTACGCAGACGTAAGCGCGGCTGCACGCTGACCCCCCTCTCCGCAAAGGTGCAGAGAGGAATGTGCCAGAACAGCGGGTCTGGAGGGTTACCTCAATTCGAGAGCTGCTGCTGGCCCGTGTTGGCGGAGGCAACAACTTGAGCTAGCCCGGCCAATGCGGCCTCCATCGCCGGCAGCTCTTTCTGTATGAATTGCTCAAGACGCTGCCAGACGCGGTCCTTGAGCTCGTCAACTTCGTTCCCTTCGAAGCGCCCTTTCGTTAGCCACTGCTCGCTGTGAAAGGACCACCACTGCGGGTATAGCTTCGTCGCGCCACGATTGAACGCGTCGGGATGAGCCCTGATCCAGTCGTGGACCCGTTCTCTAACTTCTTGCGGCCCTGGACCGAGGACCGCCTTAATTCGCACGTCTGAGGCGCTCAAGTCGATCTCGAACAGCATCATCCGGCCGGTACGAGTCCACCCTGCACCGCTCTTCGGCAGAAAGTCAAGGTTCAAAGGCCAGAACCGGACATGGGCCTTCGATGACTGATCGAGCCGCAGGTCGTCGCGGTCGCCAATGCGTTGTTGGAGGAACTCGCTCAACTCCAGCGTCCGGTCAGGGCGGTATTCGAAGATAAGGTCCAATGCCTGCCTGTGCGTTTGATAGATTGTCCTACATAGTACCTGAATTTGAGAATCTTCCACGATTTCCCTCCGAAGCATTTCGACATAATGCGAGAGGAAGCTACGTACCTCAGGGCCAAGTTGGTCGCTGCGCCGCTCGAGCACCTCCGCTACCAGTTGACACACGTCTGCGTAGCTGAGGGAAATGTATGCCTCGTCGGACGGCGCGTCCCCCTCGACCGTAAGCAGTACAAAGAGTTTCTCGAATCCGCCAAACTGCGCTTCAACCAGTTCTCGATACCGCGTTAACTGCTGACTGTGCTCTCCGCTATCGAGTTTGTTTTCGATGATTGCGACGAATCGCAATGCGTCGTCACGTACGAATACGTCAATACCTTTCCATTCCGACAAGACCTGGGTGTTGGAAAATGGCCAGCCATCGGCGTCCACTACTGAGGGTACGCCGGATCTGCCAACGGCCCTTGTGGCCACGCGCTTAACGAACGTGCGAAGAAAGTAGTTGCCGATGCCGTGCGTCTCGTTCGGGTCAAGCAGCCACCGGAGGAAACGAGAGTGCCGGACTTCTTGGCGCGTCCAGCCCATCGCGACGAAAGGATTGAAGTCCCCGAGTACGGATTCGAGCCGCTCCAAGTCGGGGTTATCGAGCACGAAACGCTCGAGCCGCACCTCATCCGAATCGCGCCCCTCATCCATGAGGTCAGGTGTAGCTAATCCGGCATCGGTCATTTCGGGCATCCGCCGCGACGTGCGGCTTTGCGTCTAAGTAGTTTGTTTAGGCCCGCTATGATAAGTGTCGCTCGCGATTGCATCACGGCGCTCCCGGATTCCCCAGATTCCTACAACACCGAACGGCCCCCACTGATCACTCGGCTGCGGCCCACTGCCCTTCCACTTCCCGATCGGGTGTGAACAACGTGCTTTGAACCGACAGGTAGGCCACCATACCAGCGCGGCCGCTCATTTGAACGCTAGCGTCCTAACTGTTTGGGCTTCGGAGCGCTGCGTCCAAAGCCGCCCAGTCCGGACCGTTCGGCATGACAAAGATGCATTCTCCTCCGCTTCGTGTAGCCCACAGGTCCCCGACCGCGCGCTTCTCTACCGAGTCAGGACCGCCCCATAGGTGCGTTCCCTTGTACTCAACGGCAAATATACGGCCATCCCGCATTTTCCCGACAAAATCAGGATAAAACCGATCGGTTGATGTCTGAAGCGAGAATGAGGAGGTCGGACGGAGTTCGATGTTGCGTACCCACACTGCCGTATTGGCGTGTTGCTCGATTCGCATCGCGCACTCCACTTCCTCGTCGTTCATCGCGCCGACCAGGTTGTACAAGTGGCGTGGGAACCGGAACGGACCTTCATAATACTCGTTCGGTTCATACGCACCGGCCGCATCAAACATCAATGCGAGCTCGGGCGAAACCTCGATCAGTAACGCGCTCGAGCCAAAGAGCGCTTGCTGGAAGGACTGCGCGGACTTCCCATCTCGATATGCCTTGATCTTTGTCCCGAGAGACTTCGCCAGCCGAAACTTGTGTAGCGCGAGTTGGTCAAGTGTCATGCCACGATCTTCGATGAGCCCGGCCAACGCACGCTGGAGGAAGAATGTCACGTCCTCTTGCGGCAAGTCCGGATGAGGAATCTGACGATCGAGCCATACTGCTAGTTTGGCGATTGTCCACCCAGGTTCGCCCTGGAGAAGGGCGAGCTGGTACACCACACGATCGCGTGCGACGATCTCGATCCTGCCCTCCGCCGACACGTCGATGTCACCAGCACCGGTCGCACTTGTGCCAATTGAAAATTCATCACTTGAGAGCCGGGCCTCGGACGCTCCAAGCCGCCACCCAACGTCGAGAAAACTCGCGTCAGTGAAGAGCTCCACCACGCCATTCACGCGCACGCCCAATTGCGGAACCGCAAAGCCCGCCGCCTTGTCGACTGCCGGCATCGACCCGCTACCGCCATGGGCGCCTTCATACATCTGGCGCACGACCTCGCGGTCTTCTGGACGGCGGAAGCTGCGCTCCAAGCTCTGCCTCAGGTTGTCCGACATTTCGCCAGTGACCGTCAGGGTTCCTGTCGCGGCGTCAAAGGCGATCTGAGCCCAGTATTCCGGCGCGAGCTGCGCAAAATCTGGCGCCTGGCTCACCACGCCGGCTATTGGTGTGAGAAAACCGACGAAGAACGGCTCCCCGCTGTCTTGTTCCGGTTGAATGAACGCATTCGCCTCGATCTGTTGGAACCCGTTCTCGATGAGTGCATCGCGAAGGCCAGCCGCTGCGCTAGTGAACTGCTGTGATACCACATACGCGTATGCATTGTTCAGAATCTCGGCACGCTTCGGCGTTGCGTGCGGCATCCGCAGCACACGCCCGAGGATCTGTTCCACTGCGGTTACAGACGTTGTGTCAGCTACGGAGCAAAGCACGTACGCGGATGGGCAATCCCATCCCTCCCGGAGCGCCTGGACCGTAATGATGAAGCGAATGGGACAACTCTCGGCCGCGAGGTCAATGCCCTCCAGTTCTCGGCGTGCGCCTGTCGCTTCGGCCACCTGGTCCTTGGGGATATTGAAATCGTCGTGCAGTGTCTTCCTGATTACATCCACGGTGATGCGGTCGCCACCCTCAACGCGAGACTGCGCCTGGAAAAGGACGATGGGGCGCAGATACTCACCGGTTAGCGCGCGCTCGCCGATCGCTGCAGCTTCAAGATCCCGCTGCTTCGCCAAGGCCTCGGCCAGGGCCTCTTTCCATACCGCCAAGGTGCGTAGCCGCACCGGCAATTTGATCATGTGCTCCGCTTTCAGCTCCGCCGCGGAGACGTGGTAAAGAACGTTGCTTGCCAAATTACCCCCGCCGGCATCTTGGTGAATCACCGGCGTCGCGGTGAATTCGACGATACACGACGGATTAAGACGGGCCAGCGTATCAAACGATAACGGCGTTCGCGCGTTGTGCGCCTCGTCCATGATGACAAGAGGCGCGTTCAAGCGGAGAACATTGGCGAGTGAGGCCACAGGAGCGCCGTTGGCGTCTGTGTCGAGCCCGTCGAGAGCGATCGCAGGTAAGCTGTCGAAGTGGTCTGACAAATTGCTATTCTGCTCATAAACCCGACGCCCCTCTATATCCTCTACACGAAAGGCAGCGAGCGTCGCGACGATGACACACGTATCGGAGTTGATGATTGCTCGCCGTACATAAAGCGCTTCCTCCACATCCATAATGGTCACGCGCCCATCAAACGCAGCGTCAAGCGCCTGTCGATAAGGGTCGCCAGCATCCCGCAATCGCGCCAACGTCTGGTCGCGGATCGGGGTGGAAGGGACGAGCCACAGTGCGACGATGCGCTCTTGGGCTAGGAACGATCTCGCCGCGCAGCCGACCGCGTGGGCTGCCATGATGGTCTTGCCGCCGCCCGTCGGAACTCGGAGGCATGCGTAAGGGAGGCCTCGGAGTTGCAAGATTTCTCTGTAGCTCCGGCCGGTCACCTCTTTGAACGCTCCGCTCGCGCCAATTACGGCGGCCCTAGTGAGGAATCGGTCGAGGGCGTCGAGGCTGCGACGCTGGTAATCGCGAAGGACGAATGGCACTAGTATGTCTTGATCTGATAAGGGGTCTGTCTAAACAGGACGTGCTCCCGGGCGAGCCGCGACTGCGTAACCTTGCAACCAGCAGCGTAGATCACTTTGGGCCCGTCGTGCGGCGGGAGGGCTGCGAGAATGCTCGGCGTAAGAATGTTGCCTCCCTCTTTAGAAAAGTCTTCAAGGACGCCATTAAAGAGCAGGTACACGGCCGTGCCATCGTGAACGCCAACGAGGGGCGACTTCCGGCCGTTCAGCCGCCGCAGCGGTCGTCCAGTCTCGCAGAAGTACACATGCGCCGCTAGATCGCCGAACTTGACGCTGGTGCGGATGCTCCCAAGATCATCAAAGAGCGGCAGGTCCAATTCGCAGTAGCGAAACCCTCCCCCCAGGCCGTCAACGCGTGTGCCTCTTTCGGGGCCTGACGACACTTCATAGCCATCGATGACGCGTGCGAGGCGTTCTCGCGTCACTCCCCTCGCGATTTCTGCGTCTAACTCCACTAGGAGAAAGCGGCGATTCCCCTCATCTTCACGGTTCAGCTCCATCACGGCGTGCCCAGTAGTTCCTGATCCAGCGAAGGAATCCATTACTATGGCCGACTTGTCATTGTGTGTGACGGCGTTGACCAGGAAGCGAATCAGTGACACGGGCTTAGGAAACGGGAAGATGGTTCCGCGCTCGGCGCCGAAGATCCTCGCTAACTCCTCCGACGCATCTTCATTTGTGCCAATTCCCAGATCGGAGTTAAGCAGAGTCGGCGGTCGTTTCGTCTTGTCGGCCTGGTCCCATCTCATGGCATTGAAACCAAATTTCTTGGAGAGTGTCACCGCAGTGCCCTTCCGAAGCTCTTCATCGAGCGTTGTTTGCGTCCAAACGAATCGCCCAACTACCTCGAAGGCATCGATGATACGGCCATCGGCCACCTGAAAGGCGTTCTCGAAATTCAGTGCTGTCCCCTCCTTGCCTCGCTGACCAGCAGGGTAGGCCCCGTCTTCGAGAGTAGTGGAGACGACTCCAGAGGCGAAGTACAGCGTCTTGGGCTTGTTGGTGCGTTTGACAAGGGGTTGCGCCTTGTCTGTGTATGCTTGTTCGCCGAACAGCTCACCGCACTGATTGCGATTGCGCGCATAGCACAGCACATACTCAGTAATCTTGCGAGCATGGTGGTCGAGATGACTTCCCTTCTTCTTTCGAACCCAGGTGAACACGGCGAGCCGGTTCGTTGGCCCGAAGATCGCGTCACAAAGGTAGAGCAGATTCCCCAGTTCGTTGTCATCAATGCTGACGAAGATGACGCCGTCCTGGCGAAGGAACCGATGCAAGAGTTGAAGTCGTGGGTACATCATGCAGAGCCACTTGTCGTGACGGCTTAGGTCCTCTCCCTCCTGCCCGACAATGTGATCAAGCCAGGCCTTCATCTCTGGGCCATTTACCGCATCGTTGTATTTCCAACCCTCATTGCCCGTGTTATATGGAGGGTCGATGTAGATGCACTTCACTTCACCGGCATATCTAGGCAAAAGAGCCTTGAGGGCATGGAGGTTGTCGCCCTGGACCAGAAGGTGATCAGAGCCTGGGCCCCCGACCGAAAGCTCACTATTCGCTTTGAGCAACCGAAATGGAATCTCTCTATCGTGACGCAGTACGGCCTTCTTGCCGATCCAGTTAAGCGTCGGCATGACGCCACCGACAGGCGAGGAAATCGTGAACGGAGCTAGGCATGGCTGGAGGTGATGGGTTACTGATGGGGCTACACCGGATTATCGGGAGACTAGCGGGCCGAGCTGAGATGCGGCCAAAAGAGCGAAAGGGCGTCCGGCAAGAGTGGCACAGCAACACGCCCCAGCGGAAGACCGGCCCCGCGATGACCCTCTAGGTCGGACGACCTCGCGCCTCAAGAACACGGAGCGGCACTGGGTCCTCGCAGCGGGATGCACTGGGGTCCGCGCTGACCGCGATGTAATTGCATATATGATTGTATACAGTCGATGCGGATGCCGGCTCCCGTCACCCCACGTCTGATCGGTTCGCTGCCCCCCTTCACCAGACCCCTCCAATGGGTGATAGAAGTTTGTTCGTTAACCCGCTTCGCCGAATCAGCCAGGGGACCGTAAGTTGACCCCTCACCGAGAGTCGTCGGATGGAAATGCATCGGCGGGCGGCGGATGGGATTCGTACGTCCAGGGTTGAGGTCTAGATGAGTTCAGGACCGATTCTCGCACACACCGCTCGCACCCGTGATCTTCGCGCCGGAGTGATCGTCGAGTGGGTCACCATCGGGTGGATGGTGATTGAAGCGGCTGTGGCCCTGAGCGCCGGCGTCATGGCCGGGAGCATCGCGCTTGCGGCGTTTGGCGTCGATAGTGTGCTTGAACTCGGTTCGGCCGGAATGCTGTTGTGGCGATTGCAGGCTGAACGCGACGACGCAGGCGGTGACCTCCAACGCATTGAACGCGCCGAACGGGCGGCCTCCCGCGTGGTTGGCTGGAGCTTGGTCGCCCTCGCCGTGTACGTTACGCTGCAATCGGCCTACGACCTTTGGACGCGGACAACTCCCCGTGCGTCGCCCCTGGGGATAGCGCTTGCGGTTTGCGCGGTGGTAGTCATGCCGGTGCTGGTGCGAGCGAAGCGGCGCGTAGCGACGTCGATCAACAGTCCCGCACTCAAGGCTGACGCCATGTGCGGCGTCGTCTGCGCATACATGGCGGGGACGCTCCTCATCGGTCTCGGGCTCCGCGCCGCGTTTGGATGGTGGTGGGCCGACCCCGCGGCCGCCCTCGGGTTGGTCTATTTCATCGCCCGCGAAGGCCGCGAGGCATTGACTGATCATCGTGGGTGCGAATGCGCGGATGCGTAGCGGCGCCAGTCCAGATTCTCGCAGCCGCGGCAGATTAGCCCGCTCCCCAGATTCGGCCACGAACTGCACGGAGTGTACATTGGTCACTCAATGGAAGGTCGTCGGACGGAGCAGCATCGGCGGGTAGCGGATGGGCGTCGCGCAATCAATTGCCTACGGGAACTTCAATAGGTCGCCAACTCTCTCCGGGACCAGATATGCGCGGCAAGGCAGCGATCACGCTCTCGGACGGCACCCGCAAGCAAGCCATCGCCTCGATCCGCCGGTACTTCGCTGACGAACTTAGCCAGGAGGTCGGAGAGCTGAAGGCGTCGCTGGTCCTCGATTATGTGCTCGTGGAGTTGGGGCCGGCCGTGTACAACAAGGCGATTGCCGACGCCACGTCCTTCTTCGATGAGCGCGCGGCTGATCTTGGCGCGCTGTGCCATCATGAGGAGTTTCAGTATTGGCCAGCGGCGACGAAGCGCAGCGTTTGATACAAGCACCGAGGAGCGAAGACACAGCGTTTGTTCACGTTCCGGTGAGGGTCGTCGGGTGGAGAAGCGACGGCGGACGACGACTAGGCCACGGCGTACCTTAGCACGGTGTCCACGGCTGGTAAGGAGGGACTCACCGATGACTCGCATTGCCGGTCGCTCACCTAACGTCAGCCAAGCCGTAACGAAGCGAATCGCCCTCCTTGCGTTCAACCTGTCCCGAGCGATGGTGCTCCGGAGCGAATGGACGAAGGACGATCGACGCGTTCGGCGGAAGATTGCGAAATTGCCTCAATACGCCGCCCCACCCGCTGCACACGTCCGTTCACGCAGCTATCCTAAGAAGACCTAGAGATCCTCGCCTCGTGGGAGCTTCTGAACGATGCATTCGATTTGCGCCAGGGCATCGCGCGACTGGGTTTGATCGACTGGGAGGAACCACTGCAGCAGCCCTTCAATGAGGCGAATGCGTAACCCAGTGCGCTTTCGCAGAGAGTGATAGTGCCGCGCCAAGAGCCGTCCGATTGGCCCCGCGGTCACCCCGTGGCGCAATAGCGCGCGATCGTATCCATGATCTTGCAAGTGGACAGTCAACAGTCTTGAGTTGGGCAGTTCGCGCGCCAGATCCAAGACATTATGTGAAACAGGCGACCACGACCTTGCTTTCGAGATCGTGAACGTCGCCTTGTGATCAGGATTGAAACGACTCGGGAAAACGCCCTGCTCGTAGAGATCCTCGTCAGGCACAATGAAGAACAGATGCCCGCCAGGTCGTACCAACTGCCACCATTCTCGCAATGCGTGCCGCGGATCGTGCATGTGTTCTAAGCAGTGCGACGAGTACACGAAGTCGAACTGCTCGTGTACATACTTCGTTATGTCGTTCGCATCACCGTCTTCCTTGTCAAAGGGCCGCGCCCCGCTAATCGGGTCTGGGCCGCTTCCAATATCAATTCCGGAGCCAACAAGAACCGACTTCTCAAGTGGGCCCCATATCTGTTGTGCTTTTGATGTTTCCTTCATTTGCGAGCCCAGAAGAGGTCCGGCGCAGCGAGGATCACCAACATGCGATGGCCTCCTGCGATATCGCTACCCCCGACGCCTCGACGTCCTTATCCACATGACTGTTAAGAAGGGCGCGAAGACCTCGCCTAGGCCGACTCCTTAGCGATCGAGGGTCGCGGCCAGCGCTAACACGATGCTGCCCATACCGGGTGGACTGCAGACTGGCGCAGCGGAACCGGGTGCGGTCGAATCACTTCTACGCGCTGTGAAACGTCCGGGTACGTTCCGAATCACGATCCAAAGGTGGTCTTAGAGTGGGGATACTCACAGAGGGCAAGCAGTTTCGCTTTTCCATGGGGTCACCTGAGGACCAGTGCTCCTCGGTGTGGCGCATCTGGACGCAGGGCGACGAGGCGTACGTAGCCGTCCGCAACTTCATCACACAGGCGAAGCTGAGCCTTCACGCAAGTGGCGACTGGATTTTTCGCGCGGGCGATCTCGTAGTGGCATATAGGCGACCCCTTCCCTATCAATCTGGCTGGACGCGCGGTCCCGGGATCTTGATTCCGCACAACGAGTTGGACTTAAGGGTACCGTATTTTGATACTCGGCCTCGTGACCACATATTCTGGCTACCGCAACCTCGACCGGGTCAAATAGCGCAGATTGCCCTTCATTTCGTCGCCCCCAATGACGCGCGCGAATCGTGGATGCGCGGTCGAGACCCTGGGCTCCAGATTCTCGCCGCACTAAAGCTTCGGGAGATCGGCCGACTGTGCGTGTTCCGATCTGACCGGGAGTGCACCGAAGCGGAGCGTCTGCGGATCGCGGAGCGGAGGAGCCTTCTTGAGGCCAAGGACCCAGTCTCGCCCTCAGAGCCCCTGTTCGGAATTTCGATCGTGTCGATGGAGGCCGATCCGGCCAGCCAGCCCCTCATGTTTGAAACGCAGGTTCGACCGCTTCGGAGAAACTCGCCACTTGGGGGCTAGGCTGGCGGCCGCGATGGGGGCCATCAGCGATGTTGCACAAGATTTCGCTGGACTTCCGCAATCGACCCCCTCCGCCTTGGTGACCTCACCCGCACTCCGCCGGCTCAATATCACAAATAATGTCGCGCGGAACGATCAGGTCGGCGCGATTTGGGGGTTGTCAGGTGCTCGGCTGGCGACCCAGCGCAGTGAATGCCATTGTAGAACTACCAAGACTCGCAGTCCAATCGGCGTTAGCAACCGGAACCCTTGTATCGTGCAGATCGAGATTCGCGAAGAGGCCGCGCTGTCTGCGCAAGAGTTTCTCAACTTGGCCAACGCGGTCTGGCCTCGCGGCTATGATGCTGCGGCAACGGATGCCGCGATGAGACGCACGATCAACATCGTCGCTCGGGCGGACGGAGTGCTCGTTGGCGCCATCAGAGTCCTCAGCGACGGGCATTTCTTCGGAACCATACCCGAGATTCTCGTGCGGCCTGAGTGGCAACGGCGAGGGATCGGCCGGGGGCTCGTTGCAGCGGCCTGGGATCGGACGCCGACCGGTCTTTATTTCGGTGCGCAGCCCGGCAATGAGGCATTCTTCGAGGGTTGCGGGTTCGAGCGAGGGCTGCAGAGTTACTCACGCCGGAAGCCGCGAGGAGCTGCCGCGGGCCGGGCGGAGCGGAATCTCGATGGCCAGCTTTGAGGTAGTCGGTGCACGCGCTAGCTCCAGCATCCTGCCCCAGCTGCCTGGAACGTATGACTGGGCTGGCCCTCCAGCCTGATCACCGATCACGGGCGGATTGTTTCTGTCGGCGCAGACAAGAGCGAGGGAGGTGGCGCCTCACCGCGCTCGCGGGGCACGAAGGGCTCGTTCTCGTCACCGGCCCCACCGGCTCGGACACGGCCACCATTCTGTACGCCGCGCTGCAGCGGGTCCATCGGCGCATCCTCAACATCGTCACGAGTTCCTCCTGCGCCTGTTCAGCGAACCGCTCGGCACTCTCCCACAGCTTGTCCAAGCGTGCCGACTGTATTGAACGTGGACGGTGACTGCATTCTGGTCAGCGCTGTGTGACTTCCCGGCAATCGCCTGCGGCGCCCCTCCAACCATGGTCGCGCCTCAGTCCCGTGTCTAATCCCCGCCCCGTTCGCTAGCTTCGCCCTCCACGGCAAACTGTAGGGCTATTTCCTCAGTTACCACGTGGGCGCCTTCAACGTCCTCAAACGGTGGCATGACTGGAGACAGATAGTGCGCCGGCTATGGCCACTGTGTGTTGCGCTTCGCAAATTCCCTCTTGTGCGAATGGTGTGTGTTTTCTGATCTTGGCGCCAGTTGGTATCTCCGTTCCCATATCAGGGGGTCGTGATGCGGCAAATAGTATGGTTGGCAATTGGCGGTTTCGCGTTCGGTCTTGCCGCATGCAGCGGCGGCGGGAGCGACTCAACCGCGCCGAACAGCCCACCGAGTGTTGCGGGGACCTGGACATTTTCCGGCAATTTTAGCAACTCGCAGGTGGCGGTCTCGTGCAACGTGGCGGGCTCGACTGTTATCGTTACGCAATCCGGTAATTCTTTCGCGGGTACTACCAGTTCCGGCACTGAAACGTGTACTGGGCCGGGGGGCACCTCATCAGGCAGCACGGCGGGCACGACGTTCAGCGGCGGTCAGATTAGCGGCTCATCCGTAACGTTCGTTGACGACGGTGGTTGCTCCTATTCGGGGACCATGAGCGGCAGCCCACCCAATCGCATCACAGGTAACATCACCTGCGCGCTGGCGTATCTCGGCAGCAACTACACATTCACTGGCACTTGGCAGGCAAGTCGTTGAAGTTGAGCGACTCTCCTTCGGACCAAAGTGCTCATTTTGGATCCCTCTACCAGATTGAGGTGCTACCATGCGTAGTCGAATTTGGCGGTATGCGCTCGGCCTAGTTGCTGTGATGCCGCTCATTGCGGGTGCACAGTCGTCGAGTTCGCGCACATCCTTCGGGCTGCTCGGCGCGGTGAATGTTGCTACGCTCGGCGGGAGTGATGCGACCGGCCTGGGCAACAGGGTCGCCTTCTCGGCGGGCGGTTTCGTCCGCATCGCACTTAATCCGTCGTGGTCATTTCAGCCTGAACTGGAGTACGCTGCCAAGGGAGCGCAGGCGACAAGCAATTCTGCAGGGTACCTGACAGTCGGAACGTTGGACTTGCGCTATCTGGAAATACCCCTGCTCTTCCGTGTGACTGCAACTAGTAGTCCTTCGGTTCGGCTGTATGGCGAGCTTGGACCCGCGTTCGCGGTGGAACTGGACTGCACAATCACGGGCGCCGGTGCCGGGGTTTCGGTTTCGGAGTCTTGTTCGGATTACAGTAGCGTGAGCTCATTTGACGTCGGCGCTATGGTTGGTGGAGGTTTTGAGTTCCCTATCGATACGCATTCGCTCTCGCTCGGGGTGCGCTATAACTACGGCTTGACAGATATTGCGACTGACACGGACGCGAAAAATCGGAATTTGCAATTCGTTGCCGGGTTGCGATTCTAACGGACGGCTCGCCGCGTGCTGGCCCGGCCGCCGCATTTGGGTTAATGGGCGAATGGTCCGGGGCTGATGATCGCGCGTATTGCTCCGTGCAGTAGAGTGGTACGAGCGGGGAAGATTCTATCACGCCAATTGGACTGCCTGATGTGAATCTGTGGCAATGGCTGACCACTCAGTCCCGGCACGAGTGATCCAGTTCCTCGAATGCCAGGCGAATGAATATGAGGCGCGCGCCGCCCAGTGTCGTCGCCTCATCGAGTTGCTGCGGTTGGAGTAAGTAGCGACTATGGCATAGGTCAGTCTCTTACACGACGGAACAGCCCACGCGGGTGACCAGGTCGTCTACTTCGCGGTTGGCGCCCCCTCAAGCGTGAAGCCGATCGAAGACACCTCGTGGACGGCCGCGCCGGGTGCGCACGCATGGAGGAGAGCCGCCGCGTCCGCCTTCCCGCTCTCGGAAGGCGCCGTCTGCGACTTCGATGCGTTGCCAAACAGCGCCCAGGTGGCTTCCGTCGACTGCGAGGCGGTCACGCGAAGGTTGCGGCCTGCTGCGCTGTCTGCGGCGTCAAAGATAGATACCGTGAGCACATCGCGATACTTTTTGCCGGACATAAACTCACCCACCCCGCTGGACGTCTGATGGTCGGCCAATATGAGGCCGGCACCCTTATCAGCGTTCGTCACGGTGTACCCCAATTCGTTTATCTTCCGCAGGGCGCACTCATAGGCACTAGCCTCGGGCGCCGCCGTTGTCGCCATGTACGATATTGGCGCAGAGGAGCAAGCCGTAGCGAAGAGCACGAGGAGTAACGCGGTGTAACGCATGGTACAGCCTCCGAGGGAATGGGGGTCACACGAAGGGGACGATAAGAGAAGCACAGGGTCACAGCGGGGGGCCCTTGCAAACTCCCGGTAACGTGCGGAAGGGGGGACGTCAGCAAATGAGGAACTCCCTGACGGCCGACCGGACTCGAACTGGAGTTCCCAGGATTTAGTGGAGATATTGTCGCAGGGGTTTGTGGGCCGCTTCGAATTGATCGGGGCTGACTCCGCCGAGATGGCTGTGACGGCGCTCGGCCCGCCAAACAAAGGAACGTCATGGTTCGTGTTCGTGCGCTTCGCACGACCTCTTGAGGAATGGAAGACGCGCGGGGCCGAGAGTCAAAGAATGGCTTGAAGGCTTCAAGGTCGGCCCGCAGGCCGCCAAAGAAGACCGTGACTTTGGGGACGGCTTCAGCATGTCGGTAGTCCGTGCCAGCAAGCCGCATGGCACTCTCTTTCTGCTCGGAATGTTCAGTGACTGGGACTCGGGCGGCTGGGTGTTCGCAGAAGTGGAATGCAATCTTGGCATCTGCATTGCCGAGAAGACCCGCAAGATTGCCGCTGTTCGATCAAAGTGCCCCGAATGGTGGCTCGTGTTGTCCGATCACATCGGCTTCGGCCTGAGCGAGTTCGATCGCCAGCAGTTTCGAGCGACGGTGTCGATCAAACACTCCTGGGACAGAGTCATTCTGGTGAATCCAACCAACTACGCTGATGCGTTCGAGATTTGAGCAACTGCGGCATGACCGGACGCTGCTGCTGCCGGCGAGGGACGGGGAAGCGGCTGGCTAGCTACGATTGCGGACGCGGGTTATTGTAGAGCGCCGCGGCGTCAGATCGGCACCAAGTCCCTACGGGGTCGCTATAGCCACCGTCCAACGGGCTATGAGCGTGAGGCAACCGCATGCCAACCAGATGCTGCATGGATTTATGAAGGTCGAGTGTCGAGGCCGCTCACTCACTGCGTAGGAGTCATAATTTTCGGTTGGCGTGGGTCAACGCGCTTCGATTTTCTTGGCCACTTTTGGCCGAATGGAGGGCAGCTTCGTGAGAGGACTCGCGCTCGGCAAGATTCTTACCGTTGTGGGTGGCACGGTTCTCGCAGGCTGCGTATCGCCTCCGCAAGAGATCGCACCGCGCCCCGCAGCACCAATTGCGGCGTCATTCGCGCGGACGTGGCAGGCCACAGTTGATGTGTTCGCGAAACAGAACATTCCTATTCAGACGATCGATCGCGGTTCCGGCCTCATCGTAGCGCAGCCTCAGCCCGTCGGGGATGGCGGCACCGACCTTGCGGACTGCGGCAAGAATGCATTGGGCGCATCTTTTGAGCCGACAGCGGTGACGTGGAACGTCCTGATTCACGGCGATAGTTCGTCTTCGACGGTCCAGGTCACACCCCGATTCATCCACGTCGGGAGCGCTCGCGCGACAGTCTGCGTATCACGTGGCGTACTCGAAAGGTCGATGGAACAGGCTATCAAGACAGAAGCCGAGGCGAAGGGGTAACGTCGGGTTTCCAGATCGCCAACTTGACGGCGGCTTTCGCCCTCTTGGCGCTGTGCGACCATGCGGACAAGGCCATCCACGTGATCACGAACGACTCGCGCGGCAGGAAGGAGAACACCGCACTCCAAATTCCGCCGCACCCACGCTGTTTCGTCAGTGTGTTGACACGGTGACGCCGTCCCCACGCGAGCGCGGCGGGGTGTCGCTTTCAACGGCAGTCGCGTTACCGCTTATTTCCACTCCGCGCATCTAGCTAGCCGCCCATCACTAGCCGGTAGAGTGCGGGCCAATGATGTCGCCGGGCGATCTGCTGGCCTCAGCGGAGCCGTTTGCAATGGGAAACGGACAGGCCAGCCACCTTGTCGATGACCGGCGCTGACTATCCGGCCAACCCGGGTGCAATGTCGCGGGTGTAGCAAGCGGCACCCCAATGTCGCAGCGCTCGATCTTCGGCCGCGGCTACCAGTTTTTGAAGCGCCGCCCAATGGCAGGGGTGCGCGACTCGCTGGTCGCCAGCGCTAGGCGGTTCGGCACGCCGGAGCGCGCGGCCCATATATACATAGGTTCAGTCTCCGCGATGAAAGGAGGGGGATTCGAGCGCGGGTCGCGCGCACGGTGAAGGAGGCGACGATCCCAGAGATTTTCACCCCCTATGGGGTGGGGGCGGAGATAAGCAAGTGCGTATCGATCCGCGCCCGGTCCCGCTACCGACCGACGTGCGCGCCCGCCTGACGCTTGGGTGCGGCCTGCACGAGGAGCGCATCCAGCCGCTCAGCGGCGCGCTCCTGCATCCCCGGGACGACGTGGGAATAGGTATCGAGGGTGAGCGTGATGGTCGAGTGGCCCAGCCGCTCCTGCACGACCTTAGGATGTTCCCCCGCGGCGAGTAGCAGAGTGGCATGGGTGTGCCGCAAGTCGTACAGCCGAAGCTTGGGCAGCCCCGCCGCCTTGAGCAGCGGCTTGAAGTGGTGCGCCGTGATGGTGGCCAGCTGCAGCGGGGCGCCCGTTTCGGTGGCGAAGATGAGGCCCTGGTCCTCGTACGTGGCGCCCAGCAGCAGCCGCCACTCGGCCTGCCGCGCGCGGTGTTGCTGCAGAATGCGGAGCACGCGGTCCCCGAGCGCAATGACGCGACTGCGTCGGGTTTTGGTGTCGGCGAGCTGAGGCGAGTGCCCGGCGACCCACACCAGCGACCGCTGGACGCGAAGCGAGCGGCCATCGAGGTCGGTCCACTTGAGAGCGCACGCCTCCCCGGGACGAAGGCCGGTCAGCATCATGACGGCGTACAGGGCGGCGAACCGATCGTCGCTCGCCTCGAGGACTTGGAGGAAGTGTTCGGCTTCCGCCGGATTCAGGAACAGTCGCTCGCGCCGCTCTTGGGCCGGGAGCTCGACCTGGAGCGCCACGTTCTGCGGCACCTTGCCGAGGCGCACGGCCTTGGAGAGACAGGCGCGCAGCGCGCCGTGGTACAGCCGCACCGTCCGCGGGCCCAGGCCTCGGGCGCTGAGCGCGTTTACGGCGCGTTGCACGTCCGCCGTGGCAAGTTGCGTCAGCCGCTTGCCCGCCAGGGTCGGCACGTACGCGAAGAGTCGCTCCAAGAGGTGTCGCGCATCAGCCCGCGTGCGCGGGGCCATGTGTCCGGTGTATTCGGTCAGGAACTCCTCAACCCAGCAGCTCAGCGTCTGCCGACCGACGACCGGGGCGAACCCCTCGTCCTCCCGCCGCAGCACCGCCGTTAAGCGTCGCTGCGCCTCCCGCTTGGTGCCGTGCACGACGACGCAGGTGCGGACGCGCGCGCCCCGCGCGTTGCGCCCGTGTGAGGTGCGGACCAGCCAGCGTCCGCCCCCCAGGTTCTTGATGTGTCCCGCGCCCCGCGTCCCCGACGTCCGCATGATCGTCACCGTGGATTGGTGCTATCTGAGGTCAAGTATGGTTCCGTGCGGATCCGCCGCCAACCAGCCTGGGCGCTGAACACCAGCTAGATACGGGGCCGCTCCACTGGCAGGGTGACCTGCACGCGTCGGGGGGCCAGCCCGGGCGGTGCTCTCCGAACGCAGAAGGCCGAGGCAAACCAGGACTTAGGAGTCCTCGTAAGACGTCCGTCAGTGCGCCTACAGTGCTTTCTACCTTACCTACCTTACCTACCTCTAAAAAAAGAGTGGGAGAATTACATACAGCACATGCACCACCGCGCGCATTTTCCCACGCCCCAGGGTTTCGCGAAACAGGTGAGGTAGGTAGGCAAGGTGTTCGGCTGACACCCTGGCCGCAGCCTGGCAGACTAGTACGCATGCCGAGCCCCCAGCGTGCGCCCAGGCTCCGGCTGCCAATCGTACGGCTTCTCCCACGGATCGGGCTTCCCGATCGCTTTCGCGAACGCTGCGCGGCATCGCTTCAACGAGGGGAACACGTAGCAGGGCTGGACCCCCCCAAGCTCGGGCCAGGTTAGGTCCGCCTTCTTGAGCCCCGGGACGTGCTTGGCCAAGAATTGGCCGACTTCCGTTTCGATGGTGCGGCGGCGGGCTCCCGTGTCGTGCGCGTGTTGCCGATAGTCGTCGTACAGGCCTCGCCGCGGTGCTCGGCCAGTCCCGCCGTCATCGCCGGCTAGATACCCGCGGGACAGGACATCCAAGTACCACGCCTCCAAGGGCGTCATGGTGGCCACGACTTGCCGGTACAGCGCGGCGGTCCGCGGAACCGCGCGGAGATTAACTGCCTTGATGTTGAGGTGAAGGAGGTGGTACAGCAGGGCCTCATAGCCCCCCTGCTTCATTTGCTTCTGCAACGCGGCGAAGTACGTGGTGTCTTGCCGTCGCGCCGTGCTCAGCTCCACCACACAGAACCGCCGCTCCTCGAGCGCTGCGGGGACCACCCATCGCGAATTCGATGTGATCAGGAGCCGCAGGTAATTGCGAACTTCGACCGCGTCGATCCCCTTCCGTTCGATCCATTGGTCGTCATTCGTAATCAGATCCTTCAGCACGCCCGCGCCGGCTTGGTCGCCCGCCCAGAAGGCCTCATCGGCCTGGAGGAGCAGACAATCCTCCAGGTGCCGGTTGAACGGTCCAATCATGAGGCGCGAGCTCGCGACCAGTCGATACGACCGGCCGATCAGCTTCCCGATAATTTTCCCGACGATGGTCTTCCCCGTGCCCTGCTCGCCGACCAACACCAGGGACGTGCCCGGTTTTCGACGTGGATGCTGAAAGAGATCGGCGAACCACGCCAACACCCAATTGTAGAGCTTCTCATCGCCCCCGCAGACGATCTCTCGGAGATGGTTCAGAAACAGCGAGCAGTCCCCCCGCTTGGGCGTGACCCCCCAGCCGCGCCACAGGTTGTACGCGCCGGGGGTGTGGCGTTTGCCCGGCTCGAACACGACGGACTTGAACTGGCGGCGCTCGCGGTGCCCGAGCCAATAGGTCGCGATGGTTTGATTCTTGGTTCCGACCCGTACGAACCGATTGAGGAAGAGCAGTTTGAATTCGTCCGGTCCAAGCAGCGCGATCTGCGGCGTGCTCTCGTCGAGAATCCGGACCTTCCCGCCGATCAGCACGACCGCAAACTGGGCGTTGAGCTCCTGCATGACCTGCTCGGGGTTCTCCACGCCGGGTTCATATCGCAGAATCGACTTCACCGTCTGGCGCAGTTCGGCCTCGGACAACGGCGGGTCACACTTGGCGTTGAACGACCGCGCAGCGTCGAGCAACTGCGCTTCGTCCGCCCCCTGCGCTCGCACCCGGCCGAGATGACTGGCCAGCTCGGAGTTCCGCATGCCCTCCGGCACGCCACCGCCGAGCATGGCCGCGACGTCCGGCGGCAGCGGCAGGATCTTCGCCGCCGGGTCGACCCATGCGTACACCGGTCCATCCGGATGCACGCTCGGCGGCGCGACCACGTAACCCCCATCGCCCAGAATGTCGAGCGCCACGTCCTTCCCGAACGGACGTATCACGCGTTTGATCACGCACCCGCCCGCCGTCGGGGTGAAATACAGATGCCGCTTGCTCACCGTGCCGGTCGTCGCCGTCCGCGTACGGGGCAGCTTGAGGGTCTTGAGGAACTTGGTGCCGGTCGGGCCGTCGATGTCCACGACGATGGGCCCGAGCGTGCTATCACAGGCGATGCCCACATTCGCCGACGGCCACCGTTTCCACCACGCGCGGATCCGCCGAGGATCAGTGGTGGCGTCTTTGTAGCCGTGCGTGCCCTTCCACGGCTGCTTGCCATTGAGCGGAAACACCTTCCAGCCATACTTGTCGGCGTACGCGAGCGCCGCCACCAGCCGAGGATTCGGCGGCGTGGATCGACGAGGGCGCGGTGTCATTGGCCCTCCGGCTTCCGAGGCACCCCAGCGCCGCCACGGGCAACAAACGCTTCGAGCGCTTCACTTTGGAAGAAGACCGAGCGACGGAGCCGCACGCTGGGCAGCACGCCCTCCCGGGCCAACCGCCACATGTGCTGTTCGGTGAAGGGTTGGTCGAGGCCAATGAGTCGGGCGAGATACTGGCCCGCCTCTCGGGCACGGAACGCCCGGCCAATCATTACTCCATCGGTCTGGGAACTGGTCATGATGGTACTCCAGCGTGAGCAGGTAAGGCGACGAGCCGCGCTCGACCGAGCACTCGCGTCACGATGCCACGTTCCACATCCGCCATCGGAAGGGCCTCCATTCTGCAGCGTAGCGATGAAAGCGCCGAACAGGGCATCACTCCCAGCATCGTGCCAGATATCGGTAGGTTCACAGTCGCGGTTCGTCAGAAAACTGTCCGTTGACGTCGCGGAGGTTACGAACCCGGTCCAGCTCGCGCTACGGGCAAAAAGGTCTATTGACAGACCACTTTTTTCTTGGTCGGACGAAGCCCGGCCCTGAGACGGAGTGGATGTTCTTGCCGCGTGGACCTTGCCGTTGCCGCGAGAGGCACACGTAGAAGAGCGAGCGCGTGGGTGATCTCGTTGATCACTGCGGGAGCGGTCAATCATCAGCTCCCGCTCCGCGAGCGGCTGATCACACGTCGACCGGCGTCAAAGCCGCGGCTTAGAGTGCGGGCTCCTTAGCCGTCGCACGGATCATGACTCCACCCGCATGGCGCTCTTCGTCAAAGTGATTGCGAAGAGCGCCGCGGGGCAGCCTCACGCGCGCCCTGGTATCGGCGAATCCGACCCTGTGATTACCGACATTGGAACAAAACTTGAGCGAGGGAACGCGCGGGCGAGCGAAAGCAGGCGTTACGTTCGACGGGTCCGGAGGATATAGCCATCCGCCATTCGAAGCACTGTACCGTCCTTCCGGGTGATCTGCTGAAGGACACCGGGGTGATTCGGATTACAATGGGCGACCCGATGGCTGTCCGAGATACCATGCCGATGCTGTCGGCCGCAGAAGGGGCAGGGATCGGTAGGATCCTCTTCGGTTTCACGCTCGAGCACCGCCCAGGCGTGGTGATGCTTCTTATCGAACTCGCAGATGGGGTTGCGGAGGGTCTCTATGTACTGGAACAATTTACGTGCCGGCGAATACCACTTGCCCTCCAATCGAAATGGCTTGAGATCGCGGTGTATGATTCTCTCACGGGCTGCGTCGCCAGGAAATGTGGCGATGACTCTCAGTGGTTTGAGATGACCAGGCTGCAACTTGGCCCGCAGCGCGTCGGGGTGGCTTGCACGGCCAATCTTCACAGGTCCGTCATGACCCTCTTGCATGAAGTACACGATTCCGCGCGGACCGCCGCAACTTTGGTACCGCCGGCGCGCCGCGCGGCTCGTGTGGAATATGTCGGGCGCGCGCCGCACGAGTTGGTCTTGCCATCGGCCAACCTGTTGCTCGGTAACGCCAAAGTCCTTTGCGAGCCGTTCGAAACTTTCATACGGATCCAGCGAACGCAGGGCGACCGTTGCCTTCAGCGACCGTATGACCGGCGGTTCCAATTGGCGCAGGAGGGGCTTCTTCATGAGTCGTATCTCCGTCTAGAGTGAGTCAGCGTCGCGCATCAACACAATTGGATAGGGTCGGTCGATGCGAAGGCTTCGGTCGTCGCTCAACAAGGTGTGCGGGGAATTCAGGCACTTTATTTCTTCCGATACGCTCAATGGTCCAATCATCTAAACGACCGTAATGGGGTCGATTTAAAGCTGTCAAGTCCGGTGTTTAAGGATGCGTCCTTTTGATAGGGAGCAATCGTCCTAAGTCACGATGATTGAGGGACTTGGCGCGAGCCTTCGGACGCGGTGAACACAAAAAGACATATCACTCGTAATTGGAATGCGCGTAACGCCGGCAGTTGTCGATTGGTGATTGTCCCAGTGGCGTCCAGGCCGTCCCTCTCCCGAATCCGGAATGTTCTGAGTCTCCGCCGCACCAGCACCCTGGCGGCGGGAGCCGCCGAAGCGTCATGTTGGCGATGTCTATGGCGATTCCTGCGGGCCTCCAAGACGCGCTGGGTGATCGCTACCGCATCGAGCGTGAGCTTGGCAGGGGGACATGGCCACCGTGAACCTCGCGGCGCGTGGGCGTGGAGGCGATCGCGCGCTCGGTCGGCTACCGCAACGTCGACGTCTTCCGCCGCGCATTCGAGTGCCGGTTCGGTGTGTCACCCACGAAGCACCGCGCACGCTTCAGCCGAGGCCTGCGACGGTCAGCGGCTCAGCATCCATCAGGCACGAGGGCAGACCCGTGAAGAGACGCTCGTTCGTCAAGCAGTCGGGAGCCGCATTGGCGCTGTCATTCCTGCCCAGGTGGCTGCCGGGCGTGCAACAGTTTAGCAGGCGGCGTCCGGCCGACGTGGATTGGCCGTCGGCAGCCGCGTGGAACCGGCTGCAAGCGGCGGTGGACGGCAATCTCGTTCAGGTACCGTTTCCGCTCACCGCGTGCATGAGCGATCTGGAAGGCGCCGCCTGCAAGGACCTGCTCGCGAACATCAAGAACCCCTACTACATCGGCGACCAGCCCGGGCTCACGCAAAGCCTGGGATGGGTCGACGCTTGGTTCACTAAGCCGAGTGTCTACGCCATCGCGGCCAGAACGCCCGACCATATCGCTGCGGCGGTGGACTTCGCTCGCGAGAACGATCTGCGCTTGGTGGTGAAAGGCGGTGGACACAGTTATCAGGGAACGTCGAACGCGCCCGATTCCCTGCTGGCATGGACCCGGCACATGCATGGCGTCACAATGCACGAGCGATTCATTCCGATCGGATCTGACCCGGTGCGCGCGGTCTCATGCGAGGCCGGCGCCATGTGGATGCAGGCATACACCGAAGTCACGACGAAAGGGGGCGGCTACGTGCAGGGTGGCGGCTGTACGACCGTGGGCGTGGCGGGGCTCGTGCAGAGTGGCGGCTTTGGCAGCTTCTCGAAGCATTACGGTACCGCAGCCGCGCATCTGCTGGAAGCCGAAGTCATCACGGCGGATGGAAGAATCCGCACCGTGAATGCACAGACCGATCCTGATCTGTTCTGGGCGCTCAAGGGTGGCGGCGGTGGGACCTTCGGCATTGTAAGCAAGGTGACTCTTCAGGTTCACGAGTTACCGGAATATTGCGGCGGCGCGGCGTTTCAGGTGAAGGCCTCGTCGGATGCAGCATTCAGACGTCTGGTGCGTCAGTTCGTGGCTTTCTACGGTGAGCAACTCTTCAATCATCATTGGGGTGAATCGGTATTCATCAGTCCTCACAACGCGCTCGGTGTCAGCATGGTGTCCTGGGGCTTGAGCACGGACGAGGCCAAGAGATCGTGGCAGCCATTTCTTGACTGGATTTCACAGCGGCGCGGCGAGTACACCATTCCGGAGTCACCGATCATCGCGAGTGGTCCGGCGCAGAAGTGGTGGGACCCACCATGGTGGAAGGAGAACAACCTCCCGGATGTGTTCATGGCGGATTCGCGGCCCGGGGGCGACCCACACAACGTCTGGTGGTCAGGAGACGCCGGGCAGGTAGCGTGGACCATTTATGGCTTCGAGTCCCTCTGGCTACCTGAGTCGCTGCTGAGGAGCGACTCCCAGGCGCGCCTTGCGGCTGCCTTATTTGAAGGCTCGCGGTATCAAGGGATCAGCCTCCACTTCAACAAAGGACTGGCCGGTGCTCCGCGGGAGGCGATCGACGCCTCCCGGGACACGGCGATGAACCCGAGCGTCCTCGGCGCATTCGCGCTCGCGATCGTCGCGGACGCGGGAGGCGGCTATCCGGGCATCCGGGGCCATGAGCCCGATGTCCGCGCGGCGCGAACCTCACGCGAAGAGATTGGCAACTGCATGAGTCAGCTACGCCGGCTTGCGCCCGGCGAGGGATCGTACGTGTCGGAGAGCAACTTCTTCGAGAAGGATTGGCAGCATTCCTATTGGGGAAGCAACCACGATCGGCTGGCTGCTGTGAAACGGCGGTACGACCCCGCCGGCCTCTTCTTCGTGCACAATGGCGTCGGGTCGGAGGCGTGGAGCTCGGATGGGTTCACGAGGCGCTGAGGGCGGAACCTGTCAACGAGTTTAAGACACCGGGTGCGTCGAGATTACCGAGCAACGGCCTCTGAACCTGGCAGCAGCTCGGTGGGCCCAATTCTGGAGGTGCAGCACAACGGCGTTTATCGACGGGGTGCCGGTGCCGAGGCCGCAGGGCGCCAGCCGCTACCATTCACGCCGCCAGCAGCAGCGCCTAGTTATGCCGCGCTGACGGGATCTCGGCCGGGGACGATGTAGAAGTGGAACGGCCCCTGAACTGTTGGCATCTTCGGCTCGTTCTGTACACACCACACAGCTGCCGCTTCCAAGAGCACGGTCGCCCAGGCGCGGAATGCTGTTTCGTTCGCGAAGGCTTCATTATGAGACGAAAGGCCAGTTTGCGATGCTAGACCGACCGCAACAAGATTGCCAGCGATCCACCTTGCACTAAGCTGACCGGAGACTCGCCAGTGGTTCTGACCGCCCGTTCGATCCAAGCGCGTTACGAGCGTTGATTCGCTTGCCCGATCGACAAGCACACAGGCTGCGCTGCATCCTTTGGGAACGTTGATCGGATCCAGCGCCCCGCACATTCTATCCCTTCGTTCGACAGCGTCTCGGCAAGCGGCGAGCTCCTGCTCCATGCCGGGCCGGTCCTTCAGCGCCGTCGGAGGTGGGCAATAGTCGCCAAACCCGGTAAGCAATACCCGATTGCCTAGCCAGCGAACCACCTTCTCGCCGAGAATCGCCTCGGTCCGTCTCGCTCCCTGGAAAGAATCGGTTGCAACGTGAACGTCGGTCCCAACGACTGCGGTAAGAAGTAATGTCATCGATGCCCGTTGCCGGCATAACGCCAATTAGGCGGCAGATCGTGAGTCATGACCTTGCCGCCAATGCGGTAGAAAAGTCAGTCCGATGGCGACGCAAGCTCCGACAAAAAGGAGGTGCGGGCGCGATGCGCCCATCCCGCTAAAGCCGATCCGGCCGAACACCGGTTCAGTCAGCCAGTAGAGGCCGACGAATTCCAAGCAGATGCCCACGCCGCGAACCACGGACTGCTTACGGTCGAGCGGTTGCAGTTGAGGATTCATTGCCAATCTCGCTGTTTGGTTACTGCCTAACGACCCTGCGCTTCTGCTGCGAGGCCAGGTAAGGCCGCCGCAGTCCTCCATTAAGATCATAGCGCGGCAGCCGAGCCGCGTTGGCCTCGACGGCAGCAAGCGCTTGTTGGGCGGGCCGCGCTGCTATCCCGGCACTGTTGGCCCGGGCGCGATCGGCTGTTGCTTCAGGATCATAGACAGGCTGGCAACAAGGAACCACATGAGCATGAACGCCTGGCCGACGAAGGGCGCTATTCCCGACGCTGTGTAGAAGCCCGTGATGTTCGTGCCGCCAAGGATCGAGGGGGCGATCAGAAGGTTGGCAACAGCAGCCACGTACGCAAACCAGCCTGTCCACTTGTGCAATACACCGGTTCTGAGCGTCGCATAGCCAGCGGCGGCCAGCATGAGGGCCGCCATTATCAGACCGATAGCGCCGTACAGGGGGTAGCTGGCTTCCATTAGTCCCCTGACTGCCGAGGGATCGGCCTTCACCACAGTATCGAGTGCGGCGCCGGCCTCGAGACCATCTGCCACCAGCTCAAGACAGATCACGACGAGACCGACCCCGAACACGAGTGAAGCGACCCACTCAAAGTCAGATCGAGCCTGCCGGATCAGGTGGCGGAAGCCGGCAAGGAAGACCAACAGGCCGACCATGATCAGAGAGTCCGCGAGTGTGGTGCGGACTATGACGTAGGTGCTGGTCCTGGCTACGAATTCGCTGAATTGTGCCGTCTTCTCTAGCGGGACCCCAGGACCAACGCCAAGAAAGTAGAGTGGGAGCGCCGCCAAGAAGACGACGAAGCCTCCAACACCAAAGCCTCCAGTCCAACGGCGCACCCTCCGGTCGTCCATGAGACCCACCCCCTTGGCTCCGCCCAACGCCGTGGCGCTCTGCTGCGGCGTTCTATCATAATTGCGGCCAACGAGCGTAGCGAGCCAGCCGCTACCCCAGCCCACGCCGCCGGCAGCAGCGCCTCGTCAGCTGGCCGATCGCACATCTCTACACATCGCCCCCTGGCGGTACGACCTTCGGCCGGTTGCTGCGATCTGTGCGAGGTAGATCGACGCCATAGACCCGCTCGCTCCCCTCCTCAACTACCAGCATGCTGGTCAGCGTGCCTGGAAATCCAAGCACGAACGATATGATGCGCCACGCGGAGCTCGGGTTCGCCTGCGCGCGCATTCCGGCGTAGCAGAAATTGGCCAGCACCCAGATACCGGTCACGCCCGCGCTGCCCGCGCTTCCGGTGGCTGTAGGCAGTGGCCTGGGTCCCTGAAAAGTGGTCCAGCCGGGGTCACGTTTTGACAGGGAGCTGAGGCGAGGCCAGACTCTCGGGAGAGAGGAGGCCAAGAATGCGGAAGAGCAAGTTCACGCCGGAGCAGATCCTCCAGGCGCTGCGGCAGGCGGAAGGCGGGACGGCGGTCGTGGACATCTGCCGGAAGCTCGGGGTCACGGAGACGACGTTCTACCGCTGGAAGAAGCAGTACACGGGGCTCGACGTGAGCGAGTTGCGGGAGCTCAAGCAGCTGCGGGATGAGAATCGGCGGCTGAAGCAGGTCGTGGCCGACCTGACGCTCGACAAGACGATGCTGCGCGAGGCGCTTGGAAAAAAATGGTGAGCCCAAGCCAGCGACGCCGGATGTTGGCTTGGGCGCGGGGCGCCTATGGCGTGAGCGAGCGGCGCGCGTGCCGCGGCCTGGTGATCCAGCGCTCGTCGATGCGCTACCGGGCCCGGCGGCCGGACGAGGCGCCGGTGCGCCGCCGCCTCCACGAGCTGGCCCGGGATCGGCCCAGCTTCGGCGCGAAGCGCCTGCACGTGCTGCTGCGTCGAGATGGTCTCCGGATCAATCACAAGAAGGTGCATCGGCTGTATATCGAGGAAGGGCTGCAGCTCAAGCCGCGCCGCCGGCGTCGCCGCTCCGCGACCGTTCGGCAGCCGCGGGCCGTGGTGAGCCACGCGAATGAGCGGTGGGCGATGGGCTTCATGCACGACGTGTTGGCCACCGGGCAGCCGGTTCGCGTGTTCACGCTCGTCGACGTGTACACGCGCGAGTGCGTGGCCCTCGAGGTCGCCCGGTCGTTCCGGGGGAGCGACGTGGCTCGGCTCCTCAGCGATGCCGGCGAACGCCGCGGCGGATTGCCCGCCATCATCCAGTGCGACAATGGGACGGAGTTCACCTCCACTGCGCTGGATCACTGGGCGTACTGGAATCGGGTCAATCTCGACTTCAGCCGCCCGGGGAAGCCCGTCGACAACAGCGTGTGCGAGGCCTTCAACGGCAGCGTAAGACGTGAGTGCCTGACGTGTCATTGGTTTGCCTCTCTCGCGGAGGCGCGCGTCACGCTAGCTTCGTGGCGCGAGGACTACAATAACCACCGGCCCCATACGAGCTTGGGGCTGCAACCACCGGCGGCGTACGCGGGCGCCGGCCACTACCTACCTCGCATCAGAACTCTCAGAAACTGACGCTCTGGAGCGGATCAGTTTTGGGGACCCAGGCCTCTGCTCCGGGCGGGACGTGACGACTGGATCAGCGTTCGGGGGTCACGTGAAGGGTTTGAAGTCACACTTCAAACCGAGGCGGGTGTTCGCATGTTCAGGAGTCGTAGACAGGGGGAGAGCACCTACCCGACCTTCACGGCCCGCACCATCCCATGCACGAAGTGCGGCTTGTGGTCGGTCCGGTCGATCATCATGCACGCAAACACGTAATCTCCCGGCGGAAGATTCACCACGAACTCCGTGTGCGCCCCCTGGTCCAGGCCGACCGTTCCACCCAGCGCCACGGCCTCGGGGGCGCGCATCGTGGGGCGCATGAGCCAGTCCAGCGCCTGCGTCTGAGTGTACCCGCCCAGGATCTTGACGATGACCAGGTCGTGCCGCTGCGGACCGTCGTTGTCCACGTGGAACACGTGCCGGCCCGCGGACAACGTGCCCAGCATCTCGATCTCATAATCGCTCTCCCGCACGGAGACGTCCGGCGTGGGCTCCACCGGGGGGCTGGCGATCGTGCCCGTGACGGTCAACGTCGCGAACATACCGTCCATGATGTGATCCTTCCCGGTCGAGTCGGCCTGGCCGCAGATCATCGCGTACGTCCCGGGCTCGAGCACGACGTACGCCGTCGCGCTGTCACCCGCCGAGATGTCCCCAGGGCCCCCCACCACGTGAAGCCAGGGCATCGGCCGTCTTCCGTACGCGGCGTAGACGTCGCCCACGGTGTGCCCGGAGTCCATCCGTGCCAGGGCCAGCATGTGGATCGCCCGCCCCTCGTTCACCAGCCTGACCTCGACCAGCCCGGCCAGCACCGTGTGGTTGCCGTCGTACGCGAAGTCATGCGCGACCACGCGGAGCAGGGTCGGCGGGCGGGGGACCTCGGCGGCGGTGGCGCCCGGTCCCTTTGCCGCAGGCTGCCGGGTGGACGGAGAAGGGGACGAACACGCACCCACGCCTAACACGACCGCCGCACCGCAGATCACCGCGCGCATTCACCCGTTCCGCGTTCGAGACGGGGCAAAGATGCCGGGGCCCGGTGTTCGGCGTCAACCGTGCGGCCGTGCGCGATGTCCCTCTGAAGTCCGACAGAATGTTGTGGTTGGTCAACCGCTGTAGGAAGCAAATAGGAAGCCATCCGCTACCATCTTGTTCCAGGCCTACGACCCACGATCTGTACTTCTCGGGTCGAGCGCATGTATCGCGATGCGCCTCCGTTCTTCTTCGTGCCATCTTCCGAACCGGTGGTCCGGAGGAAGCGCTGCTTCGGGAGCAGGAGGTCGCTGGTTCGAATCCAGTCGCCCCGACTGATGTAAGTTGTTTTGAACAAGGAAGTTATGACAAGCGCCCCACGTCTCGAATGCGGGGTGCTTTATCGTTGGGAATCACGTAGTAATCACCCAGAGGCGGATCGCTCTTCCCAATTCTCCGGTTTCGTTTGCGTATGTCCGTCTGATGTCGGCTGCTTTCGGCGCGCTGAGCCAAGCGGGACTCCGTACGACACGTCGGACTTGTTTACATGCAAGACGACGCCATCGCCACGGCGGGTCAGCCACACTAGCAGGCTACTAGCTCGTTCGATAAGACGACCGAGCGCTTACGCTCAGCGACGCAGAACGTCGGCGGGGTCGGCGCGGCTTCCGCGCAATGCGGGAGTCGTGGCAGCGGCCGTTGCAATGAGCAAGACCGCGGCACCGCCAAGCGCGGCGTATGCCGTCGCCGGCGTCTGCTTGAGCATGGTCGGCAGCACACGGCCACCGGCCGCCACCAGTGCGATGCCAATGAGATATCCGGCTCCAGCCGTGGCCACGGCGCGTCCCAGGATTGAACCCAGCACGCGCATTGGCGAAGCGCCTAATGCCATCCGGATCCCAATTTCCCGCATTTCGCTCGTGACGAGAAATGAGGTCGAGCCGTAGACACCGACCGCGAGCAACGCGGACGCGCAGATCGCAAACGCACCAAGTACAATTACCAGAAAGAGTTCCAGTGCGTAGCTTGCGCGCACTTTGTCCTCTAGGCTCCCGACGTCGTCCAGCGCGAGAGACGGGTCGATGTCGTGTAGCGTCGACTGTAGAGTCGAGACTGTAATGGATCCGCGTGCACGCAAGGCCAACACCATGTGCGGAAACGACGCCTGTCGGTTGGAGAAGTAGATGATGGGTGACGCCGGCGCAGCGAGCTCCTTCTCCTTGGCATCGCCAACGACACCGACGATTTCGAATCGCGTCGCCGAGTCGGCCCCTGGCGCCGATACGGACACCATGGCTCCGATGGGATTCCGGCCCGATAGTGATTCGCGCACGAGCGCTTGATTCACGACGACGACCGGCCGCGCACGATCATTGTCGGCATCCGTGATAGGTCGCCCCGCTCTCATGGGAATGCCGAGCGTCTTGAAAAAGTCGCCGCTCACGCTACGAAGCGCCGCGAGTGCCGACGAATCCGTCTCGGCGCCCTGAATACCGTATTCGCCCATCATCAGCCCGCCGCTCAATGGCAGCAAGCTTCCGATGGCCGCATGCCCGACGCCCGGCATTGCCCGCACCCGTGACAGAAGCTGATCACTGAATTGCGCGCGGGCGGATGCCGTCTGATAGCGTTGTCCGCCGAGGGCGATGGTCGCGGTTAGCACGCCGTTGGCCTGAAAGCCGGGATCGACATGATTGAGCCGGCTGTAGCCGGCATACAATTGCACCGTGACTCCCAGCAGCATCGTGCCCAGCACGAGTTGCGCGACGACGAACCCTGTGAGTGACCGCCGAAGGCGGGGCGACCCTGCCGTGGTCCTGTTTGCGTCACTCAGCAAGTCGCGCAGATCAAGCCGCCGCAGCCACAGCACCGGCGCTGCACTGGCGGTGAGGCCAACGAAGATGGCGAGCACCAGCGCGCACACGAGCGTGGCGCTATCGAACCGAATTTCGCTCTGCCGGGGCACCGCCACCGGTGCCAGTCGGATCAACGCCGCGCGCATGGCCGCGCTGGCGGGTAAGGCAATGATGCCCGCCACCAGACCGAGCGCTACCGATTCACCAAGCAGAAGCTTCGCGACGTCGCGGTATCGGGCGCCCATCGCCATGCGCACGACGATGGCCTGCTGTCGTGCCGAGACGCGAGCGAGCGTGGCTGCCGCGACATTCACGCAGACGATGCACAGCAGGACGGCAACGCAGGCCGCCAAGAGCAGCAGCGTCGCTCGCACCGATCCGATCATGAAATCCCGAAGCGGGACGACACGAACATTCCAACCGCCGTTGGCGGCCGGATCTTCCTGTGCGCGTTGCGTCGCGATCGAGGAGAGCTCAACAGCCGCCTGTGTCGGCGTCACATGAGGCCGCAGACGCCCGATCACCGTGAGGTTCCGCACCCCTCGACGCATCGGCGGCGGGGCAACGGACCGGCGCGGAATCCACAATTCTATGTCCCGCGCCATCGACGGATTGCGCGGAAACTCGAATCGCTCGGACATGATACCAACGACGGTGAATGCCTCATTGTCCAGAATGATGGACCGGCCGAGCAATGCTGGATCGCCCGCGTAACGGCGCTTCCACAGGCGGAATGAGAGAATCACGACGTGAGCCGGCGCGCTGCCATCCTCGCCCGCTGTGAATGAACGCCCGGCGAGCGGATGCGCCCCCAGGAGGTCGAACAGACCGGCATCGGTCGTCGCGCCGATCACGCGCTCGGACGCATTGCCATCACTGAGGACGATCTCCGTATTGGAGAACGCCGACACACCGGCGAGCGTGCGGCTGCGCGCGCGAACGGCAAGGAATGTATCGTACGACATGCTCGACTGATCGCGGCGAACCGCCGGCAGGAATTCCTGAAGCATCACTAGCTGGTCGGGTGCGACATACGGCAGCGGACGAAGCATCACACCGCGCACCACGGTGAAGATCGCGCTGGCCGCGGCAATGCCGATCGCCATGGTCGCAATGACGACAGCGCAGTAAGTCGGGCGGCGGCGGAGCTGCCGGACAAGCGTGTCGAACATTTCAGAGCTCGTGCGGAACGGCATCGCCGCGTGCGAGGGCGAGATGGTGGCCCGAATGATGATCGCCCTCCGTCAACAGCCCGAAGACCCCGAGCCCGCGAATCCGCGAGATGAGGGCGACGTTCTTCGGATCGGCTGCGGTGACCAGCAGATGCACGCCGTCGGGGATGTCCGAGGCCACCGCCCGATATGTCGTGCCCGTGCTTAGCATTGCCACATGGGAGACAATCATTCGGCGGATGGCCGCCACTATCTTTCCCTCGCCCGTCACATCGGCCTCCATGCCGCCCGGCACCGCGCGCTGCGTGACCGTGGCATGCAACGTCACCTCGTCCATGTCGATCAGGTGCTGCCGCAAGGCTTCGATGTTCACACGCGACCAGTCTGTGTTCGGATCTGCCTCCAGTATGCGCATAACCTCAGCGATGGCGCCGAAGGCGGCCTGCCCCGGAAGAGTGGGCGTGACGCCCTTCGACTTGCAGCTCGCCATGGGCGATTCGTGGGCCGCGTGATCCATCGCCGCATGACCGGCATGGCTATCATTCATCCTGGCACACTCGGCCGGCTGCTGCGCCGAAAGCACGGCAGAAGCGAACGCGGAGCAGAACACGAGGATTAGCGTGTGGGCGCGCAACATAGAGTCCTCCCATTGGTGACCACCCGGGATGCAAGCTCTGGTTCTCGATGGAAAGTCGTACCTCTCCGGCCCGCGCGAAGGGACTAATGTCACATGACTTGTCCATTCCGAGGAGTTGCCACCCATGGTTCCGCTCGACTTGCTGGCCAAGCTCCCCCTCTTCACCTATGCGCCTCCCGAGGCCGTCGCTGCCCTCTCGAAGCGCGGCATCGAAGTGTCATTCCCTCCCGATGGCGTGATCTTCCTGACCGGGAGCAAGCCGCGCGGCTGGTACGTCGTGCTCGCGGGGTACGTGCGTGTGGTCCGCGGATCGGCATCACGCCAGCATGTGGTGCACACGGAAGGTCCGGGCGGGACACTCGGGGAGGTGCCGTTCTTCGAGGGATCGACGCATGCGGCGACCGCAATTGCCGCCGAACCAACGCGCTGTGCGCTGTTTACGCGGGCCGATCTTGAGGCGGCGATCGCGGAATCGCCGGCGGTCGCCTTTCTCATGGCGCAGCGTCTCGCCGCCCGCGTGCGTCATCTCGTGCAGCGACTCGACGACCGTTCAGCCCGAAACGTTCAGGCGCGACTAGTGGCATTCCTCCTGAGCCGGCGCACCCGGGGGACCACGACGATCTCCATCGGCATGACTCAGCAGGCGCTCGCCGAGGAGCTCGGAACAGTACGCGAAGTGGTCGTACGCGAGCTTCGATCACTTCTGCGGCGCGGCTGGATCGAGTCCCTCGGCGGCGGGCGCTACCGACTTGCAGATACCCGGGCGCTACAGCGAGTGGCGACGTCGGGATAAGGAGAGGCAGCGAGCCTGCATGCCCCAAACTCGCAGATCAGCTTCCGGGTGGAGGCCAGCCCACGGAGCGGGCGCGTCACCCTGTCTTAGGACAGTCAGATACGCAAGGTCGCGAATCGATCAGGGTTCGGAGTGACGTCACTTCCAGGGAGGCGAGACCTCGGCGAGCCATCGTGGGCCTTCCAGCCAGAACTGGAATTTTCCGAAGAGGGAGCCCGGAACACACTCACGTCGGGCACTGCTCTCGTAGCAGCGACGTTGGATCTCAGCTACATCGAAATGCCGCTGCTATTCCGGGTCACTGCGACCGGTAATCCAGCGGTCCGTCTATACGGCGAGTTTGGGCCGGCGCTTGCTGCGGAACTCGATTGCACTAACGCTGCGGCCTCACAAGGAGTTTCGGTCTCCGAGCCCTGTTTCAATTATGTCGACGTGAACTCGTTTGATGTTGGTGCAATGGTCGGGGGTGGCTTCGAGTTTCCACTCGACACCCATGCATTGTCGGTCGGGGTCAGGTACAACGACGGGTTAGTTGACGTATACAGCGGTGGTTCAGATGCCAAGAATCGAAATCTGCAGTTCGTTGCCGGGCTTCGCTTCTAGGCGCGGAACCGATAGTTCGATGCTGCCCGAAGTGTGCCCACACACGTCGAGGTAAGAATGGCGAAAGGGCTGGGGTTGATACAGGCGACGCGGCGAAGCGGCAAAGAGACGTTTCACCGGGATGGTATTCCTCTGGGGTTTGATCTCCACGACTTCTGGGCCTGGAGTGTTTCTGACCTCGTGAGCAATGCGACGCGTGGGCGGCTGGCGGAGTACATCGTGGCCCGTGGGGTCGGCACTTCGACGGCCGGGGTGCGAAACGAGTGGGCAGCGTACGACCTGGTTACCCCTTCCGGGATCAAGATTGAGGTCAAGTCAGCGGCATACCTTCAGGCCTGGTACCAACGCCAACTGTCGCCCATCAAATTCTCGGTGCGGCGGTCCAGAGCCTGGTACCCGGAGTCTAATGTCCAAGCCAAAGAGGCGACGCGTGAGGCGGACGTGTACGTCTTTGCGCTGCTCGCCCACCTGGACAAGCAGACGCTTGATCCGATGAACGTCGCACAATGGACGTTCTTTGTGCTTCCGACGGCCACTCTCGATGCCCGAAGGCGCAGCCAGCGCTCGATTACACTGAAATCGCTCCGAGGACTCACGGCAGATCTCTCTCTTGGCGAACTATCCGGAGCGGTGGAAAGGGCGGCCCGTGGGCGCTCGAAAAACTCGCCCACGGGCCCCGCCGGAGCTGTCTAGAACTGGACGTACGCGGGCTGTCCACTCGCCTGTGACGCTTCCGCAGCCTTCTGGATCGCACCGGCTCCGTCGCCATTGGCACGGATAAGCGTCGAGTTGGTTGACGCCGTCCCGGATGCAGCGCAAGTCACCGTTATTTCTATCGGCGAATAGATCCCCCACGTTATCCAGTATACGAGCCCGTTCAGGAAGCTATGCTGGGTCTCGACCCTTGCGACGCCATGCGGGCACTTGCTCGCGGTCTCGACCGTGGACGGCGGGACCAAGCCCCAGAGGAATCCGTGGGCCCATTGATTGTCGATGACTTGCGGAGACGGCGCGAGGCCGGTCTCAATGGTCGCGTGGAAGCAACCACCTGCGAGCAGCAATCCAGCGAGGAACGGAACGTGCCAGCGCATACTGCCTCCTGAGAAGGGGACGGCCCCAGGAGTCTGAATCGTGGGGCCATCGAAGCATGCCCATAAGGAATCTCAGACAGCCCAACATCGTGTGGCCGGCTCGGCCAGTCAAGCGGAATTGCCGTTGTTCGTTTCGGCGCCGAAGCGAAAGGCCAGAAGCGATCGCTTTGTTGACACTGCCTTGTCCTGCGACACTTCCTCGCGTCATGGCAGCACCAGACTTAAGCGCGCAGCCGTCACGGGAAAGCCGCAGGGGGTCGCCATTCCATCCCACCTCTCACCCAGTTTCCGGACAGCACTCCGGAGGGCCTCGTGCCGAGTCCGAGCAGGACCAGAGCGCGGGAAGCTGTAGAATCGCCAGGGGCGGCCGGGTACGCACACCTTCATGGTGGGCGGGGTCGACTCGGTATCGACATTCCACAACGACGGCGCATGTTGAAGTAGTAGCATGTGCGCGGGGCGCCCGTAGGACCGTTTCGGCGCGGGGTGGGTCAATCCAGCGCCGAACGGCCAATGGACAGCGGGCTGGCTCGCTGCGCTCGCGGGCCGCGGCTATGATTGGGGCGCCGCAGCAGAGCGCCGCGACGTTAGATCGATCGCACGCACATCGGGAGGCAGCGCCATGTCGGCTCTCGGGGTTGCCCTCCGCTTCGTGGATCGAATCAACAGCCACGACGTCGACGCCATGACGACGCTATTGACACCTGATCACCGGTTCATTGACTCCTTGGGTGCTGAGTCGGCTGGCCGCGAGTCGTTGCGCTCGGGCTGGCGTCAGTATTTCAGCCTGGTGCCGGACTACCGAGTAGAGGTGGCGCGCACGTTCGCCGAGGGCTCCGATGTAGTACTGCTTGGTGCGGCGCGCGGGACATACAGTCCCGATGGCAGGCTGCGTCCGGAGAACGCTTGGACGACCCCCGCGGCGTGGCGGGCACGGATCCGGGGCGAGCTCGTGGCCGAGTGGCAGGTCTACGCTGACAACGAGCCGATCCGGCGCTGCATAGCGCGGGCGTCTGCCTAATCAGCGCCTGCAGCGGCCCGGCGCGTGGGCAGCAAAGAGTGAGGCGGTCCTCTCGTTGCTCTTATCTCGCGGTATCCCCTAGAAACCAATCCTCTATGCGAGCAAAGGTTACCTCCAAGCCTTCGGGCACCTTCTGATTGGGCAGGTCCAAGGCATGGTCAGCACCCTCGATCCGCTCAAACACGGCTTCTCGCTGTCTTGCGGCCAACGCAGCGCGCAGAACATCGAACCCAGCGATCGACTGCTGCGTGTCGGCTGTCCCGTGCACGAAATATAGGAATGCGTGCGATTTGAGGGCCTCTGCGATGACGGAGGTTTTCATGAAGCTGAACCACATACGGTACGTTTGCCCCCAACAGAACTTGGTAGCGCTGTCCGGATCTTTCAGGATGTCACTCCAACACGCGTAGACTTCCTTTCCCACGTCCAATCCCTTACTGCGCATAAACTCCGCCAGGGTAAACAGGTACACTGGTCCGCCTCCCGACAAGGAGGCGGCGTGCGTCACCCGCGGTGATACATTGGAGACCCGCATCGCTACGATGCCGCCCTCCGAAACGCCGATCACGAGTGTTTTCGAAGAGTCGACGCCAGGCAGCTTCTGCGCCGATTGGATTGCGTCCGCAATGGTTGTAGCCCAGCGGTCGAGCGTGTACTCGGCTAGATATTCCGGACGGCAAGCGCGAGCGTCGCTGTCATCAGGCGGATAGTCCAGAAACTCAACACCCGGTTTTTCGACTGCCAAGACGCGGGCCCGTCCGCGGGCCAGTGAATATAGAATGCCCTGCATTCCACGGCTCATCCGCTTACCGTCGCTGACAAACTGAGATGAACAGCCGGTGCCTTGGACCCAGACGATCAACGGAACGGGATGACTGGGTGCTTGCTGAGTTGAGAGATAGAATGTGATGGGCTTGCCATCTCTGCCCTCTGCAACGTACCGTCGAAACGGCTGATTGCCGACAGGATAACCCTGCGCCGCGGCAGGCGAGGAACCGAGGAGAAGACTGAGAATGAGAATCGAACAAGTCTTAAGCATGACGAAGGGCTTCGAAGTGTGTATCGGACGGAAAGTCATTGACATAGAGTTCTCCCGCTCGCGACTCGTTGATGTGATTGCCATTGTCTCAGTTCGCCTTCGCGCGTCACGACGCTGAGAACGCCCGCGATTTAGTTACTCAACGTATCGTATACGTACACTCTCGGCTTAGAGAGGTGGTTGAGCTATCCGAGCAACCTAGTGCCGCTGAAGCTGCCTAGCTTCCGGCGAGAATTCGACCCGAGCGAGCCGCCCGTCGAACCGAACCCCTGCTCGCGCTGACAATGTGTTGACCACCAGGCGCTACGAGAGATCCGAACGAGCGTCGGCTGGTCCATGTGCTCTGTGAACCGGCCCTAATGTTCGCGGCTGGATTCGTCTGATGGGGTGTCAGCGCAATAGTCGTCGCCGTGCACTCGGGCGCTGATTCCGCCGAAAGGCATCCGGTGCCAACATCGCCACTCGTGACGCTAGGCCGTTCGGGTCACCCCGCCGTCAAGATCCTGACGGAGTCCCCATGAATCGCCCACTGCGGCTTCTCTTCGGCCCGAACCATGGGAACGGCACCGCGCGACGACGCGGGGCGCTCGAGTCCCCCGGGGTTGACGCGGCAATGCCCAGGTGTATGTTCCATACAGACTCTGTACTGAAAGGAACTTGGGTGTGACTGACACGCTGCCGCTGGTCAAAGGGTCGCTCGACCTCCTCGTGCTCAGAGCGCTGAATTGGACGCCGATGCACGGATTCGAGGTCACGACGTGGCTGGAAACCCAGTCCGGGGGCAGACTCGCCGTCGAGGATTCGGCCCTCTACCAGGCGCTCTACCGCATGGAAAAGCGCGGACTCGTGGACGCGGAATGGGGGACCACCGAGCACAACCGGCGGGCGCGGTATTATCGCCTGACCCGCGCCGGGCGGCGTCACCTCGAAGCTGAGACGGCCCGCTGGCTCCAGTATGCGGAACTGGTGAGCGGTATCCTCACTGCTCCGCCGCAGCGGGCGTGATGGACAGCACCCAGTGATTCGCCCGGGCATCAAGCGGCTTTTCCGCCTGGCCCTTCGGCGCCGCGACGTCGTGGACGAAGACGTGGAGGCCGAGATCGCGCTGCATGTGGAGCTGCGAGCGCAACAGCTCGAGGCAGAGGGCTGGCCTTCGGAGGCGGCCCTCCTCGAGGCACGCCGTCGGTTCGGCAAATTGCCGCGTGCCGACCGCATGCTCCGTGGTGAAGCACACCGGCGGGAGACGGCAATGGAGATTCGGGAGTGGTTCGACGGGTGGCGGCAGGATCTTCGTTACGCGGCTCGCGGGCTGCGGCGCGAGCCCCTGTTCACGATGTTCGTCGTGGTGACACTGGCGCTCGGCATCGGCGCGAACGCCGCGATGTTCGGGGTGGTCGACCGGCTGCTGCTGCGCGGGCCCGATCACGTGCGCGAGCCGGCGCGGGTGATGCAGCTGTACGAGACGGTTCACCGTGCCCCGGTGGGCGCCTACACCACGGCCACTTTCGGCTACGTGACGTACGCGCATCTCAAGACGGCGGGCCGCGATTTCGCTGGTGTCGCCGCCTCAAGATCACCCTCGACGGTGATGCTCGGTCGCGGCGCCGAGGCGCGTCCGATCGAGGAGGCGCCGGCGACCGCGGACTTTTTCCCGTTGCTGGGTGTTGATGCCTATCGCGGGCGATTCTTCTCGACCGCCGAGGACAGTCCGGGTGGTGCGCAGAGAGTCGTCGTAATCGGATATGGTCTCTGGCAACGGATGTTCGGCGGCAGCGATGCCGCCATCGGAAAGACGGTGACCGTGGGCGGCGCCCCGTATGTGGTGGTCGGCGTCGCGCCGCGCGGGTTCACCGGGGCGCAACTGAGTCCGGTGGACGTCTGGATGCCAATGAGTCTCCGGCGTCCGACGCCCGACTGGACGACCACCTGGAATGCCCAGTGGCTGCAGGTGTTCGTGCGCCTCAAACCCGGCGTGACCCGTGAGGAGGCGAGCGCTGACGCAACGACGGCGCACCGGAGCACATACCGCGGCACCGATACCACGATCGCCACCGCGCGGATGTTCGTAGCCCCGCTGGGAGCAAACGGCAATGGGACGACCACCACCGAGGCAGCCGTATCCAAGTGGCTGGTCGGCGTGGCGCTGCTGGTGCTGTTGATCGCGTGCGCGAATGTGACCAACCTGCAGTTGGCGCGCGTCATGCGACGACGACGGGAGGTGGCGGTGCGGCTGGCGCTGGGCGTGGGCCGCGCACGACTGCTCCGCCTGCTGCTCACGGAAGGGTTGCTGCTGGCGTGCGGAGGCGCGGCGGTGAGTGTGGTCGTCGCCGTCGGCATTGCCGCGTTGGTTCGCCGCGTGCTGCTGCCGCAGGTGCAATGGACGTCGTCGCCGGTCGATGGGCGGGTGCTCGCGGCGACGCTGGCGGCGGGCGCGCTTGCGGGTGTGGTCGTTGGGCTCATTCCCGCGTGGCGCGCGAGTCGTGTGAACCTCACCGACGATCTCAAGGCCGGCGCTCGCGATGGCGGCGGCCGGCATTCGCGAGTCCGGACGGGACTGACCATCGCCCAGGCGGTGCTCTCGTCAATGCTGCTCGTGGGCGCCGGGCTGTTCGTGCTGAGCGTCCGCCGCGCGCGCGACGTGGATCTGGGGCTGCAACCGGACCGGGTCCTGGTGGTGGGTATCCCGGTTCTCGGGCCGTACTCCCAGCCCACGCTCGCGTCGATCACCGCGGAACAGAAGCGTCAACGCACGCTCTATCGCCACCTACTGGCCGGGCTTCGCGCGCTGCCCGGCGTGGCCGACGCCAGCCTCGACATCGGGTTGCCCTTCCAAACGGCGTACGGTGTCGGTCTGCGGGTGCCCGGTCGGGATTCGATTCCAGAACTTCCCGGGGGCGGTCCGTACATCAGCGCGGTGAGCGATGGCTACTTCGCGACGATGGGCACCCGCCTGCTGCAGGGCCGCGTGTTCACGCCCGACGATCGGGAGGGAAGCGAGCCGGTGGCGATCGTGAGCCGAATCATGGCCCGCACGCTGTGGCCGGACGAGAGTGCGCTCGGCCATTGTCTCATCACGGGCGACAACGCGAGTGATCGCTGCTCGCGCATCGTGGGTGTCGTGGCCGACGTCCACCGGTACCAGATCAGCGAACCGCCGGCGATGCAGTACTACGTGCCCTTCGGCCAGGAATCCGGAATCGGAGGTACGTACATCCTTGTGCGGTCGGTCCGGTCGCCGAACGCGATCGCCGAGCCGGTTCGCCGGCTGCTCTCCGCAGCCGTTCCCGAGGCGCCCTACGTCAGAACGCAAGTCCTCGAAGATCTGGTCGCCCCCCAGTACCGCTCCTTCGACCTCGGCGCCACGATTTTCTCCCTCTGCGGCGTGCTCGCCCTCGTGCTCGCCGTCGTCGGTGTCTACAGCGTCACGTCGTACCTCATCGCCCAGCGTCGCCACGAGTTCGGCGTTCGCATTGCCCTCGGTGCGCAGGGGCGCGATGTCATGCGCCTAGTGCTCAGTGACGGGCTCGCCGTCGCCCTGGTCGGGGTGGGCATCGGCTTGGGCATTGCCCTGGCCGCGGGCCGATTCCTCCAGCCGTTGCTGTTCGACACGTCCGCGCGCGACCCAATCGTCTATGCGGGCGTGGGAGTCGCGCTGATCGCGGCGACACTTCTCGCGAGCCTGGGCCCGGCGGCGCGGGCGAAACAGGTGGACCCGATGACGGCGCTTCGCTCCGAGTGAGCACCGACCGGCCGGTCGACCGACCGGGTGACTCGATCCGACGATCGCGCTCCGAGTGTGAGGGGCAATTGCCCAGCTCCCTGCTCAGCAAGGTCGGTTGGCGGTTGGAAGAGCGCACCTCCTTCACGTCGTGGGGGACGCCTGGAACCCTTCGCGGCCCCTGCGTGGAGAATACTCGGCTCAGGTCCCAACACCTCGGCCGAGGCCTGAGAAGTTGCTCCCGCGCTGACAATGTGCTGACACGCGCTCACCCGAGACGATGCGGGTCCGTCAACCTCGGGGACTTGTCCCTATGGAAGGAGGATCCTCCTGGCGCCCTATCTCGTCTGATCGAAGGTCAGCGGAGTACCGGCGGTGTCGAGGGCGCTAAGCGAACGCCGCCACTGCTCCCCCTCGTCGTGTGGTGGCTGGAAGCGGTGGGGGAGCCCCTAGGGGTGGCCGCCCGCAAGTCATGACCTGGCAATCGTTTCGCGACCCGGCGACGCGGCGCCAACTCTATCGGACGTGTGGTCGGGCGGGGCGACAAACAAACGCAGCTGACGTGGTAGCACTTGCCTTGGGGGCTCGGCGACCTGACAGTATCCAAACCATTTGCCGCGCCCGCGCGTCGAATGGGCTAGTCCCGTTGACAAAGGGGCACGCATGCCATTTTACGCCCGCTCCGACTTCCGCGACGCCGTCCGCGGGTTGGCTCGCACGCCGTCGGTCTCCCTGGCCGCCATTGTCTGCCTCGCGCTCGGCCTCGGGATCACCACCGCGGTCTCGAGTGCCATCAACCGCGCCCTCGTCCAACCGCCTCCATTCCGGAACCCCAGCCGCCTGGTGACGGTGTACCGCACGGCCCCGCAGGCGAATACGTGGCCGCTCTCCGCACCGAACTATCTCGACCTTGCTCGCCAGTCGCACCAGTTGTCCGCGCTGGCAGCCGGGACCTGGGGCGACGGTCTGCTGAGGCTTCCTGGCCAGGCGCTTCAGCCGACGATCTTCAAGGTCACCGGGAACCTCTTCCCAATGCTCGGGGTGTCCGCCCTCGTCGGCCGGCTCATCACTCCCGACGACGACCGTCCGGGCGCCCCGCAGGTCGCTGTGCTGAGCGAGCCGTTTTGGCACCAGCACTTTGGAGGCGACCCCTCAATCATGGGGCACACGATCCATCTGGGCGGCGCTGAGGTCACGGTGATCGGCGTGGCCCCGCCCGACTTCCGATTCATGCAGGGCACCCGCGTAATTCGCGCCGACATCTGGCTCCCGATGCGATTCTCAAGGCAGCAGCTGGAGAATCGCGGCACCAATTTTCTCTTACTCGTCGGGCGGCTCGCTCCAGACGCCACGGTGGCCACCGCGCAGACAGAGCTCAAGTCGATCTACCGGGCCTTGTCGACGGCGTACCCGCAGATGAAGGGCGACTCGGTGCGGGTGGTCCCGCTGGACGCCGAGTCCGTGCGGGCGGTTCGGACCCCGCTGCTTCTAGTCTTCGGGGCCGCATGCATGGTACTGCTTATCGCCGCTCTCAACGTCGCCAGTCTGTTGCTGGCACGCGGCGTCCAGCGCCGTCGCGAGATCGCGATTCGTGCCGCGCTCGGTGGTGGGCAGTGGGCCGTGGTCCGGCCGATTTTCGCGGAGAGTGTGATGCTCACGGGCGTCGGCCTTCTGGCGGGACTGGGACTCGCTTGGGCGGGCGTGCGCACCATTGGCGCCCTGGCCGAGCGCCAGATTCCCCAGCTCAATGGTCTTACGATGGACCTCCGTGTGGTTGCCCTTGCGGTGGCCCTCGGCGTGGTCGTCGCCGCGCTGTGCGGTGTGCTTCCGGCATGGCGCAGCGCGTCGGTGGATCCCCAGGAAGCGCTCCGCGGCGGTCGCGGCGGCGGGGCGGGGCGGGAGCAGCACCGCGCGATGGCCGGGCTCGTCGCCGCCGAGGTCGCACTCTCGCTCGTGCTCATGATTGGCGCGTCGCTTGTGCTGCGCGGATTCGCCGCCGTGCTGCGCAACGATCCGGGGTTCGAGACAGCGCACGTGCTCACGCTGAGCGTCAGCATCTCACCCGACGCCTATCCGGACTCCAGCGAAACGCGGCGCTTTCTCCATCCAGCGCTCGACGCCATCCGCGCCGAGCCCGGCGTGGCATCCGCCGGTGCGATTGACCAATTACCGTATCTCGACTGGGGCGACAATTTCAACATCCGATATGAAGGGCAGCCGGGCGATGACCCCACGAAGCTGCCGCTCGCCGAGTCGCGCGCAACGACGCGCGGCTTCTTCGTGGTCACTGGCCAGCGGCTCCTTGCGGGCCGGCTGTTCGGGCCTCCCGACTACCAGTCGGCGACCGCACCGGCGGTCGTGGTGGCGAACGAAGCCCTCACGAAGCGAGACTTCAAGGACGAGAGCCCAATCGGAAAGCGGTTCTACATCGGCGACACGACCTTCGCGACGATCGTCGGCGTGGTGAGCGACATCCGGAACGTCGGCCCGTTCGCGGAGCCGGCACCGGAAGTCTACTACCCGTACGACGTCGCGAGCCCATCGACCTCGCGTTACGCGATCGTCGTCCGCTCGCGGTCAGGTGAGCCAGCCGCACTCGAAGCGGCGGTGCGCACGGCGATCCACGCGGTAGACCCCGGTGCCGCCATCTCGCGTATGATGCCGATGAACGACGTTATCGCGGAGAGCTTGGGGCAGCCCCGTTTCTATTTGGCGCTGCTTGGCGTCTTCGCCGTGGTCGCCATAGTGCTCGCGGTCGCTGGTCTCTACGGGGTCATGAGCTACACGGTCATTGAGCGCACGCGCGAGATCGGCATCCGCAGTGCGCTCGGCAGCCCGGCGCCGCGCATAGTCGCTCTTGTGGCGCGGCAGGGCGCCGCGGTCGTGGGGCTTGGCGTGCTCATCGGGATCTTGGGCGGCGCCGCGACGACGCGCTGGCTCACTGGCATGCTCTACGGAGTGAGTGCTGGCGACCCACGGGCGTGGGCATTCGCCATCTTCGCTCTAGTCGGGGCCGGACTCACGGCCGCAGTGCTGCCGGCGCGGCGCGCCATTCGCGTGGATCCGCTCATCGCCATGCGGGCCGAGTGAAACGCGCGTCCCGAAGTCGCCATTCACGGATCCAGCCTTACGCGGGTCGCCCATGCGATTGGAGGCTGTCTCGGAGTCCATACATCCGCGATCGGATAGACCCACCGGCGGGCAGGCTCGTAGGCCAACCTCGTCGGTCGCGCTGACAATGCGCTGACACGAGCCCTCGGTCCGCGGCCCGAATCAAGCTGGCATGGCCGAATTTCACTGTAGGGGCCAATCGGGATCGGAGCCCGGATTCCTCTGATCGATCGTCAGCACAATCCTGGCGGCTCCCAGGACCGAGCCTAGCGAGGCGGTCGTTTCCGTAGTCCGCGCCGACGGCAGCAGGGCGTCGGTACCCCGCGTCAGCTAATGATCGTTCCGAGCGCTACACCGAGCGCCGCTAGCATGGTGAACGCTGCCGCGCTGAACCCGAGAATGGTGGCGAGCGCACGGACTATGCGGAGGGAGAGCAGCGCTGATCGGTTGCCTCCGGCACGCTCACCGAGTTCCCGATCAACTATGCCCCAGACGCCAAACGCGAAGAAACAGGTGGCGGCGGAGCAGAAGACATACCATGCGGGTCCGCCCCAGACAGCGACCGCCGTCGCAGCCACCAGTCCGCCAATTCCATTGGCTGCGAGACGATTATCGGAGGAATGCCTCGCGCGTGCGGTGAGGAACTCTGCCAGATTCGCGTCGGGCTTCGGTACCGTGTCAATCATCTTAAGCTCGTAAGGCTCGGTGGCTGGGCTGCCGTCCCCGGCGCTCTGCGGCGGTGTTCCCGAATAATGGCGGCGATCGCCGTCCGGGCGGACGTTGCTCGCACGACGTCAGGTCAACCTGCCAGCCATGCAACATGACCCCGCGCGCTGGTCGGCCACAGCAGCTCGTTAGGCAGCCGGTCAGCCGGACACCAAGTGCCCCCGGTCATTCACACATCACTGACCTGGGGGTGAAAGGACCGTGAATTCCTTCACCATGCCCTTGTCGTAATGCGCCTTGTGATCCTGCGGATCCTCAACTAGGCAAATCAGCAGGTAGTGCCCCAACTCAAGGTGGAGTAACAACTGCGCCTCCCGACCCGGAGCGAGATCCGGGACACCGCCGACGAGCGCAATTGGGTGGCTTCGATCGGACGGTGTGTCCAGCCAATGGATGACCGCGCTCACGGACTTGCCGGGGGCAAGTCGCCAGACCAACGCCATATGAGCTTGGGAGCCGACGTTCCGCACACGAATTACGCGACGGCCCGGCTGAAGCGTGTCAGGACCCAGAAACGCGAACTCCGTCAAGTCGACCGACAGGTCCGGTGTGGGCATCGACGCGCGGTTCCTACGCGGTGATACCGTTAGCGATCGAAGCATGCCCTCCCGCATGTGCGGCGTACCATGAGCGTCTTCCATGTCGCACATCATCGCGTAGAGGCCGGGCTCGAGATCGAGGGTCGTCATCGCGGTACCGCCCGGAGCGATCGTGCCAACGCCGCCGGTGGGAATCACCCACGACGGGGTGCGTTTGGATGAAAGAACGCGCCGATAGTCCGCCAAGGTGTGCGAGCCTGCAATCCTCACGAGTCCCAGAAAGTGCTGTTCACGTCCGGCCGACACGAGGCGGAACGTAGTCGGTCCGGATTCGATAGTGTCCGGCCCGTCGAACGCGTATTCGCGGGCCGTGATCGTAACGACCGGCGGAGACGCCACCGAAGTGGGCCGTCCTTGGCTCGAGATCGCAACGCCCGTCCCAAGCCGGGCTGGTGCGGCACCTGCGAGCAGGGCCGCCAACAGTAACGGAACCTGAAGCCTCACGAAGCCTCCGTCAGCTTAACGCCGCGGCGCTCTGCGGCGGCGTTCCATCATAATCGCGGCCCGCGAGCGCAGCGAGCCGGCCGCTTCCCTACGCGGCGCCGACAAAAGCAATCCGTCGTTGATCCACGATCAGGCTGGACGGCGAGCCCGCCACACCTTCTAGCTGACCGTTGGCGGAATCTCCACTGGCGTGAACTCCGTCAGTGACAGGATCCTCGGTTCGTCGGGCCACGCTGCACTGCCAAAGGTGTAGACTTCAAGGAACGCCAATCGGTCGCTCTCAATCCTCACGAGGCACCCAGCCGTCAGGTCGAGCCTGGCAACAGCGATCTTCCCGTCTCCCCCAATGATTTCGCGCGGTTCGAAACGCGGGCAAGCTTCCAGGACCGCCAGTTGGCGAATAGGCCCACCCCGGCGAGCTTCACGGTCTCCGCGCGAGAGGCAGTGAGTTGCCGGATCAAGAGCATGTGCTGGGGCGTTCGGCCATCAGCGAGAAGCTAGGTCGCGGCATGAAGGAACGCGTTCAGGCTTTCGGAGATTGCAGGACCGCTGAGTTCTCGAGGATATGCCGTCATATTCGTGGCCCAGCTCTTACTCCGGCCATTAAGTACTAGGCAGGAGTCATCGTTGCTTCCGACACATCGGTAGGATAACATAACCACAAATGCCCCTCCTCGCGGCTTCGGCATGATGGAACGGACATCAGAAGCGTCGCCGGATCCCCGGGCCAGGGTCACCGGCGTCGTTTATCTGCTTTACTTTCTGACGACGGTATCCGCCGAGGTCTTCGTCGGTCGGGGCCGGCTGGTTGTATATGACGCCGTCGACCTCATCGGGTTCGCGCTCTACATCGCTGTGACGCTGCGCTTCTATTACATGTTTACGCCGGTGAGCAAAGGCCTCTCTTTGCTCGCAGCGTTATTCAGCCTCATGGGATGTGCCAATGAAGTTCTTAGGCTCTTTAGTCTCGCTCCCTACAAGATCAACGCCCTGGTATTTTTCGGGCCCTATTGCCTCCTGCTTGGCTACCTCATTTTCAGGTCGACCTTCTTGCCTCGCATTCTGGGCGTCCTGATGGCATGTGCCGGTTTCGGTTGGCTCATCGATATGTCACCGCTCGCAAACTATCTGACCACCTACCTTGAGATCCTCGGCTTCCTCGCAGAAGCATCGCTGATGCTATGGCTCATCGTGAAAGGCGTGAACGTTCAACGATGGCAGGAGCAGGCAGGTGCAGCAGGGATGGACAGATGAAATTCGCCGTCTACAACAGACGCGGGGTACTCGGAAGTAATTCAGTTGATGTTTTCGCAGGCCATTGCCCAGTGTCGGATATCGCCTCTTCATGAACCGAAGTAATAGTTGCTCTCTCAGTCGGTCACAGGCTATACGCCAGCGGATGCTTGGGCTCGTAAAGCATGATATCGTCCGCGCCAGGAACGGCCATCATGACCACGAGTCCGTACCCCTGATCCTGAACTTCGCCGCGGAACTCCGCCCCTTTGCCCTTCAGTTCAGCGACCGTGTGTGAGATGTCGTCGCACATCAGCGAGATCAGATGGTGCCGCGGCGATTCGTACGTCTTGCCATCGTAGACGCTGTGGGTCGGGTGCACACCCATCTCGCTCCGCCCGGTCTTGAAGATCAGCCAACCCGCGCCTCCACCCTGCACATCCTCGACGCAGGGCCAGCCGAGGACGTCGCGAAGGAATGCGCGCGTTGCGGGGGCATCGTCAGAATAAATCAGCGTGTGGATGCTGGTGATCATTGGACTGAACTCCTGAAATTGCCTAAGATTGTGCGGTTTCTGCCTGGTGCCAATGACGAAGCCGTTCAGCGCGCTGGAGATCGAGATTCGGACACAACCCATGTCTTTGCCGGCGGTTCCCTGTAGGGCGTTGTTTCCCTTCGCCATCGTGCGCCCATCCATCGCCAGCCCAAAGAGCTTCGGCGCTCCAAGGATCACAACTGCCCCATCGAACGACTTGCGGCCCGCTACCCATCCGAGAGCCCAGCACCCCAGGGCCATACAGAAGCTGAACGCGTGCGGGATGAAGACTAGGGCCTTCGGTTTCCGAACAGCCTTCCAGACATGCCGGACGGGCCATGTGAAAATGTACGTCGCGACCAGCGCACTAATCCAGTAATTACTCCGGCCAAGAGAAAGGTGATATCCGCCACCGGGCAATAGCCTGCGAAAACATCAACTAATTAATGGCCGGAGTAATAACTACTTATTGTGCGACCACATCATGCTGCGAAACCGCGCGAAAGGCCACGGCGCGCCAGTGGCATATTCTGCGACCGCTTCTGTCGTTGGGCAAGCCAAGCCCCGAAGCGCCACGGAGTCTTGGCAAATGCAGCCCAACTGCGCTGTGCGTTATGCGGCTCCGCCTCGCTGCATAACATACAGGGCCGGGTCCCGAGGACTCCGCATCACCGGCGAGGGGGGCCGCGTCCCGGGCTGACCACGCCCCAGTGGGGCTGTCCGTCCAGCGAAGCCTCGCGGAGTCCACGAGCGATTGCCCCAAATCAGCCCCAAACAGGGTGAAACGTGAACACAGGGCTTCAAACTGGGCGCGTCGACCTCTCGCTCAAGATGTGAAGTGACGATAAGATCGGAGCACAGGCGGAAACCAGCGAACAGGACTCTGCCCGGCCTGCAAAACCGCTATTCGCGGGTTCGATTCCCGCCCGCGCCTCTGGTACAACTCCTTGGAGAGCCACGTCTTCTATATAGAAGAGTTCGGCCCTCAACCGTAGGAAAGGGCTTCGAATTGCCCCAAATCAGCCCCAAATCTCGAGAAGCGCGGTGTTCGCGCATGCGGCGGCCCCGCTGGCGTAATCAGTCGTCGTCCGTGGTAACAGCAGCGAACTATGTGAAACGACCGCGACCTTTCCGCCGCCGCCACCCTCTGCACCATGCCCACAATCTGCGCGTCCGGGCACTGTTCTTCCGAATCTCCTGCCCGCCCGTCCCTCGCGGTAGGTGAGCCCGGCCACATCCCGACCCCGGTTCGCTCACCGACACCGACGGCTTGTCGATCCGGCACTCCGCTCCTCCCGCGCACCATTGCCATACCTAGGCAGCCTTTGTATAATGCCTGGGACGCCCACGCGAGCGACGCCTTGCCGACCACGAGCACTGATTTCCTGCGCGGCACCCTCACCCTGATGATCCTCAAGACCCTCTCATGGGGGCCGGCGCACGGCTACGGAATCGCCCGGTGGATCGAGCAGTGCACCGACGACGCACTGCAGGTCGAGGAGGGTTCGCTGTACCCCGCCCTGCACAAGCTCGAGGACCAGGGTCTGGTGAGTGCCGACTGGGGGATCACAGACCGCAATCGTCGCGCCAAGTTCTACCGGCTAACCGCCACCGGGAGAAGACAACTCCAGGCATCGCGCGACTACTGGACCCGCTTCGCCGCCGCGGTGGGTAAGGTGCTGGATACGGCACCGGTGGCCTCCTGACCGCGGAGGGTGCGACGATGCCCGATGCCAACGCGAGAAATGGGACGCCGCGTCCCGACGATCCGAGCCCGGCACCCAACGCGCGAGCGGCGGCGATGTGGCGCCGCTACCTCCGCTTCTGGGGCCCGCGGGCCGAAGCCGACGTGGACGACGAACTCGCGTTCCACGTAGAGGGGCGCGTCCACGACTACATCGCCCGCGGCATGAGCGAGGCCGAAGCGCGGGCGGCAGTTGCGCGACGTCTGGGTGACCTGGCCGCCGTCCGTAGCGAATGTGTCACCATCGATACCCGGAGGTACCGTCGTATGAACCGCGCGCTGATTCTTGATGCGTTCGTGCAGGACGTCCGGTACGGCCTGCGCACGCTCCGCCGGCAGAAGGGATGGACGATCGTCGGCATTCTCACGCTGGCCATCGGCATCGGCGCGAACACGGCGGTGTTCAGCGTCGTGGACACGCTGCTGCTGCGCCCCCTGGACTATCCGCACGCGGACCGGCTGGCCGTCGTCTATCAGCAACCGACGAACGCGCAGGTGATCGGCGTGAACGTGTACATGCTACCGACGGCGTCGGTGTTCCGCACCTGGCACGCCGGGACGCACGCGTTCGAGGACCTCGAAGCCTTCACGACGGCGGACGCGCTGCTCCGCGTCGCCGAGCAGCGGCCGACGCCGGTGCACACCGCGGCCGTGCAGCCGGGATTCGCGCGATTCGCGGGCCAGCGCCCGCTCATCGGGCGCTACTTCACCACCGTCGACATCGCGCAGCGCGCGAAAATCGCCCTCCTGAGTGAGGGACTCTGGCGGTCGCGCTACGGGGCGGCGGACAGTGTGATCGGCCGCGCGATCACGGTGGGGCGGAACGAATACACGATCATCGGCGTGATGCCCTCGGCCTTCCAGCTACCCGCGCTGCTCCAGGATCGCACCGACGTGTTCCTGCCACTGGACGTGAACCACGACGTTGGCTACGGGGTGTCGATCATTGGGCGGCTGCGCCCGGGCGTGACGACGGCGCAAGCGGCCCAGGACCTAGACACGCTGTCGGCCCACCAGCCGGGCGCGGCCAAGGCGCTGGGCTTCGTCGCCACGGTGGTCTCGCCGGGCCGGATCATTCGCTTCCGCGACTCGCTCCTCATGCTGAGCGCCGCGGTGGCGCTGGTGCTGATCATCGCCTGTGCCAACGTGGCGCATCTGCTGCTGGCGCGCGGGGCGGCGCGGCAGCGGGAGTTGGCCATCCGCGCCGCGATCGGTGCGGGACGCGGACGCCTGTTCCGCCAGCTCGTCACCGAGAGCCTCGTGTTGGCGGGCGCGGGCTGTGTCGTGGGCATCGGCGTCGGCTGGGCGGGACTGCACGCGTTGGTCGCGCTGCGGCCGGAATCGCTCGACCAGCTGGCCATGGCGCGCATGGACGGGACCACGCTGCTCGTGGCCGTCGGGCTGGCGGTTTTCACGGGCGTGGTATTCGGACTGGTCGGCGCCGTGCAGGCCGCTCGGCTGTCGTCGCCCGACGTGCTGCGCGTGGGCGCGCCGACGGCGCCCGGTGCCGGCCACGGCCGCGCGCAGTCGCTGCTCGTGGTCAGCGAGATGGCGCTCTGCACGACGCTGCTCGTTGGCGCCGCGCTGCTCATCCGCAGTGTGGCGCACCTGCAGTTCACCGATCCGGGGTTTAACCCGAACGGTGTGTACGCCGTGGATGCGGACCTGTCGGCCACCGCCGACAGCACCAACGCGATGCGGTGGGCCTTCTACGACCGTCTCGTCGAGCGGGTGCGCGCCATCCCCGGCGTGCAGAGCGTCACCGTGGCGACCGGTGCGCCGCCGAGCCGCGGGTTCACGATCGGAGCGCTCGAGGTAGAGGGACAGACCGCACCGCCGCCGGGCGCGAGCGGGTTCATCAACACACAGGGGATCCGGCCGGGGTACTTCGCCCTGATGGGGATGCACTTCGTGCGGGGCGGTCCGTTTACGGACACGACGGCGGCCGCTGCGCAGGTCATCGTCAATGAAGGGATGGCGCGCAAGTACTGGCCCGCGGCGTCGGCCGTGGGGCATCGCATCCGCATCGAGCAGCAAGGCGCCGGCACCTGGATGACCATCGTTGGGGTGGTGAACGATGCCGCCACCGGCGGGCTCCTGATGGAGCGCACCGAGCCGATCCTGTACACGCCGCCGCCGCCGTATTTCGCGCCCGTGCTGCTCGCGCGGGTGACGAATCCGGCCGCGGCGCTGCCGGCCATCCGTGGGATCGTCCGTGACATGAATACCGCGGTGCCCCCGGTGAGCGTCACCAACATTGCCGACGCCATGCGTGCGAGCATCAGCGGCCAGCGGTTCACGATGCTGCTGCTCACGGTGTTCACGGGCATCGCGCTCCTGCTCGCGACCGTCGGCCTCTACGGCGTGATGGCCTACGCGGTGGCGCAACGCACCCGCGAGATCGGGATCCGCATGGCACTTGGCGCCACGACCGGCCACATCGCGCGGCGGGTGCTGGGACGGGGGCTCGCGCTCGGCGCGGTGGGCATGGCGGTGGGGCTCCTCGGCGCGCACTGGGGCACGCGCCTGCTGGCGAGCATGCTATCGGGCGTGACCGCAGGCGACCCCGCGTCATTCGCGCTGGCCGGCGGGGTGTTGATTGGGACCGCGCTCATGGCGTGTGTGGTCCCGATGCGGCGCGCAATGCGGGTAGAGCCGGTGATAGCGATGAAGGCAGAGTAACGAGACGGACGGACGGTCAAGCGGCCGACGGCGATGACTGCGGTCAGCGAGCCCTCCTCGTCACCTCAGAAGCTCGCCACGCGGTAAACAACGTCTTGATCATCTACAACTAGCGGACGCGCGAATAGCCGAGCATCGAAGCAGCCAAAGGCAGTAACGGCTCAAGTGCGTGGGGGGCGGCGGATGGGGAGTCGCGCAATTAATCGCCGACTGGAACTTCAATAGATCGCCAACTCTCTCGGGGACCAGATATGCGCGGCAAGGCAGCGATCACGCTCTCGGACGACACCCGCAAGCAAGCCATTGCCTCGATTCGTCGGTACTTCGCTGACGAGCTTGGCCAGGAGATCGGAGAGCTGAAGGCGTCGCTCGTTCTCGATTATGTGCTGGTGGAATTGGGGCCGGCGGTGTACAACAAGGCCATTGCCGACGCCAAGTCCTTCTTCGATGAGCGCGCGGCTGATCTTGGCGCACTGTGCCATCATGAGGAGTTTCAGTTTTGGCCAGCGGCGACGAAGCGCAGAGTTTGATACAAGCACCGAGGAACGAAGACACAGCGTTTGTTCACGTTCCGGTGAGGGTTGTGGGGTGGAGAGGCATCGGCGGGCGGCCACAGCAACAATGGAGTGGCGATGCACGGACTAATCAGGAAGATGACGGCCATCGCAGGCCAGCGAGACCTCCTGGCCACGATTCTACTGGACGGCACAGGGTCGATGCCCGGGTGCCTCAGCTACGTCTGTAGCCACTGATCCGGCCGACCCCGACGCCCTCTGGGTTACGGAGGTCTGGGACAGTCAGGCGAGTCATCAGGCATCACTTACGTCGCCCACTGTAAAGGCGGCCATCGCAAGAGGACGGCCGCTTATTGCCGGATTTGGACAGCGTACCGAGACCACGCCAATCGGCGGCCTCGGTCTCGGACGCCCGGTCCGCTAGGAGGGGCCGGTCCCAGTTCCCAAGTGGATATGAGCGGGCCGAGCCTCCCCCGGGGTCCGGAGGTACGGGGAGCCCGCCACCTGCGTCGAGCCATCGATCACGATGCGCGCGGAGTAGGAAGGATCGGTGCGGCCAACGAACCGCCGCCCGGTCCAGCCGGTCGAGCGGGCGGCAACTATGATAGGGCGCCGCGCAATGACGTGACCTGGGAAACCGTCGTGCGCTCCCCCGTAGAGCGCGAGCGGGTGGCGCCGGGTACGAACGGGCAGGCCGGGCACATTGCCCTCGATCATATGGGAGCGCACACGATGTTGCCCCGGTGTCATCTGGACGCGTCTGTATCGGCACCCTAACTATCACCCATGACCAGCCATAGTCCTGCGATCCTGCCGCTGACGCCGGCCTCCGGAAGCATGGCGCCCCCTGGCACCAACACGCCGCAGGACGCGCGAGCCGCGTACGCCCCACCGCGTTTGCACGTGTATGGCGATCTCGCGCAGATCACCGCCGCCGGTGGGAGCAAGGGCAAGAAGGACCACCCGGCAACCACCAAGACCGGCTTCTAGCCGGTCATCGGTGGCGCCATGATCGGCGCGGACCGTTCAGCATTATACGAGTTCTCTCCAGAGCCAACGGTCAGGATTGAATCGACGACGGCTCACGTGGTTTCTCTGGTTATCATCTCCACCTCGTGTGCCACGTGGGACCTGCCGTGAGCCAATCAAAGGGTCTCAGGCAATGGGGAGCACAGCACGCTCCCCGGGCTACTCCACGCGGTCAATTCGTGGGTCGGGGTGCTCGCCGAGGAACTCCACCCAGGCCTTCTTGGCGCAGGGGTAGTGCTTGGCGGCCTCCACGAGGTCCATGAACGCCACGATCGTGGTCTCGAACCGACTGCCGAGGTCCGCATTGGCAATCCGACCATCCCCACCGAACGCTCGATGCGCCTCGGCGAGCGAGAACATGTCAGGATACACGCGGGCGCCGAGGTGCTCGAGCGGCACGCGGAGCGCCCAGAGGCCTCGATTGCCGCCGACCATCGACGGGGAGGCCGAGAGCAGGAGCGCGTGGCGTCCGTTGAAGGGCTGCGGCCGATGGCGCGATGCCCAGTCCAGCGCGTTCTTCAGCACTCCCGGCATGGAGGCATTGTACTCGGGCGATGCGATCACAAAGGCATCGTTCACTTCGAGGCGGCGGCAGAGCTCGGCCGGTCCGGGCGGCAATCCCGATTGCGTGTCGACGTCTTGGCTGTAGGAGGGACCGTCAAACTCCGTCATCGTCGCGGCGTCGACGGTCCCGCCATGTTGCTCGATGACGCGGGCGGCCAGACGCGCCAGCTGGGTGTTGAAGGATTCGGCACGCAGCGATGCGGAGAAGACCAGAAACCGAACCGGCTCTCGCAGCTCGAGAGCCGTGGGCACAGGTGGTGGAGAGGTCACGGCCTCGCGCTCGCCTTCCAGCCAGTGAGCACCAGCTGGTCGAACTCTGGGTGCCGGTGGATATATGCCGCCACGAAGGGGCAGACGGGGACAACGGCGAGGCCCGCCTCTCGGGCGTACTCCAATCCCGCGTGCACCAGGTTGTCGCCGATGCCCCGGTCACGAAGCGTTTCGGGAACCTCCGTGTGGACGAAGGAGATCTTCCCCGGGGCAAGCCGATACTGGAGGACGGCTCGCTTTCCGTTCACGCGAGCCCGAAACTCTTGCGCGGCGGGGGCGTGCTCGACGACGATGGGGTCCATGGCAGGAGGGAAGGGGGCGAGCGCTCCGACGTTCATGAGTGGTCTCGTGTGGTGATCTTGACGCCGGGCGGACCCTTTTCGCTCTTGGGCCTGCATGGTCCGCTCAACGTGCTTTACTTGTGGGCGGCTTCCGCCACCCGTCCATCATTGAACATGATACTGGCGTGACTTCCGTTGCAGAACGGTTTGTTGTTTGAGGCCCCGCAGCGGCAGAGCGTGACGCGATTGCGTCGCTCGTATCGTTTGCCATCGGCCGACTCCACGGTGATGCCTCCGCGAATCCACAGAGGCCCGCTGCATCCGAGCACGGGATCTTCCACCACACCAATCGACGGCGGAAGCGCTTCCTCAAGGTCCTTGCCACTCTCGTTCTCGTGCAACACCAACCGTCCGGAGGGACAGTGCATCGCCTCGCGGATCGCGAGCTTCCGGGCCTCCGGCACATTGGTCCGCTCGATCAGGGACCAAATTTTCCCTGCGGGGTCGCAAAAGCGCGCGAAGGCGCAGAGGCCCTCCGCGTCGCTCAGCGTGAGCGTCGGCCCCTCCGTCGTCTCTGACTGGCGGGCGATGGGCACGCGGCTCGCCGTCTCTTTCCCGTCGAAGCCGACTCGCTCATGGCTCTGGTCGCAGTAGGGCGGGTTCTGCGACTGCCCGCAGCGGCAGAGCTCGTACGTGGCCTTCGCGGGAAACGTCGAGCCCTGCACCCAATCCCACGACTGCCCGTGTTCGTTTGGGGTGATGATCTGGATGGCCAGCGGCACATTGCCGGTGACCAGATATGGGCCATTCTCGGTCACCACGACTTTCTGCTCCCCCTCAGCGGCCACGCGGTTCATGCGCACCTCATCATTGGACGGCAGTGCTACCCGCCCGGAGTGTGCTCATGGGACACCTCGTGCGCCAGCCCCCGCGAAAATGACTTGAGGGAAGGTCGGTGCGGAAGGAGTGCCGGCCCCCGTTTCCGAGCACCTCGGTCTAGATGCCGCCCGCATCAACGGGCCCCCGCCGCCGGCAGCAGCGCCTCGCCCTTGAACTCCCGCGGGAACTTCCGCCGTACTCGCATCTGACCCTTCTAGGCCCCAATGTACCGTAGGATGGGGTCCACCGAACTCAGGACCACGCACCATGTTCCTCGTATACAGCAGTCTCTTCCCCGCGATGTGGTGTGCCTTCTTGGCCTATTGGTGGGTGATGTCCCGAGGGGTCAAGGACACCGCGCGCCGCGAGGCCTTGTCATCGCGGCTGGTGCGCACGGCCGCGTTTGCGTTGGCGGCAGTTCTGCTCTTGTTCCCCGGCCTTCCCCTGCCGATCCTCGACGGCCGCTTCCTCCCGCGGGGAGCCTGGTGCTTTTGGAGCGGCGCGGCCGTGACGGCCGCAGGCCTGCTCTTCGCCGTCTGGGCACGCCGTCACCTCGGCAGCAATTGGAGCCAAGCCGTCACGGTCAAGGAAGATCACGAACTCATCATGAGTGGCCCCTATGCGATCGTTCGCCATCCCATTTACGCCGGGCTACTTCTGGGATTTCTTGGTTCCGCGGTAGCGCTTGCGGAGTGGCGCGGGCTGGTGGCAGTCGCGCTTGTCCTCGGGGTCTTGTGGCCCAAGCTGCGGTTAGAAGAGAAATGGATGCACGCGCAGTTCGGCGAGTCGTATGATGCCTACGCCCGCCGGGTGCCAGCGTTGCTGCCGCCCTTCATCTGAGATGCCCAACTCGCCGCGCATCCGGTTGGCTGGCACGTACTTAGGGGTTGGAGCTGCCGACCCGCCCGCTGATCGCGCCTCGGCGAGCAGTCCCCTGAGCAGTACTGCGGCACCCTGCTCGCCGTAGGTCCGAATGGCTAACTAAAGTGTCTCCCGAATTGGGGGACACAGCAATCCTCTCAAGGCGTTCGGCGCGTAACGATCGTATACGACCGCCCCCGTTGGCTTGCGCGTAGGAAGGGGGACTGACACTCTTGGAGGGAAACCGAGCGAGGCGGGTGGTATGCCCTGGCCGGCCTGCCCGGCGCGTCATCGGTCCGTACATTCTCGGCCTAATCATGCCGACACTCGCGAGCGGGAGAGTAGTTATTGACGACAACATTCCGGAAAACATGGAGGGGCTCCTTCACGGCAAGTCGGTGATATCATGGGACGAGCAGTTCCCCGAGATTGCGGATCATCGACACCTTTTAGACGCCGCTGAATTTCGGTCCGAAGCCGCATTAATTGGCGAAGTTGCCAAGCGTGTTGGCGTAGCACCCTCTATCGTCGAAATCGCCCACTAATCCCGCACCAGGCTCCTGAGGGGTGCCAGGGAGACCGATCACACACTCAGCGGATGACTTGGCGGGTTCCGTCTCAAGCTGCGAGGATAGAACGTCACGAGCGGAGAGGGGGTGCACTATGGAAGGCACACTGCGCGGGGAGACGCTGTTCAACAGGCAGGACGCGGAGCTTCTACATGGGTACGCCCAGGCGCCCGCGAGCGGCTCTGCGCAACGGTGGCCTCATGAAGACCGAGCGTGGGCCGACCTGTCCATGTTCCGCGAAGTGGCACGCCGGATGACACAGGAAGTGCAGGACGGCATGCGCCGGCGGTACACGACCGCCGAAATCGAATTGGTCCGCGAATCCGGTGTGAGGCTGTTTCGCGTCAGCATGGCGACGATTGGTGTACCGGGACGGGGTGACGAGCGGGGGGCGGCAGCGGAGCGGCAATTGGCGGTTGCGAATGAACTGCTGGCGACGGCCTCGAAGATGGAATCGGAAAGGGCTCCAGCGAATCGCAGACTGGCGAAGGGCTGAGGGCTACCTTCCCTCCGCTGGTTGCTTGGGTGAGAAATTGGATGCCCACGCCGCGCCAAACTGCCCGAGCGGATTGTAATCCGCCGTGTCCTCCGCCGCGGACTTCGACGTGCGGGGCGGTGCGCTCTCCGGCGCTGCCACGTCCGAGAGTAACGACCGAATATCGATGCTGGTCTCGTGCGGGGTCGGCCTGGTGCGCAGACGCTGAGGGTTCAGTCGCGGGTATGCGGGGCGCTCGGGCTTCGCCTCAGGCTTGTCCATAGGTGGCCTCCTCCATACTCAGAGAATATACAGGTCGGACGCGCATAACCAGATCTCAGAGACCACTGCCCGAACCTACGGACTCACGACCTGCGTGACGCCGCTTCGGGGAGGACGTCACGCCCTCGCGCAGGGCCGCGAGACGGGGCATCTTTGCCGGGGCCAGGCGTCGAGACCGGCCACGGCGGCGCGCGCAATCCTCCCTCACGATGCCTACTGCTGAATTCGAGTCGTTCTCACGGCTGTTGGACGGCCAGTACGAGCTGGAGCGCGAAATCGGTCGCGGCGGCATGGGCGTCGTCTACCGGGCCCGCGACCTGAAGCTGGACCGGCTCGTGGCGGTCAAGACGCTGCCACCCCACCTCGCGGGTGATGCGACGATTCGGGAACGGTTTCTGCGCGAAGCCCGCACGGCGGCCAAGCTCACGCACCCGAACATCGTCCCGATCTACCGCGCGGACGAGATCGGCGGGCAGGTGTTCTTCGTGATGGGATACGTGGATGGGGAATCCATGGCCGATCGCATCAAGCGGGAGCACCGGCTGGATCCACGAGAGGTCCTACGGGAGATGCGCGACATCGCGTCGGCGCTGGGTTACGCGAGCGCGCACGGTGTGGTCCACCGCGACGTCAAAGCGGAGAACATCCTCATCGAGCGCGTGACCGGCACGGCCATGGTCACCGACTTCGGCATCGCGCGGCTGGCCGAGGCGGCGCCGCTGACCGCCACGGGGCAGGTGCTCGGCACGGTTTATTACATGAGCCCGGAGCAGGTGGCGGGCGAACCGTTGGACGGACGTAGCGACTTGTATTCGCTAGGCGTGGTCGGCTTCTACGCGCTCACCGGACGCTTCCCGTTCGACGCGACGATGGCGTCGGCTGTGCTCGTGGCGCATGTCACGCGCCGCGCGCCCCCGGTGTTGGCCACAGCGCCGGACGTGCCGCGCGCGCTGGCCGAGATCATCGACCAATGCCTGGCCAAGGAACCCGGGGCCCGCTTCCAGACGGGCGCCGAACTCGCCGACGCGCTCACGCGCGTGGAGGCGGACGTGGCGCGCGATGCGGTGCGGGCCGCCGCGGTACCGAAGGCGCCGAAGCTCCTCTCGGAGACCGAGGCGCGGGCGATTTGGGAGCGGGCGGCGGCGCTACAGGCGCAGACCGGACTCCAGCCGCGGCCCGTGCCGATGCCGAACCCGCGCGACGTCGCAAACGATGCCGCCCGCACGTCGGGGTACGCGCTGTCCGATGTCCGAGACGCCGCCGCCCAGGCCGGCATTCCCGCCCAGTACGTGGACCACGCCATGGCGGAGCATGGGCTGGTGGCGGCCTCGGACGGCGCCATCGCAGTCCCCGTGACGGTGAACGACCTGCGACCAAAGAGGCCCTGGATCGCCGGGGGACCGATGTCGGTGGAGTTCGAAGCGGTGGTGAACGGCGAGGTGGCAGAGGGCGACTTCGAATTACTGGCCGAGACCATCCGACGGCGGATCGGCGAGGCGGGAGCGCTCTCCGCGATGGGCCGCTCGTTGACGTGGAGCACGCTGTCCCGGCAACGGACGGTGCACGTCTCCGTTCTGTCACGGGGCGGCAAGACCACCGTGCGCGTGGCGGAAAGCATGGGATCGTTGGCTGGCGGGGTATTCGGCGGAATCATGGGCGGTGCCGGTGGCGGAATGACGGGCGTGGCGATTAGCATCGGTGCCGGAATGTTCCACTCGCCGGCTGGCGCAGTGCTGCTCGAGCTTGCGTGGGTGGCGAGCATGTATGGCGTGGCGCGCGCAGTCTTTGCCAATCGGTCTAATAAGCGCAAGCATATCCTGCGGGAGCTCGCCAACGAGCTGGCCGGCCAGATCCGCGACGCCGTGCGGGAGGACACGTCGTACCTGCCCGGCGGCAGGCCGCCGCGCCTCACGCCCTAAACCCGCGGGGAGATGGCGCGGTTAAGGGATAGAGCGCCGTCGCGCTTCCTCCCCCGTGCTTGTGGACCGCAATATCGCAAATGTGCACGCCGCCACAGCGATGCGACTCGTATGTTTGGTTCGAGGGATCGACCTGCCGCTGCCCACGCCGCAAGCTGGCGAAAAGGCGTGCTGACAAGGTCAGGAATCTCGACTGCGGGATTGGGGTTGACCCATCGGTTTTCACGGTGGCGGTCGAGACCTAGCTGCGACTGCACTACCCTGATGGGGTGTCAGCGAAGTACCTGCCGCTCCGCCCGCGAAGATGCTCGGGAGGCCAGTGCCGGCACATCGCGTCCAGGCCGAATAGCAGCGCTATCCGGCAGGGCAATCCTCGGTGACGATGTTGACGGGTTAAGGGATAGAACGGCCTTGCGCTTCCTCCCCCCGGTACTCCGGCACGCAAACATCACAAATATTGCAGCGCGCCAAACGCGCAGTGGGCACCGGGGACCGGCGTCACGTGCGTAGGCTGGCGACTCGGCGCGGCATACGCCATCGTAGAATTACGAAACGTCGCAGTCATTTTGATCATTACGGAGGAAATCCGCATGCGCAAGTGCATGTTCTACATCACGGTTGCAGTATCGATTTGCGCGCCGACGGCCGCACTGCCTGCCCAGGCGCCGAAGGTGCCGGCGGAACTCGGCCAGATCTCCTTCCTCGTAGGCGGTTGGACTTGCACTCACGCAGCGCCTCGTGATGCAGCGGATCATCGGCCAGAGATGCCGGCCACCTTGCAGGTCCGTAAAGCCGTCGGCGCTCACTGGATTCAACTCAGCTACGACAACAACGGCATTCACGTCGCCGGATATATCGGCTTCAACACGAAAAGAAAGCAGTACGTGCAGAGCATGGTGGACAGTTACGACGATTACTGGACTGGAAGCAGCCGCGGGTGGAATGGCGACACGCTGACTTTCGATGATCCGTCGACCGACCCTGGAGGACCCTCGTATCGCGACACTTATGTCAAGCACGGCACCGACGAGTTCTTGCATATCGGCGAAGTTCAGGGCGACGACGGGAAGTGGATGAAGACCGACGAACACACCTGTCGCCGAAGGAAATGATCGGACATCGACGACGCCAGACGTAGGCGCGTGTGGTCGCACTCGCGATCGCTCGCGCACCCGAAGACAAGGTCATGTCGGTGGCGGTCAAGCAGTAGGACGAATCGCCGGCAAGCGATCGCGGGCAACGCGATTTTCTTCCTCTGGCATATCGGCGACCCGGCGTCTCAGTGCGTCGACACGCGAGGACCGAAGGACATGCCGCATAGCATCCAGGAGGAGGTGGCGCCATGTGCACACAGCTTCCGCTCGATGAGCCGATACGGGCTCCCACCCTGACCGTCGTCGCCTCGCAGCCGCCTCGCCGCGCCGACCATCGCTCCTACGCGTGGGCCGCCGCCGCGTTCGCGATCGTCACGCTGTTCTATCGCTCTACCGGGCGGTCCGTCCCGCCTGTCTACGTCGCGATAGTGCCATGACAGGTCAGCACATGATTCTGCCTCGCGAGGTGACGCTGCGCCGCTCACAAACTGTGGAAGCACCGGACTCGCCGCGCTCGCGGGCGCAACTATGATAGGGCGCGGCAGCAGAGCGCCGAGGCGTTGGGGAGCAAAGACCTACACGTGGAGCCATCCATGTCTCTCATGCGCATCGTGACCGCTGGCGCTGTTGGGGGAGTTCTCACGATCTTCACCAGTTGGCTGTTCACCGGCTACCTGTTCCACGACTATCAGCGAGTGACCCCCGACACTTGGCACTCAGAGGGTCCGAAGCAGTACGCGCTCAGTAGCGCCATTCAGGTTCTCGGTGGAGGAGCAATCGGGCTTCTGTTCTTCGCCACCGGTGGGTTGTCACATCTTGCCGCGCCCGGGTGGTTGGGAACGGGAGTCGTGTTTGGGCTCCTGGCGTGGCTCGCGCTAGCCTGTCCGGTGATCCTCACAAACGCGGTTTATGTACGGCTGCACCGTGGGGTCGTCGTGGTCGGCCTGCTCCTTGACTCCCTCGTGGGCGTGCTTCTGGTTTCCATGGCATGTGCATGGGCCGCGTCCTGACCGGTTTTCCGCCATGATCTGGCTTGATCGCTAATTGAGCCTGCGTACCTCTGAGCCCACGCGCCCGGCAGAGTGCGACCCGCCACTAGTCGACCAAATACTTCGCGCACGTCACCACAAGGGGGCACCGCATGTTCTCTGACGCTTTCTCTCGAAGGGCGTTCGCGGGGCGCATAACCGCGTACCTCGCCGGGCTCAGCATGGCGGGGACGGTGATCGCAGCCGCTGCTGGTGCTGAGGAAGCGCCGACGCCGACCGACGATGGGATTTCGCGAACCGAGGAGGCCATCCATCAGGAAGTTGCGTTCAGGGCGAATCGGCATCGCGTGTACGAGGTGCTCACCAACGCGAAGCAATTCGACCGGGTCGTACGCCTCAGTGCGGCGATGCGGGGAGGGATGCCCCCGGGTTCACCTCCCACGGCAATAAGCCGCGAGGTGGGCGGCGCGTTCTCGCTGTTCGGCGGCGTGATCATTGGCCGACACGTCGAACTCGTGCTCAATGAGCGAATCGTCCAAGCTTGGCGGCCGATCGATTGGAGGCCGGGCATCTATTCCATTGCTCGATTTCAACTTGTGGACGCGAGCCCTGGCACGAAGCTCATCTTCGACCACACTGGGTTCCCGAAGGGCGCCGCGCAGCACCTGGCCGAAGGGTGGCACGAGAATTACTGGACGCCGATGGCGAAAGTGCTTGGGTAGCGAGTCCCCGGCCTCGATCGACCCGCGGGATTTCGGCGTGCGCGCGCGAGCCAACCCCGCCGCTCACGCTGCCAACGTGCTGACATGAGCACTTGCCATGCGCACCGTCCCCATCCGCCGTGCCCGAATTGCGCCATCGAACCCAGACGCGATCGGAGCCCGGATTCTTCCGATCGATCCTCAGAGCATTCTCCGCGGCGCACGCCACCGCGGAGGACCGAATTCTGCTCGAGTACAACGAACTCACCCCGACCCCGCCCTCGTCGGCGCACAGGCCTCCAATACGGCGACCCCGCCCGATGGCCCGCGCCTACCAAGGCCCGACGCTAGCCGCGCTGGCTCGCGTGGCGGGCACCGGCCGGCAAGAGCCGAGCAGAATTCAAGATGAACGTCATTTCGGACGCCACATGGATGAATGCGGCCAGCAGCGGATTGAGGTAGCCGAACGCTGCGAGGCCGACTCCCAGTGCATCGACCGTCAGCGTGCCGGCGAAATTGAATCGGATAATCCCGCGGGCACGTCGTGCAACTCGCACGGTCTCGACGAATTTGCCAAGGTCGTTTCCCAGGAGCACAATGTCGGCGCTCTCCCGCGCGACGTCAGTGCCGGAACCCATCGCGACGCCGACGGCCGCGTGCGCGAGTGCCGGCGCATCGTTGACGCCGTCTCCCACCATCGCCACGACTCGCCCATCGGCCGCGAGCCGGTCCACTGCCGTCACTTTGTCGTCCGGCAGCAGCTCGCCCCGGACCGCGTCTGCCCCCAGTTCGCGTCCGACCGCCTCGGCGACCGACCGGGCGTCGCCGGAGAGGACGACCGTCCGAATCCCCATCGACCGGAGATGGTCGAACGCATCCGGCGCCTCAGGGCGAATTGCATCTGCGATCGTGACGGTCCCCAGCAATCGGCCGGCACGGGCGACGAATACGACCGTCGAGGCCCCGTCAGCGGCCACCGCGGTTGGCACGTCGATCGACATCCCGCGGCCGGCGAGATAGTCACGATTGCCCACCAGGATTTCCTCGCCGCCGGCGTAGGCGGAGACTCCGCGGCCCGGCGTGTACTCAAAGCGCTGCGGCTCAGTCACCGTCATGCCGAGTGCTTCGGCGTATCGCACGATCGCCGTACCGAGGGGATGTTCCGAGCGGCGCTCGGCGATCGCTGCGGTCAGGATCAGCCGCGATTCAGAAACGCCGGGGAAGGGATGAGAACTGCGTACGACCGGTGCGCCGAGCGTGACGGTTCCAGTCTTATCGAACGCGATGACGTCGACCGACCAGAGGGCTTCGAGGTAACGCCCGCCTTTGATAATGGCTCCCTCGCGCGCCGCGCGACCGATGGCGCCGAGCACGGCGAGCGGAGTCCCAGCCGCGATGCCGCACGCGCCGGCAACGATGATCACGGAGATGGTGGACCGCGCGTCTCGCGTGAGCGCGAAGGTGATCGCCGCGCACGCGAGCGCGAAGTACACCAGGTATCCGGCGAGCCGATCTGCTGTCTTCTGAACGGGGGCGCGAGACCGTTCGGCGCGCTCGACCGCCTCGACGATCTTACCGAAGCTGGTGTCAGAACCAATGTGCTCGACGCGCACTTCGAGCGCGCCGGACTGGTTGATCGTCCCGGCATACACCGGGGCGTCAGCAACCTTCCGTGCGGGCGTCGACTCGCCTGTGATCGTGGCCTGGTCGACGAACGACTCGCCGGCGATTACGACGCCGTCCGCCGGGACCAGGGCGCCCGGCGCAATGAGGATGTGGTCGCCGATCCGCAACTTGGCGAGGGCGACCGTTTCCGTTCCGCCCTGCCGTCGGACCGTGGCGGTTGGCGGGAGAAAATCGAGCAGCGTCCGAATGGCGCGGCGGCCGCGCTCCACCGTGAGGCCCTCCAAAATTTCGGCGACCAGGACGAATGCCGTGATCACGAGCGCGGTGAAGAACTCCCCGATCACCAAGGCCGCGAGGAGGGCAATGGTCATCGACAGTTCCATGGTCATCCGGCGTTCGCGGAGGTTCTCCCAGGCTTCGGCAAATATCGGCCATCCGCCAATGACCGTCGCGGCCAAGCCGATCACGCTGATGCGCCCGAACGGCTCCCAGAGGCGGAACCAGACGGCGACGGCGGCGACGGCGACAAACACCACGCGCCCCACCTCGCGCATGTCGAGGCGCTCAGCGGCTTCATGATCGTGCGTCGCGACATTCTGCTCGCCGTGACGATGTGACGGTTCGCCACCATCGCCTGGCGCGGCCGGGCTAAGCGATGGCCCCTGGTGAATGGGCCGCTCCCCCGCTGCTTCGATCCCCATGGCTTCTGCTCCGGTGATTGGGCGCTGGTATTAGCGCGATTTACCGAGCGGGCGATGCGCCGCTACTGCATACGAGTTCGCATGGCCTCTTTCAAGTTCTGCGCTGTTGGTGTCTGGTCCGATGTCGGTGCGGACCCGCCGACCCGATGCAGGCTTCTATGCTCGTTGAGAACGTCCACCGGGAGACTATTCTTCGAGCCGCCGCGCCAACGCTGGAAGCTGAACTGGGGCTGGGGGACCGAACGCACAAACGCCGCAATCTAGTGTTGATGCAGCAGCCGCGTCGACCGACACGCCGTGCGCGATGAATTCGACCGGGTCGTGCACTCGCGCGTGCCGAACCGGGGCGGCCGGCCGGCCCTGCGGCCATCCATTCATGTGGCGGAATCGTCCATTGGTATTCGCCATCCGGCCATTCGATGGCCACCAGCGGCTTCGAGGCGCCAAGTTCATTATGTTTGCCCCCGTCACCGGCTGAAGACCAGGATCGACTTCTCCCTCCCCGTCCGACGTGACGACGCACGGCATCGTAATCCTCATCCACCTGGTGGGATTCCTCACCGGCATTGCCCTCTACGCAATGCTGGCAGTAATGATCGCCCGTCGCTGGTCGGGTCTTGCCGACTTGGGCCGCACGGCCGACGCGATCCCGTTCGCGACCGCCGCGATGGGGCTCGTGTGGAACGTGGGGGCGCTCTTCCTCTATGGGTTGCGCGACACCGGATTGGCCGAACCGCAGTATCTGGCTGCGGCGTCATTTAGCGCGCTGGGGCTCCTTCCGGCGTTCGTGGTCCACTCGGCACTTCCGCCGGGCATGATCCCGAAGTTGCGGCGGTGGCTCATCGGCGCCGCGTACACCCTGAGCGGCGTGGCGGCGGTGATCAACTTTGTCTCGTCGGCCGCGGGGGCCGCGCCGCAGCGGGTCGGGCTGCTTCTGCTCTCGGTGGGATTCGTAATCCTCCTCGCGGTGATTGCCGTCGCTCTGCGCGGGAGCCGCGATGCGCGCCGGTCGCTCACCATCGTCGCGCTGGCGGCGTTCGCGGTGTCGGCGTTCCATCTGAGCACGGCCCACAGCGAGGCCGCAGACTGGTGGGCGCTCGCCTTGGTCGGCCACCACGCATCCATCCCCCTGGCGCTCGTCATCCTGTACCAGGACTATCGTTTCGCCCTGGTGGACATTGTGCTGCGTCGTGCGCTCGCCCTCCTGGCGCTCGTGGTCGTCGCGTCGGTGGCCTACGGCGGGGTGGCGGCTCCGCTGCTCGCCCGCGTGGCCACGAGCCCGGCGCGCGACGTTGTCGAGCCGGGCGCCATTATCGGCCTCCTCGTGATCACGGCCCTGATCTACCCGCTGCTGGAGCGGCTCGTGGGCCGGTTCGTGGACCGCGTATTGTTGCGGCGCGGCGACTACCCGGCCTTCCGCCGCGGTCTGGCGGAGCGGCTCGACGCCACCGATGCCCCGCAAGCGGTGCTTGACATGGCATGCGAGGAACTCGCGCGCGTACTGGGCGTGTCGGTCATGGCCCGCCAGGCGGCGCGCCTCGCAACAACCGCCGAGGTGGAGATGGACCGCTTTGCGTACACGGCCCGGGTCACTGTCCCAACCAACGACGCGCCGTCCTTCGTCCTTGAAACGGCGCCACTCCACAACGGCCGGCGACTGCTCTCCGACGACGTCGTCCTTCTGGAAGGTGTTGGCACGTTGGTGGGGCGGCGCATCGACGCCGTTCGCGTGACGAGCGAGCGGGTGGAACGCGACGTGCGCGAGCAGGAGGCACTGCGCCTCGCGGCCGAGGCCGAGCTGCATGCGATGCGCGCCCAGCTCCAGCCGCACTTCCTCTTCAATGCGTTGACCACCATTGCCTATCTGATGCGCGAGGCGCCGGACCGGGCGCTCGATACGTTGTACAAGCTGACCGGTCTCCTGCGCGCGGTGCTGCGGTCGCCGGCGTCCGGATCCGTGTCGGTGGGTGAGGAGCTGGAGATTGTAGAAGCGTATCTCGCCATCGAACGGGCGCGGTTCGAAGATCGCCTCCAGATCGAGATCGACGTGCCCGACGCGGTGCGTACCCTGCGCATTCCGCCGCTCCTCATTCAGCCGCTCGTGGAGAACGCCGTGAAGCATGGCATTGGCCCGTTGCGTGGCGGCGGCCGCATTCGGGTTTCGGTCGCGTTCTGTCCATCCATGAGCGACGAGGACGACGCGCCTCGCGGCCAGACGCTCTCGTTGACGGTCGAAGATTCTGGTGCCGGCGTCTCGATGGCCGAGTTGGCGACCCGGCGCGCGCAGCGGGTGGGATTGGCCAATCTCGACCGGCGCCTGGAGCGGGAGTTCGGCGCGGCGGCGTCCCTGACCATCGTTAGCGCACCGGGCCAGGGGACGCACGCGGAGGTTCGGCTCCCCGTCACGCCCGAGGACGCGCGTCCCGGCCCGGCGGTCCCTACACCGGCGACGCCGGTCGGATCGCATTCCGTGCGCGCCACGGGGAAAGGGTTGTGAGCCCCGGCCATCGCCTCCGTGTGATCGTCGTGGACGACGAGCGGCCGGCCCGCGCCTTTCTCACCGGGTTGCTGGCCCCGCAGGGGGACGTCGAGGTGGTGGGAGAGGCAGCGAGCGGCGCCGAGGCGGTGGAACTAATCGAACACCTGCGGCCCGATCTTGTGCTCCTCGACCTCCATATGCCGGAGCTGGATGGGCTAGGCGTGGTGCGGCTCCTGCGCCGCGATCGGACCCCGCTCATCGCGTTCGTCACCGCGTACGACGCCTATGCGCTGCAGGCGTTCGAGATGAATGCCGTGGATTACCTGCTCAAGCCCGTCGAACCGGCGCGGCTGCGGCGCACGATCAACCGCGCCATAGAGCGCCTCGAAGCGGCCGACTATCAGCCGGCCGAGGTGGACCGGGTTCGCGCGGCCGCGGCGGCCTACGATGAGACGATGGCCGAGCCCATGCTTCGGCGGATCCCCGTGCGTCTCCGCGACCACATCATTCTACTGCCGGTGGAGCACGTGTCGTCGATCGTTGCAGACGGCGAACTGCTGCATGTGACGACAATCCGTGACCAGTACACGATCACATATCGCTTGAAGGACCTCGAGGCGCGCCTGGACCCGGCGCAGTTCGTACGCCTGTCGCGCGGCACGCTGGTGAATGTCGGGATGATTCAGCGGGTCACGCCGATGCCCGCGGGCACCTATACCGTCGTGATGGAAAACGGCCAGCAGTTCGCCGTGAGCCGCCTGCGGTCGCGCGTGTTGCGCGACCAGCTCCTGCGTCTGTAACGGCGCGGCGACGGCCGCCCGCCGCCAATTGACGACCATTCATCGCCCAGCCATAGCCATTCATTGAATAGCGCGTGCCCACCGCGCCGGGCGGGCATACTGTGCGGGGTCCCTGGATATCCGCCGGCGGCATAGGCGCAGCGCGCCTGCCGTCCGGCGCCGACTTCATTCTGGAGCCCCAATGCCGTTTCGTGTCGTCCTCCGTGTTGGCATGTTCATGACCGCGGCCGCGATCGTCGGTCTCGCGACCCCTGCGCTGGCCCTGACGCCCCCCTCCCATCGGGACATCGGGGGCGACGTCGCCGGGTCGGTCACCGACAGCGCGAGCGGTTCGCCGCTCTCGGCCGCCGAGGTGAGCGTGCAGCAGGGCACCACGCTGATTGCCAACACGTCCACGGACGCGTTCGGGTCGTACCGTATCCACAATCTGGCGGCGGGCACGTACACGGTCTCGGTGCACTTCCTCGGCTTCGCGCCGCAGACGCGGACCGTGAACGTCACCAACGGCGACGTGACGATCAACTTCAAGATGCGCGCGGTGGCGATCAGCCTCCAGACGGTGAAGGTCTCGGGCGCGGAGCCGGTGGCGGTGGACACGCGGTCGGGAGACCAGGTGTTCCAGCAGGACAACTACCACGGCGCGCCCAGCACGACGACCTCGCAGATTCTGCAGCAGTCGATCGCCGGTGCGGCGCGGGCGCCGACGGGCGAAGTGCATATTCGCGGGCAGCACGCCGAGTACACGTATTACATCGACGGCGTGCCGGTGCCCCCCGGCATTTCGGGAAGCCTCAACGAACTGTTTGATCCGCAGGTGGTGAACCAGATCGACTTCCAGACCGGCGGGTGGGATGCCGAGTACGGCGGGCGGAATGCCGCGATCATCAACGTGACGACGCGCATCCCGACCGGGGCGTTCCACATGAACGTGGGCGGGTATGCCGGCCAGTTCGACAGCAAGACCACCGTGGGTGACAAGAACGAGGACGGCCAGAGCCTGAGTATGAGCGGGAACAGCGGGTCGTGGGGGTTCTTCCTGTCGGGGGCACGGCAGTACAGCGGGATGCGGCAGGAGCCGGTGATGCTCGACACGACGAATAACCAGGTGATCAACCTGCACAACGACGGCGACGACTACTTCGGGTTCGGCAAGATCCAGTACAGCACCGGGACGCACGACGTGTGGACGCTCGAGTTCAACGATTCCAAGACGCACTTCGCTATTCCCTACGACACGTCGGGCGGAGCGTCGCTGGACGACCATCAGACGGACGTGAATAGCTTCCTAAACCTGGGGTGGCACCACCTGTTCGGCGATTCGACCAGCGCGCAGGATGCCCCATCGGATCTGTTCGCGGGGCTGTTCATGCGGTCGGGCAGCCTGCACTACGTGCCCGGTGCAACTGACCAGGCGCAGTTCATCTTCTATCCCGATACGACGCCGTACGACTTGGCGGAAAACCGGAACTTCACCGTCTACGGGCTCAAGGCCGACTACACATATCGTCCAGCACGTGAGACGGAATTCAAGTTCGGGACGCTCTCGTCGGTGACGAACGGGCACGAGGATTTCTCCACATTTGCACAAGGGGGAGCGCCCGGTCCATTCTCGAATTCAGGGCTCACGGGCAGCGACGTCGGGGTGTATGCGCAGACCGCCTATTCGCCGGTGGAGTGGTTCCAACTCCGGACGGGCGTTCGATACGACGCCCACACCGCGCCATACGCGGGCACCGCGACGCAGGTGAGTCCGCGGATCCGCTTCAACTTCTTCATGGATCCCGAAACGTCGTTTTGGCTGTACTACGGGCGGCAGTTCATGCCCACGAACATCGAAGATCTGCGCGCCATTACCACCATCTCGCAGGCGGGCACGGCAACCGTGCCGACGCTTCCGGAGCGCGACAACTTTTACGAGGTCGGCATCACGCACCGGTTCGTCGATGAGGCGCTGGTTGCCAAGGCATCGTACTACAAGAAGGACAGCAGTCCCGGCATCGACGACAACACGGTACCCGGGTCGTCGATCGTGACCGACGTGAACATCCAGCACGTGCACATCCAGGGCATCGAGGGGGTGCTGCAGTATCGGCCCGCGGGGCCGTTCTCCGCCTACGTCAATGCGGCACTCAACCACGCGGACGGCGTGGGCACGGTGACCGGCGGATTCTTCCCGTCGGCACCGCCGTCCGGGTACTTCGACCTGGACCACGACCAGCGGCTGTCGCTCGTCGGGAGTTTCAGCTACGCGCCGGCGGAGTGGTTCTTCAGTGGGACCGCGATCTACGGGAGCGGCCTCACCAACGGCGTCGATCCGTCGACTTGCGGGTGCACGTACGGAACTGGCCTCACCGATTTCAACACCGGGATTAAGGTGAATCCGAGCACGATTCTCAATGCGAGTATCGGCTACACATTCCTGTTCGGGCAGACGGTGGTGCAGCCGCAGATCTATGCTGAAAACCTGCTGGACCACGTCTACATCCTGAAGGGCGCGTTCTTCAGTGGCGAGTCCGTGGGCCGCCCGCGGAATATCGAGTTGCGGGTGAATATCGGGATGTGAAACGGCGAACCGGATCCGAGGGCTCGTCGCGTCGTCGTCGGCGCCGCTTCCGCGGGTCGCTGGGCGCGAAGGAAGCGACCCTGCCTATCCCCAAAGATCGGGGTGAACCGCTAACCACAGTTGAGCAGCGGCAGGCGCTCACGCACACGGGCGCCCTACTCCTCCTCGTCGTGGTGGTATGCGCCGTGGCGTTCTTTCTGTGGGCACGGGCTCAGCGAACACCGTGAGACTGACGGACGTGTTCTTCATGGGCGGGGTCGTCTGCCGATTCCGGAAGCGCGGGCTACGCGTCCACGTCGCGGTGTGATGCGGCGGACCAGATTCCGGAGTTTCCGCCCACGCCGCCGCGGGTTCCGTGACGTGAGGGGAGCATGGCGAGGGGGCCGACCGGTGGGAACGGCGCGGCCGGAACCCCCTACGCGCAAGGAGCAATGGCAAGCTCTCGTCTACACGTTGGGCATCATCCTGCTCGTGGTGGGGGTGTGCATTGCCGCGTTCTGGCATTGGTCGCCCGAGCGCTGAGTACGGGGCGAGGACTTTGGGATTGGGGAGTGGGCCACCGAGAAACCAGGCACAACGCCGACACGCCAGGTAGACTGACCAATCTGTGGTGCGAATCGGCTATCTTCTGATTGAGGAGCAGTTGGCTGGTGGAGATCTATGGCCCCAAATCAGCCCCAAACAGACGGAAACACGGCCGAACTGCAAGAAACGGCAGATATGAACCTCTCGCTCAAGACGTGAAGTGGCGAGAAGATCGGAGCACGGGCAGAAACCAGCGAACAGGACTCCGCCCGGCCTGCAAAACCGCTATTCGCGGGTTCGATTCCCGCCCGCGCCTCTGGTACAACCCATTGGAGAGCCACGTCTTCTAATCGAAGGGGCGGTGACGCAACTGTCGGTAAGTGGCCTCGAAACGCCCCAAATCAGCCCCAAATTCTGAGAAGCGCGTTGTTCGCGCATACGGCGGGAGCAGCAGGCGGAGTGGGTCGTCATGCGGAGTAACGGCAGCGAACCAGGTGAACGGCTACGGTCCGTCAGTCCGCGCTCACGTATCGATTGCTCTTGAAAACCCGGGGCGGTTCAACATCACGCCGTAGAGTCCGGTCGCGGCGAGCAGCAGCGCGACCATACCGAATCCGGTCAGGAACAACGTGCCCAACCGGGGCTGGGCGAGCGGGCCGCCGAGCAGTTCGCTCATGGGTTCCAAGTGGCCGGGGGCGAGCGTTGGATCCACATTCTTAATCGCGCGCGACATGGCAGCGGGTAGGCCCGGGAGATCGCCGGTGGATCGGATCGTCACATCGCCCTGCCAGGCCTCGAATTGCCGCCACGGGAGATAGATCATCGGCAGCGCCTGTCGGAGTTACTCATTTCGTACAAGCGGGAGGACGGTGGACTGGACCGGTATCGCGTCCATCTCCAAAACCGGGCGGAGGCTCAAGCTGCCCGGCGAACGTAATGGCTCAGGAGCCCACCGAGCCGTTCCTGTCGGACGACCGTTCGTGACGCAGACTGAGCGCGACGAGTTGAACTGTATGGCGGCGCGTTCTTTCGCGTATTGCCCTGGCATTAGTGCCTCCGGTCTGAGGACGGTTCCGTGATGCGTTTGTGGGTCGGCACGTACGCGCAGCCCCCACGGCTCGGCACCAGCGCAGTCGTGAGCGCGGTGGCACATGGCGCGCTCATCGGCGCCGCCGTGGCCGCGACGCTGGGAGGCCCGCAGCGGCTGGCCCGGCGTCTTGCCGACCGCGTCGTGTATCTGCCGCCCCCCGATCTCTTTCTGGCCCGCAACGTGCCGACGGAAACGGTTCACTTTGTGGCGTTGGCGCCGGGAGGGCTCCTTCACCTCGCCATACCCCGACCGAACCCGATTGCGATATCGCTTCCCGAGGCGTCCACCGCCGGGTTGGGCGGCGAACGATCGGCCGGCTCCCCAAAGAAGGCGGAATGGAAGGCCGACTCCGTGGCCTCGGTGCTTGAGGTGGACTCGGCGGTCCAGCGCTACCCGGAGAGCGCGGCGCCAGCCTACCCGCCGGTGCTGCTCGCCAAACATATCGAAGGCGCGGTCGCGGCGACGTACATCGTGGACACCACGGGGCTGGCCGACACCGTGTCGTTGGAGATTCTGAGTGCCACTGACAGCGCGTTCGCGCGAGCGGTGCGCGAGGCGCTACCGCACATGCGCTTCCACCCGGCCGTTCTCAACGACCGCAAGGTGCGTCAGCTGGTGGCGCAGACGTTCCTGTTCAAGATCGTCCACCCGCCTGGGCGAGTTCTCCCGAATCCGGGGCCACCGGCCAGAGCGACCGCTGCCCGTAGCGGGGTACTCCAATTCGACGAGGCACTTCGGGACGCGTAGGCTGGCTTTTGAACGGAGGGGCCTCCGATGGGAAACCACCGGCGACTTATGCCGCCGCCGGCCGCAACGCACCACGCAGCCGCACGCTCGGAAACTGACGCAAGGGGTCGGATCGGTATTGGCCACCCAGGCCAGAGCACCCGTCGCTGGTGGCGCGGTCACCGCGAATGGAGGGGCATGTTCGGGAACCGGACTTGCGCCATTCATGTTAGTATGCTCGCCGCCATCGCGCTCATGGCGGGATGCGACAGCCACGCGTCGGTCGCTGCTCCCCACGACGGTGCCGTCCCGACCGCGGCCGTACTCGTTGGTGACTGGGAGTTTGCGCACGCCAGAAACGATACCTGCGTCGGCGCCAACGGCGCAGATATCTATTCGTTTCACATCGACTCGACGGGGGTTCGCCCTGACGGACTCATGGAGATCTCGGCCACATGGAGCGATGTCCTGCTGCCTGACGAGGACTGGCCGCTCGACGGCTACATCGACCTTGTTACAAGGAGAGTTGAGTTGAATTTCTGGCTCGTCGTTAACCTCGCCGGGCAGGAATTCGATGGCACGATCGACGCCGACGACAAGGTCGCCGGAACACTGAGCGATCCCAAACCGGGCTACTACCCGCAGTTCGTGGCCGTTCCCTGCAGCTACGTCATGTCCGGCGTCCGAACCGGTCCGTGAGAACGAAACGCGACGGCGGCATCCCCGCATGAACCGCAGTAGGCCGCTTGGTGCTCCATCAGCGGTGGTGATCCGTCCCGGGTTTCGCCGTAGTCGCCGTCGGGGTCCGCACGTAGGGGCCGAGGCTCCCATCGGACCATTTGGGCACGACCACGAAGAATGTCGTGATCGGCTCCGTATCACTGGTGGTTGAGAAAATTGGCGCGCCACGTACGTTGGCGCCCCACTTCGCGTCTTGAGTAGCGGGCACGTAGAACATGATATGAGGATACCAGTGAGGCTCCACGTCCACCTGGGCGTCGGTGATGTACTGGTTCTTCGACATCATGTAAACCATCGACTGCGGAGCAGGTGCGCCGAACTCATGCGAGGCCCACGCTGCCTTCGTCCGGGCCAGCATCTGCTCCTTGGTGACTCCCTCGAGCACCCATGCAGTGCGTTTGAGATAGTCCGGGAGTTCCGAACTCGACGCGGCCGCATTCCAGCATTGCGGCGTGCGGATCTTTGGATTCCAGAATTCGGGGGCGTCGAAGTCCTGCGCCCACGATCTTCCCACGAAACAGACGAAGCCATTGCTCCCCTCCACAGCCGTCGCGTAGCCGTGGGCACCGAGCACGAGGATCCTGGCGTTGTCCGAGACCGCCGCCGGCGCCGCGCTACGCGCCAGGACGATCTCGGAGGCCTGGCTTGCCGGCATGTACTGCTCGACGGGAGCCATGTTCGGATAGGGGTCGTTGCGGCCGGCCGTCCGGATTGGCCTGACCCCGATCAAGGGTAAAGCCAGGATGAGCAGAGGCATCGTCCGATACATCGTCGGTCTCCTTGTTGGCGTAACCACAGTTCACGGCCAAGCGGGCTAGGCGGTACGGATTTCAGCGAAGCTCCGCGCAAGTTTCTCCAGGGCACCGCTCCAACCCCATTCGTGGCTGCGGGCGGACGCTTCATCGCGCAGGTCGGCGTGGACAAGCGTGAGTTCGGTGCCCGTGTCGACAGCGCGCAGGTGCAGCTCGACGCGCGAAACCGACTCCTGTTCCTCACGGGCGCCATTGCATGTCCATTGCCAACTCATGACGATGCGCTCCGGTCTGACGATCTCGAGGAATACGCCAGCACATACATGCTCCAGGCCGTCCTCGGTGCGGAACCGCACTTCGAACCGTCCACCCACTCGCACGTCTGCCTTGGCCGACAGCACGGGGAAATCGGCTGGGCCCCACCATGACGTCATGCCTTCCGCCGTCGCCAGGGCTTCAAAGACGATGTCGGGCCGGGCCGCTATGCGCCGGACGGTGGCCATGCTGGTCATTTAGCTTTCCTCCGCGCTTCGGTTTCCTTCGACTCCGCGTACTTGACAAGACGGTCCAGACTGGAGGACCAGAAGCGTTCGTAACGACAGAGCCAACCCATCGCGTCCTCCAACGGGCCCGGCGAGATCTCGACGGTCACGGTTCGGCCAATCTTCGATCGGGTTATCAACCCGGCCTTGGAGAGAACATCGAGGTGTTTCATCACCGCGGGGAGCTTGATGGCGAAGGGTTCGGCCAGCGCGCTGACGGAAAGGCCATCCTCGCGCTCCAAACGGAACAGGATAGCGCGGCGAGTCGGGTCGCCCAACGCGGCGAAAATGCGGTCAAGATGCTGAGTTCTATAGTTCACCATGTGGTGAAGTGTATAGAATGCGCGGAGCCCTGTCAAACGGAGGAATAGGCTTTAACGACGGATAGCAGTGGTCCCGGTATTCGGAACACGGTGAATCAGGGGACAGGCGGGCTCTCTGGGTGACATATTCACCCCGTAGCCAGGAGCTCTTGATGTGGAAACGCCAACGCAGGAATCATGCTCCCGCCTTCAAGGCCACGATGGCGCCCGCCGCCGTGCGCACCGGCCTGGACCGCGACAATCAAACGAATCTAGATTGTGGAACTGATCGGCCCGGTGAGTGATCCCGTGCCGTCAAGGATGACTCAAACGGGAGAAATTGGTGACGCCCTCAACACCGCGGCCGCCAACGGGAAGTCTGCTTGGTACGGTCCTGACGGCATGGCTGATTGCCGGAACGATCGACATCGGAATAGCGGTGACCTACTATCCGCTCACGAGCGGCGTCACACCAATGGCGATTTTGCAGGGAATCGCCAGTGGACTCCTTGGGGCGAAGGCGTTCCAGGGCGGCGATGCGACTGCTGCGCTGGGACTCGCATGCCACTACGGCATCGCGCTCATCTGGACCGTGGTCTATTTCCTCATCTATCCGCGTCTCGGGGTGCTTTCGTACAGCCGAATACTGACTGCTGTGTTCTACGGAGTGTTCGTCTCCGTCATGATGAACCTCGTGGTACTTCCTTTGAGTCATGTGGCGCACAGACCCTTCAACCTTCGCTTCTTCATCATTGCGACCATCATGCTGATTGTCTCTATCGGCGGCCCATTGACCATCATGGGCGGCCGGCATTTTGCGCGCCGTGTACTCCGGCCCTGAGGCCACGAACGGCCCCGTGCGATGGATATCGCTCGTCATGCTCCGAGGTGTGTTCGCGGTCCCGGCATGCGCCTTCGGACCTTCCAAGAAGCCGACCACGACGGAGACATGAACGATCGGAGGCTCCCCCGGCACGACGCGGGTCACCTCACCGTCCAATCGGGCTGACTCGTCCTGGGCGTAGTGGCCACCATCCTGTGGTACGTTGGCGCGTGGAGCCCGCCACCGGCGTCGTGCCATCGATCACCATGCGCGCGGAGTAGTAAGGATCGGTGCTGCCAACTAACCGCCGCCCGGTATTGCCGGTCGAGCGGGCGGCACCGCGCAGGCCGTACCCGCGATGAACACCCCTGCGCCGCCGCACAGTACGCCAATCCGTGCCCAGCCGATGTGCCACGCGAACGGGCGCGCCATCGCGGGCCCGCGCCGGAAAGTCCACGGGCATTACTATAGAAGAAGACGAACTGGAGCGGCGGACCGACGTGTCCTACCTGCTCCGGCCCGCCGCAGCCGACGCTCGAGTGCACGCTGACTCCGGCGGATCTCCAGCGAACGGACGGCCGCGCACCAAGAGATGCCGCGCACTGCGCCCTGACTACGCTCCCCCGCGCCCACCCCCACGCGCCGGGCGCGGTAATGCCGTCGGCGGCAGAATGCCGTTGAGCCGCATGTAGTTGGCCAGTTGGCTGTAGTGATCCGCCAGGTCGAGGGCGTGGCCGAGCACCATGGCGGCGCGAGTCACGCTTCGCGAGCGGCCACCGAACGTCAGCGTCGCCTGGCCGGCGAGTGTGGCGTCGGTGAGCTGATCCATGGCCTTATCGCAGAAATCGAATGACGCCTTGAGCTGCGAGAGCAGCGTCGCGCGAGGCCACATGGCCTTGACCGAATCGGGCGTGCTCGCCTCGTCCGTCGGAATCGTCGCTTTGAGGTCGCCGAAAGCGTCGCAATAGAGATAATTGTCGTTAGCCACGTGCTGGGCGATATATCCGATCGTGAGCTGGGCCTGGGTTGGCTTGAAGCCGAACTTAGACTCGGGGATCGAGTCGAACGCCTGGGCGATGTTGCGTTGGAGCCCGGTGATGCGCCCGCGGAATGCAGTGGTGATCGGGTTCGCCGGGGGGGTGGGTTGTTGGGCACCGAGGCTCGCCGACAGCGCGAGGGCGAGGGCAACGACGGTTGGGGTCTTCATACGGTCTCCAGGGACGGGCGGGACGGCGCGTGGAACATCGGGTGACGTAACAATCTGGGGGTCCACGGCCTGCGGGCGCGAGCCCCATGGCGCGGGCTCGCTGCGCTCACGGGCCGCGGCTATGATTGGGGCGCCGCCGCAGACGGACAGGCGTTCGCACTCTTCTTCCACCTGATTCGGCCCATGCCACTGAGGTTCCGAGACGCCAGCCCTACCGACGCTCCCGCAATCGCCGGCCTGCGGAACGCCGCTGCGGGCGCGCTGACTGCGCGGTTTGGCGAGGGGCACTGGTCGTTGCTCGCCACAGAGCGGAGTGCCGTTCTCGGCCTGCGCCATGCCCGCGTACGCGTTGGCCGAAGCGGCAAGCAGATGCTCACGGTCCTGCGGCTTGCCACCAAGAAGCCGTGGGTGATCGATGTGTCGCACTTCACATCGGTGAAGCGGCCGTTGTACCTCACCGGGATGGCCGTCTCGGTAGGGCACCAAGGCCAAGGTCTTGGACGGCTGGCCCTTGAGGATGCCCGCGCGGTTGCCGTAGCGTGGCCCGCTGACGCCATTCGTCTCGATGCATATGATGCAGATGCCGGGGCGGGGCTGTTCTACGCTCGTTGTGGCTTCCGCGAGCGGGGCCGCGTGGTGTACAAGGGTGTTCCGCACCTGTACTACGAGTGCCTGTTTCCGTGACTCGACGTGCAAGTGCTGCCGTGAAGTAGACAAGGCGAAGCTAGACCCCGGGGGGGGCGACCCAAGACGCGGCGTGCGCCGACGCGCGGTTACAGCAAGCCCTTCTACAATCCGATCCGGTGGTCCTCGATGCTGCGGAACCGCCGTTCGATCGCGTTCGAACGGGAACCGGCAGTAGCTTAGTTCACCGTCCGCGAAACCCAGGACCACTCACGTGAACCTGCTGCACGTTAGTCTGGCGCTCAGCATTCGCTGACAGAGGCATAGATGATAGACCCCAGGCTCGTCGTCGTCCTCGTGGTGCTGCTTGCGCCCGTGGTGATCTATGTGCGCGGGCGTCTGGACATGACCCCAGCCGAGCGGCAGGAGGAGTCCACACGCAAGCAATGGGGCGATACGAACAGCGCACTCGTCTGCCCCCATTGCCAAACGCAGGGGCAAGTCCGCACGATGGCGGTGCAACGGAAGAAGGGAATCAGCGGCGGCAAGGCGGCCGGCGCGCTCTTGACCGGCGGCGTTTCGATGCTCGCGACCGGGCTTTACCGGAAGGAAGGCGCCATCCAGGCCCACTGCGATCACTGCAACTCGACGTGGGACTTTTAGCGACGGGACACCGGCGCCGCGTACGTCATGATCATCTGCGTGAGTCATGCCAAGATGCGGACGCTTGTTTCTGGGCAGGCCGAGATGGTCAGCGGCAGCTCACTCGGCCAGACTACGTCACACCCTGATTCCTGAAAGGGACGAAGCTCGCCAACGCGGACACACTGCTGAGCGAGCGTTCCGCCGTCAGACCACCGCCACCTTCACGTTGTGAATTGGCGGGAGCGCATCGAACAAGCACTCCCATTCATCACCCCCGTCGCGCCCGATCCAGAGTTGCCCCGTTGTCGTTCCGAAATACAACGCCGGCGACTTCAGCTCATCGATGTCCATCGCGTCGCGCTGGATCGTGAAGAAACTCCCCTTCTTCGGCAGTCCTTTCGCGAGTCGCTTCCACGAGCCACCGCCATTTTCACTGCGCCACACGGCCGGTGCGCCATCGGGACACGTGCGCGTCGCCGGCGCGAGCGGCATCACGTAGACGGTATCCGGATCGTGCGGGTGCACGACCACCGGAAATCCAAAGTCGGATGGAAGCCCCTTCGCGATTGACCTCCACGTGTGGCCGTAATCATCGCTGCGCAGCACGCCGATGTTCGGGCGTCGACCGCCGGGCCCGTCCCATTCGCCCCAGCCGCCGTGATTCTGCATATACAAGCGACCGGGTGCGTCCTTGTGTCCTACGATCTTGTGCACGCACTGGCCGAACTCCGGATAGGGATCTGGCGTGAATCCCGCTCCAACGCCCGAGTTCGACGCGTTGAATGTCTCCCCGCCATCTTCGCTGACGTAGTGGCCGCCCGTGGAAATGCCGAGGTGCATGCGCGTGCCGTCGCGGAGAATCGTGTGCAGGCAAAGTCCGCCCGCGCCGGGCTGCCACTGGCGTGCGTGCGGGTGATTGCTGATTCCGTTGACCATCTGCCACGAGTCGCCGTTGTCGCGACTGTGGAACAGCGCTGCCGGCTCGACGCCACACCAGATCTCTCCCTTTGCGGCGCCCGCCTCGAGCGACCAGATGTTGGCGAGCGCGCGACCGTCATCCTTCGGGAAGGCCGGCGCCGACTTTGTTTCCTTGAATGTCTTCCCAAGGTCGGTCGAACGGAGAACTTTCATGCCGAAAAAGGGATTGCAACTCGATGCGTATATGCGGGGCGCGCCACGCGTGTCGATCATGCTCGAGTAGATGGCGACGCCGCTCGCGAACGGGCCGCGCAGCGCAAACCTCCCACGCGCTTTCGCTGATTCGGCAACGAAAAGTCCCTTGCGTGTTCCGATGGTGAGGAGCACACGATCTGGCATCGTCAGCCTCCTGACACGGCGGGAAGGATTGTCACGATGTCGCCGGCTGCGAGCGCGGAATCGAGGCCGTCGAGATGGCGCATGTGCGATTCGTTGACGAAGATGTTTATGTGCCGGCGAACGGCGCTGGTCTCATCGCAGACGTTGACGTAGAGCAACGGGTAGTCGCGCCCAATCGCCGCGAGGACCGCGCGAACCGTTCCCCCAGAGACATCGAGCGTGCGCGCGTTGCCGCAGTACGTGCGCAGCATTTCCGGAACGAAGACTTCGACACCGATCGTCGCGGGCATCATATAGGTCCGCAATTTAGTGCGTTCATGCCGCCCAGCGGAATAGGCCGAGGAATAGGTTGTCCTGGGCGCTGCGGTCAGTGCCTTAAGTGTTTGGTTTCACGAGGTGGCACGACCTGGTTTGCTGTGTACCCCGATTCATGAGACACTTTAGTTAGCCATTAGGACCTACGGCGACCAGGGTGCTGCGGTACTGCTGGGGGGACCGAACGCCGACCGCGAGGTGGGGCGCCACTCGCCTCGATGGTGGTGTACTACTTCAGTGTGATCGTCTGCATCATGCCGTGCATGAAGTGCGGCTTTCCGTCCTTCGCGTCCGGCACGAAGCAAATGAACAAGTAGTTGCCCGGTGTGAGATCCGCCGAGAAATAGGTCGTCTTGCCGGGAGCCTCGAGCGAAGCGCCACCGAGCGGGTCGCCCGGTGGGGGACCTTGGGCCTTACCGAGCCAGCTGATGAGATCGTTGGCCGTCTTGCCCGGAGCGAGCCTCACCAGCTCGAGTTCGTGGGCCTGGGTCCCCGCGTTCTTGACGGAGAACTCGTGGTGGCCGATGGTTAGCGGCTTGGCGAACTGGAACGCATAGTCCACGAGCGTGATCGAATCGTCAGCCACGGGCGCGACGGTGGCGACCGTACTCAGCGTGACGGTAAACGCGCGGAACATGCCCTTCATGAAATGCGGCACGCCACCCGGCACGTCCACGAAGCAGAGCATCGCGTAATTACCGGGCGTGAGCGACAGCGTTGCGTTGCTCGACGCCCCAGACGGGACGGCGTTCGGCCCCCCGAAGAGCACCGCCCACGAGGGGATGGGACCGGGGTGCCCGAGGGCGGTCACCAGGTCACTGACTGTCTTGCCGCTGTCGAGACGGACGATCGCGACATGGTGAATGCCCGGACCATCGTTGACGAGCGTGAATGCGACGTAGCCTGCGGGAATCGAGTCGGGGGCCACGTACGCAAAGTCCCTCGCATGAATGGTGACGGCCGTAGGGGCGACGGCCATGGGCGGCGGAGGGGCTTGGTGCTTCGTCGTACACGCGGCCGCGTTCACTACGGCGGCCAGGGCGGCCAGCATGAGGGGGGCACGCACTTCGAATCCTCCGACCCGAGAAGTGTAGAAGCGAGGGAGGAGCCTGCGAGGCGGGGAGGCTCCGCGATGACAATGGCACTCACGGGCTGCACGGTCAACCCAACCATGGCAAGACGGGCTATCCGTTGCGTGGGCCAGTCCGCTATGCCCCAATTGTGCCCACGCCATCGCCGATCATCGCCAAACAGGACGCGGTCGCCGCTCGGCGACCCGTGTGCACCGTTTGCCATTGCAATACTATCAGCCGCATCGCTAAGAATTACATCTCGGCCGGGTCGCATAAGTGCCGTCCACGATCACGCAGGAGTTCCGCGTACGTATTGCAGCGGGTGATCACGGAGCGGCGCTACGACTACGATTCATTCCGGAGGTTGTGTTGGTGCGAAGAGCGACGCGCCATAGCGCAGTACCGGTTGCATTTCGCTTGCAAGCACATCCGGTTCGTAGATTTCCAAATAATTGACATGCTGACCGGCACTGTTGGGCTCCAGCCCTTTATCGATTGATCTTCTCAAGGCGAGGGGGGGATCGCCCGGAGCGCCCATGTTCCCGCTGTTGCGCTCGCACGAGGTGCGCAATTGAAGACCGGTGATGATGCGTCCGCCATAGCCAATCACGAAACCGGTTGCAGGGTGCTCAACCCCGCCTGCACTGAGGTCGCTGTTCTGAAGCACAAACCGGCGTCCCAGGATGCCTATTGCTTGGTCGATGATGGTTTGACGCGTGCGCGTGCCCTCACTAGGGTCGCGTTTACCCCGGTCATTGATGTTGAGACCGTTCCCCAATGACAGAGAGATCCACTGGTCAGGAAAGTCGGCGGCATAAGCTTGGAAGACCTTCTGCCACGCCTCCGTATATTTGCGGGGCGTATAGGAGTCATCCTGCCACTTTCTAAGATCCCCAGGCTTCTGCGGCAACGTCATCTCCACGGACACCGATGTCGGTCCCGCAGCTCCGATCAGTCTGAAGGCAGGCAACTTCCCGTATCGGTCGCCCACTTGTTTCAGGAATGCAAACCAACGGTCAAGGTAGACCCTGTTCCATGGCATGGGAAGACTGAGCAGTGTGCCTTTGCCGGGCCCATATTGGATTGAGAATTGGTCGGTCTCGACGCCGTCCAGGGCCCATGCGGGCGAGAAAAAGCCGGGGAAGATAAGGAGTTGCACCCACTTCTTCGATGATTCTGCGGCAGCGAATAATTCATCCAGCTTCGACCAATCCGGTTTTCCCTCGACCCGCTCGATGTCGCTCCAATGGATCTGCAACGCGACGCCGCTAATCGAGGGATTACTCAATGCTCGTAGATCCAGCGATTGGCCCTCTTTCGGTTTGTCCTCTATGCCGACAACCAGTCCGCACGGTTCAGAGTGACCGAACGACACACACGGCACCCTGGTGCCGTCCGCTTTCGAGTCCACGTTTTCAGAAGACCGGAACCCTTCCCGCGCCTCCGGGCGTTCTGCTCTCATTCTTGACTTGGATGCCTCTTTGTACCCGACCTGCATGTCGGCCTTGGGCCGCGCGTGAGCCGACAGGAAGGTCCGTGGCAAAAGGCACATGCCAAGAAGCACTGGAACTGTAGACCAACGCCGTGAAGTGCGCATGGAATGGTATCTCCTTGGCTGGTCGGTCAACGGTAGCGGTCAGACCAACCTTCTGATCTCGGCAGACCTGCGTCGAGGTAGATTCCGGAAAGCCACATCCCTTAAGGTCTTGGCCGGATTTTGCCGTCGTATAGTTCCCGACGAGCGACAAGATGCGCCCGAACGCCTTTGAATACAAGGATGAAGGGCACACGACACGCTTGGAATAGCGACTCGGCTCGGTGGCCTCAGCAGTGTCGCGGGACCAAAGCAAACGGTATGCCTCACGGGCTCACGAGAATGCCTCACGAAATGGGGTACAGAGCACCGAGTACAAGGCGCTGCGCGATGCGATCCGGGAAGAACGAGTCGCGCGGTGGCGAGAGATGGCGGGAGATGCTGGGCCGGCATTCGCGCAGTGCATGGCCGGCCGAATGGTCGACCGGTTGAAACGGCGGGTCAGCAGGGGGAGTCGGCCATTCGTTTCTGGAGCGATGCCCGTCCAATCGGAGGAGCGACATGTTCAAGAGCAACGCCGTGCGAAGCTGCGTCGAACTCCACGAGATCGAGATGCGGCGGTTCCATGCCACGTGGCTCGCCTTTCGTGCGTCCGGCACGCCACTGCCGGCGACCGACGATCCTACCTACCAGTCGAACGCGCACCTCGCCGGACACGTGCTGCGTTCGTCCCGTAACTACCTGACCTGGATCGGCGAATGCGTGAAGCGACCGGTCATCGACCTCGATCCAGAAACGGACCCCGTAGCGATCGCCGGCCGAAGCGCTGCCTTCATGGAAGAGGTCCTCGCCGGCTGGCGCCGCCATCTCGCGTTGCTCGAAGATCGTGAACTCGCTCCGGTCACCTACAAGTCCCGCTGGGGCGAGGACTACAACATCGAGCAGATGCTGGAGCACGCGGTCGTGCATCCGATGCGGCACCGCATCCAGCTGGAGCGGCTGGCGGCTGGCGGCGCTGCCCGGGATCAGGGGTGAGGTGGAGGCGGCTGGGTGGTCGCCGTGACCAGCTGGTGCGTTCCTGGCCCCGGGGGTGTTCCCGGAGCGAAGGGGCCGACTCACGCAGATGCTGGTTGCCCGGCGGCCGGCCTGCCCTCAGTCGTAGCGCAGTGCCTCGGTCGGATTGACTCTGGTCGCGCGGAGCGCGGGGAGGAGAGAGGCCGCGGATGCCGCTAGCGCGAGCACGACCATTCCGGCGGTGAACACCAGGGCATTATGGGGCGCCACGCCGAAGAGCAGGGCGCGCAGCAATCCCGTCGCCCCAAGCGCGCCGGCCACGCCGATGGCCAATCCGATGCACGTTAGCAGCAGCGCGCGTGACATCACGAGTCGGAGGACGGAGGTGCGCGTCGCCCCAAGGGCCATGCGGATGCCGATCTCCCTGGTCCGGCTCCTCACTAGGTAGGAGGTTACGCCGTAGAGGCCCACTGCGGCGAGCAGCAAGCCCAGCGCTCCAAGCGAGGCCACGAGCTCTGCGCTGAGTCGCTCGCTCGCCATTGCCAGCCGAACATGTTGGCGGAGCGTGTTGGAATAGACGATCGTGAGGCCCGGATCGAGACCGGTGAGCGTTTGCCGCACGAGCCCCGCGGCGGACGACGGATTCGGCGCGGTCTTGACCACCATCTCCAGCTCCCCGTAATCGCCGAGGCCCATCGGTGTGTATAGATACGGCGCCGGCGCTTCAATGAACTCCTCGTTCTTGGAGTCCTCGGCGATCCCGATCACCTCATGCCGGGGACCATCGGGCTTGTCCAAGTGCACGTAGTCCCCGACGGCGTTCCCGTTGGGCCAAAAGCGCCGCGCCATGGTCTGATCGATCACGATAACGTGCGCATTCGCCTGCAGGTCGTGGGCATCGATGCCGCGACCCTGTAGAATGCGGGTGCCCATTATGCGGAAGAAGTCGTTGCTCACGGGGTCGCTGCCGACGGGAATCCCGTCCGTGGCCGCCCGGCCCGTGGCGCCGGCAAAGAACACCTTGCGTGTGAACCCGCCCCCGCTGAGTCCGAAGGGGATCCGCATGGCCACCGCGGTGCCCAGAACGCCGGGAAGTCTTGCGATGCGACGGCGGGCTTCATCAATGAACGCGCGATACGCTTCGGGCGTCTTGAAATCCGCCCCGAAGTCGTAGACGAGCATGTTCTGGTGCGCGTCGAATCCGGGATTCGCCGCTTCGGCGTTCAGCAGGGAACGGACCAGCAGCCCGGCGGCCACGACGAGCATCAGCGAGATTGCGACCTGGGCGACCACGAAGACGCTCCGCACCGAAGCGCGGGGCGTCCCCCCACGCCCCCGTTCGTTCAGGGTTCCGGCGGGCGCATTCCGCGAACCCTTTATGGCCGGGATGGTTCCGAAAGCGAACACCGCCACCAAACCGGCCGCGACGGAGAACCAGAGGACCCGCGCCGTCATGTGGGCGTCCACCGGTGTGGCCGCGCCCAGATCCAGCGGCGGAAGCAGATTCGGCAGCACGGCATCCACCCACCGGCCGATCAGCAGCGCGCCGGCGATCGCCGCTCCCCCCAGCAGGGTCGCCTCGGTTAGCAACTGGCGCAGGAGCCGACGACGGCTCGCCCCCAGCGCGGCGCGCATCGCGAACTCACGACGGCGACCTTCGGCACGCGCGAGCAGGAGCGAGGCCACGTTGGCGCACGCGATCAGGAGAACCAATGCGCCGATCGCGAGCAAGATCAGCGAAAAGCCCCGCACGCCTTCCCCCTGCACCCGGCTCTCCCGCACAGCCATCATGGTGCGCTCGGCGTTGGTCTCCGGGTGCTCGCGCCCCAACCGCGCCGCGATCACAGCCAGTTCGGCGTTCGCCTGAGCGAGCGTCGCGTCCAGTCGAAGACGCCCGAAGAGATCCGACGGGTTGGACCAGCCCGTGGCCGCCGTGGGTCGTTCTCCGGTCAGCTCGCTCCACGTGCTCATCGGGATCCAGATAGCGGGAATCGCCACCGGGTCGGCACCGCGGAAGCCGCGCGGTAGCACGCCCGCCACCACGACCGATTGGTGGTCGAGGACAATCGTCTTCCCGGGCAATGTGCGGTCGGCGCTGAACTGATCGTTCCAGAACGGATAACTGAGCATCACGGTGCGCGTGCCCGGGGCGCCGGCCTCCGCCGCGGTCACGACGTGGCCGGCGGCAGCCCGGGGCTCCAGCACGTCGAAGAATCCGTCGGAAACGACCGCGACGTCGAGTAGCTTGCGCTCGTCGTTCGCGTCAAGCATGGCGCCGCGCATCTGCAGGAAGGCGACGCCGGAAAACGACTCCACCCCGGCGCGGATGGTCTGGTAGTCGAGGTAAGAACTCTGCCCGTGCGGATTCGCGCCTTCACTCGTCGGGGTGCTCGCATATATCCGGACAACGCGCTCCGGGTGCGCGACCGGGCGGGGCCGGAACCAGACCTCGTCGACCAGGCTGAACACCGCGCTGTTCACGCCGATGCCGAGGGCGAGGGTCAGGACGGCGACGACGGTAAAGCCGGGATTCCGGCGCAGCTGCCGCAAACCGTAGCGCACGTCGGCGACCAGCTCGCCCAGGAGGCGACTCCCGAGAGCCTCCCGGCATTCTTCCTTGTACCGCTGGTAGGCACCGAAGTCCACACGCGCGTGCCGCTCGGCCTCCGGGCGTGAAAGTCCCTGGCGCTCCAGGTCGTCGGCCCGGTTCCGCAGGTGCGAGAGGAACTCCTCGTGCATGTCGTCCTCGACCTGCGAGCGGCGGAACAGATAGGTCAGGAACTCCCGAACCCGCGTGGGGACGATCATGCTTCCTCCGGTTGCGCATTGAGGACGGTCCCGATCGCGGCCACGAGCCGATTCCAACCCTCGACCTCTTCGCGGAGGCGCCTTCGGCCGGCCGCCGTCAGCTCGTAGTACTTCGCGCGTTGGTTGTTCTCGGAAACCCCCCAGGTGGCCTTCAGATAGCCCCTGCCGACCAGCCGAAACAGCGCGGGGTAGAGCGCGCCCTGTTCGATCTCGAGTGCGCCCTTTGAAATCTGCCTGACGCGCAGCAAAATGCCGTAGCCGTGCAGGGGCCCGAGCGAGACCGCTTTGAGGAGGAGGAAGCCGAGCGTGCCCGGCAGGATTTGAGCGTGGGCGTTCATGAAAGGACCTAAGAGACTTAGGACCCTAAGCCGCGCACGACCAGGATGTCAAGGGTGGGTTGTCCCGGCATCCGGGGACCGCGAGTCAAGCTCGGGCGGCGACGTGAACGGACGCGGCCGACGCGGCCGGGACCGGGAGCGCCGCGAGGCGACGCCCCCGAACCGGCGAGGTCCTACGGTGCCTTGGTGCCTTCGAACCTGAGGTGGACCACCGAATCCGGCTTGGTCGTGGTGTAGTGCGCGGTCGTCGTGCCCACGAGCTTCCCGCCCACGAGGTGCAGGGCCCCCTGCGTGAACACCTTGACGTTCTTCCGCAGCACGCTCTCGAAAACGGGCGTGGTCATCAGGATGCTGTCCCCCGACGCGGTGATCTTGAGCGCGATCGGCTTTCGCTTCGGGAGCGTCATCGTCCACCCCGTATCGGCCGCCGTGGCGTGCGCGGTGTACGTGGTCAGGACGCTGTCGCTGGCTTCCGGCATGACCTTGAAGGTCCAATTGCCCGCGACGTCGGCGAGATTGATCGGCGCCGGTGCTGGCGGGGGCGGGGGCGGGAGTGCAGGCGTGGCGGCGGGCTTTTCTTTCGCGCATGCCGCGAGCAGCGCGATGCCGAGGAGGTACCTGAGGGGACGCATGTGGGGCTCCGGAGTGGTGGGATAGCGGGAAGAACATACGGCTGGGCGGCACGAGGGGCAACGCGTCCTGGGCGGTCATGGCTCGAAGCGCGGCGGTGCTCGCGTCGTATCTGCCGGCGGGCGCGGTGGGCGCGGGTACACGGCGGCGCTCCAGTCCCGAGGGTCACGCGCGACACCGGCAAGCGTAGCGTTTCTTCCCTTGCACTTCTACAGGGAGTCCGTATCTTGTCTTGTAGAAGCCGCGGAGGAGACCATGGCGCCTGACCGACTCGACCTCCCGCAGGGCACGCTCGACTTGCTCATCCTGAAGGCCCTGTCCCTGGCCCCGCAACACGGCTGGGGGATCTCGGAGCGTATTCGGCAGATCTCGCGCGAGGTGCTCGACGTTCCGCAAGGGTCGCTCTACCCGGCGCTGCACCGGCTCGAGCGGCGCGGGTGGGTGAAGGCGCGGTGGGGCACGTCGGACAACAACCGCCGCGCCAAGTTCTACGAGCTGACACGCCGCGGACGCGAGCAACTAGCTGCTGAGACCGATGATTGGGAGCGGCTGGCCACGGCCGTCGGCCTGGTGCTGCGGACCACCTGACGAGAACCGACTCGTGCTCCGCGATGCCCTGAGCGACCTCCGCTACCGCCTGCGGTCGGTGTTCCGCCGGAGCGATGTGGAGCGTGACCTCGCCGACGAGATCCGGTTCCACCTTGAGCGAGAAACAGAGAAACTCGTGACGAAAGGGGTGGCGCCCGACGAAGCCCGTCGCCAGGCGCGGCTGGCGTTCGGGGGGGTGGAGCAGACCAAGGAAGCCGCCCGGGATGCGCGCGGCGTGCGGTGGGTAGAGCAGGTCGGGCAGGACCTTCGGTATGCGGTGCGTGGGCTCAAGCGGTCACCTGGTTTCTGCCTGACAATTGTTGTGACCATCGCGCTCGGCGTCGGAGCCAACACGGTGGTGTACTCGCTGCTCGATCGCCTCTTCATCCGGCCGCCTGCTGGCGTGGTGAATCCAAGCGCTGTCCGGCGGATCTACGCGAATTACAGAGGATCCCCGTTCGCCCAGAACGGATCGATGGTATTCCCTTGGCTGAACTACCCCGAGGTGCGCGCGCTGTACACCGTGGTCGATAGTGCAAGACTGGGGATCTATACTCCCAACGACTCCGCGAATGTCGGCCCCCTGGGGCATACCGTGCCCGCACGAGTCAGCTACGTCAACCCCAGTTATTTTTCGGTGCTGGGCGTCCGCGCCGCCATAGGCCGCGTCCTGATTCCCGCCGAAGGGCGCGTAGACACACGAGCCCCCGTGGCGGTCTTCTCGGAGCGGTTCTGGCGGGGCATCCTCAACGCCGACTCGTCCGTGGTTGGACGCGCGATTGACGTGGATGGCAAGCGCTACACGGTCATCGGCGTCGCAGCGGCGGATTTCACCGGCGTCGAACTGGATGCAACGGATCTCTGGCTCCCGCTCGGCGACTTCGACGGCACGGGGTCCCGTCCCGGACTCCTCTGGTATAATGACACAGGCAATTACCTCCAGATGCTCACGCGGGTCGCGAGTCCCGGTGAGGCCCAGCAATTACGAGCGGCGGGAAGCACCGCGCTGCGACACGCCCTGACCGCGGTTTATGGACGTCTCGACACGTCCACCGTCTTGGAGACCGGGCCGATCCTCGCAGCAAGAACGTCGCAGGTCGGCGCGGCGCCTGAACTCGGCATCAGCGCACGGTTGGGGGGCGTGGCGCTCATTGTGCTCCTGATTGCCTGCGCCAATGTCGCCAACTTGCTGCTCCTTCGCGCCATGCGGCGACAGCATGAGATCGCCATCCGGCTCGCGCTCGGCGTTTCCCGGGCGCGCTTGATAGTTCTCTTGCTCACCGAAAGTCTGGTGCTCGCGCTGCTGGGCGGCGCGGCCGCCGGGCTCATTGCGCTTTGGGGCGGAGGTGCTCTCCGCCACCTCCTCATGCCGCACATCCACTGGAGCGGGGGAGCGGTGGACGGACGGCTGGTCCTGTTCACTGGCGTCGTCGCCATACTCACGGGTCTCGCCGCCGGTCTGGCACCAGCCCTGCAATCCAGTCGGCCCGCCCTCGTCCAGTCGCTCAAATCCGGGGCGCGTGAAGGCACGTTTCGGCGTTCCCGCCTACGGTCCGGTCTGCTCATCGCGCAGGCGGCGCTCTCACTCGTCCTCCTCGTCGGCGCCGCGCTCTTCGTGCGCAGCTTGCATGACGTGGAGTCGATCCGCCTGGGCTACGACAGCGACCGATTAGTGTTTGCGACGGTTTCCGGCGAAAGCGACGTGAGGCATCAGCCCGATGTTACGGCGCAACTCGCAGCTGTTGCCACGCGGCTGGCGTCCGCGCCGGGCGTGGAGAGCGTCGTCCTAGCGTACCGAGTGCCACTGAGCGGTTCTTCGATGTGGGCGGTGTTCACCCCCGGCCGCGATTCAATGCCCAACGTTGATCCACGCGGGCCGTCGTTCTCCCCTGTGGTGCCTGGCTACTTTCGCACGACCGGCGTGCGCATCGTCTTGGGGCGCCCGTTCACCGTCGATGATCGCGCCGGCGCACCGCTTGTGGCCATCGTGAACCAGACCATGGCCCGTCTCGTCTGGCCTGGCCAGAACCCCATCGGGAAGTGTCTGGAATTCGTCACGCGCACCGCGCCCTGTGCGACCGTGGTCGGCGTCGCGGCCGACGCGCATCGAGAGGGGATCATCGAGGATCCCAGCCTGCAGTACTACGTGCCGCTGGCGCAGGAGCCGAACCAGCTCACTCCGCGCAGCCTGATCATCCGCGCCACCCCGGGAGGCGCCGTCGCCGTGGCTGCGTTAACAAGGCGCGTGCTCACACAGACCCTCCTATCTGGCCAGGACGCGCGTGTGACGACGATGGCCGAGACGCTGGCACCGGAACTGCGATCCTGGCGGCTCGGGGCGACGCTGTTCACGGCCTTCGGGCTGCTCGCCTTGCTCGTAGCAGCCGTTGGCATCTATGCCGTGGTCGCGTACACGTTTGCACAACGCACGCACGAGATGGGAGTCCGCATCGCCCTCGGGGCGCAAGCTCGGGACGTCTTCCCGCTGGTGCTCCGCGAAGGGCTGGCCATCGTCGCGGTCGGCGTGGGCATCGGCATACTTCTCACTCTCGCCCTCGCTCGCCTCGTCGCGTCCCTTCTGTACGGCGTTTCGGCGCGGGATCCCCTCACGCTCATCGGCGCGGCGCTGGTGCTCTTGGTGATCGCCGGGGCAGCGAGCCTCTTACCCGCCCTTCGGGCGAGCCGCGTTGATCCGATGGAAGTGCTCCGGCCAGAATGAACCGCGCGGGGAAGCAACGTGGGGCCCGACCGTAGCGGGACATCGGACGCCGTCGACCTGGGTGACGTTGGCCCCATTTAGAGACAGGTCGCAGCTGGAATCCGGCGGCATCCCACGTTGGGCATTCACAGCCTGGTCGCGTTTGACTGGGAAGCGGCAGGAGCGTAATTCTCGGTCCAGGAAGCCTACGAGAACCCAACCGTTCTATTCTTCGCGCAAGATACCGGCCGGGTCGATCCGTGCGATTCTCAGGGTTGGCAGGATGGTGGCCAGAAGGCTGACCAAGACAACCGTGCACACGACCGTCGCCAGGGTCGGCGCGTCGTAGACGCCCACGCCGTAGAGCCAACTGCGTATCACGCGCAGCGCGCCCGCGCAGAGCAAGAGCCCCGCGACGAGGCCCACCACCGACGCGCCGAAGCCGGCGCGGCCGATGTGCACCATGGTCCGGCCGACCGTCGAACCCAGCGCGATGCGGATGCCGATTTCGCGGGTCCGTTGCGCGACCATGTTGGCCACCAGCGCGAAAATGCCGACGGCGCTCAGCAAAAGCGCCAGCGCCGCCATGACCCCGAGCAATGCGACCTCGATGCGCTGCGTCGTCAGCGTCTGCGCCAGCAGATCGCCCATGCGGAAGAAGCCAGAGACGGGCAGATTGGGATCCGCGCTGCTCAGGGCGCGCTGCATCTCGGCCGTCAACCCGGTCACCGGGCCCGCCGTGCGCACGATCCAATCGGGTTGGAACCAGACATGCACGAGTGCGAGATACGGTGCGCCCACTTGCGCGGCCGGAATGTACTCCGTTTCCTCACTCATCAACGGCGCGACGGGATTCAAGCCGGACGCGATGGGCACATCGGCGACCTCGCCGACGATCCTGGTGTCCTTATCGAGAAAATGCCCGACCGGGTCCGCGCCGCCATAGAATTTCCGCGCAAAGGCGTGATTGACAATGGCCACCTGCTGCGTGGTCGGGCCGTCCGCGTCGGTAAACACGCGGCCGACCAGCAGCGGCATCTGCAACGTGCGGAAGTATCCGGGCGTCGCGTAGATCACGTCGGTGCCGACCGTTTTCCCCGCATCTTGGCCATCGCGAAGCGTGACGCCGTCATTCAGGACGCGCTCGTACGGAACGCTCAAGCCGACGGCCGCATCGACGACGCCCGGAATCTGCCGCATCGCGGCCGTGCTCTCGTCCAGCAGCGTTCTGAACGCAGCGGGATCGTGGAAGCGCGCGCCATCGAGCGAGGCCTTGGCGATCATGACGCCGTTTGGGGTGAAGCCGCGCGGAAGCGTTTCCAGATGGATCAGCGTCCGGATAATCAGCCCGGACGCCGCGAGCAGCACGACCGTCACGGCGACTTCCCCCGCAATCAGCGTTTGGCGCAGGTGCGCGGTGCCAGTGACAGCACCGCTGCGGCCGCCCATGGATGAGCGCAGGTCCACGTTCCGCACCGCGACCGCCGGCAGCATCCCGAACAGCACGCTCGTGAACAGCGACACGGCGAGCGTAAACAGGAGAACATGAGCGTCGATTGAGACGTGCTGCACTGGGAGGAAGTGCGGCGGCAACAGCAGCAAACAAACGCGGAGGGCAAAGTAGCCGACCACAATGCCCAGCGCTCCGCCGATGATCGCCAACAGCAGGTTCTCACTCCAGAACTGCTTCTGGATCTCCCAACGCGAGGCGCCCAGCGCAAGACGCGTGGCCACTTCCGGCGTGCGGCGCAGGAGCCGAACCAAGCTCAACCCCGCGAGATTAGCACAGGCGATCAGCAGGATCAGGCCCGCGGCGGCCATGAGCGCCAGCACCTGTGGACGCAGGGAGGCCGTCTCGCCCGTCTGCAGCGACACCGAATAGTACGTGATGTGGGTGCCCCCGCTGCGCTTCTCGAAGTCCTGCGCCAGCGCCGCCCATGCATGATTGATTTGGGCGTCGGCTTCCTGCCACGAAGCGCCGTCCCGCAAGCGGGTGATGACATCGAAGTTGGTCCCGCTGCCTTCCCCCGTGCGGCTGGATTGCAGGGGCGTGTACACATTGGCGTTCAACGGCGTCGTCGCGCCCTCGGCCAGCACGCCGACGACGGTGTACGGCTGGCCCCCGAGGTCAATGGTGTGCCCCAGAACGCCCCGGTCCGCATCGAACACATCGCGCCACAACCTATAGCTCAGAATGGCGCCGTTGGGTCCGCCTGGCCGATCCTCTTCCGCGGTGAAATTCCGCCCGATCAGGGGATGTAGTCCGAGGACATCGAAGTAGTGAGCCGAAATGCGGCCGTCTTGCACGTATTTCACATGCGATCCGGCGCGGAGATTCATCCCCGAGGTACCGCCCGCCACGGCGGAGATCAACGCGGGCACGTTGTCGCGCAGGAGCTCCCACTGCTGCCCATCGAGGTCGATCGGGGAAGCCGAGGAGGTAGCTCCGCTCGCACGGGCGTAGATGGTCCCCATCCGCTCCGGATGCGGATAGGGCAGGCTCTGCAGCATCAGCGCATTCACGAGCGAAAAGATGGCGGTGTTCGCGCCAATGGCGAGCGCCAGCGTCATCAGCACCGTTGCCGTAAACCCGGGCCTGTGCCTGAGTTGCCGGACGGCAAACCTGAGATGCTGGATCCAGCGCTCCATGGCCCCCTCCTCGCGGACAATCCCGGCGTGCAGGGTCTGCTTGATGAGCTATGCAGGTTGAGAGAAGGAAGTTTCCGTGCTGGCGAAGGTGATGCTCTTCATACATTGCGGATGCGACCGGCACCGATAGCGTGTTGTGTGCGCGTAACGCCGCAGCGTCTTGCTGCCGCGATCTATCATAATTGCGGCCAGCGAGCGTAGCGAGCCGGCCACTTCCTTCGCCCACGCCGCCAGGAGCAGCGCCGCGTTAAGCAACTCGGTCACCGAACGGCGACAGGGAGGGCCAGACCGATCACGAGGCCGCCCACTGCGCCGACCACCAAGATGGGAACGCGTGCTTTGGTGATGAGTGCGGACGGAAGACTGAGGAGGACGCCGAACGTGAGGCCGGTGGCCCAGTGTGGCCAGGGCAGCGAGACGAGTGCAATGACCACGCCGATGCTCAGGCGTTCGATGAAGGCGGCCGTGATCGCCGCGCGCTTATCGGCGAAGGTCATCTTGAACATCGGGCCGATCGCCAGAACGCCGAGCACTGTGCCTGACACCATTCCGTACGTGAGATGCGTCATGGTCGAGGGTGTGAGTGAAGTCTGCTTAACGCCGCGGCGCTCTGCGGCAGCGTTCCATCATAATTGCGGCGAGCCAGCCGAGCTACTTCGCGAATGGTGTCGACTTCAGCAGTGCCGACGACCGCACGAGCGCTATCCGCCTCCGCCGGGAGGCGCGCCATCGTCGATCGGCTGAGAAGCCCTCCACGCTCGATATCCAAGCACGGCCGCGCCAACGATGAACACTGCTCCGACAACCGCCATCACGTAGTGGCCGGCGGCGAACGCAGCACCAATCGCGATCATCGCGAACACCGCTATCAACCAGCGGATCACACCGGAGAGTCCGATCGACCGGTTCAGTGGGGACTCACTTTCCGACACATAGCCTCCGTCGTTTGTCGAACACCTCACGCTCCGCTGCGGCGCTCTATCATAATCGCGGCGCGCGATCGCAGCGAGTTGACCGCGTCCCTGGCTCTTGTCTGCGCCGACCGAAGCAATCCGTCGTTGATCCCCGATCAGGCTGGAGAGCCAGCCCGTCATATTTTCTGATATGAAGCGACCCGTCAAGGGGGCGTGGAGGTGGGCCCTGCAATGGCTCGTGTAACATGTGGTGCACCTGGGGCGCGATGGGACGCGGGGCGCGACGGTTGATCACTCTGATAGGCGCGGGTTGGTCCGGAGACGTACCGCAGGATCGTGATCCGTCGGGCGCGGCCGCAGACTAGGAGCGCGAGTTGGACGGGGTGAAGCCGTTGGATCGCATAGAAAATCGGCGGGTGTGCCTTTCCGTGCCGGCCCACCGGCCCAGGCGAAGGGAAGCGGGTGTTCAGGCAGACAGGCGAGCTCCGAGGACCGTGAGTGGGGGTTCGACGGCGTAGCCGATGGCCCAGATGAAGCCGAGCAGTTCTCGCGCAATCATGGTCGCGACGGCGAGCGGGGGCTTGCCCTGCGCGAGGAAGCGTCGATAGCGCGGACAGAGCCGCTGTTGGGCGTGCGTGGCGATGGCGACGATCGGCGCGGGTTGGCCGCGTTGGCGGGCGCGGAGCACCCCGCTGGCGAGGGTGGGGCGATGCCGATAGGCCCAGGCCGCCTCGACCAGCACGCGGCGCAGATGTGCGTTGCCGGTTTTCGTAATCGCCCCGCGGTGGACGCCGCTCCCACTGGAGTGCTCGCGGGGCACCAGACCGGCATAGCCCATGAGCTGCCGCGCGGTGGCAAAGCGCCGGAGTGTGCCCACCTCGCTCAGGATCGTCGCGGCCGTGATCTGCTGGACGCCGCGCAGGGCGGCGAGCGCACCGACCAAGGCCTGCTGCGCGGGCGCGAGCGTCGGCAGGGCGGCCTGGATCGCGCGCTCGAGCCGGACGACGCGCTCGGCGAGAAGCGCCAGCGTCGCGCAGTACTCGTCGAAGACGACTTGGAGCGTCGGCAGGTCGAAGGTCTGGCGGGCGAGCCACTGCGCGTGCCTGAGGGTCCACGCGCGCATGCCGTCGGGCCGTTGCCGCCCGTGGCGCAGCAGGAACTTGCTCACCCGATGCCGTGCCCGGAGTTGATCCTGCTTGGTGACTTCGCGGGCGCGCACGAGATCCCGCAGGGCTTCGGTCGCGGCGTCGGGCACCCACACGGCCGTGAGGTCCCCCGCGCGGTAGCAGCGCGCGAGCTTCGCCGCGTCTTTGCGATCCGTCTTCACCCGGTCCCCCGCCTTGGTGGGCACCAGACCCGGCGCGATCACATCGCAATGGACACCGAGCGCGGTGAGCTGCCAGTACAGCGGGTAGCCCGTCGGCCCGGCTTCGTAGCACACGCGCAGATGCGCCGGCCCCCCGAGCTTCGCGATCAACTTCCGCACCGCCTCCGGCCGATGGAGAATCGTGCCCAACTCCCGCACACTCCCGTCCGCCTCGGCGACCGCCACGGCGATCGTTTCGGCATGGACATCGAGACCGACATGACGCATTGTATTTGGCATAAGCGACCGGCTCCGTCGTGTAGTGGCTCTGACCAACCGGCTCAGTCCGATTGGCTAACCCACGTTACCACGACCGCGAGCCGGTCGCTTCATTCTGACTAGGGTGGCGGTCGGGATTCCAGCCGCTTCCGGTCCCGCCGCGCAGCCAACCGCACGCTCGTCGCTCCGCCAGCCATCAAGCCCGCCGCGCTGATAAACCCGAGTTTGGCCAGCGCCACGTCGACCAACCAAGGAACTCCCGCGACACCGAGATGTGCATAGATGGCGATCACCACGGCCACCCCAACAGCGGCCCCCAGCCCCATCAGAAGCTGGCCAAATCGACGCATCGTACCTCCGGGGAGCTACGCATAGATCAGGTATGCGGACCAGCCTAACGGACCAGCGTTCTGCTGCGGCGCACCGTCATAGTTGCGGCCAGCGAGCGAAGCGAGCAAGGCCGCTTCCAAATCGGCGCCGGCTGCAGCAACGTGTCGTCAAGCGGTGCGGGGAGAGGCGAGACCAACCGCTCCGGCCAGGACTAGCAAGGCCGCGGCGGGCAGATAGAGAGGTCCGATCGAAAACCCGCCGAGCAAACAGAAGATTCCCAGCACCAAGGCGCAACTCGCCGCGTACAGCGTGCTCCTTGACGAGCCGGCCCCTGCCGGAAGCAGGGTCAAGCCGACCGGGATGAGAAGGCCGATGAATACGGTGAGTCCGTTTTCATCCCGCAAGGCGCCTGATGTCAGCAGCCCCACTCCCGGAATCACGGCTCCGACCACGGCCAAGCCCGCGATCGCGCGCTGAACGCCCCAGAGCTTGCTGCCTCGGGCATCCCACCGTCGCATGATGAGAGCCACGACGATCAGGAGCGGAGCCCCAAGAAGAACCCAATTGTACAGCACGCCAGCATAGGTGTAGGGGTCCAGGCGCTCGATCATGGTGAGCCTCGTCGTGTCGTCCGTCTTGTATCTAGCTCTCGAGCACAGTTTGCACAGATTCTGATCGGGGCGCCAGCTTGTTGCCGTCTGGGTGGTCAACACCGTGCGTTAGCCGGAGCGGCGTCGCGATCCTGCTCGTCATTGTCTGCGGCGCGGTGCTTCTGCGAGAACGGCGATCGGGTAAGGTGATCATGCTACTTGCCGCGTGATCGCCGCCGGGATGCTGCCCCTGCACATGCGGAATGGCTTGCGCCCGGAGTTTCTCGAGAAGAGTGGCGCCCTGCTGTTCATCTGGATTCTCTACGTCCTCGGAGTGACCGGCGCATTCTCGGTTATCCTGGCCGTCCAGTCGTTGCGCAGTCGGCGGATCGCTTCGTGACGACGTGCCTTAGGCACAGCCACCGAGGCGGCATTCGATCGACGCGAACGGCAACCTTCCGATCAAAACCTGCGGGTTGCCCTGAGTTCAATAGACAGCGAATTAAGGTCGTCAGACTATAGAACACCTACGCGTGGCCGAATTGCCTCTCGAAATGGGGATCACAGCACAGCACGGGGCTCGCGGTGTCCGGGAACGTGCTCCGCTTCCTGGGTGCGGTTGGCATTCATCTCCTTGAAGGAAGGGGACTGGCACTTTCCGTTATATGGCCTCGTTGTCGGGTTGATGGACGGCTTGGAGATCGAATCCCAAGTCGACTTCGGGGCCCGCGTTAGCGTCTGCTTCCCTGTGCAGTCAGCCGAGGCGCGCGGCGCTCCACTTAGACATGATCACGATGCTTGATTCGCGAGCGTGGCGCGCACGGCGCGGACCAGCGCCGCGACTACCAAGACTGACGGACTACCTTCCGCTGCTCGGCGTAGAAGGTCGATGCCCCACGGGATGTTTAGTCCAGATATTGGCACCGCCACCGTGCCGGACGGTGGTCGAGCACGTTGCGATCGGAACCCGATGCACCACCCCCTTCCCTGAGCGACCATCGCCCACAGGGCTTGCAATCCGTCATAAGTACCCTCGACGTGCGGCGTCAGGCCAATCGCCTTGAGTGACGCCATCACGCGGTCATACATCGGGGGGTAGAACGATCGCTCGATGAACAGGAATGGCACATCGGCGAGGTCGGCCGCTCGGAGTCTCTCGTGCCTCGCGAGCTGGTGGCTGCGACTGACCAGGGCGGCGTCGACTCGATCCGGTATCAGGTGTTCCCTCGTCAGTCCATCATCGGCGCCGAGTCGGAGATAGGCGTGACCGAGCCCAAGGTCGATCTCACCCCGTTGAAGCGCGGCTAGCTGGCGCGGGGTCGGCATCTCCTCGATCAGGAGGTGAACCTGCGGGTGTTCGGTGGCGCACGCAGTCACCACTCGGGTCAAGATATCGCTCGTCACACTCGTTGCGACGGCACCGATCACGCATCGGTCCTCCATTCCCCGCCGCGCACGGATCGTTTCCTGAACTAGTCGGTCGATCGAGCGAAGCAGCGCCGGGCAATCACCTGCGAACGAGACACCGGCGGGTGTAAGCCGTACTCCCCGAGCCGAGCGCTCCAATAACGGCACGCCGACGACGTGTTCCAGTTCCCTGAGTTGACGCGATAGGCTCGGCTGTGCGAGCCCGAGTTGTTCGGCCGCCCGGCCGATCGTGCGCGCTGCGGCGACGGCGACCAACGCTCGAAGGTGGCGCAATTCCAGCGATGGCGGGAGGGTTCCCGATTGACGGCGGCGCTTCGAACCGGAGCCCGCCGGTAGTGGGAGTCTCCCGGATTCCTCCGGGACGCGATGACCGGGATCACGTCGAGCGACCTCAAACACTTTCTCGCAGACGGTGCGCACTACGGGGCGGTGCTCGGACCGACGCCAAGCAGCTGCGGTCATGAGGGTTAGGTCAAGGCCCCGTACCGGTACGGCCACCGTTCCTGCGGGAGGCGCGTACGCACGCGCCCTGCTAACCAACGTCCAGCCGCGGCCCGCCGCGACGGCGATGTGCGCTCCCTGGAGGCCGGCGTCGACGACGAGCAGCGGCGATCGAAGGCCGTGGGCGCGCAGCATAGCGAGGCCATGCTCGAGCGTCTCGCTGGTGTACCCCTCACGCGCGAGCACGAGCGAGAGTTCGCCAAGTTCCGACACTGTGACGGACCGGCGTTTCGCGAGTCGGTGACCAGCGGGAACGAGCGCCCGATCCACCGTTTCATGCCACAGCGGCGCGACAGCGAACGCTGCATCGTGGGGGGCATCAACCGTCAGCGCGAGATCGACGCTGCCGTCGCGAAGGCGCTCGATCAGGTCGGGCGAATCGATGTCCTGCACTACGAGCGTGATGTCGGCGTGCTCTCGCCGCAGCTCCTCTTGCACGATGCCGGTAAATCCGAGTGCGACGAATGCCCGCATGGCTCCAAGGACCACGCGCCCGCGGCGGCCTGCTGCAGCCTCCTCCGTCCGATCGAGGGCAGCCGCCAGGTCCTTGTGGAACTGAGATGCCAGGGGAGCGAGCGCCTCGCCGGCGGTGGTCAGCGTGACGCCTTTGGCGTGCCGCACGAACAGCGGTACCTCCAGCACCCGCTCGAGATCGTGAATCTGGCGAGACATCGCCGGCTGCGCGATGTGCAACTGCTTTGCGGCGCGACTGAGGTTTCGCGTCTCCACGACCGCCACGAAGGATCGCAAGTAACGCAGTTGCATCGTCGCCTCTGCTGGCGGCATGCATCGCCGCTATGCAACGCCCAGCGAACGAGTATTGGAACCAAGCCCCGCCGGGGCCTAGACTCCCTGGCTCATCTCGGGCTGGTGGGCGCTTAGCTCACCCGCCGGCGCCGATCACGCATGCTGAACACGACTGGGCTGCGTCCGCGCGGCTTGAGAGACGATACGATGTCAGTTGACGGACCGCAAGATGCCGCTTCCACCGGGGGCGCCAGCCTCGGGGCGCAGCAGAACGAGGCGCCGGGTGCTGATCCGCCCCCAAGTGATGCCCACTACCGGGCGCTGATGGAACAGGCAGCGGACGCAATCCTCGTCTCGGACGTCAATGGGAATCTGATTGATGCGAACGCCGTGGCGTGTCAACTGACCGGATACAGCCGGGACGAGTTGCTTCAGCTCAACATCGTGGACACCTATCCACCCGAGGACTTGCAGTTGGCGATGGAGCGGACGGCAGCGCTGGTCCGGGGAGCCCGGCTCGTCACCGAGCGCCGGCTCCGGCGGAAGGACGGTGTCGATGTGCCTGTCTCGATCAGCGTACGGCGCCTGGCCGACGGTCGCGTGCAGGGCATCTTCCACGACCTCACGGAGCGCAAGCGGGCGGAAGAAGCACTCCGGAAGTCGGAGGAGAAGTTCGCAAAGCTGTTTCACTCCGCGCCGGTAGAGATCGCGGTCAGCGGTTTGGGAGACGGCGTGTTCCTCGAAGTCAACCGTGAGTTCGAACGCCTATTAGGGTACACTCGCGGTGAGATCATGGGACGCTGCGCCCTTGATCTCGGGCTCTGGGTCGACCCGACACTTCGTGAGCGAATCGTCACGCGATTGCTTGCCGGCGACTACGTAAGCGATAGGGAGCTCGAGTTGCGAGCGAAAGACGGCACGATACTGACGGTCCGCGGGTCCTTACAGCGTTTGGAACTCGACGGCGAGGCATACCTCTTGTCCGCATTCGTCGATGTGACGGAAAGTCGGGGAGCGCGCGAGGCCCTCCGTCGTAGCGAAGAGTACTTCCGGTCGCTCATTGAGCAGGCGCTCGACATCATTACGGTTCTTAATCCTGATGGCACCATTCGCTACTCGAGCCCTGCGAATGAACGCGTTCTTGGGTACCGGCCGGATGAACTGCGCGGGCATCTGGTGTTTGACTTCGTTCACCCCGACGACAGGGCGGTTGCAGCGGGTACGTTTTTCGAGGGACTTCAGCAGCAAGGAGAGGTGCGCTCCCTCCAGGTTCGCTTCCGGCATAAGAACGGGTCATGGCGTATCCTCGAGGTCGTTGGCCGGAATCTGTGCAACGATCCGGTCGTGGCGGGAGCGATCATTAACGCCCACGACGTCACGGAACGACACAGCCTGGAGGCGCAACTGCGCCTGGCACAGAAAATGGAGGCGGTCGGGCAACTCGCGGGCGGTGTCGCGCACGATTTCAACAATTTCCTCTTCGTGATTCTCGGATGGACGAAGATGGCGCTGGACGATCTCCCGGGAGACAGCTCGGTCAGGCCATCGTTGGAGAAGGTCTTGAAGGCCGGTGAAAATGCCGCGACCCTCACAAGACAACTGTTGGCGCTCTCGCGACAGGAGGTGGTGAGGCCCACGTTCTTCAGTGTCAATACGCTCGTCGCCGAGATGGACAAGATGTTCGGGCATCTCCTCGGCGAAGACATCGAGATCGTCCCTAAGATGGACCCGGAACTCGGCACCGTGGAGATGGACCGGGCACAACTTGAGCAGGTGCTCATGAATCTCGCGATCAATGCGCGTGATGCAATGCCCACTGGTGGCAAACTCACACTCGAAACCGCAAATGTGGTCCTGGATGCCCGATATCGGCGGAGGGACACGGACGTGGCGCCCGGCGAATACGTCATGTTGGCGGTGAGCGATACGGGCATGGGCATGAGTGAAGAGGTCGCGGCGCACATGTTTGAGCCGTTCTTCACGACGAAGGCGGCCGGCAAAGGGACGGGCCTTGGGCTCGCGACGAGCTATGGCATCATCAAGCAGGCCGGCGGCCAGATCACCGTGTACAGCCAGGAGGGACTGGGCACCACCATGAGGGTCTATCTGCCGCGGTCTCATGCGGCCGCAGACGCCGTGGTGCCAGCCCGAGAGAATCAGTCGGTTCATGGCGTAGAAACGATCTTGGTGGTGGAGGATGAGCCGGCCGTACGCCAACTGACCGTGCAGATCCTCACGCGGCAAGGATACCATGTGCTGACCGCGGACAGTGGGGAGCAGGCGCTTCGAGTGATCGAGGAAGCACGCGAGCCCGTCCATCTTCTACTGACGGACATCGTGCTGGGCGCTGGGGTCAGTGGGCCTGGGCTGGCGGAGCGTGTCCATGCGACGAGACCTGATCTCAAGGTGGTGTTCGTCTCAGGCTACGCAGGTGACGTGACGACCCGTCACGGCCTGATGCAAAGCGGTATTTCACTCGTGCAGAAGCCCTTCACCGCAGACGTGCTGGGCCGCAAGGTGCGGGATGTGCTGGATGCTGACTGACGGTCTCACGCGCGAGCGGACCTCGCATGCCAGCGCTATCTAACGGCCATTCGCTCCTGCGTGTCCTGGTCATCGACGATCAGTCGGACGTGCGCTTGTGGCCGTGACGCAGCCGGGCGCCACGCGGTCTACCGCCCTCCGGCGTGGATTGAGGATTTCTTCGCGGAACACCGGGGAATCGTACCACCGCCCGTATTGTGCGGCAGTAGAACGATCTAGACGTGCGCGCGTGCGTTCGCTGTCACAGAATACCTCCAAGGATCCCCCTGCCACGCGCTCGGGGGGTCCAGATAAGCGGCCAAACCGGCGACGACTGAGGGGCTAGCGATGCCGGTCGCGCGTTGAGATATTAGGGGCTCCATATGACGGGCGAGGCCCTCGAGCTATGGCATTCGTCACGTACGACTCCAATCGCCTCACGGATTTCATCTGGGCGATCCACGTCGGAACCGTTCCGCGTTGGAACGATGGCGGCCCTGTCTCCGCGCAACTGGATTCGATTAGAGCGATCGCACGGCGCATAATGCTGGAAGTGGGGGACCATGTTCTGCGGAGATTCACCCCCGACGAGATCGCCCTTGTCCGCGGAGCCGGAGAGGAGCTCTATAATTGCGGCAGGCTGGGGTTCGGAAGCGACCTGCTTGCGATTGCCATGAAAATGGAATCCACAGATCCGCGTCGGCGGTAGGGGTATCGCACGGGGTATCGTGCATGGGCGAACCGTGGCGGGTCGTGGCTAACCGCCAGCGCCGCGGCCACGGGGGCTCACGGAGCGATACCTCCGCGCGATCAAGAACGGGCCGAAGCGCCCTTCTGCTGAGGCAAGGGGGCGTATGGAGCGGGCGCAGCCAGGTGGCGAACGCAGTGCCCGCGAACCCCAGGACAACTCACAGTACCTTTCATCGTTATCATTCGACCCCGAGCCGCTGTCCGCCACATCGACCCCACGGCCATGTTAATCGTCGCGATCATCGCCGCAACCGTCGTCCTCCTGGCCCGGATCCTCGTCAACCGGCACCCCTCGCAAGCCGTGGCGCCCGCCGAGCTGCGCCAGATCGAAGAGCGCCTGGCGCGCATCGAACGGGCGGTGGATACCATTGCCGTCGAAACCGAACGGATCTCCGAAGGCCAGCGGTTCGTGACCAAGATCATGGCCGACCGTGGAGCGGGCCAGCTGTCCGCTCCATCACCGGGCCCGGACCGGGTGGGCACGTAAGACGCCCTTCCGGCGGTGGCAGTAGCCTCAGTCACTCGCTACCGCACTTGGCGTAGCTCATCGGACCACAGCACGCAGGTCAATGCACGGCGACTTCGCCCCCGCCGAGGGATGACTTCCCAGGGGGCCAGGACTGCGACCACACGTGGCAATGCTCGCAGTAGACACTGCCGGCGCGACGGAGGTAGTCTCTCGTGGCATGCCGGATGAAGACGGCCCCGCACAGATGACACCCGAGATCTTCGGTACCTCGGTCCGTGGGATCGATCGGGATCGCGGGCGGATGTAATTGCTTGCTCACACGGCTAGGCGGCCGCACAGCCGAGTATGACTTGATGGGACCTCCAGAGTTGAAGTCAACTCTCCACAGGCCGCGGGCGCCAGGGAGGGCTTGACACGTTCGCCGCGGTCCGTGGCGGTCTACCTCAGGGGCCTCTCCGCGCGGCGGAGCAAGTGGCGGGTGCAGTTTGCGCGGCCGACTCGCTGCGTTCGCGGACCGCACTTATGATAGAACGCCATAGGAGAGTGCCGTGGCGCCAGTGGAGAGTCTTGAGAGCAACGGGAGCGGCTTCGATGAGGGAACGGGTCGTGCTCAGCTGGAGCGGTGGGAAGGACAGTAGCATGGCACTTGTCGCGCTCCGCGGGGATGACCGCTACGAGATCGTCGGGCTGCTCACCAGTATCACGCGACAGTACGACCGCGTCAGCATTCATGGTGTTCGGCGAGCCCTGGTCGAAGCTCAGGCGGCGGCGCTCGACCTCCCGCTTTTTGAAATCGTGCTCGACCCCGGCTCGTCGAATGAAGCGTACGAGGCGGCCTTCGCGGCCGCGCTTGACCAGGTACGCGAAGCGGAACCGGAGGTCGCCAAGGTTGCGTTCGGCGATCTGTACCTGGCCGACGTGCGCGCATATCGGGAGCGCCTCCTGGGCGGGTCAGGCTTCGAGCCGATATTCCCGCTCTGGCAGCGAGATACGGCCCAGCTCGCCGAGGAGTTCATCGCCGCCGGCTTCGGGGCCACGCTGGTCTGCGTTGACACCACCCAAATCTCCGCCGCCTTTGCCGGCCGGAGCTTCGACCGCCGTTTGCTCGCGGAGCTCCCACGAACAGTCGATCCGTGCGGGGAGGGCGGTGAGTTCCACACGTTCGTGTGGGGCGGGCCCATGTTCAGCCGTCCGATTGCGGTGCGCGTGGGCGAGACCATGCTCCGGGATGGACGATTCGCGTTCACGGATCTGATTCCTTCTGGCTGAAATATCCGCAGGGTATCGAGCGTCTCGCATTCGAATCAACGGGCGTTCCCGGCGAAAACCTAGGCAGGTTGCAAGGAGAGGGAGGAAAGCGGTAGGCTTTGCAGTCCACCCACCCCCGTCCGGGAACGAGGGCTGACCATGGGGAAGTCAAAGTTCACGGATGAACAGATTGCGGACGCGATGCGCCAGGCGGAGCAGGGGACCCCGGTGCCCGACGTGTGCCAGCAGCTGGGGGTACGCGAAGCGACCTTCTACCGCTGGAAGCGTCAATTCGGAGGGATGGGCGTGAACGAGTTGCGTGTGCTCCGGCAGCTGCGCGACGAGAACCGCAAGCTCAGGCAGGTGGTGGCGGATCTCACCCAGGACAACATCATCCTGCAGAAGTCGCTCCGAAAAAAATGGTAAGGCCGGTGGTTCATCGCGCGCGAACGGCTGGCGTGCGGGATGTGCATCGCGTGTTGACGCGTCGCGCCTACCGGGCGACCGAGATCGCGCGCTGGATGGGGAACGACGGCCGCGGGCCCACAAACCGGTCGGATCCAGCGCGTCGGTTTCTGAGAGTCTTGACGCGAAGCAGGCAGTGGCCGGCGCCCGCGCTGCGTCACGTCACCTACGCGTATCCCACGAGCGCATCGGACGTGCCGGATCTCGTGCAACACAGGGCTCGTCCCGCGATCGCGCGGAGGATGCGACCCAGCGGTGGGAGGTTGACCCGGGAGGGTGAGCACGGCGTCGACCGGGCGAAGCGTCGGACGCCCGAGGAGTTCGCGACGCCGCTCGTTCAGTCCACCCGCTCCCTGTCAGGGTGGTCGGGCCAACCGAACACGATGGTGCGCTGGGCGTGGTTGGCCATCCGGAGGCGTGCTTTATGCGCGCCAAGCACGTCGCTTCGCGTCATGATGCCCGTTACCCGGCGTGGGTTCTCGCGGGACACGACCGGCAGTCGGCCCACGCCCTCACGAACCATTTCATCGGCCGCGTCGCGCAGCGAATTGTCTTCAAATATGACCGCGGGCGACTGCTTGATGAGCGCGCGTACAAGCCATGTGGCGGGCACGGCAGGGTCGAGCAGGTCCCGCCGAGTAATCACGCCTACCAACTGACCTGCCACGTCGACCACCGGAAATCCTTGATGCGTTGATCCAGGTGCATGGCTAGCTATCCAGGCCCGCACTTTGTCCACGGGATCGTCGGCCTTAAGGACGACGACCTCGCGCGCCGCAACGTCGCGGACCACCACCTGATCGAGGAAATCCGCCTCGTATTCCGACGGGACCCGGGTGCCGCGGCGCACGAGCTTCTCCGTCATGATCGTGCCGCGCATGAGCATCAGAGACACCATGTAGGCCGCCGTTCCGCCGCTAAGTAGCGGGAGCAGGCCGAGCGGTTGTCGCGTCGCCTCGAACGCAAATACGACTGAGGTGAGCAGGGCACGCGACGCTCCGGAAAACATCGCGGCCATGCCCACGAGCGCGGCGATGCGAACGTCGACTCCGAGTCTAGGAGCGATCGCGACCAGCCCCGTACCGAGTACCGCCCCGAGGCCGCCCCCGATCGTGAACAATGGTGCGAGCGTACCGCCGGACGTTCCGCTCCCCAGCGCGATAGCCCAGCTGACGAATTTGAGGATCACGAGGAGCAGAAGAGACGTCCCCACAATGCTTCCGCCGAGGATCTCCCGAATGTTGTCGTACCCCACGCCGAGCGTGCGCGGATCGAAGTACCCGATGATGCCGACCGCGAGTCCGGCAAGGGCCGGCCACCACATCCAGTGCACCGGGAGCTTGTCGAACACATCTTCCACACGATAGACCGCACTGGTGATGTAGACGGAGGCCAGCCCGACTACGGCTCCTAACGCCGTGTAGGCGGCCAGAGCGCCCCACCCAGGCTCCGCGATGTCCGGCATCGCGAACACGGGGCCGGTCCCGATGATGGCCAGGTGAACCGCCATCGCCGTGGCCGAGGCTAGCGCTACCGGAGCGAGCGAGCGCGCTCGGTATTCGAAGAGCAGCAGCTCGATAGCCAGCAGTACGGCGGATACTGGAGTTCCGAAAATGGCGGTCATCCCTCCGGCTGCGCCGGCGGCCAGAAGAACCTTGCGTTCGTCGCCCGTAATCCGAAGGAACTGGCCAACGAGTGACCCGAAGGCGGCGCCAGTGGCGATGATGGGCCCCTCGGCACCGAACGGTCCGCCGGTGCCGATGGCGATGGCCGACGAGATTGGCTTGAGGAAGGTAATGCGTGCCGGAACGCGACTCTCATTGTAGAGCACCTGCTCCATCGCCTCTGGAATGCCGTGCCCGCGAATCCCCGCCGAGCCGTAACGGGCCATGAGGCCCACGACGACGCCTCCGATCGCGGGGATCGCGATCACCCACAGGCCAATCGTCGTCAACGTCGGCGAGTGAAACCCGACTGACACATGCCCGAAGAAGGAGAGGTTGGTGATGAGGTCGATTAAATCGATCAGAATTTTCGCGATGAAACCGGACGCGAAGCCAACCATGATCGCCAGGCCGCTGATGACGATGAGGCGGCGGTGATCGGGACTATCCGCTGCTCGCTGCGGCAGACGGATACCGGTGAGCGCTGGCTCTGGCGATGGAATTCCGGGGGACGGGGAAGCGGCGGCCCCCGGGTCGCCACTCGGCTGGGGTGGCGTCGGTAATTCGCTCATCACACGTGCGGCGCGCCGATCAAACCTGGCGACCAGAGGCGACGTCGGATGCGATCAATGCGCCCGTGGTTCCGCGGCGTGCGCGCCTGTGCGCAGGTTCGATCCACCACGGCGCGCGTTGAAACTCCGCAAGCTCTCGTTGGTGCAGCCGGGTGAGCTCGGCCAGGATCCGCTGCCCGTGAGACGTGAGCTCAACGCGCACGACACGACGATCGTCCGTGCTCTTGCGACGGCGGACCAATCCAGCGCGTGCCGCGCGATCCACCAGCGCCACAACCCCGTTGTGCCGCTGTTGCAGGCACTCCGCTAGTTCGGACAGCGTTGCCCAGCCGCGCCCAGTAAACCCTCCGACGCCAAGCATGAGCTGGTGTTGCAACGGCGTGACGCCAGCCGCGCGCGCGGCGCGTTCACTGAAGCGGAGAAACCGCCGCAGCCCATAGCGAAACCTGGCAACCTCATGGATCATCTTGGCTAACTCAGGACCATCTACAGCACGTGTGCGGGCCATGCCCTCCTCCAGGCAGAGAATATATCACGTCGTGGTACGTTGGAAAGGCTGACCCAGAGTTCCGAGGCGGGTCTGCAAGGCGGGTCGGTAGGGCTGACGCCCGGCACGTGCGACGTTAGGCTTGGACCTTGATACATGCATCACGGCTGATCCATGGGCCTGGGTCCCCCAAGACTGGTCCGGCCGGGACATCATAATTGGATCAGCTTCCGGAAAGTCGCGTCTGAGCTGTACTGGGTTCAGTGGACTGTGAGTTAAGCTCTTCACGCGGCCAGGGCCTATGGAGCGGCCGAAGTGTGTCGCGCATTTCGGTCCACAGCACCACGAGCAATGGGGTACGCCCCTTGCTCTCACCTGCGCTTGACCGAGCGGCTCATGCGCCGAGCACGGAGGGAAGTTGCTCAGGCAACCCGTGCGCCGTATAGTCAGGGAGCGCGGTCAGCGTAAGTAAGGTCCGCCCTTTCGGGAGGTACGGTGGCGGAGCGCCGATATGGTGAGGATGAAGTCGCGGCCATCTTTCGGTACGCAACGGAGGAGCACAAGGCACGGCCGCTTGGTGTGCCCGACGGCGACGGGCTGACGCTTGCCGACGTCCAGCAAATCGGCCGCGATGTGGGGATCGAGCCCAGCGTGATAGCCCAGGCAGCGGCCCGCCTGGATCAGGGCGCTGGCACGTCGGTCCGGACCTTCCTAGGCCTTCCGATTCGCGTGGGGCGCAGCGTCGAACTCGGCCGCACTGTCACGGATGCAGAGTGGGAGCGCCTTGTCGTCGACCTGGACGAAATCTTCAACGCGCACGGGGCCATCGACTCCGGCCGGACGACGCGGTCATGGAGAAACGGGAATCTCCGCGTCACCATCGAACCCAGCGCATCAGGTTCCCGATTGCGAATGGGAACCTACAATGAAAATGCGGATCGCGTGATGCGAATTGGGCTCATGCTTGGTGGGGTTGCTGCCGTCGGAGCTCTGATCAGCGCAGCTGGCCATTCCCATGAGGGGTTTGGTTCGCTCGGTCTTATAGGTGCGATCATGTTCGGTGTATGCGCCGTGCGGCTCCCGTGGTGGGGGCGGCGACGCTTAGCTCAGATGAAGGACGTTGCCGACCGACTACTCGGTACACCAATCGAGCCCACGGACTAGACTGCCACGGGTAGCAGCCTCGACAGCTCGACGCAACGGGGGGCCGAACCGGCGGCGCCGTGGCGACTGTAAGCACAGAGCGGTAGCCTCAGGGCAATGGTACCTTCGGATTCCCCATCAACTGGAGACGCAATATGAGTATCTCCCATGGCATCGCCGCCGGTGCAGTGGCGGGGGTAGCGTCCGTGTTTACCAGTTGGGCCATTACGGGTGGGCTCTTCCATCGGTATCAGCGACTTACGCCCGACACATGGCGCCCGGAGGGCCCCGCGTCCTATGCGGTGTCCAGCGCATTGAATGTCGTAGCGTGTGTGGGCATCGCACTTCTGTTGACGCTAAGCAATGGGTTTCCGGCTGGTCGTTTCCTCGGATGGGCGCCGCGTGGGCTTCTCTTCGGCCTGCTGTGTTGGGGGGCCCTGGCCCTTCCGCTCACTCTCATTCAGAGCATCTATGTCCGGCTTCATCGGGGTGTGATCATCGGAGCCATCCTCGATAGCCTTGTTCTTTGTGTCATGGCTGGAATGGCGGCTGCCTGGGGCGTGACGTAAGGGCCAATCGATGCAAGTCACGCGCCACTTCTGTTCGCCCGATGCGAGCGCTGGTGTCAATGGGCGTGCTGCGTTAAGACGAATACGACGGCCTGACTGACTCCGCGTCGGGGAGGACGTGAGTGGGGCCGGCCCCGACGGGTTACTCCTCGCGCAACGCCACCACGGGGTCCACCCGAGTCGCCCGTAGCGCCGGCCCCAAGGTCGCCGCCACCGCGACGACTGAGAGCACGACCGCGACGATCGTGAACGTGGGCGGGTCCGTGGGCGTGACGTGATACAGCTGCGACGACAGGAACCGCGTCACTCCGAGTGCCCCCGCCAACCCGAGCCCGACGCCGACCATGGAGATCACCACGCCTTGCCGCAACACCAGCCGCAGCACCCGCTGGCGCGGCGCGCCGAGCGCCACCCGCACGCCCAGCTCACGGGTCCTCTGCGCCACCGTGTACGACATCACGCCATAGATCCCGATCGCTGCCAACAGAAGCGCGAGCCCCGAGAACAGGCCCAGCAGCACCACCGACAGTTTCCGGTCGCCGAGCGACGAGGCAATCATGGCGTCCATTGTGTGAATGCCGGCGATCGGAATGTTGCGGTCCACACTCTGTACAGCCCGGCGCACGGCGCCCACGTACGCCAGCGGATCGCCCAACGTGCGCGCCCCGACGACGATAAAGGGCAGGTTCCCCACCGAGAGCTGCGGTTCCGGGAAATACACCTGGACGCGCGGATCGGCGTCGAGGCCTTCGTGCGCCGCGTGGCCGACGACGCCGATGATCGTGAAGTACGTGGTCGTCGAATCAGGCTTCTGGGGGCCGAAGTAGATCCGCCGTCCAATCGGATCCTGCCCCGCCGTATAGAATTTCCGGACGAACTCCTCGTCGACCACCACCGACCACGGCGATCGCGGATCGTCGCTGGCGTCGAACAACCGCCCCTGCTTCAGCGGAATCTTGAGCGCGCTGAAGAATCCGGGCGTCACGATCCGGATGTCACCCCACGGACTGTTGCCCTTGGGCGGCGGGGTGTAGCCCTCCACGTTGAAGCCACCCGTGGACCATGACCCCCCAAACGGCATGACGCTCGTGCCGCCGACGGCGGTGACCCCCGGGACGGCGGCAAGAGCCGGCATCACGCGTGCGTAGAAGGCGGCCTGCGCGGTATCGCTCGGGTACTGGGTCTTGGGCAACGACAGCGCGAAGGTGAGCACGTGGCGCGGATCGAACCCGGGATCCACGCCTTCGATGCGGCCAAAGCTCTTGATCAGCAGACCGCTCCCCACCAGCAACGTGAGCGCGAGCGCCACCTCGCCGACCACGAATGCGCGCCGTAGCACCTGGCCACCGCGGTCGGTCGTTCCGCCGCGCCCGCCCTCCTTGAGCACCATGTGCAGCCGGCTCCCCACCGTCTGGATCGCTGGCACGAGTCCGAACAGGAGTCCCGTGAGCACCGCGACGGCCGCGGTGAACGCCACGACGCTACTGTCGATCGACAGCTCGCTGAGCCGCGGGACGTTACTCGGATTGATCGCGACGAGCGCCTTCACCCCGCCGTACGCGAGCACGAGCCCCAGTGCCCCGCCGGTGATGGAGAGTAGCAGGCTCTCCACGAGCAGCTGACGCATAAGCGCCCAGCGCGTGGCGCCGAGGGCCGTGCGGATCGCGATCTCTCGCTGCCGCGCCGCCGCGCGCGCCAGCATCAGGTTCGCGACGTTGGCGCAGGCGATGAGGAGCACGAACCCCACCGCGCCGAGCAGGACCAACAGCGCCGGACGGATCTTGCCGGTGCTCACCTCGGTCAGTGGCTTCAGTTCGAGCGTCCAGTCGGGCGAAAAGTTATTGGACTACTCCTTCTTCAACTGCTCGGCAAACGCGATCATGTCGCGCTTCGCCTGATCCACCGTCACGCCCGGTTTGAGGCGCGCCGTGAGACTCATGAACTCGTTGGTAAAATTGGCCGGCACAAACAGCTTCGGATCGAGCGCGATGGGCGTCCAGATCTCGGCCAGCCGATTCCACGGGTCCACGAACGACGGTGGCATCACGCCGATCACAGCGTACGACTCGTCGTTGAGGGAAATCGCGCGACTGAGCACGCCGGAGTCAGCGCCGAACGCGCGCTTCCAGAGACCGTAAGCGAGCACGACGACGTGGCTGCGACCGATCGCGTCTTCCTCCGGCCGCGGGTCGCGGCCGAGCATCGGCGCCACGCCGAGTGACGGGAAGAACTGCGCGCTGGCGGTCGAGCCGTTGAGCCGTTGCGGATCGCCGGTGCCGGTCAGGTTCACCTGCCAATTGGTCTCGACCGCGACATCGGCGAAGTCGTGCGTCCGGTCGCGGTACGCCTGGAATCCCGGTGCTGAGACGGACGCTTCCAGCTTGAGCGACGGGTAATAGTGGAAGATCGTGACCAGCCGGTCGGGGGCCGCGTACGCCAGCGGCTTGAGCAGCACGGTGTTGACGACGCTGAAGATCGCCGAGTTGGCGCCGATCCCGAGGGCGAGCGTCGCCACGACGACCAGCGTGAAGCCCGGCGAATGGCGCAGGCGGCGAAATCCGTAACGGAGGTCGGCGATCAGGAGCGACATGGGCGAATCTCCGGGCGTGCGAGGGAGGCGTGGGGCCTGGGTGTGCCGGTGGCCGGCCAGCGTGAGCGGCGCGGCGATGGTTTCGCACCAATACCAGAAGCGCGCGATACGGCGGCTCATCCCGGCGGCGATGCGCGCGCGGTACGATTCGTCGAGGTCCCCGAGGAACGGTTCGCGCAACTCCTCGGGCAGCAAATGCGCGAGCACCCACGCGGCCCACCGCGGCGGCACCCCGCGCACGTCGTTCATGGCGTGTCCCACGACGCATCGAGCCCACGCGTCATACCGCGCACCGCCTCGAGGCTCGCGCGGAGCGCGCGGCGACCGGACCCGGTGAGCAGGAAATAGCGCTTCCGTCGTCCGCCGCGTTCGGGCGACGGCTCACCGATGCGCGCATGGACGAGCCCCTTGTCTTCGAGGCGCGCCAACGTCGAATAGACCGTCGCGAAGCTGGGATGGCGGCCGGCACGGTCGGCGATTTCGCGCTGGACCGCCACGCCGTACGCCTGGTCGCCGACGCGCAGGAGGGCGAGCAGCACGAGTTGCTCAAGTTCTCCAAGGTGTTCAGGCACAAGCCCCTTTGTTTCTTCGACAATGCCGAATATATAGACATGACTAGCCCGCGCAAGGTCTAGACGGGTCCTGGTCCAAAATCCGGCCGGAGAGTAAGCGGCGAGCGCTCCTCAAATTGCCCGTCCGCTGCAACGCTGTGTGAACTCGGCGGAGTCTTGCGTCGCACAGTGGCGGCGAGGATGAGGAACACGACGCCGCATGCTAGAAGGACGACATCCAGCTTGCCGCCTTTGAACGCGGGTGTCACCGCGTTGATGAAGCAAAGGACGCTGGCGACCGAGTAGAGCCACTCGGCGATCTTGCCTCGCGCCATTCGCCCTCCCCGTGAGCGCGCGTCCACCTAACGCCGATCAGACTGCGACGTTGAGTTGTCCTGGAATCCGCGGACGGTGAGTTACGCAACGGCGGCCTCTTGCTCGGACACAAGCGGACTGCAATTGCCCAGCACACGGGCCTTCGGTCGAGGCGCCGCCACGGGGGCGCCGACGGCAGAGGGGAGCCCCACCCTAGTCGCGCGCCGCTGCGACCGAGTGAATCGCCGCAATTGCCGTAACGGCGCGTCCAGTAATCGCTGCTAGGTCCCCAGAAACATCACGTGGACGTAGGTGCCTAGTCGCACGTTGTACGCCAGATACCAGCCCACGTGATCGGGATCGGCATAGAGGACGATATCGTCGCTATCCCAGAGCCAGTCGGTGACATATGCGTACTCAAACGGCGCGACGTCGAAAAAGAAGCCCCCGATATTGAACCGATCACGGCCACCGCCGACGAGGCGCCAGATGTGCTGCGAGCCAATCCCGCCGGTGAAATGGCCGTGGGCCCAGGGATGCGCGATGCGGAGGTTCGGATCGCTTGGCCCTGCATCGTGCCCCACCCATCGGTCGGTCCCCGCGTCTACGTGCGGCGCCGTCGGATGGCCAGGCGCGTCGGCGACACGCTGAACCGGCTGCGGGCTTCCGCGAGGGGGCGCCGGGGTGGTCTTGGCGGGCGTGCGGGCCGTAGGGGCCTTGGCCGGCGTGGGCGCTGGTCCGTGTGCCGGAATGTATCCACGGCCGACGGCGGCCGGGGGTTGCTGACCGCGCTGGGGCGGTTGAGCCTTCGGAGGGGTACCGCGGGTTCCCTGCGCCACAGCGGACCCGGCGAGCACCAGCGATGCAGCCCATACCGTGATGAGATTTTTCATGCCCACCTCGCGTTGTCCTGGATCTGGTCGCCCCACTCTCGCATGCCCGCGTCACGGGCGCGACGCAGGATGTTAGCGTCCCATGCCTTCGCCACGCAAGCCGGGAGCGCGACCGACGGGCGGACCGTGAAGCGGAAAGTCACGGGAAGAGTCGAGGACAGAATGAACCGTTCGGGTGGAGCTGCGGCTGAACATTCAGCGGAAAATTCGGTGGGAACTCCGGGGGAACTTGTGGAGGAACCTCCGGACATTCGCGCTCGGCCCTCTTGCGTAGCCACCCGAGTCGGCGCGTGAATCCGCGCCATCGTGCTGACCAGGTGCTGACACGCGGCCGGCTACGGCGGCCTTCGTCGGTCCACCAGGCACCGTCTTCCGTGTGCAATGCGAGTTGCGGCCCAACCCGGATGCCGCTGATCGAAGGTCAGAGTGATATCGGCAATGGCCATCCGAAGCTGTGGTGCAAGCCAGCAGCCGCCCGCTGGTGATGGATCTGCGCTGGTTGCATGCCGGGTGCCAGGGGGCCGGAATGGGCCACCGCGCCAGCCAAAGCCGATTATACGACGTTTATGAACCTTTTCGCCGCCGCGTGGTAGAAACAGGGAACGGACCCTGCCTGATCGCACTGCACGACGCCGTCAAGCCGCAGACGGAATGCCATATAACGGTATATCAGGATGTTCATCAGACAGCTGACCGCAGACATCCCGTTATGGGTCGAGGAACATGACGCCATGACTGACGGTATAGGCGAGGGTAGGTCCGACGCCGCGCAGAACGCCGTCGAAACGAACTGATGTCGTGCGGCCGACCGGTTGGCCAAGGTCATCGAAGCGGTCGATGAGCGGGGCAGCTCGTAACCCCAACCACCCCAAGGAGGAACGTACCATGAAGAAGACTTCTCTCTTGTTGTTGCTCATCCCGGTACTCTTCGGGTGCGACACCCAGGCGAAGCAACAGCTCGTCCAGTTGGCCAAGGCCGATTCGCTGCGACAGGATTCGTTGTTGAACGTGAAGAGCCAACTGCTCAACGACATGCTGGTGTCCACGCAATTCATCAACGACATCAATTCAGAGATCGCCAAGGCGCATAGCCTCCCCAAGGCAAAGAACGCCACCGCGCTCGCCACACCGACTGAAGCGACGGAGATCACGGACCAGCGCGAAGACGTCCTGAACAAGATTCGGATGGTCATCACGCGCCTCGATGCTACCGACGCACGCATCGTCACTCTCCGCCGCGAGGCCGCAGCGCTGTCCCAGCACGATTCCACGCTGATGCAGCAAATCGCTGAATACGAACAGACGATCGCGGACTTCCGCACGACCATTGAGAATCAGAAGCAACAGTTCCAGGCAATCATCGATTCGCAGACCGTGCATATCGCGTCGCTCAACAGCACGGTGGACACGCTCAACGGCGTGAAAGTGGCCCTTACCGACACGGTGGGGCAGCTGACCACCCAGCGAAACACCGCGTACTACATCGCGGGCGCGCGTGAAGACCTGGAACGCGCCGGCGTACTCGTGGAGGAGGGCCACCGGCAGTTCTGGCTGGTCGGAAACCGGCGCGTCGAACCGTCGCGCACGCTCAACTCCGCGGCGTTCACGCGTATCGACTTGACCAGGGACACGAGCATCACCCTGCCGGATGGCGAGTACACGATCTTCTCGCGGCAGGACCCCGAGTACACGCAGCCGTTCACGGTGAAGGACGGCAAGATCGCCGGGGGATTGTACATCACGAACCCGCGGGCGTTCTGGACGCCGTCGAAGTTCCTCATTCTGATGAAGCAGTAGTCGGCGGCAGTGTTGAACGGGGAACAGCCCGCGAGGCATCGTCTCGCGGGCCGTTTCGTTCCCCTATGGTGACCGATCTGCGTGTCGGAACGACTCCGCATTGCACGTTCACGATGCCACCGATCGCACGAGAGGCGTGGGTTCCCCAGGTCACGTGCGGCTGCCGCGAACACGCGCAATCGCGAGTCGCCCCCACTAACGGAGATCTTTGTGCGCGTCCGTGGCACCCCCGGGCCTCGCGCGACGTACCAAGTAGCATACCCGAGCGAGAGGAGGTCTTCCAATGACGCCTCACATTCTTGCCCCGTGGTGGACGCTTGGTGTTGCAGCATGGAGCGCGGCAGTCGGCTGCTCGGCGATTCCCGGTCCCGCTCCCATTGGGCCCGTGGGGCCGACCCAGGCCGCTTTGGCGATGGCCATGGCCCTGGAGCGCGCCGGTGATTCTGCCGTCGCCGTCGACGGGGACTCCGGCGCGGCCAATCGGTACTACGGCGCCGCGTCCGTGCTCCGACGCCACCCCGCCTTCGACACGGTCATGATCGTCGTCGACGGATCGCCCGCGAACTACGATGCCGTTGCGCTCGCTGTGGCCGATAGCATGGGGCCGGGCGCCTGCCAGGTCGGGCGCATGGCCCAAGCTCCCGCCGCTCGATCGGAGTGCCGGCGCGGATCGCCTCGCCCGACGTACACGCTGTTCGCCTGGAGGGCGGCTCGCGAACGACAGATCGTACAACTCGTGGTACCGTCCGGCGCGGACGGAGCCGGCGGGTTACCCGTTCGCAGGCAAGCGGCGAGCGATTCCATGAGTTCGGACCGCACATGGACCGCTCACCAAGGCCTGCCGGCCCGACTCACGTACACGATTGGCCGGGGTGGGGCGCGGTGGGGCCCCGTCAGCTCACAACAGAGCGCGGTCATGATGGTCGGCCCAGCGTGTGCCATGCCTCACGAGGTCCCCCAGGCAGCCGGCGTTGCCAACGTCGAAGCCGCCGGGGACGGCCTCCACATCCGCAATGTCGCTTGTCAACAGGCCGGATTCTTCTTTGCGTTCGTGGGGACGATCATCGCCCCGGCGGACGCATGGGGAGCCGAGACGGCGAGTACGACCCATGTATTGTGGATGGCGCTGTCGCGGGTACCCGGGGCCTACCTGACGCTTGGCGCCTTGGGCGCCGGCCATTAGCGTGGCGTGCGCCGGGGGCGCGATCGCACCCCATTGACCTATCCGATCGACTCGTCGCACGCACCCAACGTCGACGATCAGCCGTGCTTCCGCCCCCGAGCGCGATCCTCGTCGGTTGGTTGGTGCACGTAGTCGTACCGTTTGTCGAGACCCACCCACGCGTCGTCGTGCGGAGGCAAGAAATACTCATCGTGGTATCGATACAGCTCCACCGCTCTCGCACCCGCGACGCCGTTGGCGTAGTACCGGCCGTGGTATTCGTACACCATGACCGGAGTCCACTTCATATAACTCCTGCGCCATCCCCCGTCGCGCTCGGGAGTATACGCCCAAACAGCGATCTCCGCGGTGGGCCCGCGTTCGACCGCGACCGGAGGCGAATAGGGCCGAGCGCGTGCGAAGTCAATCGCGACGGGGCGGTGCGTGTAGTCGTACCGCTTGTCGAAGCCGATCCAGGACTTGTCGTCTGGAGGGAAAAAGTAATCGCCGTGGTCCACGTACACGACAATCGCCCGTGCTCCGCGGACGTCGTGGTGATAGTAATGTCCTCGCACCTCGTAGATCACGGTCGGGGTCCAGCGCCGGTAGTTGGTCCGCCACGCGCCGTACCGGGCCGGCGAATAGGCGAAGATGCGCATTTCGGGACCGAGTTGGGAGCCCACCTTGATGCTGATGTCAACCTGAGCTGGCAGTTGCGCCGGTAGCGCGACCAAGATGCTCAGCAGTGTCGTCGTCAGAAAGGTCGTCGTGCGCATGCGGTTCTCCGGTCGTCCGTTCTTGGTATAATCGGGCCTCTTAACACGATACCGCGCCGCCCGGCTATCGGTCCATGTTCGGGGGGTCGCGCAGGGCGTCGCCGGCAACAAAATAACCCCCGTTCGCTGCGGCAACTCACGAGTGGAGCAGTTTGGCACCCATGGACATCGTCGGGGTAGGGCAGGGCGTGGTACCGTCGCTCACGACGGCACACGCCGGACATTGCGCTGGCCACCCCAACCGGAACCCGCTGCCATGGCCATCTGGAAAGATCTCGCGGCGCCCCGAAAGGGCGAACTCTCCTCGTTCGTCGAGGCGCCTACGCGACGGGATGCGGAGCCCCGTGTCGATGTCGCGCTGCCGCCCGCGCCGTCATCATCGGTGGCGCCGGCACCCGGTGTCGCGCCGCTGCGCCGAGCCGGCGCTCGGGGCGACGTCGAGGCTCTGGTGAACGCAGGATTGACCATCGAGGGCAAGATTCAAGGTGCGGGGCACATTCGAATTGCCGGCCGTTTGAATGGCAACGTGACTGTGGATGGGAACCTCGCGATCGACGCCGGCGCCAAAGTAGTCGGCGGCGTGGTCGCTGCGACGGTCACGATCGGTGGTGAATTGGAAGGGAACATCCACAAGGCCACCTCCGTCGAACTGCTCGCGTCCGGCGTGCTCAATGGGGACCTCAAAGCAAAGTCGCTGATCGTGGCCGCCGGCTCGCGAATGCGGGGTCGCGTCGAGTTTGGGTGGCCGCACGAACCGCCGAAGACATCCAGCCGCAATGTCGAAGTTGGCGTGGACTGATGCGCGCGCCGCGGCAGTCCGCTCTGGGAGCGATCCGCATTTGCCCCCATGGCCGACAGACGATTCTCGAGAGCGCCGTGGTCTGCCCTGTGTGTCGATACGATCTCCGCGTTGGAGCGCCGGTGGATGCCAGCGGCGCCACTCCGCGCGTCTGCCCGCTGCGGGTGGAAGGGACGATTCACCAGGCGGGCGGCGCCGACGTGCGGGAATTCGCCATCATGGTCTCCGTCCGAAAAGCCCATGGCGAGGAGGTCTCGCGGCAGTTGCTGGGCGTGGAGGCGATGCATTCATCGGAGAAACGAACGTTCGTGATGGCGGTCAACGTGTTCGCGCGACCACCGATTGGAGCCGTCCTGAATTCACAGGAGGAGTGAACAATGCCGAGTACACATTGCAGGCAAGCTGCGTCCATGTTATTCGTGCTGGTCGTTCTGCCCTGGAGTGCGATACACGCCCAGCAGCCACGTGGCCCACGGTTTGGCGCCAGCGCGGGATTGACCATCCCGCTCAGCGATCTGAGTCGCGACACGCAATCTGGGTACCGGCTGAACGGATTCGTGATCGGAACGCCGTACGCGTGGCCGGTGGCTCTGCGTGGGGACTTGTCATACAGTTCATTCTCCGGCGCGGCCAGGCATCCGGCCCAGAATTTCGCCGGGCTTTCTGCGAGCGCAGTATACGCCATCTCGGCGGCCGGCGACACGCCGTATGCGATCGGCGGCCTGGGCCTCTACCACGAGAGCGCGTACGGCGAGGTTCGATCCGAGAACGATCTCGGAATCAATTTCGGCGGCGGCTACCGATGGACGCTCCACGACCGAAGCTACTTCGTCGAGATGCGATACGTCTTCATCGGCCACAGCGGCCCATCCCGGCAGATGATGCCGTTGATGTTCGGGGTGACGTTCTAGGCCCACCGGACACGCGACGAAAGGGGGGAGTTCGCGATCGCGACACGCGTGGCCGAGGGTGAAGCGAAGCACGCGTCGGAGCACGCCATGCGCGCGCCGGTGGGAGACCTGGCGAATCCCGGGCACGCTCGTGCCGTCGTGCAGGAACGCGATAGTCTGCTCCCCCGTACGTCGGGCCTTCTTCATACGTCCTGCCCGCCTGTTGGCGGCTGGCCTTCGGGTCCAACCGGACGCTCGCGGTCAACGGGGGCTCACGCGTGCTACGCCCCAAATCTGCCCCAATTCGGCAGAAACAGCCTCGAACGCGCTCGCCGAACAAGCAACGGGGAACAACAGCCGCTTCTGCAAGAGCTGATCTGGTGATAACTTCTGGACAGAGCGCCTAACGGGAGAGAAGGACCGCCGTTGGTCTGCAAAACCGCTATTCGCGGGTTCGATTCCCGCCCGCGCCTCTGGCGTCGAACAACGACGCCTGTAGCTCGTACGTCTGCAGACGCTCCGTGCATCCCGCGGAGCGTCTGGCGTTTGCGACGCCGCGGTGCAGCCCAGGACCGCGGCTCCCCACTTTGCCGGAGCCGGACATGAACCAGCCCTCAAGCCCGCCGTCTGCTGCCCCTCCCGCCATCCCGGTCTCGTCATTCACGCCGCGCCGGGAGTTCCTCGGGCAGTTGGCCGCTGCAGCCGCGGCGTTCGCCGTGACGGCGTGCGCTAGCGGTGGTGTGGGGGCAACTGTAGCCGCGCCCATACCACCGGCGCTCGGCGACAGTGAAGCGAATCTGCCCCCACTTCCCCCCTTGAAATTCGACGATGGATGGACGTCTCGTATCACCGGGCGCTACAAGGCCGTCTTTGATTCACCGGCGATCGAAGACGGAACAGGATTGTTCAACGCATTGATCTTCATGAAGGGATTCAAGGACATGTACAAGCTGTCCGACAGCGAACTGAGTTCCGTATTGGTCATGCGGCACCAAGCGGTGCCGATGGCCATGGACGATGTAATCTGGGCGCGTTACGCACTGGGTGAGTATGCGAAGGTACAGGATCCGGTCACCGACAAGTGGGCGACGCGCAATCCGTTCTGGAAAGCAGCGCCGGGCGACACCACGGAGGATGCGGACTACACGTTGGACGCGCTGAACCAGCGGGGCGGGGTGCTGCTCGCGTGCGCCATGGCCACGCGCGGCATGGCGTCGATTCTCGCCAAGCGAACCCAGCAAAAGACCGACGTCGTGTTCGACGAGTTACGGCGGCATCTGGTTCCTGGTACGCAGTTGGCGCCGTCTGGAATCTTCGCGGTGATGCGGGCGCAAGAAGCCGGTTGCCACTACATGCGGTCGACCTGAGTTCCGTCCGCCTCGTCCTGCGCGGTGCGCGCCATTTCGATGACGAGCGCGAACAACCGCCGGACGTCGGACTCGGACACCCCCTCGGTGCGCGCCCATCCGGCGACCCGGTCGAGCACGGCCTGTTCGCGATCCGGGTCCACGGCCGGGAGCCCGCCGGCGCGCTTGATCACCCCCGCGTCGCGCGCCAATTCGACGCGACGCGCCAGCAGGCGCACGATCACGTGATCGATCTCCTCGATCTGCGATCGCAACTGCGCGAGCGCCTGGCTCAGCGCCGCCGGGTCTGGCCACTCCGTGCCGGACGGCGTGCCGGTCACCGTGTGAACAGGACTTTGGGGATCATCACGTGCACGCCGAGCGTTCCATCCACGAGTTCGGTGATGTCGACGTCGCAGGCGGCGCTGACGAGCATGTACGCGTCGTCGCGCGACAGGCCCTTCTCGGTGACGAGGAACTCGATCGCCTGGCGAATGGCATTCTTGGTGGCCACCACGAGGTTGCTGTCGATGCCCATGGTGATGTAGTGCGTGGGCGTCTCGGCGCGGGGCCAGGTAAGGTGCATGTCCTTGCGCACGATCAACTGGAAGCGGCCGCGGAGCGAGGTCTCGAGGGCCGTGACGTCCACCTCGCCGTTGCCCTGGCCGGCGTGCCCGTCGCCGATCTCGAGCAGCGCGCCCTTGGTCCACACCGGCAGGAAGAGCGTGGTGCCAACCACGAGCTCTTTGTTGTCCAGGTTGCCGCCGAAGATGCCGGGTGGCGCGCTGCTTACGCGCCCCATGCCGGGCGGCGGGGCGTCGCCGATGCTGCCGAAGAACGGGTGCAGGGGAATCTCGATGCCGGGCGCGAAGCGCGCGACCATGTGCTGCGAATCCAGGGGAATGATACGCATTTTCGCATAAGGAAATTCTTCGGGCAGATAACCGCTGCGTGGGCCGAAGGCATTGTACGCGTACGGGACGGTGAGGGAGATCTGTTCGATGTGGATTTCCAGGACATCGCCGGAATCGGCGCCCTCGACGTAAATAGGGCCGGTGAGAATGTGGCCGCCTGGGCCGTGCGTCCTGACCTCGCGGAAGATGTCGCGGAGCGCCTGCTCAACGCCAGCCGAGTCGACGCCCGCGCCTTCGAGGCGCGTGGGGCTCGAAGTGATGAGCGTTCCGACGTCGACCTCGTCGCCCGACCGGACGTGCAGCACGGGCGTGGCGGCGGCGTCGTAGTAGCCCCACGCCACGGTGGTGGGGGTGGGCATGAGGTGGTAGAGGTGTCCGGGGGTTGGGGCCGGCGCCGAAGCTTGAGCGGCGGCCCACGACGCCGAGCTGAAGATCGCGAGCAGTGCCGAGCAAATTCGCATCACGTTTCCTCCCTCCGACGGGTGGTAGCCGGCTCCAGAGCCCAGGCTCTATCTTGCCATGACAACCAACGGCGGACCAGGGGAATGGGGAAAGAATCGGCTTGGGTGAAGCTGACCACGTTCAGTTCGGCGCTGGAGGCCGACGCGGCGGTGTCGCGGCTCGAGGCGGCGGAGATTCCTGCGGTTTCGCGCGGCAACGACATCGTGGGCATCTTCGGACCTGGCTTTCAGGGTGCGACGGCCAAGGGCGTCGACGTGCTGGTACCGGCGGCTGCGCTGCAGGACGCGCGCGACGTGCTCGATCTCGACTAGGCGCCAACGCAACACGCCCGGCGCGAGGCGCCCGGCGTGGGGGTCTCCGCTGGGCCGCCCTCGGGCTCCGGGGGGACCAGCGCGTGGTTGGGTTCGTTCATCCCGTGGTGGCAGGTCACGCACTCGATGTGCGGCCACACGCCGTGTGAATTCTTGAGTTGCCGCAGGCAGGGCGCGGCGTTATTGATGGAGTCTTCCATGGCGATCATGATGCGCGTGGTCGCCTTCTCCTTGCGCTGGTTGCTGTCCCACTTGCCGGCGACGTGGCAGAAGTCGCAGTTGCGGCCGATCGCCTTGCCGTAGTCGTTGTTCATGGCCTCGGTGAATTTTCCGGCCGGCATGTCCCTGAGGAGCTTGACGTTCTTGAACACCTTGCCGGCTGGCTCGTCTTCCCGTCCGGCAATGAACTTGAGCACCGAGTCGGCGAGGCGCTGCCAGTCCGGTGAGTGAGTCGCGGCGGACGGCTCGCTGTTCCGGGGTGAGCGGAACGCGGCGCGGGCGGCCTTCCGGGCCGAAGCCGCGTCCGCACGGCGGACCGCCTTCCTCCCCTCGCTCGGCGCCGGCCGGCCCGGATGACCGGCAGGACACGCCGGCGAGCAGCATGCAGGGCAGTGCGAAACGAACGACTCGGTGCGTGAAACGCCTCGTGGTTGGTAGCGGAGTTTCTCGAGGATGGTAAGGAAAGCGCCCGCCGGTACACCGTGTACCGGCGGGCGCTCGTGCAATCAGCCTAGCGGTTTACGGGTCGTGCGAATCATCGGCACCGAAGCCGCCGCCGCCGCTCGCGCCACCACCGGGCAGGCGCTCGACGTGCAGCACCTGCTTCTGCGTCTGGCCATCGACCGTGATGGTCACGAGATAGTCGCCGGCATTCACGATGCTGGCGCCACCGCGGCCGAAGCCGCGTCCACCACCCCGTCCGCCCCGGCCCATGCCAAGGAGATCGGCGAGCTGCTGGATGCCGCCCGGGAACGCGGCGGCGATGTCCATGCCGGTGAGCGCGGCGCTCAACTGCGCCGCTCCGCCGCGGCCACGACCGCCACCGCCACGAGCGCCGCCGATGGGCAGACCTTCGGCGGGACGCGCATTCCACCCGGCCTCGCCGCCGCCACGACCACCGCGGCCGCCACGGCCCATGAAGGCCTCGACGGGGTTGGCGGCCGTAGTGATCTCGCGCAGCCGCTTGACGATGGCTGAGTCCATGCCTGACTTCTGGAGCGAGTCGAGCACCGTCTCGACGCGGCGTGCCTGCACGATGCTATCGCGCAGTTCCGACGGCGACAGTTTGGGCGTCACCGGCCGGACGGCCGACTGGAAGTTCCAGGTTACCGTGTGGAGACCGGCAGCCCCCGGGCCGTTGAGACGGCCGACGGTATCCCCCTGCACGTTCTGAATGACGACGTGCACGCCGCCGCGCACCTCGGCGGCAAGGCGGTAACTGATGTTCGCGCCGTATTCAGGGCTCGCGGCCTCGAAGACCTTCTGGCCCTGACCGTTGGCCGAGGCGCCGATTTCCGGGCCCTGGCCGTACTGATACGCCGTGACCGGCTCGTAGAGGTGCACGTTGGCGGCGAGCACCTTGGCGTCGGTCTGTTCGAGCGGCGCGATGTTGGCCGTCCAGAGACCGCGCCCGAACGTGGCCGCGATGAGTTCGCGGTCGCGCGGATGGATCTTGAGGTCGTACACGGGCACGGTGGGCATGCCGGCCATGAACCGCGACCAGTGCACGCCGCGGTCGATGGACACGTACGCCGCGCGTGACGTGCCCACGAACAGCAGATCCTGGTTGAACGGATCTTCGCGGATCACGTGCACATAGTCCGACCCGCCGGTGGGCAGGTCGCTGGCGATGGAGTGGAAGGTCTTGCCGCCGTCATTCGTGGCGTAGAGGTACACGCCGAAGTCGTTGTTGCGATGGTTGTCGAACGCGACGTAGAAAGTGTTCGTGTCGAAGTGCGACGGCTCGATGCGGCTGACATAGGTGCCGGCAGGCACGCCGGGGAACCGGCCGTTGAGCTTCTCCCAGGTGGCGCCGTCGTTCCGCGTCATCCAGGCGTTGCCGTCGTCGGTGCCGGCGAACAGCCAGCCGGGCTTCATGTACGATTCGGCGAGCGAGACGATCGTGCCGTAGTTCTCAGCGCCGGTGGCGTCGTTGGTGATGCCGCCGGTGGTGACGAGGCTGACGTGGATCTTGGCCGTATCAGCAGTGGAGAGATCTGGCGAAATGGGATAGAGGTTGTCGCCGCGGTCCATCGACTTCAGCACGCGGTTGCCCGACATGTAGAACACCCGCGGGTTGAACGACGAGATGAAGAACGGGGTCTCCCAGTTGAACCGCATGTCGCGGTCGATGGAATCCAGCTTCTGCGCTGCGCGAATCTGGGCGACCAGCTTCTTCATGGCCGGCGTTTCGGGCTTGGTGGTGTCGCCCCGCACGGCGAGGATCGAGTCCTCGTACATGCGGTAGTTGTCGCGCCATGTGGGCTTCTGCATGCTGGCGCGCTCGCCGGTCTTGAGGTCGGTGCGCACCACGCCGCCTTCCTGCGACTCGCCCCATACCACGTTGGGGTCGTTCGGATCCTGCGCCGTGTAGAAGCCGTCGCCGCCCGAGATCGTGAACCAGTAGGCGTTGGTCACCGGGCCCTGCTTGCGCCGGCTCGGGCCGCACCAGCCGCCGTTGTCCTGCGCGCCGGCGCAGACGTTGTACGGCATGTCGTAATCGAAGCTCACATCATAGAACTGAGCGAGCGCCAGGACGTTCAGGTAATCGAAGTTGCCGCCGCGATCCCAGGTCTGGGCCACGCCGCCGTCGTTGCCGATGAGCCAGTGCTGGCCGTCCTTCGGGTCGATCCAGATGGCGTGATCGTCCACATGCACTTCTCCGGTCGCCGTTCGGGCGGTCTTGCCACCATCATCGGAGAAGAGGAAGGGCGTGGAGGAGAAATACACGCGATCGGGATTCGCGGGATCCACGGCGACGCGCGAATAGTAGAACGGACGCGTGTCCTGGTCGTTCATCCAGCGCCAGGTCTTGCCGGCATCGTCAGAGCGGTACAATCCGCTCAACAGGCGCTGTTTCTCGGGCGCCTTGGGCGTGTCGCCGATCGAATCGCTGGCCGGTGCGAGCACCGGATGGTTCTTGCCGCGCAGCGAGTCCGCTTCCACGAGTGCATACACGACGTTCGGGTTGCTGCGCGAGAAGGCCGTCGTGATCCGCCCCTTCTCAGTAGAAGGGAAGCCGCCCCCCTTCACCTCGGTCCAGGTGGTGCCACCGTCGGTGCTGTGCCAGAGGCCCGAGCCCGGGCCGCCCGACTTGAGGAAGTACGGACCGCGAATGCGCTCCCAGCTGGAGGCGAAGATGTCGTTGGGGTTCGACGGATTTATCTTGACGTCAACGAACCCCGCCTTGTCGCTGATGTACTTGACGCGGGTCCAGGTGGCGCCACCGTCGGCGGTCTTGTACAAGCCGCGCTCGCCCTTGGTGTCCCAGGCGTGCCCCAACTCGGCGACGAACGCGACATTGGCATTGCTCGGGTCGATCGCGATGTTGCCGATCATCTGCCCGTCCTTGAACCCCATCATCTTCCAGGTCAGCCCGCCGTCGGTGGACTTGTACACCCCGTCGCCGGGCTCGATGGTGTTGCGGCTGTTCGGGTCCCCTGTGCCCACCCATACCACGTTCGTGTCGGACGGGGCGATTTCAATGGCCCCGATGGACGCGGTGGATTCGTTCGTGAACAGGGGACGAAAGGTCGTGCCGGCGTTGGTGGACTTCCAGACACCTCCGGCGGCGCCGCCGACGTAGATCGTCTTGGAAGGGAAGCCGATGCCGTCAATCGCGTTCACGCGACCGTCGAAGTTGGCGGGGCCGACTTCTCGCCAGCGCAGGCCGGCGATGGTAGCGGAGTCCACGGATTGCGCCGAGAGCTGTGGGGCGACGGCGATCAGGGCTCCGGCGAGGACGGGAAGGAGCCGGTAGCGATGCATGATGAATCCGGTGAGGGTGCAGGAAGGGTGCTCGGTGGTGCCGGGCGGCGCCAGTCCAGGCGGGCCCGCACATAGCAAGACAATACCATATACGGGACCTGAATGGCGAGTGTTGAGCGTGGTAACTGGGTCCGTCCGGGACACTATATAGGAAGGGTCGCTCCTGATCAGGACCGGGCGGCATCGCAGCAGGGGCGACCGGGCAGCGCCCCCCAACCGAGCAACCTTACACGAACCTGTCAGGCGGCTCCCTTACTCTCCCTGAAGCGTCTTGGTTCCTGAGGCGGCAATCCGCAATCCTGAGTCCCCCCAGCAGTCCGCTCCCCAACCCGGAGGCACCACGATGTCGTTGGGCGACTTTCTCAAAAAGCAGTTCGTCGACGTCATCCAGTGGACCGAAGACGGCGAGGGCACGCTCGCCTACCGCTATCCCATGCGTGACATGGAGATCCAGTACGGGGCGCAGCTCACGGTGCGCGAATCGCAGTTGGCTCTGTTCGTGAACGAGGGGAAGGCGGCGGACACGTTCGGCCCGGGTTTGTATACCCTGGAAACACGCACCCTGCCGCTGCTCACGAACCTCATGAACTGGGACAAGCTGTTCAAATCCCCGTTCAAGTCGGATGTCTATTTCTTCTCGGTGCGCCAGCAGACGATCCAGCAATGGGGCACCCAGCAACCCATCACGATTCGTGATAAGGATTTCGGGATCGTTCGGCTGCGCGGATTCGGGATATACGCATACCATCTGACCGAGCCCCTCACCTTCCATCAGACGGTGAGTGGGACGCGGGCGGTCTACACGGTGGCGGACCTCGAAGGGCAACTGCGCAACACGATCCTGGCGCGGTTTGCCGACGCATTCGCCGCCAGTGGGGTGCCATTCCTGGACATGGCTGGCCGCCAATCAGGGGTTGCTGGCCGACAAGCTCAAGCAGGCGCTCGCGCCGGGATTCGCCCAATATGGACTGACGCTTGATTCGTTTGCGGTGGAGAGCCTGTCGCTGCCCGACGAATTGCAGAATAAGCTCGATGAGCGGATCGGGATGAACATGGTGGGTAACTTGCAGCAGTACACGCAGTACCAGGTAGCTCAGTCGTTGCCGTTAGCGGCGGCCAACAAAGGTGGAGGCGCCGGGTTGGGGGCCGGCTTGGGAGCCGGCATGGCGATGGGAAAGGCAATGGCAGAAGCCGTGGGCGGCGCTCAGCGCTGACCACGAACGCCTCTTCGCGACCCACGCATCTTCCTCGATGACCGAGCCGGCGGCGACCTGTCCGAACTGCGGTGCGGCGATCACCATTCGCGCGCTGCAGCAGACGCAGACCGTCGTGTGTCAGGCCTGTCATGCCGTGCTGGATTCCAGAGACCAGCAGCTGAGCATTCTACAAGCGTATCAGTCCAAGCTGACCTTCTCCCGAGATATTCCGCTGGGCACCCGGGGCACGCTGCGCGACGTCGCCTACGAAGTCAGCGGTTTCCAGGTGCGCAAGGCGCGCCAGAACGATACCGAATACTTCTGGCGTGAGTACACGCTCTGGAACCCGTTCAAGGGGTACCGGTACCTCATGGAGTACGAGGGCCACTGGACCGACTTCGTCGTGAGCCGCATCGCGCCATCGGAGATGGTGACCGGGCGGCAGCCCTACGTGACTTTCGACGGCAGTTTGTTCCGGCACTTTCGCACGACAACCGTGACCACGGAGTTCATCCTCGGCGAATTTGCCTGGCAGATTCGCAGCGGCGAACGCGTAACGTCGCGCGACTTCATTGCTCCGCCACGCATGTTGTCGGAAGAGGTGTCGCCCAACGCTACCGTCTGGGCGCTGGGACACACCGTGCCGGCGCCAGTAATCTGGCATGCATTTTCGCTAGCTGGCCGGCCGGCGGCCGACGAGAGTGTATCGCCGTCCGAACCGAATCCGCACTCGGCGCCGGCGCGCATGGGCGGGAGCGATCGCCGCCCTCCTGGTGGTTGGGACGCTCATGTTGCGAACAGTGTTCGTCCCATCGCCGTCGGTGTGGCGCGAGCCATGGCCGTACGCGCTCCTGCTCGTGTTGTGCGCATTCCCGGCGGCCATCGAAGCGGTGCGCGCATCGCGCTTCGAGCGGGCGCGATGGGCAAGCAGCGACTACGTGCCGGGCGAGATGTAAAGAAACATCTTGTGTTCCCGCGATGAAACGACAATTGTTGTAGACACGGAGAGTGATCGGGTCGGCAGTTGGTGTGGGATCGCTCTGTGTTATCCTGGGATCGTCACGCTACCGGGAGCGTGACGCGGCGTCGAATCGGCCGCGGGGGCTGGCTCGTACTTCGCGAGATCCGCAAGCAGCCCCGCTGACGGCAGATGGCTTGCGGATCTCGACCCCGAACGCGCGCGTTTCGCGTGCCACCTTCAGGTGGGGTCGCGGCGCTCCACCAGTGCCTCGAGGGCTTGCCGGGCACGGGGGGCGGACGAACGCCCGAGCACGTCGATGGCGCGGCGACGCGCGGCCGTGCTCTCGTCCCCTCGCGCGATCGCGATCAGCTTGTCGGTCGCCGCCCGATCCCCGATGCGGCCGAACGCCGCGATCAGGTCGCCTTTCAACTGCGGGTCAGTAATCGTGTCGTAGACGCCGACGAGGTCGGACGTACGAGCGCCGGCCAGGACCGCCCCGTCGAGCGCGCGCTGGCGCACGCTGGACGTGGTGCCCATGTCGTGGGCCAGCGCCAGGAGCCACCGCGCGTTGTCGGCGCCCCCGAACTGCGCGATCGCCGAAATGGCCGCGTCCTGCGTGCGCGGGCCCGTGAACTTGGGCCACGCGTCGCGAATGATCGTGACGTCGGCCGCGGTCGCATACTCCTGACCGAAACTGCGCACCGCCGCGGCCAGCGCGTCGTCGGGCCTTGCGGCGGCGCGGACTACGTCGCGCAAATAGTCACGAGCCCGGGGATCGCCCGACCGCGAGATCACAGACAGCGCGGTACGGGCCAGCCACCCCCCGTCGGCGGCGTCGGCCAGCTTGGTGAGCGCCGGAATACCGGCGCCGCTCGGCAGCCGGGCGATCGTGGAGAGCGCTTGTTGGCGCACCGACTGATTGTCGTTCTCATCGGAGGCAATCGAGACGAGCGTCGCGATCAGCGCGGCGTCAACCGGTTGACCCCGGCCGAGCCAGGAAATGGCCGTGCGCCGGGTTTCGCGCGAGCGCGTGTGGTCGCGCGCCAGCGCGACGAGCGCCGATTCGTTATCCACGCTGTCGGCGAGCATGGCGGGCATGATGGCGTCGCGGGCCACGGCGCCCTCGGCGCCGGCCGCGAGCCCGAGCAGATAGGCGGCGGCGTCGCGCACGCCGACCGTTCCGAGAGCCACTGCGCCGTCGGCGGCGGGCGGTCCCACGTACACGCGGAGCCCGACCACCTCTCCCGACGCGCGGTCGAGCACGACGCGGGCGGGGCCATGCACGCACGGCTCGGACGACAGGTCGTTGAACGACCCGTAGAACTGGACGCTCGCGTCCCATGCCGCGTGCACGTATGTGCGGCCGTCCCCGCACACGCCGTCGCGCGTGGCGAAGGAGAATTGGACGTGGCCGTCCGGAGCGCGCGCCACGCGCTGGGCGAGGGATTGGGCGTGCACAGCAAAGGGCATCGCCGCGGTGAACAAGGCGAGCGCCGCCAGGGCGCGAATTTTGCGCGGGCTCATCGGCCGACGAGGTCGAGGAGGAACTTCGTCACGCGGGGATCGTCTTTCTTGCGCGACAGCGCATCGATCGCTTCGCGACGCGTGTTGGGATCAGTGCCGTTCCGAACGATATCCATCAGCTTGTCGGCAGCGGCCGGCTCGGAACGCTCGGCCAGTACGCCGATGATCTGCTCGCGCATGTTCCGGGAGTCGGACGCGTCGTACAGCTTGGACAGATCGTCGACGGTGATGCCGGGAAGACGGCCGGCCACGCTGATCGCCGTGCCGCGCACATCGCTCGATTCGTTGGGATCGCGGGCCACGGCCATGATGAACTGCTGGTTATCGGCGCCGCCGATGCGTGCGAGCGCGAGCAGCACGGCGCGCTTGAGGCGCTCGCTGGGTAGCTTGGGATAGACCCCGCGGAGAAACGCCGCGTCGTCGACCGATGACTGACCGGACGCAAGCGCCATGATGGCGTCACCACGCAGCGCCTCCGAGACGTCGTTGCGCTCGATGAGCGCCCGTACGCCCTGGCGCGCGCCGGGGCTGTCGCTCTGCGCCAGGGCGCGCACGGCTGCCTGCTGAATGCGATCGTCGTGGCTCGACTTGAGGAGCGATTCCAGCGTCGACAATCCCTGGTCGCCCGGCATCCGGCCCAGATACGAGATGGCGTCGGCCCGCAGATTGACGTCCTCACTGTCGTTGGTCGCAATGGTGATGAGCGAATTGCTGGCCACGCTGTCGCCGCGCCGCACGAGCATGAACATCGCCGAGCGCTTGAGCTGGCCCGAACAGGTGTCTTTCTGGGCCAACACCCGGCGGAGCAGGGGCGTGGCCGCGGCGGGATCCATCTGGCCCAGGGCATTCAGCGCCTCGGCCTTCACGCTCATCTCCTCGCGATCGCAGCCGCCGGCCTTCTGCGCTTCTTGAGCGATCTGTGCGGCCGCCTGCTGGTCGCCGCGGGCGGCGAGCGCTCCGCGAATACGCGCCGCGAGAGCCGCCGCGTCGGCCCGCCTCGACGCTCGCGCCGACGGGCCATTCTGATCGACGAGCAGCGTGAGCGCCCGGTGCAGCTCGTCGGTGGTGCCGATTCGGTAGCGGGCGAACGCTTCGTAGTAACCGCAGTCCGAGACGTAGGCGGAACGGGGATACGCCTTGGGAATCTGTCCGAACAGATCGGCGGCGTGGCGCCAGTCACCGCGATTGAACGCCTCGCGCGCCAGACGATACACCGAATCCGCCGGATCACCCTGGGCCCATGGGGCGCGGGGCGAACGGGCGAACGGCTCATCGCCGACGGAGACGTTCCAGACGCCGTCGCGCGCGAGGTCCTGGAGATGCTGAATGTCCACGTTCTGCAGCGCGCGATCCGCCTGTTCCATTGCCCGATCGGCCAACTCCTGCGAGCGGATCTGCAGGTCGCCGAGCCGCGATTGGAGATCGAGATTCCACGATCGGTCGAGATCCAGATCGAGATCGAAAGGCGCGAGACTCCAGCCGTTCACGGACGAAAGTGGAACTGGAGCCGGAGCCGCGACGGGAGCAGGCCGCGGGACTGGCGGCGTAGGCGGGGGCGGTTGCTGCGCGCCCAGGGCCGCCGATGACAACAAGAGGAGGGATAGCGAGACGGCGATCTTCATGGTGGAATGTCCTCAGTCCGTGGAAAGGTCGGCTGCCGCCATGCGCAAGCGCGGCATGACGTCGCGCTGCTCCAGGGCTTGGTTGATGAGATCGAGATCGGTGGTGTTGGGTTCGGCCTGCAGGCGCACGATCTGCGCGAGCACGACTTCGAGGTCGTCGAACAGGCGGCGGCGCTTGGGATCGCGAGCGGCTGGTGAGTCGAGCAGCAGCCGCGTGGTGAGCAGCAGATTGGACGCACGCCCGATGAACTGCTGATCGGCGCGGCCGCCGCGCACCTCGCTTGGAAACGCCAGCAGGAGAGCGGCGGTCTGCCCGAAGTACCGCGAGGTGGTCGGTTCCAACGCCGGAGGCATGGGGAGTGCGGCGGGCGCCGCCGCGACGACGGTGCTGGGTGGTGGCGCGGCCGGATGCAGCAGCCGGTCGAGCGGCGTGAATCGGCCGAGGCCGATGCCAATCACGACGGCGGCGGCGAGCCCAATCCAGGTGGGAAGCCTGCCGCGATTGGTGCGCCTGGCCGGTGCATCGAAGTGGGCGGCCTCGATCGCGTGCCACATGGATTCGCGGCCGGCCGCGTCGAGGTCAGGAGGCGTGTGATACGCGCCCGCCGCGTCCCGCAAGGGTTGTTCGAGGGGATCATCCTGCATCTGCTACTCCTTCCTGAACGGTGCGAGTGCCTGGCGAAGCATCCCGCGCGCGATGAACAAGCGGCTCTTGCACGTTCCTTCGGCCACGCCGACCGCCCGTGCGATCTCGGGGTGCGTGTACCCTTCGACGTCATGCATCACGAAAGTCGTTCGATAAATCTCGGGAAGACCGTCGATGGCAGCCGCCATTCGCTCCCGCAGATCGGGGTCGGCGTCCGGGGCGCCGGTTGTCGCAAGGCCGGCCGCGGCGGAAAGGTCGGTCTCGCGCTCGAAGCGCCGGTGCTTGCGGCGGAGGTTGGAGGCCACGGACACCGTGATCCGGTAGAGCCAGGTGGCCAACGCCGACTCGCCACGGAACCGGCCGAGTTGACCGAACGCGCGGATGAAGGCGTCCTGGGTCAGCTCGTGCGCCCGATGTTCGTCGCCGGTAAGCCGGAAGGCCAAGCGGAAGACTCGGTTGACGTGCGCGTCGTAGATCTCGCGCGCGGCAAGCCGGTCGCCGTCGAGCACTCGGCGAATGAGCGCGCGTTCGTACAGCCGCGGGACGGGGGCGGGGGTCGGGGAAGGGGTCGGAATACGGGCGGTCGTGATCGGGCGGGTCTGGTGGCGCCGGTGAATAGACACCCGGGACGCGCAAACCGTTCGACGGCCGGGCCGCTGGCGTCCCCGCGGCCGCGCGCAAGCCCCTGACAGACGGCTGGCCAGTCTGCATGTTTGGGTTCGCCGCGGGTCACGGAATACACCGCCGGCCGCCCAGCGCGTGTTCTCTTTCCATCCCACCCCCCGCATGCCCCAGCCTACCGCACCCTCGGAACTCGCGCGCCGGCTCGGGCTGTTCGACGCGACGATGATCGTGATGGGCGGCATCGTCGGCGCTGGGATCTTCATCAATCCGTGCGTCGTCGCCCGCCAGGTGCACACGCCGGCGCTCATTCTCGGCGCGTGGGCGGCGGGCGGGGTGATCGCACTGGCCGGCGCCTTCGTGTACGCCGAACTCGCGCAGCTGCGGCCTCAGGTGGGCGGCCAGTACGCGTATCTGCGCGACGCGTTTCACCCCATGGTCGCCTTTCTGTACGGATGGGGGCTGCTGCTGGTCACGCAGACCGGAGGCATGGCGGCCGTGGCGGTGACGTTCGCCAACTATTTCCGCGAACTCACTGGCGTGGGGACGTCGAGCGCCGTGCTCGCCGTGTTGGCGCTGGCGGCGCTGACCGTCGTGAATTGCCTCGGGGTGCGGTCGGGGAGCAACGTGCAGAGCGCGCTGATGGTCACGAAGATCGTGGCCGTGCTGACGCTGGTGATCGTGGGCTGGATGGCGGTGCGAGCCCCTCAGGTCGCGACGGCCGCCGTGGCCCCTACTGGCGAGAAACCGGTGCCGATCGCATTCGCCGCTGCCATGGTGCCGGTGCTGTTTGCTTACGGGGGATGGCAGACGGCGAGCTTCGTGAGCGGCGAACTGAAGCATCCCACGCGCGACCTGCCGCGCGGCCTGCTGATCGGCGTGGCCGGGGTGATCCTGCTGTACCTCGGAGTGAACGTGGCCTGCCTGCACGCGCTTGGTCCCGACGGACTGGCCACGACGACGACGCCGGCCTCGGAGGTCATGCGGCGGGCACTCGGGTCCACTGGAGCGAAGTTGATCGCGGCCGGCATCGCCGTGTCGACGATCGGCTTCCTGAGCCAGGGCATGCTCACGGCGCCGCGCGTGTACTACGCGATGGCGCGCGACGGCGTGTTCTTCCGCAAGGTGGGCTGGCTCGACCCGCGCACCCGCGTGCCCACCGTGGCCATCGCCCTGCAGGGGGTGTGGGCGGCGGTCATCGCGCTGTCGGGACGGTACGATCAGATCCTGAACTACGTGGTGTCCATGGATGCGGTGTTCTTCGGGCTCACCGGCGCCGCGCTGCTCGTGCTCCGGCGGCGGGAATCCCGGGACGGCGCGCGGGCTGGTCAGATGGGGGCGGTGACGATGCGCATGCCGGGCCATCCGTGGACCACGCTGGCCTTCGTGGCCGCGTTCTGGGCGCTAGCGGTGAGCACGATCCTGCAGTTTCCGGGTGCATCGGGCATCGGGGTGCTGATCATGCTCGCCGGCGTGCCCGTGTATTTCCTCTGGTCCAAGCGGACCAACGGCGGCTGACGGCCGTTCGCGCTGGTGCGCTGAATCGGTCCGCCGCGGCCGCGAACGACCCGGCGACCGGGCGGGTGCCGGTCTAGTTTACGGGCCATGCGCCTGCCGATCGTCACCTTCCTGCTCGCTTGCACGCTGGCTGCGTGCACGGCCCGCGATACCGCCCGCGCCGGTGCCGCGACGACGCCCGACGATCTCCGCGCGCTCACGGTGCGCGTGCTCGACGTGGGCCAGGGCGACGCTACGTACATCACGAACGGCGGGAGCCGGGTGATCATCGATGGCGGGCCGGATCAGGCACGGTTCGGCGCGCTGCTCGACTCGCTCGGCATTCACGACGACACCATCGACGCCGTGGTGCTCACGCACGCCCACTTCGATCACTACAGCGGGCTGCGCGAGCTGTTCCGCACGTCACGCCACATCACGGTGCGGTATTTCTTCGAGAATCAGGATCCCGCGACGGCCGTCTCGCTGCGCCAGGTGCGCGATTCGATCACCGCGCGGGTCGCCGCCGGCCAGCTCATCTATCGCGACACCGACGATCCGTGCGGCGACGGCCGCGCCATCTGCACACTCACCTTACGGGGCGGTGCACTCCTGCACATCATGCGGCCCTACGCCGAGCGGCTCACGGTGAACGACCGTTCGACCCCGGTCAAGCTGGTGGGTCCCGACTCAGCCTCGTTCACCATGTGGCTGGCGGGCGACGCGGAACGTACCGCCATCGGCTGGTTCCTGGGCGAAGCAGGGTACGCGCGTGATCCGGGGATGCAGGTGAGCGTTCTGAAGGGCGATCACCACGGCAGCTGTAATGGAGTGACCGCATCCTATTTGGCGGCACTGCGTCCCGACACGGCGGTACTGTCCATGGGAGCGGAGAACGACTACGGGCACATGCACGAGCAAGCCAAGGCGGTGTACCAGGCGGCGAACGTGCCCTGGTACCGAACCGATCAAAACGGCACGATCACAATCACCTCGCCCGGGGTGCCGGGCGGCGGCTATCGAATCGTGGTGGGCCGATCAGGCACCGACCTCGACGGGCCATCTGACCGCGAAGCGACCGCCAAGGGTTGCGAAGACAACTAGAGCTTGATGTCGCCCCCTGGATCGCGCCGCGCTGAGGCGTTCCGCATCGTGTCCACCTGAGCCTTGGAGGCGTCGAGCGCTGCGGCGGTCGCGGCGAAGTCGATCTCGATGCTGATCACGGAGCGCCTTCCCTTGCCGTCGATTTCGTGCTTGACCAGAAGCACCTGGCCTTCGACTGCGCTCCGGGGCAGCACCCACTGCGGGAGGCGTACCATTGTCGCGCCGTCCACCTCGATCGCCGCTACGTGCCCGGTAATCGAGTCGATGACCCAACGGTGCATCTCCCGCGGCATGGGGCCTCCCCCCTGACTAGTACCGGTAGTGATCCGGCTTGTACGGGCCTTCGGGCTTGACGCCGATATACGCCGCCTGACTCGAGGTCAACTGCGTGAGCTTCACACCGAGCTTATCGAGGTGCAGGCGGGCGACCTTCTCATCGAGGTGCTTGGGCAGCGTATAGACCTTCTTTTCGTACGCACCGGCGTTGGCGTGCAGTTCGATCTGCGCCATGACCTGGTTGGTGAAGCTCGCGGACATGACGAAGCTCGGATGGCCGGTGGCGCATCCGAGGTTGAGGAGCCGCCCTTCAGCCAGGATCATAACGCTGTGGCCATCGGGGAAACGGTACTCGTCGTACTGTGGCTTGATGTTGATACGCTGGATGCCCTTGATCTTTTTCAGGCCGGCCATGTCGATCTCATTGTCGAAATGGCCGATGTTGCCGACGATCGCCTTGTCCTTCATGCGCGCCATATGGGCTGCGGTGATGATGTCGCGATTCCCCGTGGCGGTGATAAACACGTCCGCGGTATCGATCATGTTCTCCACCGTATTGATCTCGAACCCTTCCATGGCGGCCTGAAGCGCGCAGATAGGATCGATCTCGGTGACCACCACCCGCGCGCCCTGGCCGCGCAAAGCCTGCGCGCAGCCCTTGCCCACCTCGCCGTACCCGCAGACCAGCGCAATCTTCCCGGCGAGCATGACGTCGGTGGCGCGGTTGAGGCCGTCGATCACCGAGTGCCGGCACCCGTAGATGTTGTCGAACTTGGACTTGGTGACCGAGTCATTGACGTTGATGGCCGGGAAGAGCAGGGTGCCATCGCGCATCATCTCGTACAGGCGATGCACCCCGGTGGTGGTCTCCTCGGACACGCCGCGAATGCCGGCGGCGATCTTCGTCCAGCGGCCTGGATTCCGCTTCTGCTCAACACGCAGCAATCCGAGAATCACGCCCCACTCTTCGGGGTCGTTGGCCTCATCGAATGCCGGCACCTTAGCGGTCTTCTCGAACTCGGCGCCCTTGTGCACGAGCAGTGTTGCATCGCCGCCGTCATCAAGCAGCAGATTGGGGCCGCCGCCGTCGGGCCACATGAGCGCCTGCTCCGTGCACCACCAGTATTCCCCGAGGGTCTCGCCCTTCCAGGCAAACACCGGTGTACCCTTGGGGCTCTCAGGCGTGCCGTCCTTACCCACGGCCACAGCAGCCGCGGCGTGATCCTGTGTGGAGAAGATGTTGCACGACACCCAGCGCACGTCGGCGCCGAGTTCGACGAGGGTCTCTATAAGCACCGCGGTCTGTACGGTCATGTGCAGGGAGCCCATGATGCGGGCGCCCTTGAGCGGATGCCTACCCCGATATTCGGCGCGCAGCGACATGAGCCCGGGCATCTCCTGTTCAGCGAGCCGGATCTCCTTGCGCCCGAATTCAGCGAGCGAGAGATCGGCCACCTTGAAAGGCGGCCGCGCGCTGGTGGACGACTGGGCAGATGTATGGGCTTTCACGGCGGTGCTCATAGCGTTGGCCTCAAAAGGGTCGGAATGGACATTACTCAGGATCGCCCGCGTTTGGCGAGTGCCGAGAAGAGCGAGGGGCCCTTGGCGGCGGGGTCGGCGGGGAGATCGCGGTACCGCACATGGGGAAACCCGGCGTCGTGCAGCCAGGCGCTGAGCTGGGTTTCGTCGAACCCCTGCCAGACGTGTCCCATCTCCACCATGTACTGGTCGCGGGCGTGCGGCGTGAAGTCGACCACGAGCAGCCGCCCGTGCGGCTTGAGCACGCGGTGCACCTCGGCGAATACTCGCACCGGGTCGAGCGTGAAATGAAGCACCAGACAAAGCATGGCGACGTCGAGCTCGCCGCGTTCCAGCGGCAGCGTCTCCAGCAAGCCGCTGCGCACGTCGATGTGGTCGAATCGGGCGAACCGGCGGCGGGCCGCCGCCAGCATGGGGCCGGACTCATCCACGGCGATCACGCGTCTTACGCATGGAGCCAGCGCCTCGGTGATCTGACCCGTGCCGCAGCCAAGGTCACCGACGACGAGCGCAGGATCGAGCAGGTCGAGTAGGCCGAGGAGATCGGTGCGAGCGCCGATGAGGTCGGCCCGCACGCGCTGCCAGTCGCCAGCCGCGGTGGTGAAGTAGCTCTTGGACTGCTCGCGGCGTACACGGAGCACGCTCGCGAGACGCCGGGCGTCCTGGCGCATGGCGGGGTCGTCCTCGACCTGGCTTCGCACCACGGCCCACAGCTTGTGCGGAAAGGGATCCTGTTGTGCGGCCGCCATCCGGTAGAACCGGCTGGTGCCAGCGTCGCGGGCGGCGGCCCAGCCGTCGTCGCTGAGCACCTTAAGGTGCCGGCTCACGGTGGATTGAGGCAACTGCACGACGGTGCACAGTTCGCGCACCGTGAGTTCGTGGTCCTCCAGTACGGCAAGCAGGCGCGACCGGGTGGGATCGGCGAGCGCGGAAAGACGGTCGAAGACGTCAGCGGCAGCAGGCATCTATATATCCGGATTGAAGGATGAAATGTGGCATGGCGGACCGCGACGGGCAAGGGGGCCGCATTGCCAGTTGCCCCGTCGCGTCTGCATCGTTCTGCCATGCGAATCTTCGTCCTTCAGGTTCTTCTCGCGGCTTCGGCCGCCGGCGCGCAGACCGTCGACACGTCGCTCGCCCTCATTCCGCAGCCCCGCGCCGTGACGCGGGTGCGCGACCTGACCCTCAAGCGCGGCCTCTCGATCGAGTTGCCGGGCAACGCCGAAGACCGGTTTGCGGCCCGGGATCTGGGCGACGAGTTGAAGGCCCGCGGCATTCGCGTGGTGTACGGTGGCTCGGCATCGGCGCGGGTGGAGTTCGTGCGCACGGGTTCGACGCGCGCCAAGACGCTCCTCGGCAGCACAAAGGCCGTCTGGGCCGACTCCATGAACGCGGAGGGCTATGCCTTGGTGTCGGCCGGCGTCCGAGTGGCAGTGATTGCGCGGTCCGCGGCGGGCGTGTTCTACGGCGCGCAAACGGTCAAGCAACTCGTGGACGGCACTGGAGCGACCGCGGTGTTGCACCTGGTGAACGCCACCGACTGGCCCGCCATGCGTTACCGCGGATTCCATGACGATCTGTCGCGCGGTCCAATGCCCACGCTGGATTTCCAGAAAGAGCAGATCCGCACGTTGGCGGCGTACAAGGTCAATGTGTTCTCCCCGTACTTCGAGAACACGTTGTACTATGCGGGGAACGCGGTGCCGGCGCCGCCGGGGGGTGCGATGACGCACGAGCAGGTGAAAGAACTCGTGGCGTACGCAGCGAGGTACCACATTGATGTGATTCCGGAGCAAGAGGCGTTCGGCCACCTACACCACGTCCTGAAATACGATCTCTATGGCGATCTAGCCGAGACGCCGCACGGGAACGTGTTAGCGCCAGGACAGCCTGGCTCGATGGCGCTGATCAGGCAAATGTTCTGGGAAATCGATTCGCTGTTTCCGAGCAAATTCGTGCACCTCGGGGCGGACGAGACAGAGGACCTAGGCAAGGGGCAGACGCGCGATCTGGTCAAGGCCGATGGGCTTGGCCCGGTATACCTCGGGTTCCTGAAGTCCATTGATTCGACGTTGAAACCGCTGCACAAACGGCTCCTGTTCTGGGGCGACATCGCGAGCGGCAGTCCGGAATTGGTGAAGACGCTGCCCACGGACATGATTGCCGTGGCATGGGGGTATGGGCCGTCGCAGAGCTTCGACCGCGCGATCGATCCGTTCCGCCGGGCGCGGATGGAGACGTGGGTGGCGCCCGGGGTAAGCAACTGGAGCCGCGTCTATCCCGACAACTATGTGGCCCTACGCAACATCCAGGGGTTCGTGCGCGACGGGCAGCGGTTGGGTGCTACGGGACTGCTCAACACATCGTGGGACGACGACGGCGAGGCGATCTTCAACCAGACCTGGTACGGCGTACTGTTCGGCGCCGCTGCCGGGTGGCAGCCAGGCGAATCGAGCATTCCGGCGTTCGAGCGAGCATATGGCCGCGCGTTCCACGGCGACACGACCGGCAAGATCGACGCGGCCCAGATCAAGTTGATCCAGGCGTACACGTTGCTCGACAGTGCCGGTCTCGGTGACGGGGACGACCATCTGTTCTGGGTCGATCCCTGGTCGCCGGAGGGGCAACTGGTGGCGCAGCGCATCAGACCGTTGCTGCGTGATCTGCGCATTCTCGCCGAGTCATCGCTTGTGCTAGTCGACCAGGCGCGTCCGCTCATCCACCGGCACGTGGACGCCATCGACGCGATGGCGCTCGGCGCGCGCAAGCTGGACTTCATCGGAATGAAGTTCGAATTCGCCGACGAAATGGTGCAAATGTATGCGCGGGCGGCCGACACGACCACGCCTCCGGACCAGCGGTTGATTTCCCGAGGGGGCGAATTGATCGGCATCTCGGGGATGAACGGGCTCGCGTTCGACCTGCGGGACGGGTATTCGCTGATTCGAGATCTGTACGAGCAGGCGTGGTTGCGAGAGAACCGCCCGTATTGGCTGCACAACGTCCTGGCGCGCTACGACATGGCGACGCATCTCTGGATCGCGCGATCGGACCGGATCTCAGCGGCGCGCGGCGTGCTGGGGCGCACGAACCATCTACCGCCGCCGGATTCGGTGGGGATTCCGGCGGTGATGCCGGGATTGGGCGCAGGGAAAGAGTAAGACAGTCAGACAGCGAACGGCGTTCCGCAGTTGTCTGTCTGACTGTCTGACTCACCAGATCTTCGGCCTCAAGCTGTCCGCCCGCACCATCAGGTCGCCATCCTTGCAGTTCCATGCCGCCTTGAACTCCGGCATGTTGCTGAGTGGGCCGTTGACGCGCCACTTCGCCGGTGAGTGCACGTCGACGTTGACGAGCATCCGGGCGAAGGCCGGCCGGTCGAGTTCGCGCCACACCTGGGCCCAGGCCAGGAAGAACCGCTGCTCAGGCGTAAACCCATTGATCCTGGTACGCGGCATGTTGCCCAGTGCTTTTTCCATGGCAGCATACGCGACTGTAAGGCCGCCGAAGTCAGCGATGTTTTCCCCCAGCGTGAGCTTGCCGTTCACGTGAGTGGACGAGTCGAGCACCGTATAGCCGTCGAACTGGTTCGCGACCCTGGCAGCCTGCGCGGTGTACTTGCCCGCATCCTCCTTGGTCCACCAGTCGTTGAGATTGCCATTCTTGTCGTACTGGCGGCCTTCGTCGTCGAATCCGTGCGTCATCTCGTGGCCGATCACAGCACCCATGGCGCCATAATTCACGGCGTCGTCGGCATTCGGATCGTAGAACGGCGGCTGTAGAATCCCCGCCGGGAACACGATCTCGTTCATCAGCGGGTTGTAGTACGCGTTCACGGTCGAAGGCGTCACTCCCCATTCGGTCCGGTCCACTGGCTTGCCGATTTTTGCCCAGTCCCGGGAGGCGGAGAACTGATCAGCGGCGCGCACGTCGGCGAGGTACTCACCGGGCTTCACGTCGAGCTTGGAATAGTCGATCCACCTATCGGGATAGCCGATCTTCTTGGTGTAGGCCGCCAGCTTGGCGAGTGCCTGGCGTTTGGTCGTATCGCTCATCCACGTCAACTGCTGGATGCGGTCGTGCAGAGCATCCACGAGAGAATTAACGATCTTGACTGCGCGAGCCTTCGCGTCGGGAGTGAACGCGGCCTTGACGTACTCCTGGCCGAGCAGTTCACCAAGCCGTGCATCGGTGGAGTTGATGCACCGTTTCCAGCGCGGAAGGTTCTCCTTGGTGCCGCTGAACAACTGGTTGAACTTGAAGTTTTCCTCGACGAACGAGGTGGGCAGAGCGAATGCAAAGCGGTGGACGGCGCGCCAGCGTAGTAGGGTCTTCCAATCGGCGACCGGGACCGACGAGAACATGCCGTCGACTGCCTGGAAGAAGGCGGGTTGTCCCACATCAATGGCGGAGACGTGGGGCGCGCCCTGCGCGGCGAAGAACGCATCCCATCGGAAGTGCGGTGTGAGCGTGTCCAACTGCGCCACCGTCATCTTGTGGTAATTGGCATTGGGGTCACGCAGGTCCACTGGGGCCTTCGACGCCTCGGCGAACTGGATTTCAATCCTGATGACAGCGTTTGCTTCGGTCGCTGCGGAATCCGGCGTATCTCCCATGAGTTGAAACATGCGCCCCATATGCGCGATGAATTCATCGCGGATCTTCTTCGAAGCGTCGTCTGTCTTGAGGTAGTAGTCCCGGTTGGGGAGGGTGAGCCCGCCCTGGGATAATCCGGCGATCATCGACGCCGCGTCCCTTGAATCCTGCGTCGACCCATCGCTCCACGGAGCGAGACCGGCGGTTCGCTCCAAGCTGCCCAGGGCCTGTTTGAGATCGTCCAGGGTCTTGATAGCCGCGATTTCGTCAAGCACAGGCTGAAGCGGCGCGATGCCCTGCGTGTCGATCGCGACGGTGTCCATGCAGCTGGCGTAGTACGTCCCCACCTTCCATGGCCTCGACCCCACAGCGAGCTTGCCGCTACTGGCTTCTATGGCGTCGGTGTCGAGAATCTGATGGAGGACGTCCCAGTTGTGATCCTGTACCGCGAATGCCGCGCCGTATGATGGATAGGCTGCTGGGATCGTATTCCGCTTGAGCCATCCACCGTCGGCGAATTGATAGAAATCAGTGCACGGCGCACAGGTCGTGTCGAGGTTGGCCCGATCGAGTGGCGGCGTGGTCTGCGCCGGGTTTTGGGCGATGCAGGCTGCGGAGGCGAGCAACATGAACGCCAGCACGAGAACGGGGACGCGGGACATGTGAGTCATGAGCCGATCAAAGGGAAAGAGGTGCGGGTTGGCGCAACGACTGCAAATTGAAATCGATCTGCGGCGAGCATCTATCCGACCGGCTGGCGCGGCAATGTGAAGTAGAACGTGGCGCCCTGGCCCTCGACGCTCTCCGCCCAGATACGACCGCCGTGGGCTTCGACAATGGTCTTGGCGATTGGGAGCCCGAGGCCCGCGCCGCGATTGCGCCGACTGGATTGCCAGTAGCGGTCGAACACGTGGGGCAAATGGTCGGGTGCGATACCGGGGCCCGTATCGGCGACGGCGACCAGGATGCACTCCGGCTCCGGCGACGCCGAAATGCGAATCGTACCGCCGCTGGGCGTAAACTTGATGGCGTTTCCCACGACGTTCGACACGACTTGCGCGATACGCTCGGGATCGACCTGCACATCGGGCAGACATTCCGGCCAATCGGTGACGAGGGCGACGTTCTTGGCACCAGCAAGCGGCGCGAGTGTGCGCAGGGCATCGCTCAGCAGCGTGATGGCGGAACTCGTCTGCACGTCAATCGCGAACCGCCCCGCCTCGGCACGGCTCATGTCGAGGAGATCCTGAATGAGAGTGTCCATCTGCTCGGCGGCACTGCGAATGACACCGACTTGCTCGCGCAGATCGTCGGGTAGGCGGCCCTCATTGGGCGGCTGCAGCAGAGCGCCGGCGAGCATCTTTACAGCATTCACCGGGTTCCGCAGATCATGCGATACCACGCTCAACGTGTCCTCGCGGGCGCGCAGGGCGCGCTGCAACTGATCATGGAGGCGCGCGTTATCGAGCGCGATCGATGCCCGCCGCGCGAGATCCTCGATCAGGCCAAGATCGCCGGCGGTGAATGACTGACGACCGTTCGCAAACATCGTGATGCGGCCCAGCACGTCGCCCTGATGGGCAAGCGACGCGATTAAGGCAGTGGTCGGTTCTGTAGCATCGGCGGCGGCGCGATGCGCCTGGGGGATTGCGTCAAGAGCGACGGCGACGGGAAGCAAGACCACCTGCGGCGTAGCGGATGGGTCCAATCCGACGACGACGTCAATGCGCCCGGCACCGCCGGCGTGAGCGCCAGCCGTGACTACCCTGCCGTCCTGCGCGCGGGCCGCCCGCAGATGGTAGAGCTCGCCCCGATGAGCCATCTCGATCACCGCCAGGTTGGCGAATGTCGGGACCCAGAGGCGCGCCAACAGATCCAGCGTCTCGTCCAACGCGATGAGCGACGCAAGTTGCTCCGACGCCTGGACGAGAAAACGCTGGCGCGCCTCCGCGCGATGGCGTTCGGTCACGTCGCGAAGGACGACCGAGGCGTAGACCCGGCCATCCACGTCGAGCTTGGCGATTGCAGCTTCGGCGGGAAACTCCTCGCCGTTCTTCCGACGACCGGTAATTTCCTGCCGCTCGCCCATGCGACGAGCCGACAGCGGTGACTGCAGGAAACTGGCAATGTGGTGATGATGCACGGCGCGGGCGCGCTCGGGGAGCAGTATCTCGAGCGGCTCTCCCATCACCTCTTCGACGGCATATCCGAAAATGCCGGCGGCGCCTTGGTTGAAGAACGTAACCTTCTGATCGCCGTCAACGCAGATGATCGCGTCGGCGGAGATACCGATGATTGCGGCAAGCAGTGATCCGGGCAGAGGAGCGGTCATCAGGATGCGGTCAGGGGGCTCCTAGTAAAGAATAAGCCATGGACTGGGCGTGTAAGGATACTGCTTGTCAGGATTCACCCTACAAGGTTCCTGGAAATCCCCTAAGCCAAGCCATCTCAATCCCGACACTGAAGAAAACTATGCACCCGTAGGTTCATCTCCGAATCTAGGGAAGCTAACAGAACGAATGGAAGACCACGGCAGCGCCTGCCGAGTTGTTATCGGCCAGACAGAAGGCAGACGCGTCCGCAGTGGACGCGCGCTCCGTTGTAAGGAGGACTCTGTCGGGTGACTACGATCCACTTGCCGGGGACGATGATCCCTCCCGCCGACGCAACAGCCGAAACCCCTACGTCCATGAACGCCAATTGGAGACTGCTGCATCGGGTTCTGCGCATGCCCCTGATTGGAAAGTTGTTGGGGGCCAATCTGTTGATTGCCTTGGCGGCATTGACGGTGTCCGCGATGTTCGGCCATCCCGGGTTGTTTCCACTGGTGTGCGCAGCGCTCGCTGTGAGCTTCGTTGCAAACGCTTTGCTGGTGCGACTTGCGCTGGTACCATTGAACGGCCTGCAGGCGGTGGCACAATGCGTGTCAGAAGGCGACTTCTCAGCGCGGGTACCGGCGTCGCCGATCGCCGATGAGCAGATGGCGGAGCTGGGGGAGACGCTGAACCGTCTCATGGGTCGAGTGGAGAGCGACCGGGCCCGGATCCGGCATCTAGTGCGCCAGAGCCTGCGGGTTCGCGAGGCGGAGCACGCGCACATCGCGGAGGAACTGCGGGAAGCGACGGCCCAGCAACTCTCAGGACTGGCGATGCACCTATCGGCCGCAGTACGGGAGTGCAAGGACCCGGCGGTCGCGCCAAATCTGGTAGCGGCCCGGGATGTCGCCACCCAAATGGTGGAAGACGTACAATTGGTGGCGGAGTCGGTATACCCGGGTCTGCTCGGCGAATTTGGGCTGGCAGCGGCGCTCGAGGCACTGGGCCGCCGTGTCTCACGGCGCAGTAGCCTGGACGTAAGCGTGTCGGCTGATCCCGACATTTCAACGTTACCGCAGGCGTTGATGACTGCGTTTTACCGTGTGGCGGACGAGTCGGTACGCAACGTCGAGCGGCACGCTCATGCAGGATCGGTATGGGTGAGCCTGTCGCGCGAAGGCAGCACGATTCGGCTGCAGATTGACGACGACGGAACGGGATTCGACGTAGTGGAAGAAGACCGTGTGTCGTCGGGCATCGGCCTCTTCCGGGCTCGCGAACTGCTCGCACACGCGGGCGGAGACCTTCGGATTTCGAGTGCGCCGGGGAGCGGAACCAGCGTGGTCGCGACGGCCACCGTTCACGAGGAAATGAACCAGTGACCAACGACATCATTCGCGTCGTCCTTGCCGACGACCACGCGGTGGTACGGGCCGGGCTCAAAGCAGTGCTCGGCGGCGCGAAGGACATCCAGGTCGTAGGCGAAGTCGCCAACGGTGTGGATGCCGTAGCGATGACCGAAAAGCTGGATCCCGACGTGTTGGTGATGGACCTGTCGATGCCGCAGATGGACGGTGCCGAGGCGACGAAGACGCTCTCGGCCAATGGCACACGGACGAAGATCCTGATTCTGACGATGCACTCGCCCGATGAAGCGCTGGTGCCGCTGCTCGAGAGCGGCGCGAGCGGGTTCCTGCAAAAGAGCGCCGCCGATCGTGAACTGGTGGATGCGGTGCGTGCCGTGGCGCATGGGGACACGTACCTGCAACCGTCGGCGGCCCGGGTGCTGGCCGGAGGTCTGCGGAAGAAGGCAGAGCACATCGACGAGCGAACGAAGTTCGAGCGGTTGACGCAGCGGGAGCGCGATGTGCTGCGGCTCGTGGCCCAGGGCTACTCAGCGCCGGAGATCGGCCAGCGGCTGTTCATCAGCCCCAAAACAGTGGATACCTACAAGCAGCGCATTCAGGAAAAGCTGGGCCTGCAGCACCGGTCGGAATATGTCCAGTTCGCGCTGCATCTGGGACTGCTGACCGAGGAGTGACTGCGGCTTGCGTCAATCCGGGAGCCGCGCGCCACAGGGTAAGCCCGATGAGGCCGGCGTGTGCGGAAGCACCAGGGCGACATTAGTATAGAGGTTCATCCGGGTATGTCGCCCGTGATGTCGTCGAGTTGCTTCTATGACCGTCAATCGCCACACCGAATCGGGCGCGCTGGCCACGGGGCCGAACTTGGGCCACGGCCCACGACCCATTCTGGTCAGGTCCGACCGTCCCAATCCGCCGGCCGGCTACGTGGATCGGAACCTCGGCAGGCCACTCGATCTGGATGTGGTGCGTGCCATTCGGGTGAACCGCAGCGCCGTAGAGCGGCGTGCGGCGACGATTCCCACGCGCCGCACCGTAAAGAAGGAATGGCAAGCGGCCTGGCTGCTCCGTGCAATCACTCTGATGGATCTCACGACGCTATCGGGCGACGATACGCCGGGCAACGTTCGCCGGTTGTGCGCCAAGGCGGTGCATCCGCTTCGCGATGACCTGGTGAAGGGCCTAGGGGTCGAGTCATTGGCGATCACGGTGGGCGCGGTGTGTGTGTACCACGCGCTAGTCAGGACGGCCGTTGAAGCGCTGCGCGGAACTGACATTCCCGTGGCGGCAGTTTCCACGGGATTCCCGGCGGGGCTCAGCCCGTTCGAACAGCGTGTGGACGAGATCCAGGCGTCGGTGGCAGCGGGAGCGCGGGAAATCGACATCGTGATCACGCGCGCTCACGTGCTGACCGGGAACTACGAGGCGCTGTATGACGAAGTGAAGACATTCCGGGCCGCCTGTGGCGATGCGCATATGAAGGCGATCCTCGCCACGGGGGAACTGGCGACGTTGGGTAACGTGGCGCGCGCGAGCATGGTAGCGATGCAGGCAGGCGCCGAATTCATCAAGACGTCCACCGGCAAGGAGGGCGTGAACGCCACGCTTCCTTTTGCACTGGTGATGAGCCGAATGATTCGCGAGTACTTCGAAGAGACAGGGTACGCCGTCGGGTTCAAGCCGGCCGGAGGGATTCGCACGGCCAAGCAGGCGTTGGAATTCATGTACCTGATGAAAGAAGAACTCGGCGATCGGTGGCTGCGGGCCGATCTGTTCCGGTTCGGAGCGAGTGCGTTACTCACTGACATCGAGCGGCAACTGGAGATGTTCCTCACCGGGCGGTATGCGGCCGGGTACCGGCAGCCGATGGGGTGACACGGGGTTGGAGACAGTCAAACGGCCTGGCAGTCGGGCAGTCGGGCAGTCAGGCAGCACAGCGTTGCTTGGTCATGAGTTGAATTCAACACGAGCATCCAATGGCGAGCGTTCCGGCGATTTTCGAAACGATGGAGTACGGGCCCGCTCCCGAGAGCAGCGCCGAAGCCCTGAAGTGGCTGGCCGGGCATGGGGGCGCGTTCGGGCATTTCATCGACGGCAAGTGGACAAAGCCGGCCAGGACGTTCGATGTGATCGATCCAGGCACGGCCCAGGTGCTGGCGCACGTTTCACAGGGAACGGCGCACGACGTGGACTCGGCAGTCACGGCGGCGCGCAAAGCGTTGACCGGCTGGAAGGGATTGAGCGGCCACGCACGGGCGCGGTTTCTGTATGCGCTGGCTCGCGAAGTGCAGAAGCATGCCCGACTGTTCGCGGTGCTCGAGACGATGAACAATGGCAAGTCGATCCGTGAGACGCGCGACATCGACATCCCGTTGGTGGCACGGCACTTCTACCATCATGCTGGCTGGGCGCAACTACTGGCGACGGAGTTCACGGGCTACGAGGCCGTGGGCGTGGTGGGGCAGATCATTCCGTGGAACTTTCCGCTGCTCATGCTGGCGTGGAAGGTGGCGCCGGCGATCGCGGCGGGGAACACGGTGGTGCTGAAGCCGGCCGAATTCACGCCGCTGTCGGCGCTGCTGTTCGCGGAGGTGGCAGCGCAGGCGGGAATTCCGGCGGGCGTGATCAACGTGGTGACCGGCGACGGTGATACCGGCCGTGTGATCGTCGAGCATCCGGAAGTGGACAAGATCGCGTTCACTGGGTCCACCGAGGTCGGGCGAATCATCCGGCGCGCGACGGCAGGGAGCGGCAAGAAGCTGAGCCTGGAACTGGGCGGCAAGAGCCCGTTCATCGTGTACGAAGACGCCGATCTGGACAGCGTCGTGGAAGGGGTGGTGGACGCGATCTGGTTCAACCAGGGTCAGGTGTGCTGCGCCGGGTCGCGGCTGCTCGTACAGGAAGGCGTTGCCGACCGGTTGACGGCGAAGCTGCGCGCGCGCATGGAGACGCTCCGCCTGGGCTCGCCGCTCGACAAGGCGGTGGACATGGGGGCGATCGTGGCGCCGGTGCAGTTGCGCCGGATCCGCGACCTGGTCGATCAGGGGGTGGCCGAGGGGTGCAAGATGTGGCAGCCGTCGTGGGCCGTGCCGGCGGAGGGGTATTTCTATCCGCCCACGCTGTTCACCGACGTGGAGCCGGCGTCGACGATCGCGCAGGTGGAGATCTTCGGGCCGGTGCTGGTCGAGATGACGTTTCGCACGCCGGCGGAGAGCGTGGCGTTGGCCAACAACACGCCGTACGGGCTGGCGGCCAGCGTGTGGACGGAGAACATCAACCTCGCGTTGGACATCGCGCCGAAGATCAAAGCTGGCGTGGTGTGGATCAATTCGAGCAACCTGTTCGATGCATCGGCGGGGTTCGGAGGTTATCGGGAGAGCGGATTCGGCCGCGAGGGCGGTCGCGAAGGAATGTGGGAATACCTGAAGGCCAGCTGGGAGCATATGGCGCCAGAACGACTATCGGCGGAAGCGAGAACCACGGGCCACGCAAAAAGAGCGGGTACACATCGGGATCTGCCTCCGATCGATCGAACGCCGAAACTCTTTATCGGCGGCAGGCAAGTGCGCCCGGACGGCGGCTACACGCGACCAATCGTCGGCCAGAAAGGGGACGTGGTCGGGGAGGTGGGTGAGGGGAATCGAAAGGATATCCGCAATGCCGTCGAAGCCGCGCACAAGGCATGGGCGGGGTGGGTCAGAACCACCGGGCACCTGCGCGCGCAGATCCTGTATTACGTCGCCGAGAACCTGTCGGCGCGCGCCGAGGAGTTCGCGGCGCGCATCGATCTGATGACGGGAGGGGGAACGCGTGCGGCAGGGAGAGAAGTGGAGGCCTCGATTTCGCGCCTCTTCACCTATGCGGCATGGGCCGACAAGTATGATGGCGCGGTGCACAACGTGCCGATACGTGGAGTTGCGCTGGCGATGCACGAACCGATCGGCGTGATCGGCATGGCCTGTGCGGAGTCCCACCCGCTGCTCGGCTTCGTGTCGCTCATGGGGCCCGCGGTGGCGACGGGCAACACGGTGATCGTGCTTCCCTCTGAAGCCTACCCGCTGTCGGCAACCGACCTCTATAGTGTGCTTGAAACGTCGGACGTACCGGCGGGTGTGGTGAACATCGTGACCGGCAGCACGCTCGCGCTGGCCAAGATTCTGGCCGAGCATGACGATGTGGAATCGATGTGGTATTTTGGTTCGCCAGAGGGCGTACAAATGGTGGAGCACGCCTCGGCATCGAACATGAAGCGCACGTGGTGTTCGCGGCACGGGCGCGACTGGATGGATGCGCAGCAGGGGGAGGGGCGGGAGTTCCTGCGGGCGGCAACGCAGGTGAAGAACATCTGGGTGCCGTATGGGGAGTAGGACGGTCGGACGGTAAGACGGTAGGACGGTAGGACGGTAGGACGGTAGGACGGTAGGACGGTAGGACAGTCAGACGGATGACCTTGCAACGCAGCTTGTCGTTCTACCCGTCGGCCGTCAGGTCGCGCAGCAACCCCGCCAGTTCGACGGCGTTCGTAGCACCGTAATTGGCATAGCAATTATTGAATATGAGGTGGATCTCTTCGGTACGCTCGGCGAGGGCGGCGATTCTCGGGATCCACTCGGCAAGTTGGGCGGCGTCGTACAGATAGCGAAAGCGTTCGCTGACCCGGGCGACCGGACCTTCCCAGTATTCGGCGCGCCGGCCGTGGAAACGCACGATGGCCAGAGCACGGTTTGTGACCGCAGCCATGGGGGGAACGCTGCTGGCGAGCCCTTGTGGTTCATCCACACATACGTAGGCGAAGCCATTCCGCTCGAGCAGGGTAAAGGTGCGATCGCGCGCGTCATCTGCCAGCCAATCGCGGTGGCGGAATTCCACGGCGGCGGCGCGACTGCCAAGGCGACCGCGAGCGTCTTCGATGAGCGCAGCGCTCGCGCGCGAGGGGCGCACCCACCGCGGATACTGCAGAAGAATTGCGCCCAACTTGCCCGCCATGCGCAGCGGCTCGAGCGCGTCGAGAAACATCGTCCAGGCGTGGTCGAGCAACTCCGGTGACAGGTCCTTGGCGTAGATCCTTGGCTTCTCCCGGAGGAGCTTGGGGAGCGCGTCGCGAATGGCCCTGGGCAGGCGCGACGTCTCAGTGGGCTGGCCGGTCATCAGGGCATGGGCCTTGACGTCGAACAGAAACTGTTCCGGCGTACGCTCGGTCCAAATTTCACCCATGCGGCTGGCTGGAATGGCGTAATAGGTCGAATCGACCTCGACGATCGGAAATCGCGCAGCGTAGTAGCGCAGGCGCGCCTCGGGGCTGGCAACGCCGTCAGGATAGAAGACGCCAGGCGCAACCATGCTGGGATCGGTCCAGCTCGCCGTGCCGATTCGAATGCGCGCACCAGACGCAGCGCGGAGTACCGGAATCTCGGCCGAGCCGGTCGCTTCACTTCGGCGCAACGCTTCGGCGCCACCGGGATCGTGCCGTTCTGGGGTGCCGCTCACGGCATCGGGGCTTCGAGCTCAGCCGTCGGCTCAGCCACCGGCTCCGTGAACTCGGGCGCCTGGCCGTGGAGCACAAAGGCGGGGAGCAGCGTATTGACGGCGGTGTAAATGACCAAAGCGCCGACGAGCCATTCGGGCGCGGCATACGTGGTCTGCAGAATGTTGCTCAATACCAGTGTGAACACCAGCGTCGGTACGAGCGCGATGCCGATGCGGCGGCTCTGTTGCAACGGCTCGCGCAGCGCAAGCCGCCGGTGAGCAGCCACGGCGAAGACACGGACGGGAATCATAATGACGAGAAAACCGGTCGCGACGGCGACCGCCAGCCATCGTAGTTGCTCGAGTTCCACATGCGTGCCGGCGGCGAAGAAGTAGAAAGGGATGAATACCGAACCGAAAGCCTCCAACGCATCCACCATCTTCTCTGACGACATCGCAGGCAATTGCACGCGGAACCGCTGTGCCGCGACGCCGACAAGGAACGCCCCCACGAGATAGTAGACGCCGAGGGCCTGTGTGGCGTACGCGCACACGACCGCCACCATGAGGAGGAAGGCGAACTCCGAGCGCGGTGCAAACGGCGCAATGCGGGTCGCGAACACGCGGAACGCGAAGGGGATGAAGGCGACGATCAGCACCATGGCGATCGTGGCGACCGCGAATCGCTCCCAGGACGTCGATTGCAGGATGAAGAACAGTGCTGCGAGAGCCGCAAGTTCCGACCCGATGGCCTTGGTCTTGACGGCGAACTGCTCCGTCCGACTGAGGCCCGAGGATCTAAGTGACGACAGGATGAATCCAGTGGACGGGGTAACGAGGGCGAGCGACGTGAGGCCCGCGGCGCGCCAGGAGAGGTGCAGGACCTGGATTGCAACCGCGGCGACGAGGATCACGAGCGCGGACCAGGCAACGACGTGCTGCACGAGGATCTTGGCGTCGCGCTGCAACTCACGGGCATCGATCTCGAGACCCGCGAAGAGGAACAAAGCCGTGATGCCAAACGTCGAAAGCAGCTCGACCGTCTGATTTCCCCGGTCGAGTCCGAGTGCCGCGGCACCGAAGCCAAGGAGGAGGCAGGTCACGGCATCGGGAAGGCGGTACCGCTGCAAGGCCTTGGGCACGACGAACAGTGCGAACAGCAACGCGATGTACGTCAGGTCCGCGGGGAGGGGAAACGTGCCGTGGACTGCCTGGAGGTCGGGGGAAAGCAACATTGCCCATCATAACCCTGACGCCGTAGGAACGACCAGGGGATGCCGAGCCATTTTTGATCGCCAGCCCCGGCGCGGAATGGGGGGCTGCTACTTCCGAGCCAAACGGCACTCCGACTCGAGCAGCTGCGCCTTGACGTCGGGACCCCACCGATAGCCGCCCAATTCGCCGGCGCTGGTTACGACGCGGTGGCAGGGGACGACGACCGCCACGGGGTTACGGGCACACGCGTTGGCCACGGCTCGCACCGCCTTTGGTTTGCCGATACTGCGCGCTACTGCCGCGTACGATCGGGTCTCGCCGATGGGGATGCGCTGGAGGGCCTTCCAGACCTTCCATTGGAACGCCGTGCCTTGCACGTCGAGTGGAACCGCGCTGGCAGGAGCATGCCCGCGAGTCTGGCGGACGATCGCCGCGACCCAGGAATCAGTATGATCGGTGGTACGTTCGATCTCGGCGCTCGAGAAATCTTCGCGCAGCGTGCGCTCGAGCATCTCGTCGCTATCACCGAGTTCTAGGGCACACACCCCTTCGTCAGTGAACGCGACGAGCATTCGTCCCATAGGCACGCCGACGGTCGTAAAGCGGATCTGCTTGCCGACGGCCTTGCGGCGATACACAGCGGGGGTCATGCCAGCACGCACTTCACGGCGACCATACACCCGGCTACTGGATCCATATCCTGCTTGATAAGTGGCGCGACTCACGGTGTCTCCGGCGCGGAGCCGCTCAGTGAAGCGGCGTTTGCGCAGCGCATCGTGATACTCCCGCGGCGAAATGCCAACGGACTGTTTGAAGGTGCGCTGCAGATGATAGGGGCTGAGGTCAACATCAGCCGCGAGATCGGCGAGCGTGACGCGGCGGTCGGCATGCGATTGGAGATACGCCGTGGCCCGAGCGACGGCCGTCTCGCCGCGTGACGAGTAATCGGACCCCGGGCAACACCGCTTGCAGGCGCGGAAGCCGGCATCAACCGCAGCTTCGGCGTGAGTGAAAATGCGCACGCGGTCACGGCGCGGACGTCGCGACGCGCAAGACGGATGACAGAACACGCCTGTGGAAGAGACACCATAGACGAAGCGAGTATCGTAACGCGCGTCGCGTTCGACGATGGCGCGCCACGCGGCGTCGGTGGTCGGGATACACCGGCCGGCGGGAATTGATGTCCGTGATCGGGTCACGTGCAGGAACCTAGGGGGCTGGCTCGCCCGCGCTATCCGAAGATTGCGGCGCAATTGTAGCGGAGAGGAGCGCGATTCCGAGGAATTCCGTCGGTTTCGGACTTTGGGCCTCATGTCTCCGGCGCGGACGCCGGGCGGTCTCCATTGGGACTGTGTGTGCTGGCTCATCAGGATCTCCCGATCTCCCGGTGCACCGTGTTATAGTTAGTGCGCCTGCCCGTGCTACCTCCGGTTTCTCCGGCGGTACTCAGCGCCTGATGGCGGTCGCGGGCCGCCGGCCCCGGCCGGCTGTGCCTGGAACCGACCCGGGCCCGGGGCCCTGATGACGGGTGCAGGCGGTCGGAGTCTTCCAGCCTCACGGATAGCGGATGAGGCGCGCGGCGTGACCGCGTGAGGGAGCCGGCATGCCCGGCAGCACCGGATCGATGGAGCGTTCGATGGCACTGAAAGTCGCAGTACTGAAGGAGACACGGGCCGGTGAACGGCGTGTGGCGATGGTCCCGGCCGTCGTCGACAAGCTGGTGAAGCTCGGCGCCGAAGTCCGGATACAGACGGGAGCCGGTGAGGCGGTGAGTCTGCCGGATAACGCCTATCGGAACGTCACGATCATGGCTGATCCGCAGAGCCTGGTCGGCGACGCCGACATCGTGCTGGCCGTCCAACCGCCGCCGCTCGAGATTGTGCGGGCGATGAGGGAAGGCGCCGTTCTCATATCGTTCGTGTACGCCAATCGAGAGCCGCAGCTCGCAAAGCTGCTCCGCGACCGTCGGATCACCAGCTTCGCGATGGAGTTGGTGCCGCGGATCACTCGCGCGCAGGCGATGGACGCACTTTCGAGCCAAGCCGCGCTGACCGGTTATTATGCCGTGCTGCTGGCCGGCACCGAACTTCCCCGCATTCTGCCCCGGATGACGATGGCGACCGGGGCACTGCGGCCGGCGACAGTGCTTGTGATCGGGCTGGGTGTGGCGGGACTGCAGTCGATTGCCACCGCACGTCGTCTGGGCGCCGTGGTCGAGGGGTACGACGTGCGTCCCGAGACGCGCGAGGAAGCGGCGTCGCTGGGCGCGAAATTCGTGGATACCGGAGTGGACGCGCGCGGCGAAGGTGGCTACGCCCGTGAGCTGACGGCGGACGAGCGGGACAAGGTGGCAGCGGCGCTGACCAGACACATTCAGCAGGCCGACGTGGTGATTACGACCGCCGCTGTACCGGGCCGGCCCGCGCCGAAGCTCATCAGCCGGGCCCAAGTCGACGGCATGAAGAACGGAGCGGTGATTGTGGATCTGGCGGCCGAGGGCGGAGGCAACTGCGATTATACGCAGCCCGGCGAAACCATCCGGGTCGGGCAGGTCACGATTGCCGCTCCGCTCAACGTGCCGTCGCGGCTCGGGGAGCATGCGAGCGAACTGTACGCCAAGAACGTGCTGAACCTCCTGGAGCTGCTGGTCAAAGATCAGGCACTCGCGCTGGATTGGGAGGATGAAGTCATCGCGAAGACGGTATTGACGCACGCCGGGAAGATCACGAACGAGGCGGCCCGAACGGCCGTAGAATCGGCCTAGCGCACGGGGAGAGGTTCATGAACGTGGAAACAGGACTCGTCGGGTTCGTCGCGCTTTACATCTTCATGCTTGCGGCGTTCACCGGTTATGAGGTTATCGGGCGCGTGCCGGCGATTCTGCATACGCCGCTGATGTCGGGCTCCAACTTCGTCCACGGCATCGTCGTGGTGGGGGCGATGTATGCCCTGCTCAATGCCAGTACCACACCGGAACAGGTGGTCGGAACCATCGGAGTGTTCCTCGGCGCGGCCAACGTGGCCGGCGGCTACGTGGTGACCGAGCGCATGCTGGAGATGTTCAAGTCCAGCCGCCCCGTGAAAGCCAAGGATTGAGGACACGACGATGAGCACCGCTTGGATCATCCAGGCCACTGATTTCGTGGCGGCCTTTCTATTCATCTACGGCTTGAAGCGGATGTCGTCTCCGGTGACGGCGCGGTCCGGCATCCGCGTGGCCGGGTACGGCATGCTGCTGGCGACGCTGGCCGGCTTTCTCTATGTCTTCGGCCTCAGCCCGGAAGCCGCGCCTCATCTGAGCGTGAACTTCGCGCTGACGCTGTCGGCCCTGTTGATCGGAGTCGGCTGGGCGTGGCGCGGGGGCAAGCGCGTCGCGCTGACGGACATGCCACAGATGGTGGCGCTCTACAACGGCATGGGTGGCGGTGCGGCAGGCGCGATCGCCGCCGTCGAGCTACTCGGGGGCAAGGCCGACAATGCCACGCACCTCGCCGTGACGCTCGTCGGCGCCGTGATCGGCTCGGTATCGTTCTCCGGATCGCTGGTGGCGTGGGCGAAACTCGACGGGCGGGTCAACAAGCCGTGGCGCGTGCGCGGCCAGCACATCTACAACGCGATCGTACTGCTGATCACGGTCGCGGTGGGGGTCGCGGTGGCGGTGGGTGTGGCCGGGGTGCCGGTGGCGGCGCTGATCGCGGTCTTCTTCGGGATTGCGCTGATCTACGGCGTGATGGCGACGATGCCGATCGGCGGTGCCGACATGCCGGTCGTGATCTCGCTCTACAATGCGCTGACCGGCCTGGCAGTGGGGCTGGACGGCTTCGTGCTGCAGAACCCGGCGCTGATGATCGCCGGCATGGTGGTCGGCTCGGCGGGCACGCTGCTCACGCTGCTCATGGCGAAGGCGATGAACCGCTCGGTGGCCAACGTGCTGTTCAGCAACTTCGGCGACGTGAGCATCGAGCATCTGGGCGAAATCAAGGGCGCCATGAAGCCGGTCGAGGCGAGTGACGCGGCGATCACGATGCGCTACGCGGGGAAGGTGATCATCGTGCCGGGCTACGGCCTCGCAGCCGCGCAGGCCCAGCAGAAGCTGTATGAGTTCGTGAAAGCATTGCAAGCGGCCGGTGTCGAAGTGAAGTTCGCCATCCACCCCGTGGCGGGGCGCATGCCTGGCCACATGGACGTGCTGCTGGCCGAGGCCGGCGTGCCTTATGACCTCATCGCCGAACTCGACGAAGTGAACGATGAGTTCGCGAGCACCGACGTCGCGTTGGTCATCGGGGCGAACGACGTCGTCAACCCGGCAGCGCGCACGGATAAGGGGTCACCGATCTACGGAATGCCGATCCTCAACGTCGATTACGCCCACCAGGTGTACGTGCTCAAGCGAGGCCAGGGCAAGGGCTATGCCGGAGTGGAGAACGAGCTGTTCTACGCCGACAACTGCAACATGGTGTATGGCGACGCGCGTGAGACGCTGGTGAAGATGATCCAAGCCGTGAAGGATCTGGGCGGTGAAGTAGCGGCCTAAGCCGCGGGCCAGCCCATCCGCTTACGCAGGGCTGTGATGTGCGCCGCGCCGCGTGAACGAGGGGGTTCGCCGGATCAGTTCATTATGACCGGCGCGGAGAGCGTGAGTGTGAGCGCCGCTCCCTCCGGCAAGCACGACTGGTAGTTCTGTTGCGCCTTGGCGACCGCCGCCCCCGTTGCCGCACCGGCCGCTGCCCCGATGACCGTGGACTTAGTATCACGACCGAGAATCTGGCCGAGGATCGCGCCCACGATCGCGCCGCCCACGACCTTCTGCTTGTCGGACGCACCGCCGTTGGACACTTCGACGCGCTGCATGGTGGTGGCCGATGTAATGGCTCCGGAGACCGGAAACGCCTTGCCGTCGATGTAGATGGAAGTGGGGCGGAACACGATTGTGTTGCTGTCCGGTGAATCGCCCGGCGTGACCGCTGCCACCTCGAGCACCACACGCGAACCGGCCGGCACAATGGCGCCATCGCCGCCTGTCACCGGGCTCGTCACGGTCGCCACCAGCTTGTCGCCCACCTTGTTGGTGTTGGTACACACCCGCATGCCCGAACTGAGCGCGATACTGGTGCCGGAGTCGATGAGTCTTGGCTCCGGGGCGGGGGCCGGGGCCGCCGCCGCGAGCGCGCTGGAATCGGGCTGCGGGACGACGGTGGACTCAGCCGGCACCAACCGTGCTGGGGCCTGCGCCACCGGAGCTGGCTGAGGAACCGGCGCGCGTCGTGGACTCGTGGGTTCGGCGCGGGGGGCGGAGGCCGGCGGTTCCTGTGGCTTCGGCTGTGGCTCGGTTGCGACTGCTGTGTCCTGGAGCGCCGGCTGGGCATTGACCTGCCCGGCCAGGGCGAGATCGTGCGAGAGATCGGAATCAGCGCGCTCAGCGGTGCGTCGCTCGGAGCAAGCCGAGGCGACCGTGAGTGCGGCCATGAGGGCCAGCCCGCGCATCAGATTTGAAGATGGGATCCACATGGATGACTCCTGGGGTCGTGCTTCGCTGACTCTTCACATACTACACGAAACGGGGAAACACGTTCACGGCAGGGCGGATCCGCCACCTCGGCAAACGGATTGTCCCCCGGTTTCCAGAGGGTCACGATGCGCCCGCGGCCGACGGGCAGCGCTCGAGTTCATACTGCAAATTAGTCACGTGCTCTTCGGCCATCCGGCTCACGAGGCCGGAGTTGCAGCCCCTTGACGGTTCAGGGCAGATCGTGGGGCGGCGGGCCACAGTTCCAACTGAGGCAGTCCGTCGCCGACGAGTGCGCGGACGCGTGCCGCGATGTCCTCGATGGCATCGGGGTCGGCCACGAGGTCGAATTCGCGCACATCGAGTGGTAGCACAGGACAGTGTTGGAAATTCGCGATCCACCGCTCGTATCGCCCATGGAGTCCATGCCAGTATTCGGGATCGGTGTCGCGCTCCTTCGGCCGGCCACGGGTGGTGATCCGCTCGACGATGATCTCGATGGGCCCGTGCAGATACAAGAGCAAACGCGGAGGGCGAGCGACTGGCGCATGGAGCAGCTCGGCATAGAGCTGCTGGTATAACTGCCAATCGTCGGGGCGCATGTACCCCTGTTCGAACAACCCACGGGCGAAGACTTCAGCGTCCTCGTACCAAGTGCGGTCGAGCACCCAGCTTCCGCCAGCGCCAATCATGCCGCGCATGGCGGCAAACCGTGTGGCGAGGAAATGCAGCTGCAAGTGGAGACCGAAGGCCCGCATACCATCAGGGCCATCGTAGAACCGTTCGAGCCAGGGGTTCTCGTCGCCCACGCTCTCGAGGCCCAACTGCAGTCCGAAGCGCGAGGCGAGGGCGCGAGACAGGGTCGTCTTTCCCGACCCGACCATACCAGCAACGCCGAGCAACATGGGGAGAAAGTAACCTTCCGACCGGCGAGGTGAAGGGGGCCGCATTGCCTCGACTCAGAGCGCGATGAAGGCCGCTTTGCAGAGATCCGGATCGTCGTCTTCGCGGTACAGTTTGTCGAGATCCACGACCAGGTTGGCGTTGGAATGCTGTATTGCAAAACGATCCATGCTGCGAGTGGCGCGGCCGTCGATGAAGATGCCGTCGGGCGTGTACGTGGAGTGGTGCTTGGGGCAGCGAAATTCCTTATCATCTGGTTGCCATCGCAGCGCCGTGTTCTGATGGGGACAGGCCAGGGAGAAGGCGAACACCTTGCTTTGGTAGCGTGCCACGATCACAGACTGGTCCTTGTCGATATTCACGCCATTGGTGTCGGGCACGGCGTAGGTCTGGAGCGAATTCCTGGAACCGAGAGCTCGGATGAACCGGGTCTCGATCGCGGCGGGTGCTTCGTATGCATCAAACCATCTCCTGAAACCATTAGGCGATGTTCACCAGCATGATGCCGGCAAACGCGATGGTGAACCAGAGCACGATGCTCGCAACGGCGGTGCGATGCAGAACCTGCCAGCCCGCGGTCGCGCTTTTCCCGCTCGTGCTGCTCTCACGGAGCGCGCGCTCGGTCCGGACCATCACGTACCCGTTGGTGAGCAGCGCGATGATGAGCACCATCTTCGTCCAAAAGATCCAGGAGCCGAAGAATGTCTTGATATCAGCGGTCAGCAGCAGCAGCCCGGACAGGGCGGAAACCGTGAGTCCGCCCAGTACCCACGGATGCACGCCGTGCAGGTCGTCGAGTTGCTGTGTGCGGGCGGTCTCTCCGGCCCGCGCGGCCCGAAAAGTGTCGCGGTCCGTAGACAGTGCGAATCCGCCGGCCACGATCAACGCACCGACGTGCAGGAAGGTCACGATCGTCGGAGCGACCTTTGAGTTGCCATAAAGGTCGGCCCACGGTTTGAGCAGATGAACCAGTGATTCTGGAGGAGTCAGCATCGTCATCAGTCGAAGATGGGAAATGGCCGGAGACAGATTCCGGGCGGGACCAGGGGCAAGCGGCCAACGGCTACGCTGGTGTGTAACGCACCAGCGCGTGCCAGCGTTCGGGTAGCCTCCGGTATGGCACCCCACCGGAGCCCTGCCAAGGGCGTTCCATCCGTGCCACTCGAGTACCGCACCGTGCGGTCGGCACCCTGCCCTGGACGACGTGTCATCCGAGCGTCAACTGGTCGGTGGCCGGGTCGTACGACGCGGCGATCGTAGCGAGGGGTTTCGACGCCGGTGCCCGCGTCACCTGTCCGCCGCTATTGAACTGAGCGCCGTGGCACGGGCAATAGAACGCATTGTTGCTTAGCGACGTGAGGCACCCCTGGTGTGTGCAGATCATGGAATATGCCGCGAACGTCATGGCACCGGTGCGCTTGACGGCGCGATAGCTGTCGACTTTGACGAGCGTACCGACGGTGACGAACGCCGGATAGTTGCCCACCACGAAGACGTTGGCGTTGGAGGTATTTCCGCTTCCGCTCCCACCCGTTATGCCGTGGGTGCCGTGAAGGGGCAGGGCCCGAACTGACCATTCCCGCAGCCAACCGCGACCGCGACCACCGCTGTGGCCGTGGGCGACTTGGCCAAAACATCCCGCTGGCTGACGTATTCGTCGCACTGCGTACGGGCTTCTCGCTTCATGCGATGCCCGTGGCTCGAGGGTGCGAGCGCCCCATCTACGGTGCGCCTATCGATTGAAGAATGTGATCATCAGCCCGCTCAGCGCCATGCCGCCCATGGGAGAGTTCGTGACCGCCATGTGCTCCCGTCGTTTGGCGAGGCTGTTCTGTGCTTGCCCGGCCAGCGTGCTACCCGCGTAACTGAACGCGGCGTCGGCGGCCAGCATGGTGAGGGCGTGCACGGTCCTCAGGGTCCGGCCGTCGGGATCATTACGAGCGTCCCACAGATTCCAGAGCCCCGTGACCGTGTTGACGCCAAATACACCCACCAACGCCGCGGCAAGTGCGCGGTGGCCTGTCTTGGCTCAGGTTGGCGCGTCCTGCCCCTTGGTCCACACCTCGCGTCTCGAGATGAACTGGCCTACGAACAGCGGGTAAATGCCGTAGCTGGTGTACCGGTGAATCGAGAGCCGGGTGTAGTATGCGTCGTCGTACTCGATGACCACGCACCGCGGCCGCCGATGAGTGGTATCGACCGGAAGCTGGACGGTGAGCGGAACGGCGGGCACGGTCGGCGGTGCGGTTGATCCTGGTGGGGGCCCGTATCCGTGGGAGCGGCGGCCATTACAGCAACGAGAATCGCATGGAGAATCATTCAGACCGCTCGACGGGGACAAAGGCACGTGAACCGGTATTTCCCGGGGGACCCATTCGCCCCGGCGGGAATACCGCTGCGTATCCTCGGCAAAATTAATTGATCCATCATGCAATTGGTCCGTTGCCGTGCAGGAGGCCGTTGGTAGCGGGGGGATGCCCAAGCCGCCAGGGGATGCCAACGGGCAAGTTCGGCACGACCATGGGTTCGAGCCCGAACAACGGTGCGCCGAGCGGGATTGCCCGGCATCTTTGAGCATCGATGCAGATCGCCATCACAGGGGCTTCGGGGTTTCTGGGCCGGTTTCTGGCACGTCGTCTGACTGCCGACGGGCACACCGTGCGTCCAATGGTGAGGCCAGCAGCGGCCGACGGTCAGAAGGGAGCGATTTCGTGGGACCCTGGCCTTGGTCGGCTCGATCCATCAGCACTGGACGGGATCGACGCCGTGATCCACCTTGCTGGAGAGCCGATCGCACAGCGGTGGACCCAGGAGCGCAAGCGCCGAATCCGGGAGAGCCGGGTGCGAGGTACGGAGACCGTAGCGCGGGCTATTGAGGCGTTGCGCCACCCCGGGTTGGTGTTCCTCTCGGGGTCGGCAATCGGGATCTACGGCGATCAAGGCGATGAACTGCTCGACGAGCGAAGCGCCGTCGGCGCCGACTTCCTGGCCGGCATTACCACTGAGTGGGAGCGAGCATGCGATCCGGCCCTGGCTGCGGGCGCTCGCGTGGTCCAACTGCGTACCGGAATCGTTCTTGCTGGCGACGGGGGAGCGCTGGCCAAGATGCTGCCCCCTTTTCGAATCGGATTGGGTGGACCGCTCGGATCCGGGCGGCAGTGGATGAGTTGGATTGCACGCGAAGACTTCAAGCGAGCGGTGTCGTTTCTGCTCGGCGCATCCGACGTAGCGGGCCCGGTGAATGTCGTAGCTCCGCACCCGGTCCGAAATTCGGAGTTTGCACAGGTACTGGGCCGGGTGTTGCACCGGCCCGCTATCCTCCCCGTGCCCGCGATGGTGATCGCGCTGGGCCTGGGCGAAATGGGACGCAGCACCGTGCTGACGAGCCAGCGCGTGCTGCCCCAACGCTTGCTGGCGTGCGGGTTCCAGTTCCGGTTTCCACTGCTTGCTGACGCATTGACGTTTGAACTGCCGGACGGCAACTAGCTGACCCACGGGCGAGCCGATCACCGATCCTTCTGGCTTTTCGAACGGTCCATGAACACGAACGCCCGCGACGCAGGTCGCGGGCGTTCGTGGTGCGTTGGCAACGGCTACGGGTCAGGGGCCCGGTGTCAGGTAGTTGAACAGTTGGACGACGTTGAAGCCCACCGGGTTGAGTTCGAAGTACCGATTGTCGAGGAACTGTCCAGTGGTGGGAAAGTACGGGGGCGGATTGACTGCGGCGCAGCGATCATAGCTGTACTGTTTGATGTAGCCCTGTCCCGAGCTGAGCCCCACGGGACCGCGGTTTTGCTGAATCAGGCCGCCGGTCACGTAGAGGCAACCACGACCGTCCGAATTGCCAGCGCACGTGAGGGCGTTGGTTGGTCCGGTGGTGTAGTTCTGCACGGTGAACGACGTGTTGAGCGCCATGATCACGGCCTGAATGTACAAATCCTGCGAATCGTCGTACGACTTGTACGAACCGGTGAAACTCTGCGGCGTGTTGATGGCGTTGTCGGCCACGACGATGTTGTTGTCGGCCAGGAGCCCGAGAATATCGGCACAGGTGCCGAGGGCCGGATCGTCGGCATCTCTCTGGTCGTCGAGAATGACGATTGTACCGCCCTTGGAATACAGCGTCTCGCGTCCACGCAGCGTACCGCTCACGCCAATGGTGCCGGCGAACGTCATGACGCCCTTGACGTTGAGGTTGTACCCTCGGTAGAGCGGGTACAGATAGTTGGCGTCCACGCGCTTGGCAGCTACGGCGGCGTTGGGCGAATTGGAATAGAGCGACCAGGCGCCGTACTGATCTGTGGGCGTGAAGGTCGTGTCGCTGCCACCCTTCTGAATGGCGGCTGTGCTGTAGCCAAGCGCTGTCGTCCGGGCAACGGCCACGAGGTGCGGATCGCCGCCCAGGTAGCAGCGGGCGCCGGCGTGCCCCATGATGGTGGTCGCTGTAGCGGAGCTTTCAGCCTTGGCTTGGGCGAGCGTCAGGATGCCCGTCGGAGTCTGCACCAACGTCCTGAACCACGTGGTCTTGTGCACGGAGACCGGAAAGAACACCGATACTCCGTTAACCGTATGAAAGTCGCCGCAGTTCGTGTTTTCATTGGATGCGTCGCCACGCAACCAGGCGGTCTGGCCTGATTTTGCGGTGTAGAGACGGAAGAATCCGTCCTGAATGGCCAACGAGTCGCCTTCGCCGGTGATGTCGGTGGCCACGAACTCGACGCGCTGGAGGACGGTGGTTTCGTCGCCGTTGGTAGGCGGTGTGAATGCGTACCCGGCGAGGCCGGCGTACCCGGTGAGTTTGGAAAGATTGGCTGTGGATGGGAGAGAGATCGGGGTAGCGTGCTGGGTGTACCCTTGCAAGAAGCTGCCATAGCCGATGCCGCTGATGGTCTGCGCCGTGGTGACGTTGCTGTGGAACGTGGCGCCGCCGCTACCGATGTGGATGACGTCGTTGGAAAAGACCGGCCCCCACAATTGGTCGCCATTGTTGAAGTAGATGATGGTGCCACCGCAGCAGGTCTCGGAGTTGGTCCAGTAGGCGTACTTGGCGAAGCTCTCCTGATCCAGCTCCAGACGCCGGACGAAACCGGAGCCACGGTTGTCCTGGGCCTGAGCAACCACGCTGGCAAAGCGGCCGAACTGCCCGGTCGTCGAACCGGTGGGGCCGATCCATACGTTGACGGTCACGTTGGGCAGCGTCGTGCCGTCGGCCGCATACACCGGCTGGTTGGTCATGATCTGGGTCTCACCGCTATCGGGCAGCGCCAAGGGATCGAAGTTGAGTTCGCTCTTGCCGATCTCGAGTGCAGCTTCAGCGGCGTATTTCATTTCCGACTGGCGGTCGACAGCCTTGGCCATCAGGGTGGCGTTGGACGAAAGGTAGATAGCCGATGTGGCGAGTGCTCCAATAGCCAACGCGAACATGAGGGCGAGGCCGAGCGCGAAGCCCGGACGATTCCGGATGCGGTGGAGCGCCCGCTTCGGGCGCGCGAAGGATGCTGAACGGTGTGAGCGCATGGGATTTCCTTGTTCTTATGGCACGGTGATCGTGCCGGTCACGCCGTACGGCGAGCTCGACGGTGTGCAATCCTGCGCCGATACGCCGTAGATCCACTGATCGCCCGAGGCCACGCTGTTGTCGGTCCACGAATACGTTGGCGAGCCAGCCGGAACGCTGGCGATCGGTTGATTGAAGGTCGAGACGGAAGAGGAACGTCGGTATATGGAATAGCTCACCACATCCTGCTCGCCCCCTCCGTCATCGCCCGAGCGCGGCCACATAATGGTGATGAACGGTGTCGATGCGCCGGCCAGCGACGTACTGTCAGTTACGGTGACACCGAGGGGCGGGTTGCCGCACGTGGTGGCGTTAATGAGGCCGGCATTCATGATGCGGAGCGTACTGCGGATGGTTCGCAAGATGGTGCTGGTGGGCTGCTTGGGATCGTGGTAAATCGCGACGAGCTTGACCTTCACGGTCGTGACGCTGTCGACGATGGCAAACTTGCCGGTATCGGATATGGACCCGTGAATCGTCGCCTTGTGATACAGCGGGAGCGACGACATCGGAATGGGTGTGAGATTGCCGACGGTGTCGGACTTGAAATACTGGAAGACCGTATCACCCGGCGTATACTGAATGCCGCGGGCGATGATCTGCGGCGCGGTGGCGTTTACGCGGCGGTACAGGATGTACTGGTTGGCGTAACTGGACGTCGAGTCCTTGCTCAGATAGTAGGCGATCGTTTCCGCCCCGCTGACTGTGCCACTGGGTTGCACGTACGTCGAGTTGGGATAGAAGACCGACATGCCCGGGAGCAGCAGTTTGTTCACGGACTTCATAGCCCCAACGGCATTGCTGTCAGCGCTCGTGTCGACGTATACCGAGCCCCAGTCACCCAATGTCCGGGAGACGAGGTCGACGTTGAACACGATAGCGGTGGTGTCGGCCTCGACGAGTAGCGGCTGACCGGCCACGGTTCCCACGCCCGCAACGCGAAGGTCACGGTCGATCGTGGTGACGCCGAATCGCCCGTTCTGCTGCGCTTCGATACGCCCACCCTGGGCGGCGAGTAAGAGGGAACTCTTGCGGAAGGTCTGGATGGTGCCAGCCATGAGGATCATGAGAACCATCATGGCCACCAGCATCTCGATGAGGGTGAAACCGCGGCGGGCGAGGGGTCTTGGCATGGTATGCTCGACTAGAAAGCCGCGATGGCGGTGGTCTTTTTCACCGGCGCCGACATCACCGGGTTGGTGACCGTCACGGTGATGATGCGGTAGTCAACGGAATCGGCGATGCCCCCGCCGACGTGCTTGACCAGCGTCTGCCGGTTGAATCCCTTGTACGTAGAAGATCCGGGGATCGAAGACTCGGTAATCGCACAGCTATCGATGGACGCGTAATTGGTGATCGCCTTGATCGACTCAATACGGTTGATGACGAGTTCGTTCGCCGTCCCGAGCAAGCGCGAGTCCGATGCGGAGTGAGCCATGCGGGAGACGAACAACGCCAGCCCGAGCAGCGCCAACGTCAGAATGCCCAGGGCGACGATGACCTCGACGAGCGTGAATCCCGGACGTGTCCGGAGCAGGCGCCGCATCATTGCAACCCCCCGAGCTTCCAAGTATGTGCCTGCGAATTATACAGATACCAGTCGGTGCGTGCGGTCGCCTGCGTGAGCTGGACGGCGCGATAGGTCACGTTGGGATCGGCTGGCCCGGCGATATAGAGTTCCAGGTTGGAGGTTGCGGCTCCGTCACGGTGGAACGTGATCGCGGGGAGCCCGGCCATGGTGCTCAGATGCGCACCGACGACCGAAGAGGTCACAGTACCGTTGACTCCGATGGGCGGAACGGCAAACCGTATGGCGTCGTTCAGAGGGTAGGTGCGCGTGTGTTCCGTGGGCTCGATGATACCGTCGTTGTTAGCGTCTTCCCACCACTGCAAGGCCTGATTTGCGGTGTCGATGGTGATCACCACGTCATACTGCCGGACGAGCGCCGTGCGCTGGGCCTGCATCAGCACACTGCGCAACCCCTGGACGCCGGCATCGGTGCGGTACCGTTGCAGGTTCAAGCGCGGAATAGCGAGTGCCAACATCGCGCCGACCATGACCATGACGATCAGGATCTCAATAAGCGTGAATCCGGCTTCGCGATGTTTCCTTTGCTGATTCGATGCGGTCATGACTCGGCGTCCAGGGAAGACGGCCCTGCTCAACTTTATGAAAGGGCAGGAGCCCGTTACGCACACGAAGATGTCTTTCGACAGTAACCATGGCCGTGCTGCCAAATATCACGCCGGAGGCACTTGTTATCACATTATGCTACCGATCGTCCTCAGTGTGATAGCCAGCTCCTGGCGGAGTTGGCGCTACGGCCCCGTCATCATGCGATGGGCGCCGCGGGCCGCGTAGAGACCGGTCGCGCGGCAGCCCCTTTCTCTCCAGGAATGCCGGATGAGCGTGATCGCCACACTCCAGTCTCAGCCCGGGCGGATCCAGCGGCTCCGGATGGCCATCCGCGATCGACACGAGTTGCTGGTGTGTCCGGATTGGCAGGCGGTGGCCGACGCGTGCGAGCGGCACGCCGTGCGCATCGCGATCCTGGACCTGTATGCAGAGGGAGAGGCGAACTTCGAAGCAATCCGGAAGCTCAAGCAACGCTGGCCCCAGCTGGCCATCATCATGTACGGGGCTGTTGGCCTGGACTGCGTACACGACGTGTTCGACGCCGGGCGATTAGGGGTGGATGCCCTGGTCGTACCGGACCAGGACGATACGCCGCGGCAGCTCCTGGCATTCGTCGAACGAGCCGAGTCGCGAAGTCTGGGCGCGGTGGTCCGCCAGTCGCTCGACCAGGTGGATCCGAGCGTACGGGACGCCGTGCTCCTGGCGATCACGCGAGCGCACGAGCGGCTCTCGCCGACCGGACTGTCCGAACTCCTGGCATTGCCGCGTCGCACGGTGAGCGACCGGCTGGCAGCGGGCGGATACCCGTCTCCCCGGCGCCTGCTTACGTGGGGGCGGCTCATCGTCGCAGGCCACATGCTGGAGGACCGGCATCGCACGGCGGATCGGGTGGCAGAGAGTCTGTCGTTTCCCTCGGGGAGCGCGTTCCGGAACATCTGCCAGCGGTACCTGCACTCCACCCCCGGCGAGATCCGTAAGCGGGGTGGGGCCGCATTCGTGGTGCGCGCCCTGCTGCGGCAAGTTCAGCAGACCAAGGTGCCATCAGCCGAACGCAACCTTGGCATGGGTGGGCCGAAGGACGTCGGGTGATAACGAGCGCGGCCAGGGATACCGGCAATGCGCACCGGGAACGTAGCCCGGAAATGCCCCTCGCCGCTAGATTTCCGGCATTCCATCACACGTCCAACGTCCCGATCCGCCGATGCCCGTGACCAAATTTTCTTCACTGCCCGCGAACGCGCGCGTATGGGTGTTTGCCTGCGATCGGTCTGTTGCCAGCGACGAAGCCCGGGCGCTGCTCGAACAGGTGGATGCGTATCTGGCGCAATGGAAGGCTCACGGTGCGCCGCTCCGGTGCAGCCGCGAGTGGCTTCACGACCGGTTCCTGGCCATCGGTATCGACCCCACTGCCGAGCAGGCATCGGGATGTTCGATCGACGATCTGTTTCGTCGCCTGCGCGTAGCCGGTGACTCGATCGGCGTTCAGTTGTTGAGCGGGGGCCAGGTCTTCTATCGCGACGCGAACGGCGAGGTGCAATCAGCCAGCCGAGCGAAATTCTCTGCCATGGCAGCGGGCGGTGAGGTGAGTGGAGACACTCCCATCTTCGACACCAGCGTGATCGCGGCCAGCGACTGGCGTGAACGGTTCGAGCGACCAGCGAGCGACGCGTGGACGGCGGAACTGCTCACCACTAGCTGAGCCAGCGATCGAGGTTCCGGCGCACGAAGTCGTCATCGGTGAGGCCGGGATAGGCGCATCTGGCGCGGTTGATGGCCAACCGCTGTCCCTGCGCGAGGGTTTCACGTGGGTCAAGGCACCAGATGCCACGCATGAGCCCCTGGGCCCGGAGCACGTCGTGAATTCCCGGGATGCATCCGGCGAACTCGTGGGCCGCGTCGAAGATGGCCCCGTTGGCCGCGGTGAGCGCGGCCCCCGTGGCGAGCAGGGACGAGGGCACGGCACTCGCGGCGCGCGCGGCCTTGGCGGCGGCGAGGAGTCGCACTGCCTGCCGCGTCCAAACTGCCCACTGGCCGAGCAGACCACCGTCCATCCAGCGTTGGCGTACGGATCCACCGACGGCAAGGCGTACGGGCGTGACGAGGTCGGCCACGATGTTGTCGTCATTGCCAGTGTACAGCGCAACGTCGTCGCGCCCAGATTCGATCACGGCACGGACCACATCGTAAGTCGCATAGCGATTGAAGGGCGCCACCTTGATCGCCCACAGCCCGGGCAATTCGCATAAGTCGCGCCAGAACTCGTACGACAACGAGCGCCCGCCGACGGCCGGCTGAAGGTAGAACCCGAACAGCGGCAGAATCTCTGATACGGCCCGGCAGTGGCGCACCAGGGCCCGGTCGTCGAGCCCGTCAAGACCAGCGAGACTGATCAGCGCAAGGTCGTAGGCCAGCGTTCGCGCCACGGCGGCCTCGGTGGTGGCCTGCTTAGTGGACCCGCAGACACCGGCTACGAGGGCGAAGGGGCGGCCGGGTAATGCCGAGGCGCGCGCGGTCTCGGCCGCCAGGGCGAGCACGGGGCGGTAGAGCCCGCGCTTGCGGATGGCGAACTGGGTGGTGTGCACCCCCACTGCGATGCCGCCTGCGCCGGCATCCACGTAATACCGGGTGAGGGCGCGCTGTCGGCGCTCGTCCAACGTCCGGCGGGGCGAGAGGGCGAGGGGATGAGCCGGAATGACCTGTCCGTCGCGAAGGTGCGGCCGCAATCCGATCATCAGAACGCCCCGTCGCGCACGTCAAAGTGGGTGGGCTTGCCGAGCAGGGGTCGTTGCTCACGGACCCATTCGGCGACCCAGTCGAGCATGGTATCGAGGTCCATGGCGGGTGGCGCGAGGGTATGCGCGAGTCGCGCGGTATTGCTAAGCAGGGCGTCAGGGGCTTCGCGGCCGGTGAATTGCGGTGTGCGGCCCAATCGCGCGCCGAGCTGCTCGGCGAGGGCACGCACGGCGAGCGCCTCGCGTCCGGTGACGTTGACCACGAATGGTGGGGTAGCGGTCGCGGGGAGCAGTTCGAGGGCAGCGCGGTTTGCGTCGCGCTGCCAGATGACATTGACGGCGCCCATGGCCAGAGACACGGGTTCGCCCCGCCAGATGCGGAGTGCGAGGTCGGTGAGCACCCCGTAGCGCAGATCGATGGCGTAATTGAGGCGGATGATGGCGACCCGCGCGCCGAGAGCGGCGGCGTGCCCAAACACGCGCTCGCGGCCCAAGCACGACCATGCGTACTCGCCTACCGGGGCTGGGGGATCGGTTTCGCGAGCCCCGTCCCCGACCGCCGGCGTGAGCGGATAGACGTTGCCGGTGGAAAACGCGACTATTCTAGAATCTTTATAGCGCTCGGCGCAAAGTGCAGGGAGGACGACGTTCAGCATCCAGGTGCGGGCCGGCCCTTCGGTGGTGCCGAACTTCTGGCCGGCCATGAAGACCACGTTCGGGGCGTCGGGAAGTGCACTTACCGCATCGCGGTCGAGAAGATCACACCGCACGGTATGTACACCGGCAATCTCGAGCGCGCGCTCAGCGGCGGCGGACGAGAACCGCGAGACGGCGATGACGCGACGCAGGCGGGCGCCGTCGGCACGGCGGGCGGCGGCGAGCGCCATGCGGGCGAGCGTGGGTCCCATCTTGCCGCCGGCACCGAGCACAACGACGTCGCCCGGAACAGCGCGGAGGGCCGCCACAGTCTCGTCGCGTGGCTCCGCGAGCTGCGCGTCGAGGTCGGCTTCATCGCGCGGACAGGGAACGGACACGGCTATCCTGAGCCGACTGGTCGGGGAGGCAAGGGCGCTGCGGGGGGCGCGAGTTCATAGAAGTGGAGCGTCTTGTGCGTGGAGCCACAGAAGGGTTTGCGTTTGGAGGCACCGCATCTACAGCGGTGGTGGACCTTGATGACGGGCGACACGGGAATTGTCATGCACGGACGTAGTCGGGGCGCCAGTCCTTGATCTGACGCTTGACCTCGTCGGCGGTGGAGAGTTCACCGGCGAGGCATCGCCGGACAAGGTCGGCCATCTCATCGTCGCTGGCGAACCGGAGGCCGATGATCTGTCGGAGTGTAAGGTCACCGATCCGCGGCCGGACGTCAGCGGGTAGAATGGCGGTAAGGCGCAAGCGCATCTCGAGACCGAGCAGGCGGTTCTGGACGATGAGGGTCGATGCACGGCAGGCCACCAATCCGGCGGCGAGAGCCATGGCGACAAGCACCCACCAGGCGGCGGCCAGAGATGGCGCCTCGATGAGCTGGGTGACGGCCACGACGGCGTTGATGACAAGGATGGGGAGCGCGAAGAAGTGATAGAGCGGGAAGATGCGTCGATGGTTCCCATACGCTTGCGGGGCGGTGGTCATGCGGGCCTCCGGAGGCCGGCGGTTGTGAGTAGGGTAGTTACGGTGCGCCGGCGCGCGCGCGCCGGGCATGGGTCTGGAGCCGCGTGACCATGGCCGAGAGCCCCGTCTCCCGCCCGGCGAGCCCGATCCCGCCCATCACCTGCCGTGCAAAATCCCGGGGAATGGCGAGCACCGTCTCGGGTGGCTGGTCGTTGATGGCGGAGAAGAGAATGGCGAGAAAGGCGGCGACCGTCGGTGACTGTCGCACGTTTACGTCGGCGTAGAAGTGCATCCTTCCGTCACGGATTTCGGGAAAGATATCCACCCGAGTCTGGCATTCGGGCACCGTGAAATTGCCCCGGTCAATGGCCTGGAATCGCTCGGGAAGCGGCTCCAGCTTTCTGGAATACTGCAGGAGTGCCTGCATCTTCTCCTCGCGCCCGAGCGCTGCGAATTTGCGCAAGACGCCAACAACGGGGGCGGGAAGCTCCTGACCCGAGTCATTCTGGGACATGGCAGAGATAAACCTGGCCACCGATGGGGAGTCAAGCACTAGCGCGCAGATGGTGTGAGGTTCCTTATTGTTGCATTCCTCCCGGGCGCCTCCGGCGCCTGCCGAACGGCCTCCATTCCTCAACCTCGCGCGCAATGTCGAACCCCACCCCGAGCGTCACCTTCTATCGCTGGGACGAGATGCCTCGCGAAACCGTGTCCCCTATGCTCGACCGCCGCTTGATCACGGGCGATCGCATGATGCTGGCGCACGTCTATCTCAAGGAAGGGTGCGTGGTGCCCAAGCACCAGCATGAGAACGAACAGCTCACCTACATCCTCGAAGGGGCGTTGCGCTTCTGGATCGGCGAGGACGAGAAGCAGGAACTGGTCGTGAGTGCGGGTGAAGTGCTCCACATTCCGTCGAACGTGTGGCACAAGGCAGAAGCGCTCGAGGACACACTGGACGTGGACGTGTTCAGTCCGCCGCGGGCGGACTGGCTGAACAAGACGGACGCCTACCTGCGGCGCTGACATGGATTTGGGACTGGAGGGGCGCGTCGCGATCGTCTCAGCGGCCAGCCGCGGCTTGGGATACGCGTTGGCGTGCGAACTGGCGGCCGAAGGGGTGCGGCTGCTGATCTGCGCACGCGGCGCCGAGCGGCTGGAGGAGGCGCGGCGAGCGATCGCCGACGAATCGGGTGGCGACGTGGAAGCGGTGGCCGCTGATCTGGCCACCGTTGAGGGAGTTGATGCCGTGGCGCGGGCCGCAGAACGGGCGTATGGACGGGTGGACATACTCGTCAACAACACCGGCGGGCCCCCGTCGGGGCCGTTCGAACGACTGCCGTGGGACCTCTGGCAGCGCGAGGTGAACAATCTGCTGCGAAGCACGGTCGAGCTCACACGGCGCGTGCTGCCCGGGATGCGGGAACGGAAATGGGGGCGCGTGCTCAACGTCACGTCGATCACCGTCAAACAGCCGGTGGACGGACTGATGCTCTCGAACAGCCTACGCGCGGCAGTCACGGGGTTCTCGCGGACGCTGGCCACCGAAGTGGCCGGCGATGGCGTGACGGTGAACTGCATCGTTCCCGGATTCACCGAGACGGAGCGAGTGGCGCAGTTGGCGGCGGCAACGGCCGAGCGCGAGAGGCTGTCCGTCAGTGAAGTGAACGCGCGCACCGAAGCCCAGATTCCGATGCATCGGTTGGGTGAGCCGCGCGAATTCGCGGCACTGGCAGCATTCCTGGTGTCGGAGCGCGCCAGCTACATCACCGGACAGTCGGTGGCGGTGGATGGCGGGTGGATTCGGGCGCTGTACTGAGTTGCCGACTCCCTTCCCCTTCACGCCGTGGTCTTGCGGAACCTCCTGGTAGCGGCGCCAAGGACCAACATCCCGACGGCCAGCAGCACGAGCGTCTGGGGGTAGAGGATGCGCCACCCTGCCCCGCGCAGGAACACCCCGCGCACGATTTCCAAATAATACCGGAGGGGATCGAGGTAGGTGAGGTATTGCAGCACTACGGGCATGTTGGCGATGGGAAACATGAATCCGGAGAGCATGATCGCCGGCAGGAAGAAGAAGAACATGGCCATGAACGCTTCCTGTTGCGTGTTGGAGACAGTGGAGATGAACAACCCGAGTCCCAGTCCGGTGAGGATGTAGAAGAAGCTGGCGACGAAGAGGAACAGCATGCTGCCCTGGAACGGAATGTCGAACCAGAGCAACGACACGGTGGTGATCAGGGTGAGGTCGACGAAGGCCACGAACACCGACGGCAGCGTCTTGCCGATGATGAGTTCCACGGGGCGCAACGGGCTCACCATCAACTGTTCGAGCGTGCCGATCTCCCGTTCTCGCACCACGGCGAGCGAGGTGAGGAGGAGCGTCATGATGAGGACGATGGTGCCGATCACGGCGGGCACGTTGTAGACCCGACTCTCGAGGTTGGGGTTGTACCACGCGCGGGGGCGGAAGTCGACGCCCGCGGAGGTAAGGAGTCCGGCTTGGGCGGCCACGCCGGGCGCGTGTGCGAACCCCCAACGTGCGATGATCTGTTCGGCGTAGCCGAGCGCGACGTTGGCGGTGTTGGCGGTGCTGCCGTCGACGAGCAGTTGGACGTTGGGCTGGCGGCCGGCGGCGAGGTCCTTGGCGAAGCCTTCAGGGATCTCGAGCGCGACCAGCACGTCGCCGTGGTCGAGCGCGCTCACGAGATCCGCTGGGCGTTGGGCGCGCACCGCGATCGCGAAATAGCCGGACGACGTCAGCGCGTCGACGAGCGCCCGCGAGTCGACGGTGCGGTCACGGTCGAGCACCATGGTCTTGGCGTTGCGGACGTCGGTGTTGACGGCATACCCGAATACGACGAGCTGCACGACGGGGGCCACGAACAGCACGCGCTTGGCGCGCGGGTCGCGCAGCATCTGGCGGAATTCCTTACGCAGCATCTGGCCCACGCGCGACCAGTTCACCCAGCGGCCCGTCATGCGATCTCCTTGCGGAAGGCGCGTACCGCGAGGCCGAGGCCAAGGACTGCGTAGACGATCATCGCGAACCCCTGCCGCCAGAGCACGTCGACGCCCACTCCTTTCAGGAAGACGCCACGCAGGACGACCACGAAATAGCGCGCCGGCACGGCGGTCGAAACAGCGCGAAGCGCCCACGGCATGCTGGCGATGTCGAAGATGAGTCCGGAGAGGAGCAGCGACGGCAGGAAGGTGACCAGCATGGCCGTTTGCGTGGCCAGGAGTTGGGACTTGAGCGCCGCGCTGATGAAGATGCCGAGCCCCAGGGAGCCGAGCAGAAAGAGCGTGGCCATGCCGGCGAGCAGGAGCGGGTTGCCGCGGAAGGGCACGGCGAAGACATGAATCCCGATCAGCACCGCAACGATGACGTCGACGAGTCCGATGGCGAGATAGGGGAGCAGCTTACCGCAGATTACCTCGAGGCGGTGGACGGGCGTGGCGGCGAGCTGTTCCATGGTGCCGCGCTCCCACTCACGGGCGATGGTGAGCGATGTGAGCATGGAGGCGATGATCATCATGATGACGGCGACGAGGCCGGGGACGATCATGTTCGCGCTCTCGAGCGCCTCGTTGTACCAGACGCGGCTCTGCGCCTGGACGGGTGTGGGGATCGACGACAGGCCGAGCACGGCGTTCGCCGAAAACGCGGCGATGATGGCCTGTGTGTAATTCATCGCGATCGAGGCCGTGTTGGCATCGGCCCCGTCGAAGATGGTCTGCACTGGGGCCGGTCGTCCGGACGCCAGATCGGCCTCGAATTTGGAGGGGATAACGAGCGCCATCCGGATGGCGCCCCGCTTCATGAGGGCGTCGATCTGGCCGGGGGTGGTGAGCCGGTCGGTGACTTCGAAACGACCAGCGGCCTCGAATGCCGACACGAGAGCGCGGCTCTGGGCGCTATGGTCCTGGTCGAGCACCGCGATCCTGATGTTGTTAAGGTCAAAGCTGATGATGTACCCGAAGAACACGATCATCACCGCCGGCACGATGAACGCCATGGCCAGGCTGCGCGGGTCGCGGCGCAGTTGGATGGCTTCCTTGCGGGCCATGGCGAGCAGCCGCTGGAGACTGAACGGCACGGCTCAGCCCTCCACGGCGCCGCCTTCACGGCGGATGAGGGAGACGAACACGTCTTCGAGGGACGGACGCACGGTGGTGATGCGATGGCAGCGGAGTCCGTGCGCGCGGAAGAAATCCGGCAGCATCGCGCGCGCCTGCGCTTCGTCGGCTACGACGACGTGCACGGCGCGTCCGAACATCGCGGCCTCGATCACGCCGGGTGCCTGCTGCAGATCCTGCACGGCCGCGGGGCCATTGTCGGTTGTTATCTCGAGAATAGGTTCGGTCATGCGGTTGCGAAGAGCGGCTGGGCGATCGAGGGCGATGATCCGTCCGCGGTTCATGAGCGCCAGCCGATTGCAGTATTCGGCTTCTTCCATATAGTGCGTACTGACGAAGATCGTCGTACCGCGGTCGGAGAGGGCGTAGATCAGCTCCCAGAAGTTGCGGCGGGAAATGGGATCAACTCCCGACGTCGGTTCGTCGAGAAAGAGAATCGGTGGCTCGTGGAGCACGGCGCAGCCGAGGGCCAGGCGCTGTTTCCAGCCGAGCGGGAGTTCGGCCGTCATCTGTGCACGGTGGTCGGTGAGGCCAGCCATGCGCAGCACCCAGTCGCGCCGCTGGGCAAGGCGCTCGCCGGTGACGTCGTAGAGGCCCGCGAAGAACGCGATATTCTCATCCACCGTGAGATCGCCGTAGAGTGAGAACAGTTGCGACATGTAGCCGATGCGCTGCTTGATCTGCTCGGCGTCGGTGCGGATGTCGAACCCGGCCACCCGTCCGTCGCCGGCGCTCGGCGCGAGCAGCCCGGTGAGCATCTTGATCGTGGTCGTCTTGCCAGCGCCGTTGGGGCCGAGGAAGCCGAAGATCTCGCCCTGGGGGACCTGGAAACTCACGTGGTCGACGGCGACGAAATCGCCGAACGTGCGGGTGAGATCGCGGACCTCGACGGCGTCGGTCACGCGGCCTCCACGGAGACCGCGGTTTCGGAGACGAGTTGGATGAACACGTCCTCGAGCGAGGGGTCGAGATCGGAGACCTCGTGCACCTCAAGGCCGGCGGCCGCCAGCGCGGCCTGGATAACGGGCCAGTCGCGCGCCCGCTCGGACATGGATAGGTGGATAGTGTCGCCGAATAGCGCGGCGTGGTGCGCGGCGGGCGTCTGCTGGAGCACCTCGACCGCCCGGCGCGGGTTGGAGACGCGCAGAGACACCATGCGGCCGGCCAGCCGGCGTTGCAGGGCAACGGGGGCATCGAGGGCGATGAGTCGCCCGCGGTCGAGGAGCGCCACCTGGTCGCAGCGCTCCGCCTCGTCCATGTAGGCCGTGGTGACGAGCACGGTGACGCCTTGGGCGACCATCTCGTGGACGATGAGCCAGAGGTCGCGCCGCGAGATGGGATCGACGCCGAACGTCGGCTCGTCGAGGAGCAGGATCTCCGGCTGGTGGATCAGGGCGCAGCACAGGCCGAGCTTCTGCTTCATGCCGCCGGAGAGCTGGCCAGCCAGGCGATGCTGGAACTGGCTTAGATTAGAAAATTGATATAATCGTTGGAGCCGAGGCGGCCGCTCGACCGCCGGCACGCGATACAAGTCGGCGTAGAAGTCGATGTTCTCGCGCACGGTGAGGTCGGCGTACAGGCCGAACCGTTGCGACATATACGCGATGTGCTGCTTGACCCCCTCGGGATCGTGCACCACGCTCACCCCGCGCACGAGGGCGTCGCCGCCAGTGGGGCGGAGCACGCCGGCGAGCATGCGGAGAGTGGTCGTCTTGCCGGCCCCGTCGGGCCCGACGAGCCCGAACAGCTCACCGCGGCCGACATCGAACGACAGGCCGCCCACGGCGATCGTGTCGCCGAACGCGCGACGCAGTCCGCGGAGCGATATCGCCGGGGCGTCCGCGGGCGCGGGGCCGGGACGCGGGCTCGGCGTCACCGGTCGGTGCCTCCCAGCCGCACGTCGGCCGGCATGCCGGGCTTGAGATCGTGCGTGCTGTCTCCGGCGATGCGGACCTTGACCGCGTACACGAGCTTCACGCGCTCGTCGGCGGTCTGCACGTTGCGCGGGGTGAATTCGGCCTCGCTGGCGATGAACGACACGGCGCCCGGATATGTCTTGCCGGGGTAAGTGTCGGTGCTGATCGAAGCGGGTTGGCCGATACGGACCGCGGCGATACGGTCCTCACGGACGTAGATGCGCACCCAGCGGTCGGCGAGATTCTCGACCGTGAGCACCGGCGACCCGGCGGGCACCGCCTCGCCGGGCTCGCGGTTACGGACCGTGATCACGCCGTCGAACGGGGCGCGGATCACGGCCTGATCGAGCGTCGCGTCGGCCTGATGCACGGCCGCCTCGGCCTGGCGCACGGCCGCTCGCTGTGCGTCGATTGCCTCCACGCGCGGACCGGCGCGCACGAGATGCAACTGCTGCGCCGCTTGCTCCCGGGCGCTGCGGGCGATGTCGAGCGCCAGGTTGGCCTTGTCATAAGACTCTCGCGGTACGGCGCCGCCGCCGAACAGGCGATCGGTGCGGTCGAAGTCGCGCTGGGCATCGGCGAGCCGGGCCGCCGCCGTGCTGTCGGCCTCGCGCGCCTGCGCCAGTTCCTCGCGGCGCGCCCCGTTCTCCATTTCGGTGAGGCCGGCGCGGGCCGAGGCCAGCGCGCCGGCCGCCTGGGCCCAGCGCGCAACGAGCTCGGTGCGGTCGAGCACGGCGAGCGTCTCACCCGTCCTCACGAAGTCGCCCTCGTGCGGCCCGACCATGGCGATGCGGCCGGGGAGCTGGAATCCGAGGTCGGCCTCGGTGGCCTCGACCGTGCCGGAGTCCGGCGGCGTGTTACCGGCGGACCGTGGCCGGACGAAGCCGAAGTACGCCACCGCGGCGATGACCACGAACAGGCCGGCAACCGCCGGCACCATGCGTTTGGGACTCATGGCAGGGACTCCACGTTGCGGGCGAGCCAGGCGCTGGAGAGTTCGCCAACGGCGCGCGCAAGATCGACCCGCGCGGCGATCTCCGCGTGCCGGGCCTGGATGAGACTAGCCTGGTCGGAAAAGAGCTTGGCTTCGGCGTCCAGATAGTCGGTCTGGACAGCCGTGCCGACGTCGAGGGCGAGGCGTTCGATGCGCTCGACCTCCTGGGATTGCGCGACCGCGGTCTGCAGCGCGCCGACACGGGCGTGCGTCTCGCGCAGCGCGGCGAGCGCCTGGTCCACGCTCGCGCTGACGTCGAGCTTGGCGGTGCGCACCTGGGCTTCGGCGGAGCGCTGGTCGGCGGCGGCGCGCTGGATCCCGTTCTCCCGGCTGCCGCCGGTGTAGATCGGGTACGACAGCGCGAGCCCGACCTGCCACTGCGACGAGTAGTTGCCGAGCCACCGGCCGTAGTCGAAGAATCCGCCCTGCATGGACAGGTCGGGCAGCCGCGTGGCACGCGCCGCGTCGAGTCCGGCGTTGGCGGCGAGCACGCGCTGGTCGAGCTGACGCACGGTGGCGTTCGTGCGCTGTGCGCGGTTCACCAGCGCGGCGCGGGCGGCGGACGACGTGTCGGTGGCGGTCGCCGTGCCGGTGAGGGCGAGCGGCGCGAGCACGCCGCCGTGTACGTCGTCGTTTGGGATATCGGAGACGCGGGCGAGTTGGCGTTCAGCCACGTCGAGCCGGGCGGCGGCGGAGATCCGGTCAGCCCGCGCCCGCTGCACCTCGGCGTCCATGCGCAGCACGTCGACGCGCGCGGCGCGCCCCTGGTTTTCCAGTTGGCGCGTCTGCAGCGCGGCGGCGGCGAGCGCCGTGACGAGGCGATCCTGCGCCGCGAGCAACTCGCGGGCGTCGAGCACGGCCAGGTAGCCGTCCACGGTGGACGTGATGAGTTGCTGCTCGGTGGTGGTCACGACGTCGTTGGCCGCGTCGCGGAGCGCGTCCTGGGCGCGGAGCTGCGCGGTGCGCTTGCCAAAGTCGAATACCGTCCAATTGAGCGTGACCCCCGCCTGATAGGGCGAGAGGGCAAAGAGCGGCAGGTGCAGGAGGTTGAGCCCGTGCAGTGGCGCGACGATCATCGGTTGCTGGAATCGATCGAGCGAGCCGCCGAAGGCGACGTCGGGCCGGCGGTTGGCGTGCGCATCGGCCAGGTCGGCAGCGGAATGGTCGCGGGCGGCGCGGGCGGCAGCGACGATGGGGTGCGAGGCGAGCGCGCGGTCGACGACGGCCTGCAACGTGAGCCGCGAGGTGTCCTGTGCCTGTACCGCGAGCGCGAGGAGCAAGGCAGCGATCATGACGGGACCGGAGGAGTGTTGGCGATGGAGCGGCGCACGCTCTCGACGACGTGATCGGTGACGCGGGCCTGGTGGTCGGCGGCGTCGGGGTCGACGCCGAGAGCGACGCTGACCACGCGCCGCGCGGCGCGCACGAAGAACGGTTGCGACATCACGGTGACGGCGAGCAGGGCGGGGTCGCCGGGGCGGATGGTGCCCTCCCGCTGACCCTCGGCGATCACGGCGGAGAGCGTACCGATGTTGCGCCGCAAGAGCTTGGCGATTGGCGGCGGAAGGGGCCGGTCGTTGGCGAGTTCGCGCAGCAGCACGATGGGCGCGCCCGGATGGTCGCCGAGATAGGCGAGCGCGCCGCGCACGATCGCTTCGATGCGATCGAGCGGTGCGCCAGGCGTAGCCGCCAACTCGGCGATCCGCGTGGCGAGCGGATCGGCCATGGACTGAAGGGCGGCGTGGTAGAGAGCCTCCTTCGAGCCGAAGTGGTAGGTGACGGCGCCGAGGTTGACCTTGGCCTTGCCGACGATGTCGCGAATGGACACCGAGTCGTAGCCGCGACTGGTGAAGAGCTCGCGGGCGGCGCTGAGGATGCGGTCTTGCGTGTGCAGTGGTTGATTCATACGTTCGTATCATGTGATACAGTCGTATGAAAGTCAACGGGGGCTTGGTGTTGCGCGGGGAGCGCGAGATTGCGCAACGTCAGGCCGGTACGCCTAAGGCAATTGGATTCACTGGATTACGCGGAAACTGCGACCAAAATATTTGGAGTTCGTTGAACCGAGTTCGGCGGTGGGGTCACCTCCGTTCGACGCGCGATTCAGCGAGCCCCTGAGTAGCCGTTCACTCCTCACACGCCGAGGGATCTGGCGTGTGCTCGGCGGGCCGGTTCGCGGCAGATCATGCCGCGGGTGCTTACGCCGTCGTCACGGCCGGATGTGGCGCGCGGATTTCGATCTTGCGAGGCTGCGCTGCCTGCGCTTTGGGAACGGTGATCTCGAGCACGCCGTTCGCCGACTGCGCGGCGATCTTGTCCCTGTCCACGAATTCGGGTAGCCGAATGGACCGCTCGAACGCGCCGGTGACGCGCTCGCTGGCGTACACGTGCAGTTCCGCTTGGGCGTCGGCGGCGAGGTTCGAGGGTTTGGTTCCGCGGATGGTGAGGACGTTCTGTTCGAAGCTGACGTCCACGGATTTCGGATCGACGCCGGGAAGGTCGAGGGTGATGAGATAGGCGTCGTTGCGCTCGGCCACGTCGAGGGCGGGCACCCAGACGCGGCCGCCGTTTCGCGACTCGGCGAAGGCCTGGTCGAGTGCATGGTTGAGCGTGAGCATGCGATCGAGCGTGGACGAGAGAGAACGAGTGGCGAGCATGGAACTCCTCCTGGCATTGATGGTTGATTCGGCGTCTGGGCGCCGCGAACGGGCGGCCGGCGCCATGCCCGCGTGTGGTGCATGACGCGTGCCGGGCCGGCGCGGCCAATCTGGCAAGCGGGGCACTCTCGGTGCAGTCCGGGACCGCAAAATTGGCCAAGTGGCCTGTCAAAACGTGGGAACCCCGGCGGTGTGAATCCGGTATGTTCGGTCGGGCCCCATGGCAACACGAAAGGAGCGACGATGCTGATCAAGAAGCCCGACGACATTGCGTCGTCCGAGATCACGCCGGAGCGCGAGTACGTGAATCGTCGCTCGTTTCTGAAGTTGGCGGGGGGCGTGGGCGCAATCGCGGCGGGGGGCGCGCTGGCACCGCGGCTGCTGGAGAGCGCCCTGGTGACGGGCGACGGGCCGCCGGACGACACGCCGAACAGTTGGGACCAGATCACGTCGTACAACAACTACTATGAGTTCGGCACTGACAAAGCCGACCCCAAGGCCAACGCGCAGGGGCTGCGGACCCGGCCGTGGTCGATCGAGGTAAGCGGGTTGTGCACGAAGCCCGGCCACTACGACTGCGACGATCTGTTCAAGCCGGCCAACCGCGTGGACCGGGTGTACCGGTTGCGGTGCGTGGAAGCGTGGTCAATGGTGATACCGTGGAACGGCTACGTGCTGGGAGACATCCTCAAGCGGTTCGAGCCGGCGCCGGGCGCGAAGTACGTGAAGTTCACCACGCTTTACGACCCGCGTCAGATGCCGGGGCAGCAGCGTCCCGTGCTGCAGTGGCCGTACGTAGAAGGGCTGCGCATGGACGAGGCGATGCATCCACTCGCGCTGCTGGTCACCGGCCTATACGGCCGACCGTTGCCGAACCAGGACGGGGCACCGGTGCGCCTAGTGGTGCCGTGGAAGTACGGCTTCAAGGGCATCAAGGCGATCGTGAAGATCGAATTCGTGGAACAACAGCCGATGACGGCGTGGATGCTCGCGGCGTCGGACGAGTACGGGTTCTATGCCAACGTGAATCCCACGGTGGACCATCCGCGGTGGACACAGTCAGTGGAGCGGCGGATCGGGGAGTTCCGCCGCCGGCCGACGCTGATGTTCAACGGCTACGGCGACCAGGTGGCGTCGATGTACGCCGGGATGGATCTGAGGAAGTACTTCTGACCGTCTCGCCGACGCTAACCTGGCAGCGCTGGCTCAAGCCGCTGGTATTCGCAGCGTGCCTGCTGCCGGCGGCCGACCTGGTGTGGCGCGCGATCACGCCAGACGCGTTGGGGGTAAATCCGATTGAGGAAGCCGAGATCTTCACCGGCCTGTGGACGCTGCGATTCCTGGCGATCACGCTGGCAGTGACGCCGGCCCGCAAGCTGCTGGACCTGGGATTCCTGGCCAAGTACCGCCGGATGTTCGGCCTATTCACGTTTTTCTATGCCTGTGTGCACCTGTCGATGTGGGTGGGGCTGGACTGGTTCTTCGCGTGGGGGCTGATGGGTGGGGAGATCGTGAAGCACAAGTACATCCTGGTGGGGATGGCGAACTTCCTGTTGCTGCTCCCGCTGGCCCTGACGTCGACCAACGCCTCGGTGCGCCGGCTGGGGGGCAGGCGGTGGGCGCGGCTGCATCGTCTGGTCTATCTGATCGCGATCGGCGGGACGGTCCACTACCTTTGGGCCGTGAAGAAGGACACGCTGTTCCCGCTCGCATATCTCGCCGTGTTCATAGGGCTGCTCGGCTACCGCCTGGTCGCGCGGTGGTGGCAGCGACACGCGGCGCCCGCCAAGCACCCCGCCGGTGTCACGCACCCCATCTTTCAGCGCAGCGAGTAGTCCATACGCGTGCTTTGCGATCGCGGCTCCTGGACTGGAGCCGTTGGTGGCGGCGGAGCTCGCGGCATTGGGAGAAGCACTGCAACTCGAAGAGGGTGGGGTTTCCTGGTTGGGTGATGCAACGTCGGTCCTGCGTGCGAACCTGTGGCTCCGCACGGCCAGCCGTGTGGTGGTGCGGATGGCGGAGTTCAAGGCGCGGACCTTCTACGAGCTGGAGCGCCATGCGCGACGCATTCCGTGGGAACGATTCGTGGCGGCGGGGACCGCGGTACACTTCCGCGTGACGTGCCGCAAGTCGCGGCTCTACCATTCCGACGCGGTGGCGGAGCGGCTAGCCGCGGCCATCGAACACCGGTTGGGCGCGGCGAGTGCCTTCACGGCGCGGGAAACGCCGGAGGACGATGATACGGGAGCCGCGGAGCGTGAGCAGCTGTTCGTGGTGCGTATGGTGCATGACGTCTGCATGGTAAGCGCCGATAGCTCGGGGGCGCTGCTGCACCTACGCGGGTACCGTCAAGCGGTGGCCAAGGCACCGGTGCGTGAGACGTTGGCCGCCGCGTTGTTGCTGGCGGCGGACTGGAAAGGCACGGTCCCGCTGATCGATCCGCTCTGCGGTTCGGGGACGATTCCGATCGAAGCGGCGCTGATTGCGCGGAACATCGCGCCCGGGCTAAGGCGGCAGTTCGCGTGTACGGGCTGGCCCGGGTTTCCACGGGACGTGGTGGCGCGGGTGCTGGCCGAAGCCGAAGCGCGGATCCGACCGGGGGCTACGGTGCCGATTCTCGGGTCGGATCGCGACGGGGGCGCAATCGACGCGGCTCGGGCGAACGCGGAGCGGGCCGGTGTGGCCGGCCATGTCACGTTCTCGCTGCGGGCGATCTCGGCGATCGAGCCGCCGGCGGGTTGCGGGCTCGTGGCGGCAAACCCCCCTTATGGTGTGCGCGTGGGGGAACGCCACGAGATTCGGAATCTCTACGCGCAACTCGGCCACGTGCTGCGCCGCCGCTGTGCGGGGTGGCGGCTGGCGCTGTTCTCACCCGACCCACAGCTCACGGCGCAGATCGGGTTCGCGATGCGGTCCGTGGCGACCACGACCAACGGCGGCATCCCGGTGAGGATGGAGGTCGGGGAAGTGCCGTCGACACCGGAGCCAGCGAGAATCTACTTCTGACGATCAACAGCGAACGGCACTCGAGCGGAGCACAGGGATGAAGCAGACTGACCAGGCCAGCGGCGATCGACGCAATGCCGGACGACCCGTAGTCCATACCGGCTTCGTGGTATCGGTCAACGTCTCGGACGGTGGCTTGCCGAAGCGCCCGGTGGAGCGGGCGCCGGTTTCCGCGGACGGCATGGCCGGCGACCAGCAACGGGATCTCTCACACCATGGCGGGGCCCGGCGGGCGCTCTGCCTGTACTCGGCGGAACTCATAGAAACGCTGCGTACCGAAGGGCACCCGATCGAGCCGGGAGACACGGGGGAAAATCTTACGGTGCGTGGCGTACCCTGGGACGCGATGACGGTGGGCACGAGGGTCGGCATCGGCGATCTAGAAATCGAAATCACGGGGTTCGCCGACCCCTGTCACAACCTGCGGCCCTATTTTGCGGACGAGATGTTCACGCGCATCTCGCAGAAGGTGCGTCCCGGATGGAGCCGTGTGTATGCGCAGGTTGTGCACCCCGGCGTCGTGGCATGCGGAGACACGCTCTCCGTTTTCGGGGTCCAGACGTGCAACGCAATCGGCGCGAACGAAGCCGCGCCGCCGGATTGTCGGCCGTGATGCCTGGCGGTAAGTTGGCGATCGCTCATGCGTAACCCGCTCGAGGACTTTCGACGAGCACGCGGCGCGCTGCGCAAGCTGCGGCCGTTCATCGCGATGACTCCGCGGCGGATAGCCGCGGTGGTCATCACGATGGTCTTGACCACGGTGCTCGAGGTGGCCGGCGTGGGATTGCTGGCGCAGCTCCTCAACGTCGTGCTGGGGACGACGTCGAGCGGGTCGCGGCTCGTGCGGCTGGTGCTGCAGTTCCTGCCGACGGGGACCACGGTCCAGATCTCGATCATCTTCGCCGTGGCCATCGTCGTAGCCATCGGGCTGAAGAACCTGTCGAGCTACCTCAACGCGACACTGATGGCGCGCATCGAGCGCGAGAGCGTTGAGAATCTACGGGGGGTGCTGTTCAGGCGACTGCAAGCCGCGCCGCTGGAGGTGTTCGAACAGTACTCCTCGGCGGCGCTATCCAACCTGTTTGTCGAGGAAACGCGGCGGGCACTGGATTGTCTCACCGTGCTCCTCAGCCTGGCGCAGACCGCGGCCACTGCAGCGCTCTTCTTCGCCGTGTTGATCTGGATCTCCCCGCCGCTGGCGTTGGCGACGCTCGTTACCGGCGGAATCGTCGCGGTGCTGGTGTCGGGGCTGTACCGGCATTTTGGGCGTCTGGGCAAGGCGCTTACGGCCGCGAACATGCACTTGACCCAGGCAGCGGCCGAGGCGTTCAATGGGGTGCGCGTGGTGCGTGCGGCCAACGCGCAGGGCGAGATGGTGACGCGGTTCGAGGCCGCGAGCAGCCAGCAGGCACGCACGGATGAGCGATTTCAGCGGGCAACTGCAGTGCTGACTCCGGTCGTGGAAACGGGATCGATCACCATGGCGTTGGTGCTGCTGGTCGGGACCTTCGCGCTGCTGGTGATGCCGGGGCACATGTCGCAGGCCAAGCTCACGGCGTTCGGCCTGGTACTGCTGCGGCTCGTGCCGCTCGTGAACCGGTTCTTCGGCACGCAGGCCCAACTCCTCTATCTGGCCGGTAGCGCACGTGAAATCGTGCGTTGGCTGGACACGCCGCGCTTTCCGGTGCGCGCGTTCGGGACAGCCACATTCGAACGCGTCAGTAGGCGCATCTCAGTGCACGAGTTGTCGTACCACTACGATCAGAACAAAGCGGCGCTGGAGGGGGTCTCTTTCGACATCCAGGCGGGGGCAACCGTGGCCCTGGTCGGACGATCCGGAAGCGGCAAGTCCACGCTGGCCACGCTGCTCATGCGGTTGCGTGAACCGACCGGTGGGGGCGTTCTGGTGGATGGGGTGGACTACTGGACCTTCTCGGCGGATAGTTGGCACGAACACGTGGCGCTGGTGGAGCAGGAACCGTTCCTGTTCAACGACACCCTCGGTGCCAACGTGGCCTTCGGTTGGGCCCGCGCGACGACGGAGGACATCGAGTTCGCGCTTCACGTGGCGCACCTCGAAGATTTCCTGGACTCGCTTCCCAACCGGCTCGATACGCCGATCGGAGAGCGCGGGGTCATGCTGTCGGGTGGCCAGCGGCAGCGGCTCTCCATTGCGCGGGCGATCGTGCGTAACCCCCGTCTGTTGATCCTTGATGAAGCGACGTCGAATCTCGATACCCTGTCCGAGGAACTGGTGCAGGCGGCGCTGGTGGCAGCGACGCGCGGGCGGACGACGCTCGTGATCGCGCACCGGCTGTCGACGGTGCGCCGGGCCGATCGCATCGTCGTGCTGCGCGAAGGGAGGGTCGCGGAGATCGGGACGTGGGACGAGTTGGTGGCCGCCAACGGCCCGTTCGCGGCGCTGGTGCAAAGCGGATTCGGCACGGAATCGCGCGCCTAAGCCCAACCCCGGTGGCCGCCCGCTTCAGGCGCTGGACGCATGAACGAGGACACCGGCTCCGGGTCGGCTCCGCTTCCTACGCGAAGGAGAACCCAGTTTCGCCGCCCCGCTTGACGGGCCGAGCAGGGTCCGGCCAGTGTTCTTGGGGTGACCAGCTCTGGTGGATTTCTCGAGACGCCGCCCCGGGCCGCGGACTATTCCGTTGGGCCGGCCGGCAGCAGCGTGGACGCGCTCGCGGCCATGGATGCGTTGGGCGACGCGGTGGCCGTGATCGATCCCGATTGGCGTGTGCGGTACATGAACGCGTCGTGGGAGCGCATTCTGGGCGCGCCCCGCGAGGCTGCACTGGAGCAGGTGTTCTGGGCCGTGTACCCGGGTTTCACCGTGGAACCGGGTGCGGCGATGATCCGCACCACGCTGGCCGACGGCGCCACGCGGCGCTTCGATCTGGAGCACAATGTGGGTGGGGAATTGCGGGCTTACGGCGTGCGAGTGGCACGCGACCGCACCGGAAACCTGGTAATCGTCGTTTCGCGCGCCTTTGCCATGCTGCGTAGCGTACGTGACAAGGCACTCGAAGAGCGGAGCGAGGAGAACGAGTCGCTGCATGTGTTGGCCCGACAGATGTCGGAGGTGGCAGACTCCGCTGAGTTGTTGGCGCTGCTATGCGAGGCCGCGACGGCGCTCTGTCGCGGGCACGGGGCCGCGGTCTTGCGGACTACGGACACTGAGGCCGAAGCGGAGATCGTATCGTCGGTGGGAATCGCGCAGCAGGTGGGCGATCTCCGTTTTGCCCTTGCCGGAACAATGCTCCAGCGGGCGATCACGACGCGCGACGTGGCGATGGTGGAGGACGCTGCCCACTCGGGCGGCCCGCAGGCGCAGGTGCTATCCGACGCCCGGATCGGACCGCTTCTGATGGCGCCGTTGATCGCGCACGACCGCGTACTCGGCGCCCTGGCCGTAGTGCGGGATGCGCGATCAATTCCGTTCACCACACGAGAGGCCCAGCGGCTGCGGGTGATCGCCGACCATGCCGCGCTGGCGATGTGGAAGGAGCAACTCTATGAGCAGGCGCAGGCTGGTGACGCAGCGAAGGGACGGTTCCTGGCGACGATCTCGCACGAACTGCGCACGCCACTCACGGCGCTCACCGGCTACGAGGAGCTCCTCAGCGATCAGGTGATCGGCCCGCTGTCCGACGCGCAGCTCGACGTATTGATACGAGTGCGCGCGGTGACCGACCACCTGGCATCGATGATCGAGGACGTACTGGCCTACACGAGTCTCGAAGAAGGACGCGAGGTGGTGCGTCGCGCCGAGTTCCTGGCCGACGACCTGGTCGTGGCAGCGGCCGCGATGGCCGAGCCCCAGGGGCGGCGCAAGCAGATTGCGGTAATCTGCGAATCGTCGGTGGAACCGGTCAGGTTGACGAGCGATGTAGACAAGGCGCGGCAGGTGCTGGTAAACCTGGTCGGGAACGCGGTGAAGTTCACCGATTCAGGGGAGGTGAGGTTGTCGGTGCAGCGGCTGGGGGACGAAGTGCGGTTCAACGTGGCCGACACTGGGATCGGGATTGCGCCCGAAGACCTGGAGCGGTTGTTCCACCCGTTCGCGCAGTTGGAAACAGGCCCGACGCGGCGTTATGGAGGCACGGGGCTGGGTCTCCATATATCGAGGCGGCTGGCCGGGATGCTCGGCGGGCGGATCGAAGTCGATTCCGCGCCTGGGGTGGGTTCGACGTTCACCTTCGTGCTGCCGGTTGAGGCGCTGGTCCGACCCCCGGTGTCCTAACGGCTGCCCGGCCGGGCCGATTAGATTTTTCCCGATGAGCGGGCTCCCCATTTCAGGTGTTTTCAACGATGGCTACCTCGCCGAAGCCTACGAGGCGTATCGGCGCGACCCGGTGTCGGTGGATGAATCCTGGCGCCAGTTCTTTCGATTCGCGGAATCGCTGAGCGGGACCCTGCCCGCGGTTGCCGGTGGGACCGACGCGGAGCTGCTGCGGAAAGCGGCGGGAGCGGGAGCGCTCGTAGCGGCAATCCGGCGGTACGGCCATTACGCGGTCCCAATCGACCCGTTGGGCACACCGCCGCACGGCGCGGCCGAACTCACGCCGGAGTATCACGGCATCACCGAGGCGGATCTGCGCGAGGTGCCGGCAACGGCACTTGGCGAACGCGAGGGCTCGGCGGCCGACGTCGTCGCCCAACGACGCGCCTGGTACTGCGGCGGGCTGGCGTACGAATTCGTGCACGTGAGCGACGAGCACGAACGGCTGTGGATCCGGCGACAGATCGAGCATGGGACGTTCACCGCCCCGCTCACGGCCGAGGAGAAGACAGCGTTGCTCGGGCGACTGACCGAGGTGGACGGCTTCGAGCGGTTCCTCGGGCTGGCGTTCGTGAACGCCAAGCGATTCTCGATCGAAGGCGTTGACGGGCTCGTGCCGATGATCGATGAAGCGATCGGGCGCGCGGCGGCGAGTGGGGCAGGCACCGTGGTGCTCGGGATGGCGCACCGCGGGCGGCTGAACGTATTGCGCCATGTGATGGGGAAACCGGTGGCGGAGCTGTTCGCAGAATTCGCGGGGGAGCGGGTGTCGCCCGATCCCAACCGTTCGGGCGACGTGAAATACCATCTGGGCTACCGGTCGGAGCGAGCGATTGGGGGGCGATCGCTGCACTTGGAGCTGGTGCCCAACCCTAGCCACCTCGAACTCGTGAACCCGGTGATGATGGGAGTGGCGCGGGCGTTGCAGCGGGAGGCGTCGGGCTCCGCGGCCGACGAGCAGGTCGTGCTGCCGATCTGCGTGCACGGAGACGCAGCCTTCCCCGGGGAGGGCGTGGTGGCCGAGACATTCAACTTGGCCCTCCTGCGCGGATACCGCGTGGGTGGCACACTGCATATCATCACGAACAACCAAATCGGTTTCACGACGGACCCCACCGATGCGCGCTCGACGCACTATGCAAGCGACCTCGCCAAGGGCTTCGAAGTGCCGATCGTACACGTCAATGCCGATGATGTCGAGGGCTGCATCCAAGCGGTCCGGCTGGCGATGCTGTACCGGGATCGATTCCATAAAGATTTCGTCATAGACCTGGTGGGCTACCGTCGGCACGGCCACAACGAGGCGGACCAGCCGGCGTTCACGCAACCGCGGATGTACGAACTCATCAAGGCGCACCCATCTGCGCGCGAAGTGTGGGGCGCGCGTCTGGTTCGGGAGCGAGTGGTGACGGAAGCGGACGTACAGGCGATGGATCAGATGGTGGCGGAACGGTTCAGTGGAGTCTTCAAGGACCTCAAGGCCGCGCGCGAAGAGACAGTGAGCGCGCCGGTGGACGCCACAGCCCCGCGGTGGGACCACCCGGATACGGTGGTCGCTGCCGAGCGGCTGGTGGCGCTCAACGACGAGATGCTGACGTGGCCCGAAGGGTTCAAGCTGCACCCGACGCTGCAGCGCACGCTGGCGCGTCGCCGCGACGGCCTGCAGTTGGGGACGATCGACTGGGGGCACGCCGAAGCGCTGGCATTCGCCTCGCTGCTCGTCGACGGCATAGGCGTGCGGTTGTCGGGCCAGGATGCCGAGCGCGGCACATTCTCGCACCGGCAGGCGGTACTGCACGATGTGGACACCGGGGCGACGTACGCGCCGCTGGCCCACCTCACCGGCAGACGGGCGCCGTTCGAGATCTACAACAGCCCGCTCTCCGAGTTGGGGGTGCTGGGTTTCGAGTACGGGTTCAGCACGGCAGCGCCACGTGATCTCACCTTGTGGGAAGCGCAGTACGGAGACTTCGCGAACGTGGCGCAACCAATCATCGACCAGTTCCTGTCCGCCGGTCACTCCAAATGGGGCCAGGACTCTGGGCTGGTACTGCTGCTTCCCCACGGCTACGAGGGGCAGGGGCCGGAACACTCGAGCGCTCGGCTCGAGCGGTACTTGCAACTGACCGCAGAAGAAAACATGTCGGTGGCCTATCTCTCAACGCCGGCCCAGTACTTTCATGCGCTCCGGCGGCAGGCGAAGCGGGCGATGCGACGCCCGCTTGTACTGATGCAGCCCAAGTCGCTGCTGCGACTGCCGGCGGCGATGTCGCATTTCGACGCCCTGACCGATGAGGGATTCCAGCCCGTGCTCGACGATCCGGCGGCCGTGGAGCACCGGGAGTCCGTGCGGCGCGTGGTGTTCTGTGCTGGCAAGATCTACTACGACATGCTGGAAGCACGGACCAAGGGCGGCGACGAGCCGGAGGTGGCGCTGGTGCGCGTGGAAGAGCTGGCGCCATGGCCCCACGAAGCGATTGCCGCGGTGGTGGACGCGTACGTCAACGTCGAGGATGTGGTGTGGGCGCAGGAAGAGCCACGCAACATGGGAGCGTGGACATACGTCTCACCGCGGCTGCGGGCGTCGACGGGTACGCAGTTGGCTGTGCGCTACGTGGGGCGCCCGGAACGGGCCAGTCCGGCCGAAGGGTATCCTTCGGTGCATGTGCGCGAGCAGGAACGCATCATGAGCGAGGCACTCGCGCTGGCCGCGGCCGGCTCGTCGCGCCGGAGGACTGTGAAGGTCTAGCCGTAGGGGCGCGCCGTGCCGGCGCGTCCCGAGTGATCATTCCCGCAATCCGGTGAGGGTGGCGTGCGAAGTCGCTTTCTCATGATGGTTGGAGCATTCGTGTTGGCGCCGCGAATCGTCGTGGGCCAGAAATCTGGCGCCGCTGCGCTCGGCGAAGCGGTACAGGGGCTGGGCGTGTCGGTGCGCGTGTTGATGATCGGCGCGCACCCCGACGACGAGGATACGCAGCTCATTACCTACCTTGCCACCGGCCGGCACATCGAGACGGCGTATCTGTCGCTCAACCGCGGCGACGGCGGCCAGAACCTGATCGGCAACGAACTCGGCCCGCTGCTGGGCATGATCCGCACCGAAGAGCTGTTGGCGGCCCGCCGGATTGACGGCGGCCGGCAGTACTTCACTCGGGCCTACGATTTCGGATTCTCGAAGACCGCTGACGAGACCTTCAAGCACTGGCCGCGCGATTCGATTCTGCGCGACATGATCAGCGTGATCCGCGCCTTCCGGCCTCAGGTGATCATCTCGGTGTGGTCCGGCACGCCGCGCGACGGCCACGGGCACCATCAAGTCTCCGGCATCCTGTCACGGGAGGCGTTCGATCTGGCCGGCGACACGGTGCGGTATCCCCGTGCGGTGACGAACGGCCTTGGGGCATGGACGCCGCTGCTGTTCTACCGGTCGGCGCGGCGGTTCGGCGGGCGTGGCAACGAAGCGGTAGAGGGAGCGGTGCCCTTCGAAGTCGGGGCCTACGATGTGCTCGAGGGGCGCACGTACGCGGCGATCGCCGCCGAGAGTCGCTCGCAGCACCGGTCGCAGGGGCAGGGCAACGCGGCGCCGTTGGGCCAGCGGCTCGACTATGTGCGGCTGGAGGTTGCGCGGCCGCCGGCCGACAGCGGCGACACGTCCACGCTGTTCCCGGGCGTCGACACCAGCTTCGCCCGGTTCGCGTCGCTGGCGATGAGCGCTGCAGCCAGGGCCGCCGTCGATTCGCTTGACGGCGTACGGGCTGAGATCGGGCGGCGCATGAACCTGATGGATCCGTCGGGGATGGTGGGGCCCATTGCGCACTATCTGGGGCTCGTACAGAAGGCACAGGCCGCGGCGGCGGCGTGCGTAGCACCAGGGCTACCGGTACCGGCGTGCAACGGTGCAATGGGGGATTTTGCGACCACCATGAACGAGCAAGCACGGCGCGCCAAGCGAGCCCTGCTGCTGGCCGCCAGCGTGGAGGTGATGGCCACGGCGCCGATGGACCTCGTTGCCCTCGGGGACAGCGCGCCGGTGACGATCACGGTAGTCGACCACGGAGTGGCTCCTGTGACGTACCGGGGGCGCGACGGACTCGCAGCGCCCCAGACCGTGGCTGCGGGGGGTCTCGTGGAGCAGTCGTACGAGCTGGTGCCGAACGGGAGGCCGACGATGCCCTGGTGGCTGGAGTATGCACCGGAAGGAGACATGTATCGCCTGCGCGATCCGCGCGACACCACAGGCACGCCGGTGCCGCAACTGCTCGAGGGCGCCGACCGCGTGCGCAGCTCCGGCACGCTGGTGGGACTGGAAATCAGCGGGACGCGGTTCGAGACCGAAGTCTCGCCGATCGTCCATCGCTACTCCGATCCGACCCGCGGCGAGGTGGACGACCCGATCGCATTCGTCCCGGCGATCACCGTTCTCCTCGATCGCGAGATCGAATACGCGCGGGCGAACACACCGCTGGACCGTGTCGAGCATGTGGCGGTCCAATCCGAGTGGTCCGGGCCGCGTGACGTCGACGTCACGCTCGCGTTACCGGCGGGGCTCACCGCGGACAGCGTCACACGGCACGTGGTGCTCAAACCAGGCGAGGAAGTCGACGTCAACTTCCACGTGCGGGGCACGCTCGCCGCCGGCGCCCATACGATCTCGGTGTCGGCGGTGAGCGATGGACAGCAGTTCCACACCGGGTTCGTGACGGTGGCGTACCCCCACATCCGCACGCAACGGTACTACCGGCCGGCGGCATTGGAGGTGCGGGCGGTGGACGTGCGGTACGCCGCCGGCATGACCGTGGCATACATCCCAGGCGTGGGCGACAACGTGGAGTCGATGCTGGCGCAACTCGGGCTGCATGTGACAACCGTGACGCCCGAGCAAGTGGCGCAAACGGATCTCTCGAAATACCCGGTCGTAGTCGTGGGCCCGCGCGCGTTCGATGCAAGCGCCGTGCTGCGTGCCAACGGCTCGCGGCTTCTGGCGTACGCGAGACGTGGCGGGACGTTGGTCGAACAATACGGACAGTATGACATGGTGCAGCCGGGGATCCTGCCTTATCCGATCACGCTGGCGCGTCCGGCCGACCGGGTAACTGAGGAGGGCTCCCCGGTGACGATTCTCGATCCGGCATCGCCGATTCTCAATACGCCGAACAAGATCACGCCGCAGGACTTCGATGACTGGGTGCAGGAGCGTTCACTGTACATGCCACACACGTTCGACGGGCACTACCACGTCATTCTGTCGATGCACGATACGGGCGAGCCGCCGAACGATGCCGGAATTCTCGTCGCAGCCTTGGGAAAGGGAACGGTCGTCTACACGACGCTCTCGTTCTTCCGGCAACTGCCGGCGGGCAATCCCGGCGCAGCGCGGTTGTTCGTGAACGTCCTCTCGGCCAAGCAGAGCGCGGCCAAGGGACGGCATTCGACGGTTCCTGCACCGTGAAACAGTGGCCGGGGCTGGTCCGCCGGCTGGGAGCAGCAACGGTCCTGATAGCGACGGGGGCGTGCGCGCATAATTCGCGCACGCCGCTGGTCGTGTACTCACCGCATGGGAAGGATCTGCTGCAGTACTACGCGCAGGAATTCGAAGCCGCGCACCCGACGGTAGACGTGCAGTGGGTGGACATGGGATCGCAGGACGTGCTTGACCGGCTACGCTCGGAAAGGGCGAACCCGCAAGCCGACGTCTGGTTCGGCGCGCCGTCGGAGACGTTCACCCGCGCGGCGGGCGAGGGGCTGCTCGAGGCGTACCGGCCGACGTGGGCCGCCGATGTCCCCGACGACACACACGATTCCCGCGACCTGTGGTACGGCACGTACCTCACCCCCGAGGTGATCGCCTACAACTCCGACGCCGTGTCCAAAGTGGATGCTCCGCAGGATTGGGACGACGTCCTCGATCCGAAGTGGAAAGGGCAGGTCCTGATTCGTGACCCGATTGCATCAGGCTCGATGCGGGCGATCTTCAGCGCGATCGTTGCCCGATCGATCGCCCAAACGGGATCGGAGGCCGCGGGCTGGGAATGGCTACGGCGGCTGGACGGCCAGACCAGCGAGTACACGCTCAACCCCACGTTACTCTATCAGAAGCTGGGGCGGCGCGAGGGGCTGATCAGCCTGTGGGACATGCCCGACATCGCCGAACTCGAACGGAAGTCGGAGTTCCCGATCGCGTACGCGATCCCAACAAGCGGCACGCCTCTGCTCGTGGACGCGATCGCGATCGTGAAGGGAAGCAAGCACCCGGAGTTGGCCAAGCAGTTCTACGAGTTCGTCACGACGCCGGAGGCGCTGATCGACGCGGCGCGCCGGTTCGTGCGCATTCCGGTGCGCAGCGACATCGCGGTCGATTCTCTGCCCGATTGGTACCGTGCGGTACAATTGCGACTCAAGCCGATGCAGATCGACCGGCAAATGCTGCTCGACAGCACCGACACGTGGATGCGGTACTGGGACGCGAACATCCGGAACAGCAGGCGCGGGAAATGAGCGAACCCAGCGGGCTGCGCCTGACCGATCTGTCCCGCCGCTACGAGGGAACGGGGCGCGGAGTAGAATCGCTCTCACTCGACGTGCGGGCCGGTGAACTGCTGGCATTGATCGGCGCGTCGGGGTCGGGCAAGACGACTACCCTTCGCATGATCGCCGGCTACGAACCACCGGATGCCGGCCACATCGCGCTGGTGAACGCCGTGGGCACGGAACGCGACATGACCCGTGAGCCGCCGCAGCGGCGCGGCTTCGGGATGGTGTTCCAGCATTACGCGCTCTTTCCGCACATGTCCGTGCAGGAGAACGTGGCGTTCGGCCTCGAGGCGCGACGGGTGCCCAAAGCCGATCGCCTGAGCCGCTCCGGCGAAGCGTTGGCCAACGTGGGGCTGGCCGGCTACGGGCAGCGTGCGGTGCAGGCTCTTTCTGGCGGTGAGCAGCAGCGCGTAGCGCTGGCTCGGGCCCTGGTGATCGAACCCAACGTACTGCTGCTCGACGAACCGCTGTCGAACCTCGACCCGACGCTGCGCCAGTCGACGCGCGACGAACTGCGCGAGATGCTGCACCGCCTGCGGATTACGGTGGTATTCGTGACGCACGATCAGGAAGACGCGTTCGCCGTGGCCGACCGCGTGGCGATGCTGTGCGCCGGGCGGCTGGAACAGGTGGGCACGCCGGAGGAGTTGTACCGGGCGCCGGCATCGGCCGTGGTCGCGCGATTCGTCGGGCGCGGCACGCTGGCCCCGGCGCGGGCCGAGAACGATGTGGTGCTGGTGACGATCGGCGGTGTGACCCAGCGCGCGCCGCTCGGCCCGTCGCGTGGCGGTGGGGTGCGCGAAGGGTTGGCCGTCCTGCGGCCCGAGTTGCTGACGCTGGTCGATGCGTCGGAGTCCGGCGCGTGGCGGGGGGTGGCCCACACTCGCCGCTACGCTGGGGACCATTACGTCTATCGGGTGGGAGACGTTCCGGGGGCGAACGAACCGCTCGAAGTGCGATGCGAGCATGGACGGCATGCCGAGGGCGATGCGGTCGGGGTACGGCTCCGGGAGAGGCCGGTGGCGCTGGTGGGTCCGCCCGGCCATCGATGAAGAAGCGGTTCACCGGTCTGACGATCGCCGTTCTGGCGATTCTCGCGTGGAGCGTCGTCTATCCCAACGCGTCGGTGGTGGTGGGGAGCTTTGCCCATGGGCTCACCGACTGGCGCGCGTTCTTCTCGAATCCGGCCGACCATGAGGCCCTGGTCAATACCATCATCATTTCCGTGGCGTCGGTGGTTGCATCGCTGGCCATCGGGATCCCGCTGGCATTTCTGCTCACGCGGTTCGAATTCCGGGGGCGCCGCGTGATGAGCGCCTTCGCCACCCTCCCCGCCGCGCTGCCCCCGCTGGTGGGTGTGATCGCGTTCCTCTTCCTCTATGGCGAGAGCGGCGTGGTGACGCGCGCGGTGCAGCACCTGTTCGGGCTGCCGCACGCACCGTGGACGTTCACCGGTGTGTGGGCGATTGTCTTCGTGCACGCTTATACGATGTACGTATATGTGTTCCTGTTCGTCTCCGCTGGCCTGGAGCGGTACGATTCATCGCTCGATGAGGCGGCGTCGGGACTCGGGGCGTCGCGTACCTTGCGGTTGGGCCGGGTGACCCTGCCACTGCTCACCCCGTCGATCGTCGGCTCGATGCTGCTCGTGTTCATGAGCGCTCTGGGGTCGTTTTCGGCGCCGTACATCTTCGGCGGCGGAATTCGGGTGCTGAGTACCCAGATCCTGGTGTCGAAGCTGAACGGTTCGATGGGGCTGGCATATGTGGAGACCTCAATGCTCGCACTCACCGCCGTGATCGGGCTGCTGGCGCTCCGGCGGGTGGAGCGGCGGCGCGAGTATGCGATGGCCGGCAAAGGGCGTGCCACTCGCGCCGCGGTGCAGTCGCGCGGCTGGCGTATTGCCGCGCCCGCGCTGGCGGTGGTGGCCGTGGTGTTCCTGATTCTCCCACACGCCATGGTCGTGCTGGTGTCGTTCGCGCGCGACGGCACGTGGACCACGCAGGTACTGCCGCCGCAGTATACGCTCGACAATTTCCGACGCCTGGCCGTGGACCCCGACCTGTGGCAGCCGATCGCGAACAGCGTGAGCATGGCGGCGATCGCGACGGCGGCGAACGTGGTGTTCGGTCTGCTCGCTGCCTACCTGCTCGTGCTCACGCGAGCCCCGGGGCGCAAACTGCTCGGACTGCTCGTCGCGCTGCCGTGGGCAATCCCGGCCACGGCGATCGCGCTCGGTCTGGCCGCGACCTTCGACCGGACGACCTGGGCCACGGCACGGGTGCTCCTGGTTGGCACATTCTGGATTCTGCCGCTGGCGTATTTCATCCGAAATGTTCCGATCGTGACGAACGCCATCGAAGGATCGTTGCGACAGATGGATCCAACGATAGAGGACGCCGCCCGCGGGCTTGGCGCTTCGTGGTGGCTGGCGATGCGGCGGGTCATATTGCCGGCGGCGCGCCCGGGCCTCGTGGCCGGCGCCATGCTGGCGTCCGTAGCGGCGGTGGGCGAGTTCGTGGCGAGTATCGTGCTGTACACCCACAACAGCCGCCCGATCTCGATGGAAATCCTCTCCCAGTTACGCGGCCTTTCTTTCGGCACGGCGGCGGCCTACAGCGTACTGCTCATCGTCTTGGTGCTGGCCATCACGATGGGTGCGCGTTGGGGCGAGTCGAGGATGGCATGACGCTCGAGCGGCCGCGCGTGCTCATCGTGGGTGGGGGTTTCGGAGGGTTGTACGCGGCGCGGGCGCTCGCCCACTGCGCCGTGCGAGTGACGCTGGTGGACCGCAGCAACCACCATCTGTTCCAGCCGCTGCTGTACCAGGCGGCCACGGCGACGCTGGCGCCGACCGACATCACGGCGCCCATCCGATGGTTACTGCGGCGGCAGGACAACGCCGAAGTGATCATGGCGGACGTCGAGCGGGTGGACGTCGAACGCCGCGAAGCCGTAGCCGACGGCGGCTCGCTGACCATTCCCTACGACTATCTAATCCTCGCGGCGGGCGCATCGCACTCCTACTTCGGACATCCCGAGTGGGAGACGGTGGCGCCCGGGCTCAAGACCATCGAGGACGCGATTCGCATTCGCCAGCGGGTGCTGCTGGCGTTCGAGCGGGCGGAGAAGTCGCCGAGCGAGACCGAGCGCACGCGGCAGTTGACGTTCATCATCGTCGGTGGTGGCCCGACCGGCGTGGAGATGGCCGGGATGCTACCCGAGATCACCCGGCATGCGCTCCGCGAGGATTTCCGCCGCATCGATACGCGCCGGGCCCGGATCATCCTCCTCGAAGGGGGGGCACGCCTGCTGCCGGCCTATCCGGAGGATCTCTCACGGGCGGCTCGCCGGTCGCTCGAGACGTTGGGCGTCGAGGTACGCACCGACACGCGCGTGAGCCACGTGGCGCGCGGCGTAGTGGACGCCGGCGATGAACGCATCGAGGCGGCGACCGTCATCTGGGCGGCTGGCAACGAAGCATCGCCGCTCGGCACGTCGCTAGGTGTGCCGCTGGACCGGGCCGGCCGCGTGGTCGTCGGGCCAGATCTTTCGATTCCCGGGCACCCCGAGGTGTTCGTCGTCGGGGACCAGGCGGCCATGACGTCGGGAGGCAAGGCCGTGCCCGGCGTGGCGCCGGCTGCCATCCAGAGCGGGCCGGCAGCGGCGGCGAACGTCAAGCGGCTCGTGGCCGGCAAGCCGGCGCGCCCGTTCCACTATGTAGACAAGGGCGACCTGGCGACCATCGGCCGCTACAAAGCCGTGGCACGCTTCGGCCGCCTGCACGTCTCGGGACCGCTCGCTTGGTGGCTCTGGCTGTTCATCCACATTCTGTATCTGGCTGGCTTCCGCAATCGAGCGAGCGTGCTGGTGGAGTGGGGGTACGCGTTCTTCACCTACCAGCGCGGGTCGCGGCTCATCACCGCCCGCCGCACCACCGGCGACTGACCGGCGGTGCGGGAACCGGTGCGCGTGCGATAGGTTGATACCGATATGTCGCAGCCGGCGATCCACGACCAGAACAGCGCGTACGCGCACCGGTATCTGATCGCTCTCGGCGTGATCCTGGGCGCCGTGATGGAGTTGATCGACACGAGCATCGTCAACGTCGCGCTCGCTGACATGAGCGCCAATCTCGGCGTGACGATCGATGAAGTCACGTGGGTAGTCGTGGGCTACATCCTCTCGGCCGTGGTCGTACTGCCGATGACGGGATGGCTGGCGGCGTATTTCGGGCGGAGGCGGTACTTCCTGGGTTCAGTCGCGATCTTCACCGTGTCCAGCTTCTTCTGTGGCACGGCGGGGTCGCTCGGCATGCTTGTATTCTGGCGGCTCATGTAAGGACTGGGTGGAGGGGCGCTCATCGCCACGGCGCAGGCCATCCTGTTCGACGCCTTTCCGCCCAATCAGAAGACCTAGCGGCGGCGGTTTTCGGCCTCGGGATGATCGTCGGGCCCGCCATCGGGCCGACGCTAGGCGGAATCATCGTCACGCACGACTCGTGGCCCTGGATCTTCTTCATCAACATCCCAGTCGGGATGTTGTCCTTCGTCGTCTTGCTGTTCGTGCACGATCATGTGGAGATCAGGAAACCCGGCCGGATCGACATCCTGGGAATCGCCCTTCTTGCTATCGGCATCGGATCGCTGCAGTTCGTCCTCGAACGTGGGGAGCATTACAACTGGTTCGATTCACGGTTCATTGTCGGGCTCACCGTGATCGCCGTAGTCGGCATCGTTTCCATGATCGTGTGGGAACTGCGCGCCGACGAACCGATTCTCGAGCTACATGTGCTCAAGGATCGCTCGCTGGCGGCCGGCTCGCTGTTTGCCTTCGCACTGGGCGCCGGCCTGTACGGCGGCATCTTTGCCGAACCGCTGTTCATGCAGCAAATCCTGCATTATGACGCGGAGAGCGCGGGGCTGCTGCTGCTCTCCGGCGCGATCGCCTCGGCCGTGATGATGATTCCGATGGCACGGCTCGGCGATCGCATCGACGTACGCTGGTTCATCGCAGCAGGGACCCTCACGCTCGCCTACTCGATGTGGCTCCATTTACACCTCACCGCCGGCGTGGCTGAAAGCACGTGGCACTGGCTGATCATCACACGCGGAGCGGCGCTGGGCATGATCTTCGTTCCATTGACGACTTCGGCGGTCGCCGGATTGCGGGGACGCGCCTTGGGCCACGGCTCGGCCATCTTCAACCTGACCCGACAACTGGGTGGCAGTCTCGGGCTCTCGATGCTCGCCACCTACCTCACGCGCGACGCCGCAGTGAATCGGGCCGTGCTCGTGACTCAAGCGTCCGGCACCGGGTTCGGCACCTATCTGCGGCTCCAGGCACTGGAACGCGGGTTCGTCGCGCGGGGCTCAGACCTGTTCACCGCCAAGCAACAGGCCCTGGCTGCACTCGATGGAATCATCAATCAGCAGGCGTACGTGATTGCGTTCGAGCACGTATTCCTGTGGGTCGGAGTGGCGATCCTTGCAGTCCTTCCGTTGGTGCCATTACTGAGACGGCCCGGCCAAACGGCAATGAGCGGCCACTGATGCTTGCGCCGCCGGGAGGTCGGACAAAATGTCCTTGAATCTGACTATCGGCACCGGTGCATGCATTGACTTCGGCCCGTGACCGCGCCCACTGTTCAAAATCAACGGCCAGCGCGTGACGCGTTCTCGCGTGCTCATTCTTCCGCACTCCCGCATGATGCGCCACCTGTGAACATCGAGTCCAATACCGGCCCCAACAGTGCGCCAATGGCCCGCTTCGAAGCGCTGTTCGAGGCGATCGCGCACGCGATCGCCGTGTTCGATGACAACCTCCAATTGGTGAGCGCGAACCCGCGTTATTACGAACTCACGGGCACAAAGGCTGGTAACGCGATGGGCCGGTCGGTGTACGATGCGTTCCCCAACGCCCAGGCGGATCTCACCGAGCAGATCGACTCCGCCGTGCGCGGGGTGCCGGTTGTCGCGTATCCGGTGACCTTCCAGCCCAGCAGCGGGCCGCGCCAGGTGGAGATGACGTTCGTGCCGATCGCCACCGAGGCGGGCAAGCGCGGATTGGTGTTCGCTGGCAACGACATCACTGAACGCGAGAAACTGCGCAAGGACCTGGCGCGAAGCGTGGGTCAACTCGAGACGATCTTCGACGTCATTCCCGACTCGGTTCGCGTGGTGGACCCCGATGGCAACACGTTGCGCACCAATACCCAGGCGCAGCTCGACCATGCGCCGAGCACGCCGACGACGCTGCGCGAACTTTGGCAGCTCGATCGCCCCCGCACGCTCGATGGCACGAGCCTGTTCGTGCACGAGCATCCGACGGCGCGTGCCCTGCGAGGTGAGCGGGTACGCGGGGAACGCCTGGAGGTGCGTCGGGGACCCGACGGCGCGATGATCATCGACGTCAACGCCAATCCTCTCTACGACGAACAAGGGCGCATTCGGGGCGCCGTAACAGTTGAGCGCGACGTGACGTTCCGCACTCAGCTGCAGCAGCAGTTGGAAGAGGAAGCACGGCGCACGGCGGAACTGTACGAGCGGGTCTCGACGGAAGCGGAACGCCTGGAGCGCATGGTGCAGGACCGGACACAGGAAGTGCTGGCGCTGCAGGACGCGCGGTCGCGCGAGCGGCGTCTAGCCGCGGTGGGACAGCTCGCGGCCGGAGTCATGCACGACGTGAACAACGCCCTCAACCCGATCATGGCGGCGGCGTACCTGCTAGAGACCAACGCCGGGAATCCCGACGCCGTGCGCGACTACGCGGTGCGCATTGCCAAAGCCGCCGAAACGGGCGCCGCGACGGCGTCGCGTGTCGGTCGGTTCATTCGACAGGAACCGATGTCGGGCATCGGCGAGGAAATGATCGATCTCGCCGCAATTTGCGATGAGGTAGTGGCGATGACGCGGCCGCTATGGGCGGAGCGCGCACGCGGCGGCCTGGTGCAACTCGAACAGAAGGTCGCCGCGGGATCGATGATCCGGGGCATTCCGGGAGAGATACGGGAAGCGCTGCTCAACCTCATCCAGAACGCACTGGACGCCATGCGCGGGGGTGGCACGCTCAGCATCACCACCCGCATCATCGACGGGGAGGTGATTCTCGAGGTCCGGGACAGCGGTATCGGCATGTCGGATGAAGTACGCGAACGGGCATTCGAACCGTTCTTCACCACGAAGGGACAGGCCGGTACGGGGCTCGGCCTTGCCGAGGTGTACGGCATTGCCAAACGCCATCGGGGCCGCGCCGAGATCGACTCGGTGCAAGGCCGCGGTACGACCCTCCGTCTGGTGTTCCCAATCGCGGCGGAAATGCCGACCGGTCCGGCCAGCGAACTGCCGAGCCACCGCGCGCCCCGCCGCGTGCTGCTCGTGGAGGACCATCCGGACAGCCGGGAACTCATGCAAGCCATTCTGGAGAGCGATGGCCACACAGTGCAGGCGGCAACCTGTGTGGAGGAAGCGAGGGGCTGGCTCGGCGAATCAGGCGAATCGCGCTATGACGTCCTCATCACGGACATTGGTCTGCCTGACGGAAGCGGGTGGGATCTCGTGGCGTACGCCCGAGGCCGGTGCCCCGGTCTGCGAATCGGCGTAATAACCGGATGGGAACCACGCGGGAACGTGGGGGCCACGGATTTTTTGCTACGGAAGCCGGTCAGAACGTCCGACCTCCTCGCTCAGGTCGCCGCCAGCACCAACGTCACGCTGGCGTAGTAAGGCAGCGAGTCCCTAAGTTAGTCGCAATGACGGAAGACAGCCCGCAGATTCGGATCCTCGTCGCGGAAGACGACGGCAACGCGCGCGCTCTGCTCGTTGAACTGTTGTCTGCGTTGGGTCATATCGTCGTCGCTGAGGTCGGAACCGGGCGGGAGGCGCAGGAGCGCGCGCTTGAACTGGTGCCGGACGTGGTGCTGCTCGATGTGCACATGCCCGATGGGTCGGGCATTGAAGCAGCCGAAGCGATCACACAGACGGCACCGGGAGTCGCGGTGGTGTTGCTCAGCGGCGACCAGACGCTCACGCTGTCGGACCACGACGTGGCCGCTACGGCCGCGATCGCTTTCCTGGCCAAGCCGGCGCCGCCGCGTGTGCTCGACTCCACGATCCGGCTGGCGGCGACGCGTGCCAAGGAGTTGGCGGCGGCGCGCAAGGACGCCGAAGGCGCCCGGCAGGCCCTCGAGAATCGCAAGACGATCGAGCGGGCCAAGGGGATCCTAATGCGCCGTACGGGATCGTCCGAGCAGGAGGCGTACCGCATCTTGCAGCGCACGAGCCAGGATCGGTCAGTGCCGATGGTGGAGATCGCCAAAGCGGTGCTGGCCAGCGAGCCGGGCGCCAACGAGCGCTAATCCCGCCACTGCTGGGAGCGTCGGCCGTCCCCCGCCGCCGTCCCCTCGATCAGCCCCGCTGGACTACCACTTTGGGCTCGCGCGGTGCGACGTGGTTCTCGAGTCCGAACCCCAGGAAGATGGTCACCATCACCAATCCTGCCGACACGAGGAAGGGCAGATCCATCACGCGGTCGAACATCCAGCCGGCGAGAATCGGGAAGATCACGCGGGCCAAGCCACCGAAGGTTTGTTGCACGCCCATGTAAAGCCCACGCTCATGGTCCGGTGTCACGCGCGACAGCATCGCGGTGACACAGGGGAAAGTGAACGCCGTGCCGAGCGGCACGAGTGCCACGGCGATGGCGAGCGGCAGGAACGGGGCGATTGCCGCGATCCACGCCGGCAGGGCCCCGCCGAACAGCGCAATCAATGCGTGGGGGTCGGCCGCTCGCCTGGTGAACGGCAGAATGACCAATCCGGTGGCGAGGAGCGTGGCTCCGAGCCGCGACAGGCGCAATTCGCCGAACCGGTCCACCGCACGCCCCAGAATCACGGCGCGGGTAAGCATCGAGATCGCGCCGATGTACATGAAAAAGTAACCGATCGTATTACTCGTCACGCCGAACCGCGCGGCCAGGAACAGCGCGAGAATCGCGGTCACTCCCTGAAACGCGCCCATCGCCAGGGAGTAGATCCAGATCAGGCGTGACTCCGGCTCACGCGAGTGGGTGACCACGCGCACGAGCGCTTCGCGCGAGCGCCCCTTCACCACTGGGCGCTTGTTAGCCTCCACCATATCGCGCGGTTCCGTTAGGTAGCGCATAGCAAAGAGAACATTGATCAGGCAGAGGGCAGCGGCGGCGAGCCCCGGGGCGTGCTTACCGGCGGCCATGCTGAATGATCCGAGCGCCGGTCCGATCACGACGCCGGCGTTGGTGGCGGCCGAGAGCCATCCGAGGCTCTTGGCTCGGTCCTCGGGTGGCGTGGCGTCGGCGACGTATGCCTGGATCACGCTCACCGTGCCCCCGCCGGCCCCCTGCACGATTCGAGACAGGAAGAGCAGCCAGAGCGAGTTCGCGTAGGCAAAGATCACGTACGCGATGGCCGACGCCGTCAGCCCCACGAGCAGCGCCGGCCGCCGGCCGTGGCGATCCGAGACGCGTCCCCACAGCGGCGCGCTGACCAACTGCGCCACGGCGTACGACGAGACCAGCAGCCCCACCACCAGACCGCCGCCGCCAAGCGACTCGGCATAGAAAGGCAGCAGCGGCACGATCATCAACAAGCCGACCATGTCGATGAAGGCCGTCACCATCAACACGGCAAGCTTGCCGAAGGTGGTCTCGCCGTGGGGGCCGGAACGAGGGGTCGGGGAGTCGGGCACGGGGATCAAGTAGACAGGAATGGTGTGTGCGTAATCAAGCGACCACTCCTGGCGACGACAAACCGGGGGTGTCCAGGTCTGGGTGGCCGCCGGCGGGGTGCTATTCCTCGGCCTTGCCGAGCGCAGCAGGGGCTACGGAACGGCCTACGACCCCCGCCAGAGCGACGACGGTCAGGAGGTAGGGGATCATCTCCACGAACTGGGTAGGGACGCGCGACACCCCCTGCAGCCGGATCTGGAAGGTCTCGGCCGCCGCGAACAGCAGACAGGCCAGCCCGATCCGCCGTGGATCCCACCGCCCAAAAATGATCGCCGCCAGCGCGATGAAGCCGCGCCCGGCCGTCATTTGATCGCTGAACTGGTGCTGGTCGAGCGCCAGGTACACCCCGCCCAGTCCGGCAATCGCCCCGGACAAGGTCACTGCCAGCCATCGTACCCGCGCCACGGGAACTCCCACCGAGAGGGCGGCCCCCGGGTACTCCCCTACGGCTCGAATGCGGAGACCGAACGGCGTGCGGTAAAGAACCCAGGCCACGATGGGAATGCTGAGCGCGCCCAGCCAAACCAGGGGGTTGTGAGCCAGCGCCAGGAACCCCGCGCCGGTATCGGCCGCCGTGAATCCGGGCACACGGGGCGAATTGGACGAACTCCCGAAGATGAACCGCAGGAAGAAGCGAGTGAGGCCCACAGCGAGCAGGTTGATGGCCACCCCGACTACGACCTGGTCGGCCTTGTAGCGAATGGAGCAAAGGGCATAGAGCAATGCAAAGGCGGCTCCGCCGGCTACGCCGGCGGCGACCCCAGCCCAGGGGGTGTGCCCGTAATAGCTGCCGAGCGCGGCGCAGAATGCGCCAGTGAGCATGTAGCCTTCGAGGCCGAGGGCGATGAGCCCGGAACGCTCCGAGAGAACGCCCCCCGCCGACGCGAACAGATACGGCATCGCGATGCGGACGGTCTGTGAAAGGAAGGCGAGCAACATCATGCGGCCGGATCCTTCCGTGTGATGCGGAGCACCCGCCGCACCTCGGGCACCGACGTGGCGACGGCGATGATGACCACGGCCTGCAGCACCTCGACCATCTGCTTGGGCACGAGCGCGTTCACGGCCAGTCCGCCCTGCGACAACGTCGCGAAGAGCAGCGCGGCCACCACCACCCCCAAGGGATTGCTGCGGCCGACGAGCGCCACGGCAATGCCGAGGAAGCCGGCACCGGTGGCGAAGCCATCTTCGTAATAGTGCTTGTAGCCCAGCACGAAGTTGAGCCCACCTACGCCCGCCATGGCTCCCGAGAGCAGCATGGCCTGCCACCAGACCCGAGGCACGTTCACGCCGCCGTACTCGGCGGCCTTCGGCTGCAGGCCCACAGCGCGCAGTTCGTAGCCGGCCCGCGACTGGAATAGATACCACCACGCGGCAGCTACCGCGGCCAGCGCCAGGAAGAGCGTCGTGTTTGCCGCCGATCCGTGGAACATCGCCAGCATGTCGGACAGGCGAGGAAGAGCGCCGGTCCTGATGTCGGACGTGTGCAAGGTGTCGAACACCTTGAAGTGCGCGATGACGAGGTAGTTGAGCAGCGCCAGCACGATGAAGTTCAGCATGATCGTCGTGATCACTTCGTGCGCACTCCATCGGGCTTTGAGCACGCCGGCCGCACCGCCCACCAGACCTCCGCCGATAGCCGCTGCCACGATGAACACCGGCAGGGCGAGCACCGCCGAGAATCCCGCCGGCAGCCAGGTCCCGACGATGGCCGCCAGAAAACCGCCGGCCGCGAGTTGGCTCTCGGCGCCGATGTTGAACAGGCCGGCGCGCAGCCCGATAGCCACGGAGAGCCCGGTGAACGTGAGCGTGGTGGTTTTGTACAACACCTGGCCCAGCCCGTAGGGATTGCCCCAGGTGCCTTCGAGGAGGAGGCGGTATACGGCACCCGGCGACTGGCCGTACGTGATGATCAAGACGTCACCCACTAGCGCCGCGATGAGCAGGGCGACGACGGGGGGCAGCGCGGCTTCCTCAAATTGGGCGCGGAGCCGCGAACGCCGATTAGCGGCTGGCGGCGCGTCGGGGCGCGCCGTGGCGCCGGGGTTCGGCGCGGTCATGCGGCGCGCCCCGATGCGCCGGTCATATAGGCGCCAAGCACCTCTTCAGTGGCGTCGGCCCGCGGCAGCACGGCGACGACGCGGCCGCCGTACATCACGGCGATCCGATCGGATAAGGCGAGCACCTCGGTGAGATCGGCGGACACCAGCAGGACGGCCTTGCCCGTGGCGCGAGCCTCCCGCAGTTGCGCATGGATGAACTCAATGGCGCCCACGTCCACGCCGCGCGTGGGCTGCGCCGCCAGCAATACGCTGAAATCGCGGCCCATCTCACGGGCGATGACGATCTTCTGCTGGTTGCCACCGGAGAGTGTGCGGGCGGGCGCGACCGGGTCGGCCGGCCGGATGTCGAACGCGGCGATCTGGCGGCTTGCGTTATCGGCTACACGCGCTTGGTCCAACGCGCCACGATGCGCGAAGCGATGCTGCTGACCGAGGATGAGATTGTCGGCAACGGAATAATCGAGGACGAGCCCACGTACCTGGCGGTCCTCAGGGATGTGCGAAAGCCCGGCGTCGCTGCGCGCGCGCACCGCATGCCGCGTGATGTCGCGTCCATCGAGGAAGATCGTACCACCGCCAACTGTGCGAAGGCCGGCGATGGCTTCGACCAGCTCGGTCTGGCCATTGCCTTCCACGCCGGCAATGCCGAGGATCTCGCCTGGGTCGATTGCGAAGCTCACGGCGTCCACGGCGTGCGTCCTGCGGGCGTCGGCAACCGTCAACTCGCGCACCTCGAGCACCGGGCGCTGGTCGGCAACGGCGAGACGGGCCGGCACCGGCCGGCCGCCTACCAGCAGGACCTCGCGGCCGACCATGAGGCGGGCCAATTGGGCGGGCGAGGTGTCGTGGGTGGCGACGCGGCCCACCGTACGGCCCTGCCGCATGACGGTAACCGTATCGGAGATCGCGATCACTTCGTCGAGCTTGTGTGTTATCAGTATAATAGTATCACCAGCGTCCCGCATGCGGGCAAGCACGCGCCACAGTTCGTCCACCTCCTGGGGCGAGAGCACGGCGGTGGGTTCGTCGAGGATCAGGATCCGTGCCCCCCGGTAGAGCGTCTTGAGGATCTCTACGCGTTGGGCCTCGCCCACGGACAGGTCGCTCACCCGGCGGGTGGGGTCCACAACCAGCCCCGTGCGCTGGCATAGATCGGCTACGGCGCGGTCGGCGGCGGCGCGGTCAAGCCGGCCATACGACGTGAGCTCCCGTCCCAGGACAATGTTCTCGGCCACGGTGAGCGTGGGGACGAGCATGAAGTGCTGGTGCACCATCCCGACGCCGGCGGCGATGGCCTGCGCCGTGGTCCATCCGGTGACGTCGCGGCCGTTGACCTCCATGCGCCCCGCGCTGGGCGCGTACATGCCGCTGAGCACGCGCATGAGGGTGGACTTGCCGGCGCCGTTCTCTCCGACCAGCGCGTGAATCCCACCCGCGGCCACCTCGAGCGACGCCCCATGGTTGGCGCGCACCGGGCCGAACGACTTATCGATGCCCGTGAGGCGCACGGCCACCGCGCCGCCCGGGATGGTTCCGCCGCCGGCAGCAGTCATAGCGTGCTCGGCACCTTGATCTTGCCGGCGATGATGTCGGCTCGGATCTGCTGGAGACGGGCCTGCACGCTGTCGGGGATGAGTGCCCTGTTGTGCTCGTCGAACACGTACCGCACGCCATTCTGCGCCAGCCCGAACGAGTAGATGCCGCCCTTGAAGGTGCCGTCCTTCACGCGCTTGATGACGTCGAACACTGCGGCGTCCACGCCCTTCACCATGGAGGTAAGCACGTGGCCCGGCGCCTCCGAGTACTGATCGGCGTCCACGCCGATGGCCAGCTTGTTGATCTGCCGTGCGGCCTCGAACACTCCCAGCCCCGTGGACCCCGACGCATGGAAGATCACGTTGACGCCGCTCTGGTACTGGCTGAGCGCCAGCTCCTTGCCCTTGCCCGGATTCCGGAACGCATCGGGGGTCACGCCCGCGTACTGCGCGATGACCTGGCAATCGGGACAGACGTAGTGCACGCCGGCCGTATATCCGGCTTCGAACTTCTGGATGAGTGGCGAGTTCATGCCGCCGACGAAGCCGACCCTCTTGGAGTGGCCCACCATTGCGGCCAGCGCACCGACGAGGAACGACCCTTCCTCCTCGCGAAATTTGAGCGCTGCTAGGTTGGGGGGGGGCAGGATGGGGCGGCCGGCGGTGTCGGTCGCTACCGAGTAGTCAACGCCGGCGAAGTCAGTGTTCGGGTATTCCTTTGCCAGTTCGTTCAGGTCGTCGGTGAAGATGAAGCCGATGCCGATTACCAGCTTCATTCCTTCGGCGGCGAGAATGCGCAGCCCAGCCTCGCGGTCCGACCCGTCGCCGGGTTCGATGAACCGCACGTGCACTCTCAACTCCTGCTCGGCCCGCTCGCCCCCCTCGTACGCCGCGTCGTTGAACGACTTGTCGCCGCGGCCGCCCACGTCGAACACAATTCCGACGTTGACAGCCTTGGGATCGATGGCGGGCGACACGGCGCCCGCGGGGTGCACGAACAGAAGCAGCCCGTGGGCGGCCAGCAGCACGCCCATGAGGAGGAGCAGCTTCCGCATGACACAACAATCGTGCGCCCGTGCCGGGTCCCGCAAGGCGGGTCAGGTCAACTGGTGGGACGATCGATTGGCGCATTTCCGTCCGAACGACGCTAATATGGGAAGCATGGTGACAGCCGTCGACCCATCTCGCGATCCCGTGTTTGCCGAGCTCCATGACGAGATCCGCACCCTCGCGGCCAGGCGACACGCCGTCATCCTCGCCCACAGCTATGAGCGCCCCGAGGTCCAGGACGTGGCCGACTACGTGGGCGACTCGCTCGGCCTCTCCCGGGAGGCCGCCAGCACCGATGCCGAGGTCATCGTGTTCTGCGGTGTGCACTTCATGGCCGAAACGGCAGCCATTCTTTCGCCCCGCAAGACGGTTCTCCTGCCCGATATGGCGGCCGGATGCTCGCTCGCCGCCACGATCGACGCCGACCGGCTGCGGGCATGGAAAGCTGAGCATCCTGGAGCCGTCGTGGTTTCCTACGTGAACACGACCGCCGAGGTGAAGGCCGAGAGCGACTACTGCTGCACGTCGGGGAATGCGGTGGATGTGGTGAATGCCATTCCGGCGAATCGGGAAATACTCTTTCTCCCCGATATGTTCCTGGGTGCCCACGTGCGCCGCATGACGGGGCGCGACGATTTCCATGTATGGATGGGCGAATGCCACGTGCATGCGGGCATCGATGCCGCCCACCTCGCAGCGCAGCGCACGGCGCACCCACATGCGGAGTTCCTCATCCATCCCGAGTGCGGCTGTACGACTTCGGTGCTCGAAGCGATCTCGGCGGGCGACCTCACCGCTGATGGCGCGACGATCCTCTCCACGGAGAGGATGATTCGCCGGTCGGCCGAGTCGATGGCCGACGAATTCGTGGTCGCTACCGAAGTAGGCATCCTCCACCGGCTGCGCCGTGAGAACCCAACCAAGACGTTCTATGCCGCGAATGAGCGCGCCATCTGCGCTTACATGAAGGTCACAACGCTGCCCAAGGTGCTCCACGCATTGAAACAGAACGAGCACCACATCACCGTCCCTCCGGACATTGCGCGCCGTGCGCGCCGCGCCATCGAGCGCATGGTCTCGATCGGCGGCACCAAGGCCCTGGCTCCGGTGGGCGATCCCCGGGAGTAAGCCCATGCCACAGCCCGAGCGGTACAGTGCCCCGCGTATGATCACGCCACTGGCGGTGCCAGCGGTTCGCGAGATGGGTCATTTAAAGTTTCCGCTCGACGGCGTCGCGGTGGATGTTCTGGTGCGCACGGCACTCGAGGAGGATGGCGCGTTCAACGACATCACGACGATCGCAACGGTGCTCTCGGACCGACGGGCACGGGCGTCGCTGGTGACGCGCCAGCATGGGGTCATAGCCGGTGTGCCATTGGCGGTGGAGGCGTTCCGGATGCTGGATCCCAAGGTCTCCATCCGCATCGACGTCGAAGACGGCGTGCGTGTGAACGCGGGCGACTCAGTGCTGTTCATTACGGGCCATGCGCGCCCGATTCTAGCCGCTGAGCGCGTGGCGCTCAACTTTTTGCAGCGGTTGTCGGGCATCGCGACGCTCACCGCGCGCTACGTGGACGCAGTCGCGAACCTCAGGGTGCGCATCCTCGATACCCGCAAGACGACGCCTGGGTGGCGCGTCCTGGAGAAGTATGCCGTGCGCGCCGGAGGCGGCACCAATCACCGGGTCGACCTCGCGTCGGCCGTGCTCATCAAGGACAATCATCTGGCCGCGCTCGACGGCGACGTGGCGCTCGCGGTGCGACGCTCGCGCGAGACGGCGCCCCGCGGGACGCGGATTGAAGTGGAGTGTGAGCGGCGGGAGCAAGTAGAAGCGGCCGTACGCGCCGGTGCCGACATCGTGATGCTCGACAATATGTCGCCCGCCGAACTGCGCGAGTGCGTGGCGCTCGTCGCGGGGAGGGCGATCGTCGAAGCGAGCGGTGGTGTGACGCTCGCGACGGTGCGTGAAATCGCCGAAGCGGGGGTGGACTGGATTTCCGTCGGAGGACTCACGCACTCGGCGCCGGCGCTCGACCTGGCGCTGGATTTGGAGTAGTTACGCCGCCTCAGAGGTCGGCGCAACTCTTGTTGATCTGCCGGCAGTTGCGGCAGATGAGCTTGCACTTGATCCATTGCAGATCAGTGCTTCCGCAGTAGTCGCATGTCTCCGCGGGCGGCGTGCCGCGCGGCGGGGGCGCAGCGGGCGGTTCCCGGGTCTTGCGAGGATCGGCGTCAGCCATTGGCTGAATCATGGCCGGACCGCGAGATTCCCACAACGGTTACCTGACACACGGGAGCGTTCCCATCTCCAAACATGGCCCGATCAACGGTAGTTCACCGCCCAGGCACGGGGTGCCCGGCAAGGTGAACCTCGACGCGATCGCCCGCCGCGTCACGAAGAAATACGGGTTCGAGCCGGAGTTCCCGCCGGACGCGAACAGCCAGCTCGCAGCCCTGACCGGACCGGCGCCGATGCCTGCCGACGCGCAGGACCTGCGCCACTTGCTCTGGTCGTCGATCGACAACGCTACGTCGCTCGATCTCGACCAGGCCGAGGTGGCCGAGCGGCTCCCCGACGGCTGCATCCGCCTGCTCGTCGCGATCGCCGACGTGGATGTGCTGGTGGTCAAAGGCACCCCGCTCGACCTGCACGCGCGGGCCAACGCCACCTCGGTGTATACCGGCATCGAGGTCTTCCCGATGCTGCCCGAGAAGCTCTCCACGGGGCTCACGTCGCTCAACGAACACGAGGACCGGCTTACACTCGTGATCGAGACCGTGGTCGACGCGCAGGGCGAAGTGAAGAAGCACGACGTGTATCGCGCGGTGATCCGGAATCAGGCCAAACTGGCCTACGACGACCTGGGCGCGTGGCTCGATGGCGGGCCGCCGCCGGCCAAGGTGACTGCCACCCAGGCGCTGCAGGACCAGGTGCGGCTCCAGTCCGAAGCCGCGCAGCGACTCAAGGAACAGCGCCAGCGGCACGGTGCGCTGGAGTTCGACACCATCGAAGCCACGCCGGTGGCGAAGAACGGCCAGGTGGTTGACCTCGCGCTCACTCGCAAGAGCAAGGCTCGCGATCTGATCGAAGACTTCATGATCGCTTCGAACATCGCGATCGCGGTATTCCTCGAATCCAAGGGACGGTCCGGCATCCGGCGGGTAGTGCGCGAGCCGGAGCGGTGGAGCAAGATCGTGGACCTGGCCAAGCAGTACGGGACGACGCTGCCCGCCGCCCCCGACTCGCTGGCGCTGGCCCAGTTCCTGATTGCCCGCCGCGAGGCGGACCCGATGCGGTTTCCCGACCTGTCGCTGACCGTGGTGAAGCTCATGGGACCAGGCGAGTATGCACTCGACATGCCGGGCAAGGATCCGGGCATTCACTTTGGCTTGGCGGTGCACGACTATTCGCACGCCACGGCGCCGAATCGCCGCTATGCGGATCTCGTCACGCAGCGCGCCGCAAAGGCCGCGCTGGCAGGCACCGATGCGCCGTACTCCAACGACGAGCTGGCGGCGATTGCCGCCCGTTGTACTGAACGCGAGGACGCAGCGAGCAAGGTCGAGCGCACGATGCGGAAGGTGGCCGCCGCCCTGCTACTTGCTCATCGTATCGGCGAGGTGTTCGACGGCATCGTGACCGGCGTATCGGACCACGGCACGTTCGCTCGGCTGTTCCATCCCCCGGCCGAGGGCATGGTGGTACAAGGTGAGCACGGGCTGGACGTGGGGGACAAGGTGAAAATGCGGCTGGTGCACACCGACCCGAACCAGGGGTACATTGACTTTGCCGTCGTGCGTTGACGCGTTGCCACGCCGCCGGAATCACGATCGACAAGGAGTTCCAGGCGTGGTACGGAAACTTGCGCCTCTTTTGTCATTCGCGGCGAGCACGGCCCTCTTCGGGGCCTGCTCGCGCCGCTCGCCGTTGCTGCAGCCGACGCCGGAGGAGTTGCACGCGCCGGCGCCGGACAGCTTTCGCGTGGCGTTCCTGACCACGCGCGGCACGTTCCTCGTCATGGCGCACCGCGACTGGTCGCCCTATGGCGTGGACCGGTTCTACTTCCTGGTGTCCCACGGTTTCTACGATGACACGTATTTCTATCGGGTGGTGAAGGGATTCGTCGCACAGTGGGGAATCTCGGGCAATCCGCTCGTCACTCAGGCGTGGGAGCACCGGACCATTCCGGACGATCCCGTGTTGCGCAGCAATCAACGGGGGATCATCTCCTTCGCGCGCGGCGGGCCGCGCACGCGGAACCACCAACTGTTCGTGAGCTACCGCGACAACGCCAGGCTCGACACCCTGAACGGATTTGGCTTCTCTCCCATAGCTCAGGTGACTGCCGGGATGAGCGTGGTCGACTCGCTGTACAGCGGTTACGGGGAGGGTCCGCCTCGGGGAAGGGGCCCCTCGCAGGATTCGATCGCGACGGTCGGCAATGCCTATCTCGTACGGAAGTTCCCACTGCTCGACCACATCATCACGGCGCACGTCATCGCTTCGTGGGGCGACTCGCTCCGGGCCAGCATGTCGCTCAACCGGGGTGGGGGCTGATTCCGGCCGGTCTCTGGTCTTCGCCACCACGAGCGAAGACTGCAAGTACGAGGTGGATTCAGGATGCGAGCAGCACGGCCCGTGCCGGCGCGCCATCCAGGCCGACCAGCCGCAGTGGGAGACACCGCAATTCGTACATGCCTGCCGGCGGTTCACTCAGGTCGAGCCCCTCAATGATCACGATGCCGCGCTCCAGCAGCGTCCGGTGCGTCTGATGGTGCACCGAGTGGAACTGCTCCACCGACAGGTAGTCGACTCCCACCAGCTTCACGCCCTGCTCCACCAGATACTCGGCACCGTCCGGTGACAGATAAGTGAAGTCGGAGCGAAACGTGGATTCGCGAACAAAGCTCGAGTTCCTCGTCCGGATGAGAACGCGCGAGGCATGGGTGAGATCGTGTGCCTCGAGGTGGTCGGCAGTCACGGCCATCACGTGGGATGCCATCTCGATGACCAGCGCCGGGCCCATGAGCACGTCCAGGGGCAGGGTGTCGGCGCCTGCCCCGTCGTCGAAGAAATGGCGCGGGGCGTCGACGTGCGTTCCCGTGTGCGACCCCATTTCGATGTTTGACACGTTGGCGGTCGCACCAGCGGCGATCGCCTGCTGCAAGGTGATGTGAATGCCGGGATTGTCGGGATACACGAGTCCCCCGGATTCGATCGGGAGCGAGATGTCATAGAGGCGTCGCATGTCATTTCCCCCGTTCGGGCCAGTCCAGCAGTGCATCCGGTACCGCGTACCCGCGCGTCTCTCGTAAAGACCTCGCCACCACGCGCCGCGTCTCATCCTGGAGAGACTGGAGCGATTCGCGCGCCGCGCGGAACCGGAGCCCCGCCTCCACGGCGAAGAGATCGCAGAGGTCCACTTCGTGTGCGCATGCCGCGATGCCACGCGTCTCGATCAACTGTTGCGTTCGTGCCAGAACGGTGGCCGTGGCAAACAGCTCCATCGCCATATCGGCCAGCCGCTCCAATTCCTGTTGGCGGTCGACGATGTGCTCCCGATAGGCCTCGATGAGCCGCTCGGCCCCCTCACCCAGCTCCCGTACGTGTCTCTCGAGATACTTCCGGTGTCCCTCGACGCGCCGGTGCAACACGGCGTCGAGCATGCCGCTGGCGCCCAACTGGCTACGCAGCCGCGATGCGGCGAACCCACTCACCAGCCCGAGGTGGCGCAAAGGATGCTTGAGCGCCGCGGCGATCTCGCGCAACCGGCCGGCCGGCCCCTGGATGCCATTGAGCGCGATGAACAGTCGTAGAATCTCGTTTGTGCCTTCGAAGATGCGGTTGATGCGCGCGTCGCGAAGCATGCGCTCGTAGGGATAGGGCTGCACGAACCCGCGGCCGCCGGCCACTTGCACCATCTCATCGGCCGCCCGCCACAACATCTCGCTCGCAAACACTTTGCAACAGGCCGACTCCAGCGCGTCATCGCTGTCCGGCTCGCCGGCCATCGCCGTGAGCACACCCAACATCGCTTCGGCGGCGTACACATCGGCTGCCACGCGGGCCATCTTCCGCTGCGTGATCTCGAAATCGGCGATCGGCTTGCCGAACTGCACGCGCTCATCGGCGAACGCGACCATCTCGGCCAGAATGCGCTTGGTGCCGGCCGTGCACCCGGCGGCGAGCGACAGTCGACCGCCGTTGAGCACGTGTACCGCCACGGCGAATCCCTTCCCGACCGTGCCGAGCGTGTGGTCCGCCGGCACGACCAGATCCTCGTAGAGCAATTCGGCCTGGGTGGATCCGCGAATGCCCAGCTTGCGCACCGTGCCGATGACTTTGAAGCCAGGCATGTCGGGACGAATGATGAACGCCGTGGGCCTGGCTACCCGCTCGCCACGCCGCTCGACCATGGTCTGCGCGAAGGTCACGATCACTCCCGCGCGGTGGCCGTTGCCGATCCACTGTTTGTGGCCATTGAGCAACCAGCCGGCACCGTCGGGTGATCGCTCGGCCCGCGTGTGGATGTGCTGGGCGTCGGACCCCGCCTCGGGTTCGGTGAGCGCATACGCCGCCAGCGTCTCGCCTCGAGCCAACACTGGCAAGTACCGAGCCTTCTGCTCGGCGGTACCGTACAGCACGATCGCCTTCGCTCCCAGGCCGCAGTGCACGCCCACGAGCACGGCGAGACTGGCGTCGATGCGCGCCACTTCCCCGAATACGCGGGCGTAGCCAGCGGGCGAGAGCCCGGCTCCGCCGTACTCCGCCGGAATCGAAAGCCCGAGCAGACCCCCTTCGGCGAGCGCCCGGATCACCGGCTCGGGCAGCGTCTCATGTTCGTCGATTGCCGCCGAGTCCACCAGGTCGTGCTCGATCTCCCGGAGCCGGTCGATGAAAGCGCCCACCCGGCGCGCTTCGCCGGGATCACGCTGATCCAGCGGTGCGGGGTAGGGGAACAGCAGCGCATCGTGGAGCGCGCCACCGAAGATACCGCGGATGAACGACGCCTTGGTTGGGGTCATGATTGGAGTTTGCCGGATTGCCCGTCACAGTCAAGACAACGGTGACCACCCGGCCCGGGCCGGAATGCCGGAAACCTGTCGTAACACCGTATCTTCACCTGGCCGACTCCCCGGCTCGATGTTTCATTTGACGGCGATCGACCGCACGCCACCTCTCTCAAACGGCCTACCCGATGCGACTGTCTGTCGTCTTCGCCCTGTTCAGTCTGTCGACACCGGTAACGCTTCGGGCGCAAACCGCGCCAGCGGACGGCGCACAGCTCGTCGCTGCCATGCACGACCGGTACGCCGCTACTTGGTACCGTACGCTCACGTTCGTGCAGAAGAGCATCTGGTACAAACCCGACGGCTCCGAAGCCCGCGTGCAGACTTGGCGCGAGGCGCTGTCGGCGCCCGGCAAGCTCCGCATCGATGTCGGCGACGGGCCCAAACGCAGCGGGGTGATCTTCCGGGCGGACAGCAGCTACTCGTTTGCCGATGACACGCTCGCCGGCACATCCGCCGAACGGAACCTGCTGCTCGTGCTCGGCTTCGACGTGTATGCCCAGCCCCCGGAACGCACGGCTGCCGTGCTCCGCGCCGAAGGCATTGATCTGTCCAAGATCCACCGCGCCAGCGTTCAAGGCCAGCCCGTGTGGGTGGTTGGCGCCGCCGCCGGCGACACGAGCGCCAAACAGTTCTGGGTGGATGCCGAGCGCCTGCTGTTCGTGCGGCTCATCCAACCGAACCGCGCCAACACCGCTCGGCAGGACGTTCGCTTCAACGGGTACGTGCCCGAACCTGGCGGCTGGCTGGCTGAGCAGGTTCAGGTGTGGCAGAGTGGCCGGTTGATGTATGAGGAAGAGTACTCCGACGTCCGTGTGAACGTGCCGCTGGACCCCGATCTGTGGAACCCTGGGGCGTGGGCAACCGTCCCGCTCTGGTGGCGGTAACCCTCAGCCGCGCAGGCTGTCCAGTTGCGCGTCGAGCAGCGCCGGATCGGTGACGGGTGCGTTGCACGTGTAGGCACGGCACAGGTACGCGGTGGGTTGGGCGTCCGCGACAGCGCGCCCCGCGAGCAGCGGCAGGTCGGGGTTGTCCCGGGTGCGTCCACCGGCGAGCACGAGCGACGGCACGAAGCGCCGAGCCGCGGTGCGTACGAGCGCATGCATTCCCGGAGTTGCCGGATCGCCAACCAGCGCCAGTTCCACCGCTCCGTGCACAGCGAGGTCGGCCGCACCGAGCAGGTGGCCGAACGCCAGCGGGTGCTGTGCCATCGGCCCGGCCAACGCCGCCAGCACGCGTTCGGCGCGTGCGCGATGTGCCTCGTCGCCGAACAGCTCAGCCAGGCGCAGCGACAGCTCCACGGCCAGCGATGTACCGGCCGGTGTGGCGTTGTCGGTTATGTCCCGTGGTCGCGTGATGAGTTGCTCGTGGTCTGCGGCCGTATCGAAGAACGCGCCTGAGGCGTCGTCCCAGAACCACCGCACGATCGACGCGCCGAGAAGGCGGGCACGATCGAGCCAGCGACGATCGAACGTGAGGTCGTACAGGCCCAGAGCTCCGAGCGCAACCGCGGCGTGGTCCTCCAGATATCCCGGCAGCCGCATGCGTCCATCCTGGTGCGAGCGCAGCACGCGCCCATCGCGCACCATCGTTCGGAACAGAAATTCCCCGTTGGCCAGTGCGAGGTCCCGGTAGCGCGGCGAATCGAAGGCGCGCGCGGCTTCCGCCACGGCTCGCAGCATGAGCCCGTTCCACGCCGCGAGGATCTTCTCGTCTCGGGCCGGCCACACCCGTCTCGACCGAGCCTCGTAGAGCACCGGTCGCGCGCGCGCCACCGCGCTCCGCATGCGCTCGGTGCCGACGCCGGCTCGCGCGGCCGCGGCGTCGAATCCGTCGAGCACGTGGAGGATCGACCGGCCTTCGAAGTTCCCCTCCGGCTCGACGCCGTAATAAGCGCGGACGAGCGGGCCGTCATCGCCGAGAAGCGCGTCGATCTCTCCGGGGGTCCAGAGATAGAATCTTCCCTCTTCACCCTCACTGTCGGCGTCGAGTGTGGAATAGAAGCCGCCATCCGGGGCCGTCATCTCCCGGGCGAGCCAGTCCAGGGTTTCCTCGCATACGCGGTGCACCTCGTCGTCGTGCGTCGCCTGCCACAGGTGAACGCCGAGACGCGTGAGCAGCGCGTTGTCATACAACATCTTCTCGAAATGCGGTACCAGCCAGACCGCGTCAGTGGCGTAGCGGGCAAAGCCGCCGCCGATCTGATCGTAGATTCCGCCGCGCGCCATTGCGCGAAAGGACTGCAACGCCAACTCGAGCGGGAAGGGCTCGTCGGTGTGGGCCCACGCGTTGAGAGCCGCGTCGAGCGCCATGGCGTGAGGGAACTTTGGGGCCCCCCGAAACCCGCCGTGACGTGTGTCATACTCGGCGGCCATGAGCCGGAACGCGCGCTCCAGCAGTGCCGGGGTCACATCGCCCGTGGCCGTCGACGGCGCAGACGCGGCATCGTAGATCTGGCGCAGCGTCTCGGTGGTCTTGCGCACGTCATCGCGACGGGTGGCGTAGGCGTGGGACACCCCTTCCAGCACGCGATGAAACGCGGGCATGCCATGCCGGTCGTCTGGCGGAAAATACGTTCCCCCATAGAACGGTTCACCAGCGGGGGTGAGAAATACCGTCATGGGCCACCCGGCGCTGCCGGTGAGTGCCTGCACCGCTTGCATGTAGATGGCATCGAGGTCCGGCCGCTCCTCGCGGTCCACCTTGATGCATACGAACCGCTCGTTCATGATTGCCGCCGTAGCGGGATTCTCGAACGACTCGCGCTCCATGACATGGCACCAATGACACGCGGCGTACCCGATGCTGAGCAGAATCGGCCGGTCCTCGCGTTGGGCCCGCTCCAAGGCTTCCGGACCCCAGGGATACCAATCCACCGGATTCAGGGCGTGCTGCCGCAGATAGGGGCTCATCTCCCCAGCCAGTCGGTTGGCCATCGATGCATTCCGCGAAAGGGGGCTGTAGCTTACGTGCTCGAAGACTAACCGTCTGGCGGCTGGATCCACGTTCCTCCAACCGATACCGCCGTGGCTGTGAAATCCCAAGCTGGCAACGGTTCAACGCGACATGCCGCGGGCGCGGCTGCGGGAATGGTGCCCGTCTTGAACCGCGTGCCGTGGTGGGCCGTGATTTCCACCGCTCTGATCTTGCTGTCGATGATCTTTGCGGTCGGCCCCATCCGCAATGCCGCCACATTCCTTCCGGTGCCCGAGGTGCGGCTCGTGCACTCGGCCGCCTATCTGCTGCTGGCGCCGATCTGCGGCGTGTTCGACACGCTGTCCTTGATGAGCCTCCGGCAGCATGTCGCAATCTTGGCGTCGCTGATCGTCATCTTCCTAGCCTGGCGGTCCTGGCGACGGGCCGGTCGCGGCACCAACGCGGGGCGGGAGTTCTGGGCCGCCGCGTTCGGACTGGGCGGGCTCGTGCTCATCTACGCCGCCGGCATTCTCGTGCCGCGGCCAATGGCCGCGCTGGCCGTGAATTCGCCGCTCAACGACGCCATGGTAGTCGTGGACTTCCACTCGCATACCAACCACTCACACGACGCCCCTCCCTGGTTCACCATCGAAGCGAACCGCCGCTGGCATCGCGACGCCGGCTACGACGTGGCATACATCACCGACCATCGCACCGTGAAGGGCGCCGAAGAGGGAATGGCGAGCAATCCGCGAGTGGCTGGCGAGGGCATGACCCTGTTGCAGGGGCTCGAAGTGATGTGGAATGGCGCGCACGTGAACCTCTTGGGGGCCGAGCGCGCCTATCGGGGCCTCACCGACCCCAACTTGCGCGACATCGACAGCACGTCGCTGGCGCTGGCCAGCATGGTGCGGACCCACGAGCCGATCCTGGTCTATACCTTTCCCGATTTGTTGCGCAATTTGCGGGCGGCGACCGCGCCGGGCATGGCGGGCGTGCGCGCGATGGAGATCATCGACGGTTCGCCGCGCGGTCTCGGAGACGTGCGCCGACTGCGGACGAAGATCGCCACGATCGCCGACACGTTCAACCTCGCGCTGGTGTCGGGTTCCGACAACCACGGGTGGGGCTACACCGCCCCCGGCTGGACGCTGATGCTGATTCCAGGGTGGCGCGGCATGACTCCCGATTCACTGGCCGAGGTGATCGACACGCAGATCCGCACGCGCGGGTTCGAGGCCACGCAGGTCGTGGAACGGCGCGAGGCGAATACCAGTGTGTCAACGTTGCGGCTCGTCGGCACTCTGCCGCTGGTCACGGCCCGCGCGCTCACCATGATGTCCGATGACGAGCGCGTGTCGTGGCTGATCTGGATCTGGGGTGTCGTGCTGCTGCGGGTCATGTGGCGGCGGCGCCGGTCCAAGGTCTCAGCCGGGACGGCATGACGGCAGCGTCCCCGCCTTCGGCGGACGAAGGCCGTCACCCGAGCGAGTGGGACCTGGCCCTGCTCGTGTTGGTGGCCGCGGCCCTGGTGCGCCTGACGTTCGCTGCGCTCATTCCGCTGTTTCCGGACGAGGCGTACTACTGGGAGTGGTCACGCCATCTGGCGGCTGGCTATTTCGACCATCCGTGGGGGATCGCCGCGTTGATTCGGGGTGGTGTGTGGTTCGCCGGGCGGGTCGGCATCGGTCCGTCCCCCGTCGCTGTGCGATTGCTCGTGATTCTCGGCGGCTTCTTTGCATCGCTCCTGGGCGTGGCCATCAGCCGCCGCCTTGGAGGAAACCGGGCGAGCCTCATCACGGCGGTCGTGTTGTCGGTAATGCCGCTCGCAGCATCCGGAATGGTGCTCGCCACGCCGGACGTGCCGCTGCTTCTTTGCACGGCAGCGGCGCTCTACGGCGTGGTCAGGGCGTTCCAGGGCCGTCCCCGCTCGGTGGCCTCCTCGGCCTGGTGGGTGGGCGCGGGCGTTGCGGTTGGACTCGCCTTCTCATCCAAGTACACATCCATCCTCCTCCCCGTGGGCGTGACGATCGCCGTACTCACGCGCCGGGGATTGCGGAGCCGGCTCGGCGAGGCCGGGCCATACGCCGCCTGTCTCGTCGCCACCATGGTATTCGTACCCGTGTTGGCCTGGAACGCGCAGCATGGGTGGATCTCGTTCGCGTTCCAACTACACCACGGGCTCGGTGTACCCAAGGGCTCACCGCTGCAACGGGAACTCGAGCTGATCGGCGGCCAGGCGGGGCTTGCCACGCCGATCCTCGTTGTGATGCTGGCCGTGGCCGTGTGGCGCGCGCTGCGTCGCCCGAAATCTGACATTCATTACTTACTGGCCGTCGTCACGCTCACCTGCGTCGGCATGTTCGTCGCCAGCGCCGTGCGGCGCCCGGTCGAAGCGAACTGGCCCGCGATCGCCTACATCCCGGCCGTGCCGCTGCTCGCGCTCACCGATTGGAGCGTGGCGGGGCGGAAATGGCTCGCGTGGGGCGTGGCGCTCGCCGTCGCGGTGTCATCCGTGATCTACGTTCAGTCAGTGGTGCCTGTGCTGCCGCTGCCCGCCCCGCGCGATCCGATCGCGCGCTCCGCGGGCTGGGCGCAGTTGGCCGACAGTGTGGCCGCGGCCCGCCGTATCCTTGCTTCCGATAGCGTGCCCGTTTGGATCGCCGCCGATAAGTACCAGGATGCGTCGGAGCTTGCGTTTCACCTGCCGCAACGGCCCGGCACCTTTTCATTGAACCTGTCCAGCCGCCCCAATCAATACGATCTCTGGCCCGGGTTTCCGGATCTGGCGCATCCCGGGGACGACCTGATCGTGGTGCTCGACGAGGTGCCCGAACCGCACCACACCGCCGTGGTGCTCGCGCCGAACTTCCATTCGCTGGAGAAGGGTTCGCTCGTCCCACTCCGGCGGCGAGACGGCGAGGTAACGACCTACCGACGCGTGTGGGTGCTGCGCCACTGGAAGGGAACGTGGCCGGGGACTGAGAACGTGAAAGAGTGAAAGGCGAACGGCAATCGCCGTTTCCCGCTCTCACCGTCTTACCTCTTCAATCGTTCCCTCTCCGAATCGCATCCAACGTCCGGATCAACTCCCGTGTCTCGGCGGCCGTCAGCATCTCCACTGCGGCATCGTCGTAGGCGTTAACCGGCGCGTCGAGACGCGCCAGGAGCGCCAGACCCTCGGGCGTGATGTAGCACATCACCTGGCGCCGGTCGGCCGAAGAGCGGTCGCGGCGCGCGTGGCCCGCCCGCTCCAACCGGTCGATCAATCGCGTGACGCCAGGGGATACGTCCACCATGCGATCGCGGATCGCCAGCGTGGGAATGCCGTCGTCTCCGGCGCCCCTGAGGATGCGCAACACGTTGTATTGCTGCTGCGAAACGCCCTCCCGGGCCACGATAGCGTTCAGGCGCCGTTCGATGAGCGAGGCGGTGCGCATGATTCCGATGATGGCTTCGGCGCCGATCGAATGAAACGGACGCTTCTGCTGGATTTCGCGCTGGATTGCGCTGTCGGGTCTGCTCGTGGGCATGGCCATGGCCGATCAGTATATCCCCAAGTCGTGGGCCGACACCACCCGTCCCGAAAACCGTGTGGCGACCTGGCGCACGAGATCGGCATCGGTGCCGCCCCAAAACAGTTGATGGACGAGGAGCAGCAGCCTGGGCCTGGCGCGGGCGGCCAACTCTCCCAACTCGTACGTAGACGTGTGGTACCGTGAATGATAGGCCTGCCAGGCGGGCGGCCGCTTCTTGAACGTCTCCGCGTCGAACACTTCGTGGACGAGCACGTCGCAGCCGTTACAGGCGCGAACCACGGCTTCCGTGGGACGCGTATCTCCGCTCACGACGATCACCCGGTCGCGGGTCTCGAAGCGGTAGCCGAACGCGTAATCCCAACTGCCGTGCTCCACCCGGAAGGCGCGTACGATCACGTTGCTGTCGCGATAGACAACCCCGTCGTTGGTAAACTCGTGTACGATTGTCTTCCATCCCGTCTTGTTCGTGGGCTCGCCGCCGTCCAGCCGGATATGGATGTCCTCGGCATATGCCGAATCGAGGAATGCCACCATGGCTCGCGTGCCCGGTGGTCCGAACACGCGCAGCGGGGCCGTGCGGTCCAGCACCCATGGCGACAGCATGAGATCGGGTAGGCCAAGGGTGTGATCGGAATGCAGGTGCGTGAGGAAGACGACGTTGAGCTTCGGCACCTCCAGCGCCGCAATTCCCTCGCGCGCCGCCGCTGCGGCGCGCCGCACGACCCCAGGGCCGGCGTCGACGAGATACGCGTGGCCACCGGCAATGATCGCGATCGCCGGACCAGACCGGTCCGGATCGGCGTTGGGCGTGCCCGTGCCGAGCACCACCACGCGCGCCTGCTGCGCGTGCGCGACGGTGGATATGGCAACCGACAGCAAGAGCGCGAATCGGAGAAAGGTCATGGGTGCGAAATCGGCCGAGCGGGAACTCACATGCCAACAGTATGGCGGCCGGAACCCGGAAAGGTCAGAGGCCGACGGTACCGTTTTTCCGTACCGGCCTTTCACGGGAATGGCCGTGCGCCCCTCCGGTCTTGCGCACCATCGGTCCCCTGCCGTTTCTTTGTTCCATGCCCCTTCCTCCGGATCTCGACGCGTTCTTCGTCGCCAACGACGCGCGCATTCGCAATGAACTCTTCGATCTGCTGCGCATTCCGAGCGTGAGTGCCCGGTCGGAGCATAACGCCGATACCACCAGGGCCGCGCAGTGGGTGGCAGACAACATGAGCAACGCCGGCCTGCGGGCCAGCGTCCACCCCACCTCCGGCCACCCGATCGTGATCGGCGAGTGGCGCGGGGCCGGCGCTGATGCGCCCACCGTGCTCATCTACGGCCACTACGACGTGCAGCCCGCCGAGCCGCTGGACCTGTGGGAGAGCCCGCCCTTCGAGCCCACCATCCGCGCCGGCAAGTTGTTTGCGCGCGGCTCCGCGGATGACAAGGGGCAGCTGTTCGTGCACATGAAGGCGCTCGAGGCGCACCTCAAGGTACGTGGGTCACTGCCCATCAACGTCATCGTGTTGACAGAGGGCGAGGAGGAGGTCGGGAGCGACCATCTCGCTGAATTCATCGAGTCCCACAAGGTCGAACTGGCGTGCAGCGCCGTCGTCATCTCCGACTCGTCAATGTTCGCGCCGGGGCTGCCGTCCATCCTGTCGTCGCTGCGCGGGCTGGCCTACTTCCAGATCGACGTCACCGGGCCGGCCACCGATCTCCATTCGGGCAGCTATGGCGGCGCGGTGATCAATCCGGCCATGGCGCTGGCCCGCATTCTCGCCACCATGCACGACGTCGACGGGCACATCGCGATTGCCGGGTTCTATGACAAGGTGCGTGATTCGGGAGAAAAGGCACGCCGCGAAATGAAGGCGCTGCCGTTCGAAGACGAGCAGTTCCTGGCCGAGACCGGCGCGCCGGCGCTGGGCGGTGAGAAGGGGTTCACGACGCTCGAACGCATCTGGATGCGTCCCACGTGCGAGGTGAACGGGTTGCTCAGCGGGTACACCGGTGAGGGCGCCAAGACGGTACTCCCGTCCAAGGCCATGGCCAAAGTGAGTTGTCGCCTGGTGCCCGATCAGGATCCGCGGGAGATCGAGCGCCTGATGCAGGCCCACGTAGAGCGCGTGGCGCCAGACGGCGTGAACGTCACGGTCAGGGCGCTCCATGGCGGCAGGCCCTGGCGCGCCCAGTTGGATGGCCCGCTGTACGACGCGGCGCGCAAGGCGCTCACGGCAGCGTTCAATACTCCGCCGGTGATCACCGGCGAGGGTGGTTCCATTCCGGTGGTCGACGACTTCCAGCGCATTCTGAGCGCTCCCGTGTTGCTCATGGGGTTCGGGCTTCCGGGCGAGAACGCCCACGCCCCCAATGAGTGGATAAGCGTGGACAACTTCACCAAGGGCCTCAGGGCCGTGGCCGTCCTATACGAGGAGCTGGGAAAGAAAGACTGAACGCCGGGAGCGCCAGTTACGACGCCTACAGCCCCTCGAGCAGTGCGTCGTTGTTTGGCGTCGCCGCGATGCGCTTGATCAGCCATTCCATGGCCGCCTGCGGTGGCATCTGGGCCAATCCACGCCGCAGCGTATAGACGTTGTCCAACTGCTCGGGTCGGAACAGCTTCTCCTCCCGCCGTGTGCCGCTGGTCGCGATATCGATGGCCGGGTAGATGCGCTTCTCGGCCAGCGGGCGGTCGAGCTTGATCTCACAGTTGCCCGTGCCCTTGAACTCCTCGAAGATCACGTCATCCATGCGGGAGCCAGTCTCCACCAGCGCCGTGGCGATGATCGTCAGCGAGCCGCCCCCCGCGCTGGGCAATACGTTGCGCGCCGAGCCGAAGAACGCCTTGGGCTTGGCCATCGCCGTAGCATCGAGACCGCCCGATAGCGTGCGCCCCGTTCCGCGCTCGGCCGTGTTGTGCGCGCGGGCCATGCGCGTCAGCGAGTCGAGGACGATTACGACGTCGCGCCCCAGTTCCACCTGGCGCCGCGCGTGCTCGAGCACCATCTCGGTCACGTCCACGTGCCGTTGCGCCGGCTGATCGAAGCTCGAAGCGATCACCTCGCCGACCCCCCACGAAATCGCTTCACTCACTTCCTCGGGGCGTTCGTCCACGAGCAGGATGAGCAGCACTGCGTTGGGGTGGTTGATCGCCACACCCTCCGTGATTGCGTGCAACAGCGTGGTCTTGCCGGCGCGCGCCGGAGCGACGATGAGCGCCCGCTGGCCGAAGCCGATCGGCGCGATCAGATCGATGGCACGTCGGATGAGTTCGGGGCCGCCCTTGGCCGGCCGCCCTGTTTCGAGGAACAGCTTCCGCTCCGGGTAGGAGGCGATCAGGGAGGCGAAGTCCGGACGCTTGGAGCTGTTGGCTGGATCCTCGCCATTGATGGAGCGGATCTCCGTTACCACGAGGCGGCCGCGATGGTCCCGGGCCACGGCGCAGTCCAGCGTGTCGCTCTTCCGCAAGCCGAACTGCCGCACGAGCTGAGTGGCGACCTGAGCGTCTCCCGCTTCGCCCAGATAGCTGGCTTCGGCCCGGCGCAGGAATCCGCTGTCGCGCTGCGGATCGAACCACCCCTTCTGGTCGCCGGCCGGCGTGAGCACCACGGGCGCCTGTGGGGACTGGGTGTCGCGGGGCTCCCGGTTTTCGGGGCGGTTGTCACCGCCCGCCCGGTTCTCCCCACCGCCGCGATTGTCGCGAGTGCGTCCGCGTCCGCGATTGCGCCGGTGGCGGCGCCCGTTGCGTTCATGGCGATTGCCCCCTTGGTCCTGCGGCCGCGGCGCCGCGTATTCCCCGGTGCCGTTGGAGGAGGCGCCATCCGGGCTCTCGGCCGGGATGGCCGGGGCCTCGAAAGGCTCCGCGTTCGATTCGCCGTGGGCCGGCAACCGTTCGTTCAGGTCGGAGGCAGGCATACGGGCGGAGGCGGGGGATGAGGCGTCGAAGGCGCTGACGCTGGATTCACCCTCGGGGGGCATGTCCATGGAGGCGTCCCGGTACGGGTTGGGCTCGCCCGATGCCTCGCTTTCGGGGCGGGGCGGACGAGTGCCACGGCCACGGCGAGGTGGGCGGCGATGTTCGGTCATTCTGCTGATGGTTGGGGAAAACGGAAACTCATGATTCGGATCGCCCACGCTCAGCGGTGGGCCGGCTCTGCTGTGCGTGCACCATTCCCTGCGCGCTTCGGCGCATGTGCTCGATGTTGACCCGGGCGAAGAAATTCGCAGCGCGGTCGAGCGCAAACTGTGAGGATGTGGTGCGACGCGACTCTGGCGTTGACTTGTCTCGCTCGCGGCGCGGATGGGTCACGCGTCGACGACCGGGGTGCTACGGGGCGCGGCCTCCTCGCCATCATCCACTCGCACGTGAGGGACGGGCTGCCGCACGATCGGCCGGAAGGACGGTACTGGTCGTACCGGCGGATGCATGGAGTATCGACAACCGGCGCCGTTCGCGCAACCCTTGGCCGATTTTGACCCTGGTAAGGCCGTTAGGCGGCTGGCCGGCCGTCTGATAGTATTGGGTCATGACGCTTTCCGGTATGGACGCCCCAACCGCGTTGCGCGAGGCCGTGGAGGAATACGAGCGCACCGACAACGTCGGGGTCTTGTTCGATCGCGTGCGGGCGGTGGCAGCGGCCGTATCGTCGGACCAACTCAAGCACGCGTGCATTCCGTTTCGCGACCTACCGGAAGTGATCATACCCGCCTACGAACAAGTCGTGTCACAGGTTCCGGATGATGCTCAGGCGCTGGTCGTGCTCGCCAACGCGTACTGGCTTACCGGCCGGGGCCCCGACGTCGTGGGCGACCTCGCGTCGCGCGCCATCGCCGCCGACGCAACCAACCGCGGCGCCTGGCATCTGTGGGCCCTTTCGGAGTCGGACATTCGCGAACGCGTGGGTCGGTGGCAGCAGGTCGCCCGGCGGTTTCCCGACGATCAGCTGGCACGGGCAGCGATGGCCGACAACGCAACCAGTCTGGCCAGCGCCGAGCACGATCCGCTTGCCCTCGACCTCGCCATTCGCACATTTGAAGGATTGCTTGCCGAGAGCACGCAGGCGCCGCAGCGCGCGGCGCTGGAGTCCACGTTGAAGACACTGCGGGGGTGGACGCTGTGAGCGGGGACACACACGAGCACGGGAACTCACTGACCGAGTTCCGGGTGTACCGGGAGCGGATGAATGCCGAGATCCTCGGCGAGAACAACCTCGTACTCAATCGCTTCTTCGCGTTGGATGGCCGGGCGTACGAAGCTGGGGCGCTCGACGTGAAGACCAAGGAGTTGCTCGGTCTGGTGGCTTCACTGGTGTTGCGCTGTGACGACTGCGTGACCTACCATCTGGTCCGCTGTGCGGAGGAAGGCGTCACTCGTGGGCAGCTGTTTGAGTCGCTGTCCATTGGGCTCATCGTCGGCGGATCGATCGTCATTCCCCATCTGCGGAGGGCCGTGGACCGGTGGGGCGAACTGGAGCGGGCCTCGGCCTGAGGCGCCCCCAGCTATCGCGCCGGGAAGGTTGAGGCTGATTTGACGAAGCCGGTTTCTTGCGAAATGTTCTTGTGGGTCGGCGGGCCCACAGGTTCAAATTCCCGTCCGGGTCTTACCTACCCCCGCCCAAAACGAGCGAGCGAATCCGATGGATTCCCCCAATGCGATGTCACCGGACCCCTCTTCCACGTCGCAGGCTAGCGCGTCGGTCTGGGAGGACTTTCTCGACATCTTTTATGCGCCATCCAAGGTCTTTGCGCGCCGCGCGAACGGAAACTTCTGGATTCCGTTGTTGCTCGTGACCGTGCTCATCGCCGTGCTTGCCTACGCCAACCGAAACATCATGCGGCCGGTGTTCGAGACCGAGTTCGCAAAGGGCGCAGCGGCTGCGATGAAGGCCAACCCGCAGATCACGCAGGACATGCTGAACAAGATGCGCGACACCAGTTTCGCGTTCGCGCAATATGGAACGGTCGTGGTCATTCCGATCGTGATCCTCGTCATGGGATTCGTGACGTGGCTCGGGGCGAAGTTCCTGGACGCCAAGATCACGTGGAATTCGGCGCTCGTTATCGTGTCCTATGCGACCGTGCCGAAAGTCGCCCAGCAAATCATCCTGTCGGTGCAGGGGCTGCTGATGGATCCGTCGAAGCTGACTTCACTGTTTAGTATCGAGATCGGTCCAGGCCGGTTTATGGATTCGGCGTCCATCAACCCCATGCTTGGCGCCGTCGTCCATCGTCTGGATCTGTTTGTCCTTTGGAGCCTGGTCCTGATCGCGATCGGTGTGGCAGTGATCGGCAAGGCTTCCAAAGCCAAGTCATGGGCATTCGGAATTGGCCTCTGGGTGCTGACGCTGGCCCCGGGGCTGTACAGCGCCTTCCGCCAGATGTAACCGATAGCGATTGGCAGCTGCCGATCAGCCAAGTTCGGCTGATTCACGAATCGTGCGCCACGTCTCAATCTTCGCACCGTCGGTCGTGCAGCCCGCGGCGTCTATTTCCCCGTAGCCGCAGCGCCGGCGTCTGACCCTGCCCCCGCCACGTAACGTGAATGCGTCCGGTCGAGCATGTCCAGCATGCGGACGAGTTCGCCGTCGTATATCTGGACGCGATTCAAGCTCAGCGGGTTGAACCGTGGGTCATATGGACTGCGGTTCGGGCCGCCCGCCACTTCGAGAATCGCGTCGAAATCGTAGCGATACATCCGGCCGGTCTTGGGATCCGTCCACGATCCGGCCTTGGCGAGAGCGCGATTCTTGGGCCAGATGCCGAGCGGCAGGGCGAAGGTCCGCACGCGGTAGCCCGGCACCGCCGAGTCGATGGCCATGTTCCCGCGCGCGATCTGTTCCTGCACCACGGCGTCGCTGTACTTGCCCAGATTGGCGTGCCACAGCGTGTGCCCGCACAGTTCGAACCCCTGATCAGCCAGGAATTTGACCTTCCTGAAGCGCCAGGCGGATTTCTGTCCCTGGATCCCTCGCTCGCCGAAAAAGGCATGACCGGCGGCAGCAGCAGGCAGCATGCAGAAGGTGGCCCGATTGGCCCAATCGGGGTGCCTAGCGTGGAACGCCAGCCATACGCCGATCGCACTCGTGGAATCGATCTCGAGCTGTCCGTTCCGTTCGATGTACCGGAACTGCCCGGGTGACGCGTCGTCGAAGGTGAACACCACCGGCGACGTGCCCGCTGGTATGTCGAACTTCTTGTCGACGAGCTGCGAAACCGTCACGGGCCGGTATCCGCGATCGTAAAGGAGCTGCAGATCCTGGGCGAAATGGCGCCAACTACGGCCCCAACGCGAGTCGCTGTCGGCCACGAGATGGTATTCCAGGATCGGCACCCGCCCGTCACGGTTGGCACGGAGCGTAGTATCCCCCGCCACCGCCTGGCCGGGCGCGGGCGAGCGTTCGACGGGCGCGCGGGCCGCGCGGGCCGCGCGGAACCTCGCGCCGGCTGCGGCTGTCGAATCCTGCGGGGCCGGCGCCTGCGCGCCCGCCGCGTGATACGCAATGATGACTGCGGCAAACCCGCACAACAGCCGTTTGACTTGCCCAGAGGACTGCAATGGAACCTGACCGGATGAGGACGATGGAAGTGGCGGTGAAGTCTAATCGGGCGGCTAGAAACCTGCGACGACCCGCCGCGTACGCTCTAGCAGAGACTCTCACCACCCCAAGGTCATGAACGTCACCGCCGGATGGCGGGCGGGGTTCGCCCGGTTTCGTCAGTGGAGCAAGTCGATTGCGCACCGGATCGGCCATTCGGCGGCCCGGACCCGCGACCGCGGAGGCCTCGTTGCCGTGCTTGGGGTGTTTCTCGCGGGCCTCGTGGTGTTCGATGCCTGGCTCGGCACCTGCGGCTTCGACGGCTGTCCCTCACGCGCCGAGGTGCGGGCGTACCGCCCGAACGAGGGCGGGCGAATTCTCGACCGATCAGGACGGCTGATCGGACACCTTGTCTTCGTGCGGCGCATCAACGTGCCGCTCAGCCGCGTACCTGTCTACGTGCGCGATGCCTTTGTTGCCACTGAGGACCGCCGCTTCTACCATCACCGCGGGGTGGACTTGCAGGGATTCCTGCGAGCGACGGTTCGGAACATTGCTACCCTCAGCGTGCGCGAGGGCTTCAGCACGATCGACATGCAAGTGGCGCGCAATACCTTTCTCTCCAACCGCTACACCGCTCGGTCGCTCCGCCGTAAGCTCCTCGAAATGCGCTACGCGGGCCTGCTCGAGCGCTACCTGACGAAGAACCAGATCCTCGACCTCTACCTCAACGCGATCTATCTCGGCGACGGCGCATACGGTGTCGAAGCGGCGAGTCGCGATCTATTCGACAAGCACGTCGCACAACTTACATTGGCCGAAGGCGCGCTCCTCGCCGCGCTTCCCAAGGGACCGTCGGCGTACACGCCCCGCCACGATGAAGACCGCGCCCGATCCCGGCGCAATCTCGTGCTGGGGTTGATGGCCGATCAGGGTTACATCTCGCGTGACCAGGCGGACGAAGCGAGCGCTGAACCGGTAGAGGTCGTCGGCGACGGCTGGCACCCCGACCAACGGGACGCGTCTACCGTGATCGACGCCGTCCGCGCGGCCGTCGACTCTGTGCTCCCCGCCGGCCGTCGGGTGGGCGATCTCACGGTGCGAACGACGATCGATTGGACGCTGCAGCGCGCCGCCGACCGTGCGGTGCCAGGCCAGGCCACCGCCATCGAGCGCGAAGTAGGCAGCGACGACGGTTCGGACCCCGGGCCCATCGAAGGCGCGTTCGTGGCCCTCGACGCAGCCACTGGTGACATCCGGGCGCTGGTGGGCGGGACACAGGTGATGCGCGGCGGGTTCGACCGCGCGCTGGACGCGCGCCGGCAGCCGGGCTCGGCGTTCAAACCGTTTGTGTATGTGGCGGCATTGGCGGCCGGTCTGTCGCCCGCGTCGATCGTCCAGGATGAGCCCGTGGATATCGATCTGGACGGGCGCATCTGGAGCCCTGCGAACTACGCCAACGAGTATACGGGGCCCGTGACCCTGCGTCGGGCGCTCATCATTTCATCGAACGCGGCCGCCGTCCGGGTGAGCCACGGTGTGGGCGAGCGCGACGTCATTGCTGCCGCGCGCCACAACGGCATCATCAGCCCCCTAAAGCCGACGCCGTCCATCGCCCTTGGCGCGTTCGAGGTGACACCGCTGGAACTGGTTGCGGCCTATGCCCCATTCGCCAACGGTGGAATGCGGGTGGTTCCCCGCTTGATACTGCAGATCGACGCCTCGGGAGGCACCGTTCTCTGGCAGAGCACAACGCGGCGCGAACGCGCCATGGATCCGCGGGACGCGTTTGAAATGACGTCTATGCTCGAAGGGGTCGTGGACTTCGGTACGGGGCGCGCCGTGCGTGACTTGGGGGTGGGCGGGCCGGTAGCGGGAAAGACGGGCACGACCAACAACAACGCCGACGTCTGGTTCGTGGGCTACACACCCACGCTGGTCGCTGGTGTGTGGTTCGGATACGACATCCCGCACGCGATCGGCCACAACGCTACGGGCGGGCGGCTCGCAGCGCCGGCCTGGGCAGCGATCATCCACTCGGGGTGGCACGAGCCGGCCAATTCGGGGTGGACTCCGCCGGGGAACATGGTGGCTGCGGTCATCGACCCAGAGTCGGGTCAGCTGGCGGGCCCTTGGTGCCCCCAGCGCACCACGGACTGGTTCAAGCCGGGAACGGCGCCCACCGACACCTGCACGATGCATACCGAACCGCCGGGGCCGCGCATCGCGGACCGGTTCGGGGATTGGATTCGGACCCTTGTGGCCCGCGGGCTCCGGCGTGCCATCCGCTTCTGACGGGTGTTTTCGGGCGTCGTGGGCGTCAAAATGGAGACTCGAACGACATGGCCCGACTCCGTTCTTGATGCCTGGCATGGGCGCGGGTTACAGCACTCCCACCCATTTGCTTTGGTCTGCCGCAAATCCCGGGAAAATCCGGTCGTAGGCCGTAGCGCCGAGGTGCTTGCCCACTATTTCGGAAAAGACGCTGCGGAAATCGGTCGTGAGCGCGAGATCTCGATTTTCGTTGAGCTGCTCGGGCTCGAGCCCGGGCCACGTGCCGTGTATCTTGTGGCCCTGCACGTCGCCGCCGATCACGAACATCGAGCTGGCGTGCCCGTGGTCGGTGCCCCCGTTGCCGTTCTGCCGGGCCGTGCGCCCGAATTCCGACATCGTCAGTATCGCCACGTCGCCCATCCGATCGCCAAGGTCAGTGACCAGCGCGCTGATGGATTGAGAGAAATCGCTGAGCCGCTGCGCGAGTTGGCCCATGGCGCCCCCCTGGTTGACGTGCGTATCCCAACCTCCCACATCGGCGAACGCGATTTCGAGCCCGACGTCGGACTTGATAAGTTGCGCGATCTGCTTGAGATGCTGCCCGAACGCCGAGTTGGGATAGTCGGCACCGTTGCGCGGCTGGTACTGGAGCGGATTGGCAGCGCGCAAGACCTTCATTGCTTCGAACATGTCGCCACCGGCGGCATGCACGACGTCCGAGGATCCGGTCATGTACAGGGCCTCGAGTTCGGCCTCGGCGCTGCCTCCGGTGCGAATGGTGAACTCGTCGAGACTGTTCATGGCTACAACCGGCGACGCGCCTTCGAGAATGCGCGGTGTCTGGGGCGTCATCGACACGGCGCGGAAGGGCGTGACCTGACACTCGGCGCAGGTTCCCTTGGCGGCAAGGTACCGGTTGAGCCAGCCATCGGGCGTTCCCTTGTTGTCCGGCGTGCCGCTTTCCATGTAGTCCTGCGCGTCGAAATGGGAACGCGTATTGCTCGGGCTTCCCACTGCGTGCACGGCTGTGAGCAGGCCGCGGTCCCATAGCGGCTTGAACGGCGCGAGCGAAGGATGGAGGCCGAAGAATCCGTCGAGGTCGATCGCCGCGTCTGGCGCGTTCTGCGTGGGGCGCGGAATGGAGATCGTAGGACGCATGCCATAGTACGCGCGCTCGCCGTGCGGAACGACCACATTGAGCGCGTCGGCCGCCCCGCGTTGGAAGATGCAAATGAGTGTCTTCCCCTTCTGGGCCTTAGGCAGCCCGGCGGCAAACACGCTCCGCCGGAGAAAGCTCGGGGACAGCCCCATCGTGACGAGCGCCAGCGCTCCCGACTTCACGAATACTCGGCGATTCATGGCATCTCCCCCGCTACCTGCGTTGAAATTCCGGCGCGCCCAGCGCCAGTCCGACCACTAGCTGGAGGCCCGTGAGGTTGAGCGGACGGGTGAGGACGGACGCCCCCCGGCCTCCCCGCCCACCCCGTCCGGCCGCTCCAGAGGCCGCCCCGTCCCGCCCCCCTCTCGCCCCGCCCCCCTCATCCATCGCATTGGACGATGCCGCGTCGGTCATGTTAGCGATCGAATCGCTTTGTGCTTTGTTGAGGAACGGGTTCTGCCCTGTGAGCAACACCTGGCGTGTAACTTGCGATACTTCGCCGCCGAGGATGGTATTGATCACACCGTCCACCTGCTCATCGTGCGGCGCGCGGCCGAGGTCGCGAGCGTAGGGCCAGTTGGCAAACCCGGCGCCGGGCAGCCGCCCGCTGGCGAGCAGCAATCCGAAGTTGATGCGATTGAGGATGGCGCCAGTGTTCATCCAGGCGTCGCCATGGTCGGGCCAGCCGTCTGGCGTCTGCCGCCCGAACGCGGGCTGGCCGAGCAACCCCACCAAGCCGGCCAGACGTGGCGTCGTGTCCGGTTGGGCGTCGAGGGCGCGAAGGCCACTCGCCACGACCTCGAATGGTGTTTTCACTTTGGCGCGGTAGGCCGCCGTGCTGAAGAATTCAGGAGACGTAACGATGGTTCTGAGCACTTCCCTGATATCGCCGCCGGTTCGGAGGAACGTGCCGGCGGCACGCTCGACGAGGGCAGGGGGCGGGCTGTCGCTCACGAATCGCACCACCAACTTCCGGGCGATGAAGTGGGCCGTGGCAGGGCTGTGCGCCAGGATGTCGAGCACCTCTTCGCCGTCTTCCTCGCCCCGACCGGCCGGGATCTCATGGCCCAGCACGATCTTGGCGTCGGCGTCATGCATCTGCGGACGGAAAATGAACGATCCGTTGCGTTGATCGATGCTCCACCCCGTGAGGCAGCGTGCCACCTCGATAACGTCATGCTGCGTGTAACCGCCATCCACGCCGAGGGTGTGCAGTTCCATCAGTTCGCGCGCGTAGTTCTCGTTGAGCCCTCGCTTGCCCGCCTGCTGAAGCCGCTGCATGGCCTGCGCTCGCTGGTCGGGGGACAGGTCGCGGAGTTGCGGGGGCAGTTGATTCGGTCGGGCCCGGCCGAGTGCTCCGAGCACGCGCCGCCGCTGTGCCGCCGTGGCCATCCGGCCATTCGCCGTGAGCGTGGAATGGGTGCTGTCAGCCTGGCTCTCCCAATTGTCGAGATAGAACAGCATGGCCGGGCTGTGAGCCACGGCACCCAGGAGATCACGAAAGTTGCCAAGGGCGTGAGGGCGAATGACGTCGCGGTCATACGCGTTGAGAAAATTGCGTGTTTGTCCCTTGCCCACGTACACGCTGAAGTGATTCTCCCAGAACTCGACCATCACCTCGTCCAACTGACGCTCGCTCAGCACGGCCCTCGCTAGCTGGGCGGATATGAGTTCATTGACCGGACCCTGGATGCGCTGCTGGATGACCCGTAGTTGCGGGTTGGCCCGCTGCAGCCGCCCCCGCGCCCCGGCCTGCGACGCGCTGTCGTTCCCTTTCACCTTCAATTGGACCTGACGGCGTGCCTCCTGCACCTCGCGGAAAGCCTGCACGATGTCACTCGTCGGCGTGTCCAGCAGGTGGTACTGGGCCAGCGCCGAGTCGGCCACGTGATCGTCGATCCGGTTGGGAGAGAGCTGCAACGCGATCCATCGATCCACGCCCATCGCCCGCACCCGGTCCACATCACCCGGGCGCGGGCCGTACGCCAGCCTGTTGAGCACCTGCAGGACCTGCTGATCGGGCAGTTGCTCACGGGGGGCGGCGGTCGCCGCTGGCACGAGCATCTGGAGCGCCGGGGCTGCGGTCGACCCGCTGGCGCACGCGAAGGCCGCGCCAGCAGTTGGGAGCCACATCCAAATCTTGGGTCGCAACCGCATTGCAACCTCTCCCGTTCGAGGGATTCGGCTGGTGAGACGGACGAGACGGACGGTCCGTTAACGAAACCGACCAGCAGCGTGACGGCGGCGCTTGCGAGAGTGAGGCGAACCGGCGTACGGTTCGGTGACCCCCGTCACGAGGGCCCATCGTGTAGCATGGACCGGTGGACTGTCATCCCCGTCACACCCACGAATGCGCGACCTGATGGACATCGTTTCGGCCACGCTCGCCGAGACAAACGCCGCCACCCGACCGGTTTCCCTGGTGTCGATCGAACTCGATCGGCTCCAGGCCCTGCAGTCGGCAATCGGGTCCGTTGGGGCAAACGAGATCTGCGATCAGATCGTGCAGATGCTGCACAAGATCCTGCGAACCGGCGACTACGTACAACGTGTGTCCGACGGCGAGTTGGTGGTCATGCTACTCGGCGCTGGTGCGAAGGACGCCCGCCAAGTGGCGAGCCGGATGGGCGCCGCCGTGCGCGGTCACGAATTCGTGACCGCGGCCGTACCGCAGGTTACCGATCCCCAGCCGCGGGTAACGATATCGGCTGGTGTGGCTGCCACGCCCGACCATGCCGCCGACCCCGAGATGCTCATGGCTGCGGCTCGCCGTGCCCGGGCCGCCGTCAAGCAGCGCGGTGGCGACAGTTTCGCGATGGCGCCCGGACCGGCGATGGGCCAGGCCGTGGTCATGCCCGACATTGTGCGGTTTGCCGGGCGCCTGGCCGAGCGGCGTACCCTGTTCCGCCTGCTCGACGAAGCTGCTGCCGGCCGTCCGCGCGTCGTCTCGATCTTGGGCGATGCCGGTAGTGGCACGCTCACACTGGCGCGCCAACTCGAGCCCGAGGTGCGGCTGCTCGGCGGATCGATGGTGTACGGGCATGGTCGGCAGATGGCGGTGCGCCAGCCGTACGGCCCGTGGGCCGGCGTGCTGCAGGGCATGCGCCGCGTGGCGCCGCCACGCGACGAATTATGGACCGAGCTACCCAAACTCGTCCCGACGCTCCGGCGCGAAGGCAAGCTGGCGGCCGGCACGAAGTACGGGCTCATGGAGGAAATCGCTGCATGGGTGCGCGCCGCCGCCGCCAAATGGCCACTCGTCGTAGTGCTCGACGAGATGCAATGGGCCGACGAAGCGTCATGGGACACCCTCGACCACCTCGTCGACCAGTTGACCAACGAGAAGATCCTCATCTGCGTTACGATGCGTACGGGTGTGGAATATGCCGCGGCTGCCGACCGGCGGGCCGGGCTCCACGGCCATGCCGCGTTCGAGGAGATCCAACTCTCGCAGCTCACGCGCGACGAGGTCAAGCGCTGGCTGGAAGCATCGCTCGACCATCAGGAGGTGGCCCGCGAGTTCCTGGCCTATGTCTACCGGTACACGGAGGGAAACCCCTTCCTGCTCACCCAGTTGGTGCGGGACCTGGCCGAAGGCGGTGCGCTCTGGCGCGAGGGCGAACGCTGGCAGTGGAAGGCGGTCTCCGAACTGCGCCTGCCTCCGGGCATCGATGGGATCGTATCGCGCCGCCTCGACGGGCTGTCGGCGGCGACTCGAGCCGTACTCGCCACCGCCGCAACGGTGGGGCGCGAATTCGACGTGTCGCTCCTGGAGGCCGCGGGCGCGGGGAGTTCACGTGCCGTGGAGGCGGCGATCGAGGAGGCGATGGAACGCGGCATCCTTCAGTACACCTACGAGCGGCGGCGCAAAGCATTCCTGTTTGCACACGAGTCGATCGCCGACGTATTGCTGCGCGCCGTGCCGGCCGAACCGCTACAGCGCCAGCACGAGCGGACGGGTCGAGCCATGGAAGGGCGCGAAGAAGGCACGGCGGCCGAAGTCGCTCTGCATTACGACGCTGCGGGGGCGGGAAGAGACGCCTATCGTACGGCACTTCAGGCCGCTGCCGAAGCCGAATCGCTGTACACCCTGCAGACGGCGAGCGACCTGCTGCAAGTCGCGGTGCGCAATGCCGCCTCCCCCGAGCAGCTGGCCGAAGCGCGCGTCCGGCTGGCGCAGATCGCCGACGCGATGGGCCGGTATGACGAGGAGGAGGAACTCTGTGACTTGGCCATCGACTGGTTCGCCGGCCGAGGCGACCAGCGCCGCGCCCTCACCCTGCGCCGCATGCGCGAGCGGGCACGGAAGGAACTGGGCCAGCCGGCGCGCCGTTCCCTCGACGCGCTCCGCGCCATGGACGAGGAGGCCGCGCGGCTCGGCTTCGACGAGGAACGCGTGGCGGTACTCACGCTGCTCTCGCAGGTGCACGGGAGACTGGGGGAGCCGCGGGAGGCGGCGCGCATCGCCGCTGAGTGCGCGGAGATCGCCGAACAGGTGGGCGACCCATCCCTCCTTGCCGAAGCGTTGAACCGCCTGGCCATCACGTTCGAGTCGGAATCGCCGGCACGGGCCCGCGAATATTACCAACGGGCACTGGAGCTGTTCCGGCAGACAGGCGACGTCCGCGGCCAAGTGCACTGTTACAACAACCTCGGTATGGTGGCCCAACTCGAGGGCCGGATGGACCTCGCGCACGAGTCGCTCACCATGGCGATTTCCCTGGCCCGCGCAGCGCGGATGCCCGACATATGGGGCACCGCCGCCCTCAATTTTGGGGTCATGTCGCAGAAGCTGGGCAACCTGGAACAGGCCCGCGAGTTGTTCGGCGAGGCGTTGTCCCTGTTTGCCAAGGTGAAGAACAGCGAATTACAGCTGCACGCCCTGTTCAACACGGCCCACGTAGAACGTGAGTTGGAGGAGTACGCGTCGAGCACGGAGCTGTATGAAGCAACCGCGTCACTGGCCCAGCGCATTGGCCAGTCCGACGTGGAGATCGGCGCGCGGGCCGGCGAAGGACTCTGCCTGCTCGCCGTGGGGCGGCTGGACGACGCGCGGCGGGCATTGGCCGAAGCGGAGAGCCGGATGGCCACGCGCACTGAGTGGTTTCAGGGGCGAGAGTTGCTGGAGTGCCTCCGGGTGCTCGTGGCAGCGGCTGAGCGACGGAACGCCGATGCCCTGCAGCAGTTCGAGAGCGCCCGTGTCCTGGCGGAAAGCGCGGACTTGTTCAGCGCCGCGTGGTTGACGGCCACCTGCGCCTCGGCCCTGTTCGAGATCGACCGGGGGGTGACGCGCACGGCCATGGAGCGGTACGCCTCGCGGGTAACGTCCCTCGGGTTCACGACGCTGAACGAGAAGTTCAGGTCGCTCGACCGCCCAGTGTGATACAAATCACAAGAAAGCTCGCAAGTCTGTCCCAGGGTTTCGGCCGCGCGGAGATTGTGAACCCCTGAGCTGACGGGTTGGAGATCGCTTGCCGACGGATGACCGACGTCGCCAGCTCCTTCCGTATCCAAGGCGCCCGAGCATCGTCGGGTTTGTGGAGTAGCTGTTTGATGATCGTGAGGACGCGAAGACGCTGTGTCACAGCGGGCTCTCTCTTCGAAGTGACGCGATCACCATTCCGCGAGTTTAGAGGAAAATTGCCTGTCCGCATGGGAACGAAAGATCGGCAGTCGTGTTTGTATCAGCGGGCGCTCGACCGCGGTTGAAACTTGGTACGGCGCGTGCTCATTGAGGGAGCGAGGCGATGGTGAGGCAGCAATTCGACAGGAGGGGGGTTATGGACGTCCTCGTGATGCTCGAGGAGAACCCCGACCATTCGCCGGTGCTCGCGTACGTGAACTCCGTCCCGGCGCCGCTCGATTCGGAGCGGCCGTCCAGGGACATCGTGACGCTATATGGCGCCCCGAGTGCGGAGTCCGTTGCGTTGGCGTTGGCGGCGGCGGTGGAATGTCACCGAACGGGGGAAGGGGAAGGTGCAGGGAGTCTGGAATCCATCCGCCACGTTGGCGTATGGGCGGAACGTGGCGCCGTAGGGGACGCGGCGTGGCGGAACAGCACCGGACAGCTGGTGACGCGCGATCTGGAGATCCCGCTGGAGATTCTCCATGAGACGGCCAGGCAATTGATGCGCGAATGCGGCCAGGTGATCGGCCGTCTAGTGGCCGGGCTGTCCATGCCCGATTGGCCGGAAGGGGCCAGACGGGCGATCGCGGTGTCGTTGGGGCCTGTTCTCGGGCTCACCGCACCGGTGCTGAAACCACTGGAGGTAGTGCTGGAAGGATGGCGTGAAGCAGACGGTCTGGCCTTCGATTACGAGGGGGAATAAGACGACAGCTAACGAGTCAGAGCAGTGAGCACCGGGGAGCGCCGACGCGCTCCCCGGTGGCGTTTTTGGGGGCACCTTGACGAACCCCCATGCGATGGGCCACGCTTCGGGGCACGGAGGTACATCGCAGCGTGCCAAGGCAGTCCATCCGCACTACGCCCCGCCGCCCCTCAGGCGGAGAACGCATCTTTACCGACGCGCTCGGCCGCACGTGGAGCGCGGCCTATGTCAACGGGGAGGCCGGCGGCCCCAACGCGGTGGTCTTCACCTGTGTGAGCGAGGTGCGGCAGTCGGGCCGCGCAATTGCTGTGGATTTGCCCGGCAGCGTCGGTGACGTCGAAGAGGATACCCTCCGCGCCTGGCTGTCGGTCGCGCCGCGAATCGGCACACTCACCTGAGCGGACGAGGACGGGCCAATGCCAGAATATCGTGGGTCGGAGATCCGGAATGTGGCGGTAGTGGGACACGGGGCGAGCGGCAAGACCAGTCTGGTCGACGCCCTCGCTTTCGTGTCCGGAGCCAGCAAGCGCCACGGGTCGGTGAAAGACGGGACATCCCTCACTGATACCGCCGCCGAGGAGATCGAGCGCGGCTATTCAATCAACCTCGGTTGTGCCTACGCCGAGTGGATGAACACCAAGATCAACCTGATCGACACCCCCGGGTATCTGGACTTCCAGGGAGACGCGGTCGCCGGCCTAGCGGCGGCTGACGGCGCCCTGTGCGTGGTGAGTGCTACGGCCGGAGTCGAGGTGGGCACCGAGCGGATGTTCCGCGAAGCCGTCAAGCGCCGGGAACCGGTGCTGTTCATGGCGTCGATGATGGACAAGGAACACGCCAGCTTCGATACCGTCTACGATCAAATCCGCGAACGGCTTACCACCAAGGTGATCCCAGTGGAGGTGCCAATAGGCGAAGGTGCCGAATTCCGTGGCATCATCAACCTGTTCTCCAAGAAAGCCCACCTCTACAAGCAGGGGGTGAAGGGCGGTAACTACGACGAAGTGGACATCCCGGCCGAGTTACGGCCGGTGTTCGACAAGTACTACGAACAGCTCATCGAGACGATCGCAGCCACCGACGACGATCTGCTCGAACGCTACCTGGAAGGTGGTGAGATCCCCCGCGAGGACGCGCTCAAGGCGATGAAGGAAGCCATGAAGCAGATGGAACTGTTCCCTCTGTTCTGCATTTCGAGCGAGCTGAACTACGGAACGCAGGCAGTGCTCAGCACCGTGGTCGAACTGATGCCAACGGCCTGGGAAATGGAGGAGTTGCATGGCTTCACCGGTGCCGAGGGTGATCACACGGTGGAGATCCACTGTGACGACGATGCTCCATTCGCGGCCCTCGTATTCAAGACGATGTCGGAGCCGCACGTGGGCGAGGTAAGCCATTTCCGCGTTTTTTCTGGCAAAATCGAAGCTGGCACCGAGGTGTTCAACGCCACGCGCGACGGGGTAGAGAAGCTCGGCCATCTCTCGGTGTCGCAGGGCAAGGATCGCACTGAGGTCCCCGTCCTGTACGCGGGCGACATCGGGTGCGTGGCCAAGCTCCGCAACACGCATACCAACGATACGCTGTCCACACGCCAGCATCCGGTGAGGTTGCCGCAGATCGCCTTCCCGGAGGGGGTGCTCCAGATGGCGGTGCACGCTGCCGCCCGGGGGGACGAGGAAAAGCTGCAGGCTGGCCTCCACCGGCTGCACGACGAGGACCCGACGTTCGAAATGCACTACAACGCCGAGACGCATGAAACGATCGTGTCGGGGCTCGGAGAGCGGCACCTCGAAGTGACCATGGGCAAGCTCAAGCGGAAGTATGGCGTCGACGCTGAACTCACGAAGCCGAGCATCGCGTACAGGGAAACGCTCCGCGGCACCGCCGAGGGGCAGGGGCGCCACAAGAAGCAGAGCGGCGGGCGCGGCCAGTTCGGTGACTGCTGGGTACGATTCGGCCCGCTCCCGCGCGGGGCCGGCTACGAGTTCGTGGACAAGATCGTGGGGGGGGCAATCCCCAGCAAATTCATTCCGGCAGTGGACAAAGGGATCCAGGAAGCGGCGGTGCGCGGCGTGCTGGCCGGCTACCCGCTGGTGGATTTCAAGGCGGAACTGTACGACGGGTCATTCCATACCGTCGATTCGAACGAAATGTCCTTCAAGATGGCGGGGATCCTGGGATTCAAGGCGGTGGCGGCCAAGTGCAAGCCGGTGCTACTCGAACCCCTCGACGAGCTCGAGATCGTTACGCCGGATGAGTACATGGGCGACGTGCTGGGCGACCTGTCGGCCCGCCGGGGCCACATCCTCGGCACCGAGGCGACGGCTGACGGAACGCGCGTTCGGGCAGTCATCCCGCAGGCCGAGCTACATATGTATGCGAGCGCGCTGCAATCGATGACGCAGGGGCGGGCCATGTTCACGCGCCGATTCCGCGGGTACGAAGAGATGCCCAGCGAGGCGGCCCAGCGTGTGATCGCCGACTCCGCCAAGGAGCACGAAGAGGCGATGGCGCATTGACGCCGGCCGGCGGCCAGAGGGGAGGGGCGAGCCATGCGATGCGGGGCTGCAGCCGGCTCCTGCTCCGTCCCGTCGCCTCTTCCCGACACCCCAACCCATCAGTTCCAATGCGCTTCAACTCTCTGGTGCTCTGGCTCGCTCTCGTGGCCTCGGTGGGCGCCTGCGCGTCCAGCGGTGCACCGGGATCATCCGGTTCGACGCCGCGCTACCGCTCCGATTTGATCACAGCGGACGAGTTGGCCGGAAAATCGTTCGCCAACGCATATGATGCCATTCAGCAGCTGCGGCCGTCGATGCTCGCCCCGCGTGGTGGGGCGAGCAATTCATCGGCCAGGCGCGGACCGCCTGCCCTGCAGGTGTATGTGGATAATACGAACGTGGGCGGGCTAACCAGCTTGCGGGAAATACCAGTTGTGGGCATCAAGGAGATCCGTTACCTGAGCCCGACCGACGCTGCGCAGCGTTTCGGGACTGGAAACGGGGGCGGCGCGATCGTGATTTCCACGCACTGAGATCCGGCAATCCATTGGTCTAGGTGGACCACCGGCTCTCAGCTCCGGTCAGCCCATTTTGCGACGCCGGGAGCGAACAGCCTTCTTGGCCGGCTTGGCGCCTTGGATGGGCAACACCACTGGATCCTGTTCAGCGGCCGCGCCGCCCGCGCTGGCCGTTACCAACTGGCGCGGCTGCTTATAGGTGAACCGCTTGCCCTCGTAATTGCGAAAGACCACCTCGTCTTCCGTGATACTTTCCACGTATTCAGGCAGCAGCGGCACCTTGCCCCCGCCTCCGGGCGCGTCGATGCAGAAATGGGGAACGGCCAGGCCGGAGGTCCATCCGCGCAGAGCCTTCACGATCTCAAGTCCGGTCTCGACCATCGTCCGGAAGTGCTCGCCCCCCGCCACCTGGTCGGCCATATACAGATAGTATGGGCGGACGCGTGCCTTGAGGAGCTTCTGCATCAGTTCCTTCATCGTCTCCGGGTTGTCGTTCACGCCGCGGAGCAGCACCGTCTGGCAGCCGAGCGGCACGCCGGCGTCAGCCAGACGCCCCAGCGCCGCGACCGTGGCCGGCGTGAGTTCACTGGGGTGGTTGAAATGGGTGTTCATGTACACCGGGTGGTATTTCTTCACCATCTCGCAGAATTCCGGCGTGATACGCTCGGGAAGGTGCGACGTGATGCGGCTTCCGATGCGGATGATCTCGACGTGCGGAATCTCGCGCAGCCGCTGGAAGAGGTATTCCAGACGCCGGTCGGAGAGCATCATCGGGTCACCGCCGCTCATGATGACGTCGCGGATTTCCGGATGGTTGCGGATGTACTCGAAGGCCGATTCGTACTGGTTGAGCGGAATCTTCTCCGGGTCACCCACCTTGCGTCGGCGGGTACAGAAGCGGCAGTACGACGCACACACGGGACTCACGAGGAACAGGGCGCGGTCCGGATACCGGTGGGTGATATTGGGCACCGGAGAATCCCCTTCCTCATCGAGTGAGTCGATCACGCCGTCCACGATGTCGAGTTCCTGCACCGTGGGCACGTACTGGTTCCAGATCGGATCACCCACTTCCTGGATCTGGGCAAGCACGGCGGGCGTGAGCCGCACCTGGAAGTTGTCGAACGCCGGCTGCAATGCGTCGACGTCGATGACGTCGGGGCCGAACCGCTCCGCCAACTTGTCGAGCGTGTCGATACCAGTGTGGAGGATTTGCTGCCAATCGCTCATGGCGGTCAGACTCCGCGTGTTGCGGGTGAAGGAGAACTGCCGATGTGTCGTGTGAACACCACCCGGTCGTCGGCCGGGGCATAGAAATCCCGGAGTCGCGCCACCCGGCGGTAGCCACGCGCTCCGTAAAACCGTCGTGCCGATTCGTACCCGTCCCTCCCCGACGTTTCCACCACTACCAGCCGCGCCCGACGTTCGACCAAGCGCCGCTCGACCTCGGCCAGCAGCCTCGATCCTGCCCCGTCCCCCTGGTGCCCCGGATCGACGGCGATCCAGTAGACGTCGTACGTACCTTCGGTACCTGGCGTTGCGCCGTAGCAACAATACCCGGCGAGGGACCCCGTGTCGTCGAACGCCCCAACGAACTCGTAATCGCCGGCTGGCGTTCCCGGAGCGCCGACGGTCTCGTCGAATAGCGCGAGAGCTACCTCGATCTCCTCGGGGCGAAACGCCTTCGTGGCGCCGAGCAACGCGTCCAGCGCCGTACGATGGAGTGGGTCGAGGGGACCGAGGGAATACATCAGGAGGCCTGGCGTGCGTCGCCGAACAGGTCAGCGTCGAGCGACGGGTCGACCCCGCCCGAAAGCTTGAACGCGAGCGCCCACAGGCGGTCGGCGTCGCCGACCTCGACCCGCCGTCGCGCGCCAAGTTGGCACACGGTGCGGATGAAATGAGGGTAGCTGATGCCAGCGACCCGGGCCATGCGTGCCAGTCCGGCGTCGGCGGCAATGTCGGGGTTCGGATTCACTTCGAGAATCCATGGCTGGCCGTCGGCGTCAATACGGAAGTCCACTCGGCCATAGCCCTGACCTCCCACCAGGCGCCAGGCGGCGAGGGCAATCCGCCGAACCTCGGCTTCCAGTTCGGGAGACAGCTCCGCGGGACAGCGTGGCACCGTTCCGGCGTCCTCGTCCGATCCCGTCTCCCACTTCGACCGGTAACTCACGATCCGCCACAGTCCCTTGGGCAGGCCGTCGAACTCGATCTCGGCCACGGGAAGTACCGTGTCGCCCAGGATGCCCACGTTCACCTCGCGGCCGTCCACGTAGCGCTGCACCAGCACCTCGGTCCAGCGATCGAACATCGCGTCGACGCGACGCGTCAACGCTCGCTTGGAGCGAACCACTGATTTCTGCTCGATGCCGATGGACGCGTCCTCGGCCGTCGGCTTGCAGATGGCGGGGTACCCGATCGAGTACAGGGGGTCGCCGCGACGGAATGCTGCAAATGTGGGCACGGGCAACCCGGCCCGGTCGAGCAGGGCATTGACCACGTGCTTGCGCAGGCAGAGGGCCGTCGTGTAGCTGGAGCTCCCGGTGTAGGGCAGGGCGAGCATCTCGAGCACGGCAATCACGGGCGGCTCGAGTGCGGCGATGCCGTCCACGCCCTCGCACATATTGAACACGAGATCGAACTGTCCCTTGCGCAGCCGCTCGATCCAGCGGCCGTCGACACGCACGGGCACCCGGGTGACCGTGTTTGCCTCGGCTGTCAGCGAGCGTTCGATGGCTTCGACCGTTTCGAGGATAGCAAGGTCGGGAAAGGCGGCGACGGCCGATGCGCCGTCGAACAGAATGGCGATCTTCACGGCACGCTCCTGCGCTGGAGGGCGAGACCTTGCCGCTCAGCGGCGTGGACGAGACAAGCCTGGATCAGCTCGTCGTACGACAGCCCGGCCGCACGGGCGGCCTTGGGCAGGCAGGAGTGATCCGCCGGATCCGGGAGGATGCCGGGGAGCGGATTGATCTCGATGATGTGCGGTATGCCGTGGCCGTCCAGTCGCACGTCGATGCGCGACCAGTCGCGGCACCCGACGGCGTGATACGCCCCGAGAGTGACTTCTTCGATCGCTGCGCGCAGCTCATGGGAAATCCGCGCCGGGCACTCGAAGATCTCGAGCGGATGATCGCGCGTGTCCCACACCCATTTTGCCTCGAATCCGTAGATCGGAACGGTGCCCTTGGGGAGCGTCTCGAACCGTATGCCGACGAGCGGGAGCACCCGTGCCTCGCGGCCGTTACCGAGCACGCCGCACGTGAACTCGGCTCCCGGCAGGTACTCCTCGGCGAGCACCGGCTGCTCGTAGACCTGCAACAGTTCCCGCCCGCGGGCGAGGAATTCGCTGGGGTCGCGAACCAGGTTGCGCTCGGTGATGCCCTTGGAGGAGCCTTCCTGGACCGGCTTCAGGAACAACGGGTAGCGAGCCGAGGCGGTCGCCTCCCGTGGGTGGCGGCTGGCGGCGAACGCTACGAGGTCAACCTCGGTTTCCAGGAGCACGAACCCAGCGGTACGGATCCCACGGGCCGTCAGCATCTGCTTGGTGCGCGCCTTGTGGAGACAGAGCGAAAGCGTGAACGGATCGCTGCCCGAGTAGGGAATCCCGTAGAACTCGCAGATGGCCGGCACATGGGCCTCGCGGTTGGATCCGTACATGCCCTCGGCAATGTTGAAGACGAGATCGGGCCGCGTTTCGCGGAGGCGCATGGGGAAGTCGCCGTCGGCCTCCAGTCGGACGACATCGCCGAATGCCGCGAGGGCGTCAGCGACGGCGTCAATGGTCTCCGCCGAGTCCCACTCGGCAAATGCGTCGTCGGCCGGCGCCGGATTGGGGGGCGCGACCAGTCCCGTGCCACCGCCGTGTGCGGCGAAAGGGCTGGAGAGGACAGAGGGGAAGAGCCGGGATCTCAGGTCCCGGCGCGTACCTGGCGGCTCGTCGTCGGCGTCGACCGCATCTAACTCAGCGTGCGATGCGGGAGCCGACTCGGGCTTTTGATTGTACGCGAAACCGATACGCGTCATCCGTTCTCGAAAGGACGCGCCAAGATATGCTCTGCGATTTCGTCGCGCAACGGGAAAAAAGCAGCGGCGCGCATCGGCATCACACCTTGTGGTAGGAGATCCGGGCGGCCTCGCGGCGGTCGTCCGCCAGGTAGACCTCGAAGTCGGAGAAGAACCCCGGCGCTTCGGCCTGCAGTATCCGGAGGATTGCCAGCGCGGCGCGCCGGATCTCCATCTCCGCCCCTTCGCTGGACCGAAGCTCGAGCATCGTTCGCCAGGCGCGCGTATTGCCGGTGACGACGATCTTGGTCTCCGTGGAATTGGGGAGCACGCCGCGCGCGGCCTCGCGGGCCATCTTCCGACGATGGATCCGGTCGGCCACCCAGGCATAGCGATCCATCAACTGCTCTACCAGCGCCACGTACGCGGCCTGGGCTGACTCGACCTGAGCGCGCCACGCCGCCTCGAGCGCCTGGTCGCCGAGGATGGCCGGCGGCACGACGAAGGCGGCGTGAGACTCGTCCACGTAGCGCTGCGAGAGCTGCGAGTACGCGAAGCCCGCCCGGTGGCGGACCAACTCGTGGGTGAGCGACCGGCTCACGCCCTCGAGCAGCAGCGAATAGTTGGCATGCTCCAACACGCTGCCGTGTCCCTGCTTCTTGATGTTCTCCAGATACTCGCGCGTGGGGCGCTTGGCCGGGTTGTGCTGGCTCATGTAGCAGAGCCGGCCGGCGAATTCAGCCAGCCGCTCCCCGTCGGTGCCCGCTCCCTGCCAGTCCACCGGCAGGTGCTCCGGCTCGGAGAAAGTGGGGCGGGCCAGGAGGGTGAGACGGGGCTCGGTGAAGAACTCGGGCATCTGGGTGCTGGTGAGGGGTGGAACGGTGCACCGCCAACGGCTAGCTGTCGGGTAGTCCGACAGAGAACGAACGATCTCGCCCGACCGGAATCAAGACTCCACCGGCGCTTCCAGCAAGGCAAGTCGGTACTCACCATACTTGCGATCGCGCTCAACCGTCTCGAGCCCGCGGGCTGCGGCAGCCGGGAGGGGCGGGAGCGCAGGATCGTACTTCACGTCCGTAATCGCGATCTGGCCGGGGAGCGGCACCTTCACGCCGGGGTTCAGGATGCCTGCGGGGTCGAAACAGCGCTTGACCAGCGCAAAGCGCTCACGGGCGGCATCGGTCCACACGCGCGCGAGAAGTGGCGTGCGCAGGCGGCCGTCGCCGTGCTCGCCCGTCAGGGTGCCACCGAGCGACGCAGTGAGCGCCACGATGCCGTCCAGGATTTCGTCCAGCTTGGAGCGCCAGCCTCGCCGGCTCACGTCAATGAGGGGATTGACGTGAATGTGGGCGTCGCCAGCGTGGCCGAAAATGACCCCCGTTACCTTGTGCCGCTCGAGCACCGCGCGCACGCCCCTTACATAGTCGGCCAGGTGTTCCGGCGGCACGGCGCTGTCCTCGACGAATTGCATGGACTTGAGCGACGGGTCGAGGCGCGAAAGGATGGGGCTCACGGCGTGCCGCAGCTCCCAAAGGTCGTGTTCGGCTTTGGATTCGAGAGCCAGCGTGACCCCCGCAGCACCGATGCGCCGGAACGCCTGCTCGATGGCCCGGGCTCGGGCGCCCACTTCGCGCGCCGACTCACCTTCGAGCTTGACCAGCAGCACACCCTCGATTCCCGGCACGACGGGGAGCGGAGCGCCCCCCGAACTGGCGACTTCGAGGAACGTACGGTCCAGCAACTCACACGCGTGGGCGCCAAGCTTGCGCGCCTCCGCGGCGGCGCGCACGGCGTCGTCGAGCGAGCGGAATTCACCGAGGAGGCTGGCGCTCGCCGCCGGCTTGAGCTCCAGCCGCAACTCGAGTTCCGTGAACAGCGCCAACGTGCCTTCGCTACCCACGAGCAGATCCACGAATTCGCCGCTGGACGCATAGGCCGACGTGGCGTAGCCCGACGAGTCCTTGAGCACGCCGCGGTGCACGGACGGTGTGGCGCGCTCCCGCCGCACGATTGCGTCGTGCGCGTCGCGCATGAACCGGTCGATCGCCCCGACTTCCCGGGGAGCGGCTGCGCCCCGCCGGAGCTCGGCGGACGAACTATCATCGAACACACACGTCAACGCCTGCACCCAGGCACGCATCGGCCCGTGGCGCATGGTCTGGGCGCCCGCTGCGTTGGTGGCTGCCATCCCGCCCACCGTGCAGAATTCACCGCTCGACGGGTCCACCGGGAAGCGGAGCCCGACGGCGCCTGCGGCGCGGTCCACCTCATCGCGTAGCACGCCCGCACCCACGCGTACGGTGCGCGTCTGCTGGTTGACGTCTCCCATCGTGCGGAACCGGCTCAGGTCCACCACAACGCCCTCGCCCACGGCGCCTCCGGCCATGCCGCTTCCCGATCCGCGGGGGATAATTGCCACTCCATCCCGCTGGGCCCAGCCGACGAGCGTCTGCAGATCCCGCGCGTCGGCGGGAACGGCGATGGCGGCCGGCCAGCAGCGGACGATCCCCGCCGCCTCTCCGTACACCGCGCGGGCCGCGTCGTCGGTGCGAAAGGTTCCGCGGAATCCAGGAGGGGCAGAAATGCGCATGCGATCGACTTCCTATGGGTAGACGCCGGCCCGAAGCGCGGGACGGGCCAGCGCGGTAGTTTTGGTCTTCGACTGGTAACTCGGAAGTTTAACGAACCTCCACCCTCGCGACGACTCCGCCGCTCTTCGTGCCTCCGGCTACCTCCCGCCACCCAGCCGATCGCCGCCTCGACGAGGCGTTGCGATTCGCGCGCGAGATCCTACCTGCCGTATCGCGCACCTTCGCGCTCAGCATTCGTGCGTTGCCGGGTGCGCTGGGACAGGCGGTAAACTGCGCTTACCTGCTCTGTCGCATCGCTGACACCATTGAGGACGAGCCCCAGATGCCGGCGGCAGCGAAGGCCGAACTGTTCGACCGCTTTCTCGCCTGCTTCGACGACCCGGCACTTGCTGACGCCTTTCCCACGCAGACCAAGTCGATGACCGGCGATGCGGCCCATGTGCGGCTCATCCGCCATGCCGACCTGGTGTTCGTGGCGTTCCGCCACCTTCCCCCGGCCACACGGGGTCATGTGCGGAAATGGGTCACCGAGATGGCTGCCGGCATGCGGAAATTCGTGCTCGCATATCCGCACGGTATCCGGATTCAGAGCCTGGAGGAATATCGTGAGTACTGCTACTACGTGGCCGGCACGGTCGGCTATATGCTCACTGACCTCTGGCACGAACATGCCCCGAGTATCGGCTCCTCGCGGTATGAGCTGCTGCGCCAGCGCAGCCGTTCGTTCGCCGAGGCGCTGCAGACGGTGAATATCCTCAAGGACGTAGCGCAGGACGCGGAGCGAGAGAATGCCATCTACATTCCGCAGCAGCTTCTGGTGGAGTACGGGGGCAGCCATGCCAGGATCCTTGCCGGTGACCACCCCGGTTCTACGCAGGCCGCGATGGCCTCCCTGATCGCGCTAGCGTGGGAAGACCTTGAGCATGCCACGGGCTACCTGCTGTTGATCCCGCGCCGTGCCGTTTCGATCCGGCTGTTTTGCGTGTTGCCGCTGCTGTTTGCGTACGCCACCCTGCGCGATCTCACGGCGACCCCTGCCGCCATGGCGCGCCGCGACGTCGTCAAGATCACGCGGGCCGAGGTGAAGTCGCTCACACTGCTCAGCATCATGGGCGTAATGAGCAATCGGATGCTGGCCTGGCTGACCCGCCGGGCCAGCAGGCGGCCGCTGCGTATCGTGCCGGGGTTTGCGTCCGGTCAGTAACGCCGCGGGGCGGCGCCCGCGGCCTGCGCCAGGAGCTTGAGCAACGAGGGGTTGTCGGCGCGTTCGCCCCGTTCCAGCCGGTCGAGCATCTGCTCCAGTGCCAGGTGCACGCGCGATGCCTTGGCGACGAGGGTGTTCCGGGCGGCGAAGTATCCGATGCCGGTCAGGAGCACGATTGGCCCCGCCGCGACCAGCGCGGCGAAATGGAGCGCCAGGAGCACACCGCTTGTTGCCACGCCTCCCACGACGGCGCCAGCCATGCCGCCGAGCGCGGCGTGACGGGCGCTCGTCAGGTCGGCGTCGAGCCGGACCAGCACCCGGCCCTCGTCGGCCGGCACCACGGTGGCCCCGACATCGGTCGCCTTGGACAGAGCGTATCCACGGCCGCCCACGTTGAGCAGGCGGCGCACGCCGCCCTCGAAGTCCCGCCGCGCCTCCCACACGAGGCGGTCGGGGAACTGACGCTTGATCTGCAGCCATTCCTCCTTCTGCATCCACACGTCGAGGGCGGTAAAGACGTTCTCGGCCGTGCCGCGTACGGTCCGCTCCGCCGTCACGACGGTGGACCCCGACAACAGCCGTCGCGCCTGCGGATGGTCGCGTCGGGTGCGCTCTTCGGCCAACGCCTGCCGCAGGACCTGCGGCGACAGTCCGACCTCCTTGCCGAGGTCGAGGATCTGGTCGTCGGTCATCATGTCCGCCGGCTCGCCGCTGACGGCTTGCAACTCGGCCGCGCGCGCCAGCACGCGCTCCAACGCAGCACGGTCGAGAGGAGGGCGGGGGGCGGGGACCGGAGGATCGGCCATGATTCCAATATACGGTTGACTGTCCCGGTCAGATTCCGCCGAGCGCCGTGTTGATCTGGCGGTCCATCCAGGCTTCGATTGCCGTGGGTAGCGGGAACGTGGCCACGAACTTCGCCTCCACATTTCCGGCAGGGGAGGCGACTCCCGCTTGCCGCAAATAAAAGCGCATGAATCCATCGGCGAACTCGGGAGCCACGCGGTCCATGAGCATCGCGCCGGCGCGGACAGCAGCAGTTGGCGCGTAGCCGGCAGCTACGCCGCTGCGTTGCTCGGCCGCGGTCGTGTTCTCGGTGATCGCGGAATTCGCGATCGACTGCACTGCCTCGTGGGCGAATCCGTAGATGGGGTCATCGAGTTCAGCTCGCGACTCAGGCAACGCCACCACCATCACATTGTGGCGCGGCGAGGCGTTCAACGTGCGCCCTTCTCCGCCGATGACCAGCGACAGAACCAACTGACCATCCAGCTGGTGGGTGTTGGTGAGAAAGCGCTGGAATCGTGGGCGGAGCGACTGCCACGACGAATCCACCGCTACGACCAGTGGATCGAACGTCCGTTGCCGGGCGGCCCAGTACTCGTGGAAGAAATGCTCGGACTCGTCACCGAGCGATTGCGTGAACAGACGCAACCACTCCCGGTCCTGCGCCGTGGGGAACATCGATGCAACGAGACCTATCTGGGCACGAAGCCCCGGCGCGGCAGTGCGGGGGTCGCCCTGTGCATCGAGGAACGCATTGATCGTCTGGACCATCTCGTCCCAGGAATCGAAGTACAGCGGCAGGAACTGCCCATTCGTGATTTCGGCATTCTGCGCCATGAGAGTGGCTAGCCGCTCGTGATTGGCGTCGAGCCCCGTAAGGGCGTTGTCCCTGCGGCGGAGCAGATCGAGTGAGTCGCGGTAGCCGCGCCGGAACACCGGGACTCGGGCCGCGTCGCGGGTGATCATCGCATACCCGTGCAGCCATAGGTCCACGTGCTCACGCGTGACCACGGGCCAGGCCGGCGTGGGGGCCGCCGCCGGCGCACGGCTACCGCGCGTGCCGGTGGTGCAACCCGATAAAATCGCCGCAGCCATCAACGCCGCGCCCAGCCAACCTCTCCGCATCAGCCCTCCTGGCCGGTCGACCGGCCGCACGCTACACAGAACTTCCACCCGAGGTCCAACTCCGCGCCGCAGGCGCTGCAGTTCATCACCGTGAGATTCTGTCCGCAATGAGGACAGAACACGATCCTGCGATCCTGCGGTAGCTTCCCGCTGCAATACCGGCATCGCGCTTCGTCGGCGGCCGCTGCAGCGGCCGCGGCCATCGCCGCCGGCGTAGAGATCCGCGCCGCGGCGCCGCTTTCCCGAGCCGGCTCCGGTGCATGGCCCTGCCGCTGCAAGGCAGTGGGCGAGAGCGCCACTTGCGCATCTGCGAACTGCCGGAATGCGCCAAGGTCCGGATTGGGAGACTTGAGCTCCCGCTCCAGCGCATCGCGCATCCGATCATCCACGATCAGATACCCGCGAACCCCTGAAAGGAGCTGCATCAGCGTCAACTCGTAGTCCTGATTCGTATCCAGGGCCAGTTCACGCCGGAAATGACGGTAAGGGAGGAGCGTCTGGTACAGCTCTGCGACCTCGAAAGGCTGGGCGAGGTAGCGCGGCTGCGCGTCGCGCACCGCTTGGACGAGCACAGTAAACATGCGGTCGATGGCGTCCATCCGGTCCTCCACTAGTCGAGCAGCGTCGCCTGGGCCGCCGCTGGCAGCGGCCGCGATGCCCGGAATCTATCCGGATTGGGGAACCTCGCCGGCTCAGAGTGCAGCCGGCCCGCCGCCTGTTCCCCTGCCAGCCACTGGTCGAACGCCGACTGCACCGCACCGCCGGACGCCGTCTGCTCCCGCGCGGCGCGCACTGCAAGATCGTTGGCATATTCGTTCTGCACGTGGCCGTCGTGGCCACGTACCCACTGCCATTGCACCTGGTGCGGACGCACGCACTCCACGGTCTCCTTCCAGAGCGCCAGGTTCTCGATCGGGCCGCCCCTTCGCCGCCATCCACGCGCCATCCAGCCAGGCACCCACTGGCTCATGCCCCTGATCAGATACTGCGAATCGCTCGTGAACAGCACGCGGAAGCGGCCTCCCTTGTGGGTGAGGATCCGGAATGCCTCGATGGCGCTCCACAGCGCCATGCGGTTGTTCGTGGTGGCTGGTTCCGAACGCCAGAAGTCGCGCCGTGTCACCCGTCCCGACTCGGGGTTGCGATATTCGATCACGCCGGCCGCCGCGCCGGGATTGTCGCCCTCCCGTCCGTTGCCCAGGCACGACTCGTCAGCGTAGATGGCCACGAGGGGCAGGGCCGGCGTGCCGCTCACCGTACCACCTCGATGGATTCCAACTCGTCGATGAACAACGTGAGATGGTCTCCGGTGGTGGGATTCCGCGCCTCGATAGCCTCACGCCGATCACGCAGGGCGATCCGCTCGGGGATCACGATGTACTCCGTTCCCCGCCGGTATACCGCGATGCGCTGCCCGCGCTGTACCGCTCGCTCGAGCGCATCGTAGTCGCGGTGGGTCAACTCCGCCACAGTGACTCCGGTCCGGTGCCGCACCAGTTACGGGCCAACCGCTCCAATACCGCCGCGGCCCTCGGAATCTCTTCAACGTCCACGTATTCCTCGTCAGCGTGGGCAAGGGCAATGTCGCCGGGTCCGAAACATATCGCCGGAATTCCCGCTTCATTGAGCAGGGCGCAGTCGGTCCAGGCGCTCATTCCCTCAATGCGCACCGGAATGGCCTGTTGCGTCAGCGCGTCGGTGAGAGCCTGCACGATCGGCGCGTCCGTGCTCACATCGCTGGGGTTCTGGGCAATGGTGAGCGCGATATCGACCCGCAGCTCGGGGCGACGGGCCCGCGCCCGCCTGCAAGCGGCCTCCACCTCAGCCATCACCTGGGCCGGCGTCTCGCCGGGCATGGTGCGCCGCTCGATCTTCAACTCGCAGTGGTCGGGGTACGTCGACATGCCCGTGCCTCCCGTGATGAGCGAGGCGTGCAGCGATGCGTGCCCCAGCAGGCGGTGCGTGTGCCGGGTCAGTTCGCCGGCGTCGAGCGCGTCCAACTCGGCCAGCACCAGGCCGGCATGGCGGATCGCATCTACCCCGAGGTCCCAACGGCTGCCATGCGCGGCCCGACCGTGAAACGTGAGCGTGACCCAGACGAATCCGCGGTGCGCAGGCATGACGGCGAGGCCCGTGGGCTCGGCGACGATGGCCGCGTTGGCCCGCACACCCCGGTCGATGAGGGCCCGAGTGCCGCGGCTCGTGAACTCCTCGTCCACTACGGCGGCGACGATCAACTCACCGTGGGTGAGATCATCTGCGGCGAGCGAGGCGGCCGCGCACATCGCGGCCACGCCCGCCTTCATATCGGCCGCGCCGCGGCCGTAGATGCGGCCGTCGTGCTCCTCGGCGGCGAACGGCGCATGGCGCATGCCCTCCACGCCCACGACGTCCAGGTGCCCATTGAACAGGAGGGCATCGGCGCCCTGAGTGCCCACGCGCCCGATCACGTTGGGGCGGTCGGGCGCCACGTCCTGAACCTCTACACGAAAGCCCCACGCCTCGAGCACGCCGGCGAGTAGCCGTGCCACCTCGCCTTCGCCCGGTCCGCCGGGCACGAGCGACGGATTGCGGGAGTCGGTGCGAACGAGCGCCCGGGCCAGTCCTACGGCGTCTCCGCGTTCCAGTCGCATGTGGTGAGCCCCTCCTCATCGAGAGTGAACGGCAGCAGTTCGCCCAGGCTGGCCACCGCGCGCCGCACCGCGTCCTCCGCACCGCGTTGCGCGATGGCCACTACGCACCCGCCGCCCGAGGCACCGGTCGCCTTGGCTCCCATCGCGCCGGCCTCGCGCGCCCGTTCGATGATGGCGTCGATGCGAGCCGTGGAAATGGCTGGATGCAGCGCCCGCTGGTGCGCCCAGTGCTCGTCCACTAGCGCCGCGAGCCCGTCGATGTCAGCATGCATCAGCGCGGCGATCATCTGCCGCGCCAGATCTCGCAGGCGCGCGAGTGCGAACGTTACACGCTTCTCTCCACGGCGGTAGCCCTCGAGCACGCCCGTGACCGTGTCGCCTGAATTGCGCGACTCGCCGGTGTAGACGAGCACGCACCTCTGTTCGAGCGATTCTTGCAACGCGGCGGCAAGCGGGATGCGTTCAACGGCCACCGAGGGGCCAAACACCAGTCCGAGCAGTCCGCCGTGCGTGGCGCAGTAATGATCTTGCCGTCCGCCGGCCACGCCGAGATCCTCGACCTCTATCTGGCGTCCGCGCTCCGCAATGGCCACGCGGTCGATGGATATGCCACGCCACTCGTCAAGCGCGCCGAGCAGTGCCGCGCTGGCGGCGGAGGAACCGCCCAGCCCCGCTCCCACCGGAAAATCGTTGTGGAGGGAAACGTGCACAGGTTCGGTCAGGCCCGCCCGGTCGACCGCGGCGCGCACGAGCGGCGATCCCGCTCTGCCCGCCGTTCCGGCGTGGTGTGGATTCGGTCCCGGGCTGCCCCGGAGTTGCACGGTTGCGTATCTCGCAATCGCCATCGCGCACACTACCCCACCTTCCCGTTCGGCGTATGGCGGCACATCGGTCCAGCCACCACCAAAATCGACGCGTGTCGGGGCGCGCATGGCGACGACCCGACTCACGTCAGCTCGAATGGTCGTGGATGATCCGCCAGCGGCCGCTTACGCGCCGCATAACCAGGGAGGTGGGGCCGCGGGCCGTAACCGAGTCGCCGCGCATGAGCACGTACCAGGCGATGGTGTTCACCAGGTCCGGGCCGAGCACGTCCACTTCGACGCCCTGGAAGTGCAGCGAATCGCGCTGCGCGCCCGGAGCGAAACGGGCGGCGTAGACGTTCCGGATTGCCGCGAGGCCGTGGAGAATGCCCGTCCTGGTGATGAACGTCGTTTCCGAGTCAGGGAGGTAGTCCGAAACGAAATCATCGAGATCACCAGCATTCCACGCCTTGGCGCCGTGGACGAGCACGGCCAAGACCTGGCGCTGGATCTGCACAGGATCGGCCGGCTCCGTGCGCGGGGCCGCGGCCCGCCGGAGCGTGAACCACGCCACCACGACGAGCACGAGCAGAAGGATCAGGTGACGCGCGCGAAACATGCCAGGGCGATCCGGCTAGCGCTTCTTGGCGGTCTTCCGCTGCACCGCCTTCTTGGCGGTTTTCTTCAGTGCCGCCTTCCTGGCGGTTTTCCTCGGCGCCGGCTTCTTGACGACGGCCTTCTTGGGCGTCGGTTTCTTTGCCGCGTTCTTGGCTGCCCGCTTCGGGGCGGCCGCCTTGGCGCCCTTGACCGGCTTGGGCATGAACACCTTGGACGGCGGCTTGGGCGGACGGGGCGGGTGCAGCTTGGCGAACGCGGCTGCGGCGATCTCGGCGGCCCGTGCCGCCTGTGCCTTGACCAGCGCGGCCCTTTCGGCGGCAATCATCGTGGCCGTCGGCTTTGTGCGCTCCGACGCCGGCCGCTTGGAGTGAGCGGCATCGGCCGCGCGCAGCAGCTTGTCCGCTTCATCCTGCGTCATCTGGCCGCGGCGCACCATATAGGTGGTGAGATCGCGGGCGCTCTCCATGGCGAAGCCAGCGATACCAACCGCCGCGCTGATCACGTCCTTCATCGCGGCGGCTACTTTGCTGCCCGCCTCGAGACTGATCAGTTGTGCCTTCTCCGCCAGTTCGGCCACGGTGTCACGGGCATCGGCGCGGTGGCCGGGTCCGCGGCGGGGGGCGGGTACTCCACCGGTTGGAAGGGCGGCGGCCGGCTTAGCCGAACCGCCGTGCGAGGAATCCGGCATCAATCGCATTCACTCGTTGTTGAAGGGGGAGTTGCCCCCGTTTGATTTGATGGGCGGTCGGAGGTCCGATATCTTCGCGGGCCTCGCGTCCGAACGGGTTGGCGGAATTGGCGGCAAGTATATGATCTTTCAACAGCTATGCAAGGAGCCGCGGCTGGCTGGCGGATGAAATCAGCAGTGCGTTGATCGCGGAAATTTGGCTACGAGCCGCTCAGTATAAAGACAGCATATAGCTAGCATATGCTCAGTAAGCTAAAACTGCTCGATATGTCGCTAGTCCTTGCCTGGCAGCTCTGGTCCATGCTCCTCGGAGATCTTGGCGCCAGCCTCATCAAGGTCGAACAACCTCGAGTGGCCGACGAGACCCGCGGGTGGGGACCACGGTTCGATGAACGCGCCCACAGCGCCTACCTCTTGAGCATCCACCGCGACAAGCCGACCATGGTGGGAGACATCGCCGAGCCCCGCGATACGGTGCTGTTGCACAGTCTCATTGCGGACGCTCACGTGGCCATCGACAACTTGCGCGCAGATACCCGGCTGCGACGAGGGCTTGATCCCGACCTGCTCCTCGCCGACCACCCGCAGTTGGTCTGGTGCACGGTATTCGGATTCGGCCTGGCAGCAATCGTCCCGGATACGACTTCGTCGTCCAGGCGGAATCAGGATGGATGACAATCACCGGTGAGCCAGGAGGCGAACCGATGAACCCCGGGATAGCGCTCGCCGACGTGATAGCGGGCAAGGACGCGGCCGTTGCGATCCTCGGCGCGCTCGTGGCGCGCCAGTACACTGGGAGGGGGCGCCGTGTTGCCGTCTCGGTCGCCGACATCACCGCCGCGGTCCTTCATGAACGCACCGCAAAATGTGCTGGTTACGGGAGCCGACGTAGGCCGGTGGGGCAATACTGATCCGAATTTCGTACCTTACCAACTCTTCCACGCTGCCGACCGCGCTCTGGTGATCGCCGTGGGAAGCGACGGGCAGTGGGCTGCGTGTGCTCGCGTACTGGGGCTCGATGCGCTCGGCGCCGATCCATCGTTGGCCACCAGCGCTGGCCGGGTGGCGGAACGCAAGCGGGTGGCGGCCGCCATGAAGGGGCGGCTCGCGGAACATGATGCAGCCCACTGGCGCGGAGGGCTGGGCTACGCGGGAGTGCCGAGCCGTGTGGTGCGCACGGTGCTCGAGATCCTGACCCAGACATCCTCGGCATCAAGTCTAACGGGCATGCCGTCGAGCGTCGGAGGACAGGTTCATCGATTAGCCCCGCCCTGGACGAGCACGGACCGACAATCCGGCGACTCGATTGAGGGGCGTTCGGGACCCAACGCAGGGCGCCGTTACCTCCCGATCCCCCCTATCGTCTTGTTGGCGTGACACTCACGGTCGGTAGCATGAGGGTGTCACTCCCTGTTCTAAGCAGGGAAAGTGCATTACTCTATCGTCGTGAAGACGACGGAAAATACCGCCCCAGAGATCGATCAGGATGGTTCTGATCAACTGATCATCCAGCAGGTGCTCGCGGGAAAGCGAGACGCGTTCCGGCTGCTGATCACCCGCTACAGCGATCCGCTGTACCGGCATGCGTTGTGTATGACGGGGAGTCCGGATGTCGCGGAAGACATCCTCCAACTCTCCTTCATCAAGGCCTATCAGCACCTGTCCGAGGTACGGGGCCGGTTCGACGCGTGGATGTTCCGGATCGTGGCGAATGGTTGCAAGGACTGGCTCAAGAATATTCGACGGTCGCACCTGAGTTATGAGGAGGATGACCAGCCCTCGCAGCTCGCGACCCCTGATGAGGAATTGGATCGGACCGAATTGCGCTCGGATTTGGATCGTGCGCTGACCTCGCTACCCGCTTCGTTGCGGGAAGCGTTCATCATGAAGCATGTAGAAGGGCGCTCTTACGAAGAGATGGCGGATCTGCTGGGCACTACGGTTGGGGCGTTGAAGATGCGCGTGCACCGCGCACGCGAGGCGCTCCAGGCTCTACTCGAGGAGAAGTACGCCTGAACATGTACGATGATGTGAATTCCGAGCCCGGGCTCGCGCGAGAGAGCCAGAAGCGTCCGACGCCGGACGCGCCTGCGCGGCCTCTCATGGATCGAGAAGTCCCGTTGGGTCAGCAGGCGGAGCGTCCCCTTGCCGCACCCGTACATGCGTGGTTGGATGGGGAGCTGCCGGAGGCTGCCGTGCGCAAGAGCGATGCTACGAAGGACGTGGAATTCTGGCGAGGATTGGACACGGAGATGGCGCGCGTGCGCCGCCTCCGCACGCCCCAGCACGTAGAAGCACAAATCATGGCCGCGCTGCCCACCCACGCGCCGGCTGCGACGATCACTCCCTGGTACCACCGGGAATTCGTGGTCACGCCGACGACGGCATTACTGGTGGGCGCGACGCTGGTCGCCGCCGCCTCCATCGTCACCGCGCTGATCGTGCGCTGAGCGTTCGCTCAGTGCCCGAACCAGGCGGCCGGGATCCTTCGCGAACCCGGTCGCCTTCTTCGTTTTCTTCGGTGAGCGCATCCGAACGATGGACGAACGCAGGTGTACACCCTACCGGGTCGAGCAGCCCGCGCCCCTCGCCGCCGGCTCGGAATGAGCGGACCGCCGGGGCGGTACCTCGCGCTGGGAGACTCGTACACGATCGGTGAGGGGGTGGCCGCGGCCGACCGGTGGCCGGCCCGTCTCGTCGCTCTGCTCCCTGAGCGCGGCGCCGCCATCCAGGATCCGGAGATCGTGGCCCGCACCGAGTGGACCTGTGACGACCTCGAAGCGGCGATTGTCGCGGTCGGTCCTCGTGGACCTTATGCACTCGTTTCGCTGCGCATCGGAGTGAACGATCAGTACCGCGGTGCGACGGCTGCGGCATCCGCGCCTCGCTTCGCGCGACTGCTGGCACGGGCCGTAGGACTGACCGCCGCCGGCGCGCGGCATGTACTGGCGCTGTCGGTCCCTGACTGGGGGGTGACGTCGTTCGCCAATGGGCGCGACTGAGCAGCGATCACGGCGGCCATCGAAGCGTTCAACGATGTGAACCGCGCCGCGGCGCTCGCCGCCGGCGCCAGCTACGTGAGCGTCACCGACGACTCTCGGCGGGGAGGCGCCGAGTCGGCGATGTTGGCGGCCGATGGTCTCCATCCCGCTGTGCCGATGTACGAGCGGTGGGCACAACTGACCCTGCCAGCCGCGGCGGCCATCGTACGCGGCTGAGCGACGCAGCCGCTCAGAGGTCACGCCTCAGGAAGACCTGGTCCACGCCGCCTCGGTAGAATTGGGCGATGCGCCCCTCCTCATGGAAGCCTTCTTCGTGCAGGCGCCGGATGGCGTCGGCAAACGTGGCGTCGTCGGGCCACTCGGCCATCGCGAAGCGGGCGCCCATGGCGCGCAGCACGTCGAGTGTGCGAGCAACGAGGTGGGGGTCGTGCCCGATCAAGAGGTGGATGCGGCCGGCCCCCTCCGAGCCGGCCACGAGCCCGACGAGCGCCAGGGCCTCAATGCTGCCGTCGTGCTCCGCCCATACGGCGCAACACTCGTCCGAGCCGCCGCGCTCTGCGGTCTGCAGCAATTCGAGCCCTCGCCCCAAGTACGGAGTGCCGCCGAGCGCGGTCTGGATGAGATGACGCGCGCGGGCGGGCACGGCGTCAGATGTGCAATGCGCGACCGAGCGTGGCTAGCGCCGCTTCCTTGGTCGCTTCGGATAGCGTGGGGTGGGCGTGCACCGTGATCCCGATATCCTCGCTGGTCGCGCGGTATTCGAACGCGAGAACAACCTCGGCGATCAGTTCGGAAGCGTCGGGCCCGATGATGTGGCAGCCCAGCAGCTCGTCGGTGCCCGCGTCCGCAATGAACTTCACGAACCCGAACGTCTCGCCCATTGACCGGGCACGGCCATTGGCCGAGTACGGGAACCTCCCCGTACGGTATTCGCGCCCGGAATCCTTCACCTCCTGTTCCGACAGACCCACGGAAGCAATCTCGGGCCAAGTGTAAACCACCGACGGAATGGACTTGTAGTGCATCCGCGCCGGTTGGCCGGCGATGACCTCGGCGGCCACGACCCCCTCCTCCTCGGCTTTGTGGGCGAGCAGCTTGCCCCCCACGCAGTCCCCCACGGCGTACACATTGGGAAGATTGGTGCGCATGCGGTCGTCCACCAAGATCTCGCCGCGCTTGCCCACGGTCAGCCCAAGCGTGGCGGCATCGATCCCCGAAAGCACCGGGCGCCGGCCGACGGCCACCAGCACGTAGTCGGCATCAAGCGCCTCGATCTGGCCGTCCTTCTCCACGTCCAAGAAGACCCGGGTGCCGTCACGGCGGCCGGATACGACCCTGGTGCCGGTGCGCAACTCCAGGCCTTGCTTGCGGAACGTGCGATCTGCCTCCCTGATGATGTCCGCGTCCATTCCAGGCAGGATCGTCGGGAATAGCTCGACGACCGTGACCCTGGCCCCGAGGCGGCGCCACACCGAGCCGAGTTCCAGGCCGATCACCCCGCCGCCGATTACAATCAGGTGCCGGGGAACCTCTGGAATCCTGAGTGCCCCCACGTTGGACAGTACGCGTTCTTCGTCGAACTTCAGGAATGGCAGTTCAATGGCCGCTGATCCAGTGGCGATGATGACGTTCCCTGCCCCCCAGGCGGTTACCGTGCCATCGGTGGCCGTGACTTCCAAGATGTTGCCTGGTTTGAGGTTGCCGCGTCCTTTTGACCAGACGATCTTGCGCTTGCGAAACAGGAATTCTATCCCTTTAGTATTCTGTGTGACGACGTCGTCCTTGCGCTGGAGCATCCGGGCCAGGTCGAGACCGACGTCTCCGATGATGAGGCCGTGCTCGGCCGCGTGGTCCCGGACAAACTCGAAGTGCTCGCTCGACGTGAGCAACGCTTTCGAGGGAATGCAGCCCACGTTGACGCAGGTTCCACCGAGCGTCTTATCCATCTCGACGCACACGGTGGAGAGGCCGAGTTCGGCGGCCCGGAGGGCGGCGACGTAACCTCCGGGACCACCGCCGATGATGAGGACGTCAGCTCGATTCGGGACCAGATCTGTCATGATGGTTACTGGTGGGTGCTGGATTCTAAGCTAGCCGGTCTGCATGGCCCCAGGAAATGAGCGGCGCGCCCCGAGCGCCGCGCGGCAGTGGACGGATCGGGTGTTTCAGGCGATACCTTACAGTTGCATTCACCTTCTTCGGAGTCAGCGATATGTCTCGACTGTTTCGTACTGCGGTTGTTGGGCTGGCCGTGGCGGGCCTGGCATCGGTGGCCAACGCTCAGGTGTGCGTCGGTACTCCGTCATTCTCCACGGGCTCAGCCCGGGTCGGCGGCAACGTGCTGATTGGAGATCACAGCAAAGCGTACGGCGCACAGCTCGCGCTGGGCACATACCACGACTTCTTTGCCGTGGGCAACTACAGCCATGCTATTGACAACGACACTTCCGACTACTCGTCCAACGCCGGCGGAGGCGCGCTGGGCTACGTGTGGACGCTGGACAGCGACAATTCCGTGCAGTTGTGCCCGATGATCGGTGTAACGGCCCAGGCCGGATCACTGGTCGGCATGACGTCAGTCGGGAATAATCCGCAGAACACGCTCGACTGGAATTTTGGCGGTTCACTGGGCTGGATGGCGAGTGAGTCGAGTTCCATGTCGGTGATCCCCGCCATTGGGGCCTCGCTGGTGGCCCGCAGCTACAAGGCGAAGATCGTCACGCAGGGAGCACCCAATCCGACGACCAGCGAGAGTTTCGGCCTCGTGACGGCCACGATCGGCTTCGTGTTCAACAAGCGGTGCACGATTTCGCCGATGGTCCAGATCCCGCTCTCAGAGACGAACGGCAAGACGTCCTATGGAGTGGCCGTGTCGTACAACTTCGACCTGGCCAAGGCGTTGCATATGTAGGGCCGCCGGTGGCGCGGGAAGAGACGGAAAGCGGGGCCGCGTGATCGCATCGCGGCCCCGCTGCTTTCGTGGTTGGAAGTCGGGTCCTATTCCACGAGCATCGTGCCCGGCTCTTCCATCAGTTCCTTGACGCGCACCAGGAAGAGCACGGCCTGCTGTCCGTCGACGATGCGGTGGTCGTAAGAGAGCGCGATGTACATCATTGGCCGGATCGCGACCTGACCGTCCACAGCGATGGGACGGTCCTGGACCTTGTGGAGTCCAAGGATACCGACTTGCGGATAGTTCAGGATTGGCGTGGACAGGAGCGAGCCGAACACGCCGCCGTTTGTGATCGTGAACGTGCCACCTGTGAGATCGTCCATGGTCAGCTTGGAGTTGCGCGCCCGGTCGGCCACGTCGTTCATCTGCCGGGCGATAACGAGCAACCCCATGCGATCAGCATCCTTGATGTTCGGCACCACCAGTCCGGCATCCGATGCGACGGCGATACCCATGTTCACATAGTGCTTGTAAATGACGGCATCGCCGTCGATTTGCGCGTTCACCGTTGGGAACGCCTTGAGGGCCTGGCACGCGGCCTTCACGAAGAAGGGCATGAACGACAGCTTCACGCCGTGCTCCTTCTCAACACGGTCCTTGAGCCGCGTGCGCAGTCTCATCACGGCGCTCATATCGATCTCGTTGAACGTCGTGAGGTGGGCCGTCGCGTGCTGCGCCTGGAGCAGATTGTCGGCGATCCGCTTGCGGCGGGTAGACATCTTTTCCCGTGTCTCGCGCAGTTCATCGCCGACCCGCTGGGCGCTCGGTGGTCCCATGGCACGGGTCGTCGCGGCACGGATGGCCATCGCGTCGAGCACGTCGGACTTGCTGACCACGCCGCCGAGTCCCGTGCCTTTCAGCCCCGACAGATCCAGCCCCGACGCTGCGGCGAGGCGTTCGGCGGCCGGCGACACGCGTGCGGTGGCGACGACGGACGGCGGCGCGCCGGGGATCGGTGGAGCGGGCTTAAGAGGAGCCACTGCCGCCGGCTTGCCCGGGGCAACGGCGGGGGCGGCCGACTCGTCCAACTCGGCGAGTGCGTCGTCCACGCGCACGGCATCACCCTCAGCATGCAAACGCTTGGTGAGGACCCCGCCGCTCAACGAAGGGACTTCGACCGTAATCTTGTCCGTTTCGAGTTCGACGATGGTGTCCCCGGGAGCGACAGCGTCGCCCTCGGATTTGAGCCAGCGGGATACGATCGCTTCGGTAATGGATTCGCCGAGCGGGGGGACCTTGATGGACGTCATCGGATTCGGTGTCTGGTCTCGGCGGCCCGGTCACCGCGGGCCCCTGGATTCCGGTGCATATTTCCACCGCACGGACAGCCGCGGCTGTGGCTAGCCGCAAGCGTGTGCAATATAACGCCCGAGGATTGCGGTGCGAGCACTCACGATCTCCGCTCATGGCGGGCTCGACCAACTTCAAGTCCGCGATGACCTGCCCGAGCCGGCGGTGCGCGAGCCGACCGACGTAAGGGTGCGGGTCGCGGCGGCCGCGCTGAATCACCTGGATTTGTTCGTGCTCGCGGGGCTACCCGGCGTGACGATCGTCCCGCCCTGGGTGGTGGCCGCCGACGCCGTTGGGGTGATCGATCAGGTCGGGACGGGCGCCCGAGGACTGCGCGAAGGCGACACCGTAATCCTGAACCCCGGGATCAGTGACCGCACCTGTGCGTACTGTCGCGGGGGAGAGCAATCGCTGTGCGTGGGGTTCGGCATTCTGGGAGAGCACCGCCCGGGGACAGCTGCGGAGCACATCGTCGTACCCGGTGTGAACGCGTGGCCCGTTCCGGCGAGCACGCCCGTGGCCGAAGCGGCGGCATTCGGGCTGGTAACGCTCACCGCGTGGCGGATGCTCATCACGCGGGCGCAGGTGCGAGCGGGGGAGCGGGTGCTCATCTGGGGCATAGGCGGTGGGGTGGCGACAGCGGCACTGCAAATCTGCAAGCTCGTGGGCGCCGAGGTGTGGGTGACCTCGAGCAGCGACGAGAAACTGGTGCGGGCTCGGAGACTGGGCGCGGATCACACGCTCAACCATCGCACCCAGGACGTGGTGCGTGAAATCAGGGCGGCCACCGGGAAGGCTGGTGTAGATGTGGTAGTGGACAACGTAGGCGCGGCAACGTGGAAGCAGTCGTTGGGCACGCTGGGCAAGCGGGGTCGGCTGGTGACTTGCGGCGGCACGTCGGGGCCGATGGTGGAAACCGACGTGCGCCGGCTGTTCTGGAACCAGTGGTCGATTCTCGGCTCGACGATGGGAAACGACATGGAGTTCGAGGCCGTCACGGAGCACCTGCGCGCGGGGCGGCTCCTGCCGCCCGTGGACCGGGAGTATCCGCTGTCGCACGGACGGGAGGCGTACGCGCGGTTGCAGGCGGGCGAGCAGTTCGGGAAGATCGTTCTGAGGGTAGGAACGTGAGCGAGCAGGCGCAGTTTGCTCCGGACGAAGAGCGGGCGGTGCGGGAGGCATACGCAGCGGGCGGTGCCGTGCACTGTCCGCGCGACGGCGCGACCATGACGGCACGCGAGATCGGCGGCGGGTCGTTCGGACTCGGATACGCGCGGCAACGCGAGTGGCTATTGTGCCCCGCGTGCCGGCGGAGCGTGATCTTCGATCGGCGGCGGGGCACGCGCACGTAGGGGCCGGACGGCTCGTCGCTGGCGGCGAACCGGTGTAGCTTGTTCTTCAAATTCCTGGATGACGCATGCTGCTTCAGCTGCAGGACACCACGCAGGTTTCGAATTTTGCCGGACGATTGGGGGACAGTTTCGCACAGGTGTTCACCGACTTCCTGCGTCCGCTCGGCGGCGCGGCCATCATCCTGTTCGCCGGCTATCTCATGGCGAAGCTGCTGCAGCGGATGGTGGAGCGCTTGCTCCGGCGCATACGGTTGAACGAGATCCTGGAGCGGGGAGGGGTCCTCGAGGCCGTCGAACGGGGAGGGTCGCATCCGAATCCCGCGCGAGCGGTAGCGGGATTCGTGTTCTGGCTGATGATGTTCGCGGTGATCCTGGTAGCGGCCGATGCGCTGGGACTGCCGTCGCTGGCCAACGTGTTCTCAGAGCTGGTGAGTTACATCCCGAGCCTGATCGCGGCGGTCATCATCGTGCTGGTTGGCATCGTTCTTGGCCGGTTCATAGGTGGGCTGATCGCCGCTTCGGCGGGCGCGCTCACGGGCGGGCGGACACTGGCGCATGTGGGCCGCGGCGGAGTGATCCTGCTTGCGGTGTTCATGGCAGTTCAGGAGCTCGGGATCGCGACCGACATCGTGACGACGGCATTCGCGATCCTGTTTGGGGCGGTCGCGCTTGCCTTGGCGTTGGCGTTCGGATTGGGGAACCGCGCCCTGGCAGCAGAGGTCACGCGCCAGTGGTACGAGCAGTACCGCGCGGAGCGCGACGAAGTGCAGGCGCTGGAGCGGCGCGCCGTGGCCCAGGAGGAGGCGAACCTGGAGCGCGAAGAGGCCGAATCTGGCGGGTAGGCCCCGGCAATTCGCGGGGTGAAACAGGCTCTGGATTTTGGTTCGGACCACTGTTCGCAAGTGCTTGAATTACAATGGTTTACGTCGCGCGCTATCGGTTGATTTTCGCCCCCGCAACGGTTAGTTTAAGGCTTCTGTGGCCGACCACATTTCCGCCCCTGCCTCCACGCTCAAAATGACGGCTCCGAACAATCGCGAACGGATTCTTCCGCGGCTCATCGACGACGAGATCAAAGAGTCGTTCATCAACTATTCGATGAGTGTGATCGTATCGCGCGCACTGCCCGACGTGCGCGACGGTTTGAAGCCGGTGCACCGCCGAGTGCTCTATGCGATGAACGAATTGGGGCTCATCCCCGGGCGTCCGTACAAGAAGTCGGCTACGGTGGTGGGCGACGTGCTTGGCAAGTATCACCCGCACGGCGACTCGAGCGTGTATGACGCGCTGGTGCGCATGGTGCAGGACTTCTCGTTGCGGTATCCGCTCATCGATGGACAGGGGAACTTCGGCTCGGTGGAAGGCGATCCCGCGGCGGCGTACCGGTACACCGAGGCGCGGCTCACGCCGGTAGCGATGGAGATGCTGGCCGACATCGACAAGAACACTGTCGAATTCGTGCCGAACTTCGATGACCGATTGCAGGAACCGGCCGTGCTTCCATCTGGAATCCCCAACCTGGTCGTCAACGGTTCATCGGGGATCGCGGTGGGGATGGCGACCAACATTCCACCACACAACCTGGGCGAGGTCGTGTCGGCGCTGCTGCACCTGATCGACCATCCGGATGCGACGATTACCGAACTGCGGCGGTACGTGAAGGGGCCCGACTTTCCCACGGCCGGGTTCATCTACGGCCGCCAGGGAGTGAGGGACTACCAGGAGACGGGGCGCGGCCGAATCGTGATGCGCGCGCGCGCGGTGATCGAGGAGAAGGAGTCGTCGAACAAGGCGCAGATCGTGGTCACCGAGATCCCGTACCAGGTGAATAGCGCCAAACTGCTCGAGGACATCGCGCACCTCGTGCGCGACAAGAAGCTCGAAGGGATCAGCGATCTGCGGAACGAATCGGACCGCGAGGGGCTGCGCATCGTCATCGAGCTCAAGCGCGACGCGATTCCGCGCGTGGCACTTAATCAGCTCTACAAGCATACGCAGCTACAGACGACGTTCGGCGTGATCATGCTGGCGCTGGTGCCGGATGCTGCGACTGGGCGGCTCGTGCCCAAGATCATGCCGCTCAAAGAAGTGCTCGAGCACTACATCACCCATCGTCACGACGTGATCGTGCGGCGCGCGCAGTTCGAGCTGGACAAGGCACAGGAGCGCGAGCACATCCTCGAAGGGCTCAAGATCGCCGTCGACAACATCGATGAAGTGATCAAGGTCATTCGCGGCGCCGAGGATACGCCGACGGCGAGCGCCCAACTGCAGAAGCGGTTCAAGCTGAGCGAGCGGCAGGCCGAAGCAATTCTCAACATGCGACTGGCCAAGCTCACCGGGCTCGAGATCGAGAAGCTGGAAGACGAGCTGAAGGAGGTCCGCGGCACGATCAAGGAACTCCGCGCGTTGCTCGAGTCCAAGCCGGCGCGCATGGCGTTGATGAAGGAAGAGTTGACGCGAGCGGCCGAGAAGTACGGCAACGAGCGCCGCACAGAGATCACCAGCGACGAGGGCGAATTCACGGTCGAGGACTTGATCGCCGAAGAGGACATGGTGGTCACGATCTCGCATTCCGGCTACATCAAGCGGACGGCCGTGTCCACCTACCGACGGCAGCGACGTGGCGGCAAGGGAGGCACGGGGGCGACGTTGAAGGACGAGGATTTCGTGGAGCATCTGTTCATTGCCTCGACCCACGACTATCTGCTGTTCTTCACCGACGACGGGCGCGTGTTCTGGCTCAAGGTGCACGAGATCCCGCAGGCAGGCCGCGCCGCCAAGGGCAAGCCGGTGGTGAACATGATCAACGTGTCGCCGGAGACCCGCATCCAGGCGATGATGCCGGTACGGGAATTTCCGGAGAGCAAGTTCCTGCTGTTCGCCACCCGCCAGGGAACGGTGAAGAAGACGGCGCTTTCGCAGTACGCCAACCCACGCTCGACCGGGCTCAAGGCCATCAAGATCGAAGATGGCGACGAGTTGATCGACGTGCAGGTGACCGACGGCAACAATGATATCGTGCTCGCCACGCGGCACGGGCTGTCGATCCGCTTTCACGAAAGCGATGTGCGGCCCATGGGACGCGATACGACGGGCGTGCACGGCGTCGCGCTCGGTGATGGCGACGTTCTAGTAGGCATGGTCGTCGTAAAGCGGGAAGCCAACCTCCTGGTGGTTACGGAACGCGGCATGGGCAAGTGCTCGCCGATCGACGAGTACCGGGTGCAGAAACGCGGCGGCAAGGGGATCATCACCGTGCATCGGACCGAAAGGACCGGCGACACGGTGAGCATCAAGGAAGTCCTCCCCGACGACGAACTGATGCTGATCACCAAGCAGGGGATGATCATCCGGATGCCGGTGAAGGGCATCCGCGTGGCTGGGCGCAACACCCAGGGTGTACGCCTGGTTGATCTCGAGGGTGACGACCTGGTGCGCGACGTGGCCCGCGTAGTGCCGGACGAGGTGGAGGAAGGGGAGGGGGCCGATGAGGGCACCGGCGAACCGGTAGGCGCCGGCGATGAGGAGTGAGCGTGCGACGCATGGGCCGGCCGGGAGCGCTCTCGCCCCGTGCGGCCAACGGCCTTCGCTGCGGGCGCCACGCCGTGCTTTACCATCTGCCCGTGGGAACATAGGTTAGCTCGATCAACGAGCTTCATGTCGATGTCTTCTAGTGTCCCCAACAGCACGTCGCCGCGACGGAGCCCCGTTTCACTCGAAGCGGTGCGCCAGTCCCGTCACCTGACGGAACTTGGAGAGGCCCTCGGCCAGGCCCGGGCCGAAGCGCAGCGGGAGGCGATCCTGTGGCAACGCTGGGTTCGGTATCTCGGTGTGCTGCTGGCACTACTCGTCGCGCTACTCTTCGGCGCTGCCCCCGGTGACGCGGCGCTGATGCAAGTTGTGATCGCCTGCGGCGTCTACATCGCCGTCATCATGGCAGCTTCATGGTGGGTGAAACGGTCGGAGCGCGGCGTGCTCCTCCCAGCGCTGCCGGCACTGCTCGTGACTGCAGATATTGGCATGATGGCGGCCTTCTTCTATTTCGCGAGCAGCGGGTCGGTGCATTACCGCATGCTGCTCATTGGCCTGCTGGCCGTGCAACTCGCGGTGTTCTATTTCGGCAAATGGTTGGGCGCCTACGCGGCCGCGCTCACGACGGCCGCGTATCTGGTGATCGACCTGGTGTTCCCGCCGTTCATCCCAGGCGGGGCGGCGCTGTTAAGCCGCACGCTCCTCACGGCGGCGACCTTCGCCCTCGTCAGCGGAGCCGTGATCTTCGTGTTCGGCAGCTTCCGGCAGCGTATGGACGAATTGCGCCTGTTCTGCAGGCTTGTGGAGGATGGCGAACTGACGACCAAGTTGACTGCCACCCAGGCTCCGCACCCCGATGATCTGACGCTGCTGGCCCGCAGCTTCGAGACGATGCGCGACCGGTTCGCCGAACAGATCGGGACTGACCCGCTCACGGGGTGCGTGAACCGGCGAGCGCTGGAGAACCGCCTGCGCACCGACTGGCGCCTGGCCAAGCGGCGGGGGTCGCACGTAGCCGTGGTGGCGATCGACCTGGACCACTTCAAGACGGTCAATGACTCGCGTGGCCACCCAGTGGGAGACATGGTGCTGCAGCAACTGGCAGGCATCATGAAGGCCACGGCGCGTGATACCGACACGGTGGCGCGCTTGGGCGGTGATGAATTCGTGGTCGTACTTCCCGATACGGGGTGGGAGGGGGCGACGAAATTCGCCGAACGGCTACGTCAGCGCGTGGCGGAGTATTCATTCGGGCCTGGCGACGCTCCTGTAGGCGCCACAGTGTCGGTCGGGGTAGCATTGGCCCGCGGGACCGATCCCATCTCACCGGAACTGCTATTGCACGAAGCCGACCGTTCGCTGTACAAGGCGAAGACCGACGGCCGGAACCGGGTCTATTCCTGATGGCTGCTGCGGCCGCCCCGCCGGACGCGCTCGTCGGGATCGAGCAGTTCCGGCGCGCGGCGGCGACGCTCCGGCCGGTGGCGGTGCGCACCCCGCTCCTGCCCTGCGATGCGCTTCGTGAGATCGCTGGCGCCGACGTCTGGCTCAAGCCCGAGATGCTGCAGCGCGGCGGAGCGTTCAAGTTCCGGGGGGCGTACAACTACCTGGCCAACATGACGGCGGTGGCTCGGGCTCGCGGCGTGATCGCCCCGTCGTCGGGCAACCACGCGCAGGCAGTGGCGCTGGCGGCGCGCCTGTTCGGAGTGCCGGCCACGGTGGTCATGCCCACCACGGTCACGCCGGCCAAGCGCGCCGGCGCCGAGCGGCTGGGTGCGCGCATCGAGCTCGCCGGCACGACCACCGCGCACCGCATGGAACGTGCGCTCGAAATCGCGCGGGCCGACGGCTCCACGGTCGTGCCGCCGTACGATGACCCGACGATCATCGCGGGGCAGGGCACCGTGGGGCTCGAGATCGCGGAGCAACTACCAGGCGTAGCGACGGTGCTCGTGCCGGTGGGCGGGGGCGGGTTGAGCGCTGGTGTCGCGGCCGCCGTCAAGCTCGCGGCCCCGAGGGCGCGCGTGATCGGTGTGGAGCCGACGGGCGCACCCAAGCTCACGCGGGCGCGCGAGGCGGGCGCACCCGTGCGCCTGGAACGCACGGCGAGTATCGCCGATGGACTCCTGGCGGTCGAGATCGGGCGACTGCCGTTCGCACACCACCAGCGGTATCTGGACGACGTGGTGCTGGTGGACGACGCGCCGGTTCGCAGCGCCATGCGCTTGTTGCTCGAGCGCTCGAAGCTGGTGTCCGAGCCCAGTGGCGCGATCACTGTAGCAGCGCTCATGTCGGGGGCGATAGTGCCGACTGCCGGGCCGGTGGTGGTGGTATTGAGCGGTGGAAACGTGGACTGGGCGGGGCTGCAGGCGTTGCTCGGGCCCCTTTGACGGGATAGGAGATTCGATTTGACGGCCTCCCGTTTGCAGGGCACCTTTGGCCGATGAAACGCTGCCCCAGTTGTCGCACCGAATACGCCGGCGACGACCAGTTCTGTACCAACGACGGCACGCGTCTCATGCCGGGGTCGGATTCCGCCGCCAACATTCGCGCAACAACCGCGACGCACCGACCGGCGGGCGACGATGGGCCAACCGGGACGGCGATGGCAGGCCGCCTGCTCGACATCCGCTACGAGGTCGAGGAGCAGGTAGGCGAGGGGGGCACGTCGTTCGTCTACCTGGCCACCGACGTCAGCACGCAACGGCGGTGTGCCATCAAGGTTCTGCCGGCAACGCTGTCGCGGGATGCGAACGCGATGGCGCGCCTCAAATGGGAGGCTGGCCTGGGCAATCGGCTGGCGCACCCCAACGTTTGCCGCATCGTCAGCGTGGGCGAGACGGAAGATGGGCTCCTTTATGTGGTGATGCCGTTCATGGAAGGAGAGACTCTGTGGGACCGCAACACCCGGCTGGGGCACATCCCACTGGACGAAACCGTGCGGTTCGTGCAGGACGTGGCGGCGGGTCTTCATGCGGCGCACGCACTCAACATCGTGCACGGCGATCTGAAGCCCGAGAACGTCATGGTATGCCAGCGACCGGACGGCACTGAATACGCCGTGGTGATGGACTTTGGCCTGGCTAGGGAGCACCGGATCGGGGCCGAGCTGCAGGACTCGCGGGCTACGCGGACCATCCTAGGTACGCCCGAGTTCATGAGTCCGGAGCAGCTGCGTGGCCGTCCACTCGACGCGCGCACCGACATCTATTCATTGTCACTGCTCACGTACGAGATGCTGACCGGGCGGCTGCCGTTCCAGGGACGGACACAGCAGGAGAGTTTGATTGCGCGGCTGCACAGCGACCCGGTTCCGCTGCGCAAGATGCGTCCCGATCTCAACTTCCCGGAAGCCGTCGAGCGCGTGCTCAACAAGGCCATGGCCCGCAACCCTGACGACAGGCCACAAACGACATTGGAATTTGGCGGTGCACTTGCCGCCGCCGCAGCCTTGGCGGCTAGCGTGTGCGGCGACAACGGCCAGATGGCCCAGCCGTTCGCCCGATGATCCGCCCAGGGGCGCCCGCGCTCGTCACGTTGGCACTGTTGGCGGCGACCGTGCGGGCGCAGCGGACAGGGCCAGCGGCCCTGGACGTACTCCACTACCACTTCGCCGTCACGCTCCCTGATAGCGGTCACCGGGTCAGCGCCGTTGCCGTGCTCACCGTGGCCCGGGGGGCTCCTTCCGACACGCTGGCCCTCGACCTAGTGGGGCTGAGCGTGGACAGCGTGCTCGTGAACGAGCGCGGCGTGATTGCGCCGCGGACCGGCGACCAGTTGCTCGTGCCGCTCCCGGCCGGATCGGGCGACACGCTGGTTGTCCGCGTAGTGTACGGTGGTGTGCCGAGCGACGGGCTGATCATTCGGCGGGACACGGCCGGCCGGTGGACTTACTTTGGCGACAACTGGCCGAACCGCGCCCGGCACTGGTTGCCCACGGTGGACCATCCGAGCGACAAGGCGACGGTCTCATGGTGGGTGAGCGCGCTGGTGTCGGAGACCGTGGTGGGGAACGGGCTGATGACGGCGCAGCGCGGCATGGCCCCGTTGGCGCCGGGCGGTGCGCCGCGGCGCGTCACCGAGTGGACCGAGGTCCATCCGATCAGCACATATCTGATGGTCATCGCGGCCGCCCCGCTGGTCGAGACGTCGCTGGGCGAAACGGCGTGCGGATACGGCAGCTCCGCGCGCTGCGTGCCACAGATGGTGTACACGGCGCCCGAGCAACAGAACTACATGCCGGGCCCGTTCGCGGCGGCCGACAGCATCGTGACCTTCTTCTCGCGGCTCATTGCGCCGTTCCCGTTCGAGAAGCTGGCCCACCTGCAGAGTTCCACGCGATTCGGCGGCATGGAGAACGCCACCGAAATCTTCTATTCCGATCAAGCCTTTCGCCGGCGAACGATGGACGACGGGCTCATCTCGCACGAGACGGCGCACCAATGGTTCGGCGACGCAGTCACCGAACGTGACTGGCCGGAGCTCTGGCTGTCGGAGGGGTTCGCCACCTACTTCTCGGCGCTATGGACGGAGCATGCACGCGGCGACAGCGCGTTCGGTGAAGCGATGGCGGAGATTCGCCGCGGCGTACTGGACGACCGGCGGGTGGCCACGCGGCCCGTGATCGACACGGCAGAGACGACTCTGATGGCACTGCTCGACGCCAACAGCTATGAGAAGGGCGGATTCGTGCTGCACATGCTGCGGCGCTCGCTGGGCGACAGTGCGTTCTTCCGCGGGCTGCGGATCTATTTCCACGCGCACGAATACGGCAACGCGACGTCGGCTGATCTGCAGTACGCGCTGGAGCAGAGTGCGGGGCGGCCACTGCAGGCGTTCTTCGACCAGTGGCTCCGCCGGCCGGGGTATCCGGAGGTCACCGCGACCTGGTCGTACGACGCGGCGGCGCACGCCATGCAGGTACGGGTGGTGCAGGGCGACCGATTTGGCTACTTCCATGTGCCGCTTGTCCTGGAGTGGCGTGACGCCGGAGGTCACGTGCAGCGCGCGACGGTGGACGTGGCAGCCGCCGCCGAGACGACGGTGACGATTCCGCTCACGCTCGACTCGCCGCCGGTGACGATGGTGGCTGACCCCGACGTGTCGCTGCTCGTGCGCCTCCACGTGAAGTGACACACGCCGGCCGCCATCACCGGCCGATTCGCCGCACCTCGAGCATCAAACAGCGGTCCTGCACCACGTCGATTCCGGCACGAGCCAGCCGCTCGGCGGCTTCATCATTCCGGATGCCCTGCTGGAACCAGACGGCCTTGGGTTGCTTGGCGATTATGTCTGCAACATGGCCCGGGATGTCCTTGGGGCGACGGAACACGTCGACGAGATCGACCGGCCCGGGGATGGCTGCCAGCGTGCGATACACGGGTTGGCCCAGAATTTCGGTGACGCCGGGGTAGTACACTGGTACGGGGACGATCTCGAACCCCGCCTTCTGCAGATATTCCGGAATGAGATAAGCGGTTCGCTGCGATTCGGGCGTCTTGATACCGAGCACGGCGATGCGGTGCGACTGTTCGATGATGCGGCGGAGTCCCGCGTCATCTTCGATGAGGTGGCGGCGCCAACCGGCGGTCGTGTCGGTCACGGGACGGTTGCCAAAGGTGACACAACGGGTCCCCATTGTGGACGAATTCGCGTGACAACAGGGTGAACGAATGGTTACCTTTGGATAATACACCGACCGCCAACCGATTTCCGGAGATGGTATAGCATGAAGATGCTCGTGTTGGGCGCAGGACTTCAGGGCTCGGCGTGTGCGTACGATCTGTTGCTGGACCCCGACGTGACTGAAGTGCGCATTGCCGACCTGCACGTGAACGACCTGCCTGAGTTCCTGGCAAAGGCACCGGGCGCAGCCAGGAAACTCAGGCCGATGCAGCTCGACGTACGCGATCGCGCAACGGTGCTGGCGGCCATGAAGGGGTGCGACGCGGTGATGAGCGCCATCCCGTACTACTTCAACTTCGAGATGGCTCAATACGCCGTGGAGGCCGGGGTGCACTTTTCCGACCTGGGCGGGAACACGGAGATCGTGTTTGAGCAGAAGTCGCTGGATGCCGAGGCCAAGAAGAAGAATATCTCGGTGATGCCCGACTGCGGGTTGGCCCCGGGGATGGTCAACATTCTGGCGGAGCACGGAATTCGCCAATTGGACACCGTGGACGCCGTGAAGATCTTCGTGGGGGGGCTGCCACAGCATCCGCAGGCGCCGCTCAACTACCAGATTGTGTACTCGCTGGAAGGCGTGCTTGACTATTACACGACACTGTCGTGGGTGCTGCGCAACGGCAAGCGCACGCAGGTGAAGGCGCTGTCGGAGGTGGAGCCAGTGACTTTCCCGTCGCCGATCGGAACGCTCGAGGCATTTCACACGGCGGGCGGGCTGTCGACGATGGCGTTCGAGTACGAGGGCAAGATTGCGATGATGGAGTACAAAACGCTCCGGTATCCGGGCCACGCGAAGATCATGGAAGCCATTCGTGATCTCGGCCTGCTGGAACAGAATCCGATCGATGTGAAAGGCGTGCAGGTGTCGCCACGCGACGTAGCAGTGGCAGCGATGGGGCCGCGTCTCACGAAGCCGGAGAGCGCCGACCTGGTGGCGCTGCGCGTGATCGTCGCCGGAAAGAAGGACGGGAAACCGAAGACGCTCGAGTGGGAGTTGGTGGACCGCTACGACGAGGCGCACGGGATCAGCGCCATGGAGCGGACCACGGGTTACTCGCTGGCGATCACCGGACTCATGCAGGCGCGGGGGCAGGTGACGACGATGGGTGTGCATACACCCGACGAGGCGATGCCGGCCGAGCCATATATCGCGGAGCTTCGCAAGCGGGGCATCGACATCCGCGAAGTCCGATAGGTCGAAGCGGTCAGATCAGTTTCTCGAGAACGAAGCCAGCGCGGCGCCGGTCTTGTCCATGGCGGTGCGTGCGTTCCATCGGTCGCTGCCGTTGTAGATCAGTGCGAACGCCAGGATCTCGCCGTCCTCGGTGGTCACGTAGCCGGCGAGCGACGCCACGGTGTTGGTGGTGCCGGTCTTGGCGTGAAGGTTTCCCTGGGCGGCCGTGCGCCGCATGCGCGCCCTGAGCAGTTCCGATTCGCCGGCCACGGGAAGCGACGCGTGGAACGCAGAAGACCAGGGTGCGTAATGCGCATAGGCAAGCAGGCTCACCATGGCGCGAGGCGTGACCGAATCGCGCACCGAGAGGCCGCTGCCGTCAGACACGTGCACGTCGCCGGCGGGCACTCCGACTTTGTCGCTGAGGAAGGTGTGCAGTGCGGTCGCACCGGCTTCTACCGAACCGATGTGATCAGGCGACGCGGCGCGTGCCGCGTCGCGAAACAGCAATTCCGCCACGTGGTTGATGCTTTCGCGGTTCATCTCGGAAAGGATCTCAGCCATCGGCGGGGATTCGAGCGACGCCAAACGGGTGGCCGACCGTGGGGTCAGTGCCTCCCGGAGCTTCCCGTCCACCGTAATGCCGAGTGCAGCCAATGAGGCGCGGAGGGCACCGGCTGCGAACAGCGGCGGGTCGTCGACGACGAGGGAGTAGCGTTTGGTCGTGGCCCGCGTGCCGATCCAGCCGCGCACGGCGAGATCGCCCTCGCCGCGGGGGTAGACGGTGATCGAGGCGCCCGAGCGGCCTGGCTTGAGCGTGACCTCGTCGCTGATTGTGAACGCAGTGCTGGCTGGTTCGAGCGCCACTTCACCGCGCTTCGCGCCAGGGGAAACGGCCACCCAGACGACGTTTTCATTGAGCGACAGCGCGGAAACAGGCGCGGCGTACGCCGCCGAGAGATAACGGCGCTTCCATCCGTCGGGAATCGGCTGGTCTGCGAAGGCGCTGGCGTCGGCTATGACGTCGCCGGTCACATGGTGGAGCCCCGTGGCGGCGATAGCCTGCGCCAAGCGATCCATGGGCGAGCTGCCCGCGCCAAAAAAGCGCGCAGAGAGCGACGGGTCACCCCCGCCCCTGAGGTAAAGGTCGCCGTGGAGCGTGCCGTCAGGGTCGATCGTCGTGTCGCGCAGTACGTCCGTGCCGAGCTGGTAGTTGGGTCCGAAGCGATCGAGCGCCAGTCCCGTGGTGAACAGCTTGAGGGTCGACGCGGGCTGCATCAACAGGTCGGCATTGCGCGTGAACAACGTATCGCCGCGCGTGAGCGAAACCACGATAGCGCCCCATCGGCCGCTGCGTACCTTGGCCGTGAGGAGGGAGTTGAGGTCGAGGTCGAGTTCCCGAACGCTCTTGGACCTAGCCGTGGGGTGCACCGGCACTCGCCAGTTGGCCGGCGCTAGGCCCCTGCTGACGGTGACGACTGGAGCCAGGATTGGGCCAGCCTCCGGGGCGTCGGCCACGGCGCGCGTGGCGGCGACGAGCATGACGCCGCCGAACAGCAGAACGAGAGGGGCGGCAATCTTCATATCAGCGACAGGGTTGATGAATTTCGAATGGACGGGAGCACGACGTAAGCCGATGGGCGGGCCCGACGACTCAGATCTTCAGGATGATGTTGCGGCGTTGCAGCAGGACCAGAATGCCATACCAGAGTAACACGAAGACAACGGCAAAGGCGAAGGACGCATTGATCGGTGACGCCCACGAGAGGAACAGCGACCGGAAGATCGCCTCCTCCAGCGAAACGGTCTGTCCGCGATACGGCACGGAGAGCACCGAATACATCATGCGAGCCATGAAGAACGAGCCGACATACGCCGTGAGGGGATTGAGGCCGAAAGCGACCCATGGCCCGGTCCATTTCTTCACGCCGTGCACGTCCACGATCCACATGATCGTCGCGATCGCCACGCATGCCATGCCGGCGGTGAACACGACGTACGAACTTGTCCAGAGGTTCTTGTTGATGGGGAGCACCCAATTCCACATCAACCCCGCCATCATCCCCACGGTGCCCACGGCGAACAGCGCACTTACACGATCAAGCAACGACCGCTCTCTTCTGACGATCCAACGGCCCGCAAGGTTGCCAAGCAGACAGGTGGCGACGGCGGGGGTGGTGGAGAAGAAACCCTCCGGATCCCAGGTTACGCTGTTCCCCCACGTGTGATTGCCGAGGCCGAACCGCGTCCAGTCAAGCAGCGTACGATCCCACCAAGCCGCCATTGTGGCCTCGGGACGGTCGAGGAGCAGGGCACCGATTGTGCCGTGGGTACCCGGCACAGGCAGGCAGGTGAGCACGAACCAGTAGCCAAAGAGGATGGCGGCAATGACGGTGACCAGCTGCTTCACCGAAGCCCGGCGCGAGATGAGGCCGGCGGCCACGTAGGCCAGGCCTATGCGCTGGAGCACGCCGAGCAGTCGCCAGTGGTAGAGGCGGTCAACGATGCGTTGGAAGACCGTCGGATCGGGGTTCCCAGGGATGGCCGTCCAGGTGAAGAAGGGAACGCCGTTGAGGAGGAACCCGAACAGGAAGATGAGGGCACCGCGGCGGATGATCTGCCGGCGAACGTCGGCTTCGTCGTCGCCGCGGGCGCGGCGGGCGGAGAGAGACAGTTCGGTGGTGATGCCGACGATGAAGAGGAAGAACGGGAAGATGAGGTCGGTAGGGGTCCACCCGTTCCACGCCGCGTGCTCGAGGGGCGGATAGATGGCGCTCCACGTGCCGGGCGTGTTCACCAGCAGCATGCCGGCGATCGTGAGACCGCGGAAGACGTCGAGGGAGAGCAGGCGCTCGTGCGGAGCGGTGCTCAGCGGGGGCGCGGTGTGCGCCGGGGTGGTGGGCGGTGCGGAACTGGCCGGCGGCATTTGAGATCAGATAGTATAGGTGTCAGGGACTCCCGCCGAAATGACCGTTAGGACGTGGCCGGTGCGGAAGACCATTCAGGGCTCAAGGCCGACCTGATCCACGCCTTGGAAGGCAGGGAATCGGCGGCCGCGCCTGGTAAGACGAAGGCCCGGCACCCTCCAGAGGGCGCCGGGCCTGTCTTGCGCTAGGAACGTCCGGCCCGTTGGCTACCCGGCGCGGATGGCCAGGTGTCCGAACAAGAACAGGAGCGCGACGATCGTGGTCATGGCGATGATCAGCGGCCCGGTGAACAAGGCGCGGAAGAGCCGGTGATCGTAGCGCAGGTGCATGTAGAACATGACGACGATGGCGAACTTGATCGCGGACAGGATGAGCAGGGTCGGCACGAACAGGTGCGACGCGACGAAACTGGGGATGTAGTAGATCCAGACCTCGCCCATCGTGATGAGCGTGAGGATCACGGCGACCTTCCAGTACACCGACCAGGTCGGGTGCTCCTTTTCGATGCCCAGCGCCGAGTGATCGGCGTGGGTGGGGTGTGCGTCGGTCGAGGGGTCATGCGCCATGATGGTCTCGCTAGTGGATGAGGTACACGAGGGTGAAGATCGCAATCCAGACCACATCGACGAAGTGCCAGTAGAGCGCAGCGATGTCCACGATCAGTGCGTCCTTCGGTTGAAGGCCGCGTTTGATGTCGATGGCGAGGAGTGTGAGCAACCAGAGCACCCCGGCGGTCACGTGGGCGCCGTGGAACCCGGTGAGCGTGAAGAACGACGAGCCGAACAGATTGGTGCGGATGGTCAGCCCTTCGTGCACGAATGACGTGAACTCAAATGCCTGGAAGCCGAGGAAGGTCGTGCCGAGCAGCGCCGTCATGAAGAGCCACAGCTTGGAGTTGCCGAGAATCTTCTCGCCCAGCGTGTGCTTGATCTGGTCGGCGTTCTCAACGGCAGCCAGGGCGAGCACCATGGCGAGCGACGACATGAGCAGAACGAAGGTGGAGGCCGAGGTCACCGGGATGTTGAGGATGGGCCTCATCACGGTGTCGCAGACTGGCGGGCTGCACACCTCATGCGGGAACGGGCCCGTCACGCTGCGGCCCTTGTAGATCAGATAAGTGGAGATGAGCGACGCGAACAGCATGCACTCCGACCCGATGAAGGCCCAGATCGCCACCTTGCGGTGGTCGAGGCCGGTGGTGGTCGGTGTGTGGGCGTGCTCGACTGCAGCTGCTGGAGTGGCCATTGATTGAACCGTGATTGCGTTGAGCGACTGACGGAAGAACGGGGGACGGGGCACGGCGCTGGGGCCGGGCTCCGGGTATGCGTTACTCCAGCGGGCTGAGCAGCCAACTGTACAGCGAGACCACCATGCCGGTGGCGCCGCCGAAGATGAACGTATAGGCCATCGGCCAGTTGTTCTTGTGGATGAACAGGAGGCCGGTGAACATGAGGGTCATGAACAGGGCTACGAACAACGGCTTGATCGTGGGGAACGGCATCGGAATGCCGAGTTCCCTGGCTGTCTTAATTCGCTCACCCTCGTGGAACTCGGTCACGGAACCCTTGTGATCCCAGAGCGGGTAGCGCGACGACACGATGGGGATGACGGCGAAGTTGTAGTCGGGGGGCGGCGAGGGGATCGACCATTCGAGCGAGGGGGCGTTCCACGGATTGTGGCCAGCCACGGCGCCCTTCTTCCGGCTGCGAATGAAGTTCCAGATAAAGATCAGCGTCGCGAAGCCGAGCAGATAGGCGCCGTAGGACGAGATCAGGTTGTACGTGTCGAAGCCCTGGTTGGCGTCGTACCGGTAGATACGGCGTGGCATGCCGGCGAGGCCGGAAAAGTGCATCGGAAAGAAGGTGAGATTCATCCCGATGAAGGTGAGCCAGAAATGCCAGTTGCCGAGCTTCTCGCTCATCAGGTGGCCAGTGAGCTTCGGATAGTAGTAGTAGATACCGGCAAAGATGCCCATCATCGATCCGCCGAACAGCACGTAGTGGAAGTGGGCGACGATGAAGTAGCTGTCGGTCTGCTGCAGGTCGGCCGGTGGCGAGGCGTGCATGACACCGGAGATGCCGCCGATGGTGAACAGCGCGATGAGCGCGATGGCGAACTTGCAGGCCACCGTGAACCGCACGTTCCCGCCCCACATCGTGAAGATCCAGTTGAAGATCTTCACACCCGTCGGAATGCCAATGAGGAGTGTCGTCACGCCGAACACGGTGTCGGCAATCGGGCCCAGGCCGACGGCGAACATGTGGTGCGCCCACACGCCGAAACCGAGGAAGGCAATGAGCATGCCCGAGTACACCATCACCGGGTACCCGAACAGCGGCTTGCCGGAGAACGTGGGGAGCACTTCGGACACCAGTCCGAAGGCCGGCAGGATGAGGATGTAGACCTCGGGGTGGCCGAAGATCCAGAACAGGTGTTGCCAGAGGAGCGGATCGGCGCCGGCGGCGAGCTCGTAGAACTGGGTGCCGAAGAACCGGTCGAACTGAAGAAAGATCAGCGCGACGGTGATCACCGGGAAGGCAAGGACGAGCAGGAACTGCGTGATGAACGCCATCCACGTGAACATCGGCATGCGCATGAGCTGCATGCCGGGAGCCCGCATGTTGATGATCGTGGTGATGAAGTTGAACGCCGCGGCCAGCGACGAGACTCCGAGGATCTGGAGGCCGATTACCCAGAAGTCGATGTTGAGGCCTGGGTTGAACTGCATGGTGGTGAGCGGCGCGTAGCCGAACCACCCGCCGTCAGGCGCGGCGCCGACGAGCCACGAGGCATTGATGAACAGCCCGCCGAACAGGAATACCCAGTAGCTGAATGCGTTCAGCCGCGGAAACGCGACGTCGCGGGCGCCGATCTGCAGCGGGACCAGAAAGTTGAAGAACGCGGCGGACAGCGGCATGACCCCAAGGAAGATCATGGTCGTGCCGTGCATCGTGAACAACTGATTGAACGTATCCGCCGAGACGATCGTGCCGTTCGGGTGCATCAGCTGTGCACGGATGATCTCGGCTTCAAGGCCGCCGATCAGAAAGAACGTCAGCGCGGTGACGAGGTACAGCACCCCGATCCGCTTGTGATCTACAGTGGTGAGCCAGCTCCAAATTCCCGTGTTCGACGCCTCGGACGTCGAGACATAGGGTGGGGCGGCGGCGGTAGTAGCCATGCGTCAGCGTCTCCGTGCGGTTACTTCAGGGTCTGCAGATAGGCGACGATGTCGGCGATCTGCTGATCGGTCAGATTGCCCACGATCGTGGGCTTTCCGGTAGCGGGGTCGATCTGGCCTTTGCCGAGTGTGTACATGATCACGCCCGGCTTCATGACGCGGGCGTTCTTGATCCACAGCCCGAGGTGCTGCTTGTCGTTCTGGTAGAGGCCACCGGCGATGGTCGTGCGCGAGGCCAAATGCGTGAGATCGGGACCGAGAACGGCCTGCATCATCGGATTGCCCTTGATAGCGTGACAGGCAAGGCACATGCTCTCCGGCGCTGCGATCAGCTTTTCGCCGTCCACCGGGTTACCGGCGAGCGACTGGTCAAAGCTGATTCCCGGCGGAAGCGGCGTTTCGGGGACGGCGTATTTCGGGATGTTGGCCCGCGGAAAGCTCACGAAGCTCGCGGTGGCTGGTGCGGCCAAAGCCACCGGCACGACCGGGGCGGAGGCCGCTCCCTTCGCAGCGGCCGGCGTCTTGGCCCTGGCCGTGTCGGGGATGAGCGAGAGGGCGGGTTCCGCTTCGTGCTTGGTCCAGGCGTCGAACTCGTCGGGCCTCACCGTGAACACCTTGAATCGCATGTTGGCGTGCGAAGTACCGCAGAATTCGGCGCAGAACCCATTGAACACGTCGTCGCCGACCGAATCGGGGGTGAACCACAGATAATTGGTGTGGTTCGAGATCAGGTCGCGCTTGCCGCCCAGCTCGGGGATCCAGAACGAGTGGATCACGTCAGCCGTCCTGAGTGTGAAATTCACCGTGCGACCGACGGGCAGGTAGAGTTCGTTGGCCGTGGTGATCCCGTATTGCGGATACTGGAACTCCCACCACCACTGATGGCCGGTCACCGTGACCTGGAGGGCGCTCTGGGCCGCGGGAGCCTCAGTCTTGAAGATGGTCTTCACCGTGGGCACCGCGATCAGGGCCAGAATCAGGGCCGGGATCGACGTCCAGAGGATCTCCAGCTTAGTGTTGCCGTGGACCTGTTGAGGTGCCGGCTGGCCCTCGCGCTTCCGGAACCTGACCAAGGTGATCAGAAGGATCGTCTCGACGAATACGAACACGAACGACCCGAGCCAGATCAGGATGTGGAACAGGTGGTCGATATCTCGATTGAACTCTGTGTGGTTATGGAAAATCGAGTTGGGATGTGCGGGGGCGCATGCAGCGACAAACACTGCGAGCACGGCCGTCAGCGCGGCGGTTGTCAGCCGGCGCGGGCGGGAATGTGGATCCATGCGGGGGTCCTTGTACCGACAGTGGGAAATGCGCTCCGGGACGGGGAGCGCAAGCGGGTGAAAAAACAGATCTGGCAACCTATGGGCTGCCTGGGGCTAAATCAAGCGAATTTCGGCCCAGGCCTGCCTCTCGTGCCCGTGCGGGAAGGGATGATGGTCACGCTGCACGGCTCAGGCAACGGGCATGCCTAGCCGTCGCCGTGGACGGGGGACTCCTCGTGCACGGTATGCTTTTCAATCACCTGCTTGGTAGCCGCCTCGATTGCCTGGCTGAGTTGGGCCACGCCCTCGCGCATCTGCCGGATGCGCGTCAGTTCGCTGGAGCCGCGGCTGATCGCCAGCGCTACCGCAAACACCTGCTCAGAGATGACGCCGAACTGGCCCTTGAGCAGCCCGCCCAGGGCCGGGAACTGGCGCTTGAGATTCATGAAGTACGTGCTCCCGGGAGTCTGGCGCTTGACCGCGAGTGCGTACTGTTCCACGAGCGCGTGAATGCGCTGCAAAATGGTAGCCGCTTCCTCAAGCGTCTTGAGCTTCGCCTGTCCTGGGCCGTCGAGCTTGCGTCCAGCCATGGAGGAATGGGGGGTGGGGGAAGTGAGGTGCTAGGTGACTGCTGCCCGGGGCGCGGTCATCCGTTCGGGATCGAGAATCTCATCGATCTGGCGGCGCGTGAGCAGTTTCTGCTCGAGCACCAGTTCGGTGACCCCGCGGCCGGTCTCGAGCGCAGTCTTGGCGATAATCGTCGCCTTTTCGTACCCAATGACCGGTACGAGCGCGGTTACGATGCCGATCGAACGTTCGACAAATTCCCGCATCCGGTCAGGATTAGCCGTGATGCCCGTGATGCACCGCTCGCGGAGCACGACGCACCCGTTGCGCAAGGTATCGATGCTGCGCAACAATCGATAGGCGATCACGGGTTCGAACACATTGAGTTGGAGTTGCCCGGCTTCGGCCGCCAACGTCACCGTCACGTCACCGCCAATGACGTCGAAGCACACTTGGTTCACCACTTCCGGGATGACCGGATTCACCTTGCCGGGCATGATCGACGATCCCGGCTGCATGGCTGGCAGGTTGATCTCGCCGAATCCGGCGCGCGGTCCTGAGCTGAGCAGCCGCAGGTCGTTGCAGATCTTGGAGAGCTTGACGGCGCAGCGCTTGAGCACGCCTGACAGCTGCACGAAGGCTCCCGTGTCCGAGGTCGCCTCCACGAGGTCGGGGGCCGTGATGAGCGAGAGCCCGGTGATCCGGGAGAGATGTGCGCGCACCTTTTCTGCGTATCCCGGTGGGGCGTTGATGCCAGTGCCGATCGCGGTAGCCCCCATGTTGATTTCGCGAATCAGCGCCTGCGCTTCGCCCAGGCGATCCACGTCCTCGAGAATCGTGTGACCAAAGGCGGCGAATTCCTGGCCGAGCGTCATGGGCACGGCGTCCTGCAGCTGCGTGCGGCCCAACTTGATGAACCCCGAGAACTCATCGGCCTTGGCGAGGAACGCGTTCACGAGATCGCGCATCGCGGCCCGGAGCCCCTCGATGCTGGTGTGGAGGGCCAGCTTCACGGCCGTCGGATAGACGTCGTTGGTGGACTGGCTGAGGTTCACGTGGTTGTTGGGGTGCACTGCGTCGTAATCGCCGCGGGATTTGTGCATGAGTTCGAGGGCGCGGTTGGCGATCACCTCGTTGGCATTCATGTTGGTGGACGTCCCCGCGCCGCCCTGGATGGCATCCACCAGGAAATGCTCGTGGTGACGCCCGCTGCGGATCTCCATTGCCGCCTCGTCGATGGCTCTGGCCACCTCGGGGGGCAGCAGTCCGAGGTCGGCGTTGGCGCGGGCGGCGGCGGCCTTCACCGCGGCCAGGGCTTCAACCAGCGACGGGAATTCGCGGATGGGCACGCCGGTAATCGGGAAGTTCTCCAGCGCGCGAAGTGTCTGCACCCCGTACAGGGCCTCGGCGGCCACGTCGCGTTCGCCAAGCAGGTCGTGTTCGCGGCGGGTCTGGCCGCCGGCGAATCCGAGGGCGCGGCCGCGTCCGGCCAGGGTGGCGTCGGCCGCCTTGAGGCGCTGTGCGATGGCCCGCGCCGCGCGCGTAACCAGCGCCGCGTGCAGCCCCGGGTTGTCCTTGAGCAATGGCTCGACTACTTCCCGGCGGAACATCAATGCTTCGGTCTCGACCAGCGCCCGTGCCGAGGTGCCGTGGGTCACGTCGTCGAGCAGCATGCCCTCGCCGATCAACTCGCCCGGACCTAGCGTGGCGAGCGGAGTGGAGCTGTTCGTGTGCTCAATGGCGACGCTTCCGGTGATCAGCACGGCGAAGAATTCGCGCGGCTCGCCCTCCCGGAACAGCATGGCGCCGGGTTCGTAGGTGGTGGGGACCCCGGCCCGAATGAGGTGCCAGCGGAGGGATTCGGGCAGGCTCTCGAAGAATGCGACGTTCTTGAGTTGATCCTTGCGAGGGGGGCGAGTCATAGGACCTTAAGCTACCCGACGTCTGTGGGGCCCGGTAGCGAACCCCACAGGACACAGGTACGCGGCGTCGCGGGCGCGCAACGGAAGAACCAACGGCGGTGGTGGGTTCGCCTCTCGTCTTGAGACATGGAAAGGCGTAAGATTGCTCGAACGGTTGTCACTCTCCTGGAGGAAGTAACGTGTCGATTTCCCGTCGCGACTTTATCGGTGTGGGCGCCGCCGCCGCGGCCGGCCTCGCATTGCCCGGCATCGGCCGCGCCGCACCGGTGATCTCGAACTTCGTTGAGCGGACGGCCCCCGAGCCGGACCGGCCAGTCCCGCGGCCGGTGATCATTTCGGCGGGCAACGGGTTCACGAAGGACGCCGACGGCAAACAGGGCATAAAGGTTGCGTACGACCTTCTCGCGGGCGGCGCCGACCCGCTCGATGCGATCGTGGCCGGTGTGAGCATCGTGGAATTGAACCCGAACGACCAGTCGGTGGGACTGGGCGGTCTGCCCAACGAGGACGGCGTCGTGCAGCTCGATGCGTCGTGCATGCACGGGCCCACGAAGCGAGCCGGCGCCGTGGGGTGTCTGGAGGACATTGCGACTGCTGCGGCCGTGGCGAAGGCGGTGATGGATTACACCGACCACATCTTTCTGGTGGGTGCAGGAGCCCGGCGGTTTGCCGTGGAGATGGGCTTCAAGCCACAAGATCTGCTCACCGAAAAGAGCCGGCAGGACTGGATGCGGTGGAAAGCCGACCTCAACTCGGATGACAACTGGCTCGATCTGCCCCCGCGGCGGCCAGGTGGTGGTGATGATGACGAACAGCTGTCAACACACGTGACCTATGACGCGCACGGCATCCCGCACACCTACGGCACGATCAACATGAATGCCGTCACGGCCAGCGGGGACATCGCATCGGTGACCACGACCAGCGGACTATCCTGGAAGATCCCTGGGCGCGTAGGCGACTCGCCCATCATCGGAGCGGGTCAGTACAGCGACAACGCGGTGGGGGCGGCGGGCTCCACCGGCCGTGGCGAGGCGAACATCAAGGTGTGCGGCGCTTTCTTGGCGGTGGAGTTCATGCGCCAGGGGATGTCCCCCCAGCAGGCGGTGATGCAGGTAATGGAACGCGTCGTCGCGATGACGGAAACACGGCTGCTCGACGAGCACGGCCGGCCGTATTTCGATCTCGAATACTACGCGGTGAACAAGAAGGGAGAGTACGCCGGAGCCATGGCCTATCAGAGCGCCGACCCCGACCGGCCGGCGAGGTTCGCGGTCTGCGACGAGAAGGGTCCGCGGATGGAGCCGTTCGCATACATGTACACGGCCGATCAGCGGCCCAAGGGGCGCCCGATGTCGGGTACGCTCGTGATACCGAGATGAGCGATCGGGGAAAAAGGTTGGGCAACCTCGGCCAGCGGCCGGGCACGACCACGCCCGTGGCGCGCTGATGTTGTCCCACGAGCGATTCTTTCTTCCGGGGCCCACGGCCGTGCGGGTCGAAGTGCTGGAGGCCATGCTGCACCCGATGATCCCGCACCGCAGCGCCGCCATGGAATTGCTCATGAGCACCATCCACGGGAGGTTGCAGCCGTTGTTCGGTACCGTACGGCCGGTCTACGTTGTAAACGGATCGGCGACGGCGGCCATGGAAATGGGCATTCGCTGTGGGAGCATGGAACGGGTGCTCGCTCTGGTGTGTGGCGGGTTTGGTGAACGGTTCGCGAGAATCGCCGAGCTCACGGGGCGCGAGGTGACCCGCGTGGTCGCCGAGCCGGGGGAGACGGTGTCGCCCGAGCAGGTGAGCCTGGCGCTCGAGCGTAGCGCCTATGACACCGTGACCGTGGTGCACTCCGAGACGTCGACTGGCGCGCTGAGTGACGTGGCCGGGATTACGCGGGCGGTGCGCGAGGCGTCGAGCGCCATGGTACTCGTGGACGCCGTGACGAGCGTTGGCGCAATGCCCGTGGAAATGGACGCGTGGGGTGCCGACTTCGTGTTCACCGGCTCACAGAAGGCCCTTGCGCTGCCCCCGGGCCTGGCATTCGCGGCCGCGTCGGAGCGGCTGGTGAGGCGCGCGCAGACGCTGTCCGACCGCGGCTTCGCGCTGGACCTCATGCGCTATGATGAGTTCTGGTACAGATCACAGAGCCCGACCACGCCGTCGATCGCGTTGCTGTATGCCCTGGACCGCCAGCTGGCCGACATCGAACTGGAGGGGCTCGAGGCGCGGTTCGACCGGCATGCGCAGATGGCTCGAGCGTGCTGGGACTGGGTGGAAGCGAACAGCGAGACCGACCTTGCCCTGGCGATCGTCGCGCGCGAAGGAGAGCGGGCGCCGTCCGTGACCTGCTGCTCGTACGACCAGCCAGAATGGCTGGTGCGCGCGCTCAACGAGCAGGGGTACGTGATTGGGCTCGGCTACGGCGACCTGCAAAGCACGTCCGTGCGCGTCGGGCACATGGGCGACCACACCGTCGAAGGGCTCCAGCAACTGCTCGCGGTGATGGGGCAGGTGATGCGTTCGCGGCATTAGCGTTCAGTTGGCGGGTAGGGACTCCCGGTTCGTTGCGCCCCCGCCGCGCCGTGTCTCACCGATGTGCAGGTTCACCACCACTCTCGACAGCCGCTCGGCGGCGTGCGCCATGGTGGCCGCTGCGGCAGCGATCTCCTGCGTGCTGGCGCTCTGTTCCTCGCTCGCGGCGGCGACTTGTTGCATGGCGGCGGCAAACGACTCCGTCCCGTGCGCGATCGTGGCCAGTCGCCCGCTCATGTCGCGCACGAGCGCGTCCGTGCCCGCCGCCGTGTGCTCGACCGAGGACGTCCAAGCCTCCAACTCGGCTACGCTGGTCTCGAGTTGTGCGAATGACGCCGAAGCCTGTTCGGTGGCGCGCCGCACGTCGTGCGCCGTCGCTGCCATGCGGTCCATGTTGACGCTCGCTCGCTCGACGCCGATGAGCACATCAGCCACCACACGCTGCGTGCGTTCGGCGGCGTCGGACGACATGGCCGAAAGGCGACGCACCTCTGCGGCGACCACGGAGAACCCCTCGCCCTGATCGCCCGCCCGCGCCGCCTCTATGGCGGCGTTCAGGGCGAGCAGTTTGGAGTGGCGGGCCAGCGACTGCACGAGGGCCACGAACGTGTGAATTTCCTGCGACGCGTCCACCAGAGTGCGTACCGCGGCGGCGCTGGCGGCCACGTCGCCGGTGAGCGTGGCGAGCGTGTTCGTGCTGTCGTCCATCAACCGACGGTTCTCCAGCGCGAGCGCGCGCAGCTGCGCGTTCCGCGCCGCGCCTTCGTGCGCGCCTGCGTTCATCTGCTCGACCAGCGGTAGAAGGCTCCCCGACGACGCGGCCAGCATTCGCACCGACTCAGCCATCTGGTCCGACTGCCTGCTGAGGTCGCTGGCCGTCTGCGCGATCTGGGCCGCGGAGCCCGCCATCTGCTCGGAACTGCCGGTGATCTGCACCGACACGGTGGCCGTGTCGCCGGCCGTGGTGTTGAGCACCCGGGCCAGCCGCGCCAGCTCGCCCACCATCGTGGCCAACGCGCGAGCCAGTCGCTCGATCTCGTCGGTAGACCGCACGCTACGCACGCGCACGCTGAGGTCGCCCGCCGCCACCGCTTCGGCGAGCGCCGCGAGTTCCGCGGCGGGACGCCGGATGCGCCGGTTCACCACCCGGTCGACGGCGAATGCGACGGCGACCACGATCAGGAACAGAACTACGCCAAGGATGACGAGCACTTGGCGCACGTCGCCCTGGCCGCGGAGCGCTGCCGCGACCTCACGGTTGGCGACCAGGCCCAGGGCAATGAGGACGAGGGCGCCGGCGAGCGACGAGAGGGCGACGAGCCGGACGGAACGTGCGCTGCCTGGCGCGAACGCCGGGGGAGTGGTCGCCGCGAGCGCGGGTGAGGGCAAGGGTGGGGAGGGCATCGGGGCCGTTGGGTGGACGAGCGGCACCCCGCGCCGGGCACCTTCCGGAATCTGCCTTGTTTGCCTCCTGGGGCCAAGTAAATTGCGGAAACACCAGGCCGTCGCCCTTTTGGCGCCCGTTCCGACTCGCCCCTGCGGGATCGCGGTGCGCCGTCCCGAGCGCATGACAGACACGAATCGCACGCCCACGGCCGATCTCCCGGCCGCGTACGACCCTACCGTTGTGGAACGGAAGTGGCAGGCCCGCTGGGACGAGCGCGGCACGAACCACACCGACCTTTCGGGTGCCCGTCCGTACTACACCCTCATGATGTTCCCTTATCCGTCGGCCGAAGGGCTGCACGTGGGGAACCTGTTCGCGTTCACCGGAAACGACATTCACGGCCGCTACCAGCGCATGCGCGGGCATACGGTGTTCGAGCCGCTGGGTTACGACGCCTTCGGCATCCACTCGGAGAACTATGCGCTGAAGGTGGGCGTGCACCCGCTGGAGCTGATTCCGCGCAACATCGCGAACTTCCGGCGCCAACTACGCCGGGCCGGCCTCATGGTGGATTGGCGCTACGAGTTGTCCACCACCGACGCGTCGTACTACAAGTGGACCCAGTGGCTGTTCCTGCAGCTCTACAAGCGCGGGCTGGCGTACAAGAAGAAGGCGGCCGTGAACTGGTGTCCGTTCGACAAGACGGTGCTGGCCAATGAGCAGGTGATCAACGGCGCCTGCGAGCGCTGCGGCACCCTTGTGGAGCAGCGGTTCCTGGAGCAGTGGTTCTTTCGCATCACCGATTACGCGACGCGCCTGCTCGAGAACCTCGACGCACTCGACTGGTCGGAGAGCACCAAGACCGCCCAGCGGAACTGGATCGGCAGATCGGAGGGCGCCGATCTCGCGTTCCGCGTGCAGAACCTGATGGAGTTCGCGGGGACCGCGACGGTAAGCGGCGGCGGCCTGAGCGGGGAGGTCGTCTCGGCGCCGGTGGACATCCACGTATTCACCACGCGGGCCGACACCATTTTCGGCGCGACGTTTCTGGTGATGGCCCCCGAGCATCCGCTGGTCGACAAGCTCACGACCGACGAGCAGCGCGCCGAGGTCGCAGCCTACCGCGCCGCTGCGGCCAAGCAGGACATCGTCACCCGCAAGGTGAACAAGGACAAGACCGGTGTGTTCACGGGCGCGTATGCGATCAATGCGGCCACCGGAAAGTTGATCCCGATCTGGACGGCCGACTACGTGCTCATGGAGTACGGCACCGGTGCGATCATGGCCGTGCCGGGCCACGACGAGCGCGACCACGAATTCGCGCTCAAGTTCGAGTTGCCGATCGTGCGCGTGGTGGGCGCCGACGTGGGCGATACCGCCGCCCCGATGGACGCGGCGTTCACGGACAACGTGAACGGCGTATTGGTGAATTCGGGGAAGTTCAATGGACTCACCGTGCCCGAGGCCAAGCATGCGATCGTGAGCTGGCTCACGGAGCGCGGCGCCGGGCGAGCCGTGGTGAATTACCGACTGCACGACTGGTGCGTCTCCCGGCAGCGCTATTGGGGCCCGCCCATTCCGATCATCTACTGCGATGCATGCGGTCCGGTGCCAGTTCCGGAACAGGACCTCCCCGTGGTGCTACCACCGCTGGAAAACTTCCGGCCCGACGACTCCGGTGTCTCGCCGCTGGCCCGCGACGAAGAATGGTATCGCGTGGCCTGCCCCACGTGTGGCCGGACGGCCCGGCGCGAGACGGACGTGTCGGACACCTTTCTCGATAGCTCATGGTATTTCCTGCGCTATCCAAGTGCCGATCGCGACGACGTGGCGTTCGACCCGAAGATCACCGGGCACTGGCTGCCGGTGAACTCGTACATCGGAGGCAACGAGCACGCCGTGCTGCACCTGCTGTACTCGCGCTTCATCACGATGGTGCTGCACGATGCCGGGCTGCTTGGCTTCGAGGAGCCGTTCACCCGATTCCGGGCCCACGGCACGATCGTGCGCGAGGGCGCCAAGATGTCGAAGAGCCGCGGCAACGTGGTGAACCCCGACGAGTACGTGGAGCGATGGGGCGCCGACTCGTTCCGCACCTACCTGATGTTCCTGGGACCGTATGAGGAGGGCGGCGATTTCCGCGATCAGAGCATCTCGGGGGTGCGCCGCTTCCTCGACCGGCTGTGGGTCTCGGTCCATGAGGCGGTGCGCGATGATGAACTCGATGCCGCCGTGATGCGCAAGGTGCACCAGACGATTCGCAAGGTGACCGATGACATCCCCGCGCTCGGCTACAACACCGCGATCGCCGCGATGATGGAGTGCGTGAACACGATTCGCGCCCACGACCGCACCCCCCACGTGCGCGAAGTGGAACCGCTGGTCCAGCTCGTGGCGCCGTTCGCCCCGCACGTGGCCGAAGAGCTGTGGCAAGTCCTTGGGCACGCGCGTAGCGTGTTCGACGACGGCTGGCCCGCATTCGACGCATCGCTGGCCGTCGACGAAACGGTGACCGTGGCCGTGCAGGTCAACGGCAAGACCCGCGGCACCGTGCAGGTGCCCAAGGACGCCGAGCAGCCGGCCGTACTCGAAACGGCGATGGCCGAACCGAACATCGCCAAGTTCGTCACGGACTCGCCGAGGAAGGTGATCTACGTCAAGAACCGCCTGCTCAATCTCGTGCTGTAGGTTCGGCGGTCACGCCCATTCGACGTAGCGGACCTGGGAGTGAGGCTGCGAGAAGGCCACCGCGGCCAGGTAGTCCGCGCGCCCGATGTCGAGCAGGCGTACCCAGAGGCGCTGCTGGCGGACGCCGGTGATGCCGGCGACGTCGATCTCCTGCTGCACCTCCGTACCGAGCGATACGGTGAAGCTGTCGAACGCGGCGGCGATGCCCAGGCCCATCGCCTTGACCACCGATTCCTTGCGCACCCAGGCCCGGAAGAACGCATCGGCGCGCTCGTCAACGGGCAGGGCGAGCAATGCCTCGCACTCACCGCGCGCGAAGAACCTCGCCGCAATGCGCTCCGCGTCGGCCAACCGGGTCAACCGCTCGAGGTCCACACCCACCTCGCCGGAGCGCGTGACGGCGACGAGCATGTGATCGGCGGAGTGCGAAACGCTGAACTGCAGCGCCATGTCGGGAGCCCGGGCCGCTACACGCGGTTTGCCGCGCCCTGTGCGCCGGATGGTGATGTCCGGGGGCGACTGGGTCAGGTACTTGGAGAGAATGCCGCGCACATAGGCGCGGGACAGCGTGCGCCGCGTCCACTGCGCTTCGCTCGCCACGGGAGAGGTCCTTTCACGCTCGTCGACCGGAAGCATCTCGGCGGCGCTGACCAGGTCCTCCGAAGTGGCCACGAGCGTGGCATGCCACACGTGGATGTCCGTGCCGGAGAGGGTCGCTGGGGAATCCACTCCGCCGGAGGGCATGCGTCGAGACTAGAAGCTCAACCCGAACGTGATCGGCAGGGACACGTAGGGACTGCCATTCGTGAGAACCTTGTGGAAGCGGGCTTCGAAGTAGGCCGTCATTCCGGTGAGCGGAATCTGGACCCCCGCTCCGGCGTTCAAGCCGGGAGTGGTTCCACTCGCCGTGACGTTGTACAGCCCCATGCCACCGATCAGGTACGTGTGCAGGGCGGACCCCTGAACATGGTACACGGCGTTGATGATGGCGGCCGTGGTCTGAACGGCGTGGGCGCCTGCCGCCTGCGGCTTGGCCGCGAAGTGTTCGTAGAACAGTTCGCCCCGGACTCCCACCAGCTGGAACGGCGCTAGGTACTCGGCCGTTGCGGCGAGATTGAACCCCGCGGAGTGGTCGTCCGACAGCGAGCCAGTGGGCAAGCTGATGCCGAATGCGCCCCCCAGATGGCCAGCCGAAAGCCCGCCCTGCGCAGACGCGCTTGAGGCGGCGAAGACGAGCAGGGCGGCGGTAATCGCGAATCGGCGCATGAGGTCTAATGTAGCGTCAGAGCAGCCGGCCAATCCACTCGCCCACCAGATACCCCGTGGCCGCCACGCCCAGACCGACCACGAACATGTCGATTCCCGAACGGAACACCCCACGTCCGGTGAATACCGAACGGGCGGCGCCCACGAGCCAGTGCGAGAGCATCGCGATGGCGAACGAGATCACGATGGCCGTGGTGCCCGACCAGAACAGGAACGGCGCTACCGGGATGAACGCGCCCACGGCCGTCGCCGTCCCCGTCACCCAGCCTTCGCGCAGAGGCGACATGTTCTGTGCGCCGATGCCCAATTCCTCCTGCACCTGCTCGTCGAGCATTCGCTGCGGATCTGCCATCACCTCGGTGGCGAGGGCTTGGGCCGAATCGGCGTCCATCCCCTTGGCCTGGTAGATGAGCGCCAGTTCGTCCCGCTCCACCTCGGGCATCAGCGCGATCTCGTCACGTTCCATCGCGATCTCGTGCGCGTACACTTCCTGCTCGCTCTTGGCCGCCAGGTATCCGCTCGATCCCATGGACAGTGAGTCGGCGATGAGCCCCGCCACGCCGGCCACGATCACCGCATGCGCCTGATTGTTGGCAGAGGCCCCGATCACGCCGGCCACGAGGCCGAAGTTGGCGGTGAGTCCATCGTTGAACCCGTACACCACGTTGCGCAGGAATCCGCCCGACTCGGCGCGGTGCCAGGGCTCGCCTTCACGCCCCGCCATCATGCCGAGCGTGCTCGCATGGCCTGCCGACTCGCGCGCCAGGGTCAGCGACTCGTTGCTTCCCGGCGAGCCCTTGCTGGTGCTGCGGTGCATCTGGAGGTAGCTGCGAACCTCGCGCCCCTCCTCAGCCAACAGCATCGGCAGCAGGAAGTTGGGGCCCATCCACCGTCCGAGGAATGCGAGCAGGCGCGTGCGCGCCGTGGGCCGGAACTTTCCAACCGGCCGCCCGTTCTCGGCCAGCAGGCCAGCCCAAATGGTAGTATGGCGGTCCTCCACCTCGGCCAGTTCGAGGTAGATGTGCTTCTTCTTGGCGTCGGCCTCGAAGCCGGCCAGGACACGGTACAGGTAGGCGGCGTCGGCCTCGTCCTGCCAGTGGTCGAGGAAGGCGTCGAGGTCGGGGGCTGGGGGCATGGGGAGAAATATGGTGGGATCAGCTGCCGTGTGCGCAGTTCAGGTAAACCTTCCATGGGCGTCCCCGTGTCCCACCAGTCAGAAACCCCCACTCGAGGCACCATGCGTACTAGACTCTTCGTTCCATTCCTGCTCGCGGCGGGTATCACCGTGCCGGTTGCCGCCCAAGTCACCGTTCGCCAAGCGCCGGGTCAGCACGAGTACGCCTTCTCGTGGTCCAGCGACGACTCGCCCCGCGCGGTGATCGGCGTGACCACGTCGACCGGCGAGGCCCGCGACACGTTGGGGCTGATGGTCACCGAGGTCACGACCGGAAGTCCGGCCGACAAGGCGGGGATCAAGGCGGGTGACCGCATCCAGAGTGTCAATGGCATCGACCTCAAGCTCGAGCCCATCGACGTGGGCGATCCGCAGATGGCCGACGCCATGTCCCACCGGCTGACGCGCGAACTCGCCAAGCTGAAGGCCGGCGACAACGTCTCCCTCAAAGTCCTGCACAACGGGCAGGTACGCACGCTCGGAGTGAAGACCGTCGATTCCGGTGACCTGTACAGCAACGCGTCCGGCATGACGCTAACGCAGCACGAGGGCAATCGTGCCATGCTGGGCGTGTCGCTCTCCGTCACGGGCAGCAAGCGAGACACGCTCGGGATTCTCGTGATCGCGGTGGACGACAGCGGACCGGCTGCCAAGGCCGGGCTGGAGGAGGGCAACCGGATTGCCACGATCAACGGCGTGGACCTCAAGGTCGATCGCGCCGACGCGGGGGACAGCTACGTGGCCAATGCGCGCTACCAGCGCCTGCAGAAGGAGATGGCCAAGGTCAAACCCGGTGACGACGTCACGTTGCAAGTCTACGCGGACGGGCGTTTCAGGACCGTGCACATGAAGGCCGCGAAGGCTTCGGACTTCAGCGGCGCCGGCAATACGTTCATCGTCCGCGGCGATGGCGGCGCCCCGATGATGCGGTTCAACGTCGATCGGCAGCGGATCCAGGAGCAAGTGCAGCAGGCCATGGAGCAGGCGCACATCCAGGAGCAGGTGCAGCACGCCATGGACCAGGCTCGACAGGAGATCCAGCGGATTCGCATCGAAACGCCGTCGCCGCGCGTTCGGTGGCTGGATGACAGCGCTGCACCGCCAGCCGCTCCAGCGCCTCCTGCGGCGGCGACCATGCTTGCGCTGCCGGCAGCGGTCGCACCCGCTGCGCCACGTGCCCCCATGATGGTGCGTCCCGTACTCGCTCCCGTAGCGCCGATTCGCGTCATCAGGTTCTGACGCCGGCGGCGCATCGCTGCGGGTCGGACGCGGGGCGCTTCCGTTGCGGAAGCGCCCCACGCTTCTGCTCGGGCCCATCGGCGGGTAATATCCCGGCGTGACCACTCCTCACGTTCCGCGCGTGCGGGCCGCGCTGGTGATCCTGATCCTGACCGCGGCTGTCGCATGCGCGCAGGGCGCGCCGGCGCCGCGCGTGGGAGGAGTAGTGCCCGGGATCGAGGTCCTGCTCCGCGACTCGATGTCACTGGTGCGTGGCAAGCGTGTGGGGCTGATCACCAACCAGACCGGCCGCGACCGCGGGGGCCGCAGCGACATCGACCTGCTCGCGCACGCGCCGGGCGTGCAGCTGGTCGCGCTGTTCGCGCCCGAACACGGCATTCGCGGCACCGCCGAGGCCGGGGCGCGCGTCGGGTCCGATACCGATGCGGCCACCGGCGTTCCCATCTATTCGCTGTACGGCGCTGTCCACGCGCCGACCCGCGCCATGCTCGAGAACGTGGACGTGCTGTTATACGATATTCAGGACGCCGGCGTGCGGTTCTACACTTACATCTCGACCATGGGTTTGTCCGCCGACGCGGCAGGCCGGGCCCACATTCCGTTCGTCGTGCTTGACCGGCCCGATCCGCTCGGGGGCGATTGTGTGGAGGGCGGCGTGCTCGACACCTCGTACCGCTCATTCGTGGGCGAGTACCCGATCGCGCTCCGGTACGGCCTCACGCCCGGCGAGTTGCTGCGTTACCTGGTTGGTACCGGGCAGGTGCACGCCGACGTGCACGTGATCCAGATGGACGGCTGGCGCCGGTGGATGCGCTACGATCAGACCGGGCTGGCGTGGGTGGGTCCGTCGCCGAATCTGCGTTCGATGGATGCGCTGCTGATGTATCCCGGAACGGTGTTCTTCGAAGGCACGAATCTCAGCGAGGGGCGGGGTACCGATTCGCCGTTCCTGCTGATTGGGGCGCCGTGGCTCGCCGACGCCGGCACCATCGCCCAGGAACTGAACACCATGGCGCTTCCGGGCGTGCACTTCGAGACCACCGATCGCACGATCGAGGCAGGTCAGAAGTGGGGCGGCCAGACGATTCCCATGCTGCATGTGTCGGTGATCGATCGCGACAGCGTGAGGCCAGTGGAAGTAGCTGCGTATATGCTTCAGATCATTCGCCGCCGGCATCCGGCCGATTTCAAATGGCTGCTGCCGCACATCGATGAACTGGGCGGCAATGAGGCCTTGCGCCGGGCCGTGGACGCGAACTCCGTGGCCGAGCTGCTGCCCGTCATGGCGACGCAATCCGGCGGTTTTGCCGCCGCGTCGCGTCCATATCAGATGTATAAACCCTGACGGTCCTGGCGCACGAGCGGCGGTAGGAAGGCGGATTCATGGCCGCATCGCGGTTCAAACGGCTGGCCAAATGGGCATCCCGCGCCACAGGCCGGCCGGTCACGTTCGCCCTGGCGCTGTTCGTCATCGTCGTGTGGGGCACCACCGGTCCCCTCTTTCACTTCAGCGACACGTGGCAGTTGGTCATCAACACCGGAACGACGATCATCACGTTCCTCATGGTGTTCCTCATCCAGAACACACAGAACCGCAATACCGAGGCCATCCAGGTGAAGCTCGATGAGCTGATCCGCGCCATGAAGGGTGCCCATAACGCGCTCCTCGACCTGGAGGAACTGGAAGACAAGGATCTGCGGCGGATCAAGCATAGCTATCAGCAACTGGCCGCAGATGCGCGGCGAGAGCTGTTGGAGCATCACCCCGATACAGGGAGACCGCCGATCCCCGAGCAATTGGCCGGGCGGCTTCTAAGCCAACCGGCCTCCGAGCACGCGCGCGAACACGTCCGAGTCCACGTTGGCGCCGGTAAACACGATCCCGACCGTGCGGCCGCTGATCATGGTGCGTTCCTTCATTGCCGCGGCCAGCCCCAGTGCGCCGGCGCCCTCCACCACGTCGTGAGTGGCACGGAAGATGTCGCGCATCGCCTGCTCGACCGCGGCGTCCGAAACTTCGACCACACGCGCAACGAGCCCACGCATCAGTCGCAGCGCGGTGGCGTTGGGACTGCGGCACGCTACCCCGTCGGCGATCTGAGTGGTTACGGGAGCCGACACCAGTTCTGTCCCTTCCAGCGACCGCTTGTACGCGGGTGCCGCCGACGAGACTACGCCCACCACGTCGACGTCCCGGCCAAGCGCTTCCTTTGCCGAGAGCATACCGCAGATGCCGGAGCCCAGCCCGATTGGCACGTAGACCGTCTGCAACTCGGGGACGGCCCGCAGGAACTCCATGGAGTAGGTGCCGACGCCGGCCACGAGCGCGGTGTCGAACGCGGGCATGCGGTGCCAGCCGCGCTGCTCGGCAACCTCCGCCGCGTGCTCCAGCGCTTCCTGGAAATCGTCGCCGAATTCGATCAACTCGGCGCCGAGGGCGCGCATTGCGTCGTTCTTCTCGCGGCTGTTGCCACGCGGTACGATCACGGCGGCCTTGAGCCCGTGCCGAGCCGCGGCGAACGCAACCGATTGTCCGTGGTTGCCGCGCGTCGCCGTGACCACGCCTTCGACCTTCGGCTCGGTGTGCCGAAGTAGGTCCATGTACACCAGCCCGCCGCGAATCTTGAACGCGCCGATCGGGGTGTAGTTCTCGTGTTTGACCCACACCGCGGTGCCGGCCAGCCGGTCGAGGAGCGGCCATCGGTATTGCGGCGTGGCCGGCATGACGGCCTTCACAAGGCGGTCGGCCGCTTCCAGCGCGTCGAGCGAGGGGAGCGAGACAGGCGGAATCATCACGCGCCGCGGAATTGGGCGCGAATCTCGGACAGCGTGCACACGATGCGGAAGGGGAACCCGGCCGCCTCGATCGCCTCACTGCCACCCTGCTCGCGATCGACGAGCCCCATCGCGACGACGATCTCGGCGCCCGCCTCACTCACGTGCCCGGCGGCCTTGAGCAGCGAACCGCCTGAGGTGATCACGTCGTCCACGATGGCGACCTTCATGCCCGCCGGGTTGATGCCCTCGATCCACTTTCCGAGCCCGTGCTTCTTGGGCTCCTTGCGCACGATGAACCCGGTGAACGGATGGCCGCTGCCCGCCGAAGCGTAAACGGCGGCGAGGACGATCGCGTCGGCGCCCATCGTCGGGCCACCGATGGCGGTGGCGCCGAACTCGCGCGCGATGGCGTGCACGGCCGCTCCGACCAGCGCAACGCCGTCGGGGTGGTAGGTGACCTGCTTGGCATCGAGGTAAAAGCTGCTCTTGGCGCCCGAGGCGAGCGTGAAGTCGCCCTCGCGGTAGGAGAGACGGGCGAGCAGGGCGGCGAGTTGATTGTGTTGCGACATCCGAGCTCCGGGCGGGTCGTTGCACGACGCTGCGGGCAAACTAGGCTGGCGGGGCGGTGGGGGGAAGCGCACCTTCCGGGTCGTCCGATTGCGCCAGTCCGTTCCACATCCGTTCGTCGTGAGGATTCCATGCGCCGACTTGCCTTCGCGATGTCATTGATCGCCGCGGCCGCCTCCGTCCCCGCCCCCGCATCCGCACAGGGGGTGCAGGGCGACTACCACATCACCGCGTTCCAATTCGAATCCGGCCAGACGCTCGATACGCTGCGTCTGCACTACACCACGCTGGGATCGCCACACCGCGACGCGAAGGGCATCGTGCGAAATGCCGTGATGGTGCTCCACGGTACCGGCGGCACCGGGCGTGGATTCCTCGCCGACCACTTTGCCGGTGTGTTGTTCGGGCCCGGCGAGCTGCTCGACACGACCAAGTACTACGTGATCCTGCCCGACGACATCGGTCATGGCGGCTCGAGCAAGCCGAGCAACGGGTTGCATGCTCGATTTCCGGAGTACACGTACGACGACATGGTGCGGGCCGAGCACCTGCTGCTCACCGAAGGGCTGCACGTGAACCATGCTCGGCTCATCATGGGCACGTCCATGGGGTGCATGCACTCGTGGGTGTGGGGGTACATGTACCCCACGTTCATGGACGGCCTCGTGCCGCTGGCCTGCGCGCCCACGCAGATCGCGGGCCGCAACCGGATGATGCGGCGGATGGTGATGGACGACATCCGCGACGATCCGGCCTGGGACGGTGGCGACTACAAGACGGAGCCGACGGTCGGCCTGGGGGCCGCGCTCCGCGTGCTCTATCTGATGGTGAGCGCGCCGCTAGTCCAGCAGCGGGAGGCGCCGACGCGCGACCGGGCCGACTCGGTGATCCGGGCGTACGTCGCCGAGCACCTGCGCACGAGCGACGCCAACGACGAGTGGTACGCGTTCAACGCGTCGCGGAACTACGACCCATCGTCGCACGTGAGCCAGATCACGGCGCCGGTGCTGGCCATCAACTCGACCGACGACCTGATCAACCCGCCGGATCTCAACGCGCAGCTCATCTTGCCGTTCATCCGCAAGGCGAAGAACGTGAAGTTCATCGAGGTCCCCGAGGGCCACAACACGCACGGGCACAGCACGCACTCGTATCCGGCGGTGTGGGGGCATTACCTGAAGGACTTCCTGGCGACGCTGCCGGAGCGGTAACGGTCGGAGCAGCGACGCGTGGGACGTCTCCGGAACCACGGCGATTCTGCGGTCCAGTTGACGACCGCTACCCGTCGTAGAAGTGCACGTCTGGCATTGGATAGTGCTTGCGGTTGCATGTCCAGAGACGCACGCCGGAGGTCGTGGCGGCAGCGGCGATGAGCGCATCGCCGAGATCCAAGCTGTGCGAACCGGCGTAACGCGCCAGATACGAACCCGCGACGCGCCCTGCCTGGCTGTCGAGGAGGATCTCGCCTCGGGCGTCGAAGAACGCCTGGGTCGGCGCTTCTTCACCCGGGCGGATTCCGGCGTAGATCTCCGCCAGGGAGACCGCCGAGCAGTAGGTGGGTACGCCCGAGCCCTCCAGCGTGCGCGCCGCCTTCACCACCGAGGCTCGGCCGCGCAGCAGTTCGATGATGACGTCGGAGTCGTAGAGAACGCCGCCTACGCCTTCCTGCGGCTCTGCCGTGTATCGCGGCGCAGCCGCCTCATGTACGCGTCGGTGGCGCCGAGATCCGCCCGTTCTTGCCATAGTCCGCTGATTCCGTCGAGCGTCGAGAGTCTCGCCTCTGCTTCGGTCGGTCCGTAGGCGCGAGTCACGGCCTCCCGCACCAGATCGGACACCGTGCGCCCCTGTCGGTCCGCGAGTTCGCGGAGGCGGCGGTGCGTGCCGGCGTCAAGGTAGAGCTGGGTCCTGACCATGCGATGTATATACATCGTCCACGGCATGCCGTCAATCGAGGCGCGCCTGAGCCAATACCTTGACATCCGACAATAGCGCCCCCATCGTGTTGTCGAATGACAAGGTATCACTCCGACCGGAGCCGCGATGGCTGAACGCGCCGACCTCCTGCAGGGCACGCTCGACCTGCTGATCCTCAAGACCCTGGTGCTGGGGCCGCTGCACGGCTGGGCGATCTCCAAGCGCTTGCGCCAGCTCTCCGACGACGTGCTCGACGTGGGGCAGGGGAGTCTCTATCCCGCGCTCTACCGGCTGGAAGACAAGGGATGGATCGAGGCGGAGTGGGGGACCAGTCCGGAAGGCCGCCGCGCGAAGATCTACACGCTGACCGCCGATGGGCGGAAGCAACTCGCCGCCGAGCGATCGGAGTGGAAGCTGTTCTCGGCGGCGGTGGATCAGGTGTTGAAGGCCACCTGAGCTGAGCGCGCGCATGCAGAACTGGCTGAAGCGCGTGGGGCGGCGGGTGCGGGCGCTCGTGCACGGCGAGCGGCTCGACGCCGAGCTGAGCGACGAGATCCGGCTGCACGTCGACCTCGAGACCGAGGATCTGATGCGCACGCGGGGGCTGTCGCGCGACGAGGCGCGGCGCCAAGCGATGGTCGCGTTCGGCGGGGTAGAGCGGTATCGCGAGGCCCAACGCGACGCGCGCGGCGTGCGGTGGCTCGAGCAACTCGGGCAGGACGTGAAGTACGTGGTGCGGTCGCTCAGGAAGAGTCCCGGGTTCGTGGTGACGTCGGTGTTGACGATCGCGCTGGGGATTGGCGTGACGACGGCGGTGTACAGCGTGGTGAACCGGTTGATTCTCAACCCGCTGCCGTTTGCCGATGGCGATCGCTGGCGCGTGGTCGGGATGCTGATTCCGGCGGAGGGGAATCTCCGAACCTCGGCCATGACGCAGGATATGATAGATTGGGCGACGCGGGCAAAGTCGGTGGACGACGTCAGCATCGTGCTCGAAGCTGGGGGCATCCTCACCGCCCGCGGGCATTCGACATTGGCGTTTGGAGCGGACGTCGCGCCCGACCTGCTACGAGAGCTCGGTGTGAAGCCGATCATCGGGCGTGTATTCGGGCCAGGCGATGGGGGACCCGGGGCGGAACGCACGATGGTGCTCTCCGATCACTTCTGGCGAGCGGAATTCGGCGGAAGCCAGGACGTGCTGGGTAGCCACGTGACGATTCATGACACGAGCTACGTCATCGTCGGCGTCGTGCCCGACCAACTCGACGCGATCGACGACTATTCGAACCGTGCCTTTTGGGCGCCGCTGACTCCAGGCCAGATGGCACTGTTCACCCGCCAGGGCTGGGGCGTGCGAGGGATCGCCCGGTTGAAACCCGGAGTGACGGTGGAGCGTGCCGAGGACGAGTTGAATCTGCTCAAACGCCAACAGTGGCTGGCTGGCGGTGGAAAGGTTAGTGATTTCGTCCCGACCCGACTCCTCCGGCCCGGCGATGTCATGGGCACGAACCTCCAGGTCGGGCTCCGGGTACTCGTGGGCGCGACGCTGCTGGTCCTTCTCATTGCATGTGCGAATGTGGCGAGTCTCCATCTCGTGCGTGCCGCGCGCCGAGCGCCGGAACTCTCGGTCCGCGCGGCGCTCGGTGCATCGCGTGGCCGTCTCGTTCGCCAGATGTCCGTGGAGGGGTCGATGGTCGCGGTCCTCGGCGGCGTGGCGGGGATCGTGCTCGGCTACTGGATGCTTCGAGCGGTGATCCTGCTGCGTCCGCAGCAACTGCGGCAACTCGACGTCGTCCAGTTCGACGGACGTGTCCTACTCTTCGGTGTCGCGTTGGCCGTGTTGACGAGTCTGGTGTACAGCGTACTGCCCGCCTGGCACGCGACGAGCGCGCGATTTGCGACGCTGTTGCGGAGCGTCGCGTCGACCGGGCTTTCGCGAGCGAGAAGCCGTCTGCAGGCGGCCGTTATCGTGGGCGAACTCGCGCTCTCCGTCGTCCTGCTGGCCGGCGCCGGTCTGCTCATAACCAGCTTCACTCGGATGAACGTGAAGGATCCAGGCTTTGCCGCGGACGGACTCCTGGAAATGGAGATCGTCCTGCCGGCGGCGGCGTTTCCCGACTCAGTTGCGCGCACCACGTTTTGGTCCAATCTCACGGCTCGGGCCGAAGCAGCACCCGGCGTGGCGGCGGCGATACCGGTGGGATATAGCGTGCTGCAGTCATCAAGCGGATGGAGCGAGAGCGCGCTGGAAATCGAAGGAACTCCTGCGAGCCCGAAAGATCAGCAGTTCATTTACAGCACGCGTCGGGTGCCGGGTTCCTATTTCGGGATCCTGGGAATTCGCGTGCTGGCAGGGCGAACGTTCACTCCGGACGACGAGCGCGGGGAAACGAACAGCGTCATAATTGGGGAAGGCATGGCGCGGAAATTCTGGCCGAATGAAAGCGCCGTCGGCCGGCGATTTCGAACGTATGGCACGGGCCCGTGGCTGACAGTCGAGGGCGTCGTGAGCGATGTGGGGATGATCGGGCCGTCGCCCCAAAACCGTGATCTTCAGGTGTATTATCCCGCGCCGAAAACGGCGCTTGATCATGCAGCGGGCCTCATGGTGCGGACCAGGAGCGGAGCCAATGCAGACAGGACACTGGCGGCGCTGCGGAGTCTCGTGAAATCGGTGAACGCCCGCGCCATAATCATCGAAGCGCGGAGCGAACGGAGTATCCTCGACGACAACCTGGCCAGCCCGAGGTTCAGCACCACACTGATGGTCGTCTTCGCGGGTCTGGCATTGGTCCTGGCTGCGATCGGACTGTACGGCCTGATCGCATACGCCGTGAGCCAGCGAACGCACGAGATCGGCGTGCGGGTGGCTCTGGGGGCCGGCACCGGCGACGTTTCGCGAATGATCATTGGTGAGGGCGTTCGGCTGGCGGCTGCCGGCATCGTGCTCGGACTGGCTTTGGCCTTGGCAGGCGCGCGCCTGCTATCGGCACTGCTTTACCGCGTGAGTCCCACCGACCCGATGGTGTTTCTTTCGATTCCCGTCGTCCTCGTGGCAACCGCCCTCCTCGCCAGCTACCTCCCCGCCCGGCGCGCCGCCCGCGTGGACCCCGTCATCGCCCTGCGGGCGGAGTAAGCCGCAACCGTCCGGCCGACGCTGGTGTCCAACTGAAACATTGGCCGCCGTGCCGCCGTTCGGTTTACTGCCCGACTGCCCGACCCCCTCCATGCCCCCCTTCCTCGAAGCCTTCCTCCAGGACGCCCGCTACGCCGCACGCGGCCTGCGCAGCAAACCGGGCTTCACGATCGCGGTGGTGCTCACGCTAGCGCTCGGCATCGGCGCCAACGCCTCGATGTTCTCGATCGTCGACCGGCTACTCTTCCGCCCACCGCCGATGCTTGCCCACGCGGCGCTCGCCAACCGCGTCTACCTCGGCAGTACCTACCGCGGCAAGGAGTTCATCAGCAGCGGCGTCCAGTATGCCCGGTACGTGGACCTCACCAACTTCACGCGCTCGTTCGCCCGAACGGCCGAGTTCACCCAGCGCAAACTCGCCATCGGCGTTGGGACCGACGCCGAGGAGGTGAACGTCGGCGCCGTGAGCGCCAGCTTCTTCGGGTTCTTCGACGCGCCGCCCGTGCTCGGCCGCTACTTCTCCACTGCGGAAGACGCGCCGGTGACCGGCATGCCGGTGGTAGTACTCGGCTACGGGTACTGGCAGATGAAGTTCGGCGGCCGCAAGAACGTGCTCGGGCAGACGATGCACATCGGCGCCACGACGTACACGGTAATCGGTGTCGCGCCACAGGGGTTCGTGGGGCTCTGGCCCCAGGCGCCGTCGGCAGCGTACGTCCCGATCAGCGCCATCGGCCGCGAGATGGGCGCCAACCTCCACCTCGCCGGCGAGATCTGGAATACCACGTATCACTGGACGTGGGCGTCGATGATCGCCGAGCGGAACCCCGGGGTGACCGACGCGGCGGCGAACGCCGATCTCACGCAGGCCGTGCTGCGCAGCTACGCGGTCGAGGCGCAGACGGACAAGGGGATGCAGTCGGTTTCGCTGAGCAGGCCGCACGGCATCGCCGCGTCGATACTCAGCGACCGTGGCCCGAGAGAGTCGAGCCTCGCCAAGATCGCCACCTGGATTGGCGGCGTGGCGCTCATCGTGTGGCTCATCGCCTGCGCCAACGTGGCCAACCTGCTGCTGGCGCGCGCTCTGCGCCGCCGGCGCGAGATCGCCGTTCGGCTCGCATTGGGCGTAAGCCGCGGACGGCTGGCGTCACATCTCCTCACTGAGAGCTTCGCGCTGGCCCTGCTCGGCGGCGTCTCCGGCGCAGCGGTGGCGCAGTGGGGTTCGGCACTCCTCGGCGCGTTGTTTCTCTCCAAGACGTCGAACGCCACAGTGATCGACGATCCACGGACGCTGATCTTCATCGGACTGGCCACCGGCGCCGCGGGGTTTCTCACCGGCCTGGCGCCACTGTTCCAGACGGCGCACGCCGACCTCACCCGCGACCTCAAGGCCGGCGCACGGGAAGGGACATATCATAGTTCGCATATACGCACGGGCCTCCTGATCTTTCAGGGAACGCTCTCCGTGTTGTTGCTGGTCGGCGCCGGGCTGTTCGTGCGCAGCCTGGCCAACGTGCGGGCCACCCCGCTCGGGTACGACGCCGACCCGGTGGCCGTGGTGGGCCTCAACATGCGCGGGGTCACGCTCGACAGCGCGCAGGCGCACGCGCTCCGCGTCAAGCTCCTCGCCGCGGCGCAGGCCATTCCCGGGGTCGAACACGCCTCGCTCCAGGTGACGATGCCCTTCTGGAGCACCTGGGACACGGATCTCTACGTGGCCGGCATCGATACGGTCGGGAAGCTCGGTGAGTTCGATCTCAACGCCGTCACGCCCGACTTCTTCGCCACGATGGGAACCCGCATCCTCCGCGGCCGCGGCATCGCCGAACAGGACGTGGCCGGCGCCCCCGGCGCGATGGTCGTGAGCGAGGCGATGGCGCGAAAGCTGTGGCCTCATGCCGACGCGATCGGGCAGTGCGTGAAGGTGGATGCCGACACGGTGCCCTGCACGTACGTGGTGGGGATCGCCGAGAACATCAAGAACAGCGCGTTGAACGACGATCCCGGCCTGTACTACTACCTGTCGTGGCGGCAGTTCGCGCCGAGCCAGGGGGGCCTGTTCGTGCGCATGCACGGACCGGCGGCATCGCAGACGGAAGCCGTCCGACACGCGCTGCAGCCGCTCATGCCCGGCGTTTCCTACGTCACCGTGACGCCGATGAGCGACGTGCTCGGCGGTCAAACTCAGTCGTGGAAGCTAGGTGCTACCATGTTCCTGGCGTTCGGCGTGCTGGCGCTCGCGCTCGCCGCCGTGGGGTTGTACAGCGTGATCGCCTACAACGTCGCGCAGCGGACTCACGAAATGGGCGTCCGGGTCGCGCTCGGCGCCCAGATGCGGGATCTAATGGGACTCGTGCTGCGGCAGGGCATCGGCGTATCGGCCACGGGCATCGTGCTCGGCGCGGCGATCGCGCTGGCGGCCGGGCGGTGGGTGCAGCCGCTGCTGTTCAACGAATCGCCGCGCGATCCTGTGGTCTACGTTTTCGTAGCCCTGACCCTGCTCGTGGTTGCGCTCCTGGCCAGTCTGATTCCGGCCCGCCGAGCGGCCAGGGTGGACCCGATGCAGGCCCTGCGGTCGGAGTAGGGAAATCACCCACGGGTCGGCCCTCCTTGCGGGTGCCGGTTTCGGCGTAGATTGACAGGGTGCCCCGTCTCCCCGGGGCGTTTCTGAACAACGCTGTACGTCGAGGGCGATGCCCATGTCAGTCACGTTCAAGGTCAACGGGGAATCCCACACCGTGGACGTCCCCGCGGACATGCCCCTGCTCTGGGTGCTCCGCGACGTTCTCTCTCTCAAAGGCACAAAATTTGGGTGTGGCATCGGCCAGTGCTCTGCCTGCGTGGTGCACGTGGACGGACAGCCGACGCGGTCGTGTCTCACTGCGGCGTCCGAGATCGACGGCATCAACGTCACGACGATCGAGGGCCTCTCGGCGGACGGCGACCACCCGCTCCAGAAAGCGTGGGAGGAACTGGACGTCCCGCAGTGCGGCTACTGCCAGGCCGGGCAACTCATGTCGGCCGCGGCGCTGCTCAAGCAGAACCCGCACCCATCCGACGCCGACATCGACGCCGCCATGAGCGACCACATCTGCCGGTGCACCACCTATCTTCGGATCCGCGCAGCCATCCACAGGACGGCGGGCATGGAGGCCACGCAATGAGGAACTCTACGGTCACCCGCCGCGACTTCCTGCGCGTGTCCGCCATTGCTGGCGGCGGTATCCTGCTCGCGGCCTACATCCCGGGGTTGGCCCGCGCCGAATCGTTGGGTGAGAGCAACGCCGACGACTTCGAGCCCAATGCGTACATCCGCATCACGCGGGACGGGATGGTCACGATCATGGCCAAGAATCCAGAGATCGGGCAGGGCGTGAAGACGATGCTGCCGATGATCATCGCCGACGAATTGGACGTGGAGTGGAAGAACGTCCGCGTGGAGCAGGTGGGGCTCGACACGACAAAGTTCGAGAACCAGTGGGCCGGCGGGAGCACCGCCACGCCCATGAACTGGATGCCGCTGCGCCGCGTGGGCGCGGCCGGCCGCGCGATGCTGATCTCGGCCGCTGCCGCCACGTGGGGTGTGCCGGAGTCGGCGTGCAGCACAGAGCCGGGCGTGGTCGTGCACACGGGCACCGGGCGCAAGCTCAGCTACGGCCAGCTGGTCGATCGCGCCGCGACGGTGCCCGCGCCCGAACTGAACGCGGTGACGCTCAAGGATCCCAAGGACTTCCGGATCATCGGCACGCCGGTACACGGGGTGGACAACCACGCCATCGTCACGGGCAAGCCGCTGTACGGCATCGATGTCACCCTGCCGGGCATGGTGTACGCCGTGTTCCAGAAGTGCCCGGTGTTCGGCGGCACCGTGAAATCCGCCAACCTCGATGCCATCAAGGTGCTGCCGGGCGTGAAGGACGCATTCGTGGTGGCACTGGGTTCGAGCGGCGAACTCAGCGGACTGCTGGGCGGCGTCGCGATCATCGGCGAGACCTGGTGGGCCGCCCAGCGGGCGCGCGAACAGCTGAAAGTGGAATGGGACGACGGCGCGACAGCACAACAGAGCAGTGCATCGTTCGCCGCGCAGGCGGCGGCGCTTTCGCAACAGGCTCCACAGCGGTCGCTGCGCAGCGATGGCGACGTGGAGGCGGCGCTCAAGGGCGCGGCCAGGGTGGTGAGCGGCGACTATTTCTACCCGTTCATCTCGCACGCCACACTGGAGCCGCAGAACTGCACAGCTCACTATCACGATGGGAAGCTTGAGATCTGGGTGCCCACGCAGCAGCCGGCCCGTGGGCGCACACTCGTGGCGACCACGCTGGGCATGAAGGAAGACGACATCACTGTCCATCTGACGCGCAGCGGCGGCGGGTTCGGCCGCCGGCTGAACAACGACTACATGGTCGAAGCGGCGCGCATCGCAAAGCAGGTGAACGCGCCGGTCAAACTGCTCTGGTCGCGCGAAGACGACATGCAGCATGACTTCTATCGGCCGGCCGGATTCCACTATTTCACCGGCGGCGTGGATGCCGCGGGCAAGCTGGTGGCTTGGAAGGACCACTTCGTGACGCTCGGCGATCCGCCGCGGTACTCGCCCAGCGCCAGCATCTCGCCCACCGAGTTCCCGTCGCGCTTCATTGCGAACTTTTCGCTTGGCGTGTCCTCGATGCCGTCGGGTGTGCCCACGGGTGCGCTGCGGGCGCCGGGGAGCAACGCCATCGCGTTCGTGATGCAGTCGTTCATCGACGAACTGGCGCATGCCGCCGGGCGCGACCCCGTGCAATTCCGCCGTGATCTGCTGGCCGCTGCCGAGGACGGCGCAGCAATGGACGCCCAGCGGATGAAGGGCGTGCTCGAGCTGGTGGCCGAGAAGTCGGGGTGGGGCAAGCAGACCTTTCCGCGCGGCACCGCGCAGGGCGTCGCCTTCCACTTCAGCCACCGCGGCTACTTCGCCGAAGTCGTGGAGGCCACGGTGAGCAAGGCCGGCGCGGTGAAGGTGGACAAGGTCTGGGTAGCCGGCGACATCGGCAGTCAGGTCGTCAATCCGCTCAACGCCGAGAGCCAGGCGCAGGGCGCCGTGCTCGACGGCCTGTCCGAAGCGTTCGGTCAGGAGATCACGATCGAGGGCGGCCACGCCGTTCAGGCGAACTTCGACGAGTACCCGCTGATGCGCATCGACGCCGCGCCGCCGGTGGAAGTGCACTTTCTCGTCACTGACTTTCCGCCGACCGGACTGGGTGAGCCGGCGCTGCCGCCGGCCGTGGCTGCACTATGCAACGCGATCTACTCGGCGACGGGGAAACGCGTGCGGTCGCTGCCGCTGACCAAGCACGATCTGAGCTGGGTGTAGAAGAGGGCTCCATCGCTCCTGCCCACTTCGTCGTACCTGGCGGTTATCCGGCGGCCCTGAACGCTGTTCGCACCCGGCCCGCATCGTCGATCAACGAAGGCAAATGGGGGCGCAGCCGAAGCATCCGGTCACGCAGGTAGTTGTGGTCCCCACCATCGATGATCGTTCCGGCTGCGTTGAGGGTCGGGTGGGTGAGGATCGCCATCGGTGATTCGGCTTTTCCACCCTGCTCGAAGTATCGCAACGCGTCATCGAGGTCGCCCAGGTGGTTCACAAAGACGGAGCGCCGTCGCGCCACCTGCCGGATGAACAGCCAATCCTTGAGCCGGTGAACCAGGCCGTAGCCGGGGTCGGGGGATTTGGGCATCCGGATCCGTGCGATTCCCGCATCCTCGGCGATCGCGAGAATCAACCCTGCAAGATTGGGCTCCATGTGCAAATGATGATGCGAGTCCAGATGGGAAATCGGGAATCCCGCATCGCGCAGCCGGGTGAGCTGCGCGCGCGTCTCAGCAGCTACGGCCCGGCGCTCGGCTCTCGACAGTGGCCAGAAGCCCCGGCCCTGGAGCGGGAACCGGAACGCTCCATCACGACAAAAGCGCGAGCAGTTGGCCATCTCGTCCGTGAGGGGCGGCCCATCGGTGAAGTTGAGGTGCAACCCGATTCGGTCGCCGAGCCCCTCCCCTAGTACGCGGGTCCGTGCGTCGTCGAATTCCCCAAGGTTCACGATCATGCTGGCATGGGTGATGTACCCATCCCGGAGTGCCTGAACGATGGCGAGATTGGTCTCCAGGCTGCAGCCGAGGTCGTCTGCCGTGACGATGAGGTTCGGGAGGAGGGAGGAAGGCATCGCGGTCGCGTGGGGGAACGGTCGTGTGTCGCCGACCGTCGCATCTGATGAGCGCAAAGATATGACGAAACCGCGCCGTGCGCAGTCCCCCGCGCCATCCCGCGGCAGTTTGCAGTTCCACCGCCAGACGCCAAGGGTCGCCGCTATTCGTAGCGCAACGCGTGCATCGGGTCGGTCTGCGAGGCACGCCGGGCCGGCAGATAGCCCGCGCCCAGGGCCACCAGCGTGAGAACGGCCGCTGCGAGGAGCGTGACGACGGGGTCGTAGCCCTGGAGCTGGTACAGCAGCGACTGCGCGCCACGTCCAAGCGCGATCGCCCCGCCAACGCCGATCAAGCCGCCAACCAGCGTCATCATGCCCACCTGTCGCAGTACCATGACGCGCACGCGGCGGGCATCCGCGCCCAGCGCCATTCGGACGCCAATCTCACGCGTCCGTTGCGCCACCGAATATGCCAGCACGCCGTACAAGCCCACCGCGGCGAGCAGCGTCGCCAGGATTGCGAAGGCGGTGGACAGGGTGCCGATCATCCGGTCCAGGAAGACGTTCTCCTTCACTTGTTGCTCGAGGGTCTTGAGGTCTTCCACCGGGAGGTTCGGATCGAGCTTCTTGATCACGCCGCCGATGCCGCGCATGAGCTGATCCGGATCCCGGGCGCTTCGCATGTAGAAGGTGAGCGCGCCGAGCGTGGTATCCTGCTGCCAGGGAAGGAAGAACACGGGCGGTATCGAGTCCTTTACGTCACTGTACTTCGCATTCTTCGCGAGCCCGACGATCTCGATGTCGGCATCGCTGCCCCCTGTGGACATGTGCTTGCCGACCGCATCCCGCCCGAGGTTGAACTTCTTGGCGAATGCCTCGTTGACCACGGCCACCTTGGGAGATCCGGCGATGTCGGCTGTCGTGAAATCGCGGCCGGCCAGAATCGGAACGCCCATGACGTGGAAATAATTTGCGCCCACCTCGTTGAACCGTGAACCGGCGTCCACATCCGGGCCGCGCTTGAATCCCTCGACGTTGACGTCACTTCCCCAGTTGTCGCCGGCGAGAAGTGGCACGAGGGCTTCCGTCACGCCAGCCACACCGGGGAGTGCGCTCAACTCCTGATTCACGCGGCTGAAGAACACTGCCGAGCGTGCGGGCGTGTATCCATTGAGCACCGGCGATACCCCGAACGTCGCCACGTTCACCGCGTTGATGCCGAGGTCCACGTGGCTCACGTTGCGTAGACTCTTGATGAACAGACCGGCGGAGATGAGCAACGCCATGGACAGCGCGATCTGCGCCGTAACGAGCGACGTGCGGAACCGTGCCGTGCCGCGTGTGCCGGAGAGCTTTCCCGAGTTGTTACGCAGGGCGGTTACCAGATCGGGACGCGTGCTCTGCAGGGCCGGAAAGAGCCCGAACAGGACGCCGGTGCCGACGGACATGGCTGCCGCGAACCAGACCACCGACAGGTGCAATTGGAAGTTGAGCGTCTGCGCCGAATCCGGCGGCAGCATGGACATGATGGACACCAGGGTCCAGTGTGCGACGAAAATGCTCATCGCGCCCCCGATCAGGGCGAGCAGCACCGACTCGGTGAGCAATTGACTGATGATCTGCCGCCGGGTGGCGCCGAGGGAGAGCCGAACTGCCATCTCCATCGTGCGGCTAGCGCCGCGGGCGAGCAGCAAGTTGGCGATGTTGGCGCAGGCGATGAGCAGGACGATTCCGGTGATCGCGAACAGGAACAATAGAGGCGTCTCAGCGGTGTGTCCCAGATTGCTCTGGCCGCGGCGCCCGTCGTCCACGGTCAGCAGCTTTGCCTTGAACCGCGCCATGGTTGCGTCGCTCATTCCCTTCTGGAGCGGGGCCTCGACGTCGGTGATGATCGGGTGATAGAGCGTGTTCATCGCGGCGCGTGCCTGGTCCATCGTCATGCCCGGCTTGAGCCGGCCGAAGACGTAGGCCCAGTAAGTCGTGCGGTTGGTGAACCCTTGCCAAGTCGGTATCATGACGCCGCGCATCGAGAGCGGCACGTACACCGCCGGCCGCGAGCCAAGGGTGGTTCCCGTGAACCCCTCGGGCGTGACGCCGACGATCGTCATTGTCCGGCCATTGATCACGATCGGCTTGCCTACCACGCCCTTGTCCCCGCCCAAGTGGGCCTGCCAGTAGCCGTAGCTCAACACCGCAACGAAGTTGGCGCCGATGCCCTGGTCGTCATTCGGCGTGAACAGCCGTCCGAGCGCCGGCGTGAGTTCGAGCGTTGGAAAATACGAGCCGGAAACCTGCTCCGCCTCGGTGTTCATCGTCTGGTCGCCATAGGCCACATTGGCCCCGAACAGCACGTGCCCGGCGAGCCCGGTGAATACGGTCTGCGCCTTCTCAAGGTCGCGGAACATCGAGTAGCTGAACACCGCTTCGCAGCCGCCCGCCTGGCCGCACGATTGCGAGCCGGGATTGGGGCCGGGTGCGCTCAGGTTTACGAGTTGCTCGGGGTGCGGCACCGGGAGGGGCTGGCGCAACAGTTCGTTGAACAGCGAATAGATCGCGGCGTTCGCACCGATGCCAAGGGCCAGCGACAGCGCGGCCACGGCCGTGACGAAGGGCGTCTTGAACAGCACCCGGAAGGCGAGCTTCAGTTGGGACATCGCGCGGAAGGTCAGAGGAAGGTGGGGAGGGCGACTCTCGCCTTTGGACATCGAGCGCGCGCTGATGGTTGGCGGCACACGATCCTGACCGTACGTCCGGGTCCTCGAAATGGTTTTGCGGCCCCCGGGCCTCTCGCGGCCCATGCGTCCGTTCGAGACACGACCGGGCCTCGCGGATTCCCCGCGAGGCCCGGTCGCCGTTTCGCCCTTTGACTGTCTGACCGTCCGACTGCCCGATTCCTCCCCTACCGTCCACTATCCGGCCGGATCTTGATCGGATCTCCCACCGTCGGGAGGATCGTGATGATACTGTCGAGTGTTACCCTTCCGGAATCCGGCTTCGGCGTGGACGGCTGCCCCCACATCTTCACCTTCAGCCGGAACTGCTCGGCCAAGTCCCGCACGTCCACCTCGTTCGTGGCCGTCGAGTCGGTGACGATGCCCTGCGTCCGCTCCAGGTTCTTCACAGCCTTCGTGAAGGTGGAATCGTCGCGGACGGCTGCCTCATACGCGTGCCTGGCCGCAACCGGATACCCCGACCGCTCGAGCGCCATGCCGAAGTTGTTCTGGAACAGGGGAGCCGTCGGCTTGAGCTGTACGACGCGGGCGAGCGGACCGAGCGCGTCCTTGAAGTCCCCCGAATCGAGCAGCAGTATGCCGAGATTGTTCAGCCCCCACAGATCCTCGCCGTTGCGCACGAGGAGCTGGCGGTAGGTCTCCTTGGCACCGTCCAGGTCGCCGGTCGCTGCCTGCGCCCGCGCCTTGAGCCGCCAGCCGTCAGCCGAAGTGGAGTCGATCCCCAGCCCCTTCTCCACGCGCTCCAGGGCTTCGGGCGCTCGCTGGAGATCGAGCAGCACGCGCGCCGAGTTGAAGTAGCTCTTGGCGAATGTGGGATCGATGTCGATGGACTTGTCCAACGCCTCCTCGGCGCGAGCGAAGTCGCCGGCCTTCCATGAGGCCAGGCCGAGCATGTAGAAGCCGAAGGCGTCGTTGGGCTTGGAGCCCACGTAGCGTTCGAACATCATCGCCGCCTCAGGATAATGGCCGGCCTTGAATACGTCATTCGCGTTAGCGTATGTCGCAGGCATTACGAAGTCGGAGTTGCCGGATTTCACCGGGCGGGCCGGCGGTGCGACGGTAGTAGTCGTCACGCGTTCGGTGGAACGCGGCGTGGCGGTCGCGGTGCTCCCCACGGGACGGGCCTCGGCCTTGTCGCCGCTGCATGCCGCGAGGGCGAAGGGCACGATGACGAGCGCGGCCCAGTAGAGCCGCGAGACACGGGTAGTGCGAGCGATGGTATCCATGGAGTCCTCCTCATTGGGGGCGCTGGAGCGCCGTTGCGGTGGTGCGCCCAATGAGGAGGCAAGAGGACGGCCAACAACGCGTCGGTAGCGGGAACGCCGTAAGTCATTGGCCGAACGCCGGTTGTAGGAGTAGGGACGATCGGGCCACCGAGGTGCGGTGTCCGTGCGGACACGAATGCCGGCTGCGCGGCGTGTCCATTGGAACACGGGGACGGCGTTCAGCTGCCTTTCTGAATCCCCAGCCGCCGCATGATCTTGAGCAGACTCGCGTGGTCGGCCAGCCCCAGCGCCGCGGCCGTGCGGGTGATCTGCCACTCATGGCGTTCCAGCGCGCCAAGCACGATCTTCCGCTCGGCCTCCTCGCGCAGGGCCTGGAACGAGTGGTCCTCACCGCGATCTGCCGTGGCCGGCGGCTCGCCCCGGAGTTCGGGCGGCAGGTGCTCGACCCGTATCACCTCGCCGTCGGCTGCCACGACGCTGCGCTCGATCACGTTGCGGAGCTCGCGTACATTGTTGCGCCGCCAGCCGTATTGGACCAACGCCTCGCGCGCTTCTGGCGCCAGCCGCTTGGGCAGCACGCCGAACCGCTGGCACGTTTCCTCGACGAATCGCTCGGCGAGCACGGGCACGTCTTCGCGCCGATCGCGCAACGGTGGCACGCGCAGCACGTGTACGTTGAGGCGGAAGAGCAGGTCCTCGCGGAATTCGCCCGCGCCGATCAGAGCGTCCAGATCACGGTGCGTGGCTGCCACGACGCGAGCAGCGACCGGAATATCCCGTGTACTGCCCAGGCGGGTCACCGTGCGCTGTTCCAGAGCGCGCAGCAGCTTGGGCTGCACCGTCAGTGGGAGTTCGCCAATCTCATCCAGGAACAGCGTGCCGCCTCCAGCGGCCTCGAACGCGCCCTTGCGCAGACCGACCGCGCCGGTGAACGCACCGCGTTCGTGGCCGAATAATTCAGTCTCCACCAGATGCTCGGGCAGTGCCGCGGAGTTGATGACCACGAACGGCCCCGCTGGGTTGGCCCCGAGGCGGTGAAGTTCGCGCGCCACCAGTTCCTTGCCAGTGCCGCTCTCGCCCAGAATGAGAACCGCGCTCGGAATGGGTGCCACGCGGGCGATGGCATCGCGCAGTTCGTCCATGGCGGCGCTTCGGCCGGCGAGACTCGACTCACCCAGCCGTTGCTGCAGGGCAAACACCTCGCGCCGCAGGTGGTGGCGCTCGATGGCGTTGACTACTTCCTGCGCCACTCGCTCCATGGGCTCGGCCTTGTCGATGAACCCGGCAGCGCCCAGCCGCACGGCCTCGATGCAGCGGTCGAAGTTGCCGGTGCCCGTGTAGACGATTACCGGTGTGTCTACGCCGTGATGCCTGAGCGCGCGCAACACCTCGAAGCCGTCCATCCCCGGCATCTCGAGGTCGAGCAGCATGCAGTCGATCGGTTCGTTGCGCAGCGTCTCGACGGCCTCGGCCCCATTGGTCGTGACGGACACGTCATGCCCGCCAATACGCTTCAGATCATACGCGTATTGCTCGGCGAGTGGGGCGACGTCGTCGACAACGAGGATAGCGCTCATCGAGTGCTCACGCGGCGGGAATATCTATCGTAAATGTACTTCCACGGCCCGGCGCCGTGTCCACCTTGATCGAGCCGCCGAGGTCGGTAAGCAGCCGGCGAACTACCGAGAGTCCGAGCCCGGTGCCTGAGGGCTTGGTGGTATAGAAGTCGTCGAATGCCCGGTCGAGTTGTTGGCGGGTCATGCCGCGGCCCGTATCAGTGATCGTGAACCGCACCCGCCGCTCCGCGGCCTTGCCCAGCGACTCGGCGGTGATCATCACGTCACCGGGGTTGCCGTCCAGCGCATCCACGGCGTTGGACACGAGATTCTCGAGAACGCGACGGAGCACCACGGCATCAGACCGCACGTCGGGCAGACCGGCGGGGATGCGCGTCAGCACGTGAACGGCGTCGGCATTCACGCCGCGCGCGACCTCCAGCGCCACCGGTCCGGGGTCGCACGACGACCGGTCGAGTGACGGCGAGAGTCGCGCGTAATTGCGCGCCAGGTCGTCCAGGTACTGCACGCTCGATTCGAGCGTGCCACGGCGCTCCTCGTAGATGGCGGCGAGTTGGGCCGGCTGCTGTTCGGCGATCTGCGAGAGGTGCCGGAGCACGTTGCGGATAGGGGCGAGGCCGTTCTTAATGTCGTGATTGACCTGGCGGGCCAGATCGCCCGTGGCGGCGAACCGTTCCGTCTCGCGCAGCCGCGTGGCGCTGGTGCGCAGGCGCACGGTCATGGCGTCGAGCAGTCGGGACAGGGCGCCTATCTCGTCGCTGCGATCGTTGCCGAACTTCTGGTCGAGGCGATCGAGATCCACCTTGGCGGTCTTGGCGGCGAGATCGGCGATCGGCTTGGACATGCGGTTCGCCAGCAGCACGCCCACCAGGACCGCCGCGATCAGCGTACTGCCTAGCGTGATCAGGAGCCACCGGTTCACGCCCTCCTTCAACGCACGTGCCGGACCGAGGTCCTGCGTAAGTACGACGTTAGCGATGTTGTCGGTGCCGTCCTGATCGTCAAAGAAGGGAACCCGGATTTCGCCGACCATGTCAGCCGGTGCGGCCGCGGCGCGCGCTACGAACGCCGTCGCGATCTGCGGATCACGTGATAGCTGGGCTACGGTCGCCGAATCGAACGCCCGCCCGCCGACGAGCATGAACCGCCGGGCGCCGACGGTGAAAGAGTCGATTGCCGCCAGCGCGCGCACCGCGCCCTCCGGCGTGCGTGCCGAGACGATAGCCCAACCGCCGGGGGCCGCGGCGAGTGCCGAAGGCAACGCGGGATCGAGCCGGCCGAAGTCGTTGCGAAACTGGCCCGAACTGAGGATTCGCCCGGTGGAATCCTGCACCTGGAGAATCGCCAATCCGCCCAATTCCGTGGTGTTTCGCGCCCAGTCGAGCAGCCACCGGTGCTCTGGCGAGTTCTGATCGACAAGCGCGATGCGAAATCGGTTGTCGCCGGCGAGATCGGCGGCAAGCGATTGCAACCGTGCATGGCCGGTGGCCGCGGCTTGTGCGAGTTCGGTGTTCACCGAGGCGGTTACGCTTGCCACGCGGCGCGCCGCTTCGTGGTCCAGTTGCGACGTCATCTCGCGGCGCACGCCGTAACCGAAGATGAGTAGCGGCGCGAGTGCGATCACGCTGAAGGCGAGGGTGAGGCGCGTACGAAACGTCACGGGGCGTGCCTCCGGGTGAACCAGAGCTGTCCGTTGCGCGCGATGTAGAATGCCGCGCCGCTTCCGCGTCGCACGAGCACGCGCGCGCGCGAGTCGATCAATGGAATGGCCGAGTACCCCGGTGGTACGGGCCCCGGGGCGCCGCAGACCATCGGCGTTTTGCGAAGAGGCGTGTTGGCGGGGAGTGCCTCGTGTTCCGCCGTGACCCCTCCCCCGATGCGTCCCGCGGCTAGCGCGTCCGCAATCGAGTCGTGGGGGACGGGGCGGATGCTCCAGGAACCGCGGGCGAGATCGACGGAGATCCATGCCGGCCGCATACCCGATGCGGCGAGTGCTACCACGCGCTCGGCAAGTTGACGGGCGGTCGGGTCACCGGCATCGTAGCCGAGCACCGGAGGGAACTGGAGGCGCGCGCCGTTTCCCGGCGTGATGCAGCTGCTGTCGCTGAGCCAGGGAAATGGAGGCACGGCGCCGCGGGCGTCCCCCTGGACGGCATCGTGCGCCAGCGCATCGCGTTCGTCGATGGTCGGCATCGCGGTCGTCGAATCGGCGTCTGGCGCGAACAGCAGGTAGGTGCGGTTCCAGGGGAGTGCGCGGCTGAAGTAGTAGTCAAGGCGGGCCGCGTAGGCCAGCACGTCGGGGTCACGCGTCACTACGACGTCCGGGCGGCGGCCGTTGGTGCCGGGAAGCCCGCGATCGAGCACGTCGCGCAGGTCAGTTCCCGGCGCGAGAGTCTCGAGCACCACGGCGGCAGGAGGCAGCAGCGCTCCGTCGGGCATGACATCGCCGGTGCACTCGAACACAAACAAGTCCGGGCGCGCCGGCTCGGGATCGATGACGTGCAGGGTGTCGGTATCGGCAGCCGTGGTGTCGGCCACGTAACATGGATCCGCAGATGAGCCGGCGGGCGCTGGCGCGGCGCCGACTCGACTGGCGCCGGGGGCACCGGCACATGCGGCCAGCGCCACCAGTGCACTGAGGGCGGCGAGACTCCGCATCGGGGCGTCGCGGCTGGTCGCGTGTCGGACTCGGGGCGGGCGCATCGATTCGAAGCTACGTGGGGTGGTGCCGTCCATCCAGCCGCCGGTGCAGCGGGCCTGTCAGGAAATGGCCGCCGGAGCGACCTTGTTGACGAGCGAGTTGGCGTTCTGAACCAAGGAGTGCGACCGCATGAGCAGGCAGTTGATCTCGTCGGGCACGGGGTGGGAAAAGCTGTACGGCTACAGTCGCGCCGTGAAAGTTGGCAACAGGGTGTACGTGGCCGGCACCACGGCCGTAGACGACGCGGGGAAAGTGGTGGGCGCGGGCGATCCCTACCGCCAGACGCGGTTCATCTACGAGAAGATCGGAAAGGCCCTCGCCGAAGCGGGGGCCTCTCTGAAAGACGTGGTGCGGGTGCGAACCTTCGTCACCGACATCTCGTGGTGGACCGAGGTGGCGCGGGCGCAAGGCGAGGTGTTCGCGGAGATCCGCCCAGCGGCGACGCTGGTGCAGATCAGTGCATTGGTGGAGCAGGCATTGCTGGTGGAGATCGAGGTGGACGCGGTGGTGGGGGAGGCTGGCATGCGGGCAGTCTGACAGTCGGACAGTGAAGGGGCGTTAACGGCTTACTACGGGCAGCTCGATGAACGTGGCATTTCCGGGTTCGTGATAGACGGTCATGGTCGCCTTCCGGTAGTCGCCCGGCTTCGCCCAGAAGATGTTCGGCACGAACGTCTGCGGGTTGCGGTCGTAGAGCGGGAACCAGCTCGACTGGATCTGCACCATGATCCGGTGCCCGGGCAGGAAGACGTGGTTCACGGTCGGCAGCGGGAACTTGTAGAGCAGCGGCGTGTTGGGCGTGATCGCTTTCGGGTCGGAGTAGCTCTCGCGGTAACGGCCGCGGAAGATGTCCATGGACACCGCGAGTTCGTATCCGCCCATCGCTGGATCGCTCCCCACTTCGTCTGGATAGACGTCGATCACTTTCACTACCCAGTCGGCATCGGTGCCCGTGGTGCTGGCGATGATATTGGCCATCGGCTGGCCGCTGATCTGGAGCGGCTCAGTGAGCACAGCGGATTGATAGGCGAGCACGTCGGTGCGCCCCGATGCCGGGCGCTGGTCGTCCACCAGCCACTGCGGCCAGGTGAGCGGTAGGTCGTACCCGATTGGCTGCGAGGGACGCGGCCGGAAGGGCACCGGCTTGGCGGGGTCGGACACATACGAGTCCGTCCCGTTGGCCCCGACGTTCGGCGCCGCGAAGCCGACCTGCATGTTGGACTCAAGATAGAGCGGCGTGGCCGTCGGCGAGCACCCGCTGGGGCAGCCCGACGGCCACATTTGGAGCCGCTCCCACCGATTCGCACCGGTGAGATAGGCGTTCACCGGAGCAACGGGCTCGGCCGGCGTGCTGTCCTTGAGGTACTTGGCGAGGAAGGGGCCCAGGATCTTCGTCTGGAAGTCGTACGACGTGTTGGTGGGAAATTTGATGGCGCCCAGCGAACTGCCGTCGTCGATCTCCTGGCCGTGGTGCCAGGGGCCCATGACCAGGTACACCATGTCGTGGTTTACGTCCTTGGGCTCGATGGCGGTGTAGACCGCCATGGCGCCGTAGATGTCCTCCTGGTCCCAGAGTGACGAGACCAGCATGACCGGGACCTTGAGCGGTTCCCTGGCGAGGATCTTGTCCATCGCCTGTTCCTGCCACCACGCGTCGTAGCTCGGGTGTTCGAGGATGCGGTTCCAGAAGCCGACCTGCTGCATGCCGCGCGAGGCGCCGAGTGCGCCGGCCGAGCCGTATTTCATGTAGACGTCATAGTCGTCGAACGCGTCGGTCCACCACTTCACCTTGTTGTCGCGTGTGGCCTCCTGCTCGAGCACGTACGGCATGTTCTGTTCGCGGAAGGCACCGTGGTGGAACCAGTCGTCGCCCATCCAGCCGTCCACCATCGGGTTCATGGGCACGGAGACTTTGAGTGCCGGATGCGGGTTGACGAGCCCCATCAACGGCTCGAAGCCGTCGTACGAAATGCCCAGCTCGCCCACCCGCCCGTTGGACTGCGGAATGTTCTTCACCAGCCAGTCGATGGTGTCATATGTATCGGTGGACTCGTCCACCTTGGTGTCGTTCAGCGGGCCGACCAGCGGGCGGTTCATGACGTATTCACCCTCGGAGCCGTACTTGCCGCGGATGTCCTGCACCACGCGGATGTAACCGCCGGGAATGATGACATCCTGGGCGTTGTCGTAGCCGTTGAGTTCGGGGGCGAGGTGCGAACTGTGGGCGTACGACGTGGTGGCAGCGGCGTCGTACGGTGTGCGCGTGAGCAGGATCGGGGCGCCGTGCGCGCCCTTCGGGATCAGGATCACTGTGTGCAGCTTCACCCCGTCGCGCATCGGGATCATGACGTCTCGGCGGACGTAGTTCCACGACGAGTCGACGGTGGTGAAGTGGTCGGGGGTTTCGTTGATCAGTTTCGGCTTCTGGGCGCTCGCGGGGAGGGCGCCGAGCGACGTGACGACCAGAGCGGACGCGACGAACGGGAGGGAGCAAGAGCGGGAGAGGAAAGACATCGGCGTGATCTCCGAGGTAGGCCGGACGCGTAGAACATAGCGGGCGGGTCTCCACGCGATAGAGAAACGGCCGCGCTGCCCGGATGAGCAGCGCGGCCGAGCCGGGGACTGGGGGGGCCTTAACGGCCGAACAGACCGACGAATTCCGCCTTGCCGAGCGTGTGGAAGTGCAGGCTGAACCCCACGTTCGCCGCCGTGACGCCGGCAGGAATGTCCATCTTCTCCACGTCCAGCGCGAACACGGTGAAATGGTAGTGGTGCGGCTTGTCGCCGACCGGCGGACAGGGGCCGCCGTAGCCGGCCGAGCCGAAGTCGGTGTTGCCCTGCACGGCGCCCTTGGGCATGAGGTGCTTGCCCAGGTCGCCGGCGCCGGCGGGGAGCGAGGTGACGGTGGCCGGGATGTTGTACGCCACCCAATGCCACCAGCCGCTGCCGGTGGGCGCGTCGGGGTCGTAGACCGTCACGGCGAAGCTCTTGGTGCCGGCCGGGGCGCCGGTCCAGGCTAGGGCAGGGGAGATGTTCTCGCCGGTGCAGCTCATGCCCTTGAAGACATACTTCATCGGGATCGTCTGGCCGGACTGAATATCCGGGCTCGTGAGTTTGAACATGGTGGACCTCTGGGCCGAGGCGGTGGAGAGGGCGGTGACGGTCGCGAGCGCGACCGCTGCCGCAACGGACTTGATCATGGGGGCCTCGATGAGCGGAAGCGGCCGTGGACGTTCAGGTACGCGACTGAATGATACGCGTTGCAGGTGGCAATGGAATCAGGGGCGGATGCCCGCTGGCGGCGTCGCTTCCACTCTTAATGAAAGTCGTGCGACATATGGGCAATCTTTATCTTCATCCCGTTCCTGGTCATCGACATGATCGTCGCCAGAGTGCTGATGAGCCTGGGGATGATGATGCTCAGGGATAGGAATTTCAATCCTCGTATAGCCTGACAGGCAAGCGCTGCGGGCCGGCCGCCAGGCGTGACCCGGGCGGTGTTGCGGACGGTAGGGGGTGTTGCGACGGCCGGCATGGGGCGGCCGGGCCTCGTGCAGCGGCCTGAGCGCGCACCGCCCCGACCGACGGGCACCGCAACGGCCCCCGGGAGGTGCTGGCGGGGGCGGAATCAGGACGAACCGCGGGTGGCGCGCGGGGCCGGCGGGGGCGCGGGCCGGTGGTCGGGCGGGGGACCCCGCGCGGGGGGACCCCGCGCGGCCTCACGGGCGCGGCGCAGGTGCGCCAGGATCCGATCGATCACCGCGCCCTCGGTGATGAAGGCGAGGATGCGCATCGCGCCGCCACAGGCCGGACACACGAGCGGGTCGACTTCATAGATGCGTCGCAGGAGTTCGGCCCAGCGCCGCCGCGCTTCGCCCAACGGCAGGGCCGCGCGCTCGGCGACCTCGGTCGGGGCGCGTGCGCCATCGGCCGGTGCCGCCGCCTTCTGCCGCGCCCCGCGGGGCCGATTGGCGTACCAGCCGTAGTAGCGCGTCATCACCTGGTGCTTGTTCGGGATGTGCGTGACCAGGCGCGCGAGAAAGTCGAGGGGATCGACCGTCTCGGTGCCCGCGGTGGGCCCGACGCGCTTGTCCGACCGGTAGCGCACCGGCGTGCCGGGGCCGTCGTACTGCAGGCGCTCGAGCGCCACCGGATTGCGGGCACAGTAGCGCGCGAGCCGTTTCGCGAACGCTCCGTCGCCATCGGGGACCCACACGGCGTCGTGGACGTGAAACCCCGCGTGCGGCCACGCGAGCATCGCGCGGGCGTCCTCGGCCTCGAAGATCCCGCGCCGCACGAAGAGCCGGAGCACCGCGCGGCGGAACGCTTCAGTCAGCGCCCCCGCGTCGTGCGCGGGCCAGGGCACGAAGGTGCCGTCGGCCCGGAACCCGCCGTCGGTCACCACCATATGAATGTGCGGATGCCAGTTCGCGCGGGAGCCGTGGGTCTGGATGCACGCCACGACGCCGACCACGAGCCGACGCTCGCGGGTAAGGGTCCGTACGGCGGCCGTCACGGTTCGGGCGGCGATGCGCGCCAGGTCGCCCAGCAGCGCGCGCCGGTAGAGACACCACGGCCGCAGGCGCTTGGGGATGGTGAGCACCACCTGGCGGTGCGGCACGGGCGCGAGGAGCGTCTCGTCCAGCCACAGCGTCCAGAGCGTTAGCCGCTTGGCGTGGCAGCTCGGGCAGAAGTATCGGCCCTTGCACGAAAAGGCGAGGAGGTACTCGTGGGCGCACGTGGCGCAGCGCACGCGCGCGAAGCCGTGGTCGAGGATGCCGCAGGCGAGGAACTTGTCGGCCACCTCCCGCACGACGGCGCGCCAGGGGCCGTGTGTGGGCGCGAAGCGCTCGTCGTAGACGGTTTCCAGCGTGCGGAAGTGATCCTGGACGAGCCGATACAGCGGTGAGGCCTGCGGGCGCCGGGGCCGATACCGGCTGACCGGCCCAACGCCGCCGGCACTTGCGGCGCCCGTCCCCATCGCGTCCATCGCCGCCGCTCCGGGCAGGCAGGGCGCCCAGGATGCACTGCGCCAACGCGAAGCGTGTCACCACGGCGTTGCCGGGACCATCGTCCGAACGCATCGTCCCGCGGGCGAGCACCGACGCCAAGATCGAAAGGAACTACCTGAACTCATGCGCCCGATGCACGAACCGTCCGTTGTTCTCCCCCACCTTCAACTCCCTGAACTTCTTCCCCACCACATTGATCGCCCCCGAATCCTTCTCCAGCCGCCCCTGCACGACCACGAATGGCGCCCTCTTCACCACTTCTTCATTGGCTTCGACGAGCGTCTTATGCACCACCACGTTCACGAACCCCCACTCGTCCTCTAGCAACAGGAAGATGGTGCCCCCCGCGGTGCTCGGCCGCTGCCGCACGGTCACGAGCCCGCCAATGGTGACCGTCTGCCCACTCTGGACCTGCGCCAGATCCCGACTCGACACTGCGCCTCCCTTGTCGAGCCGTGCCCGCACCGTCTGCATCGGATGCCCGTCGAGGCTCAACCCCACCGCGTAGTAATCGAGCAGCACCTGCCGGTCCCGATCCACCGGCGGCGGGCTGTGCAGCTCCCGTGATGCCGGCGCCAGCGGGAGCAGATCCCCGACGGCGCGAAGCCCCTCCCATGCCGCATGCCGCCGGTCAGGCGCCCACACCCCAAACGCCCCCGCTCGTGCAAACGCCAGCACGTCCGCCCGCGACAACCGCGCCCGCCGCACCACGTCGGCAATCGAGATGAACGGTCCGGTCATTCGCGCGTCCTTGAGTGCGTCGATGACTCGGGTGCCAACACTCCGCACGTGCCGCCACCCGATCCGGAGCGCCGGCCTTTCACCAGCCGAGCCAACATCCTCCACGGTGCACTCCCAATCCCCATCCCTCAAACACGGCGGCAGCAGCGGCACGCCATGCCGCTTCGCATCGTGGATCAGCGTCGAGACGGGATAGAACCCCATCGGCCACGAGTTGAGCAATCCATAAAAGAACTCGGTGGGATAGTGCGCCTTGAGCCACGCGGTGGCGTATGCGATCAAAGCGAAGCTCCACGCGTGACTCTCGGGAAACCCGTAGTTGGCAAAGCTCACCAGGTCGGCGCAGATCCGTTCCGCGATCTCACCCGAGATACCACGCGCCACCATGGCCTTCCGCAGCCGAGTGAGCGCCCCCACCAGCCGCTCCTTCTTCCGGATGTTCCCCATGGTCCGTCTCAACTCGTCGGCCTGCCCTCCGGTGTACCCGCCCAGCGCCATGGCGATGGCCATGGCCTGCTCCTGAAAGATCGGAATCCCCTGCGTGCGCTTAAGAATGGGCTCGAGCGCCGGATGCAGATACGTCACGTCCTCTCGGCCCAGCCGCCGCTCGGTGTACGGATTCACGAACTTCGCCTGGATGGGCCCCGGCCTGATGAGCGCCACCTGCACCACGATGTCGTACAACCGCTCGGGCTTGGTCTTCAGGATCGACCCGATCTGCGCCCGGCTCTCGATCTGAAAGGTGCCAATCGTCTCGCCGGTCTGAATCAACGCGTAGGTCTTGGCGTCGTCGTACGGCAGGCTGTACATCGCCGGCCGCTCGCCGGTCCTTCGCTCGACCACATCGAATGCCCGACGCACCGCGGACAAACCACCGAGCCCCAGGAAGTCGAACTTGGGCACGCCCACCGCGTCCAGATCGTCCTTGTCGAACTGCACGATGGTCCGGCCCATCACGGTCTGCTCGATGGGCAGATGGCTCCCCAACGGCTGGCTCGACAGCACGAACCCGCCCACGTGCGTGGACCGCATGCGCGGCATGCCATCGAACGCCGCAATCCCCCGCAACAGCGCCTGTCCCCGCGCATCACTCACATCCAATCCCTGCTCGGCGCCCAGCCCGTCGCGAATGATCTCGGCCGCGTCCGCCGGCTCGGCATGGTGCAGCCGCTTGGAAATCGCTACCGCGAGTTCGGGCGGATACCCGAACGCGCGCATCGCGTCCTGTACGGCGTTCGGCGCCCGATAGGTCTGCACGGTGCAGGCGATGGCGGCCTTTTCCCGCGCGTAATGCTCGTACATGTAGTCGAGCACCTCCTCCCGCCGGTCGTGCTCGAAATCCACATCGATGTCCGGCGCCTCGGCTTTCCCATCCACGCGGACCTCACTCAGAAAGCGCTCGAACAACAACCCATGCTCCACGGGATCGACGGCGGTGATCCGGAGCAGAAAAGCGATCACCGAGTTGGCCGCGCTCCCGCGCCCCTGGCAGAGAATCCCCCGCTCGCGCGCGAACCGCACGGCGTCCCACATCACGAGAAAGAATCCGGCGAACCCCAGCCGCCCGATCACCGCCAGCTCGCGCTCGATCTGCGTGGCCTGCTTTGCGCTCACGCCGCCCCACCGTTCGCGCGCCCCGGCGTACGCCTGCTCGCGCAGAAAACTGATGTCGTTGTGGTTGGCCGGCACCGCGTACTTGGGCATCGGCGGACGCATCCACGCGAAGTCGCACGGCTCGCACTCGGCCGCGATCCGCACGCTCTCGCACAGGCCCTCGGGGCGGCCGCGCCAGCGGCGTTCCATCTCGCACGGCGCCAGCAGACGCCAGTCGCCGTTGGGGTGCAACACGCCGCGCGACGCTGCCTCGTCGATGGTCAGCTCGGCGCGCAGCGCGGTGAGCATGTCGTGGATCAGACGCCCGCCCTCGTCGACGTACCGGGGATCATGGGTCACGACCCAGGGCACGCACTCATGCTCGGCCAACGACACCAGCGCACCGGCCAGTGCCGCCTCAGCGCCACCGGTGTGATGGAGCTGGACCTCCACTGCCAACCGATCGCCGAACACTTCGTGCCAGCGGCCGAGCAGACAACGGGCGCCCTCGTCGTCGCCGGACAGGATGTGAGAGGCGAGAGGACCGGATCCGGGGCCGGTCAGCGCATGGACACCCTCGGAATGCCGGACGACCTGCTCCCAGATGACGCTCGGCCGGCCACGGCGTTTGTGCTGGGCGGTCTTGTCCCAGGTGGTCCAGTTGCCGACACGAGAGGCGGTAACGAGGGCGGCAACGTTGCGGAAGCCAACGGCGTTGCGGGCGAGAAACGCGGCGGGCTTTCCATCGACGTTGAGCTCGGCGCCGATAATCAGCTCGAGCGGTGGATCGCAGGATCGAGCGGCCAACTGCGCACGGACGATCGCGCCGAGGTCGGCGTGGTCGGTGATGGCAATGCGGCGGTAGCCGAGGGCGTGCGCGCGGGCGACGAGCGCTTCGGGGGTGGCGGAGCCGTCACCGAATGAGAAGGCGGTGTGGGCGCGGAGTTCGATGTACGGCATGGAGGGTCAATCCCACCAGCCGTGGAGGAACCAGGGAGTGGGGCAGTCGGGCAGTCGGGCAGTCGGGCAGCTAACTGCAAACTGCGAAGAACCGCCAACAGAAGGCTGTGAGCTGACAGCTGACAGCTGTGAGCTATCTGCAACGGCGGCGCCGACAGATCGCGACGCGTCCCGATACAACCAGACCAACGTGCCATCCTCTCTGACGCAACGGAAATACTCGCGCGCATAGGGGCCGCCCTCCTCCCATTGGCCACCCGAGACTCTCTCGGGGCCGGCGGCGTCGACAATCGCATACGACGTGCCGTTATCCCTGTACTGAATGGGGATGTGGTGATCTCGGCGCTCGGCGGTCTTCACCGACACCGCCCTTGGCGGCGTCACCAGTTGGAGGGTGAGACGCGGCGTGGGTTTCGCTCCGCTCTGGGCCTTCGCCACGCCGCGTTCACCGCTCGTTGCCGCCACCGCGGGATCCTCGCGCTGCCACTCCGTGCGCGCGTCCACCAACGGGTGCGCCGAGTTCTTCGGGGTCAGCACCACGTCGCCCTGGTCGTCCATGAGCTGCGACACGGTGCGCTCCACCTGCGGCGCGCTGGCGAAGCCCTTGTCGAACAGATCGCCCTGCACGCCGTCGTTGCCGATCACCGACTCCACACGCAGGGTCACGCCGGTCACCGCGTCGGGCAGGGTGATGCACTCCAGCGCCGTCCTGATCAACCGCATCCACGCCTTCTGACTGGCCGTGGGACGCGTCGAGCGAATGCGGTGGGTGAATTCGGTGCGGTCGGCCATCGCGAACACGAGCGAGAGTTCGCGCGCCCGCTGGCCGTCGCCGGCCATCGTGTTGCACACGGTCTCGATCTGCGCGTTGACCACGAACACCAGCCGCTCGGCGTCGCGCAGCGCGTAGTCCACCCATTCGACGGACGCGCTGGGGAGCGCGCGCTGGGGCGACGCGAAGAGCAGCCGCGGATCGTCGGCCCGCGCCAGCTTCCACAGCCGCATGCCTTCGGCGCCCATTCGCGTTTCTATATGGGACGCGTCGAGCGCGGCCAGCGCCCCCAAGGTCTCCACGCCGATGCCGTCGAGGATGTTGTCGAGCAGCGTCGACGGCTCGAGCACGTCTACGGGAAAGGGCGCCACGAACTCGCGGTCGTGCCCCGGCTTCACCACGGTGAACGGCACGTGTCGCTGCGTGGCCGCCAGTTCGGCGGCGATAGCGGTTGTCGCCGCGCCGGCGTGCGCGTTGGAGTAGCCGTGGCGGTGCGCCACGTCCACCAGCTTGACGGCGAGCGCGAGCGCGTCGAAGCCGCGCGCGTCGGCCCACACGCGGCCGCCGGCGCCGACGCGCACGCGCGGCACGTGCACGAGCAGATCGGTGATCAGTTCAGCGGGAAACGCCGCGCCGGTCGGCCAGCTCGGGCTCCAGAGACAGACGTAGCTCATGGCGCCGTAACCCAATTGCGTTCGAATGGCCGAGCCCGCGATACTACGATGACACGCCCGCCGAGGGGGAATGCATGATTGACGACATGGGGATCTTCAGGACGACCGTCGAGGTCGCGCACGTCGCGAGACCTCAGGACCGGCGGACGCTCGCCGGCGTCATGGTCGATATGGGTAGCGAGTACAACTGGGTGCCGCGCTCCGTCCTGGAGGAGCTGGGCGTGGAGCGCGTGCGGACCGACCGCTTCGAGACGGCCGACGGCCGAGTGCTCGAGCGGGAGGTCGGATTCGCGTATCTCCACGCCGGCGGACGGTCGGCGGTCGGCGCGGTGGTGTTTGCCGAACCAGGCGACATGGTCCTGCTCGGCGCGCACGGTCTCGAAGGGCTCAACCTCCGCGTGGATCTCGCCAGAAAGGAGCTGGTTCCCGCCGGACCGGTGCCGGCGGCTGCCGCGGCCTAGCGGCATCTCAGCGGGAAACGCCGCGCCGGTCGGCCAGCTCGGGCTCCAGAGACAGACGTAGCTCATGATGCGTGACCGGAAGAACGAATTCGGCGTGCGCCTTCCATCCGAGCGCCACCGCGTCCACGCGCACGTGGGTGTGCGTGATCTCGGCGGGGTCCCCGAACGGGGTGCGCTTGTAGCGGTAGTCGGCGGGCGTGATGCGCGAGGTCAGCTTGAGCGCCGACATCGCGGCATGCGTGGTGAGAGCCACGAGCGCGCTCCCGCCGTCGCGCGTGGCCCGGGTGAGCCGGACGGTTTCCTGCCCCTTGGGCTCGGCGCCCGCCAGCACGACCAGCGCGAACCCGCCACTCCGCAGCAACTCCTCGGCGGACCGGAGCGCGTTGAGACGGCTGGACGGGCGGACGAGCAGGGGGCCCTCGTCCCAGAAAGCGCCGGCCACGGTGCCGACGGCGTCGATCCAGGCGGCGCGCTCGCCGGCGGCGAGGACCCCCTGGCAGGCGGCGTGGAGGATGGCCGTCGCCCCGCCGCGCGGCGCCCACACCGACAGCCGGCCGCGCGGCAGCCCGCCGCTGGGCAGGGCACGGTCCAGTTCCCCGATGCCCGTGGCCAGCTGCGCGGCGGCGCGCCGGGTGATCGGCGAGGCATCGGGAAAGCGCTCTTCGAGGAGGGAGCGGAGGGCGAGAAGGTCCTGGGCAGCGGCGCCTGTCATACCCGAATAAATACCGAAGATCGAGGGGCATGGTAAGGGGTGGGGTAAACTTCCGCTCCCCGGGGAGAATTGGGTGCATGGGCAGGGCGGCGACCGTTGGGGGCCGATGCGGTTGGGGGTCGAAGTGCTTGCGCCGCTGCGCCGCCGGCCGCCTACGTGACCGAAGACCAGCTGAACCGCTGGGCGCCGACGTTGATGACCGACATCGGGCACTTCTCCGGGCGCGCCCTCTGCACCAGCAACGTGTACATCGACGGCGTGCGCGTGCAGGTGCCCAGTCGGGTGGTGGCGCCGGGGCACGTGAGCCGCGTGCTCAAGACGGGGCTCGACGCCCTCATCGATCCGGCGATGATCGCCGGCATCGAGACCTACACGACGGGCGAGGTGCCCCCCCGACCTCAACGCCACCGGGGACGGGGCCAGCGTGTTGGCCGACGGAAGCAGTTGCGTGACGATGATCTGGACCCGATAACGGCGGCGAACACAAACGGCAGGCCATCAGCCGTGCGCGGTGAGCCGTCCGCCGTCCGCAACGACACAGGGACCCATCTCGACTCATACCGAGATGGGTCCCTGCGTTGCTGCCGATAGCTGAGAGCCGTCAGCGTCCGGCTCTTCGCCTTCAGTTGCCGGTCCCGCCTCTCACATGATCCGTCATCTCCGCGCTTCCGCCGTAGTTGTCCCCCAGGAAATGCGTGGCGAAGAACTCCATCATCATATGCTGCGCATGCGGCGCGAAGCTGCCGTAGCTGTGCGGCCGCCCGGGGTAGACCATGACCGAGAAGCGCTTGTTGGCCTCGAGCAGCGCGTTGATCAACCGGTAGGTATTGGCCGGGTGGACGTTGTTGTCCATCAGCCCTGTCTCGAGCAGCAGGGCGCCCTTGAGGTTCTTGGCCAGCTCCACCGTGGTCGGCACGTGGATGCGATAGTTCACGGTGGTGTCGGCCGGCGCGCCGGTGAGCGCCGCCACGGCGCTGCCCACCGCGGCTGACGCGTCGGACGGATCGCCGGGCGCCGCGCCCGTGCCCCCGCCACCCCCGCGGCCACCCCGTCCGCCGCCACGACCGCCGCGGCCCCCGCGGCCGCGCGCGCTGTCGCCGGGCTGCACGATCTCGAGCCCGTGGTACTGCTCGCTCCAGTTCTCGTTGTAGATGTTGTTGTCGTGGTTACCCGATTCGCTCACCCCGGCCTTGAAGAAATCATTATAAGGCGGGAGCAGCATCGCCGCGGCGGTCTGGAAGCCGCCCCCCGAGTGGCCGTAGATCCCCACCCGGTTGATATCAATATACTTATGCTCGGCGGCCAGCTCCTGGATCACGTACTTCTTGTCGGCCAGCCCGTAGTCGCGGAGATTGAGGTACCCGTAGGTGTCGTAGGCCCGCGACCGCTCGGGACTGCCGCCGCGGTTGCCGAACGTCACGACAATGAAGCCCAGCTGCGCCAGCTCTTGCTGCTGCGCCGTGGGGGAGAAGTTGAACACCACGGACTCGGTCTGCGGCCCCGGATAGGTGTAGGTGATGATCGGGTACGACTTCGTCGAATCGAAGTCGAAGGGCTTCCACATCTCGCCCCAGATATCGGTGATGCCGTCCTCGGCCTTGGCCATGAACGGTTCGGGCGGTTTCCACCCCGCCGCCTTGAGCCCCGAGATGTCCATCGTCTCGAGGTCCATGACCGTCTGGCCGGTGTTGGCGTCGCGGAGCACGGCGTGCGGCTCGAGGTTGATGCGCGAGTAGTTGTCGACGTCGTACCTGTAGCTCGGCGACAGATCGGCGTTGTGCGTGGCTTCGCCGGCGTCCACCAGCGTGAACCCGGTGCCGTCGAGGTTTACCCGGTACAGGTGGTGATAGTACGGGTCCTCGTTGGGCTCGCGGCCGACGCCGGTCATGTACGCCACGCCCTTGATCGAGTCCACGTCCACCAGCTCCTCGGCGCGCCAGGGCCCCGCGCCGAGCGCGGTCTTGAGCTTGCCGTCGTGCGAGTAGAGGTAATAGTGCCCCCAGCCCGTGCTGTCGGACCACCAGATGAAGTCGCCGCCGGCCTTCACGTAGCGCGGCGTCTGCGTCTGCAGGCCGCCCCACCCGCTCTTCTCGGTGAGGATCGTCGTGATGGCGTGCGTCTGGAGGTTGACGCCGATCATCTCCAGCTCACGCTGGGTGCGGTCGCGCCGCACCAGGCTCAGCACGTCGTGGCCGGCGTCGGGCCAGACGATGTTCATGATTCGCTGGTCCTTGTATTTGCTCACGTCGAGCGGCGTGACCTGCTTGTCGCCAAGCGTGTAGGTGTACAACTCGTTGACGCCGACGTTGGTCTCGCCGGGCATCGCGTACGGGTATTCCATGAGCGTGGGTCGCGGCTGGGCGAGGTTGTCGATGAGGTAGAGGTCGGCGACCTTGCGCTCGTCCTGGCGCTCGGCGGCGAACGCCTTTGAGTCACGCGACCAGACGACATTGGCCCGCACGCGCGGGTCGAGTGGATCGTTTTCGCCGCCGCGGCCCCCGCCCCCACCTCCAGCGCCGCCAACGCGGCCGCGCTGATTCAACAGCACCATTGCCGTGTCCACCTTGCCGAAGCTGCGCTTTCGCTCACCATCCACGGAGATCTGCGTCGTGTCCTTGGTCAGCGTGTCGACGAGGAACAGGTTGTTGTCGCGGGCGAACACAAAGTGCGTGCTGTCCGGCGAGAAGTTGCGGAAGTTGCCACCCCGGCCGCCGAACCCGCCGCCGCCTCCCCGGCCGCCGCTCGGCTCCGTCTCGCGCGTCGCCTTGCCCACACGTTCCAGCGTCTCGGCGGCCAGCGTCCACTTCCAGCGCGAGCTGTCGGCGTTGAACTCGAAACTCTTGTGATCCTTGCTGATGTCGAGCGTGGTGAACGGCAGGTTGTAGCTGTCGTACGCATGCCCCGACGCAGCGGTGAGCGCGGCGGCGAGCTTCGTGTGATCGAACAGCAGCCGCTTGACCTTGAGCGCTGGCACTACGAGGAAGAAGCTCGAACCCGTATGGTCCTTCCAGTTGTACCACAGCGAGTCGCTCTTGCCGATCCAGTGCGGGGCCACCGCCGACGTGTAGAGGATCGGGCGCAGCGCCTCGGGGGTGAAGTTGTTGGCGAGCGTCCAGTTGGCCGTGTTCACATGCGTCGGCTGCTGCGCCGCGCCCAGCGCGGCGACGCCGAGCAACGCAGCCATCACCGCTCCGAACGTGAGTCCGCAACGGCGCAACAGGCTGGGCCGTCGTGTGGTCGCGTGGTGGCACAGGGGAGAATGGGCGGGCATGGAAGGTTCTCCAGGGTGGAAACGGCGAAGGAGGAATGGGATGGAAAGGGGAGGCAGAGAGTGCTGCGGCATTGATTTGCGCGCGGGACCGGCCCGCCGCTAGGTTGGCGCCAACCTCTCCGCCACGGTCCCAACCGCCATGCGTACCCGGTCTTGCCTCACTGTGGAGCGGGTGACCGACATGGTGCGGCGCCACGCCATGCCGGGAGCGCAGATCGTGGCCGCCGTTAACGGCGACCTCTTCGATCTCGCAACCGGCGCGACCGAGAACAACGACGTCGTGGCCGGCGCGATCGTCAAGGGCACACCGTTCACCGATACCCGGATGGATGCGTTCCGGAATGCGCACTCTCAGTTCGCGGTCAGCCGCCAGGGGCGCCCGCTGATCGATCGCTTCGCGTTCGACGGGTGGCTCACTGGGGCGTTCCTCGACGTTGCGATTCGCGGGGTGAACGTGCGACCGACCAGCGAGCCGAACGCCGTCGTGCTGTAACATGGCTGGATCGGCGATCGCGCACCGGCGGATTCGGCGGCGACATCCGCCGGAGCCGTCGCCGAGGTCGCGCTCCGCGAACGCCGCTCCCGCGGCGACACGCTCTGGAGGTCATGAATACGGCCGTGCCGGGCACGCGCGTGGGCTTGCGGCGGGCCACATCGTCCAAGAACTGATCGAGGGGCAGCGCCCCCGAGTGCAGGACGCGGTTGAGCATGATACGGCCGCGCTTCCGTCTGCTCATGAGCGCCAAGATCGCCACGGCGACGCCATGGAAGCCGCTCGCACCGTTGGCCGGTGCGCCGGCTGCGGATTCGCCCGAGCAAGGGGGCTCAGCGGGCATGGACGGGCAAATTAGTCACCCGGGGCGGCCGAGCCGAAGGGTCGAAAGGCCGGGCCCCGCTAATAGCAAACGGGCCCCAAAGGGTTCGCGGCCCGCTGCAAAATGTAGCGATCCGTCAGGGCGCGTCCAGCGGGCTACCCAGTGATCGCGTCGATCTCGCCGGCCGCCCGGTTCAGGACCTCGGCAATCTTGCCCAGGACCTCCTTGCTCTCGGCGTGCTTCATCGCCGTGCCCAGGCTGCTACGGGCCAGATGGCGCATGGCGCTTCGGACGTCGGCCATGGACGAACTGAAGAAGGGCTCCACCGCCTCCGAAATTCGGGCAAAGATGGAATCCACGGTACTCGAGTTCTCCTCGAGGTGCTTTTTCCCTTCGGCGGTGATCTCGTAGACCTTCTTTCCTCCATCCTCGGTCGTCGCTTTGGCGTATCCCATCTCTTCCAGCATCGTAAGCGTGGGGTATACCGTGCCCGGGCTTGGCGAGTACGCACCCTGTGAGCGCTCTTCCAGCGCCTTGATGATGTCGTAGCCATGCCGGGGCTTCTCATCGAGCAGTTGCAGGATGACGAACTTCAGATCCCCCTGTTCGAACATCCGCCCCATGCGGCCTCGGAAGTGCCGGCCTCGCGGGCCGCGGCCCCAGAACCCTCCGGCAAAGGCATCCCAATCCCAGCGAGCCCGGCTAGGGCCATTGCAATCATCGCGCATCGTTCTCGTCTCCTCTGCGATATAGCAGAGATATATCGTGGTTATATCGACGATATATCGACCACCGTGGCCTGTCAAGTGGAGAACGGGTGGTCATCGGAGACCGGCAAGCCGGGCCTGCTCGAACTGCTTCTGCACGGTCTGGGTGTCGATCTGGGCCAGAAGGTCGCCGGGCTTGACGTGAGTGCCGGTTTCCACTGGCATGTTGGTGATCATGCCCGACGCCTTGGAGCGCACCTCCGCGATCACGATCGGGGGGAAGAATCGATTCACGAGCCTGCTCCTCGGGCTCAATTGATTGGGGGGTCAACTGTTCTTAATGCGGAAAACACTAAAGAAAACGCTGGCTGGGCCCACGGAGGCCCAGCCAGCGTTTTCGGTTGTTGTACGGGCCTACTGGAGGTCGCGTCCGATGATCTGCTCGATCTGCGCCTTGGTAGTGCGGTAGTTCAGGCGGTACTGAATGAGTTGCGCCCGTGCCTGGTTGAGCGTGGTCTCGGCCGTGAGCACGTCGAGCAGCGTCGAGGCGCCGACCGCGTACCGCTGCTCCTGCACCCGCAGGTTCTCCTCGGCGGCGACGATCGACTGCTGCTGGATCTGGATCTGCTCCTGAAGCGTCTGCAGGCCCGTCACGTACTGGACCACGTTCTGCTGCGCGCCGAGCCGGGCGTCGCGCAGCGTGGCCTGGGCGCTGTTCAGCGTCGTGGAGGCCGAGACCGACGCGGCCTCGCGGGTCCAGTTGTCGAACAGGTTGTAGCTCAGCGAGAGGGCCAGGCTCTTGCTGTACGCGAGTTGGCCCCCGCCGATGCCGTAGTACTGGTCGAAGCCGCTGCCGCTCCGGCTGTAGGTAACGCTGATCGTGGGGAAGTACGAGGACTTGCTGGCGCTGACGCCGGCTTGCGCGGAGGCCACGCTTGCT